>CAWHHB010000007.1:0-393177 GCA_963828995.1 uncultured Actinomycetota bacterium
GACCCCGCTGCGGTCGGTTATGCCCGCGGCGTGCCGATGGGCGGCGATCTCACCGCGGCGCCGTCGGGCAAGGCGCCCGAGCTTCCTGGTGGCCGCACTGAAGGATCCGATCGGCGCCAATCTCGACCGCATCCAGATCGTCAAGGGCTGGCAGGACGCAAACGGCGCGTTGCAGGAGAAGGTCTACGATGTCGCCTGGAGCGACGCGCAGACCCGCAAACCGGATGCAAACGGCAAGCTGCCGCCGGTCGGCAACACGGTCGATGTGGCCAACGCCACCTGGACCAACACCATCGGCGATCCCGAACTGATCACGGTATGGACCGATCCCGACTTCGATCCCGCTCTGCGCGCCTTCTATTACGCGCGCGTGCTCGAGATTCCGACACCACGGTGGACTGCCTACGACGCCAAGTATTTCGGCGTGCAGATGCCGAAGGAGGTGCCGATGGTCGCACAGCAGCGCGCCTACACTTCGCCGATCTGGTACACGCCAAAGAGCTGAGGGCACGGCGTCGTGCTGACCCGGCTGCTGCGCGAGCCACTGGTGCACTTCCTGCTGCTCGGCGGCGTGCTGTTCGCGATCTTCGGGCGCGGCGGCGTCCGACGCCGGCGTCGCCGACCGGCAGATCGTCGTGAGCGAGGCCGATATCGACCGCCTGGCCGCGGGGTTCTCGCGGACCTGGCATCGCCCGCCCGCCGCGGACGAGCTGGAGGCGCAAATCCAGGATTACATCCGCGAGGAGGTTCTGTATCGCACCGCGCTCGCGCTCGGTCTCGACAAGGATGACACCATCATCCGACGCCGGTTGCGCCAGAAGATGGAGTTCTTGTTCGAGGACACGGTGCCGCCGCCGCAAGAGGCCGAGCTGCGCGCCTATCTCCAGGCCCACGCGGAGAAGTTTCGCACTCAGCCACTGATTTCGTTCCGACAGGTCTTTGTCAGCCAGAGCCGGGGCGCAGACGGCGGAAGCCGACGCGAGGCAGATCCTCGCGCATCTGGTCAGCGACCGCGCCGGGTGCGGCGAATGAGGGCGACGCGTTGCTGTTGGGCGATGCCTTCAGCCGAATGCCGCTCGATCGGGTCGCCGCACTGTTCGGCGACGACTTCGCACAGGCGATGGCGCAGTCCGGCGCCGGGCATTGGGTCGGTCCGCTGCGATCGGCCTATGGGTTGCACCTGGTCCTGGTGACTGCCGTCGAACCGGCCGGAGCTGCCGCCATTCGAGCAGGTGCGGTCGGCCGTGGAGCGCGAGTGGTTCGCCGAGCGCCGCGCCGCCGCGCAGGCGGCACAGTATCAAGCTCTCCTGGCCGGCTACCAGGTCATCGTGCAAGGACCGCCGGCGGCGATCGCCATGAAACGCGTCTTCCTGCTGCTCGGTTTGCTCGCGGCGTTGCTGCTGCCGTTGCACGGTCCGCAGCGCGCACGAGGTGCGGCCGGGCTTTCTGGAGCTGCGCGAGATCGCCGCGAATGTCTTCCTGATGACCTGGAAGGTTCCGGCGCTCGGGACCTTCCGGCTCGGCATAGAGCCGCGATTGCCGGACTCCTGCCACATCGTCGGCCAGCCGACCACAATGCAGGCCGGCGGTGCTTTCATCGAGTACGGGCGGGTGAGCTGCGACTCGCGGGCTGGAAGGGCAGCGGATTGCAATCGACCGGCTCGACGCGCACGCTGACCGACGTGCTGGTGCGGATCGAGAACGCCGACGGCAGCGTGCGCACCGCCCGCCTGACGCCCGTCCAGCCCGAGCTTCATCGTGCCGGCGCAGCCGGGCCCGCTGATGGTGCTGCGCGCCTATGTTGGGCTCGGCGTCGAGCACATCCTGTTCGGCATCGATCACCTCTTGTTCGTGCTGTGCCTGCTGCTGCTGGTACGAGAGCCTCCGCCAGCTCCTGGCCACGATCACGGCGTTCACGCTGGCGCACAGCATCACGCTGGCGGCGGCGACCTTGGGTTTCATCCATGTGCCAACCGCGCCGGTCGAGGCGACGATCGCACTGAGCATCGTATTTCTCGCCAGCGAGTTGGTGCGCGGCGAGGCCGGGCGCGGCGCCGTCACGCGATCCTATCCGTGGCTGGTGGCGTTTAGCTTCGGCCTGCTGCACGGGCTTGGCTTTGCCGGCGCGCTGGCAGAGGTCGGTCTGCCGCAAGGCGAGATTCCGCTGGCGTTGTTTGCCTTCAATGTCGGGGTGGAGCTCGGACAACTCGCCTTCGTCGCCGCAGTGCTGACGCTGGCTCGTCTTGTTCGTCTCCTGCCGCTGCGCTTGCCGGCCTGGGGGCCGCGCGCGGCTGGATATGCGATCGGGTCGGTGGCCGCATTCTGGGTGTTCGCCCGACTTGCGGCTGCGGCCTAGCGGAGTTTGTGGCCGCGCCGAACGTGGGCCCCGGGCCGGCCGTGGCCTTCGCCCCCGGGCCGGCGGGCGGCATCCGGGGTCCGATGAAATCTCGGGGCGCCGCGCGCTGGCGAAGCGGCGAAGGTTCCCGTCCACGAACAGCGCACCGCCGCTCACGCGGCGTGCCTCGTCGCATCCGGGACGCGGCCTTGGTCCACGAGCCGATCGAGGTCGCGAGGCCACGAGTGCCGACTGTTTCGCCCTCACCGAGGATTGTCCCTCCGTCAGAACTTGTAGCTGATCGTGAAGTCGACGAAGTGGACCTCGTTCGTCGAGTACTTCCCGTCGAGCTTGCCGGCGACCGGGCCGCGGTCGCGCGACATCGACGCGTCGCCGAGGTTCAGGTACTCGTAGGCGAGGCCCAGGCTCAGCTTCGGGTTGAGCCGGTACTCCAGGCCGGTGCCGACCCGCCACTGCCGGTCGAGCGGGATCGCCGGCGTCCGCTGGCTGTGGCTCAGCGGCGAGGTGTCGTAGGCGAAGCCGACCGACCAGGTCCACGGGTCCGCCAGCTTGTACTGCGCGCCGAGCGCGAAGCCCCAGGTGTCGTCGTAGTCGAGGTTCGTGGTCCGGCGCTGGCCGGCCGAGTTGACCTGGACCTCCACCTCGCCGAACTGGCTCCAGTCCTGCCAGTCGACGTTGGCCATGACGGCGAGCCGGTCGGTCACCTCGTGGTAGGCGCTGGCCATCACCTGCTGCGGCACGGTGAGGCTCAGGTCGATGTTCTTGCCGCCGAAGCCCCGCCGCTGCAGCAGCGTGGTCAGGATCGGCCCGGCGCCGGTGAGCTGGCCGGTGTCCTTGAACTTGAAGTCGACCTGGGAGGTGTAGGTGACGCCGAAGCGGGTGGTCCTGGTCGGCTCGAGCAGGACGCCGGCCATGCCGCCGTAGCCGACGTCGCTCTGGTCGACCTGGAAGCTGCCGTCGCCGCCGGTGATGTTCGGGACGGCGACCTTCTCGTTGAGCTTGCCGTAGAGGATCTGCGCCCCGGCGCCGACCGAGAGCCAGCGGTTGATCCGGTAGGCCACGGTCGGGAAGGCGCCGAAGGTGAGGATCTCGGACTTGGTGCTGTAGAAGCGGCCGGACCAGCCGTCCTGGTACTGCAGCGAGCCGGCGAAGTAGGAGCCGAGGCTGAGGCCGAGCTTCAGGTCGGGGGTGGCGCTGTAGACGCCGTAGAGCGCCCCGCCCGGCGCGAAGCCCTGCGCGTTGCCGCCGTTGCCGCCGCCGCGCGAGTCGCCGCTCTTGTCGAAGTGGCTGATGCCGTAGGCCGGCTGGACGCCGACCAGGATCTGCGACTTGTCGAGCCGGGTCATGCCGGCCGGGTTGCCGAAGGCGGTCGAGGCGTCCTTGGCGATCGCCGCCCGTCCCGCCGAGGCGGTGCCGAGGTCGGTCGTCCCCATCTCGTAGACCATGAAGCCGCGCCGCCCGGGCGTGGGCGGCCGGAAGCAGGAGGGCGAGCGCGAGTTCGACCACACGAACGGCCGCCCAGAACCAGGATTGGACGCTGACTCTATTCGCGGTGAACGTGAGCATAACGTGGTGTTTCTTCATGCTCCCCTCACTCCACGAATCACGTTCTTCCTGCCCGCGCACGATAGACGCACCGACGCCGGATGCATTTCAGTGGTCGAAGAGACAGCGAGGGTCTAGCGGAACCCGATCATATCCAGCGACAGGAACAGCGTGAGCACCACGGCATTGACAATGTCGATGAAGAAGGCGCCGACAATGGGGACGATCAAGAACGCTTCCGGCGCCGGGCCGTGGCGCTGGGCCAGCGCCTACATGTTGGCAATCGCCGTGGCCGTTGCTCCCATCGCGAAACCGCAGAACGCCGCGGCCATGATCGCGCTTTCGTAGTCGCGACCGACCAAGCGGAAGGTTATCAGCGACGCCCACAGCGCCACCAGCACGACCTGCACGGCCAGGATCGCCAGCAGGGGACCGGCCATGCGGAAACGTCGCCGAGGTCGAGCGCCATCATCGTCCAGGCCAGGAAAACCGACAGCGCCGACCGATCCGATCAGCTCCATGGAAGCGCCGTGCAGCTGCAGGCCCGCAACGGCGCCCAAGTTGCGCAGGACCAGCCCCGCGAGCAGGCACAGCAGAAAGTCGGGCACCTTGACCGGCGCCTCGGCCAGCACGCCGCCGAGCCATTGGCCGATCACGACCGCGACCAGGGCCGCAGTGAGCGCGCCGATCGCCGGCATGGTGGTCACCGGCGTTTCCTCTGGGCCGGTAATCACGCCGCCATCGTTCGCGTCGGTTGGCACGGGCGCCAGTCGGAAGCGTCCGATCAACGGCTCCGCCACGGGTTCGCCGATGACGCCGCCCAGCACGAGGCCGAGTGCGCCGAGGTCATGGCCAGCGCCATGATGCCGGGAATGGCGCTGGCCTCGCCGAACTTCGCCACATAGGCAGCGCCGGTGCCGTGCCCGCCCGCCAGGGTGATCGAGCCGGCGATGAGGCCCAGGAAGGGATGCAGGCCGAGCAACCGCGCCATCAGTACACCCAGCGCATCCTGCACCAACAAGAACGGCACCAGCGACGCGAGGAAGCGCAACAAGCGTGGGCCGCCATGCCATAGGCGCCGTAAGTCCGACGTGAGGCCAAGACAGGCGAAGAACAACGGTAGAAGATTGGACCTCGAAGCGGTCGCCAGCGCTATTCCGTGGCCGGTCGTGCGCATCAGCAGCGAGACAGCGACGGCGAACAGCACGCCGCCGACGATCGGGCTCGGGATGCTGTATCGCGCCAGCAGCCCGACTCGATTGCCGAGATAGGTGCCGATCAGCAGCACCACGCAGGCGGCGAGCAGGGACGGCAAGGCGTCAAAGCTGATCAAAGTGTCGGAGATGGTCATCCGAGCATGCCTTTCCCCGAACCAGCGTGGTTACCACTCACGCGCAAAGCCCGTGGCAGGCAATGAGAACAGCCCCCAATATCTTCAGGCTGCGGGAATTACCTTGGCGCTGTTGTAACCACGCGTGCTCGTGAAGAAGTGGACCCGGTTTTTGGGACGATCGAGGGCCGCTGAGACCGTAGTGGGCGGCCGTAGAGCATGCCAGCTTGCCCCGTCGAGTGGTCGCGAAGCCGTTCTGAACCGATCGGCCGGCGCTACGGCTGTGTCCCTCGGCCAGGACGATAACGCCCGTGACGTTTGCGACCGGACACAGGCGGCGATCGCCGACGTGGACCGCCTTGGCCTTCCAGCGCACCACCTTGAACTCCAACCGCTGCGCCAGTCTCCACACCCGGTTCGCCTGCAGCCTGTTGGTCGGCATCATGGTGACCCTCTGACTGGGCCTGGGGGACGGAAAGCATGGCCTGGGCGGTGATCGCCTTGTGGACGCCGGTCGGTGCCAGCAGCAGCTCGCTCAATTGCAGCACACTTGGCAGCAGGGCATGACCGGCGCCCATCGCCCGGCCAGATGGATGGCAAGGCGGGCGTGATCGGCGCGCTCGTGCACGTCGCCGTGTCGGTCGATGAAGTCGGCGAGCCTGACAATCAGATGACCGGTAGCGGGCAACATCACCGCCCCACAACACGTCCTGAGCCGGCTTCAGGATGCGGGCTCGGGCGCTTGCGGCCAAACTCAGGAGGGCAACCACCTCGTCGCCGCTGCGCGAACAGTAGGCGATCGTGACGCCGTCGAAGCCGTGGCAAACCGGGGACAGCGAGGAAGCATCGTGAAGAGCACCGATCGGCCGGCCGAGTTGCCAAATGATTTCGGCAAAAACGGAGCCTCATGATGGGCGGCTTCGGATCAGGACGACGGAGCGGCTCGGGCCGTGACACCGTCGAGATCCTGTCGCTCGATCGACGTGAACCGGCTGCACAAGGCGGGCTGTCTCCGGTCAGGCTATTGGGGCAGCTGGCAGTGGACCCGCGATGGCGAGCGGGTCGCCTCGATCAATGCGCACGCTGACGCCGACCAGCTTCATCTCTCCTACCGCGTGCGCATCGGCGGCGGCGAATGGGAGGACGTGGCGGAGACCGTCCGCATCGTCCGCGTGCCCTGCCGGTTCGGCGGCGAACGGCCCTATTTCATCTGCCCTGGCGTGGTGAGCGGCATCCGCCTGCCGTCGGCGCGTCGCCAAGCTGTACGGCGCCGATCGCTACTTCCTCTGCCGGCATTGCTATGATCTCGCCCATGCCAGCCAGAGCGAAGACGGATGGGATCGGATGCTGCGGCGCGCCAGCAAGATCAGGATGCGCCTCGGCGGCGATCCCGGCATGGCCGCGCCGTTCCCGAAGCGGCCGAAAGGCATGTGGCGGCGGACGTACAAGCGCTTGCGTGATCAAGTGTTTCAGCGCTGAAATGCTCGCCGACGAGGCGTTCGAGATCCGGGCCGAGCAACTGCTGGCGCGGGTCGACAACTCGAGGCGAAAGAGCAGACCATGGCGATGATCGAGACCCTGCCAGCCGAGACCGGCGGTACCGAGATCACCCGCTTCAATGCGCTGCGTCACGGCGTGCTGTCGCGCTACACCGTGCTCCCCTGGGAGGATGCCGGCGAGTATCATAACCTTCTCGAAGCGCTCGCGGCCGAGCACGCGCCGGAGGGGCCGACCGAGGAGCATCTGGTCGAGGAGTTGGCCGGCATCTTGTGGCGGAAGCGCCGGCTGCGCCTCGCCGAGGCGGCCGCTCACCGGCGGGGGCTCGAGGGCACGTTCTCGTCCTACCGCGAGACTGTGAAGGTCGCCTTGGTCCATCTCGACGCCACCGGTCAGACCGAGCGCGTGGTCGATGCCATCCGCGCTACAGCCGCCGACACCGAGCGCGACATCGCGGATATGGAGGAAGACGAGGCCATGACGCGGCGCGCCCTCCAGCTGCTCAGCTCGAAGCGCAAGGATGCCTACGACGCGGCGCTGGCCGCGCTCCGCGAGGACACGCGGCAATGGTGGGCCGAGATGCTCGAGCGCGACCCGGAGGAGCTCGAGGACGGTGAGGAGGCCGCTACCGCCGACACCGAGAGGCTGCGCCGGTTCCTCGAAAGCGAGGTGCTGCCGACATTCGAGGCCCGCCGCAAGGAGCTGGCGAACCGGCCGCTGATCCGCGAGCAGGCGTTCGGCGACGCGCTGGACGCCAACAAGCTGGAACGGCTCGGGCGATACGAGGTGCATCTCGATCGCAAGCTCGAACGGATGCTGGCGATGCTGTTCAAGCTCCAGGATCTGCGGCTCGGGCTGGTCGGGGGCTGATCCGTTTCGCAAAATCGGCGTTGAGGCAAGCCTGCGTGTGGGGCGGCCGTTGGTCCGCAAGAGCATCAACTCAACAATCTATTGCGACAACTGCTAAATTCTCAGCAGATGGCGGAGATTGTTTCCGCCAAACTTGCGTATCCGCCCGCCGCGTCAAAGCGAACGCCACTAGCCGACGCGAGTGCCGCCCGCCGAGCGCGTCGGCTTGAGCCACAGCTCTCGGGGCGGACATACGGTCTTACGGTTGTCAGGTACGCAGCTCGTCGAGCAGCGCCTTGGCCTCCTTGAGGTCCGCCGTGGAGAACCCCTCGGTAAATCCGCAATAGACGGGCGCGAGAAGGTCGGCGGCCTGCCGTCTTTCACCTCGCTCGGCCAACATCGATGCAAGGTGTCCAGCGGCACGCAGCTTGAGCGACGGCGCCTCCTGCTGCCGCGCGATTTTCAGCGCGCAGCGGAGGTCTGCCTCGGCGGCGTAGCGCTCGCCCACACCGCCGCCAAGCGACAACACCGCCCGCATGCGATGAAGCTCGGCGGCGAACGCCACGTCGCGGCCGTGAGAGAGGGCTGTAAACGCCTTGCCGATGCTCGCCCGGGCTTCGTCATGCCGGCCGGCGCGGGCATAGGCTTCTGGTGCTCGACCTGGCCGCCGGCGTGGAGGACCGGCTCTACAACAGGCCCCGAAAGGCCCTCGGTTGGCGCACCCCGGCCCACGTCCTGGCCGCCGCACTAGGCTCAAACTGACCACAGCGTTGCGACCACCGCTCGAATCCGCCCTAGAACTCAGGCGCCGATCAGGGGTCAGTTTTCACCCGTCGTCGACAGTCCCGGGGTCAAGCGGTCAAACTATGACGGACCGCAGCACGCGACATGGTGGTCCCGGGAAGCTTTCCGCCCCCCTTCTTGCCTCGGCAATGTGACCTGAACACCGTTGGCCATCGGTGAGTGCCTTGACGACGTCGTTGGATCAGCCAGCGCGACATCGACTGACTGACGACACCGACGACGAGTCCAGAAAGGCGGCGATGTCCGTGGCAGTATCACTTCCACGACCGCCAACCGTTCCGCCTCGACTGATCAAGGTAGGACTCTTGCGGACTCGCACATGCGGCAAACCTGCACCTCAGTTCTCAGAATTCATTTGGACCCTGGGTCCAGAGATGCTTGTCCTGACGGCTTCCTGGGGAACATTGCTGACTGACTGAGCTACACACCTTCCTCGGGTCACGCGGTCTATGTGTGACAACACACAGCAGGTCCCGGCTACTCCGTAACCGGGGAGAGCCCGCTTCCCCACCGGGACGCGATGTACTTCTGCTTCTCGGCCGGGTCGGTGATCTCGCGGGTGCCGTTGCCGATCCGGATGTAGAAGGCGGTCTTCTTGACCAGCTGGCCGCCCTTGTCGACCTTGACGTTGGCGTCGACCGGGAAGCTGCTGGGCGGGACGTGCACCCGGCACAGGTCCTCGCCGTCGACGGTGTGCATCTGGGTGGAGACGGTGCTGGCGGCGGTCTCGCCGAGCGCGTTGATGAGCAGCTGGTTCAGGTGGAGCTGGAACCGGTCGCGGTCGTCCTTGCCGGGCTTGTGCAGCGAGGCGTAGTCGCTGGCGAGGCCGTGCACGGTGCCGTCGTCGGCGACGCCGATGAGCAGGGTGCCGCCGTCGCGGCTGTTGGCGAACGCGGCGACGGTCTTGATGCACCGCGGTCTCCAGCGGCTTGATCAGCTCGCCGGTGTCGGCGCCGGTGCGCAGCGTGGACTTGTACTCCAGGTGGGCGCCCTCGCCGTCGCGGCCGAGGAGCTCGCCGATCGGGCAGTGCTCCTGGTAGGCGACCTTGGCGCCGGCCTGGGCCAGGGTGGCGTAGACCTTGACCACGTCGGCGGCCAGGTCCTGGGTCGTCGAGGTACTTGAAGACGACCTTCTCGTTGCGGTCCATCCGGCCCAGCAGCGCCTTCTGGAACATCTCGGGGAACACGACCCCGAAGTTCTCCGCGGTGTTGTTGGCGGCGGTGACCTGGACGTTCTCGTCGGCGACCATGTCCTCCAGGGCGGCGTCGAAGACCAGCCGGTCGGCGTCGGACCAGTCGGTGCCGTACGCGGCGTTGAGCCGGTCGATGATCACCGACAGCGGCTCGGGCTCGGGTTCGGTCTTCTTGCCGGTGCCGGAGTAGATGGTGACGACCTCGCCCTCCGTCGGCCTCCAGCGCGACCGAGCCCTCGAACTGCTTCTCGTGCCGCAGGTGGGTCAGCTCGACCGCGCCGGACAGGTCGACCGTCTCGCCGGGGTCGGCCTTGATGAACGCCGGCAGCGCCTTGCCGAACAGGTAGTCGCGTTCCAGGTCGGCGTCGCTGAAGGTGACGATCTGGGAGAGGAAGGAGTAGATGCGCACGAACCGCTCGAGCGCGTCGCGGAACCGGTCCTGCTCGTCCTCCTCGAGGTCGTGCGAACCGGTCGATGCGCCGGGCCGAGCGCGGCGTGCAGCCGGCCGTGGTCGACCTGCTCGGCGAGCAGCAGGTGCGCGAAGGTGCGGGCCTCTTCGGCGTCGAGGACGCCGAACTCGTCGAGGGCGTGCCGGGTGTCGTAGAGCAGGTTCGGGTCCGACGGCGGCGCGACGGTCTTGCCGTAGTACTGCTCGAACTCGTCGGCGATCTCCTCGGCGTCGTTGACGAAGTCGAGGACGAAGGTGCCGTCCTTGTCCGGGTGGATGCGGTTCAGCCGCGACAGGGTCTGCACCGCGGCCAGCCCGGTCAGGGTCTTGTCGACGTACATCGCGTAGAGCTTCGGCTGGTCGAACCCGGTCTGGAACTTCTCGGCCACCACCAGGATCTGGTACTCGTCGGTGTCGAACCGCTCCGCGGTCTGGGTGTCGGGGAACCCGTTGCAGCTGCGCCTCGGTGACCGGCGCGTCGCCGTTGAGCGTGACCTCGCCGGAGAACGCGACCAGCACCCCGAGGTCGTAGCCGTGGTCGGTGACGTACTTGCGCAGCGCCTGGTAGAACCGCACCGCGTGCGGCCGCGAGGAGCACACCACCATCGCCTTGGCCTGCCCGGCGACCTTGTGCGCGACGTGGGTGCGGAAGTGCTCGACGATGATCTCGGCCTTCTGGGCCAGGTTGTGCTCGTGCAGGGTGACGAACCGGGCGATCGCCTGCCGCGCCTTCGCGGTCTGGTAGCGGGGGTCGTCCTCGAGCGCCTTCTCCAGGTGCCAGTACGTCTGGTAGGTGGTGTAGTTGGCCAGCACGTCGAGGATGAACCCCTCCTCGATCGCCTGGCGCATCGAGTACAGGTGGAACGGCTCGTGCCGCTCGGTGGCCGGGTTGTAGCGGCCGAACAGCTCCAGCGTCTTGCCCTTCGGGGTCGCGGTGAACGCGAAGAAGCACAGGTTCTCCTGCCGCCCCCGGGCCGCCACCGCCTCCGCGAGCGCCTCGTCGACCTCCTCGGCCGGCAGGTCGCGTCCTCGCTCCGGCGTCCGTCGCGCCGGCTTCTTGCCGGCGCCGAGGACCCGGCGCAGCTCCTTGGCGGCCTCGCCGGTCTGGGAGGAGTGCGCCTCGTCCACGATCACCGCGTACCTGCGGTCCGGGAGCGCCTCGACCTTGTCCAGCACGAACGGGAACTTCTGCAGCGTGGTGATGATGATCCGGGCCTGCTCCCCGGCCAGCGCGTCGGCGAGCTGGCTGGAGTCCTTCTCGATCCGCTCCACGACGCCGTGGGCGTGCTCGAACTGGTAGATCGTGTCCTGCAGCTGCCGGTCCAGCACCACCCGGTCGGTGATCACGACGACCTTGTCGAACACCTTCGCGTCGCCCGGCGTGCAGGGTGGACAGCCGGTGCGCCAGCCAGGCGATCGTGTTCGACTTCCCCGACCCGGCCGAGTGCTGCACCAGGTACGACTGCCCCGGGCCCTCGTCCCGCGCCGCGGCCTCGAGGCGGCGCACGGCGTCCCACTGGTGGAACCGGGGGAAGATCACCGTGCGCCGGCTTCTTCGACCCCTTGCCGGGCTTCTCGACGTGCACGAACCGGCCCAGCAGGTCCAGCCAGGCGTCGCGCTCCCACACCTGCTCCCACAGGTACGCCGTCGCGTGCCCGGTCTCGGACTGGCGGGTTGCCCGGGCCGCGGTTGTGGCCCTGGTTGAACGGCAGGAACCGGGTGTCGCTGCCCGGCCAGCCGGGTCGTCATCGCCACCCGCTGCGGGTCGACCGCGAAGTGCACCACCGCCCGGGCCAGCGTCCGGTTCTTCGGGTCCCGGTCCGTGCGGTACTGGGTCATCGCCTGCTCGACGCCCTGACCGGTCAGCGGGTTCTTCAGCTCCGCCGTCGCCACCGGGATGCCGTTCACGAACAGCGCCAGGTCCAGCGTCTTGCCCGAGCCCGTCCTCGTAGCGCAGCTGCCGGGTCACCGTCAGCCGGTTCGCCTCGTACTTCGCCACCAGGTCCGCCGACAGCCCGTGCGCCGGCTGGAAGTACGCCAGCCGGATCGTCACGCCCTGGTCGACCACCCCGTGCCGCAGCACGTCGACGACGCCGCGCTTGTCCAGCTCGGCGGCCAGCCGGTCCGCGAACTTCGCCTGCGCCCGGTCCGGGTCACCGCCGTACCGCTTGACCAGCTCGTCCCACAGCTCGACCTGCGTCGCGCCCAGGAACGTGAACAGCTCCGCGGTGTCCAGGCCCCGGACCGGGTCGAAGTCCCGGACCTCGCCCTGCGCCTTGTCGTTCTTGACCGCGTCGTAGCCACCCTCCGCCAGCAGCCACGCACAGATCTCCGCCTCGAACTTCTCCTCGTTCGGACCACTCATCACGCCACCCCCGGAATCTCCAACTCACCCGTCACCGCCGCCGTGATCAACGCCTGCCGATGCTCGCGCAGCAGCTCGACCTGCCGGTCAGCTGCTACCGCGACTCGTCGAGCGGTCGCAGCGATCGCAGCTTCGCTGCACGATCTGCTCGCTGCTCGCTCGAGCGGAGGCACGGGACTCGGAATGCGCTCGAGTACATCCGCAGTTCGAGATGTCGATCGGTCGTTCTGCGTTGACTCGTAGCGCTAGCTCGAGATAGCCTCTGCGTCGCAGCGCTCGGAGCAGACGACCGCAGAAGTCGGCGTCCGATCGTCGGCGCCGGAGCCGATGACGTGAGTACATGGCGACTGCAGATCGCCGTCAGCTCAGCCGGCCAACAGCGCGGCTCGACCCAGCCGGCCTGCTCGCACGCACGACGTCGCCTGCGTCGGACGCTCGACATCGTGCTCGGTCGAGTTCGGTCGAACGCCTCGGCTCGCAGAGTCTCTGCACGCCGCGATCCGAATCGCAACTCGGCCATCACGGACGCACGGTCACGATCCGAGTCCGCATCCTGGACTCGGCGTCCCGATCCCATCGCGACAGCTGCAAGGCCGTCTTCGTGCTCGATGACACCGCCAGGCAGGGACATCCGCCACGGCATCGCCTGCGAGTCGTCCACGCCGCATGCCGAGCTCATGCGCCGATCGTCTGCGTCCACCGCTCGCTCGAGCAGGCGCATCAGCTGCTGCTTCTTGGCGATGAGGGCGTCGATGCGGGCGGTTTCGGTGTCGAGGTAGTCGGCGATCGCCCGCTGCTGCTCGCAGCGGGGCACGGCACGCGGAACTCTGATCGAGCGACGCTCCCAACGATGCGTCCGAACGTGGCATCCTGTCGCCGCTCGGACGTCGTGCTCGACCGACGTCCAGCTGGCGTGAGCGACCAGTACGTAGAGGAACCGTCGGATCGACTCGGGCCGCCGGGCGCAGGGCGATGCAACTCGGTCGATGCGTAGCGTCGGACGTCGTGCGGCGACGCCGATGACTTCGCGGAGTGCGAGGGCTCAACTTGCTGACAGAGCACGTCGTCCGCGCAGAAGCCGCGACGTCCAGCGTGCCGATGTCGTCGGCGTCGCTCGACGACGTCCGTCCGGCGAGCTCGTCGACAGTAGCGAGATCGCTGTAGTGCAAGGCGTCCTGCACCGCCCAGTCCGACGGCGCAACGTTCGGCGCTCCACGTTGACCAGCCGAGTCCAGGCGCGTCGCATGAGGCGACCGGCTCACTCGGTCACCTCGCGGAGGAGGTCCTGGATCTCGGCTTCGAGCTGCTTGATCTCGGCGTCGATCTCGGCGAGCGGGCGGGGTGGGACGTACTTGTAGAAGTGGCGGGTGAGCGGGATCTCGTAGCCGATCTTGGTCTTGGTGTGGTCGATCCAGGCGTCGGGGACGTAGGGGTGGACCTCGGTCTTGAGGTGGTGCTCGACGGCGTCGACGTACTCGGTGCTGGCGAGCCGGCCGGTGGGGTCGGGCTCGTACCGGACGTGACGGCGCCGGCGGGAAGGGGGACGTTCTCCTGGTCGCGGAGGTCGGGGTCGGGTTCGGGTTCGCCCTTGCGGTTGGTGATGACCGGGGCGTCGGGGTCCTGGACGGCGAGGTCGAGCCAGACCGCCTTGGCCTGCGGCGCGGCGAGGCCCGCGGACTTGCAGGATCGGGTCGACGACCTTGGCGACGGCCTTGCGGTCGGTGTCGGCTGAGCGCCGGTGTGCTCGGCGAGGCGCTCGACCAGGGTGTCGATGACGTCGGGCTGCAGCTTGGCGAGCTTCTTGTCGGCGCGCGACCGCGGCGCAGGGTGTCGTCGGTGATCTCCCAGCGGAGCCGCAGCGGGCGTTCGACGGTGATGCGGAGGAACCCGAAGGACTCGTTGGGGAGGATCTTGACCCGGTCGCCGTCGGTCGAAGTCGCCGTAGAGCTTGGTGATCTCGTCGATGTGGTCGGCGGAGAGCTCCTTGCGCTTCTCGCCGAGGCTCTTGCGCATCTTCTGCCACAGGTCGCGGGCGTCGATCAGCTGGACCTTGCCGCGCCGCGCCGGGGCCTTGCGGTTGGTGACGATCCAGACGTAGGTGGAGATGCCGGTGTTGTAGAACAGCTGGTCCGGCAGCGCGACGATGGCCTCGAGCCAGTCGTTCTCGATGATCCAGCGGCGGATCTCCGACTCCCCGGACCCGGCGGCGCCGGTGAACAGCGGCGAGCCGTTGAAGACGATCGCGACCCGGGAGCCGCCCTGCTCGACCGGCTTCATCTTGGAGATCATGTGCTGCAGGAACAGGAACGAGCCGTCGTTGATCCGGGGCAGCCCGGCGCCGAACCGGCCGGCGAAGCCCTTGGACTCGTGCTCGTCGCGGACGGCCTTCTCGACCTTCTTCCACTCCACCCCGAACGGCGGGTTGGCGAGCAGGTAGTCGAACGTCTGGCCGGCGAAGCCGTCGTCGGAGAAGGAGTTGCCGTAGCACGATGTGGGAGGCGTCCTGGCCCTTGAGCATCATGTCGGAGCGGCAGATGGCGTAGGTCTCGGGGTTGAGCTCCTGCCCGTAGACCTCGAGCCGGGCCTTCGGGTTCAGCGACGCGCAGGTGGTCCTCGGCGACGCGACAGCATGCCGCCGGTGCCGCAGGCCGGGTCGGCGAGCGTCTTCACGACGCCGGGCTTGGTGAGCAGGTCGTCGTCCTCGATGAACAGCAGGTTCACCATCAGCCGGATGACCTCGCGCGGGGTGAAGTGCTCACCGGCGGTCTCGTTGGACAGCTCGGAGAACCGGCGGATGAGCTCCTCGAAGAGGTAGCCCATCTCCAGGTTGGAGACCGCCTCGGGGTGCAGGTCGATCTCGCAGAACTTCGAGACCACCAGGTAGAGCAGGTCGGCCCGGTCGAGCCGGTCGATCTGGGTGGGGAAGTCGAACTTCTCCAGCACGTCCGCGGCGCCGGGGAGAACGCGCGCGATGTAGGCGTGCAGGTTGTCGGCGATGTTCGCGGGTCGTCGAGCAGCCGGCGTCATGGTCAGCGGCGAGGTGTTGTAGAACTGCTCGCCGCCGGCGGCCTGGCGCAGCAGCGGGTCGAGGTTCTCGACCTTGCCGGCCAGCTTGGTCGGCGGTGTCGAGCACCTTGTCCTTGGTCGGCTCCAGCACGCAGTCCAGGCGGCGCAGCACGATCAGCGGCAGGATCACCCGGCCGTACTCGGACTGCTTGTAGTCGCCGCGCAGCAGGTCGGCGACCGACCAGATGAACGCTGCGTGGTTGCGGATGTTCTCGTCCCCGGTGACGGCCACGTGACTCCTTCGATTACGCACCAATTATTGTCATTCTCACACCTCACTTCGACTCGGACGAGGTCCGACACGAAGCAGTAGGCCCCATCCTGGCGATGCCGATCATGGAGAAGCCACTCGCCCTGATCCAACAGCTCGATTCGACCTAGGCTTGTCACGCACCCATGCAGAGCCAACTCGCCACGGCGGGACGGCGCTTCCTGTCGCCGAGCAACAAGCGGGGAGGGTGGCCTCGGACAGCCCCGAGGCCCCCTCTCCGCCTGCGAAATGTCATTGCGGCGTTTCGCACGACATTCCTGACCAGCTCTAGGCCCGTTACTGAACGACTCAGCGCGACCTTGGCTGACCGACCACATCAGCTGCAGCCGCTGGTGCTGCCGCAGCCCTCGCACACGTAGCAGGAGCCGGCGGGACGCATCTTCGTGCCGCAGGTCATGCAGATCGGCGCGTCGGCCGCGATGCCCTGGAACTTCTCCATCAGCTCGGCCGAGGAGTGCACACCCTCGACCTCGCGGGCGGAGGCGGCACCGGCACCGGACTTGACCTCGGAGGCCGCGACCGGCTTGCCCTCGACGGCGTGAGCCGGCTTCGGCTTGGTCGTCGAGACCGACTGCGAGTACGACTCGATCTCGTCCTCGACCTCCTCGTCGGACTCGTCGGCGACCGGCGCGGCGTACGAGCCGGTCTCGAGCTGACGGGCGCGCTCCTCGGCGGTGTGGATGCCCATGAACGAGCGGGTCTCGAAGTCCATGTAGTCCAGCGCCAGGCGACGGAACACGTAGTCCATGATCGACTGCGCCATCCGGACGTCCGGGTCGTCGGTCAGGCCGGCCGGCTCGAAGCGCAGGTTGGTGAACTTCTCGACGAAGGTCTCCAGCGGCACGCCGTACTGCAGGCCGATCGAGACCGCGATGGAGAACGCGTCCATGACGCCGGCCAGGGTCGAGCCCTGCTTGCCGAACTTCAGGAACAGCTCACCGAGGCCGTCGTCGGGGTAGGAGCCGGCGGTCAGGTAACCCTCGGCACCGCCGACGGCGAACGAGATCGTCTGGCTCGGGCGGCGCTTCGGCAGGCGCTTGCGGACCGGGCGGTACTCGATGACCTTCTCCACCTTGACCTCCGCGGCGGCCGCAGCCTTGTCGGCGGCGGCACCCTTGGCGGTGGAGCCGCCGTCGGACAGCGGCTGGCCGACCTTGCAGTTGTCACGGTAGACCGCGAGCGCCTTGAGGCCGAGCTTCCAGCCCTGCAGGTAGACGTCGGCGATCTCCTCGACGGTGGCGGTCTCGGGCAGGTTGACCGTCTTGGAGATCGCACCGGACAGGAACGGCTGCGTCGGCCGCCATCATCCGGACGTGGCCCATCGGGGCGATCGCGCGGGCGCCCATCGCGCAGTCGAAGACCTCGTAGTGCTCGGGCTTCAGGCCGGGGGCGTCGATGACGTGGCCGTTGTCGGCGATGTACTCGACGATCGCCTCGATCGTCTCGCCGGTGTAGCCCAGCTTCTTCAGCGCGCGCGGGATGGTCTGGTTGACGATCTGCATCGAGCCGCCACCGACGAGCTTCTTGAACTTGACCAGCGAGAAGTCCGGCTCGATGCCGGTCGTGTCGCAGTCCATCATGAAGCCGATGGTGCCGGTCGGGGCGAGCACCGACGCCTGGGCGTTGCGGTAGCCGTTCTTCTCGCCGAGCTTGACCACGTCGTCCCACGCCTTGGTGGCGAAGCGGTGGACGTCGGAGTCCATCGCGTCGAGGGTGCGGATCGGGTCGTTGGCCGCCTGGTGCTTGCGCATGACCCGCTTGTGCGCGTCGGCGTTGCGGGCGTAGCCGTCGTAGGGGCCGACCACCGCGGCGAGCTCGGCGGAGCGCTTGTAGGCGGCGCCGGTCATCAGCGAGGTGATCGACGCGGCGAGCGCCGCGGCCGCCGTCGGAGTCGTAGCCGTGACCGGTGGCCATCAGCAGCGCGCCGAGGTTGGCGTAGCCGATGCCCAGCTGGCGGTAGTTGCGGGTGGTGTCGCCGATCGGCTCGGTCGGGAAGTCGGCGAAGCAGATCGAGATGTCCATCGCGGTGATGACCAGCTCGACGACCTTCGGGAAGGTCGCGGCGTCGAACGTGTCGTCGTCGCGCAGGAACTTCAGCAGGTTCAGCGAGGCCAGGTTGCACGAGGAGTTGTCGAGGCTCATGTACTCCGAGCACGGGTTGGACGCGGTGATCCGGCCGGTCTCGGGGTTGGTGTGCCAGTCGTTGATCGTGTCGTCGTACTGGATGCCCGGGTCGGCGCACTCCCAGGCGGCCTTGGCGATCTTGCCGAACAGCTCACGGGCGTCGACGGTCTCGATGACCCGGCCGTCGTCGCGGGCCTTGAGGCCGAACGGCTTGCCCTCCTCGACCGCGCGCATGAACTCGTCGTTGACGCGGACGGAGTTGTTGGCGTTCTGGTACTGGACGGAGACGATGTCCTTGCCGCCGAGGTCCATGTCGAAGCCGGCGTCGCGCAGCGCGCGGATCTTGTCCTCCTCGCGCGCCTTGGTCTCGACGAACTCCTCGATGTCGGGGTGGTCGACGTCCAGGACGACCATCTTGGCCGCACGACGCGTGGCGCCGCCGCTCTTGATGGTGCCGGCCGAGGCGTCGGCGCCGCGCATGAAGCTGACCGGGCCGCTCGCCGTGCCGCCGGAGGACAGCAGCTCCTTGGAGCTGCGGATGCGGGAGAGGTTCAGGCCGGCGCCGGAGCCGCCCTTGAAGATGAAGCCCTCCTCCTTGTACCAGTTGAGGATCGAGTCCATCGAGTCGTCGACGGCGAGGATGAAGCAGGCGCTGACCTGCTGCGGGGAGGACGTGCCGACGTTGAACCACACCGGGGAGTTGAAGCTGAACACCTGGTGCAGCAGCGCCCAGGTCAGCTCGTGCTCGAACAGCTCGGCGTCCTCGGGCGTGGCGAAGTAGCCGTGCTCCTTGCCGGCCTTGACGTAGGTCAGGACGACGCGGTCGATGCAGCTGCTTGAGCCCGGTCTCGCGGGCGGGGGTGCCCACCGCGCCGCGGAAGTACTTGGTGGTGACGATCGTGGAGGCGTTGACCGACCAGAAGTCGGGGAACTCCACGCCGCGCTGCTCGAAGATCGTCGCGCCGGTCTTCCAGTTCTGCTGGACGACGTCGCGGCGCTCCCAGGTCACCTCGTCGTAGGGGTGCACGCCGGCGGTGGTGAAGATCCGCTCGACCTTGACACCCTTCTTGGTGCCCTTGCGTGCCCCTGCGCGCGCGCCGGTGGTCTCCGTCATTGCTGGCCTCCCTGACCGTGGTTCTGTCTGGTTGAAGTGTCTCGCGGGGCACTGACAGTGCCCCCGTCCCCGAGGTTCGTGCTGGCTGGTGGGTGGTGCTGGCGTGCTAGGTGGTGCTGGGCTTGCTCTTCGCGCCCCGTCCGGCGTCCGGCTGGGGCGCCGGCTCGACGCCGGTGGCCTCCCGCTCGGTCCGCAGCAGCGTGATCGCCGCCTCGAAGTCCTCGAGGGTGTCGAACGCCTGGTAGACGCTGGCGAACCGCAGGTAGGCGATCTCGTCGAGCTCGCGCAGCGGTCCGAGGATCGCCAGGCCCACCTCGTGGGCGTCGATCTCGGCGCTGCCCTGGGCCCGGATGCTCTCCTCGACCTGCTGGGCGAGCAGCGCGAGGTCGTCCTCGCTGACCGGGCGCCCCTGGCAGGCCTTGCGCACGCCCACCAGCACCTTGGCGCGGGAGAACGGCTCGCTCGCCCCGCTGCGCTTGATCACGTTGATGCTCGCCGACTCCAGCGTGGTGAAGCGCCGGTTGCACGCCGGGCACTGGCGGCGCCGGCGGATCGCCGTGCCGTCGTCGGCCGTGCGGCTGTCGATGACCCGGGAGTCGGTGTGGCGACAGAAGGGGCAGTGCATGGTTCGTGCTCTCCTGTCCTGCCCGACCGGGCCGTATGCCGCGTGCTCGCCTCACCTGCTCCCCCACCCGGATCCGGGCGCACCTGTGCACGGGCCTGGGGGAATCCTGTGGACGACACGTGGATAACCCGGAAGAACCTGGGGACTACATGTGGACGACTTACAGACGTGTAACTACTAGATGTAGGGATCTTATGCCCGGCTCGGCGGACGACACAAGCCGAATGCCGAAGCCCGAAGGTAAGGATTTGGTCGTCGCAGGTCAGAGGCCTGCGGGCCGTTCCGGGTGTCCGGTTTGTCACTCTTGGCGGCCTCCTGGGGCCGGCTTCCGCGGGCCTCTGAGCGGGGGTGCTCGAGGGGGTTCCGCGGCCGGGTCGAGTCGGGCATACTCCGCCGCGGGGGTGTCCGGTGGGGGCCGATGGGACTCGACGGGGTTATCCACATCGTGGTTCTGCTCGCCGCGGCGCGGGCAGCCGTCTCACTACGTTGGGGGCATGGTGAAGCGCTTGCTTGCAGCCTTGGTCGCGGGGACGACCGCAGCGGCGCTCCTCGCCGGCTGCGGTGGAGGTGACGCTCCCCCGGCCGCCAGCCCACCCAGCGGTACGACGACCTCACCCGCCTCCGCGTCCGCGTCACCCACGCCGTCTCCGACGACTCCCCCGGCGACCTCTGCGACCGCATCGCCGACCACGACCTCTCGGCCGGTCGCGATGCCCCCGGCCGCCAAGGCCCACACCAAAGCCGGCGCCGAAGCCTTCGTCCGGGCCTACTTCGCCGAGGTGAACCGAGCGTGGACAGACTCCGCCGTCGGCAACTTGGCGAGCTACGCGCAGAGCCAGCTGCAAGAGCTGCGCAGCGAGCCTGGCGACTGCAACGGACCTGGTGGCGAAGAAGCAGCGCTACGACGGCGACGCCCGTCACCATCCAGACACGTCACTGCCTCGACGCGAGACAGGCACGGGCCTGTATCGCGTGACGAGTGGCGGCGGTTCAGGAGAAGCGCAACGTCGTCGACGCAGGCGGCAAGGTGGTCTCGACGGATCCGCGCAGCCGTCGACGCTTGAGGTCGCGCTCGCGCTGGTGCGGACGACGCATGGACAATCGCAACGATTCGGCGCGTCGCATGAGGCACGACGCGGCTACTTGCGCAGCCTCGCTGCACCGTTCTGCATGCTGTTCGCCGCTAGCGCCGAGCGCCTGCGCCGGCATTGGAGCGACCAGTACTCGAGCGACGGCATCACCATTCGGCAGCGATGAGGTCAGACCGAATCAGGGACGGGCAGAGACCCAGCAACGGGCGCTCGGCTCACCGAGTCGTACGAGTACCGCACCGAGGTGGCCTGCTCCAAGCAAGGCAACGGACGCCAACGGTGATCCCTGCTGTGCGGAAACGTCGCCGCGCAGTGCGACCCCACCAACCCCGACATCGGACCGGGACCGCTGACGCGGGTGCTGCGCCGCGAGCTGGATCCCGGGACCGGGGCCGCCGGCCGGTCCTTACGAGGTCGTCGGGCTGACCTGCTTCCCGGACGGCATCCCCCAGGGCAAGAAGACCCTGGGCCTGGCGCAGATCATCCGGGCGTTCAACGAGACGAAGTTCGCCAAGCCGCAGACGCGCCTGCAGCCCAAGGGCAACGTCACCCTGGTCACGCTGCCGGTGTTCTTCGAGGTCGCCTGGCCGGCCGCCGGGTACCAGCCGCAGGAGGTCGACGCGGTCACCCTGCTCGGCTACGCCGTGCGCATCCGCCCGACGCTCGAGCACTTCTCCTACGTCTTCGGCGACGGGACGACGTTCGGCCCCACCGAGTCCACGGGCGGCCCCTATCCGGACGGCGACATCACCCGCACCTACGACAGGCCCGGCTCCTACCGCACGCACGTCGACATCACGTACGGCGGAGAGTTCAGCGTGAACGGTGGCGCGTGGACCCGCATCCCCGACACCGTCACCGTCGCCGGACCTCCGACCACCTTGACCGTGCGCACCGCGAAGGCCCGTCTCGTCTCCAGGTGACGTCGCTCGCACGGCCATACCGCCCGTGCCGAAACCCGCTGCGCTGCAACATCATTCATGACCCCGGAACGACTGACCGACCCTGTGGACAACGGCAGCGGCGAACCAGTTCCCCTCCCTACGCTCGCGCCATCACGACGATCGGCGAGGGGGGATCATGCGGTCACCGGACCAGCAGGCGGCACCGACACGGTTCGCCGTCGACGCCGACGCCCTCACCGCAACCGCCGCCCGCCTGCGCGCCCTGACCGACGAGCTCGCCGCCGCCATCGACGCCGTACGCGGCCCCGGGATGGACGCCGTCGGAGCCGTGCCACCCAGCGACCTCTTCAACGCCCTGGCCTTCTGCTGGGGCCGCTGGTCCCAGATGCTGCAGGACATCGAGCCGGCGCTGCACTCCCTCGCCAGGGCGACGGGTGAGTCGGCGCGCGGCTACGCGGCGGTCGAGACCCAGCTGACCGCACCGAACCCGGGGCGGTGACATGGGCCAGCCACTTCTCCTGCCTCCCGAGCTCAACGAGAGCGTGACCCGCATCCGGACCACGGACGCGGGCACGCTCCGCAGGGCGGCCGCCGCGCTTGACGCCACCGCGCGGACCGCCGGCTCCGTCAGCCGCAGCCTGGGCGGCGGCAGCCATGCCGTCGCGGGCCGAGTGGCGCGGCCCCGCCGCTGACGCCTTCCAGGCGTACGAGGCCACGGTCCGCGGCCGGCTCGAGGCGGTCCACACCGCGCTGGGAGTGATCGCGAGCGCGCTGCGCTCCCACGCCGCGGTGGCCGACGACGCGCACGCCGAGGCGGACCGGGGCTCCACCTCGCCGCCGCCCTTCCACCCGACGGCGCTCGGCTCGACCGACTCGCCGTGGACGGACGCGCAGCAGCGGCGCAACGACGTCCTCCGCCTGCTGCACCGGGCCGCCGCGACGTTCCAGGCCTCTGAGCGGGCGACGCGCGCCGTCCTGTGGTCCCTGGGCGAGCAGGCGCCGTACGGCATCCCGCTGCCCGAGCTGCCGCCGCCGGCCCCGCAGTCGTGGTGGCAGACGGCGCTGATCGGGCCGGCCGACGTGCAGTACTGGACGGCCGCCAACGGGCTGCGGGTCAACGTGGATGCCGAGGCAGCGGACCACCCGGGCGTCGACACGTCGCGCTTCGACCCTGCTGCCCCGCTCTACGGCGTGGACGAGGACGGCAAGCTCGTCCCGGCGTTCATGGCCGACCCGTCGGTCGGCACCGACGAGCTGCTGGAGAACGGGCCGTCCGTCGGGGCGATGCTCGGCTTCATCGCCCGCGGAGCCAAGGCGGCACGCACCGTCGAGGCGGCGACCAGCGACATGTCCGCACTGATCCAGCGGTCGCACGGATGGCGCCCTGACCACATGGACCGCCACATCCGCGAGTTCTACCGCCTGAAGGGCGGCGCCGTCCCCGAGGCCTGGCAGCGGGCCGAGTTCCTCCGGATCATCTCGGCGGCCGGCGCCAGGCAGGGAAAGGTCTTCACCTGGCGCGTTCCCTACGACAAAGGAGGCACGCAGGCCACCTACGCGGTGCTGTACAACGACCCCGGCACCAAGCGCTGGGTGGTCGTGCAGTTCTACAAGGAGGGCAAGCGGGCTCGCGAGTTCGCCACTGCCTTCATGCCCACGGAGGCCCAGAAGGCCGCCATGCTCGAGGAGATTGCGATCAAGTCAATGACGATTCCATGGTCCACTGCGGCCTCTACGACCCCGACCGCTCGACCGACACGCTGCTCGCCGACACCGCCGAGGCGGCCCGGCGAGCCGGACTCGGCCCCGCCGTGGGCGCCTCCGTGGTGGCGGTGCCCCATTCGCGGCGCCGGCGGCCTGGTCGACGTCCGCATCGAGTACTCCGACCTCGCGCCGGCCCTGCGCCAGCCGTGGACCGCGATGGGCTCACGCCTGGCCGAGGTGATCACGACCGTGCAGCCCGCCATCGCCGCCGTGGACCGGGACCTCGAGCCCGGCGCTGCTGCCGGCAGCTGACCTGGACGGAGGCGCGCACGACCTGCTCGACGTCGGGTGGGTGCGCGAGGCGACGCTCGACCCCGGCGCAGCGGGAGGCCTTCGAGGCGCTGCGCCGCGGCGCTGGGTCCGCCGGCTCGGCGACGGACTGACCTGGGGCAGCGGCGAGATGTGGTCGCTCACCGACGGCATCCTGCGCGGGGACGGCGAGGACCTCACCGCCGCGGTCTTCGAGGCCTGGACCGGTACGCCGGCCAGCCCCCGGACGCCCGCGCCGAGCCGAGCCGGAGCCCGAGCTCGGACCTCCCCGGCGAGCAGCGAGCCGGTGGACCAGGACGAGCTGAACGAGCTGAACCCGCCCGAGCTGTGGTTCTGGCACCACGACCTCGACGAGGACGAGCTGGTCGCACCGCGTCGCGACCGCGCTGCCGCAGTACGAGGTGGAGTACGACGAGGACGCGCGCGAACGGTGGCGGCCGATCGTGGCCTACCCGCCGGCCGGGCTCACCGACCAGGAGTCGCTGCTGCAGGACCTGCGCAAGGCCGTGGTCACCGTCGAGCCGGACTGGGCCGCCCTGCAGCCGCGCCGCGGGTTCGCGGTGCCGGGCCTCGACCCCGACCTGCCCGGCATCCGGCGTGCTCGACCACCCCTGGGTCCGCCGGCAGTGGATCGGCAACCGGCTGGCGGAGCTGCGAGTCGGCCCTCGATCCGGTCACGCCCGAGCCGTCGGCGACGGGTTGCTCTTCGTCACCGCCAGGGACCCGCGCGACCCGGGCACCGGCGCCGCGCGTGTGTCTCGTCCGACGCGCCCGGTACGCCGCGGTGGTCGAGGCCGCGCGCATCCTCGGCGAGGTGGCCGTGGACGCCGTCGACCCGCTGTGACGGGCGACCGGCGGCTCGCGGCCCGGCGGGCGCGGCGCGCGGAGCCGGAGATGGCGCCCGGGCGAGGTCGGACCCCGGACGGCGGCGACGGCCGCGGGAGGATGGGGCGCGTGACAGCTGCTCCGCGACCCCATCGACCTCGCGGAGCGCTCACCTTCCGCCGCCCCGACGCCACCATCGCCCCGGCCGCTCTCGCCGGGGTCGCGATGGGCGTGCCGCTGCTGGTCCTGCTGGCCACCGACCACCTGGACCTGCTGGCGTTCGCGGCGTTCGGTGGGTTCACCTCGCTCTACGCGCGCAACGAGCCGTACCGGTTGAAGGCCAAGCTGCTCGCGGTCACGGCCGTGACGCTGGTCCTGGCCGTGGCGGCGGGCACCTCGGTTGCCGCCCTCAGCGACTCGGTCGTGGCGTCCTCGCTCGTCGTGGCCCTGGTCGCCGGGCTGACCAAGCTGGTCTCCGACGCGGTGCGCACCGGCCCGCCGGCCGGGCTGATGCCGACGTTCGCCTGCGCGGTGTGCGCCGAGCTGCCCCTGCAGCCGCGCGACATCGGCACCGCCGTCGCCGTGGCGGCCGCGGCCGCGGCGTGGTCGTGGCTGGTCTGCATGGCCGGCTGGACGGTCCGCCCGCACGGCCCGGAGCGGGTGGCCGTGGCCCGTGCCCTCGAGGCCGCCGCGGCCCGGTCGGCCAGCGTCGGCACCGACGCCGAGACACGCGCCCGGCACGTGGCCGCAGTCGCGATCCAGCGGGCCTGGCAGGCCGTCGGCGCCGGCGGCCGAGGCGACCGCCGGCGCCAGCAGCTGGAGGCCCTGGTCGCCCAGGCCGAGACGGCGATGCGCGACGCCCGGCTGTCCAGCGACACCGGCGGCGGGCCGCCCGCGGGCGCCGCCGAGGAGCTGCGCGAGCTCGCCGCCCGGCTGCGTCGTCCGGTCGGGATCCCGGACGTGCACCCTGACCCGGGACGAGGCCGACGAGGTCGCCGGGCTCGAGCTGCTGCGCCGGGAGGCACCACGGCTGCGGTCGGCCTGGCCCCGGCTCAGCCCGTCAGCTCCCTACGTGCCGTTGGCGATCCGGGTCGCCGTCGCCGCCGCCGCGGCCGGGGTGCTCGCCCACCTCGTCGGCCTCGGCCACACGTCGTGGGCCGCCGTCTCGGCGGTCGCCGTGCTGCAGTCGGTCAACCTCACCACCACCGTGAACCGCGGCATCCAGCGCGCCCTCGGCACCGCCACCGGCGTCGTCCTGGGCGTGGCCACCCTCGCCTTCTCCCCCAGCCCCGCCGTGGCCGTCGTGCTGGTCATCGTCTTCCAGGTCCTGGCCGAGCTGACCGTGATGCTCAACTACGCGATGGCACTCGTCTTCGCCACTCCCCTGGCGCTGCTGCTGGCCCACATCGGCGCCCAGACCTCGACCACCGTGCTGGTGCGCGACCGGATGCTCGACACGCTCCTCGGCGTGGTGGTCGCCCTCGCGGCCGCGCTGCTCATCCCCAACCGGCGCCTCGCCGACGTCGTCCGGACCTCACGTGCCGCGCTCGATGACAGCCTGGCGCGGACGCGCGACATCGCGGATGACGCGCCCACGGCCGAGCGCGACCGCGGCCGCGCGGCAGACCGTCCGCCGCATCTACGCGCTGCGGGAGTCCTACGACGCCGCGATCGGGGAGCCGTGGCCCGAGGACCTCCCCGCCGAGGAGATCGTCCGTCTCGAGAGCGACGGCCACGCCGAGCTGGCCCGCCTCACCCGCTGACCGGTCCGGTCCGCCGCCACCTCCACGCACGACGCGCACTCTCCGTGCCGCCGCAAACATGTTTGGCGGGAATTCGACGGACTCCGACATTTCTGCCAGTGGTGGCGGCAAAGTGGCCGGGCGCACGATTACTGCCATGACCATCTTCCTCGTCATCGCCGCCATCGCCGTGATCCTCTTCCTGCGCAACGGCCGCCACCCGCTGGCCGGCTCCGGCCCGGCCGCCGAGGACCGCGACTCCGCCCGCCTGCAAGCTCGACCTGCTCGCCCTCGGCGCCCAGGCCGAGCCGTTCACCCACAAGCCGATGACCACCCGGCCGCGGCGGCACCCCGTCAACCACACCCGCTTCCCGTCCGGGCCGCGAGCGGCCTGAACGGGCACACCGACAACGAGCGAGGGCCCGTGGGCGCGGCAGCTGCCGCACCCACGGGCCCTCTCAGGTCGAGGCCCGAAGACCTCAGCGGGTCAGGAGAAGACCCGCACCTTCATGTCGGTGCCCTTCTGCTGCAGCACCTTGATCTTGACGCCCGCGGCCGGCAGCTTCACGCCGTACTGCGGGTTGTCGGCGAACCAGTAGGGCTTGGTGTCGTCGAACAGCGGCTGGGCCGCCTGTCCGCGGACGTAGCTCGGCTGGTCGGCGACGTGCAGGGTGAACGAGTCCGACTTCTGCAGGCCGAACGTCGCGTCGTAGCCCTGGACCGTGGTGCGCCACGGCTTGCCGGTCAGGTTGTAGCGCGTCTCCGGGTTCGCGTCGATCGGCAGGATCAGACCCGAGCCCGGGTGGACGGCGGTCTGGTTGTCGCTCTGCGAGGTGTCCCAGTAGGTGACGAGCAGGCCGTCCTGGTAGGGGAAGTGCTCGACGTAGTCCGGCTTCGAGGCGAACCCGAAGTTGTACGGACCGGTCTGCAGGTACTGGTCGTACGACGTGTACGTGCGGTTGGAGGCGACGTAGTAGTTGTCGTACGCCTTGGTCATCGTGGCGCCGGCGGCCTGGAAGCCGTCGACGGTCCACCCGTTGGCGCCGGACTCGGCACCGTCGGCGACCAGCGTCGTCGTCCCCGAGGTCAGCTTGATCTCGTCGGCGAAGAAGCCCTTGCCGCCGGC
Source organism: uncultured Actinomycetota bacterium (assembly GCA_963828995.1). Classification (GTDB taxonomy): domain Bacteria; phylum Actinomycetota; class Actinomycetes; order Actinomycetales; family Dermatophilaceae; genus CAVRTM01. The sequence continues at coordinate 27,312 of CAWHHB010000007.1, forward strand.
GGCGGGGTCGGTCACGTAGTGGAACCGCACGTCGACCGTCTTGCCGGCGTAGGCCGACAGGTCGAACGTCGCCGGGACCCAGCCCTTGCTGGCGCCGTCGATGCCGTTGCCCTCGGCGGCCGTGGTGATCGAGCCGGGGATGGCCTTGAAGCCGGAGCCGTCGTTGACCTCGACGAACGCGTAGTCACACGCGTCCGGCCCGCAGTCCTCGATGTCCCAGTTGGCCTGGAACGACAGGCTGGCCGGGGCGCCGGCGGGCAGGGTCACCGAGCGCGACAGCGAGGTGTTGAGGTCGTCGCCGGAGGTGCTCCACCAGGACTTCGTGCCCGCAGCCGGCGGGACGAGGTCGGTCGTGATCTGCTTCTTGGGCAGGACCACGACGGCGCCCTGGGCCTTCTTGCTGTTGTACTCGTGCGGGCCGAGGTCGATGTTCTTGTCCTGGCCGGCGACGCACGGTCTCGTAGTCGAGCCAGCCGAGCTGCAGCTTGTCCCAGGCACCGAGGTCGGCACCGTGCAGGCCGATGCCCTGGTCACCCTTGGCGCCGACCCGGCTCTGGGCCATGATCGTCCACCAGTTCACCGGGTTCTGGCTGGGCAGACCCGAGGTGTCGTAGTGGTCCGGCAGACCGAGGTCGTGGCCGTACTCGTGGAAGAAGACGTTCGAGCCGCCGTTCTCGGGCTGGATCGTGTAGTCACCCACCCACAGGCCGGTGTTGCCGACCGGGGCACCGCCGCGCTTGTTCTCGCCGGGCCGGAGGTGGTGTTCTGGAAGGCGTACCAGCGGTGGCTCCAGATGGCGTCCTCGCCCTGCTGCTCGTCACCGTTGGCCTGGTCGCCACCGGCGTGGACGATCTGGAAGTGGTCGATGTAGCCGTCGGGCTCGTTGAAGTTGCCGTCACCGTCGTAGTCGTAGCGGTCCCACTGGTCGTACGACGCCAGGTCGGCCTTGATCTGGTCGTCGGTGCGGCCCTTGGCCTTCTGGTCGGCGGTCCACGCGACCAGCGCGTCGGCGATCAGGTAGTGCGTGTTGGAGCACACGTTGCCGGCGCAGGGGTAGCCGTTGCTGCGGCCGTAGCGCGCCTCGTTGTAGGGCACCTTGACCCAGTCGGAGACCTGGCCGTCGACGCTGTAGCGGCCCGAGGACTGCTTCTCGTAGTACGTCTTCAGCGACTCGACGCCCTTGCCCTCACCGAAGTAGAGCTGCTGGAAGTGGGCCTTGTCGTAGCTCGGCTGCCACACGGTGGAGTTGTCGACCGCGCGGTCGGGCTGCGGGATCGCGTTGACGCAGCGGGCCGTTGAACGTCGCGGGCCCGGGGATGCTCGGGTCCTGGTCCTTGTCCGGGTAGCTCGGGTGCCGCTGGTCGCCGAACTCGGCGAGCACGACGAAGACCTTGTCGGTCTTCTCGCGGGAGAGCTCGACGTACTGGCTCTTGGCCGCCTTGGCGGACTTGCCGCCCTTCTTCAGGCTGGCCGGCGGCGCGGCGTCGGCCTTGCCGAGGTCGACCACGGTGCTGGCGCCACGCTTCTCGGCCTTCTTGGTGCCCTTGATGACGTCCTGCAGCGCCTCGGCACGCAGCGCCCGGCGCTTGTCCTCGAAGGCGTTGGGCAGCTCATCGGGCGCCGCCTTGGTTGCTGCCGCCGCCTGCTGCGGCGCTGATCCACTCCCGGTCACGGCCTGGGCCGAGACGGCGGGGCTGGCCGCCAGGCCGACCAGCACGGCCAGGCTCACCGCCCCGACCCCTGTCTTGCGCGCAGTCAAGCGCATGTGGTGTCCCTTTCTCAATGGGATGCCGCTGGCGCCTCGTGGGCTGCCACCGACGATGAAGTGCCGCGCCCCAGTCCCCCGGGGCCGCCGACCTGTCGAACATATGTCGGCATGTCACCGGGCTCATAGGGTCGGCGGCAAAGGTTTACGAACGGCATACCTGCTCCATACCTGTGACATGACCTTTGCGCTGCCTGTGCGACACGATCCGCTGACGCTACCGGCGGGAGCTCCCGCCGGGAAGAACACGAAGGGCCACCCCGCGCGCACGAGCGCTCGAGGTGGCCCTTGGCCCTGGAGGGGTCGGTCAGCCGGCAGCGGGGAGCAGCAGGATCTGCCCGGCGTGGATCTGGGTGCTGGTGAGGTGGTTGACCAGCTGCAGCCGCGCCACCCCGTCGGCGACGGGGAGGCCGGGCAGCTGCTGCGCCGCGACCTCGGACAGGGTCTGGCCGGCCGTGACGGTGGCGGTCCCCTGGACGACCGGCTCGGCGGCGCCGGAACCGGCGGCGACGACGATCGTCAGCGCCAGCACTGCGGCGGCGACGACGAGGGTGACCGCGAGGCGCCCGCGACGGCTCAGGCGCAGGTGGGCGGGCCGGACGTCGCGGCCGGTGGGGACGAGCCGCAGCTGCGGGCGGGCGGACTGCCCGCGCGAGCTCAGGTCCCAGGCAACTGCTGCACTCATGGAGTCCTCCATCTCTCGGACGCGTGATCGACCTGGTGTCGAACATGTGTCCGATAGAACGTGTGTACGATTTCTAGCACGGCACCCGACGAAAGTCGAGACACGGGTCGAACAGGTGTTTGAAACTCCTGCGCGGGCCGCATACCTTTGCCTCATGTCCTCCAGCCAAGCAGCGACCACTGACAAGGGGTCTCCGGGCGGCTCGGCGGCACACCCCATGGCCCCGGTCGCGAGCCCGTGAGCGAGCACGACGACCCCCACGGCTGCACGCAGCGCCACCCCCGCCCGCCCGGGCCCGAGCAGAGGAACGAGAGCATGGCTGAGATCCACGAGATGCCCGACCGGGACCAGGGCGACGGCCTCACCACCCGTCAGCGCCGGGTGCTGGAGGTCATCCGCAACTCGGTCGACCGTCGCGGCTACCCGCCGAGCCTGCGCGAGATCGGCGAGGCCGTGGGACTCACCAGCCCGAGCAGCGTCTCCCACCAGCTCTCCGCGCTCGAGCGCAAGGGCTACCTGCGCAAGGACCCCAACCGCCCGCGGGCGATCGAGGTCGTCTCCCCCGACACGACCAGTGAGGGCCGTGGCTACCGCGGCTCGGTCGGCCCCACGGTCGAGTCGTCCACCGGCGGTGACGAGACCGGCAGCGGCGACGTCCACCCGGCGGCGGCCTACGTCCCGGTCGTCGGACGGATCGCCGCCGGTGGCCCGATCCTGGCCGAGGAGGTCGTCGAGGACGTCTTCCCGCTGCCCAGGCAGCTGGTGGGCGAGGGCGAGCTGTTCCTGCTCAAGGTCGTCGGTGACTCCATGGTCGACGTGGCGATCTGCGACGGCGACTGGGTCGTGGTCCGGCAGCAGCCGACGGCCGACAACGGCGACATCGTGGCGGCCCTGCTGGACAACGAGGCCACGGTCAAGACGTTCAAGCGCAAGGACGGCCACGTGTGGCTGATGCCGCACAACGAGGCCTACTCCCCCATCGACGGCGACGACGCCTCGATCCTCGGCAAGGTGACGGCGGTGCTTCGCCGGGTCTGAGGCGGCGTACGGCGCCGGCTACGCCGCGGGGTCGAGCTCGGCGACCAGGTGGGTCAGGGTGCGGCCCAGCGGCGCGTCCAGGCGGATCGTCGCCTGGGCGTCGCCGCGGGTCGCCCCGCGGGTGACGATCGCGACCGGCAGGGACAGCGCGGCGGCGCGGCGGACGAACCGGTAGCCGGACATCACCTGCAGCGAGGACCCCAGCACCAGCAGCCCGCGTGACCGCTCGACCACGCCGAAGCACTGCTCGACCAGCGGCTTCGGCACCGACTCACCGAAGAACACGACGTCCGGCTTGACGAGGTCGCTCGCGCAGACCAGGCACCGGGGTGGGTGGAAGCCCTGCACCGCCTCCTCCGGCAGCACCACGTCCCCGTCCGGGCGGATCTCGCCCGCCACCACCTCGAAGCCCGGGTTCGCCTCGCGCAGCCGGGTATCGAGGTCGGCCCGGCCTGCCGACTCACCGCAGTTCAGGCAGACGACCCGGTCGAGGTTGCCGTGCAGCTCGAGCACGTCGCGCGCGCCCGCGGCCTGGTGCAGCCCGTCGACGTTCTGGGTGATGACCTCGCGCACGAGCCCCAGCCGCTGCAGCGCGACCACCGCCCGGTGCCCGTCGTTGGGCGCGGCCGCGGCGAACCGGCGCCAGCCGACGAAGCTGCGGGCCCAGTAGCGGCGACGGTTGTCGGCGGAGGCGACGAACTCGCCGTACGTCATCGGGGTCACCCGCCGCTTGCCGTCGGGGCCGCGGTAGTCGGGGATCCCGGACTCGGTCGAGAGGCCGGCGCCGGAGAGGACCGCGATGTCACCGCCGCGCAGGAGCTCGGTCACCGCGGCCAGCCTGGCCAGGTCGAGCGGTACGGCGTCGGTCGTCCGGGTCAGCTCCACAGCAGCCAGTATGCGGTCGGCCCCACACCGCGTCGCGTTGCAGCCACCTGCGGCGGGCGACCCTGGACCGACCGCTCGCGGGAGTTGTCTCCGTCCGTTGGCGGCGATGTGGTGGTTTTTGCCGAAATCCCCTTCATTGGTCGCCACTTCGAAGTAACGTCCTGCACTGATCGGGCCGATGGGACGGCCCGGGTCTCGATCGGTTCACAGGGGGAAAGTCGCTTGAAGCACACACTTGCCATGCCCGCGGTCGCTGCCGCGGTCCTGGCCGTCAGCGCCGGGCTCGCCATCGCCTCACCCAACGCCACCGCCACCGCACAGGTCGCGACACCCTCCGTGGTGAAGCCCATCAAGACGCTCCTGGCGACGCCGGCACTGACGATCGCCACCTACGGCTACGGCACCAGCGGTGACCAGACCCTCGACGCCTACACCGACCCCGGGACTGCCGGAAAGCCCTGGGTGATCGACCTGCACGGTGGGTCCTGGGCCGCCGGCGCCAAGTCCAACGCCGACTTCGGGTCGCGCAAGCTGGCCGCGCAGGGGTTCGTCGTGTTCAACACGGGATACCGGCTGACCAGTGACTACGCCGGCATGCCGGGCGTGCGGTTCGCCGACCAGCGCGCCGACGTCGTCAAGGCGTACTACTTCATCAAGGCCAACGCCGCCCAGTTCGGCATCGACCCGGCCAAGGGCGCGATCTACGGGTTCTCGGCCGGCGGCCACCTGGCCATGTCCGTCGGCACCTACCTCGGCGCGCCCGCGATCCGGGCCATCGTGTCGGCGTCCGGGGTCAACCAGCCGCAGCGCGTGCAGGACGTCGCCGACTCCGACCCCCGCAAGGGCTTCGCCGGCGACCTGCCCACCGGCCCCAACCGCACCCTGGCCCGCTGGGCCTCCGTCGCCATGGGCTGCCCGCACCTGACGACGTGGGCCGACTGCAACGCCCGGTGGAACGACTTCATGCCCGAGAAGCACCTCGGCCGGAACGACCCGCCCGTGTACATGACCCAGGGCACCGTGGACCCGTCGGTCCCCTCGCAGACGGGGCGGTCGTTCAAGGCCGCCCTCGACCGGGCCGGGATCGCCAACACGCTGGTCGAGGGCGTCGGCTGGGGCCACACCGAACAGCTGATGTTCGACGGCAAGTCGCGCGAGGCCAACATGTACGCGTTCCTCAAGAAGGCGACCGGCTCCACCAACCTCGCCAAGCCGAAGGTGCTGACGGCCATCACGAGCAGGCCGCAGACCGGCGCGATGTGATCGAGCAGCTTCGACGCTGGTGCCGGCGCCTCGTCTCTGACCACGGCGACGGCACCGATCACCTGTGGGTGTGTGACCGCATCACCCAGGTCGACACGTGTTACTGCGGGGCGCAGCAGGACCTGGCGGAAGAGCGTCTGTGGTGCTGACCGTTCGGGTGTGAGCGGGCTTGGCGCAGTCGCCTCGAGAGCCCGTGATCGGCGGGCGGCTCGGCCATCACCAGTGGCCGAGCAGCGTGCGCGCCGCCGACTTGCGCAGGGCCCGCTCGACGAGGGCGGGATCGGCGACGTCGGGGTGGGGCGCCACCAGCGGCGCCTCGATCCGCACCAGCTCGGGCTGGTGCCGGTGGATCGCGGCGTCGGCGACGAGGTAGCCGTGCCGCTCCAGCACGTGCCGCTCGACCCGCGAGAACGCGTCGAGGTCGGTGCGGATCGCATTGACCACCTCGAGCGTCGCCTGCGGATAGGACTGCCGCACATGGGTGTCCAGCGACCAGGTCACGCCGGCGAGCGCCGCGCGGGCGAAGCTGGCGTGCAGCCAGCGCAGCCGCACCGAGGTGCCACCGCTGCTCGACACCGCCATGATCCGCAGCAGCCGGCCGAAGACGGTGCGCTCGGTGTGCGGCCCGGAACACCGAACCGCCGTCACTGACCAGGACCGTCGCGTGGTTCTTCCAGACCGGTTCGAGGGCGAGGTTGTCGTAGACGCCGCCGTCGGTCAGCCGCAGCGACTCGCGGATGCCCGCGCGGGCCTGCTCGTCCTCGGGGCCGTGGTGACCGCCGGTGAGCCGAAGCACGTTGCCGTCGAAGGCCATCGGCTCGAAGTACGGCGGGAACGCGCACGACGCCGCAATCGTGTCGGCGACCCTGATGTCGGGCGGCGGCGCGGCGTAGCCGACGCGGTAGTCCCCGACCCGACCGTGCGGGTGCTCCACGCTGGGCCCGGCGAAGATCCAGTCGACCCCGTAGGCGATCTCGGTCGCGCCGGTGACCACCGTCGGGCCACCGATCCCGATGTCGCGCAACGGCGTCGACCACCAGGGGACGGCGTCGGCGAACTGGTCTGCGAGCGCGCGGGTCGCCCCGTCGGGCATCGGCCACCGCCAGGGCAGCAGCCGGGTCAGCAGTGCGGGGGTGCGGATGTTGCGCTGGGTCAGCTCCGCCAGCGGCGCGGCGACCAGCTCCTCGAACCCCTGCACCCGCCCGTCCTGCAGGCGGGGCTGGTGGGCGGACCCGGCCCCGTCGGGGTCGTGCACATCCGCCGTGGTTGGCCCGGCGGTCCCGCCGGGCAGCTCCGCGGTCTCAGCGGGCTCGGTGGTCCCGCCGGGCGGCTCGGCGGTCTCAGCGGGCGGCTCGGGCCAGACCAGCCGCGGGTCGGCGAGCAGGTTGGCGATGATCGCGCCCCCGGAGACGGCGCTGATGGTGCGCACCTGGGAGAGCACGCCGAGCTCGTCGAGCCGGCGCAGGGCACCGAGGTGGAACAGCGCCGCCCGGTAGCCGCCACCGGACAGGCACAGGCCGACGCCGTGTCGGCGAGGGGAGGAACCCGTCGTGGTGGCCATGTTCCGATGCAACCACACCGGACCGACACCCGCCCGGACCGCGAGTGCGCCTGCCGAGCGCGCCTGCTGCGCGCGCCCTGCCTGAGCGCGAGCGGTCAGTGCTGGGGCGGCAGCCCGGCCAGCGCGTCGGCGACGAGCTCGACGTCGTCCTCGCCGTTCCAGACGTGGAACGCGATCCGCACCCGCCCGGCACGTGAGGCGACCACGGCCCCCCGCTCCCCCAGCCGGGCGGCGATCCGGCCGTCGGGGTCGGTCAGCGACACGACCGGGCGTCCGGCCGGGGCCAGCCCGAGCCGGGCCCGCAGGCCGTCGGCCAGCGCGACGTCGTGGTCGCGGATCACGCCGGTCGGCACCATCGACATCACCTGCAGCGCGGGCACCGCCCCGACCCAGGACAGCCACGCCGGGGAGACGTCGAACCGGCCGGCGTCGGCGGCCAGGTGCATCTGCGGTCCGTAGCAGGACGCCCACACGTCCTCGCCGGCGTACCAGCCGGCGTGGATCGGCCGGATCGTCGGGACCAGCTCGGGCCGCACCGTCAGGTAGGCGGTGCCGCGGGGCTGGCAGAGCCACTTGTAGGCCGAGCAGACCGTGAGGTCGTAGTCGGTGGCGTCGACCGGGCAGCCAGCCGGCGGCCTGGGTGAGGTCGCAGAAGGTGAGCGCGCCGACCTCCCTCGCGGCCACGGACGACGTCGGCCGCGTCGACGAGGCTGCCGCAGGCGCTCTGGGCCAGCGAGAAGGCCACCAGCGTGGTGCCGGGGGTGACCGAGGCGGCGAGGTCCTCCAACGGCACCTGCCGGACCCGTACCCCGCGGTCGGCGTGGGCGAGGAACGGGAACACCATCGAGGAGAAGTCACCGCTGACGCAGACGACCTCGGCGTCGTCCGGCAGCGCGGCCGCGACGAGCCCGGCGAACACCGAGGTCTGCGACCCCACGGCGACCCAGTCCAGCGGAGCCCCGACGAGCCCGGCGTACAGCGCCCGCGCGGCCTGCACCGCGTCGTCGTACCCGGCGGCGGTGGCGCGCCCGAGCTGCCACTGCGTGATCGCCTCACGGGTGGCCTCGACGACCGCCCGGGGAGGCAGGCCGAGCGTCGCGGCGTTGAGGTAGCCCGGGACGGGAGCGAAGGCGGCGCGGAGGGCGGCCATCCCGGCGGCGGTCTCCGACGCCGGCTCGGGCGACACGGCCCCGGTCGCGGCGGGACGGTGGGCCAGGGAGGAGACACTGCTCATGCGCCCATGGTGTCGACTCTCGAGTCATCACACAATGACCGGGAAACTAGCCAGAAGATAACTCATCGTTATATCCTGTCGGCCATGATCGACGCCGCAGGCCTGCGCGTGATGCGCGCCATCGCCGACGAGGGCAGCTTCACCGGTGCCGCCCTCTCCCTCGGCTACTCCCAGCCCGCCATCTCGCAGATGGTCCGGCGGCTCGAGCAGCGCACCGGCACCGTCCTGGTCGAGCGGGTGGGGCGCAACGTGCGGCTGACCGAGGCCGGGCAGGTCCTCGCCCGCCACGCGGTCGGGGTGCTCTCGGCCCTGGACGCCGCCGAGGAGGAGGTCGCCGCGATCGCCGGGCTGCGGGCCGGCCGGGTGCGGCTGATGGCCTTCCCCTCGTCCTCGGCCACGCTGGTCCCCCGCGCCCTGGCCCTGGTCAAGAAGCGCTTCCCCGAGGTCAAGGTGACCTTCACCGAGGCCGAGCCGCCGGAGTCGCTGGCCGCGCTGCGGGCCGGCGAGTGCGACCTCGCGGTGGCGTTCGCCTACGAGGGCACCGACCTCGGCCGCGGCGAGGAGGACCTCGACATGTTCGTCACGCACAAGCTGATGGACGACGAGGTGCGCCTGGCCGTGCCGCGCAGCCACCCGATGGCCACGGCCGAGGTCGGCGAGCTGGCCGCGCTGTCGCAGGAGTCGTGGATCGCGGGATGTCCCCGCTGCCGGGGGCACCTGCTGCAGCTGTGCTCCAAGGCCGGCTTCACCCCCAACGTGTCGTTCGAGACCGAGGACTACGTCGCGGTGCTGGGGCTGGTGGCCGAGGGGCTCGGCGTCGCGCTGATCCCCGACCTGATCCTGCGCAGCGCCAGCCATCCCGACGTCGTCACGCTGCCGATGCAGCCGGCCTCCCGCCGGGCCGTCCACGTGGTCACCACCAGCGACCTGCAGCGGGTGCCGGCGGTCAAGGCGACCCTCGACGCGCTCTGCGAGAGCGCCCACACCCCCGCCAGGACGCTGATCCAGGCCTGAGCCGGCCGCCACGTCGCGACCGGACGCACCGGACTGCCCGAATCCGGACACCTGATGCCCGAATTCGGGCAGTCCGATGCGTCCGGTGGGGGAAGGGCGGGAGGCGCAGCCATCGGCGGGACCGCTCACCTGCGGGTGGTCAGGACCCGCAACGGGCTCGAGCCGTCGCGGATGATCGCGATGTCCCCGCGCAGGTCGGTGCGGAAGGCCGCGGTGCCGCTGCCCCGCAGCAGCGCCAGCGTCGCGCCCGCCGGGTGACCGTAGGTGTTGCCGGCACCCACGCTGATCAGCGCGACGGTCGCATGGGCGGCGGCGACCAGCTGGGGGTCCTGCAGACGGGATCCGTGGTGGGCCACCTTGAGCACGTCGAAGCGTGGGTCGCGCTGGTACGCCGGGTCGCGGGCCAGGGCGAGCAGCACCTGGTGGGCGGCTGCGGGCTCGACGTCGCCGAGCATGAGGATCCGCAGGCCCGCGAGTGTCGACGTCGAGGACGACGCTGGCGTTGTTGGGGATCGAGCCCTCGTGAATCACCCTGGCAGGCCACAGCACCCGGGCGGCCACGGGTCCCCACGAGAGGGTGTCGCCGGCATAGAGCGGCTGGACCGGCACCCCGGCGGCTCGGGCCCAGCGGGTGACCTCACGCACCTGGTAGTCGGGGTCGGGCACCGGGCTGGTGAGGATCTGCCGGACGACCCGGCCGCGGAGCACCCCCGGCGCGCCGTCGACGTGGTCGGCGTGGAAGTGCGTGAGCACGAGGGCGTCCACCTCGCTCACCCGCAGCCGGCGCAGGCAGGCGTCGATCGGCGCCGGGTCGGGCCCCGCGTCGATGACGACGGCGTGGCCCGGGGTGGTGGCGAGCGCCAGACCGTCGCCCTGGCCGACGTCGCAGGCGACCAGCCGCCAGCCCGGCGGCGGCCACCCGACGCTGCCGGTCGGCCAGGCCGCGGCGAGTGAGACCGCCGCGAGCGCCGCCACCAGCCCCGGGCGGCGCCGCAGCAGGGCCACCAGCCACGGCCCGCAGAACAGCAGCACCAGGCTCAGCCCGGCCAGCAGGAACGCCCCCGGTGGCCCGTCGGGCCAGGGCAGCGAGCCCATCGGCACGTCGGCGCAGGATCGTGCCACCCAGGCGATCCCGGTCGTCGGCAGCATCGCCACCCAGGCCACGGCCGCCGCGACGGGAGCGGCGACGACCGCGAGCAGTGCCACCGTGACCCCCAGCACGGTGGCCGGCGCGACCAGCGGCGCGGCGAGCAGGTTGGCCAGCACCCCGACCACGCTGACCGAACCCTGCAGCAGCACCACCACCGGACCGCACATCGCCTGCGCCGCCACCGGGATCGCGATCGCGGCGCCCAGCCAGTGCAGGCGGTCTGGCAGGTAGCGGGCGAACCACCGACCCCACGTGCCGGCGAAGAGCAGCAGCCCCAGCGTCGCCAGAGTCGAGAGGGCGAAGCCGAACGATCGCGACAGCCACGGGTCGATCACCAGCAGCGCCACCACGGCACCGGCCAGCGCCGGGACGCCGGCTCGCCGACGCGAGGCGCTCAGCCCCATCAGCCCGATCACCCCCATGACGGCGGCCCGGAGCACGCTGGGCTCGGGCCGGGCAAGGACCACGAAGCCGGCCAGCAGGAGACCCGCCACCACCGGTCGCCAGCGCCGGCGGATGCCCAGGACCCGGCACAACCCGATCCCCGCCGCGAGGACGACCGCCACGTTGCTGCCCGACACCGCCGACAGGTGGGTCATGCCCGTCGCCAGCATCGCCTCGGTCAGCGACGCCGGCGTCCGGCTGGTGTCGCCGATCACCAGAGCGGGCAGGAGCCCCCGGGCGTCGGCCGGGAGCGCGGCGACCGCGCGGCGCAGGCCGGCACGGACGTGCTCGGCCGCCGCCGCCACCCACCCGGCGTCGTGCAGCCGGGTGGGTGGCCCCCGGGGGTTGAGGACGGCGACGACGTCGTCACCGCCGTCGGCGACGTCGAGCCGCCCGGTGGTGCGCACGATCTCGTGCCAGCGCACGGCCTTCCAGGAGGCGTCGCCGAAGACGAGCACCGGGGTGCGCGCCCGACTCTGCTGCCCGCGACCGGACACCGACCGCACGTCCAGCCGGACCAGCACCATCTCGGTCGACGTCGGCCCGGTCGTGGCGACGACCCGCGGGTCGGTGGTGACCACCGCCTCGAGCGTCACGGTGGCCCGCTCCTGCGCCAGGCGCGGGACCAGCCCGGCCTCGCGCACCGCAGTCTGCGCGCCGAGCGAGAGCAGGCACAGCGCCGTGCCCGACAGGGTGACGGCCAGCAGCCCCGACCAGGGCAGCCGGCGCCACCGCCGGTGGATCAGCAGCAGGCACAACAGGGTCAGGCCGCCGGCCACGGCCAGCACGGTCGCGGGTGGCCGGGACAGTCCCAGCGCCGTACCGGTCCAGGCGACCAGGGCCGGCACGAGCAGCCGGGCGTCGACGCCGCGCGGCTGAGTTGCGGGCTCGCCGGATTCCGCCTCGCCGGGTCTTCGGACCGGTCGCGCCGCGTCGGACTCGTCCGCGTCGGGCCCGGCTGGCCCGGCCGGCTGGCAGGAGGCGGGATCGTCCGGCGGGACCGTCACACGCGCACCTTCGGCCCGATCTGGGCGAGGAGCTTGTCGCCGATCCCGCTGACCTCGCCCAGCTCGTCGACAGACGAGAACCGCCCGTGCTCGGTGCGCCAGTCGAGGATGCGTTGCGCCAGCACCGGGCCCACGCCCGGCAGCGTGTCGAGGGTCGCGGCGTCAGCACTGTTGAGGTCGACCGGGACGGCGTTCGCCCCCGCGGCTCCGACTCCGCCACCGGCCGTGCCCGGACCGCCCGCTGCTCCGGCGCCGACCGCGCCGGGCACACCCGCGGGCGGCAGGGTCTCACCCTTGCGGGGCACGTGGATCTGCTCACCGTCCGCGACGACACGGGCGAGGTTGAGCTGAGGCAGGTCCGCACCGGGTGCGGGGCCGCCGGCGGCGGTGACCGCATCGAGAACGCGGGAGCCGAGGGCCAGCCGCACCACCCCGGACCGGATGACCGCGCCCACCACGTGCACGACGACGACCCCCGTGGCCGTCGCCCCGTGGCCCCCGCCGCGCCCCGGCGCGGGCGCGACGGACGGCGCACCAGCGACCGCTCCACCAGCGCCCCCGCCGGCCAGCCGCCGACGGAGCGAAGGCCGCCGGCACCGACCTGGCCAGCAGCCCGCTCGGCAGACCCGTGGCCGCTCCGCGCACCGGCGTGGTGGCCGCCGGCACCGGCTCCGGCCGTGACGACGACCGCGCCCACGCCACCCGCACCCCGAACACACCCGCCGCCACAGCCAGGACGAGCAGCAGGCCGAGGACCGCCATCCGCCGAGGTCGCACCGACGCTCCCCGCAGCGAGACCGGCACCGTCAGCAGCGCCGGCCGCGGCGGGGTCGGCCGCCGGTGCCGCCCGTCGTCACGCGGCCCAGCCTCGGCGGCCGCGGCCCAGCCTGACGCGGCCCAGCCTGACGCGGCCCAGCCTGACGCGGGCGCCGAGGTGGAGCCGCCAGCTCGACGTCCGCCCGCCCGGGCACCCACCCGGCGCCCGGATCGGCCTGAGCCGGCGCAGGATCCAGACCCCTGCCACGCCGGGTCGGCGCGGACCCGTCGACGTCGCGGACCGCCACGCCCAGCAGGGCAGCGAGACGGTCCGGTGGCGGCTGATCGGTGCGACGACGCGACATACGGGAACGCTAGGGACGCGGCGCCGCACCGCGCGGGCCGCGGCGGCGGGCTGTGGACGCTGGGACGGACCGGCGCCCTCCTGTGGAGAACCGCTCAGCGGGAGCGCTGGCGCAGCCAGAGGCGGATGTTCCGCTGGTGCCGGGCGATGATCAGCAGGGCCACGGCGAGCCCCCAGAGCCGGCCGAGCACGACCGGCTCGGGCAGCGGCCCGAACGCCGCCCACAGCGCCAGGGCCACCGCCGCCGACAGCGACGCGCCCGCCACCCACCGGGTGCGCCACACGATCAGCCCGAACAGCACCACCAGCGCCAGCGCGAACGCGGGGAACACCGCCAGGATCGCCCCCAGCGAGGTGGCGACGCCCTTGCCGCCGCGGCCGCGCAGGTACGGCGAGAGGACGTGCCCCAGCACGCAGGCCAGCCCCACGGCGTAGGCGGCGGGCCGTCCCAGCCACCACAGGGCCACGAGCGTGGGCACGAGCCCCTTGAGGACGTCGACCACCCCGACCACCACGCCCCACCGCAGCCCCAGCAGCCGGCCGGTGTTGGTGGCACCCGGGTTGCCCGACCCCTGCGTCAGGTCGGCCTTCCGGACGCGCGCGATGATCGTCGCCGGGCTGACCGCGCCGATGAGGAAGCCGGCCACCACGGCGACGACCAGCCAGGCCCAGGCAGGGGCACGGACGCGAACACGGACATCGTGGGTCAGCCGGCCCGGTCGGGGCGGGGCGACACGACGACCGCGATGGTGCCCGGCCCCACGTGGGCTCCGACCACGGCACCGATCTCGAACAGCTCGACGTCGGCGTCGACCGGCAGCTCCGTGCGCAGCCGCTCGGCCAGCCGGCAGGCCCGGTCGAGCGAGTCCAGGTGGTGCACGGCGACATCCACTCCCCCGGCGCCGGCCGCGTCGATCGCCCGCACCGCGAGCTCCTCCATCCGGACCAGCGCGCGGGACGCGGTGCGGACCTTCTCGATCGGCTCGATGTGCCCGCGCTGCAACGACAGCAACGGCTTGATCGCCAGCGCCGACCCGAGCAGGGCCGACGCCGCACCGATCCGGCCGCCGCGGCGCAGGTGGTCCAGGGTGTTCACGTAGAACAGCACCGTCGCCGCCTCGGCCCGCGAGCGTGCCACGGCGGCAACGGTTTTCGCGTCCGCTCCCTGCCTGGCGAGGTCGCAGGCCGACAGGACGGCATAGCCCATCGCCATGCCGAGCGAGCGCGAGTCGACCACCTCGACCGGCACCGGTGACTGACGGGCGGCCAGCTGCGCCGACTCCACCGTGCCGGACATGTCCGAGGACAGGTGCACCGACACGATCGCGTCGGCTCCGGCAGCGGCGGCCTCCTCGTAGGCCTCGAGGAAGACCGACGGGGAGGGCCGGGAGGTGCTCACGTGCCGGGACCGGCGCAGCGCCGCCGCCACCTCGGCGGTGGTGACGTCGACCCCCTCACGGAGGTCGACGCCGTCCACGACCACGTGCAGCGGGACGACCCGGAGGCCTTCGCGCAGCACGACATCCAGCGGCAGGTATGCCGTGGAGTCGGTCACGACCGCGACGTTCACGAGCGCAGGCTACCGGCCGCGCTCAGCCGGCGACGATGTTGACCAGCTTGGGCGCGCGGACGATGACCTTGCGGACGGTCCGGCCGTCCAGCGCCGCCATCACCTTGGGGCTGGCCAGCGCCTGCTGCTCGAGGTCGGCGTCACTGACGTCCGCGGCGACCTCGATCCGGTCGCGCACCTTGCCCTGGATCTGCACCACGCAGGTGACGGTGTCGTCCACGAGCAGCGCCGGGTCGGCCACCGGGAAGTCGACGAACGACAGCGTGCCGGCGTGTCCCAGCTTGCCCCACAGCTCCTCCGCGATGTGCGGCGCGACGGGCGCCGTCATCACCACGATCATCTCGGCGGCGGCGCGGGGCACCCGGTCCAGCTTGGTCAGGGCGTTGTTCAGCTCGATCAGCCGGGCGATCGCCGTGTTGAACCGCAGCGCGTCGTAGTCGGCGCGCAGCGCGTCGATCGTCCTGTGCAGCAAGCGGTTCGTCGCGTCGTCGACCGGCTCGTCGGTGACCTTGACCTCGCCGGTCTCCTCGTCGATGACGTTGCGCCACAGCCGCTGCAGGAAGCGCTGGGCCCCGACCACGGCACGGGTCTCCCACGGCCGGGACAGGTCCAGCGGCCCCATCGACATCTCGTAGACCCGGAACGTGTCGGCGCCGTACGCCTCGAACATCTCGTCGGGGGTGACGACGTTCTTCAGCGACTTGCCCATCTTGCCGTACTCGCGCGAGACCGGCTGGTCGTGCCAGGTCCAGGTGACGTCGCCGTGCGCGGGGTCACCGGTCTCGTGCACCTCGGCCGCCGGCACCGGCTGGCCGCGGTCGTCGCGGAACGCGTAGGCCTGGATGTAGCCCTGGTTGAACAGCCTCCGGAACGGCTCCTCGCTCGAGACGTGCCCCAGGTCGAACAGCACCTTGTGCCAGAAGCGGGAGTACAGCAGGTGCAGGACGGCGTGCTCGACGCCACCGACGTAGAGGTCGGCACCGCCGGGGTCGACCGCGCCGGCCGGGGCGTTGACCACGGTCTCGGTGTGCCGGCCCATCCAGTAGCGCTCGACCTCCGGGTCGACGAACCGCTCGTGGTTGGCCGGGTCCAGGTAGCGCAGCTCGTACCAGCACGAACCGGCCCAGTTGGGCATCGTGTTGGTCTCGCGCCGGTACCGCTTCGGCCCGTCGCCCAGGTCCAGCTCGACGTTGACCCACTCCGTGGCCCGCGACAGCGGCGGCTCGGGCGTGGACTGCGCGTCGTCCGGGTCGAACGTCTTGGGCGAGTAGTCGGGCACGTCCGGCAGCTCGAGCGGCAGCATCGACTCGGGCAGGCGCGATCGCGGCGCCGTCCTCGTCGTAGACGATCGGGAACGGCTCGCCCCAGTAGCGCTGCCGGGAGAACAGCCAGTCACGCAGCTTGTAGGTGATCGTGCCGCTCGCCGAAACCCTTGTCCTGCAACCAGTCGATGATCGCGGCCTTGGCCTCGGCGACGTGCATGCCGTCCAGGGAGATCTCGGCGTTGGCGGAGTTGATCGCCACGCCGTCACCGGTGAAGGCCTGGTCCTCGGGGTGGCCCGGCGTCGGCTGCACCGTGCGGACCATCGGCAGGTCGAACTTCGCCGCGAACTCCCAGTCGCGCACGTCCTGCCCGGGGACGGCCATGATGGCGCCGGTGCCGTAGCCCATCAGGACGTAGTCGGCGATGAACACGGGCACCTGGGCGCCGTTGACCGGGTTGGTCGCGAACGCACCGGTGAAGACACCGGTCTTGTCCTTGCCCTCGCTCTGCCGCTCGACGTCGCTCTTGCGTGAGGCCGCCAGCCGGTACGCCGCGACGGCCTCGGCCGGGGTCGCACCGCCGCCGGTCCAGGCCTCACGCGGTGCCCTCGCGGCCAGTCGCCCTGCGGCACCAGCGAGTCCACCAGCGGGTGCTCGGGAGCCAGCACCATGAACGTCGCACCGAACAGCGTGTCGGGACGGGTGGTGAAGACCTCGACCTGCGCCTCGGGCCGTCGATCAGCGGCGCGGGGAAGAACACCTGGGCCCCGTGCGAGCGGCCGATCCAGTTGCGCTGCATCAGCTTGACCGGCTCCGGCCAGTCCAGCCGCTCCAGGTCGTCGACCAGCCGGTCGGAGTACTCGGTGATGCGCATCATCCACTGGCTCAGGCTGCGCTTGAACACCGGGAAGTTGCCGCGCTCGGACCGGCCGTCGGCGGTGACCTCCTCGTTGGCCAGCACGGTGCCCAGACCCGGGCACCAGTTGACCGGCGCCTCGGAGGCGTAGGCCAGCCGCTCGTCGTCGATGACCGCACGCCGCTCGGCCGTCGACAGCTCGGACCACGGGCGGCCGTCCGGCGTCGGGCGCTCGCCCGACTCCAGCAGCGCCACCAGCTCGGCGATCGGCCGGGCCGTCCGCGCCCGCCCTCGGCCGACTCGTCGTACCAGCTGTTGAAGATCTGCAGGAAGATCCACTGCGTCCAGCGGTAGAACTCCTCGTCGATCGTCGCGATCGTGCGACGGTCGTCGTGGCCCAGGCCCAGCCGGCGCAGCTGGCGCTTCATCGTGACCATGTTGTCCTCGGTGGTCTTGCGAGGATGCTGGCCGGTCTGGACGGCGTACTGCTCGGCGGGCAGGCCGAACGCGTCGTAGCCCAGGCAGTGCAGGACGTTGTTGCCGGTCATCCGCTGGAAGCGGGCGTAGACGTCGGTGGCGATGTAGCCCAGCGGGTGGCCGACGTGCAGGCCCGCACCGGAGGGGTAGGGGAACATGTCCAGGACGAACAGCTTCTGCCGACCCGCGACCCCCTCGGGGTCGGCCCAGGGACCGGCCGGGTTCGGGCGCGTGGAACGTGCCCTCGCTCTGCCACCGGTCCTGCCAGCTCAGCTCGATCCGCTCGGCCAGCTCGGCGGTGTAGCGGTACGGGGTGTCGTTCATCGTCTGCGTCCTTCGGTCGAGGTCTGCGGGCGGTGTTCCTGCGGCGCCCCGGACGGGCGGACACAAAAAAACCCCTCGGCGTAGCCAGGAGGGGTTGCCGCGTTGAGGTCCGGTCTGGTCAACGCGGCTGGATAAGGAGCAGCACGCTTCGCATGGGCCCTAGGTTAGCGCAGCACCCCCCGGGGACGACGACGGGCCGCCACCCCGTGGGGATGGCGGCCCGTCGGCTCGCTGCTCGGGCCGGCTGAGCCGGCCTCGACCTCGCTCGGTGGTCAGCAGCCGCTGCCCACCGGAGCCGGGCGGTCGATCAGAGCGAGGCGGCCTTCTTGGCCATGGCCGACTTCTTGTTGGCCGCGTTGTTCTGGTGGATGACGCCCTTGCTGACGGCCTTGTCCAGCTTGGTGGAGGCAACCTTCAGCGCGTCCTGGGCCGCGGCCTTGTCGCCGGACTCGGCGGCGGCGCGGAACTTGCGGATCCAGGTGCGGAGCTCGCTCTTGACCGCCTTGTTGCGCTCGGTGCGCTGGGCGTTGGTCTTGATCCGCTTGATCTGGGACTTGATGTTTGCCACGAGGACTCTTTCTCACGTTTTGTAGGCCGGTGTGCCACTGACTGAGGGCGTCAGCACGGCTCGGGACCGGGCGTGGGGATACCCGTGGTTGAACCGTTCTGGGTGGAGCTGCATACGCACACGACCTGAGCGCGCACGCGACGGCCAAATCTAGCAGCGAGGGCCGCAGGTCACCAAAACGCCTCAGCGCCCCCGCCGGGCGCCGGCGATGGTGAGGATGGCCCGCTCGACGGCGTAGACCGGGTCGCGGCCGCCGCCCTTGACCTCGAAGTCGGCCGCGGCGACGGCCTGGATGGCCTTGCCCAGACCCTCGGAGTCCCAGCCGTTGATCGACCGGCGCGCCTTGTCGATCTGCCAGGGCGCCATGCCCAGGCTCTTGGCCAGCTCGCCGGAGCGGCCACGGCCCGCGGCGCCGACCCGGACCAGGGTGCGCAGCTGGCTGGCCAGGACGGCCACGATCGGCACCGGGTCGACGCCCGTGCTGATCGCGTGGCGCAGCAGCCGCAGGGCCTCGCCCGCCTGCCCGGAGACGGCGGCGTCGGCCACCCGGAAGCCCGTGGCCTCGACCTTGCCGCCGTGGTAGCGCTCGACCACCTCGTCGTCGACGACGCCCTCGGTGTCGGCGACGAGCTGGGAGCAGGCCGACGTCAGCTCGCGCACGTCCTTGCCGACCGCCTCGATCAGCGCCCGCACCGCCTCGGGCGTCACCTTGCGACCCTGGCGGCGGAACTCGTTGGTGACGAAGTCGGCCTTGTCGCGGTCGGTCTTGATGGCCGGGCACTCGATCACCCGGGCCTTGGCCTTCTTCAGCGTGTCGAGGACCTTCTTGCCGCGCGTGCCGCTCTTGTGGGCCACGACGAGGGTGACGTCGTCGGCCGGGGCGTCGAGGTAGCCCAGCAGGTCGGTCTGCAGCTCGTCGGAGGCCTCGTCGAGGTCGAGCACGACGATCGCCTTGTCGCCCCCGAACAGCGACGGGCTGGCGTGCAGGGCGAGCTCACCGCCCTCGTAGGAGCCGGCCGCGAGCCGGATCACCTCGAGGTCGGGGGCGCCGACGCGCAGGGCGTCGAGGATGGAGGTGACCGCGCGCTCTGCGAGCACACCCTCCGGCCCGGTGATCAGCACGTACGGCGGGATGCCGGTGGCGGGGGCGTGGGTGGTCACGGGAGTCAGCCTGCCACGCGCCTCCGACAGCGCCGACAGCGCCGCCGCACCGGCATCCCCCGGGGCGGGGCCCTCAGTCGAAGGACATCTTCGCGCCGGCGGAGACCTCGAGCCGCAGCATCGTCAGCCGCGCCCGCACCAGGTCCTCGGCCACCTCGAGGTGGGCGGCCAGCTCCTCCAGGCTCAGCCCGAGGTCGACGCCCTCACGCAGCTCGGTGTCCTCGTCCCTGGTCCACGCGTGGCCCTGGGTCACCGCGGTGCGCGGCGAGGCCGCAGTGGGCGGGGCGGAGGCCACCGGCCGGGCGTCGCCGTCGGCCGCCGCGGCGTCGGCGCCGCCCATCCCCCGCAGCGCCGGCTCGTGCACCGGCAGCGGCTCGGCCGCGGTCTCGTCCAGCCGCTTCAGCGCGGACAGCACCATCGCCCGGTCGGTGGTGGGCCAGAACGGCGGCAGCGACCGCTGCAGGAACCCGGCGTAGCGGGCGGTCATCATCCGCGAGTCGAGGAAGGCGACCACGCCGCGGTCGTCGCCGCGACGGACCAGCCGGCCCGCGCCCTGGGCCAGGCGCAGCGCCGCATGGGTGGCCGACACCGCCATGAAGCCGTTGCCGCCCATCCGGGCGATGGCCTGCGAGCGCGCGGAGGCGAGCGGGTCGTCCGGGCGGGGGAACGGGATCCGGTCGATGAGCACGAGCTGGCAGGCCGAGCCGGGCACGTCGACGCCCTGCCAGAGCGAGAGCGTGCCGAACAGGCAGGTGGAGGCGTCGCGGGCGAACTGGCGCACCAGCGTCGAGGTCTGGTCCTCGCCCTGGCAGAGGACGTCGATGTCGGTGCCGAACCGCTCGCGCATCGCCTCGGTCGCGGCCACGGCGGCGCGCATGGAGGAGAACAGCCCGAGGGTGCGGCCGCCGGCGGCCCGGACCAGCTCCTCGATCTCGTCGAGGGTCTCGGGCGCGAGGCCGTCGCGGCCGGGCGCCGGCAGGTGCTTGGCGACGTAGGCGATGGCCTGGCGCGGGTAGTCGAACGGGCTGCCGACGTCGAGGCCCTTCCACTCGGGAGCGCCCTCCCCGCGCAGGCCGAGCGTGCCGGCGACCGCGTCGAAGGTGCCGCCGAGCTCGAGCGTGGCCGACGTCATGACGACCGTGCGGTCGCCGAAGACCTTGTCGCGCAACAGCATCGCCACGCTCATCGGTGCCACGCGGAGCACGGATCCGCGCCGCGGGTCACGGCTGACCCACGCCACGTCGAGCTCGCGCTCCTCGAGCACCCGCTCGGCGTTCTCGAAGATCTCGTCGATCGCGGCCCGGGCCACCTGCCGGGCGCCGTCGTTGTCCTCGGGGCTGGCCGGCTTGAGCTCGGTCTGCACCGCGCGGCAGGTGTCGCGCACGCGCGCGAGGGCGATCGAGAGGGTGTCGGGGATGCCCAGCAGCCGGCCCTCGGGGACCTCGTCGAGGATGCCCTGGAACAGGATGGAGGCGTCGGTGACCGGCTCGGTCTCGGCCAGCCGGCCGGCCCGCTTGGCCGCCGTCGCGATCATCGAGGCGCTCAGCTCGTCGGTGATCGTCGAGGTGACCCGGTCGACCAGCTCGTGCGCCTCGTCGATCACCAGCAGGTCGTGCTCGGGCAGCATCTGCCGGCCCTCGAAGGAGTCGATCGCCATGAAGCTGTGGTTGGTCACCACGATGTCGACGTCCTTGGCGGCGTCGCGGGCCCGCTCGACGAAGCACTCGCTGACCATCGGGCACTTGGAGCCGAGGCACTCGTGCGCCGAGACCGAGACCTGGCGCCAGGCGCGCTCGCTGACGCCGGGGACGAGCTCGTCGCGGTCACCGGACTGGGTCTGGTCGGCCCACTCGCGCAGCCGGACCACCTCTGCGCCCAGGCGCGACCCGCCGGACTCGCCGGTGACCTGGCCGACGGAGAACAGCCCCTCCTCGTCGTCGGGGAAGCCGCCGACGAGCTTGTGCTGGCACAGGTAGTTGCGCCGGCCCTTGACCAGCTCGTAGGTGGGCCGGCGCCCGATGATCGGCGCGACCGCCGCGGCCAGCCGGGGCATGTCCCGGTCGACGATCTGGGCCTGCAGCGCCAGCGTGGCGGTGGCCACGATGGCCGGCTTGCCGGTCGCCACGGCGTGGGCGACGGCGGGGATGAGGTAGGCCAGGGACTTGCCGGTGCCGGTGCCCGCCTGCACGAGCAGGTGCTCGTCGGCCTCGATCGCGGCCTCGACCGCCTTGGCCATCGTCACCTGGCCGGGCCGCTCGGTGCCACCCACGCCCTGGACGGCGGCGTGCAGGAGCGCATCGAGATCCGGGGCCATGGGCCCAAGGTTAAGCCCCCGGGCGAGGGACCGGCGCCGCAGGAACCACAGGCGTCACGAGCGCCGCCGCACGGGAAGGGCGCCATACGGGTAGGGCGCCATACGGGAAGGGGCACCGCCGTCACGGCGGTGCCCCTCGTCCATCGGGTCTCAGACGGCGAAGGCCTCGAGGTCGCCGACCAGGTGCCGGTCGATCTTGGCCTCGACCCGGGTGCCGTGCTCGGTGTGCTCGCTGGAGAGCACCTCGGCCTCCTGGTGCAGCCGGTTGACCAGGTCGCCCCGGTCGTAGGGCAGCAGCACCGTCACCGGGATGTCCGGCCGCGGCAGCTCCTCGGCGATGAGGGCCTGCAGCTGGGCGAGGCCCTGGCCGGTGCGGGCGGACACGACGACGCAGTGCTTCTCGTTGCGCTCGAGCCGGTCGATCACCTCGGGGTCGGCCGCGTCGGCCTTGTTGACGACGATGATCTCCTTGAGCTGGTCGCCGCCGACCTCGGCGAGCACGCCGCGGACCGCGGAGATCTGCCCCTCGGGGTCGGGGTGCGAGCCGTCCACGACGTGCAGCAGCAGGTCGGAGTCGCCGACCTCCTCCAGCGTGGAGCGGAACGCCTCGACCAGCTGGGTGGGCAGGTCGCGCACGAAGCCGACGGTGTCGGCCAGCGTGTAGCCCCGCCCGTCGGCCGTCTCGGCCCGGCGCACGGTCGGGTCGAGGGTGGCGAACAGCTGGTTCTCGACGAGGACGCCGGCGCCGGTGAGCCGGTTGAGCAGCGAGGACTTGCCGGCGTTGGTGTAGCCGGCGATGGCCACGCTCGGCACGCCGTGCGCCTTGCGGCTGGACCGCTTGGTGTCGCGGCCGGTCTTCATGTCCTTGATCTCGCGCTTGAGCTTGGCCACGCGGGTGTTGATCCGCCGGCGGTCCAGCTCGATCTTGGTCTCACCGGGGCCGCGGGAGCCCATGCCCTGACCGGCGGCGGCCTGGCCACCGGCCTGCCGGGACATCGACTCACCCCAGCCACGCAGGCGCGGCAGGAGGTACTGCAGCTGGGCCAGCTCGACCTGGGCCTTGCCCTCACGGCTCTTGGCGTGCTGGGCGAAGATGTCGAGGATCAGCGCGGTCCGGTCGATGACCTTGACCTTGACGACGTCCTCGAGGGCGCGCCGCTGCGCCGGGGCTGAGCTCGCCGTCGCAGACGACGGTGTCGGCGCCCTCGGCGATGACGATGTCGCGCAGCTCCTGGGCCTTGCCGGACCCCAGGAACGTGGCCGCGTCGGGCTTGGGCCGGCGCTGGATGACACCGGCGAGGACCGTGGAGCCGGCCGTCTCGGCCAGCGCGGCGAGCTCGCGGATGGAGTTCTCCGCGTCGTCGACGGTGCCCTCGGTCCAGACGCCGGCGAGGACGACCCGCTCCAGCCGCAGCTGGCGGTACTCGACCTCGGTGACGTCCTCGAGCTCGGTCGAGAGCCCGGCGACGCGGCGCATCGCCGCACGCTCCTCGCGCTCGAGCTGGTCACCGTCGAAGGTGGTGAAGTCGCTGTCGTCCTCGTGCCAGGTGTCGTCGTCGGCGAGGGCGGTTGCCTTGAACTCGAAGAGCTCGGATCGTGGGGTCATTCTCTCCCTTTGGTCGCACCCTGGTGTTTGTCCTCAGGGTCGCACTGTTTGAACGTACCGTGCGAGCGCTTTATGCCATTCACGGCCGGATACGGTGTGCGGTGATGAGCGAGCAGACCGACCACTACTTCACCGCCGAGCCGGCCAGCGCCGCCGAGCGGCGCACCCTGGACGTCACCCTGGCCGGGCACCGGCTGCAGGTGCAGACCGCCCCGGGCGTCTTCTGCCCCGACCGGCTCGACGTCGGCACGGCGGTGCTGCTGGAGCACGTGCCCGCTCCCCCGGCCACCGGCGCCGTGCTGGACCTCGGCTGCGGCTGGGGGCCGATCGCGATGGCCCTCGGCCTGCTCTCGCCGCAGGCCTCGGTGTGGGGGGTCGACGTCAACCAGCGGGCGCTGGACCTCGCCCGGCACAACGCCGCGGCCGCCGGGCTGGCCGACTTCCACGCCTGCACGCCCGAGGAGGTGCCGGCCGACCTGACCTTCGCGGCGATCTGGTCGAACCCGCCGATCCGGGTGGGCAAGGCCGTGCTGCACGACATGCTGCTCACCTGGCTGCCGCGCCTGGCCGACGGCGGCACGGCGTACCTGGTGGTGCAGAAGAACCTGGGCTCGGACTCGCTCCAGCGGTGGCTGGACGCGGAACTGGCCGGGAGGTTTCCCGGCCAGTTCTCGGTCGCCCGTCATGCGAGCGCGCGCACCTTCCGGGTGCTGTCAGTCACCCGAGCGGTGCACGACCATCGCTGAGCCACCGCCGCGTCGTACCGGCTCGGCGGCCGCCTGGACGTGGTGCCGGCTGTAGCTGCGGATCGCGGTGACGGCGCCGATCTCCGGCGGCACCGCCGTGGGCGCGGCGAGGACGTGTCCACGGGCCTGGAGCGCCGCGCCGACCGACGAGCTCAGCAGCGCGGGCTCGGCGTCCTCGGCCTTGCCGTTGCGCGAGGACAGCCGCGGCGCGGCGATGGCGTCGACCAGGGACAGGTCGCGGTCGAGGTAGCCGAGCAGGGTCTGCGCCACCGAGGTGATGATCGTCGCGCCGCCGGGCGAGCCGAGGGCCAGCCACGGACGGTCGTCCTTGAGCACGATGGTCGGGCTCATCGACGAGCGCGGCCGCTTGCCGGCGCCGGGCAGGTTCGGGTCGGGCACGCCCGCGGTGAGCGGCACGAAGCTGAAGTCGGTCAGCTCGTTGTTGAGCAGGAAGCCCCAGCCCGGGACGGTGATCGCCGAGCCGCCGGTCTGCTCGATGGTCAGCGTGTACGACGCCACGTTGCCCCACTTGTCGGTCGTGGTGAGGTGCGTCGTGGACAGGCCCTCGCGCGGCTCACCCTGCGCCGTGGCGCCCTGCGCGCAGGTGGTGTAGCTGCCGTCGGGCGAGCCGAACGGGATCGGCCGCGGCTGGGCCTTGTCGGGGTCGAACAGGCAGGAGCGCTCGCCCGCGAAGCCCTTGCTGGTCAGCTCCGCGACCGGCACGCCGGGGACGTCGCCGACGTAGCGGTTGCGGTCGGCGAACGCCGTCGCGGAGGCCTCGCTGAACCGGTGCAGGTAGTCGACGTTGCTCGCCTCGGACGTCTTGGTGCCGGTGCGCAGCTCGTAGTCCCGCATGAGGTTGAGGATCTCGGCCACGGCGATGCCACCGGAGCTCGGCACCGGCATGCCGTAGACGTCCAGGCCCTCGTACGTCGAGTGGACGGGGGCCTTCTTCAGCGCGCTGTAGTCCGCGAGGTCCGCGCGGGTGATCTGCCCGCCCATGACGCTGACGCCGTCGGCGGTGTGCGGTGCGCGGGCCTCCGCGACGAGGTCCGCGCCGAGCTCGCCCTGGTAGAGGGCGTTGACGCCCTTGCGGCGGAGCTCGGCGTAGGCCTTGGCCATGTCCGGGTTCGTGAACACCGACCCGACCGCGGGCGGCTTGCCGCCGGGCAGGAACACCTTGGCGGTGGCGGGGAACTTGGCGAACCGGTCGGCGTTCTGCGCGGTCTGGTCGTGGTAGGTCTGGTCGACCGTGAAGCCCGTGCGGGCCAGCCGCTCGGCCGGTGCCAGCAGGTCGGCGAGCCGCCTCGTGCCGAAGTCGCGGGCGGCCAGGTCCCACAGCGCCGGTGTGCCGGGGACACCCACCGACAGCCCGGAGCTGACCACGGTGTTGAAGTCCATCGCGGTGCCGTCGGGCTTGGTGAACGTCGTGGGGGTGAACGTCTTGGGTGCGGTCTCGCGGCCGTCGATCGTGCGGACCTTGTGCGTGCGGGCGTCGTAGTAGACGAGGAAGCCGCCTCCGCCGATGCCGGCGCTGTAGGGCTCGGTCACCCCGAGGGCGGCCGCGGTGGCCACGGCCGCGTCGGCGGCGTTGCCACCCTTGGCCAGGACGTCGATGCCGACCTGGCTGGCGTCACGGTCGACCGAGGTGACCGCACCCCCGCTGCCGGTCATCACCGCCACCTTGGGCAGCTGCCTGGTGCCACTGGCGTCGTGCCGCGCACGCCCCTGCTCGGGTGCGTGGGCGGACGCCGGGGCCGGGAGCAGGAGCGGGACGGCGAGGCCGGAGACCGCCAGGCCCGTGACGGCGGTCCTGCGGAGAACGTGACGGTGTGTACCCATGCCCGGGGACGCTACGCCGGGGACGGCACCCCCGCCACGCGAAAGCGGCCGGCGTCAGACGAGCGTCGTGGTGCCGTCGGCGACCAGGACGGCGGGTCCGGCCAGCTCGACCTGCTGCCCGGGCAGCGCCCGGACGCGCAGGGTGCCGCCGGGGACGTCGACGCGCCATACGTCGGCGTCGGCCCGCTCACCGGCCCACCAGCGGGTGGCCAGCGCGGCGGCCGCGGCACCGGTGCCGCAGGAGCGGGTCTCGCCGACTCCACGCTCGTGCACCCGCATCGACAGGTGCCCGTCGCCGAGCGGCCGGACGAACTCGACGTTGGAGCCCAGCGGCGGGCGCGGGTTGATCTCGGGTGCGACGGTGAGGTCGAGCCCGGCGAGGTCGGCCGAGTCCGGCAGCGCGACGACGGTGTGGGGGTTGCCGAGGTCCAGGCTCAGGCCCGGCATGGGCTCGTGCCCGGCGACCTTGACCAGCGCGTCGAAGCCCCTGGCCCGCGCGTGGTCGGGCTCGCTGATCCGCCAGTCGCCGAGGTTGACCGCGATGAGGCCGTCCTCGAACCGGACCAGCTTCAGGCCGGCCCGGGTGGCGATCTCGAACTCGTCCGCGGTCTCCAGCCCCTCGCGGCGCAGGTAGGCGGCGAACACGCGGGTGCCGTTGCCGCACATCTCGGCGGCGCTGCCGTCGGCGTTGCGGTAGTCCATGAACCAGCGCGCGTTCGCGGCCTGGGCGCGCACGTGCGGCTCGACCGCGGCCTGCGTCGGCACCACCCGGATCACGCCGTCACCGCCGATGCCGGCGCGCCGGTCGGCCAGCAGCCGCACCTGCTCGACGGTCAGGTCGCGGGACGCGTCGAGGTCGGGCACGAGGACGAAGTCGTTCTCGGTCCCGTGACCCTTGGTGAAGTGGAGGGCGGCGTTGTCAGTCATCGCGGTCATTGTGGCCTACCTGCCCGTGACCAGCGCGAGCGCCGCCTCGACCAGCCGCGGGTCGTCGTACGCCAGCCAGTGGACGCGGGGGTCGGCGCGGAACCACTTCTCCTGCCGCCGGGCGAACCGGCGGGTGGCCGTGATGGTGTCCTCGACCGCCTCCTCGGCGCCCATCCGCCCGTCGAGGTGGGCCAGCGCCTGGCTGTAGCCGAGGGCCTTGGCCGCGGTGC
Source organism: uncultured Actinomycetota bacterium (assembly GCA_963828995.1). Taxonomy (GTDB): domain Bacteria; phylum Actinomycetota; class Actinomycetes; order Actinomycetales; family Dermatophilaceae; genus CAVRTM01. The sequence continues at coordinate 54,362 of CAWHHB010000007.1, forward strand.
GCCCCTCGCGCAGGCCGGCCGCGTCGAGCCGGGCGACCTCGTCCAGCAGCCCGGCCGCCCACATCCGGTGCACCCGCAGCGCGATCCGCTCGTCCAGCTCGGCGCGGGGCACGGCCAGCCCGACCAGGACGGTGGGCGCGAGGTGCTCACGGGTGGGCAGGGTGGCCGTGAACGGGCGCCCGGTCAGCTCGATCACCTCGAGCGCGCGCACGATGCGACGGCCGTTGTTCGCCTGGATGGCGTTCGCGGCCTGGGGGTCCAGCGCGCTCAGGCGGTCGCGGAGCACCTCGACCCCGGCCTGCTCGAGCTCGGCCTCCAGCGCGGCCCGGACCGCGGGGTCGGTCGGCGGGATCTCCAGCCGGTCCAGCGCGGCCCGCACGTAGAGGCCCGAGCCGCCCACGAGCAGCGGCACGTGGCCGCGGCCCCGGATCGCGGCGAGGTCGGCGCGGGCCTCCCGCTGGTACGCCGCGACGCTGGCTTCCTGCCGCACGTCGAGGACGTCGAGCTGGTGGTGGGCGACGCCGCGGCGCTCGTCCAGCGGGAGCTTGGCGGTGCCGATGTCCATCCCGCGGTAGAGCTGCATCGCGTCGGCGTTGACCACCTCGCCGCCGAGCCGCAGGGCCAGGTCGAGGGCCAGGTCGGACTTGCCGCTGGCGGTGGGACCGACCACCGCGACCACGGGGGTGGGGGTCTGGTCGTCGGTCCCCGTCGGCGGCTGCGGCACGGGCGCCAGTGTCCCAGACCGCCGGCCACCGCCCGCACGCGCCGGGCAGCCGGGGCCGCCCCGCCCGGTGGTGGGTAGGTTGGTTTCCACCTGTCCAGCCCGGGTAGGGCGAGGGGTGACCACCGGTCGCCGAAAGCCACGACGAGGGAGCACGACATGAGCGAGACCGACAGCCAGGACGCCGCCGCCCGCACCGAGGCGCTGCGCGCCGCCGCCGAGCGGGGCGACGTGGGCCCGGGTGGCGGCACCGCCGGCGCGGATGCCGAGCCCAGCGGCCTGCTGCCCGACGCGGGCGCGTCGAGCACCGGCGGCGAGAACAAGACCGACCCCGACGTCTCGGGCGAGTCGACCGACCCGGAGTAGGCCGGAGCGGTCTCGCGCCCCGGCTGCGCAGATCGACGAAGAGCCCCACCGGCGAGGCCGGTGGGGCTCTTTCGGTGGTGTCCCCGAACGGGTGTCAGGCGACGGTGCGACAGGACAGCTTGGCGACCTGGACCTTCATGTCCGCCTTGATGGTCGCGCGGTCGGCCGCGGTGGGCTTGTCCCGCAGGGCCGCCCGCATCGTCGCGGCCTGGGTCGCCAGTGCCTGGCGCTCGGCCTTGGTCAGCCTGGCCGACTTCAGCTCGGCGCGCAGGGCACTGATCTGGGCCCGCAGTGCGGTGCGCTCCTCCGGGGTGGTGGCGGCCTCGAGCTGAGCCGCCAGCGCCGCGATCCGGGCCTTGGCATCAGTCCGCGCCGCCGGCGACATCTTGGCGTCCCTGGCGGCCTGGACCAGCGCGGCGACAGCGGCGCGCAGGGCCCGCTTCTCGGCGGGCGTGGCGTGGTGCCCGGCGAGCTTGGCCTGGTCGGCGTGCAGGGCATCCCGGGCGGCAGCCCGGTCGGCGGCGGAGATGGTGCAGGTCGCCCGCAGGGGCTTGGTGTGCGCCTGCGCCGGGACGGCGGCGACGGTGGCGGTGAGGGCGGCGGCGGCCACGGCGGTGGCGACGCGGCGGCGGAGGGTGGAGGTCATGAGCACGGTTCCTTCGTGAACGGGGCGAGGTGCTCGCCGGTGCGGATGCGCGCCACGGCACGACGCGCCGCCGGTCGGCGACGGGCTGTCCGTGGTGGTGCAGATCGCGCGGAACTCCCGCGCAGCTCATGCCAATGACGCTAAACGGTCGTCAGTGCCCTCACACGCGACTTGACCGAACGCTGACCTGCTTCATCCTCCTGGCAGACCAACTCGGGCGCAGGCTCTGCCACGCGCACCGGGACGGCACCGACCACGGAGGTCAGGCGCCCCGCGCAACGCTGGAGGCGCCGACGGGGCCGTCTGCGGGGGCGCGTCGCCAGACGGCGACGGACCAGCCCACGCCGTACGGCGCGTCGCTGTGGAGCAGCTCGCCGGACCAGTCCGCACCGCTGGTCGCTGCCGACAGCAGCGGCCACAGCTCCGGGCCGGTGGCGCTGAGCTCGGCGCCGAGGTGGGGGTCCAGCGCGGCCAGGGCGGCGGGGTCGCCGGCCGCCAGGGCGTTGTTGACCGCCTCCTCGTAGGCGACGGCGCGGGAGTCCTCCGCCCGGGGCGCCTTCGGGCCGTGGCAGGCCGCCCCGTCGGCCAGCAGCAGCAGCCCCGTCGGGACCGGCGAGGCCGCGAGCTCGGCGCCCAGCGCGGCGCCCGAGGCGGCGTCGGTGGTGACCCAGCGAGCGGCAGTCCAGAGGCGGTCGACGGCCGCCGCGCGGCCGGTGACCCGGCCGGCGAGGTAGCGCCCGACGAGGATGGGCGTCGGCAGAGACCCGGTGCGCACCTGCGGACCGCCGGGCAGCGCCGGCAGGTCGACCTCGAGGCCGAACTCGCCGAACCCGACCGGCCCCGCAGCCACGTGCTCGCTGGGAGCACCCGGCCCGACGACGACGAGCTGCGGCGCAGGCCCCGTGCTGGGGCGCCCCGGACCGTCGGCTCCTGCCGCCCCGCCGGTCGGTGCCAGCAGCGCGTCGACCAGGGCGCCCAGCGCCGTGTCGGCCGCCGTGCGCAGGCCGTCCAGCTCATGGGCCGCCCGGCCCATGAGCTGGGGCACGAACGCCGGGGGCGACGGCACGAAGGCGACGGCGGTCAGCACGTGCGTCCGCCGGTCAGCCGCAGACGAGCGGCGTCGTGGGCACCGGGGCGGGACGCCCGAGCGATGGCATGCCGAGCGTGACCGCGGGTCGACCGGGCTGCGGCGAGTCCTGCAGGGCCGCCCACGCGTCGCCGCCGCGGGTCCGGCGCACCGAGTAGACCCCGCCGGCGAGGCCGGAGTCGGCGACGAGGTGGTGCGGCGCGCCGTAGGTCACCGCGACCTCGACCACGTCACCGGGACGCGGCACGGCGCCCCCCTCGGGCACGGCGAAGTGCACGAGCCGGTTGTCACGCGCCCGGCCGGAGAGGCGGGCGGTGGCGGCGTCCTTGCGCCCCTCGCCCTGGGCGACGAGCACCTCGACGGTGCGGCCCTCGAGCCGGCGGTTCTCCGCCCAGGACACCTCCTCCTGCACGGCGAGCAGCCGCTCGTAGCGCTCCTGCACCACGGCCTTGGGCACCTGGTCGTCCATCGTCGCGGCCGGCGTGCCGGGGCGGATGGAGTACTGGAAGGTGAACGCGCTGGCGAAGCGGGAGGCGCGCACGACCTCCAGGGTCTGGGCGAAGTCCTCCTCGGTCTCACCGGGGAAGCCGACGATGAGGTCGGTGGTGATCGCCGCGTCGGGGATCTGCGCCCGGACCTGGTCGAGGATGCCGAGGAAGCGGGCGCTGCGGTAGGAGCGGCGCATGGCCTTCAGGACCCGGTCGGACCCGGCCTGCAGCGGCATGTGCAGGCTCGGCATGACGTTGGGCGTCTCGGCCATCGCGGCGATCACGTCGTCGGTGAAGGCGGCCGGGTGCGGGCTGGTGAACCGGACCCGCTCCAGGCCCTCGATCTCGCCGCACGCGCGCAGCAGCTTGCCGAAGGCGAGCCGGTCACCGAACTCGACGCCGTAGGTGTTGACGTTCTGGCCGAGCAGCGTCACCTCCATGACGCCCTGGGCGACCAGCGCCTCGACCTCGGCCAGGATGTCGCCGGGGCGACGGTCCATCTCCTTGCCGCGCAGGGCCGGGACGATGCAGAACGTGCACGTGTTGTTGCAGCCCACGGAGATCGACACCCAGCCGCTGTAGGCCGAGTCGCGCCGGGTGGGCAGCGTCGAGGGGAAGACGTCCAGGCTCTCGAGGATCTCGACCTCGGCCCGCTTGTTGTGCGCGGCGCGGTCCAGCAGGGCCGGCAGCGAGCCGATGTTGTGGGTGCCGAAGACGACGTCGACCCACGGCGCCTTGTCGACGATGGTGGAGCGGTCCTTCTGGGCCAGGCAGCCGCCCACGGCGATCTGCATGCCGGGGAACTTGTCCTTGACCGGCCGCAGCCGGCCCAGGTTGCCGTAGAGCTTGTTGTCGGCGTTCTCGCGGACCGCGCAGGTGTTGAACACCACGACGTCCGGCGCCTCGGGCGGGACGGGCAGGCTCTGCGCGTCGACATAGCCGGCCGACTCGAGCAGGCCCGAGAGTCGTTCGGAGTCGTGGACGTTCATCTGGCACCCGTAGGTGCGCACCTCATAGGTCTTCATCGCACCGCCAAGGGTACGGGGTCACCCACGGCCCGGCCCTAGTCAGGCTGGTGCTCGGGGGCGTCGGCGATCGCCTCGCGGATCACCGCGAACGACGTCGTCGAGGCGTAGCCCTTGCGGGCCAGCATCCCCGCGAGGCGGCGGGTCTGCACCTCGGCGCTCAGCCCGTGCATCGACCGCAGCTTCTTGGCCACGAGCTCGCGGGCCCGTTCGCGCTCGGACTCGTCGTCGATGCCGTCCAGCGTCTCGGCGGCCAGCTCGGGGTCGATGCCCTTGCTGCGCAGCTCACGGGCCAGCGCCCGCCGGGCCAGGCCGCGCCCGGCCTGCTGGGACCGCACGAGCATCTGGGCGTAGGCCTCGTCGTCGACCAGGCCGACCTCGGTCAGCCGGTCGAGGACCGTGGCGGCGACGTCGTCGGGGCAGTCCCGCTGACGCAGCTTGTCCTCCAGCTGGGCCCGGCTGCGGGGCGCCAGGGTCAGCTGGCGCAGCACGATCTGCCGGGCGACGTCGTGCGGGTCCGGCTCCCGGTCCTGCTGGGCAGGATCGGGAGCCGGGTCACCGGTCTCGGTGCGGCGGCGAGCCATCAGCTCAGAAGGCGACCGGCACGTCGGGCAGGGCCGCAGCCGGCTTGTCGACCTGCGGGCCGACGCCGAGCTTCTCCTTGATCTTCTTCTCCAGCTCGTCGGCGAGGTCGGGGTTGTCGCGCAGGAACGAGCGGGCGTTCTCCTTGCCCTGGCCGAGCTGGTCGCCGTCGTAGGTGTACCAGGCGCCGGCCTTGCGGACGAAGCCGTGCTCGACGCCCATGTCGATCAGGCCGCCCTCGCGGGAGATGCCCTGGCCGTAGATGATGTCGAACTCGGCCTGCTTGAACGGCGGGGACACCTTGTTCTTGACCACCTTGACGCGGGTGCGGTTGCCGACCGCGTCGGTGCCGTCCTTGAGCGTCTCGATCCGCCGCACGTCGAGCCGGACGGAGGCGTAGAACTTCAGCGCCTTGCCACCGGTGGTGGTCTCCGGCGAGCCGAACATGACCCCGATCTTCTCGCGGAGCTGGTTGATGAAGATCGCGGTGGTGCCGGTGTTGCTGATCGTGCCGGTCAGCTTGCGCAGCGCCTGGGACATCAGCCGGGCCTGCAGACCGACGTGGCTGTCACCCATCTCGCCCTCGATCTCGGCGCGGGGCACGAGCGCCGCGACCGAGTCGACGACGATGATGTCGATCGCACCGGAGCGGATCAGCATGTCGGCGATCTCCAGCGCCTGCTCACCGGTGTCGGGCTGGCTGACCAGCAGGGCGTCGGTGTCGACGCCCAGCTTGGCGGCGTAGGACGGGTCGAGCGCGTGCTCGGCGTCGATGAACGCCGCGATGCCACCGGCCTTCTGCGCGTTGGCCACGGCGTGCAGGGCGACGGTCGTCTTGCCCGAGCTCTCCGGGCCGTAGATCTCGACCACCCGGCCACGCGGCAGGCCACCGATGCCGAGGGCCACGTCGAGCGCGATCGACCCCGTCGGGATGACGTCGATCGGGGGACGCGTGTCGTCACCCAGGCGCATGACCGCGCCCTTGCCGTGCTGCTTCTCGATCTGCGCCATCACCGCATCGAGCGACTTCGACTTGTCTGCTACAGCAGCCATGCCCACACCTACCGTTTCTCGTGATTGAGGTCCGCCGTCTACCTGCGACCCGCACCAAGCTCGTCCTGATCTTGTTGTCGGGTCAGACGTTAGGAGCACCCACCGACAGACCCCCGCCCACGGCCCGCAGGCTGTGGACGACGTGGCGCCGGTGACGACCCCTGTGCACACAGTACCGAACACACGTTCGAGGTACAGGACCGCCGCGCCCGACACGCCGGCGGACCGGGCTGCCACGACAAGACCGGCTGGCACGACGCGGTCATCGACCAGGACGCCTCCATGCCGCTGGCCGGCCGGCCGAGGGCGGTCAGGACAGCAGCAGCCGCTCGATCCGCCGGGCGGTGCCGACGAAGCCGACCAGCCCCAGCACCGCGAGGTAGAGCACGTGCACGAGCAGCCCCGGCCCCACCTCGCCCAGCATCAGCCCGCGCTCGAGCGCGACCCCGTGGTACAGCGGGGTGAGCTGGACCAGCCACTGCAGCGGCGGCCGGATAGGTCGACAGCGGGAAGAACGTCGCCGAGAACAGGAACATCGGCTGGATCGCCAGCGTGACGTAGTCGAAGTCGACCCACGACCGCATGAACGTGGTCGCGAACATGCCGACCGCCGAGAACGCGAACCCGATGAACGTGGCCGCGGGAACCGCGAGCAACGCCCACCACGAGTGGACGGTGCCGGCCAGCCAGGCGACCAGCAGGAACGCCGAGGAGTAGAGCGTGCCGCGGAGCAGCGCCCACGAGATCTCACCGACGGCCACGTCACGGGGCCCCAGCGGCGTGGCCAGCACCGAGTCGTAGAGCCGGGCGAACTTGAGCTTGAAGAAGACGTTGAAGGTGGAGTCGAAGACGGCGCCGTTCATCGCCGACGAGGCCAGCAGCGCCGGCGCGACGAAGGCCGCGTAGGGCACCACGGACCCGCCGTCGGTCGTCACCGTGCGGATCAGCGCGCCCAGGCCGATGCCGAGCGAGAAGAGGTAGAACACCGGCTCGGCGAAGCCGGTGATGATCGCGATCCAGCCGTGCCGGAACGCCATGACGTTGCGCTCCACCAGGATCCGGGCCATGCCGGCCCCGGCCGGGACCGGCAGCAGCCGCGCGAGCCGCGACACCCGGGTGGCGGGGGGCGCGGCCGACAGCCGCGTGCGGGTCGTCATACGACCAGCCTCGCCCGGAAGGCCCGTTGCGCCAGCCAGGCGCCGACCGCCACGAACGCCAGCAGGAAGAGGACGTGCAGACCCACCCGCGCGAAGTCCGGTGAGCCCAGGGCGAGCTCGCGGTTGGCGTCGACGCCGTGCCAGAGCGGGGTCAGCCACGCCACCGGCCGCAGCACCGCGGGCAGCTGCTCGATCGGGAAGAAGGTGCCGGAGAAGAGGAACAGCGGGGTGATGACGAAGCGGAAGAGGATGTTGAAGCCGCCGTCGCTCTCCTGCCTGGCCGAGAACGCGAAGATCGGGACGGTGAAGGCCAGCCCGACCAGGACGGTCACCGGCAGGCAGAGCAGCACCCACCAGGACGGGAACGCCCCGAACGCCGCCGACACGGCCATGAAGATCGTGGTGGCCCCGGCGATCTGGGCGCCGACGTAGGTGATGTGCCCGACGAGGATGTCGCGGACACCGATCGGGGTCGCGAGCATGGCGTGGTACTTCATGTCCCACCGGATGGCACCGAGCACCTGGTAGGTGGACTCCCCCACCGAGACCCACATGGCCTGCGCGGCGAGGATGCCGGGCACGACGTACTGCAGGTAGGGGACGCCGCCGACCCCGCCGGCGGACCGGTCGACGAGGCTGCCGAGCCCCAGACCCATCGAGAGCAGGAACAGCAGCGGCGAGAGGAAGCGGGAGGCGATGCTGCCCTTCCAGGTGCGGCGGTAGGCGGTCATCCACGCGCCGAAGACCGGTCGCCAGTGCCGCGCCCGGGCCGGGGTGCGGGTGCTGTCGGGTGAGAGCGCGGCCACGTCAGTCCACCAGCGTCCGGCCGGTGAGGTGCAGGAACACGTCCTCGAGGGAGGACCGGCGGACCAGCGCGGACAGCGGCTCGACGCCCCGGGCGTGCACGGCGGCGGCGGCCTCGTCACCGTCGTCGGCGTAGACCAGGAGCCGGTCGGGCAGCACCTCGAGCCGCTGGCCGATGCCCGCCAGCGCGTCGGCGTGGTGGCCGTGGTCGTCGGTGTCGAACCGCAGCTCGAGCACCTCGCGGGTGGAGTAGTCGGTGATCAGCGAGCGCGGCGACCCCTCGGCGACGATCGTGCCGTGGTCCATCACCACCAGCCGGTCACACAGCTGCTCGGCCTCGTCCATGTAGTGGGTGGTGATGACGAGGGTGACGCCCTGGCGCTTGAGCCGGAACAGCCGGTCCCACAGCACGTGGCGCGCCTGCGGGTCGAGCCCGGTGGTCGGCTCGTCCAGCAGCAGGATCTCGGGCCGGTTGATCAGCGAGCGGGCGATGGTCAGCCGGCGCTTCATGCCGCCGGACAGCGGCTCGACCTTGGAGCCGGCCCGCTCGGTCAGCTGGGCGAACTCCAGCAGCTCGGCCGACCGGGCGCGGACCTCGCGGCGGGACAGCCCGAAGTAGCGGCCGTAGATCCAGAGGTTCTCCTCGACGGTGAGCTCCTCGTCGAGGGTGTCGCGCTGGGGGACGACGCCGAGCCGGGCCCGGATCTGCGGTCCGTGGGTGGCGGGGTCGAGGCCGAACAGCCTCAGCTCACCGTCGGTCGCGGGCGAGACGCAGCCGATCATCTTCATGGTCGAGGACTTGCCGGCGCCGTTGGGCCCGAGGAAGCCGAACGCCTCACCCGGCTGGACGGCGAAGTCGATGCCGTCGACGGCCGTGAAGCCGCCGAAGGTCTTGGTCAGCTTGCGCGCGCTGATCAGCGCCCCGTCACCACTGTCGCTCACGAAACGAACGCTATCGGCCGCCACCGACAGGGTCGAACGGATTGCCCGGCGCGCCGCGACCCTGCGGCGGCAGGTCCGGCGAGCACCCGGTGTCCGGGCGGGCGGTCTCAGCGGTCGCGGCGCTCGCGGACCGGGGCTTCCTTGCCCAGCCAGCGCTCCTGCGGGACGTCCATGTCACGGCACAGCGCCAGCCACACCTCGCGCGGTGGCGTGCCGGCGTCGAGCGCGGCCTGCGGGGAGCGGTTGCCGAGGGCGCCGACGACGTGGTCCCTGGCCAGGGACCGGGCGTAGGCAGCTCCGAACTCGTCGTCCATCAGCTGCCAGAAGTGACTGAGGCGCACCCGGGGAGTTTTCCACACGCCGTACGTCGTCCGCACCGACGGCCCCGCCCGCCGGTCACCGCGGGCCGGCGGGCTGGGGCCGTCCGCCGAGCCGTCACGTCGCTGGGGGTGGCTGTCGGTGGGAGGTGGCAGGCTGTGAGGACCATGACAACCGACGTCCTCGACCGGTTCTCCCCGGCCACCCGTGAGTGGTTCCGCGGCTCCTTCGCCGCGCCGACCGCCGCCCAGGCCGGGGCCTGGGACGCCATCAGCTCCGGCGACCACACCCTCGTGGTGGCCCCCACCGGCTCGGGCAAGACGCTGTCGGCGTTCCTGTGGGCGCTCGACCGGCTGGCCTCGACGCCCCCGCCGGCCGAGACGCTGCAGCGGTGCCGGGTCCTCTACATCTCGCCGATGAAGGCCCTCGCGGTCGACGTCGAGCGCAACCTGCGCTCGCCGCTGGTCGGCATCGGCCACGCCGCGACCCGCCTCGGCCTCGAGCCGCCCGACGTCAGCGTCGCCGTCCGGTCCGGTGACACCTCGCCGGCCGACCGACGGCTCTTCGCGCGGCGGCCCAGCGACGTGCTGATCACCACGCCGGAGTCGCTGTTCCTCCTGCTCACCTCCAAGGCCCGCGAGTCCCTCGCCGGGGTCGAGACGGTCATCCTCGACGAGGTGCACGCGGTCGCCGGCACCAAGCGCGGCGCGCACCTCGCGCTCAGCCTCGAGCGGCTCGACGCCCTGCTCGAGCGCCCGGCCCAGCGGGTCGGGCTGTCCGCCACGGTCCGGCCGGTCGAGGAGGTCGCCCGGTTCCTGGCCGGAGGGCGCCCGGTCACCGTGGTGCAGCCGCCGTCGACCAAGGAGTGGGACCTCCAGGTCGTCGTGCCGATCGCCGACATGTCGGCGCTCGGCGAGGTCACCGGCGACCTGAGCGGGCCGGCCGCCGGGGCCGAGCGGCGGGCCTCGATCTGGCCGCACGTCGAGGAGCGCATCGTCGACCTCATCGCCGACCACCGCTCCACCCTGGTGTTCTCCAACTCCCGCCGGCTCGCCGAGCGGCTGACGGCCCGGCTGAACGAGATCTGGGAGGAGCGGCTGGCCCTCGCGGCGGCGGGCAGCAGCAGCCCGCCTCCCCCGACGACGCCGGACCGCCGCCGGCCGCAGCGTCCGCGCCGGCGCGCACCCCGGCGCAGCTGATGGCCCAGGCGGGCACCAGCCACGGCGCCGCGCCGGTGCTGGCCCGGGCCCACCACGGCTCGGTCAGCAAGGAGCAGCGGGCCCTGATCGAGGACGACCTCAAGGCGGGCCGGCTGCCGGCGGTCGTGGCCACCAGCTCGCTCGAGCTGGGCATCGACATGGGCGCGGTCGACCTGGTGATCCAGGTCGAGTCGCCGCCGAGCGTCGCCAGCGGGCTGCAGCGCGTGGGTCGCGCCGGCCACCAGGTGGGCGCGGTGTCGCGCGGCGTGGTCTTCCCCAAGTTCCGCGGTGACCTCGTGCAGACCGCCGTCGTCGTCGACCGGATGCGCTCGGGGTCGATCGAGTCGCTGCACGTGCCGGCCAACCCGGTCGACGTGCTGGCCCAGCAGATCGTCGCGATGTGCGCCCTGGACGACTGGGACGTCGACGAGCTCGAGTCGCTGGTGCGCAGGGCGACGCCGTTCGCCACGCTGCCGCGCTCGATCCTCGAGTCGGTGCTCGACATGCTCTCCGGGCGCTACCCCAGCGACGAGTTCGCCGAGCTGCGCCCGCGCCTCGTCTGGGACCGGGTCGGGGACACGCTCACCGGCCGGCCCGGTGCGCAGCGGCTGGCCGTCACCAGCGGCGGCACCATCCCCGACCGCGGGCTCTACGCCGTGTTCCTGGCCACGGGCGAGGGATCCGGACGGCGGGTCGGCGAGCTCGACGAGGAGATGGTCTACGAGTCCCGCGTCGGTGACGTCTTCACGCTGGGCTCGTCGTCGTGGCGGATCGAGGACATCACCCACGACCGGGTCCTGGTCACGCCGGCTCCCGGCCAGCCGGGCAAGCTGCCGTTCTGGCACGGCGACGCGCTGGGCCGCCCGGCCGAGCTGGGCCGTGCGGTGGGCGAGTTCGTCCGTGAGCTGGTCGCGCTGAAGCCGGCGGCCGCACGGAAGCGGGTCCGCGCCACCGGTCTGGACGAGTGGGCCGCCGACAACCTCATCACCTACCTCGAGGAGCAGCGCGAGGCCACCCGCCACGTCCCCGACGACCGCACCATCGTGGTCGAGCGCTTCCGCGACGAGCTCGGCGACTGGCGCGTGGCGGTCCACTCGCCGTACGGCGCGCAGGTGCACGCGCCGTGGGCGCTCTGCGTCTCGGCCCGGATGCGCGAGCGCTTCGGGGTCGACGTGCAGGCCATGCACGGCGACGACGGCATCGTGTTCCGGCTGCCCGACCTCGAGTTCGACGACGCGGGCGCGGGCGCCGAGGCCGAGCTGATGTCGCTGATCGCCCTCGAGGCCGACGACGTGCACGACCTGGTCACGAGCGAGATCGGCGGCTCGGCGCTGTTCGCGTCGCGGTTCCGCGAGTGCGCCGCGCGGGCCCTGCTCCTGCCGCGGCGCCGGCCGGACCGGCGTCAGGCCCTGTGGCAGCAGCGCCAGCGGTCCGCCCAGCTGCTCGAGGTCGCCAGCAAGTACGCCTCGTTCCCGATCATCCTCGAGACGGTGCGCGAGTGCGTCCAGGACGTCTTCGACGTGCCCGGGCTGGTCGAGCTGATGCGCCGGATCGGGTCGCGGGCCGTGCGGCTGGTCGAGGTCGAGACCCCGACTCCGTCGCCGTTCGCCCGCAGCCTGATGTTCGGCTACGTCGCGCAGTTCCTCTACGAGGGCGACTCGCCGCTGGCCGAGCGGCGCGCCGCCGCCCTCTCGCTGGACCCCACCCTGCTGGCCGAGCTGCTCGGCCGGGGTGAGGGCGCCGCGTTGCGCGACCTGCTGGACCCCGACGCCCTGAGCACCACCGAGGCCGAGCTCCAGCGCACCGCGGAGGGGCGACGCTGCCGTTCGGCCGAGCACGTGGCCGACCTGGTCCGGGTGCTCGGCGCGTTGCCGCACCAGGCCATCGTGGACCGGTGCGTCGAGGGCACCGACGCCAAGGAGGTCTCGACCTGGCTGGTCGACCTCGAGAGCGACCGCCGGCTGATCCGGGTCCGGGTCGCCGGCGAGGAGCGCTGGGCGGCCATCGAGGACGCGAGCCGACTCCGCGACGCGCTGGGTGCCGCGCTGCCGGTGGGCGTGCCCGAGGTCTTCCTCGAGCCGGTCCCCGACCCGCTGGGCGACCTGGTCGCCCGCTACGCCCGCACCCACGGACCGTTCACGGCCCACGACGTCGCCGCGTGGTTCGGGCTCGGCCCGGCGGTCGTCACCGACGCCCTGCGCCGTCTGGTCGGGGCAGGCCGGGTGGTCGAGGGCGAGCTGCGCCCGATCGAGTCCGGCGGCGGGGTCCACGGCAGCGACTTCTGCGACGCGGAGGTGCTGCGCACGCTGCGCCGGCGGTCCCTCGCGGCGCTGCGCGCCGAGGTCGAACCGGTGCCGGCCGTCGACCTCGCCCGCTTCCTGCCGGCCTGGCAGGGCGTCGGGGCCGGGCTGCGGGGCACCGAGGGCGTGATGCGCGCGGTCGAGCAGCTGGCCGGCGCCGTCGTCCCGGCCAGCGCCCTCGAGACGCTGGTGCTGCCCGGTCGGGTCGGCGGCTACAGCCCGGCGCTGCTGGACGAGCTGACCGCCGGTGGCGAGGTGCTCTGGCGCGGTCACGCCGCCCTCCCCGGCGACGACGGCTGGGTCTCGCTGCACCTGGCGGAGACGGCCCACCTGACCCTGCTCGACCCGTCCGCCGAGCTCGAGCTGACCGACGCCCACCGCGACGTGCTCGACGCCCTGGCGGGTGGAGGCGCGTACTTCTTCCGCACGCTCGCCGACGCCGTCGGCAGCACCGACGACCAGGCGCTCACGCAGACCCTGTGGGACCTCGTCTGGTCCGGCCACCTCAGCAACGACACCCTCGCGCCGCTGCGGGCCCTGCTCGCCGGTGGCCGGACGGCCCACCGGCCGCGACGGTCGGCGCCGCGGTCCACCCGCTACTCCGGCCGGGCCTCGACGCTGGGCGCGCTGTCCGGACGGCGGCCCGCCAGCGGCCGGCCGGCGATGCCCTCCCGCACCGGGCCACCCACCGCGGCCGGGCGGTGGTCCCTGCTGCCCCCGACCGAGCCCGATGCGACGGTGCGGTCCTACGCGACCGCCGAGGTGCTGCTCGACCGCTACGGCGTCGTGACCCGAGGGTCGGTCGTGGCCGAGGGCGTGGTCGGTGGCTTCGCCGGTGTCTACCGGGTGCTCGCGGCGGCCGAGGAGTCCGGCCGGGTGCGCCGGGGCTACTTCGTGGAGGGCCTGGGCGCGGCGCAGTTCGCGACGGGGGGCGCGGTCGACCGGCTGCGGGCCCAGAGCCGGCCGCTGCCCGACGGCAGGGAGGACGACATCGACGCCGCCGCAGCCGTCCCACCACGGACGCCCAGGACACCCCGGCGGAGGGCGCCCGACCGACCGGGCCAGGGCGGTGGTGCTGGCCGCCTCCGACCCGGCGAACGCCTACGGTGCCGCGCTCCCCTGGCCCGAGCGCGGGGGCGAGGCCGCCGGTCACCGCCCCGGCCGCAAGGCCGGCGCGCTGGTCGTGCTCGTCGACGGCGCGCTGGCGCTCTACGTCGAGCGGGGCGGCAAGACGCTGCTGTCCTTCACCGACGACCCGGGGCCGCTGCAGGCCGCGGCCGACGCGCTCGCGCTCGCCGTCCGCGAGGGCGCCCTCGGCAAGATCACGGTCGAGAAGGCCGACGGCGGATCGGTTCTCGGATCCGACCACCCCCTGGCCGCTGCGCTGGCCGAGGCCGGGTTCCACGCGACGCCGCGGGGGCTGCGCCTGCGCCGCTGACCCCGGCCCAGCAGATCGACCTCGGCTCCGACGACGTCCCGGCGTGAGGCGACGCGCCCGCGGCAGGCCACCGACGACCGCCCACACCGGAGCGCCACCGTCGGCCTCACACCTGCCGGGTGTCGGTGGGATGTGACAGGGTCTGACCATGGTCGACCTCGCCAGCTGCAGGGGCCCGGCAGCGGCCGCGCCTCCCGCCTCGACCAGCTCCCGGCGGCGGCCCGCCGTGCCTGAGGGCGACACCGTGTGGCGCACCGCCCACCGTCTGCACCTGGCGCTGGCCGGGCACGTCGTGACCGTCTGCGACCTGCGCTGGCCCTCCCTGGCCACCGTCGACCTGCGCGGCGCCACCACCACCGAGGTGGTCGCCCGCGGCAAGCACGTGCTGCAGCGGCTGGACTCGGGAGTGACGTTGCACAGCCACCTGCGCATGGACGGCCAGTGGCGGGTGGCGGCCACCGACCAGGTCACCGCTGCCGAGCTGCGCAACGACCGGATCCGCGCCGTCGTCGGCACCTCGGAGTGGACGTGCATCGGCGCCCGGCTCGGCATGCTCGACCTGGTGCCGACGGCCGGTGAGGACGCCCTGGTGGGCCACCTCGGCCCCGACATCCTCGGCCCGGACTGGGACCTGCCCACGGCGCTGGCGAACCTGCGGCGGGACCCGCAGCGGGCGATCGGCGCGGCGCTGCTGGACCAGCGGCTGCTGGCCGGCATCGGCACGCTCTACGACTCCGAGTCGCTGTTCATCGAGCGGATCCATCCGTGGACGCCGGTCGGCAGAGCTCGACGACCATGCGCTCGAGCGACTGGTGGAGCGCGCCCATCGGCTGCTGGAGGTCAACTCCCGCCGCGCCGTGCAGAGCACGACGGGCAGCCTGCGACCCGGTGAGACGGCCTACGTGCACGCCCGGTCGGGTCGACCGTGCCGGCGCTGCGGTCAGGGCGTCCGGGTCGCGATGATCGGCCAGGCACCGCAGGACCGGACGATGTTCTACTGCCCGACCTGCCAGGGCGGGCTGGGGCCGACCGACGACGGCCGGCCGCAGCGCCCGATGGGCTCCACCGGAGGCGGCAAGCAGGCGGGCCGGGCCGGAACGGGCAGGCGCCAGAACTACGGCAACGGCCGCTAGGGGGACGGCCCCCGCGTGGCCTTCAGGCCGCATGGTGTGCGGCGGCCACGGCAGGGCAGCACCTGGCGGACTGCCGCGGCCGGACGCCGGCAGGTCAGCCGGCGAGGTCAGCCCGCGGAGGTCAGGCGGCGGAGGCGGAGACCAGCGTGGAGGCGCGGCTGTCGACCGGCAGCGACACCGGCTGCGTGAGCGCCTCGGTCTCGGCGACGCGGTCGGACACGTGGCTGAGCATCTCGGACAACGGGAGGTTCAGGGCCCCGCAGATGGAGGCCAGCAGCTCGGAGGAGGCTTCCTTCTCGCCCCGCTCGACCTCGCTCAGGTAGCCCAGGGACACCGACGCGGAGGCAGACACCTCACGCAGCGTGCGGCCCTGCGACTGGCGCTGCTCGCGGAGCACGTCACCGAGTTCACGACGAAGCAGGATCATGACGCCTCCTCTACAGCATCTCGAGCGGATCGATGTGCCCAACGGTACCCCCCGGCACCGACATCGCGCCCGCCGGTTCGCCTGTTCGGCCCGCTGGGGACATCAACTCGTTGCGGAGTCAACTTCTTCCCCCACGGCCAGGTCGAGCGTCTCCCCCAGCAGCCGCAGGACGGCGAGCACCGTCTGGCTGCGGACGGCCTCCCGGTCCCCGCCGAGGTCGAGCACCTGCACCCGGGTCGTGCCCGGGCCGGCCACGGCCACGAAGACCCGCCCCACCGGCTTGCCCTCGGCGGGGTCGGGGCCGGCGACCCCGGTGGTGGACAGCCCGTAGTCGCTGGCCATGACCTCCCGCACGCCGGCCGCCATCTGCTCGGCCACCCCGGCGTCGACCGCACCGGACCGGGCCAGCAGGTCGGCGTCGACGCCGAGCACCGACGCCTTGACCTCGCTGCTGTAGGCCACGACGGCGCCGCGGACCACCACTGAGGCGCCGGGCACACCCGGTGAGCGCGGCGCTGACCAGCCCACCGGTGAGCGACTCGGCGGTGGCCACCGTCCGCGACCGCGCCGTCAGGGCCGCGACGAGGGCGGCGGACGCGGCCCGTACGGCGGCGTCGACGGTGCTCACGCGGGCGGTTCCGGCGCGGCCGGGTCGACCCGCTCCGCGGCCCGGTCCGGCGCCTCCGCGGCAGGCGCGGTCTGCTCTGCGGCAGTCTGCGCGTCCGCTCCGGCGTCTGCGCGGTCTGCTCCGGTGCCTGGGCGGCCTCCTCGACGGCACCGGGGCCGGTCGCCCGACGGGCCCGCTTGGCCTGCGCCCGCGGGCTGGTCCGGCGCAGCGTGCGCGCCCGGATCACGTAGTCCGCCCCGGTGACCACGGTGACGACCACCGCCGCCGCCATGACCAGCTCGGCCGCCAGGTGCCAGCCACCGGACAGGGGCAGCACGTAGAGACCGATCGCCACGGCCTGCAGCACCGTCTTGACCTTGCCGCCGCGGCTGGCCGGCATGACGCCGTGCCGGATCACCACGAAGCGCATCGCCGTGATGCCGACCTCGCGCACCAGCACCACGATCGTCACCCACCACGGCAGCTCGCCCAGGACCGAGAGGCCGACGAACGCCATACCCATCAGGGCCTTGTCGGCGATCGGGTCGCTGACCTTGCCGAAGTCGGTGACGATCCCCCGGGCGCGGGCGATGTCGCCGTCGATCCGGTCGGTGATGCTCGCGAGCACGAAGACACCGGCGGCCAGGATGCGGTAGCGCGTCTCGTGCCCCCCGTCGAACAGCAGCAGCCAGCCGAAGACGGGGACCAGCGCGATCCGCAGGACGGTCAGGGCGTTGGCGATGTTCCAGGCGCTGGCCTGCGGGGGCGGGCCGGACTGGGCCGACCCGGCCCGTGCCGCTCCGACGCCGGGAGCATCGCCGGCGGTCATGCAGGCTCCGCGACGAGGTCGATGCCCTCGGTGCCCACCACCGTGGCGGTCACGAGGTCACCGACACGCGGCACCGACGCGCCCTCGGGGACCTGCAGCAGGGTGACGCCGTCGACGTCGGGCCCCTGGTGGGCGGCCCGGCCGGACACCTCGAGGACGCCGTCCTCGTGCTCGACCTCCTCCACCAGCACCTGCACGCTCTCGCCGATGCGCTCCTCGGCGCGCTGGAGGTTGAGCTCCTCGACCAGCGAGCCGATGTGCGCGAGCCGCTCGGCGACGACGCCCTCGGGCAGCTTCTCGCCGTAGGTCTCGGCCTCGGTGCCGTCCTCGTCGGAGTAGCCGAACACCCCCACCACGTCGAGGCGGGCGGCGACGAGGAACGCCTCGAGCTCGGCGACGTCCTGCTCGGTCTCGCCGGGGAAGCCGACGATGACGTTGGACCGGATGCCGGCCAGCGGGGCGCGCTCGCGCACGCGGTCGACCAGGTCGAGGAACGCCTCGCGCGACCCGAACCGGCGCATCCGGCGCAGCAGCGGCTCGCTGGCGTGCTGGAAGGAGATGTCGAAGTACGGCACGACCCCGGGCGTGGAGGCCATCACGTCGAGCAGGTCGGGCCGGATCTCGGCCGGCTGCAGGTAGGACACCCGCACCCGCTCGATCCCCGGCACGGCCACCAGCTCGGGCAGCATCGTGTCGAGCAGCCGCAGGTCGCCCAGGTCCTTGCCGTACGACGTGGAGTTCTCGCTGACGAGGAAGATCTCCTTGACGTCGCGCTCGCCCAGCCAGCGGGCCTCGGCCAGCACGTCGGACGGGCGACGGGAGACGAAGGCGCCGCGGAACATCGGGATGGCGCAGAACGCACAGCGGCGGTCGCAGCCGCTGGCGATCTTCAGCGGCGCCCACGGCCGGCCGTCCAGCCGGGCCCGCAGCACCCGCGGGCCGCTGGCGGGCACCGGCCCCTCGATGGTCACCGACTCCGGCGCCCGGCTCTCCAGCACGCCGCTGGCACCGACCGCACCGGGGGCGTCCGACGCCGTCGGGCCCCCGTGCCCGGGCAGCGCCACCGAGGCGGCGCCCTGCTGGCGGGCGGCGGGCGACAGCGGCAGCAGCCGGCGGCGGTCGGACGGCACGTGCGAGGCGGGCTTGTGCCCGTCCAGGATGGCGGTGAGGTGGCTGGACATGTCGACGTAGGAGTCGAACCCGAGCACCGCGTCGGCCTCGGGCAGCTGGGAGGCGAGCTGCTCGCCGTACCGCTCGGCCAGGCAGCCGACGGCCACGACCGCCTGGGTGCGGCCGCTGTCCTTGAGGTCGGAGGCCTCCAGCAGCGCGTCGATCGAGTCCTTCTTGGCCTGCTCGACGAAGCCGCAGGTGTTGACCACGGCCACGTCGGCGTCGGCCGCGTCGTCGACCAGCAGCCAGCCCTCGGCGGCGAGCCGGCCGGCCAGCTCCTCGGAGTCGACCTCGTTGCGGGCACAGCCGAGGGTCACGAGGGCGACGCTGCGGGCAGCACTGTTCAAGGGGGTGGTGGCCGCAGTCATGGCCTCACTGTAGTTGGCGTGCGGTTGAATGACCGCATGGCCGACGCCCCCACGACCTCCGCCCGCGTGAACGAGCTGCTGCGCAGCCACCCCCTCATCGACGGCCACAACGACCTGCCGTGGGAGGCGCGCACCCAGGCCGGCTACGACTTCGACCGGCTGGACCTGTCCACCCGCCTCACCACCACGCACACCGACCTGCCCCGGCTGCGCGAGGGCGGGGTCGGGGCCCAGTTCTGGTCGGTCTGGGTGCCTTCGCAGCTGACCGGCGACGCGGCGGTCATCGCCACGCTCGAGCAGGTCGACGCGGTGCACCGGATGACCGGCCGGTACGCCGACCAGCTGGGTTTCGCGCGGACCGCCGACGAGGTGGAGGCGGTGTTCGCCTCCGGGCGCATCGCCTCGCTGATGGGCGCCGAGGGCGGGCACTCGATCGGCTGCTCCCTGGGCACGCTGCGGCTGCTGCACGTGCTGGGGGTGCGCTACATGACGCTGACCCACAACGACAACGTCGCCTGGGCCGACTCGGCCACCGACGAGCCGGTGCACCACGGCCTCTCGGCGTTCGGCGTCGAGGTGGTGCGCGAGATGAACCGGATCGGCATGCTCGTCGACCTGTCCCACGTCTCGGCCGACACGATGCGCGACGCGCTGCGGGTCAGCGAGGTGCCGGTGATGTTCTCGCACTCCTCCGCCCGCGCGGTGTGCGACATGACCCGCAACGTGCCGGACGACGTGCTGGAGACCCTGCGCGACCGGCGCGGCGTGTGCATGGTCACGTTCGTGCCGGAGTTCGTCTCCCCCGCCGCGGCGCGCTGGCGGACCGAGGCCGCCGAGGCGGCCCGTGAGGTCGGGGTGAGCCCGACCGACCACCTCGCCTTCGCGGCGTTCACCGCCCGGTGGGGACGCGACCGCCCCAAGCCCCAGGCGAGCATCGAGCAGGTCGTGGCGCACATCGAGCACGTGCGCGAGGTCGCCGGCGTCGACTGCGTCGGCATCGGCGGCGACTACGACGGGACCGACGTCCTGCCGGTCGGGCTGGAGGACGTCAGCGGCTACCCCCGGCTCTTCGCCGCGCTCGCCGACCGGGGCTGGTCCGACGCCGACCTGGTCAAGCTGGCCGGCGGCAACGTGCTGCGGGTGATGCGGGACGCGGAGGCCGGGGCCCGTGAGCTGCAGGCGACCCGGGGGCCCAGCCTCGCCCGTTACGAGGACCTCGACGGCCCGGCGGCCGTCACCGCGGCGGCGGCCGGAACCACCGCGGCGGCCGGGACCACCGCCGCCGGCTGAGCCGGGGCGGCGCGCCGGGTCAGCGCCGGAAGCGGGCGATGGTGAGGCCGACCAGGCGGGCGACCACCAGCGCGACGTACATCACGCCGCTCACCTGCTCGATCATGACGAACGACCGGGCGTTCGGCAGGATCGGCGTGATGTCGGACAGCCCGACGCTGGTCAACGTCGTGAACGAGAGGTAGAGCAGCTCCACCCACGTCCGAGGGGCGTCGGGGTTCACGGCGGCGGTGAACGAGCCGGGCCAGATGATCTGGACGACGCCGTAGACGTAGGCGAACCCCCACGCGGCGACGGTGAACGCGGCTCCGGTGGCGAACAGCTCGTCCCTGGTGACCCAGTTGTCGGCGAACATGTAGGCGATCAGGCCGTACGACGTGTAGAAGTAGAAGAGGGCGTGGAAGACGCCGGACCACAGGGCGATCGGGCTGCTGTCGGGGTACACGACCTCCAGGACGGTCAGGGCCACCACGGGCAGGCCGATGGTGATCGCGACCCAGGTGAGCGCAGGAGTGCTGCGCACCGCGACCACCGCCAACGCGAGCACGACGAGGCCGAACAGCGAGAACAGCGCCCGGCCGACCTCCGCGCCCTCCATGAACGGGTAGAGCAGCACACCCAGCAGCTGCACCGCGAGCAGCATGGCGCAGGGCAGGGTGCGCATCCGGCGGAGCGTCAAGAGCATGGCCGACACCCTAGGTGCGGGCCCGGAGGTGCCGTGAGCTCCCGGGACCGGCGGCCGGTTCGTGGCCCGACCGGACGCGGCCCGGGCGACCGCTCAGGCGGGCACCGGTGCGGGCTCCGAGGTGCGCACGAACCGGAGCACCAGCAGCCCGGCGAGGGCGGTCGCGCCGGTCATCACGGCGCCCATCGGCACGGCGCTGCCGTCACCGAACGCACCGACGAGCGGCGCGGCCGCGCCGCCGATGAGGAACTGCGCGGAGCCGAGCAGGGCCGCCGCCGTGCCGGCGGACTCGCCGTGCCGGGTCAGGGCCAGGGCCGGGGTGTTCGGCATGATGCAGCCCACCGAGGCCACGACGAACCACAGCGGCACGAGCAGCATCGGCAGGCCTCCCCCGCCGGTCAGCGCACCGACCAGCAGGGCGCTGGAGGCCGCGAACGCCAGCGCGATGGCGCCGCGCAGCACCTGCCGCGGGCCGAACCGGCGGACCAGGACCGGGTTGACCTGGGTCGCGAGGACCAGGCCGAAGGAGTTGAGACCGAAGACGACGGCGTAGGCCCCCGAGGACAGGCCGTAGAGGTTCTGCAGGATGAAGGACGAGCCGGAGATGTAGGAGAACAGCGTCGCGAACGCCAGTCCGGCGACGAGCACCAGCGCGACGAACGTCCGGTCGCGCAGCAGGCCGCGGTAGGTCCGCAGGATCGCGCCGGGGTTCGCCGTACGGCGGCGGTGCTCGGGCAGCGTCTCGCGCAGGCCGAGGACGGCCACCCACACGAGCACGAACGCGGCGGTCGCGAGCACGACGAAGACGCCGCGCCACGTCGTCACCCGACAGCACCAGCCCGCCGAGGCTCGGCGCGAGCACGGGGGCGATGCCGGTGACCAGCATCAGGCGGGAGAGCAGCGTGGCGGCGGCCATGCCGGAGAAGAGGTCACGGACGATGGCCATCGACACCACCGCCACGGCCGCACCGGCCAGGCCCTGCATCAGCCGGGCGGCGGTGAGCAGCCCGATGCTGGGCGCCAGCGCGCAGAGCACCGACGCGAAGAGGTGCGCGACGACCCCGGTGATGAGGGGTCGGCGGCGGCCGAGGGCGTCGGAGAGCGGCCCGATGACGAGCTGCCCGAGGCCCAGCCCGACGAGCATGCCGGTGATCGTCGCCTGGGCCGCCGCCTCCGTCGTGGCCAGGTCGGCGGTCAGGCTCGGCAGCGCCGGCAGGTACATGTCGATGGTGAGCGGACCCAGCGCGGTCAGCGAGCCCAGCACCAGCACCAGCTGCAGGTAGCGGCGCCGGGACATCGGCGTGGCGCCGTCCGGAGGTCGCGGCGGTCGCGGCGGCGCCACGTCGGCAGAGGGGCGCGCCGGGGCGTCGCAGGCGGAGAGGGTCACCCCACCCGAACCCCCGTCGGGAACGGTTCTATTCCCCCTCGGTCCAGCGCCTCGTCAGCCCACCGTCAGTCGCGGTCGGTGAGGGACCACGCGTCCTCGCTGGCCTCCTCGACCTCCTCGTAGCCCTCGGGGGCGAGCGAGTCGCGGGTCGCGCCGCCCAGCGGCACGCCACCGGCGGCGACGCCGGCAGGAGCCGGAGCCTGCCCGTCGAACACGGGGTCGGCGTCGGGCACGTCGTCGCCGCGCATGAGGGCCAGCGTGGTCGGCAGGTCGTCCGGCTTGACCAGCACGTCGCGGGCCTTGGACCCCTCGGAGGGGCCCACGACGCCGCGGGACTCCAGCAGGTCCATCAGGCGGCCGGCCTTGGCGAAGCCGACCCGCAGCTTGCGCTGCAGCATCGAGGTCGAGCCGAACTGCGTCGTGACGACGAGCTCGGTCGCCTGCAGCAGCAGGTCGAGGTCGTCGCCGATGTCGTCGTCGACCTGCTTCTTGGCCGCCACGACGGTGACGTCCTCGCGGTAGCTCGGCTTGAGCTGCTCGGTGACGTGCTTGACGACCTGCTGGATCTCGGACTCGGTCACCCAGGCGCCCTGCACGCGCATCGTCTTGGACGCGCCCATCGGCAGGAACAGCGCGTCACCCTGGCCGATCAGCTTCTCGGCGCCGGGCTGGTCGAGGACGACCCGGGAGTCGGCCAGGGACGACGTCGCGAACGCCATCCGGCTGGGCACGTTGGCCTTGATCAGGCCGGTGACCACGTCGACCGAGGGTCGCTGGGTGGCCAGCACGAGGTGGATCCCGGCGGCACGGGCCAGCTGGGTGATCCGGACGATCGACTCCTCGACGTCGCGCGGGGCGACCATCATCAGGTCGGCCAGCTCGTCGACGATGACCAGCAGGTAGGGGTAGGGGTACAGCACCCGCTCGGACCCCGGCAGCGGCTTGAGCTTGCCGGAGCTGACCGCCTTGTTGAAGTCGTCGACGTGCTTGAACCCGAACGCGGCCAGGTCGTCGTAGCGGGTGTCCATCTCGCGGACGACCCACTGCAGGGCCTCGGCGGCCTTCTTGGGGCTGGTGATGATCGGGGTGATGAGGTGCGGCACGCCCTCGTAGGCGGTGAGCTCGACCCGCTTGGGGTCGACCAGCACCATCCGCACCTCGTCGGGGGTGGCCCGCATGAGGATCGAGGTGATCATCGAGTTGACGAAGCTGGACTTGCCCGCACCGGTGGCGCCCGCCACGAGCAGGTGCGGCATCTTGGCGAGGTTGGCGATGACGTAGCCGCCCTCGACGTCCTTGCCGACGCCCATCACCATCGGGTGCTCGTTGCCGCGGGCGGCCTGGCTGCGCAGGACGTCGCCGAGGCTGACCTTCTCGCGGTCGGCGTTGGGGATCTCGATGCCGATCGCGGACTTGCCGGGGATCGGCGAGAGGATGCGCACGTCGGCCGAGGCCACCGCGTAGGCGATGTTCTTGGACAGGGCGGTGACCCGCTCGACCTTGATGCCCGGACCGAGCTCGACCTCGTAGCGGGTGACGGTCGGGCCGCGCGAGAAGCCGGTCACCTGCGCGTCGATGTCGAACTGGTCGAGCACGCCGGTCAGCGACTCGACGACGCGGTCGTTGGCGGCGCTGCGGGTCTTGTGCGGGCTGCCCGGCTCGAGCAGGGCGTTGTCGGGCAGCGTGTAGGTGATGTCGCCGGCCAGGGCCAGCTGCTCGACCCGCTGCGGCAGCGGCGTCGTGGGCGGCGGCTCGAGCACGGCCTTGACGGGCACGGCCGGCACCTCGGCCGACGCGGCGGACCTGCGGGGCACCGGTGCGGCGGCCACCTCGGTGGCCGGCTCCGTCGCCGGTCGCGCCGGGGGCGAGCACCCCGGGTGCCGTGGGGCGCTTCTCGCCGGGGCGGGCGGCCGCGGCCGCCCTTGGCCCGGGCGACGATGGCGGCCTGCTCGAACGCCTCGTCGCCGGCGAGCCCGCCCTCGGTCGGTCGCTCCCCCACGGCGGCGCGGGCGCCGGCGCGGCGTCGTCGGCGCCGGCCTCCGACCGGCGGCCGGTGTCGCCGCATCGGGCGCCGCGGGCCGACCCGTCGTGGTGCAGCAGCAGGTCGCGGGCCTCCCGCAGCCGGGTCGGGATCATGTGCACGGGCGTGGCGGTGATGACCAGGATGCCGAAGAAGCCGAGCAGCACCAGCAGCGGCACGGCGCCGTAGACCTTGACCGCGGCGGCGAGCGGGCTGGAGGCGAGGAAGCCGATGATGCCGCCGGCGTCGCGCATCGCGTCGGCGCCGTCGGGGGGCGACGGCAGACCGGCGGACAGGTGGACGAGCCCGGCGGCGGAGAACGTCAGCGCCGTGACGCCGATGCCGATGCGGTTGTTGGACGCCTGGTCCTCGGGGGCGCGCAGCAGGCGCAGGCCCAGCAGCAGGAACGCGATCGGCAGCGCGAACGCGACCCGGCCCAGCGTCCCGGCGGCCACCGCGTGGATGACGTCGCCGGCCACGCCCTGCAGGCCCCACCACTCGCGGGCGGCCACGACGATGGCGAGCGCGATGAAGGCGAAGCCGATGCCGTCGCGGCGGTGCTCCGGCTCGAGCTCCCGGGCCGAGCTGCCGATGCGGCGCACGGTGCCGCCGGCCACGTGCGCCATCCCCATCCAGGTGCCGCGCACCGCCCGCAGCGGCAGCGGCAGGCCGCCGCCCCTCGGCTTCGCCGCGGGCTTGCCGCGCGGCGCCGGCTTGCGCGACCCGGACGAGCCGCCCCGCCCGCCCGAGGGACGCGAGGACGGGGCACGGCCGGAGGAGCCGGACCGTGCGGAGGAGGAAGTCGTGCGGGTCGCCACGCTCGCAGGCTACGCGAAAGCGCCGCCGGCATCACGCGTCACACGCATGCGGCGACCGCCCGTTCCGCCCGGGGCGACGACCCGTTCCGTCCGGACCGACGCCCGGGCGCTCGTCTCACATGGCGAAAAGTGCGCGCCCGCGGGGTGCGCGAGCCGCGCCCAGGTCGCTATCTTCGGTGCCAGGTCATGAGTGCCAGCGTTCAGCCCCGGCTTGCTGGCCGGCAACCCTCCTCCGCGGTGGGGTGCTCCGGGTGACGACCGGGCCACGCGTCGTACGGCGGGTGGCAAGCGCGGACCATCAGGTCACGGCACCGCCGTTCTCCGTTGGTCCTGCCGGACCGACAGGAGCACGCCCGAGATGTCCCTCGCCACCCTCACCCGCCAGCCGCTGCGCACCCCGACTCGCGCCGACCCCCTCGCGGGACCACCTGCGGGCCGTCCCCGCGCACGTCCCCGGACCGCTCGCGCTCGCCGCCGCGCACGGTGTCGGAGAACCTCGGGGTGCCCACCCTGCACCGCACGGTCGTGGACTACGCCAACTTCGACCACGCCGCGAGCACCCCGGCGCTCGAGTCGGTCAAGGCGGCCGTCGACGTCGCCCTGCGCACCTACTCCTCGGTCCACCGCGGCAACGGCTACGCCTCCAAGGTCACCTCGGGCTGGTACGAGGAGGCCCGCGCCGAGGTCGGCGCCTTCGTCGGCGCCCGCGCCGACGACCTGGTCGTCTTCACCCGCAACACCACCGACTCCCTCAACCTGCTCGGCCGCAGCCTGCCGCGCGACACGACGACGTTCGTCTTCGAGACCGAGCACCACGCCGCGCTGCTGCCGTGGAACCCCCGCCGCACCGTCCGCCTGCCCGTCCCCGGCAGCGTCGAGGACGCGCTGGTGCTGCTCGGCGACGCGCTCGCCGCCTCCCCCGACGGCCCCCGGCTGGTCGTCGTCGCCGGCGCCTCCAACGTCACCGGCGAGCTGTGGCCGGTCGAGCAGATCGTGGCCCTGGCCCGGCAGCACGGCGCCCGGGTGGCCCTGGACGCCGCCCAGCTCGCCCCGCACGTCGCCGTCGACGTCGCCGCGCTCGGCGTCGACTTCGTCGCCTTCTCCGGCCACAAGCTCTACGCCCCGTTCGGCGCCGGCGTCCTCGTCGGCCGCGCCGACTGGCTCAACGACGCGTCGCCGTACCTGCGCGGCGGCGGCGCCACGGCGCAGGTGACGCTCCCGGTCGGTCCGCTGGGCCGAGGGCGCCGCCCGGCACGAGGCCGGCAGCCCCAACGTCGTCGGGGCGATCGCGCTCGCGGCGGCCTGCGCCACGCTCACCGCGACACCGCGAGACCGTCGAGGCGCACGAGGACGCGCTGGCCACCCGGCTGCGCGAGGGCCTGGGCGCGATCGAGGGCGTGCACACCTACTCGCTGTTCGGCGAGGACCACCCCCGCGTCGGCGTCGCCACCTTCACCGTCGACGGGCTGGACAGCTCGCTGGTGTCGGCGGCCCTGTCCGCGGAGTACGGCATCGGCGTCCGCGACGGCAAGTTCTGCGCGCACCTGCTCGTCGACGCCCTGCTGGACGACGCCACCGCGGGCACCGCGATCCGGGCCAGCGTGGGCCTGGCCAACACCGCCGAGCACGTCGACCGGCTGCTGCGCGCGGTGGCCACGCTGGCCGCGACCGGTCCGGCCTTCGACTACGCGCTCACCGCGGACGGCTGGGTCCCCGCCCAGGACCCGCGCGACCTGTCCCTGCCGCGCCCCTGGTGAGGTGGCGGGGATGACGTGAGCCATCGATTTCCCGCCATCCCTGTGGCAGGCTGGGCGGGTGCTGACCAACGTGGCCGTCGCCCTCCTGCCCCGCGTCTCCCCCTTCGAGCTGGGCACCATCTGCGAGGTGTTCGGCATCGACCGCGCCGAGCAGGGCGTCCCGGCCCTCGACTTCGCGATCTGCGCCGAGCGGCCGGGCGAGCCGCTGCCGACCAAGACCGGCTTCTCGCATCACCGCGCCGCACGGCTTCGACCGGCTGGCCGAGGCCGACCTGATCGCGGTGCCCGGCCAGCGGCGGCCCCCGTGACTACCCCGAGGAGCTGCTGCAGGCGCTGCGCGACGCGGTCGACCGCGGGGCGTGGGTGCTCAGCGTCTGCTCCGGCGCCGAGGTGCTGGCCGCCTCCGGCATCCTCGACGGCCGCCGGTGCACCACCCACTGGATGTACGCCGCGGACCTCGCCGCCCGCTACCCGCTGGCCACCGTCGAGCTGGACGTCCTCTACGTCGAGGACGGCACCGTGCTCACCTCCGCCGGCACCGCGGCCGGCATCGACGCGTGCCTGCACCTCGTCCGCCGCGAGCTCGGCTCCGAGGTCGCCGCCACCATCGCCCGCCGGATGGTCGTCCCGCCCCAGCGCGAGGGCGGCCAGCGCCAGTACGTCGAGTCGCCGGTGCCGCAGGTGGGCGCCGACACCCTGCAGCCGGTGCTGGAGTGGGCGGTGGAGAACCTCGAGGAGGACCTGTCCGTGGCGGCCCTGGCCCGCCGGGCGATGATGTCCGAGCGCACCTTCGCCCGTCGCTTCCGCGCCGAGACGGGCTCCACGCCGTACCACTGGGTGACCGGGCAGCGGGTCCTGCTGGCCCGGCGGATGCTGGAGTCCACGACCGCCTCGGTCGAGCAGATCGCGACCCGCTGCGGGCTGGGCACCGCCGCCATCCTGCGGCACCACTTCGGCCGCGTCGTCGGCACCTCCCCGCAGGCCTACCGGCGCAGCTTCTGCACCATCCCCGCATAGTCCGCCCGCCGGGCGGGTACGACGACGCGCGTTCCCCGCAGCAGCCGGCCGGCTGCGCCCTCGCACGAAGGAGATCACCGATGAGCATCGACCGCGTCCGGCTGGGTGACCTGGAGGTCTCGGCCCAGGGCCTGGGCTGCATGGGGATGAGCGAGTGGTACGGCGCGGCGGACTGGGACGAGTCGATCGCCACCATCCACCGCGCCCTCGACCTCGGCGTCACGCTGGTCGACACCGCCGACGTCTACGGCGCCGGCCACAACGAGGTGCTGGTCGGCCGGGCCATCCACGACCGCCGCGACGAGGTGCAGCTCGCCACGAAGTTCGGGATCGACCGCACCAGCGGCGACCAGTCCCGGGTGCTGCGGGGCGACGCGGCCTACGTGCGCCGGGCCTGCGACGCGTCCCTGATGCGCCTGGGCGTCGAGACGATCGACCTGTACTACCTGCACCGCCCGCCGCAGAACGCCGAGATCGAGGAGACGGTCGGCGCGATGGCCGAGCTCGTGCGGGCCGGCAAGGTGCGCCACCTCGGGCTCTCGGAGGTCGACGGCGACCTGCTGCGCCGGGCCCACGCGGTGCACCCGATCACCGCGGTGCAGTCGGAGTACTCGCTGTGGACCCGCGACCTCGAGACGACCGTCCTGGACGCGCTCAAGGAGCTCGGGGTGGGCCTGGTGCCCTACTCCCCGCTCGGCCGGGGCTTCCTCACCGGCACGGTCCGGGCCGACCGGCTCGGCGAGGGCGACTTCCGCAGCGCGAACCCGCGGTTCACCGGCGAGGCGGGCGCCGCCAACCAGGCCATCGCCGACGCGGTCGCCGAGGTGGCGGCCCAGCGCGGCGTCACCTCGGCCCAGGTCGCGCTGGCCTGGGTGCACGGCCAGGGCGCCCGGCTCGGCGTGGCCATCGCGCCGATCCCCGGCACCAAGCGGGTCCGGTGGCTGGAGCAGAACGTCGCGGCCCTCGACCTGCGGCTGACCGAGCAGGAGCTCGCCGTCCTGGACGGGCTGGCCGACCGGGTCGTCGGCGCGCGGTACTGACGGGCACGGCACCGGCAGGAGGCCCGTCCGGGTGCAGCCGGCGACGGGCCCGTCCCCCGTGCCGGCGGGCGGTCCGGTCAGGCGTCGATGACGATCGGGATGATCATCGGACGGCGACGCAGCTTGCCCCCGACCCAGCTGCCGACGGTGCGGCGGATGACCTGCTGCAGCTCGTAGGAGTCGGTGACCCCCCGTGAGGCGGCGTCGGCGATCGCGTCCTCGATCCGGGGCCGGACCTGGTCGAAGATCTCCTGCTCCTCGGCGAAGCCGCGCGCCTGGATCTCCGGGCCCGCGGCGATCTTGCCGGTGGCCGCGTCGCGCACGACGATCACGGTGATGAAACCCTCGTCGCGCAGGATCCGGCGGTCCTTCAGCAGCGCCTCGGTGGTGCCGCCGACCGAGGAGCCGTCGACGTAGACGTAGCCGCAGGGCACCGCACCGGTGATCGTGGCCCGGCCGTCGACGAGGTCGACCACGACGCCGTCCTCGGCCAGCACCACGTTGGCGCGCGGGACGCCGGTGGCGACGGCGAGGTCGCCGTTGGCGATGAGGTGGCGCCACTCGCCGTGGACCGGCATCACGTTGCGCGGCTTGACGATGTTGTAGCAGTAGAGCAGCTCGCCGGCGCTGGCGTGCCCGGACACGTGGACCTTGGCGTTGCCCTTGTGGACGACGTCGGCGCCGAGGTGCATCAGGCCGTTGATGACGCGGTAGACGGCGTTCTCGTTGCCGGGGATGAGCGAGGAGGCCAGCACCACGGTGTCGCCCTGGCCGACCTCGATCTTGTGGTCGCGGTTGGCCATCCGCGACAGGGCGGCCATCGGCTCACCCTGGGACCCGGTGCAGATGAGCACGACCTGGTCGTCGGGGTAGTCGTTCAGCTTCTTGATGTCGACGAGCACGCCCGGCGGCACGTGCAGGTAGCCCAGCTCCTCGGCGATGCCCATGTTGCGCAGCATCGAGCGGCCGACCATGGCGACCTTGCGGTGGTTGGCCGCGGCGGCGTCCAGGACCTGTTGCACGCGGTGCACGTGGGAGGAGAAGCAGGCCACGATGATGCGCCGCTGGGCCCGGTGGAAGACCCGGTCGATGGCGGGGGCGATGTCGCGCTCGGGGGTGGTGAACCCCGGGACCTCGGCGTTGGTGGAGTCGGTGAGGAAGAGGTCGACGCCCTCCTCGCCGAGCCGGGCGAACGCGCGCAGGTCGGTCAGCCGGCGGTCCAGCGGCAGCTGGTCCATCTTGAAGTCGCCGGTGTGCAGCAGCGTGCCGGCCGGGGTGCGGATGGCCACGGCGAGCGCGTCGGGGATCGAGTGGTTGACCGCGACGAACTCGCAGTCGAAGATGCCCAGCCGCTCGCGCTGCCCCTCCTTCACGGTGAGGGTGTAGGGCTTGATCCGGTGCTCCTTCAGCTTGGCCTCGACCAGGGCGAGGGTCAGCTGGGAGCCGATCAGCGGGATGTCGGCCTTGAGGCGCAGCAGGTAGGGCACCGCGCCGATGTGGTCCTCGTGGCCGTGCGTGAGCACGATCGCGTCGATGTCGTCGAGACGGTCGGCGATGTACTCGAAGTCGGGCAGGATCAGGTCGACGCCGGGGTGGTCCTCGGGGAAGAGGACGCCGCAGTCGACCACGAGCAGCCGCCCGGCGTGCTCGATCACGGTCATGTTGCGGCCGACCTCGCCGAGCCCCCCGAGGGCGACGACGCGGACGCCGTCCTGCGGGAGCGGCGGTGGGGTGGTCAGCTCGGGGTGGGGATGGCTCAAGTCAGTCCTGACTGTCGGAGACCGTCACGCACCAGCGCGACCTGGTCGGCGGTGGCCTCGACCAGCGGCAGGCGGACCGCGGCCGAGGCGATGACGCCCAGCTCCCGCAGTGCGGCCTTGGCCATGATCGCGCCCTGGGTGATGTTCATGACGGCGTTCACCGCGGGGATCAGCTGGCGGTGCAGCGCGATGGCGCGCGGCAGGTCGCCCCCGGCGACCGCGGCGACCATCTCGGCGTACTGCGGTCCGGCCACGTGGCCGACGACGCTGGCGATGCCCACGGCGCCCTGGGTGAGGTGGGCCAGGTTGAGCACGTCGTCGCCGGAGTAGTACTGCAGGTCGCTGCGGGCCATCACCTGGCTCGAGGCGAACAGGTCGCCCTTGGCGTCCTTGACCGCCCGGATCCGCGGGTGCTCGGCGAGCCGGAGCAGGGTCTCGGTGTGGATCGCGATGCCGCTGCGGCCGGGGATGTCGTAGACCATCACGGGCAGCTCGCTCGCGTCGGCGACGGCGGTGAAGTGGTGGAGCAGCCCCTCCTGCGGTGGCTTGTTGTAGTACGGCGTCACGACCAGCACGCCGTGGGCGCCGGCCTTGGCGGCGGCCTGCGGCGTTGTCCACGCTGTGCGCGGTGTTGTTGCTGCCGACCCCGGCGACGATGTGGCTGCGGTCGCCGACGGCCTCGAGGACGGCCCGCAGGAGCTGGTCCTTCTCGGCGTCGGAGGTGGTCGGCGACTCCCCCGTCGTACCGCTGACGATCAGGCCGTCGTGGCCGTGGGCGACCAGGTGCGTGGCGAGGCGCTGGGCGCCGTCGAGGTCCACCCGGCCGTCGGGGAACATCGGCGTGACCATCGCGGTGAGGACCCGGCCGAAGAGGGGCGCGCTAGACATGCCGCCCACGGTATCGCCCCGCCCGCGCCCGGCGGTCCACGACACCACGCCGCAGCCGGCGGGACGGGCCCGCGGTGTTAGGTTTCGCGAATGCGGCAGTACCTCGACCTCCTCACCCGCGTCCTGGACGAAGGCACCACCAAGAGCGACCGCACCGGCACCGGCACGCTCAGCGTGTTCGGCCACCAGATGCGGTTCGACCTGGCCGAGGGCTTCCCGGCGGTGACGACCAAGCGGCTGCACATGCGCTCGGTCACCGGCGAGCTGCTGTGGTTCCTGCGCGGCGCGACCAACGTCGGCTGGCTGCAGGAGCGCGGCGTCAGCATCTGGGACGAGTGGGCCGACGAGGCGGGCGAGCTCGGCCCGGTCTACGGGCACCAGTGGCGGTCCTGGCCGACCCCGGACGGACGGTCGGTGGACCAGATCGCCGCCGTCATCGAGCAGATCCGCACCAACCCCGACAGCCGCCGCCACATCGTCAGCGCGTGGAACGTCGGCGACCTCGAGGCGATGGCGCTGCCGCCGTGCCACGCGCTGTTCCAGTTCTACGTCGCCGACGGCCGGCTCTCCTGCCAGCTCTACCAGCGCTCGGGCGACGTCTTCCTCGGCGTGCCGTTCAACATCGCCTCCTACGCGATGCTGACGATGATGGTGGCCCAGGTCTGCGACCTCGAGCCGGGCGACTTCGTGCACACCCTCGGCGACGCCCACCTCTACCTCAACCACCTCGACCAGGCCCGGCTGCAGCTGACCCGCGAGCCGCGCCCGCTCCCCCGGCTGCAGCTCAACCCCGAGCGGCGCAGCATCGACGCGTTCGACCTGGCCGACCTCGAGCTCGTGGGCTACGACCCGCACCCGGGCATCAAGGCGCCGATCGCCGTATGACGGTCACCATCGTCGCCGCGGTCGGCGCGAACCGGGCCATCGGCCGCGACAACGACATGCCGTGGCACCTGCCCGAGGACCTGGCCCACTTCAAGCGGACGACGCTCGGCCACACCCTGGTGATGGGGCGCAAGACCTACGACTCGATCGGCCGGCCGCTGCCGGGGCGCACCACGATCGTCGTGACCCGCCAGCACTCCTGGTCGGCGCCGAACGTGCTGGTGGCGCACTCCCTGTCACGCGCGCTCGAGATGGCCCACGGCGACCAGGTGTTCATCGCCGGAGGGGGCGAGATCTACGCCCAGGCGCTGCCGCTGGCCGACGCCATGGTCCTGACCGAGGTCGACCAGTCACCCGAGGCGCAGGTGTTCTTCCCCGAGCTCGACCCGGCCGACTGGCGCGAGGTGGCCCGCGAGCCGCACGAGGGCTTCTGCTTCGTCACCTACGAGCGGGTCCCCCACCCGGCCGGCTGAGCGCCGCCACACCCGACCGGACGCACCGGGCTGCCCGAATTCGGGCATCCGGTGTCCGGATTCGGGCGCTGCGGTGCGTCCGGTGGGAGCGGGAAGGGGTCAGGCGTCGTAGTCGAGGGCGACGGTGTCGGTGACCGGGTGGGCCTGGCAGGCGAGGACGATGCCGGCCGCGACCTCCTCGGGCTCGAGCGCGTAGTTGCGCTCCATCCGCACCTCACCCTGCACGACCCGCGCGCGGCAGGTGCCGCAGACCCCACCCGTGCAGCTGTACGGCGCGTCCGGGCGCGACCTCAGGGTCGCCGCCAGGATCGTCTCGGCGCGGGAGGGCATCTCGATGACCGTCGACCGGCCGTCGAGGTTGACGGTGACGACCGCCTCGGGCGGGGCGCCCGGCGCGACGACCGGCTCGGCCCGGCGCACGACCCCGGTGGGCTCCTGGCCGTCGACGTGGAACACCTCGTGGTGGACGTGGTGCGGGTCGGCGCCGCGCTCGGCCAGCACCGCGCGGGCGTCCTCGACCATCCCGAACGGACCGCAGAGGTACCACTCGTCGACGGTGTCGACCGGCACGAGCAGGTCGGTCAGGCGCTCCAGCCGCTCGCGGTCGATCCGGCCGCTGAACAGCTCGACGTCCTGCACCTCGCGGGAGAGCACGTTGACCAGCTGGAACCGGTCGGGATAGGCGTTCTTGAGGTCCTGCAGCTCCTCGAGGAACATCACCGAGCTGGTCCGCCGGTTGCCGAAGACCAGCGTGGCGCGCGACCCGGGCTCCTGCGCCAGCGCCGTGGTGAGCAGCGACATCACCGGGGTGATGCCCGAGCCGGCGGCGATCGCGACGTGGTGACGGGCCGCGGCGGGGTCGGTGGGGCAGACGAAGGACCCCAGCGGGGTCATCACCTGCACCGTGTCGCCGACGCGGACCGTGTCGTTCAGCCAGCTCGACATCAGGCCGCCCTCGACCCGCGACGCGGCGACGCGCAGCTCGCCGAGCCGGCGCGCCTCCTGCGGGGACCGGCAGATCGAGTAGGAGCGGCGGGTGTCCTGGCCCTCGATCGTGGCGCGCAGGGTGAGGTGCTGCCCCGGCTCGAACACGAACTCGTCGGCGAGGTCCTGCGGGACGGCGAACGACACCGCGACGGCGTCGTCGGTGAGCCGTTCGACCGCCGACACGGTCAGCGCGTGGAACCGGGCCCGGTGCCGCTGGGGGGTGGTCGTGGTGAGCAGGGTCGTCATCAGATCGCCTTGAACTCGTCGAAGGGCTCGCGGCAGTCGTTGCAGCGGCGCAGGGCCTTGCACGCGGTGGAGCCGAACCGCGCGATCTCGTGCGTGTCGGCGGAGCCGCACAGGGGGCAGGTCACCCGCCGCACGGTCAGCCCGACGTGCACCGGCCCGGGCGCCACCTCGGCGGCGCGGGCTCCGGGCGGGGCGATGCCGGCGTCGCGCAGCTTGTCGCGCCCGGCGGCCGACATCCAGTCGGTGGTCCAGGCGGGTGTCAGCTGCGTCGCCACGGTGGCGGCCCAGCCGCTGCGGCGGGCGACGTGCTCGACCCGGCGGGCGATCGCGTCCATGGCCGGGCAGCCGCTGTAGGTCGGCGTGATCACGACCTGCACCGTGCCGGTGGCCTCGTCGGCCGCGACGTCGCGCAGGATGCCGAGGTCCTCGATGGTGATGACCGGCACCTCGGGGTCGGGCACCGCGGCGATCGCGGCGCGCAGGGCGGTGGCGTCCAGCCGGGCGGTGGCGTCCAGCCGGCGCTCCGGCGGCGGCGCAGCCAGCACGGCGGGGGTCACCAGGTCGCCCCGGGGTGGGAGCGGGCGATGTGCTGCATCTCGGCGAGCAGGTAGCCCATCGGGCGGGAGTGGATGCCGTCGCGGCCGCCACGGGAGCGCCACGTCGGCTCCGCGGGCATGGTCAGGGTGGCCTCGGCGACGACCCGCTCGACGTACTCCGACGCGGCCGGCCACAGCGACGACGGGAGCACACCGGCACCGGCCTCGGCGGCGGCAACGCTCACCGCGTCGTCCTCGAACAGCTCGGCGACGTAGGGCGCGACCCGCTCGAGCCCCGCCTGCATCCGCTCGTGGGACTCGGCGGTGCCGTCGCCCAGGCGCAGCACCCAGTGGCTGGCGTGGTCGCGGTGGTAGTCGACCTCCTTGACCGCCTTGACCGCCACGCCGGACAGCGTCTCGTCGCTCGAGGCGACCAGCGCGGCGTACAGCCCGCACTGGTAGGCCGAGAACCACAGCATCCGCGCCATCTCGAAACCGAAGTCGGAGCGCGGCTGCTCGACGAGGTGGACGTTGCGGAACTCGCGCTCGTCGCGCAGGTAGGCCAGCTCGTCCTCGGTGCGGCCGGTGCCGTCGAGCTCACCGGCGCGGGTGAGCAGCACGCGCGCCTGACCGAGCAGGTCGAGGCCGACGTTGCCGAGGGCCATGTCCTCCTCGATCTGCGGACCACGGCTGATCCACTCGCCCAGCCGCTGGGCGTAGACCAGCGCGTCGTCACCGAGCTGCAGCGCGTAGGGCGCGACGACGGAAGTGTGAACAGCGTTGTCGGTCATAGGTACTCGACATCCTCGGGCACGTCGTAGAACGTCGGGTGGCGGTAGACCTTGTCGGCCGCCGGGTCGAAGAACGAGTCGCGCTCGTCCGGGCTGCTGGCGGTGATGTCGCTGGCACGCACCACCCAGAGGGAGACGCCCTCCTGGCGGCGGGTGTAGACGTCGCGGCCGTTGCGCAGCGCCATCTCGGCGTCCGGGGCGTGCAGCGAGCCGACGTGGACGTGCGACAGCCCGCGCTTGCCGCGGACGAACACCTCCCACAGCGGCCAGCTGCGCTCGGCGGCCTTCGGTGCGGCACGACGGCGGACTCGGTGGGGCGGGACTCGCTCATGCGGCACTCTCCTGCGGACGGCGCGCGCCGTCGTGCTTGTCGGCGTAGGCGGTGGCGGCCTCGCGGACCCACGCACCCTCCTCGTGGGCGGTGACCCGGTGCTCGATGCGCTCGGCGTTGCACGCGCCGTCGCCGCGCAGGACGCGCCAGAACTCGTCCCAGTCGATCGGGCCGAACTCCCAGTGGCCGGACTCCTCGTTGAAGCGCAGGTCGGGGTCGGGCAGCGTCAGGCCGAGGCGCTGCGCCTGCGGGACCATCATGTCGACGAACTTCTGGCGCAGGTCGTCGTTGCTGAACCGCTTGATGCCCCAGGCCATCGACTGCTCGGTGTGGCCACCCTTGGCGGCGGCCTCCCCGGTGTCGGGCGGGCCGAACATCATCAGCGCCGGCCACCACCAGCGGTCGGCGGCGTCCTGGGCCATGGCCCGCTGGGCGTCGGTGCCCTTGGACAGCTCCCAGAGGATCTCGAACCCCTGGCGCTGGTGGAACGACTCCTCCTTGCAGACCCGGATCATCGCGCGGGCGTAGGGGCCGTAGGAGCAGCGGCACAGCGGCACCTGGTTCATGATCGCGGCGCCGTCGACCAGCCAGCCGATCGCCCCGCAGTCGGCCCAGGTCAGCGTCGGGTAGTTGAAGATCGAGGAGTAGCGCTGCTTGCCGGCGTGCAGCAGGTCGAGCAGCTCGGCCCGGTCGACGCCCAGCGTCTCGGCGGCGCTGTAGAGGTAGAGCCCGTGGCCGGCCTCGTCCTGCACCTTGGCCATGAGGATCGCCTTGCGCCGCAGCGACGGGGCCCGGCTGATCCAGTTGCCCTCGGGCTGCATGCCGATGATCTCGGAGTGCGCGTGCTGGGCGATCTGGCGGATCAGCGTCTTGCGGTAGCCCTCGGGCATGTCGTCGCGGGGCTCGATCCGCTGGTCGGCGGCGATCAGCTCGTCGAACGAGGACCCCACCTGCTCGCGGCGGGCCCGGGCGGTGGCGGCGTCCGCGGCCGCGGCCTCGACGTCACCGGACTCGGCGGCGTTGAGGGGCAGGTCCGGGTCGACGAAGTCGTTGCCATACATACCGACAGTATGCCGACTTGTTACAGGTTCTCGCAATACTGTCGCCGAGGTGTCATACCGGCGGCGGTGACAGGATGGCGCCGTGCAGCACGACCACGACCACCCCGCGTCCGCCGCCTCCGAGATCGTCCACGACCACGGCGGCGGCGCCGAGCAACCGGTCGCCGACGCCAGCGTGCGGATCGCGCGGCCGGGCGACGTGCCGGCCGTCGGCCTGGTGCAGGCCGCCGTGTGGCGCGACGCCTACACCGCCGTGCTCTCCCCCGAGGTGCTCGAGCAGTTCGAGGGACCGGCCTTCGCCCGGGTCTGGCGGGCCTCGCTGGCCACGCGACCCAGCCCGCGGCACGAGCTGCTCGTCGCCTGCGCCGGGGAGCAGGTCGTCGGGTTCGCCGCCGTCGGCCCCAGCGCCGACGCCGACGCGGACGACGCGCAGGGCGAGCTGCTGGCCCTCGGCGTGCACCCCGCCGCCCGCCGGGCCGGTCACGGCTCCCGGCTGCTCAACGCCGCCGTCGACACCCTGCGCGGGCGGCAGTTCGAGCGGCTGACCGGCTGGGTGCTGCGCGAGGACGAGGCCACCCGCGCGTTCCTGGTGGCCTCGGGCCTCTCCCCCGACGGCGCCTACCGCGACCGGGTCGTCGGCGCCGACGGCACCGTCGTGCGTGAGGTCCGACTGGTCGCCGACCTCGCCCCGGCGTGACCGGGGCCGCCCTCCCGGACCCGTCCGCGCCGTCCGCCCTGGGCCGCGGACCGCCGGCGGGCCGTCCTGCGCCAGAGCCTGTCCGTCGGCGTGGCGACCGGCGCCTACGGCATCAGCTTCGGTGCGCTGTCCGTCGCGGCCGGCCTCTCGCTCTGGCAGACGATGGCGCTGTCAGCTGCTGCTGTTCTCCGGCGGCTCGCAGTTCGCCCTCGTCGGGATCGTGGCCGCCGGCGGCTCGGGCGTCGCCGCCGTCGCCACCTCGTCCCTGCTGGGCGTGCGCAACGGCCTGTACGGCCTGCAGGTCTCGCGCCTGCTCGGCGTCCACGGCGCCAGGCGGGCGGCCGCCGCCCAGCTGACCATCGACGAGTCCACCGCCGTCGCCGTCGGCCAGCCCGAGCTCCCCGCCAGCCGGCTCGGCTTCTGGGCCACCGGCCTGGCGGTCTTCGCCCTGTGGAACCTGACGACCGTCGTCGGCGCGCTGATCGGGGACCTGCTCGGCGACCCCAAGCGCTACGGCCTCGACGCCGCCGCGGCGGCCGCGTTCTGCGCGCTGCTGTGGCCGCGGCTGAGGAACGGCGAGACCCGGGCCGTCGCCGGCGCCGCCGCCCTCGCGGCGCTGCTCATCGCCCCGCACGCCCCGGCCGGGGTCCCCGTCCTCGTCGCCGCCCTGGCGGCTGTGGTCGCCGGCCTGCGCCGGCCGCGGACCCCGGAGGCGGGCCGATGAGCCTCTGGGTGACGGTGCTGCTGGCCAGCG
The DNA here is from genome assembly GCA_963828995.1 of uncultured Actinomycetota bacterium. Lineage (GTDB taxonomy): Bacteria > Actinomycetota > Actinomycetes > Actinomycetales > Dermatophilaceae > CAVRTM01. The sequence goes on from CAWHHB010000007.1 coordinate 92,445, forward strand.
CCATCGCGTTCGGGCTGAAGCTCGCCGGGCACGTCGTCCCGCACTCGTGGCTCGACGGGGCCCGGGTCGCCCGGATCGCCGCGATGCTGCCGGTGGCGCTGCTGGCCGCGCTGGTCGCGGTGCAGACGTTCACCACCACCGGCGGGACGTTCGTCGTCGACGCGCGCGCCGGTGCGCTCGCGGTGGCGGTGGTCGCGCTCGCGCTGCGGGCGCCGTTCCTGCTGGTGGTGGTCCTGGCCGCCGCGACGGCGGCCGGCCTGCGCGCCCTCGGCTGGGCCGCCTAGCTCGCGTCGGCGCCCCGGTCGGGCCCGCGACCCGGTCGGCGCTCAGGAGGAGCGGGCGACCCGCCAGGCGCGGACCGCGGCGCGGTACTCCCGCTGCTCGGCCGGGCGGTCCTTGCGCTGGCGGTGCTGCTCGGCCAGCTCGAGGTGACCGCGCCACACCTCGTCGGCGGGCCGCGGCGCGGTCGCCGGAGTGCAGCTCCTTCATCATCGCCGAACCGTCGCGGGCGAAGACGACCAGCCGCCAGACGGCCGCCAGCGTGACCAGCGGCAGCAGGATCACCGCGATGCCCAGCAGCACCGGCACGAGCCGCCCGTCGAGGACCAGCAGCACCCCGCGCCAGCCGATGGTGGCGCAGTAGAAGGCCAGGACGACGAACAGCACCAGCGCGGTGACCTGCTCGCGGGCGTTGTCCCGAGCGGCCATCAGGCCAGCCCGAGGTAGTGCTCGAGGCCGACCGTGACGCCGGGGTGCGCGGCCACCTGCCGCACCGCCTCGACGCACGCCCGGCATGAAGCTCGCGCGGTCGAACGAGTCGTGCCGGATCGTCAGCAGCTCGCCGGTCGCGCCGAACAGCACCTCCTGGTGGGCGACCAGGCCGCGCAGCCGCAGGGAGTGCACCGGTACGCCGTCCACGCGGGCCCCGCGGGCGCCACCCGGGTCGGAGGTCGTCGCGTCGGGCACGTCACCGAGCGAGGCGTCCCGCCGGGCCTGCCCGATCAGGCGCCGCGGTCCGCGCCGCCGTACCGGAGGGGGCGTCGACCTTGTCCGGGTGGTGCAGCTCGACCACCTCGACCGACTCGTAGAACCGGGCCGCCTGCTGCGCGAACGACATCATCAGGATCGCGCCGATGGCGAAGTTGGGGGCGATCAGGACGCCGACGCCGGGCTGCGCCGCCACCTGGCCGCGCAGCGCCTCCACGCGGTCGTCGTCCCAGCCGGTGGTGCCGACCACGACGTGGACACCACGGTCGACGCAGTGGGCGACGTTGGCGGGCGAGGCGTCCGGCACGGTGAACTCGACCGCCACGTCCGCGCCACCGAGGTCGCCCAGGTCGTCGCCGTGGTCGAAGCGCCCCACGAGCGTGAGCCCGTCGGCGGCGTCCGCCGCCGCGCACACCTGCGAGCCCATTCGCCCGGACGCACCGATCACGGCCACCTTGATATCGCTCACGCCCTGCAGCCTAATGAGGCCGGGGCCGGGTCCCCGCATCGGTAGGCTCGGCCGATGGTCGACCCGCAAGCCGTCCTCGCCGAGCACGTCCAGGCCGCGATGGGGGCCGCGTTCGGGCCCGAGCACGCCCACCGCGACCCGGTCATCCGCCCGTCGTCGCACGCCGACTTCCAGGCCAACGCGGCGCTCGCCCTGGCCAAGGTGGTCGGCCTGCCGCCGCGCGAGGTGGCCGCCCGCATCGTGGAGCACCTGCGGGTGCCGCACCTCTGCCGCGACGTCGCGGTCAGCGGACCCGGCTTCGTCAACCTGACGCTGCACGAGGACTGGCTGGCGGCGCGGGTCGCCGAGGTCGGCGCCGACCCCCGCCGGGGCGTGCCGGTGCAGCCGCGGCAGGTCATCCCGATCGACTACTCCGCCCCCAACGTGGCCAAGGAGATGCACGTCGGCCACCTGCGCACCACGATCGTCGGCGACGCGCTCGCGCGGGTCCTGGAGCACCTCGGCCACCACGTCGTCCGCCAGAACCACATCGGCGACTGGGGCACGCCGTTCGGCATGCTGATCGAGCACCTGCTCGACGTCGGCGAGGACTCCCCCGAGGCGGGGCTGCTGGCCAGCGACCCCAACGCGTTCTACCAGGCGGCGCGGGCGCGGTTCGACGCCTCCCCCGACGTCGCCGACCGGGCGCGGCGGCGCGTCGTCCTGCTGCAGGGCGGCGACCCGGACACGCTCCACCTGTGGCGGGAGCTGGTGCAGCGCTCCACCCTGTACTTCAACACCGTCTACGCGACGCTCGGGGTCACCCTGACCGACGAGGACCTGGCCGGGGAGAGCATGTACAACGACCAGCTCGCCGCGATCTGCGACGAGCTGGAGCAGGCCGGGCTGGCCGTCGTCAGCGACGGCGCGCTGTGCGTGTTCCTCGAGGGCTACACCGGGCGCGAGGGCCGGCCGGTGCCGCTGATCATCCGCAAGAGCGACGGCGGCTACGGCTACGCCACCACCGACCTGGCCACCATCCGCTACCGCGTGCGGCAGCTGCACGCCGACCGGGTGCTCTACGTCATCGGCGCACCGCAGAGCCTGCACCTGCAGATGGTGTGGGAGACCGCCCGGCGGGCCGGCTGGCTGCCGCCCGAGGTGACGCCGGTGCACGTCCAGATCGGCAACGTCCTCGGCACGGACGGCAAGATCCTGCGCACCCGCAGCGGCTCCTCGCTGCGGCTGATGGCGCTGCTGGACGAGGCGGTCGAGCGCGCCGCCGCCGTCGTCGCGGCCCGTCGCCCCGAGCTGAACGACGCCGCGCGCGCCGTCATCGCCCACGAGGTGGGCATCGGCGCGGTGAAGTACGCCGACCTGTCGGTCTCGCACGACAGCGAGTACGTCTTCGACTTCGACCGGATGCTCGCCCTGCAGGGCAACACCGGCCCCTACCTGCAGTACGTCGTCGCGCGGATCCGGTCGGTGTTCCGCAAGGCCGGCACCACGCCCGGGGCGGCGCGGACCGGCGCCCGGGTCGTCCTGGGCGACCCGACCGAACGGGCGCTGGCCCTGGCCCTGCTGGGGTTCGGGCCCGTGGTGGCGCAGGTCGGCGACACCCTCGAGCCGCACCGGCTGTGCACCTACCTCTTCGACCTGGCGCAGGCCTTCACCGCCTTCTACGAGCAGTGCACCATCCTGCAGGCCGAGGACCCGGAGGTGCGGGCCTCGCGGCAGGCCCTCTCGGCCACCACGCTCGCGGTCATGGTCCGCGGCCTGGACCTGCTCGGCATCCTCGCGCCGGAGGAGATGTGAGCCGCCGGCGCCCTGCGGTCGGGCGCCGTTCGCGCGGGACGGCACACTGGTCCCGTGAAGTGGACCCGCGCCGTGCACCACCTGGAGACCCTGGCCCAGACCTGCACCGACCTCGGCTCACGCCCGGCGTTCTCCGCGCTGCGGGTCGAGCAGCTGTGGGTGGCCGGGGAGGTCCTGGACGAGCCGCACGACCTCGAGTCGGTGACCGTCGCGCTCGTGGTGGACCTGCCGGTGGAGGAGGTGCCCTGGCTCAGCGAGCCGCCCGGTGCCCAGCACTGGGCCAACGGCGCCCGACTGGGCAAGAACCCGGTCGTGGCGCCTGTGGCGGTCCGCCGGCGCGCCGGTGTGGAACCACTACATCGACCGGCCCGCGCTGCTCTGGGACAGCACCGACGGCCTCGTCCCGGAGACGCTCGCCGCGCTGCAGGCCGGCCGCGGCGACACCGTCCGGCTGCCCCCGCCCGCACCCGCCGTGCTGCGCAGCCGGCTGCAGGACGAGCTGGCCGTCAGCGACCGCGCCCTGCGCGCGTGCACGCAGACCTACGAACGGCGCCGCTGGGCCCCCGGCGCCCAGGAGCCGCACGCCGACGCCCTGTGGCGCGCCTCCGCCGGCTACCTCGAGGTCAGCGACGCCCTCGCCGCCCTCGACCGGTTGGACGGCACCGACGGCGGCTGACCGTACGCCATTGGTCCTGTTCCACCCCGCACGCCCGCGCGCTGCCATGGAGTGGGAGGACCCATGGCACGCAGGCAGTCCCCACGCCCCTCGCCGCAGCGGGCACGACTCGTCAGGGCGCTGGCCGCCCTGGCGCTGGTCCTCGGCCTCGCACCGCTCACGTCCCCGGTCTCCCGCGGCCGCGACGCTGTCGGGTCACGACATCTCCTGGCCGCAGTGCCCGGTCGCGGTCGGCGGGTACGGGCTGCCGATGCCGCCGACGACGACCCGCTTCGTCGTCGTCGGGCTCACCAAGGGCCTGCCGTTCACGCGGAACCCGTGTCTGGCCAACCAGGTGGCGTGGGTGAAGCTCCCACGGCAGGCCGGCGCAGGCCTACACCATGGCGGCCTTCCCGACGGCCGCCCAGCTCGCCACGTACCGCGCCAAGGGGCCGTGGTCGTCCCGCACCCGGGCCGGCCAGCTGTCCAACGTCGGCTACGCCGAGGCGACGTACGCGGTCGCGGAGCTGAAGCGGGCCGGCTTCGCGCCGCCCGTGGTCTGGGTCGACGTCGAACCGCGGCCCGCCCAGCCCTGGCCGACGGGCACCGCCTCGCGGCAGCGCGAGAACCGGTACGTCGTCGAGGGACTGATGCGCGGCCTGCGCGACGCGAGGTTCTCCTACGGCGTCTACTCCTACCTGTCCGGGTGGCGGTCCATCACCGGGTCCTGGTGGCTGCCCGGGGTGCCGGTCTGGGCCACCGCGGGCCGCCTGGACTACCCGGCCGAGGCGCAGGACCGGTGCCGCCAGGCCAGCTTCTCCGGCGGGCGCGTCCAGATGGCGCAGTGGTACGACGACACCAGGGACTACGACCTGACCTGCGCCCCCGGGACCTTCGCGGCCGCTGCCGGTGCCCGCGTCCACGCTGTCCGGCGCGACGGCCGACTTCAACGGTGACTGGAAGAACGACGTGCTGGCCCGGGTGGTCGCCACGGGCGAGCTGCGGCTGTACGCCGGGACCGGCCGCGGCACGCTGTCCCGCCGGGGTCCGGGTCGGCACCGGCTGGCGGGGCATGGACGCCCTCGAGACGCCGGGTGACCTCAACGGCGACGGCCGGCTCGACGTCCTCGCCCGGGAGCGGTCCACCGGCTACCTGTGGCTCTACCCCGGCAACGGCCGGGGCGGCTGGCTCCCCCGCGTGCGGGTCGGCAGCGGGTGGGACCGGTTCAACGCCATCGTCGGCCCCGGCGACCTCACCGGCGACCAGCGCGTCGACGTCCTCGCCCGGGAGCGGTCCACCGGCTACCTGTGGCTCTACCCCGGCAACGGCCGGGGCGGCTGGCTCCCGCGACGGCAGGTCGGCAACGGGTGGGACATGTTCAGCGCCATCGTCGGCCCCGGGGACGTCAACGGCGACGGGGTGGCGGACGTGCTCGCCCGCCAGGCCTCGAACGGCTACCTGTGGCTCTACCCCGGCAACGGCCGCGGCGGCTGGCTGCCCCGCGTCCGGGTCGGCACCGGGTGGAACGGCATGACCGCCCTGATGAGCCCCGGCGACCTCACCGGCGACCGCATGCCCGACGTGCTGGCCCGCGACCGGTCCGGCCGGCTGTGGCTCTACCCGCGCAACGGTGACGCGGCGGCGTGGCTGCCCCGCGTGCAGGTCGGCGCCGGGTGGAACACGGTCGACGCCCTCTTCTGACCGGACCCGGAGCCCGGCCGGGAACGCCGGAGCCCGGCACACCCTGTGTCGGGTGTGCCGGGCTCCGGGACGAGCGGGACCTGATCAGGCGTCGGCCGGCTCCGTGGCGGCCGGAGCCGCCGCGTCGGCCGAGTCGGCCCGGCGTCGGGCTCGGCGATCACGGCGGCGAGGCTGAGCTTGCCGCGGGGGTCGATCTCCTTGAGCTCGACCTGGATCTTCTGGCCGATCTTGACGACGTCGTCGACCGAGTCGATCCGCTTGCCGCCGACCAGCTTGCGCACCTCGGAGATGTGCAGCAGGCCGTCCTTGCCCGGCAGGAGCGAGACGAACGCACCGAAGGTCGTCGTCTTCACCACGGTGCCGAGGAAGCGCTCGCCGACCTCGGGCATCTGCGGGTTGGCGATCGCGTTGATCATCGCGCGAGCGGCGTCCGCGGACGGGCCGTCGGTGGCACCGATGTAGATGGTGCCGTCGTCCTCGATCGAGATCTGGGCGCCCGTGTCGTCCTGGATCTGGTTGATCATCTTGCCCTTCGGGCCGATGACCTCGCCGATCTTGTCGACCGGGACGGTCACGCTGATCACGCGCGGCGCGAACTCGCTCATCTCGTCCGGGGTGTCGATGGCCTCGGCCATGACGTCCAGGATGTGCAGGCGCGCGTCGCGGGCCTGGGTCAGCGCGCCACCGAGCACCGAGGCGGGGATGCCGTCGAGCTTGGTGTCGAGCTGGATGGCCGTGACGAACCCGCGGGTGCCGGCGACCTTGAAGTCCATGTCACCGAACGCGTCCTCGGCGCCGAGGATGTCGGTCAGCGCGGCGTACTGGGTCTCGCCGTCGACGACGTCGGAGACCAGGCCCATCGCGATGCCGGCGACCGGGGCGCGCAGCGGCACACCGGCGTTGAGCAGCGACAGGGTCGAGGCGCAGACCGAGCCCATCGAGGTGGACCCGTTGGAGCTGAGCGCCTCGGACACCTGACGGATCGCGTAGGGGAACTCCTCGCGGGTCGGCAGCACCGGCATGAGCGCACGCTCGGCCAGGGCGCCGTGACCGATCTCGCGGCGCTTCGGCGAGCCGACGCGGCCGGTCTCACCGGTGCTGTAGGGCGGGAAGTTGTAGTTGTGCATGTAGCGCTTGCGCGTCACCGGGGAGAGGGTGTCGAGCTGCTGCTCCATGCGCAGCATGTTCAGCGTGGTGACACCCATGATCTGGGTCTCGCCGCGCTCGAAGATGGCCGAGCCGTGCACGCGCGGCAGGACCTCGACCTCGGCGCCCAGGGCGCGGATGTCGGCCAGGCCGCGGCCGTCGATGCGGACCTTGTCGCGCAGGATGCGCTGACGGATCAGCTTCTTCTGCACGGCGCGGTACGCGGCGCCGATCTCCTTCTCGCGACCCTCGAAGCCACCCTCGGCACCGGCGAGCTGGGCGCGGACGGCGTCCTTGATCTCGTCGATCCGGGTCTCGCGCTCCTGCTTGCCCGCGATCTGCAGGGCAGCGGTCAGGTCGGCGGAGGTGGCGGCCTCGACGGCGGCGTAGACGTCGTCCTGGTAGTCCAGGAAGATCGGGAAGTCCTGGACCGGCTTGGCGGCCTGCGCGGCGAGCTCGGCCTGGGCCTTGCACAGCGCGGCGATGAACTTCTTGGAGGCCTCGAGGCCCTCGGCCACGATCTCCTCGGTCGGCGCCTGGACGCCCTGGTTGGTCACCAGGTCCCAGGTCGCGTCGGTGGACTCGGCCTCGACCATCATGATCGCGACGTCGTCAGATCCATCGTTGTTCTTCACGACGCGGCCGGCGACGACCATGTCGAAGACCGAGCGCTCGGCGTCGCTGAAGTTCGGGAACGCGACCCACTGGCCGTCGATGAGCCCGACCCGCACGCCACCGATCGGGCCGCTGAACGGCAGACCGGAGATCTGCGTCGAGGCGGACGCGGCGTTGATCGCCAGCACGTCGTACTGGTGGTCGGGGTTGAGCGCCAGGACCGTGATGACGACCTGGACCTCGTTGCGCAGGCCCTTGGTGAAGGTCGGGCGCAGCGGCCGGTCGATCAGGCGGCAGGTGAGGATCGCGTCGGTGGAGGGGCGACCCTCGCGACGGAAGAACGAGCCGGGGATCTTGCCCGCGGCGTACATGCGCTCCTCGACGTCCACCGTCAGGGGGAAGAAGTCGAACTGGTCCTTGGGGCTGCGACCGGCAGTGGTGGTCGACAGCAGCATGGTGTCGTCATCGAGGTAGGCGGCGACGGCGCCACCGGCCTGCTTGGCGAGGCGTCCGGTCTCGAACCGGACCGTGCGGGTGCCGAACTTGCCGTTGTCGATGGTGGCTTCGGCGAACTGAATCTCTGGACCCTCCATTGGGCCCTCCATTTCTTCTGTCAATAACAGCCGCGTGCATCGTCGTTGTGCACGGGCTTTTCTTCGGGGTGGGTGGCCGGTGGCCACCCGGCGGGCCCGATGTCTCGGGCACCGCCCTCATGCAAAAGGAGCGGCTCCCCAGGTGAAGGGAACCGCTCCCGTGCATGAGCGTTATCGGCGCAGACCGAGGCGCTTGATCAGCTCGCGGTAGCGAGTGATGTCGGTGGCCTCGAGGTAGCGCAGCATCCGCTTGCGACGGCCGACCAGCAGCAGCAGCCCGCGGCGGCTGTGGTGGTCGTGCTTGTGCTCGCGCGAGTGCTCGGTGAGGTCCTTGATCCGACGCGTGAGCATCGCGATCTGGACCTCGGGGGAGCCGGTGTCGCCGTCCTTGGTGGCGTACTCGGTCATGATTTCCTTCTTCACAGCAGCATCAAGAGGCATGCGAGGCGACTCCTTGTGATCGTTGCGCGGTGCCTTGGGGCTGGTTCACCCAGGCTCTCTGTGTCCGCGGCCGTTCTGACGGCGTCTGCAAGGCTAGCAGCGGCGGGGCCAGCCCCCTAATCCCGAGGGCCGCTCCTGCCCCGCTGGGCGCAGCCCGTTGACCTCCTGCCGTGCGACTTGTAGTTTACAAGTTCATGACAGGTGCCCGGTTCCGGACCATCGCCGACGACGTGCGCGAGCGCATCGCCCTCGGCGACCTCGGCGAGTCCGGCGCCCTCGAGAGCGAGGCGGTGCTCGGACAGCGGTACGGCGCGAGCCGGGTCACCGTCCGCCGGGCGCTGGAGCTGCTGCGCGAGCAGGGGCTGGTGGAGAGCCGGCAGGGCTCGGGCTGGTTCGCCACCGGCGGGTCGTTCTCGCAGACCCTGGCGCTCGGGACGTTCCGGCACGCGACCTCGGCGGTGGCCGAGGCGGGCCGGCAGCTCTCCCGCCGGGTGGTCTCGTTCGGCTACGAGCAACCGCCGGCTGCCGTGCGCACGAGCCTGCGACTGGCCGACGGCGAGGAGGCCCTGCGCAGCCGCTCGGTCCGCGCCGTCGACGCCGCGCCGCTCGACCTCGTCCAGGAGTGGGTGCCGGCCGCCCTGGCCGGCCGGCTCAGCCGCGCCGACGCCGCCGAGCCCGGCATCTGGCAGACCCTCCAGCGGCAGGGGCACCGGGTCGCCTCGGTCCGCCAGCGGATCACCGCCGGTGTCGCCGCCGACGAGGACGCCGCACTGCTCGAGGTGGGTGCCGGCACCCCGCTGCTCCTGGTGCGCCGGCTCGCGCTCGCCGGCGACGGCAGCGCGATCGCCCTGTCCGACCACCGCTACCTGGCCCACCGGTTCAGCCTCGAGGTCGAGTTCAACGGCTGGCCGTCGGGCGACGAGCCCCCCGGTCTGCGCACCGTCGCGGACCCCGACTGAGCAGGCGCCCGCCCTGCCCGCACTCCCCCGACGGCCGCCGGTCGTCGTACCAGCCTGCTGCACAAGGAGATCCACCCATGAAGGTCCTGGTCACCGGAGGCGCCGGCTTCATCGGCGCGAACTTCGTCCACCGTGTCCGCGACGTCCGGCCCGACTGGCAGGTGACCGTCCTGGACGCGCTGACCTACGCCGGGCACCGCGAGAGCCTGGCCGACCTCGGCGACCAGATCCGGTTCGTCGAGGGGAACGTCGCCGACGCCGGGCTGGTCGACACGCTCGTGGCCGACACCGACGTGGTGGTGCACTTCGCCGCCGAGTCGCACAACGACAACTCCCTGGACAACCCGTGGCCGTTCATGGAGTCCAACATCATCGGCACCTACTGCCTGCTCGAGGCCGTGCGCCGCCACGGCGTGCGGCTGCACCACATCTCCACCGACGAGGTCTACGGCGACCTGGCGCTGGACGACCCGGCCCGGTTCACCGAGCAGACCCCGGTCAACCCCTCCAGCCCCTACTCCGCGAGCAAGGCGAGCGCCGACCTGCTGGTGCGGGCGTGGGTCCGCTCGTTCGGCATCTCGGCCACCCTGTCCAACTGCTCCAACAACTACGGGCCCTACCAGCACGTCGAGAAGTTCATCCCCCGCCAGATCACCGGCATCCTGCAGGGCACCAGGCCCAAGCTGTACGGCGCCGGGGCCAACGTGCGCGACTGGATCCACGTCGACGACCACAACGACGCGGTCATCGCGATCCTCGAGCAGGGCCGGCTCGGTGAGACCTACCTGATCGGCGCCGACGGCGAGCAGGACAACGCCGCGATCGTGGCGCTGCTGCTGGAGCTGATGGGCAAGCCGGCCGACTGGTTCGACCACGTCCCCGACCGCCCGGGGCACGACCTGCGCTACGCGATCGACTCGGCCAAGCTGCGGGCCGAGACCGACTGGACCCCGCGCTACCGCGACATCCGGGCCGGCCTGGCCCAGACGATCGACTGGTACCGCGAGCACGAGGACTGGTGGGCGCCGATGAAGGAGCGGACCGAGCGGACCTACCAGCGGCTCGGCCGCTGACCCGCGCCGGTCGGGGCTGCGCCGGCCGGCGGCTGCGCCGCGTCAGGGCTGCGCGGGGGCCGGCTGGGTGCGGATCGCGTCCCAGATGGCGCGCACCGCCGGCGCGGCGGTGGCCGCGCCGGTGCCGCCCTGGTCGACGACCACGACCACGGCGTAGCGCGGCGCGGTGGCGGGGCCGTAGGAGGCGAACCACGACGTCGCCTGCTGGCCGAACACCTCACCGGTGCCGGTCTTGCCGGCCACCGGGTAGGTCGCGAGGGGGAAGCCCGCGAACGCGCCGGCCGCGGTGCCCTCGGCCACGACCCCGCGCAGGGCGTCGTCCAGGAAGGCGCGCATCGTCGCACCGAGCGGCACGGTGCCCGCCCGCTGCGGCGCCATGGTGCGCACCGTCCGGCCGTCGGGGGTGCGCACGGCGGCCGCCACCTGCGGGCGCCACAGCGTGCCGCCGTTGGCGATCGCCGCGTAGACCTGGGCCATCTGCAGCGGGGTCACCGCGATGTCGCCCTGCCCGATGGCGAAGTTCGCGGCGTCACCCGGGCGCAGCTGGAAGCCGCTGGCGCAGTTCTCGACCGCGAGCGCCTTGAGGTAGGCCGCCCGGGCGGGGTCGGTGGCGGCGACGTCGGGGTAGCCGGTGCGGGCGTGCGCGCAGGTCTGGGTCCGCGTGGCCGCCCACGTCGCCTGCTTCCACTGCCGGTCGGGGATCCGGCCGGCGCTCTCGCCCGGCAGGTCGACCCCGGTGGCCCGGCCCAGGCCGAACGCGCGGGCCATCGAGACGAACGGGTCCCGGGTGTCCGTCGCCGCCGAGAGGCCTCCCTGCGCCAGCCACGAGTGGTAGGCGAACTGGTAGAAGATCGTGTCGCAGGAGATGACGACCGCCCGGCGCAGCCCGATCCGGCCGTAGGCGCGGGACTCGTAGTTCTGGAAGTCGCGGTTGCCGACCCGGTAGCTGGACCCGCAGTCGTAGGTGCCGGTCAGGCTGTTGCCCGCCTCGATCGCCGCGGGCAGCGAGATCACCTTGAACGTCGAGGCGGGCGGGAACAGCGACGACGTCGCCCGGTTGACCAGCGGCGTGCCCGCCGCCGGGTCGGTGATCGCGTCCAGGTCGCGCTGGCTGATCCCGCCGGTCCAGACCTCCGGCTCGTACGTCGGGTAGCTGGCCGACGCGACGACCGCCCCGTTGGTGACGTCCACGACGACGGCGGCACCGGAGTCGGCCCGCTGGCCCGCGCGGCGCGCCGCGGCCACCGCGTCGGCCAGGGCCCGCTCGCTGGCCGCCTGGATCGGTGCGGACAGGTGCGTGACGACGTCGTCGCCGGTGACCGGGTCGGTGCCCGACAGCCGGCCGGTGACCACGCCGCGGGGGTCGACCGACAGGGTCGTCCGCCCGTTCACGCCGCGGAGCACGGCGTCGTACTGGCCCTCCAGCCCGGCCCGGCCGACCAGGTCGGTGGCCGCGATGCGCCCGGCCGACGTCGCTGACCTCCTCCCCCGTGGCCCGACCCAGGTAGCCCAGCAGCTGGCTGGCGTTGACCCCACCCGGGTGCGGGTAGTGGCGCACCGGCTCGGCGACGACGGCGACACCCGGGTAGCGTCCCGGCTGCTCCAGCAGGCTGAGCGCACGGCGCTCGTCGACGCCGGTCGCGACCGGGATCGGCTGGTACGGCGAGCCGTTGAAGCAGGCCGGGGCGCGCGGCGCACCGCTGGTGCCGCACGGCCGGGTCCGACCCCAGAGCTGCCCGGGCGGCAGGCCGAGCACCGTCGCGACCCGGGTGACCAGGTCGCGGCCCTCGTCGTCGGCGGCGAGCAGCGTGCCGCGCTCGATCGTCACGGTGGCCGCAGAGACGTTGTCCACCAACGGTTTCCCGCCGGCGTCGAGGATGCGGCCGCGGACCGAGGGCTGCACGACCTGCCTGGTGTTGACCGTCGCGGCGGCGCGCAGGTAGTCCTCGCGCTGGCCGACCTGCACCTCGGTCAGGCGGCCGAGCAGCGTCCCGAGCAGGCAGACGACGATGCCGATGAACACCCAGAGCCGGGCCTGGGGGCGTCGCAGTCGGGCGGCCCGGGCGGGGCGACCCCGACGGCGGCGGAGCGGCAGGATCGGCAGGAGCGGCCCGCGCCGGCCCAGCGCACGGCCGGGCCGGGCGGCCGGAGGGGCCGGAGGGGCCGGACCCTCATGCGAGCCGCCGGCGGATCATCGCCCGCTCGACCCGCAGCAGCGACGGCACCAGCACCGCCCCGAGCGCGGACGTGAGCAGCACCCGCAGCAGCGGCTGACCGACCCCGGCGACGGTGCCGGTGGTGGTCACCTCGACGAGCAGCCGGGCGACGGCGACGGCCGTCGCCGTCGCGGCCGTGGCGGCCACCGGCCGCAGCAGCGACCCCGTGCCCTCACGGCGCAGCAGCCCCGCGAGGGCACCGGCGCCGGCGTACAGCAGGGCGGTCGTGCCGAGCACCGGCGTCCCGGGCGGGCAGAGGTCGACGACCCAGCCCGCGCCCAGGCCCACCAGCGCACCACGGACCGGACCACCCAGCAGGGCGGCCGCCACCACGACGGGCAGGACCAGGTCGGGGCCGAGCGCGGCCAGCGGGCCGAGCCGGGGCACCGCCACGACGGCGAGCAGCGCGGCCAGCACGATGACGCCGGCCCGCAGCGCGTCCAGCGGGCTCGGGCGTCTCACCGCGCGGTCCCGGCGACCGGGGGCCGTGCGGCGGCGCGGGTCGTGGGCAGCAGGACGCCGACGACGTCGAGGGTGGTCGGGTCGACGGCCGGTCGCACCGACGCGGTCGCGGTCAGCTGGCCGCGCGGCGGGTCGACCGAGGCCACCGTGCCGACCCGCAGCCCGGGCGGGTAGGGACCGCCGCCGACGCTGCCCAGGGTGGTGACCACCTCACCGTCCCGCACGGTGCCCTGCTGCACGAGGGTGAGCCCGAGCCGGCCGGCGGCGCGCGGTGGGGCGCCGGCGGTGGCGGACCCGGGGGTGGCGGTGGTGGACCCGGCGGCCACCGCGCCGAGCGTCCCACGGGCCCCGACCCGCACCCCCACGGTGACGTCACGGTCGCCGAGGACCGCGACGTCACAGGTCCAGTCGGAGACCGCGACCACCCGGCCGACCAGACCGTCCGCGGCCACGACCGGCAGGTCCACCGCCAGGCCGTCGCGGCTGCCGGCGTCCAGGGTCACCCGGCGTACCCCGGTCGTGACGCCACCGCCGAAGGCGATCACCCGGGCCGGGACGACGCGCGCGGCGGACGTGGAGCCGAGCAGGGCGGTCAGCCGGCGGCCGGCCGCGGCGGCGTCCCGGTCGGCGGCGACCCGCCGGGCCAGCTCGTCGCGCTCCGCGGTGACCCGGGCCAGACGGGCGTCGCCGCCGACCGCGACGGCCCGCTCGAGCGGGCCGAGGGCCGAGGCGGCGGCGCCGCGCAGCACGGAGGTGCTGGCCGGCCGGGCCAGGTCGGCGGCGCTCACCAGCACGGTGACCAGGACGAGGGCACCCAGCGCGCGGCGGGAGGACAGGAGGACAGAGAGGACGGGGAGTGCATGGCGGCCGGTCAGTACCGTGCGGCGCCGACGAGGACGCGCTCGAGCGAGGCGAGGTCCTCCACGCACCGGCCGCAGCCGCGGATGACCGCACGCAGCGGGTCGTCGGCCACCCGCACGGGCACGCCGAGCTCGTGGCGCATCCGCTCGTCCAGGCCGCGCAGCAGCGCTCCCCCACCGGTCAGCACGATCCCGTGGCCGAGGATGTCGCCGGCCAGCTCGGGCGGGCAGACGTCCAGGGTGGTGCGCACCAGCTCGACGATCTGCAGCACCGGCCCCTCGATGGCCCGGCGGATCTCGGGCGAGGAGAGGGTCACCGTCCGGGGCAGGCCGGTGACGAGGTCACGGCCGCTGACCCGGGTGGACAGCTCCGCGCGGAGGGGGAAGGCGGAGCCGGCGCTGACCTTGATGTGCTCGGCGCTGCGTTCGCCGAGCAGCAGGGAGTGCTCGGCGCGGACGTGGCCGACCACGGCCTCGTCGATCGCGTCGCCGCCGACCCGCACGGAGCGGGCGTTGACGATGCCGCCGAGGCTGATCACGGCGACGTCGGTGGTGCCGCCGCCGATGTCGACGACCATGCTGGCGGCGGTGTCGTTCACCGGCAGGTCGGCCCCGATCGCGGCCGCCATCGGCTCCTCGATGACGTAGACCCGCCGGGCGCCGGCGCGGACCGCCGCGTCCTCCAGGGCCCGCCGCTCGACGCCGGTGACCTCGCTGGGCACGCAGACGACGATGCGCGGCCGGACCAGCCGCGAGGGCCGGACCTGGTCGATGAAGTAGCGCAGCATCCGCTCGGTGACGTCGGCGTCGGAGATGACCCCGTGCCGCAGCGGCCGGATGGCGTGGATGTGCCCGGGGGTGCGGCCGAGCATCTCGCGGGCCCGCGACCCGGCGGCCACGAGGGCCCCTGACCCCGCCTCGATCGCCACGACGGACGGCTCGTCCAGGACGACGCCGCGGCCGCGCTCGTAGACGAGGGTGTTGGCGGTGCCGAGGTCGACCGCGAGGTCACGTCCCAGCACCGGCCACCCCCGTCCTCCCGTCACGGCCGCAAGGGTACGTGCTCGCCGCGGCGACACCACGCCACCCTCGTCGTGTCGCCGCGGCGGGTCGCGACCGCCGCCGCCTCAGGCCGCGGCGGTGCCGCCGACCAGCACCTCGTCGAGCGCTCCGTCACGCGTCCCGCCCGCGGCCGGGGCGAGGTCGTCCGTGACCGTCGCCGGCGCCGAGCCGGCCGGGGTGCCGGTGACCAGCGACCGCAGCCGCCACGCGGCGAGGACGGCGACCAGGCTGATCAGCACGTGCGCGACGATGAACACGGTGCCGTGCCCGGCGTTGAGGGCGACGCCGGCCAGCAGCGGGCCGACCGCCGACCCGCTGGTCTGGATCGCGCCGAACACCCCGAGGGTGGTGCCGACCATGCCGCTCGGGGCCAGGCTCGCGGTGAGCGGGTTGAGCACCGGGGCGTACATCGTCTCGCCGACGGCGAAGATGCCGAACGTCGTGACGAACAGCGTGCCGGCCAGGCCCGGCAGGTGTGACGCCGTGGCGAGGATGAGCCAGGACAGCACCCAGATGCCGCCGACCACGACCAGCAGCGACGGCGCCGAGCGGTGCGCCGTCCACCGCACGACCGCCATCTGCAGGACGATGATGACCACGCAGTTGACGGCGGCGGCGGTGCCGATGGTGCGCTCCGACAGGTCGAGCACGGTCAGGGCGTAGGCGGGCAGCCCGCTCTCGAACTGGGCGTAGAAGCCGAGCGCGAGGGCGATGGTCACGACCGCGGTCCAGCGCAGCGCCGGGGTGGCGAAGATCAGCCGGATCGCCGCGCCGCTGCCGGTCTGCGCCCGCGGGGCCGGCCGAGGGCAGGGCGTCGCAGGTGGGCGCGCCGCGCCCGGCCAGCAGGAGCAGCAGGCCCGACAGGACGAAGCCCACGGCCGCGGTGGTGAAGGCCGGCCACATCCCGTCCACGCGAGCGGAGGTTGACCATGTAGCCCGGCGGCGAACGCCCCCACGGCCATGCCGAGCGCCTGACCGGTGAACTGCCACGCGAACACGCGGCGGCGGTCCTCGGAGGCGACCCAGCGCAGCACCAGCACCGACTGGGCCGGTGCGGCGGCGGTGATCCCGACGCCGAAGACGAACATGCCGGCGAGGAAGGCCGCCGGCGAGCCGGCGAGGACGAGGTAGCCGGTGCCGGCTGCGGCGACCAGCTTGGCCGCCACGGCGACCCGCACCGGCGGGAACCGGTCGGCCAGCCGCCCGCCGAGCGGGGCGGCGAGCAGGGCACCGACCGAGAACAGGCTCGACGCCGCGGCGGCGACGAAGCTGCCCCAGCCGCGGGTGTTCGCGGCGTAGGCGTACTGGTACGGCAGCACCGTCCCCCACCCGACCATCGCCATCGTCGACGCCAGGATCAGCAGCCGTGCGCGCTTCACCGCTGTCCTCCACACTTGTTGAATATCGTAGTCTTAGGTATCGAATACTTCGATATCGAAATCTTAACATGAGCAAGATCGGCGGCATGACGACACCCAAGCGGGCCGCGCGCCAGGCCCGAGTCCGCGCACGAGCAGTACCGGGCCGAGGTCGCCGCCTACGTCGCGGCGGGCGGTGACGAGTCGGTGCAGCGGGTGATCACCGGAGTCCACGGCCTGGCCCGCCGGCTGAACCAGTGGTACGACCGGCAGCTGGCCGACCTGGACCTCTCGCACGGCGAGTGGGCGGTGCTCTCCCGCCTGGCCACGGTGCCCGAGGGCTCGGCCCTGACGCCGAGCCAGCTGGCCGACGCCACCAACGTCGCGGCGTCCTCGATGACCCACCGCCTGGACCGGATGAGCCAGCGCGGCCTCGTCGCCCGGGCCACCGACCCCCACAACCGGACCCGCATCCTCGTCACGCTGACCGAGGCCGGCTGGGAGACGTTCCGGGCCGCGACCCAGGAGTCCAACATGGTCGAGACCGACGTCCTCGGCCGCCTCACCACCGACCAGCGCGAGGAGCTGGCCTCGCTGCTGGAGATCGTCATCGCCGGGCTCGACGAGGAGGCCCCGGCCTGAGCCACGCCGCGCCGTCCGGCACACCGGTGCGGTGGGCAGCACGCGACAGGGCCCGGTCGCTCCCTCGGGGGGAGCGACCGGGCCCTGTCAGGTCGGTGGCGGGGTCAGCCGAGCCCGGGGAACCAGATGGCGATCTCGCGGGCGGAGGACTCCTCGGAGTCCGAGCCGTGGACGATGTTCTGCTGGACCTTCAGGCCCCAGTCGCGGCCGAGGTCGCCGCGGATCGTGCCCGGCAGCGCGGCCGACGGGTCGGTGGCACCGGCCAGGGCCCGGAAGCCCTCGATGCAGCGGTGGCCCTCGATGACCGCGGCGGTGACCGGGCCGCTGGACATGAACTCCACCAGCGGCTCGTAGAACGGCTTGCCCTCGTGCTCGGCGTAGTGGCGCTCGAGGCGCTCGCGGTCGGGGGTGAAGATGTCCAGCGCCACGAGCGTGTAGCCCTTGGCCTCGATGCGGCGCAGGACCTCACCGCTGAGGCCGCGGGCGTAGCCGTCGGGCTTGACGAGGACGAGGGAGCGTTCAGTCATGGCCGCAACCCTATCCGCCGTGCGGGGTGGGACCACCCGTGGGTGAACCGCCCGGTTCCTGCTCGGGTGAACCGTGCTCGGCGTACCACTGGGCGTCCACGCGCCTCGTGAGCGCGTCCATGTTGGTGCCCTGCACCAGCGCGGTGACCCACAGCGCCAGGAACAGCAGCGCCACGATGAGCATCATCGGCACGATCAGCGCGCTGAGCAGGGTGGCGAGCTGCAGCACCCAGCCGAGCGTGACGCCCCAGGGCCGGCGCAGCAGCCCGGCGTCGAGGAGGCACAGGACGGCGATGACGCTGCCGAGGATGAGGAAGGTGGAGGCCGAGGACTGCCGGTCGGCGGCCGCGATGGCGCGGGCCACGAGCGCACCGAAGAAGACCGCGAGCCCCTGGCTGGCGATGACGACCGCGGCGAAGCGCCGGGTCATCTTCTCGGGGACGCCGTGGAAGGGCAGCGATCGCAGCAGGTTCACCCCGTCAGGCTATCCGCCCGGTCGGGCTCTCCCCGCCGACGGTACGGCGACGGGCACGGCGGCGGGGCACGTCGGCGGGACCGCGCGCGGGCCGGATGGCGTCAGCGCCGTTCCGCCGCCCAGCGGCCCACGACCTGCTGCGCCTGCGCGAGGCTCGCACCGGTCTCCTCCCGGTAGACGGCCACGGCGTCCGCCTCCCGGCCCTGCGCGAGGAGGCCCTCGATCCGGATGCGGGCACCCGAGGACAGCCCGCCGCGGGCGAGCCTGCCCTCGCGGTAGCGCGTGACCAGCAGGAACAGCACGACCGCGACCAGGACCAGGACGACGTACTTCACGGCTCCACCACCCCGAGCAGCATCCGCACCTCGGCGGCCGTGGTGATCGACCCGGTGGCCAGCACCCCTCCGCCGACCCCGCCCTCGTCGGCCAGCCCGGCGGCCCGGTCGAGTGCGTCGGGCAGGCTGTCGACGACGGTGCACGCGGTCCTCGCCGTAGATCTCCGCCGCGAGCTCGCCGAGCCGGGTCGGGCTCATCGCGCGCGGCGACGTGGTGCGGGTGACGACGACCTCGTCCAGCACCGGCTCGAGGATCTCGAGCATCGAGGTCGGCGTCCTTGTCCTCGAGCACCGCGACGACGCCGATCACCCGGGCGAAGGTGAACGAGTCCTCCATCGCGGCCCGGAGCGCCTGCGCCCCGGCCGGGTTGTGCGCGGCGTCGACGAGGACGGTCGGCGAACGGCGGACGATCTCCAGCCGCCCCGGTGAGGACGCGCCGGCCAGCGCCGGCCCGGACGATCTCGGGCGTCCAGCCGCTGCTGGCCGCCGCCGACGAACGCCTCGACCGCAGCGAGGGCGACGGCCGCGTTGTGGCCCTGGTGCGGACCGTGCAGCGGCAGGAACAGGTCGTCGTAGTCGCCGCCGAGGCCGCGGATGGAGAGCTGCTGGCCGCCGACCGCGACGTCGCGGGTGAGGATGCCGAAGTCGTTGCCCTCGAAGGCGAGCGTGGCCTCGACCTCGCGACCGCGCTCGAGCAGGATCTCGGCGACCTCCGGCTCCTGCAGCCCGATGACGGCGACCGCGCCGGGCTTGATGATGCCGCTCTTCTCGGTGGCGATGTCCTCGACCGAGCTGCCGAGGAACCGCTCGTGGTCGATCGCGATCGGCGTCACGACGGCGACCTGCCCGTCGGCGACGTTGGTCGCGTCCCACGAGCCGCCCATCCCGACCTCGACGACGGCCACGTCGACGGGCGCGTCGGCGAACGCGGCGTAGGCCACGGCGACGACCACCTCGAAGTAGGTCATCCGGGGTCCGCCCTCGGCGACCGAGCGCTGCGTCGACCATCTCGATGAACGGCAGCACGTCGTCGTAGGCCGCGACGAACTTCTCGGCCGGGATCGGCTCGCCGTTCAGCGCGATCCGCTCGCGGATGTCGTGCAGGTGCGGGCGAGGTGAACCGCCCGGTGGACAGGCCCATCTCGCGCAGCAGCCGCTCGATCATCCGCGTGGTCGACGTCTTGCCGTTGGTGCCGGTGACGTGGATGACCGGGAAGGCGCGCTGGGGGTCGCCCAGCAGCTCCATCACCGCGGCGATGCGGTCCAGCGACGGCTCGAGGTCGTGCTCGGGCGTGCGGGCGAGGATCGCCTCCTGGACCTCCCGCATCCGCTTGCGCAGGTCGAGCTGCTCGGCGGCCTGGCTGCTGGGCCGAGTCCGGGACGACCGGTCATGACTGCACTCCCTCGGTGTCGGCCGGCGCGGTCGCCGGCGCGGTGTCGGACGTCGTCGGCGGACCGTCCGGCGTGCTGCTGCCGGAGCGCGGCGCGTCATCCACACCTGGTCGGGCACTCCGCCCCCGCCCGCCTCGTGGTGGGTCTCGACGAAACCCCTGGAGCGGTAGAAGTGCGCGGCCGGGGTGTTGCCCTCGGTGTAGGACAGCCGGATCTCGGGGTACCTGCCGTCGGCCTCCTCCAGCACCGCTGCCAGCAGGGCCGATCCGATGCCCTGGCCGTGGTGCTCGGGCAGGACGTAGAGCCGCCAGAGGACCAGGTGGTCCTGCTCGCGCCCCACGCTGGCCATGCCGACCACCTCACCGTCGACCTCGGCCACGGTGAGCCGCCCCTGGCGGATCGCCGGGCTGGTCGCCTCGGCCGACCACCACTTGGCCAGGCCGGCCTGCACGTAGTCCGCGCCGGCGATCCCCTCGTAGGTCGACCGGCCAGGTGCGGTGCCCCACGGCCAGGACCGCGTCGAGGTCGTCCATGTCGGCCTTGCGGATCGTCAGCGCCATCAGAGCCTCTTGACCAGGATGCGCACGGCCTGCCCGTCACCGACGACGGCGTCGACGGTCGGCAGCGCTGGCGGGCAGCGCGTCGAGGTCCGCCGCCGAGCCGAACTGGGTGGCGAGGGTCTCCTCCATGATCAGCGTCTGGTGGGCCACGGTGGCCTCCCAGACCTGCTGGTCACCGAGCACGGTCAGGCTGATCCGGTCGCTGACGTCCAGCCCGGCCTCGCGGCGCGCCTGCTGGACCGCGCGGACGACGTCGCGGGCCAGGCCCTCCTGGGCCAGCTCGGGGGTCACGGTGGTGTCCAGCACGACGAAGCCGCCGCCGGGCAGCACGCCGGTCGCGTGGCTCGGGCCGCCGTCGGCCGCCTGCGCCACCACGGTCTCCAGCGGTGTACTCCCCCTCGACCAGGGCGAGCCCGCCCGCGGTGACCACGCCGTCGGCGTCGACCGACCAGTCGCCGGACTTGGAGCCCTTGATGGCGCGCTGGACGTCCTTGCCCAGCCGCGGTCCGGCCGCCCGCGCGTTGACGGTGAGCTTCTGGGAGACCCCGAAGTCGGCCTCGCTGGCCGACGCGAGGTCCATCAGGGTGACCTTGCGGACGTTGACCTCGTCGGCGACGATCGCGCCGAACGGCTCGAGCGCGGCGACGTCGGGGGCGACGACGGTGAGGTCCTGCAGCGGCAGCCGGGCCCGCAGCGCCGAGGCCTTGCGCAGGCTGCTCGCCACCGAGCAGATGTCGCGGGCGCGGTCCATCGCCGCCACCAGCGCGTCGTCCTGCGGCAGGTCGCTCGCGACCGGCCAGTCGGTCAGGTGCACCGAGCGACCGCCGGTCAGGCCGCGCCAGATCTCCTCGGTGGTGAACGGCAGCAGCGGGGCGCAGACCCGGGTCAGCACCTCGAGGGTGGTGTAGAGCGTGTCGAACGCCTCGGTCGACGCGCCGCTCTCGCCGTCCCAGAACCGGTCGCGCGACCGGCGGATGTACCAGTTGCTCAGCACGTCCAGGAAGGTGCGCACCGAGTCGCAGGCCGACGCGACGTCGTACGCGTCGAGCTGGGCCTGCACGCGCTCGACCAGCTGGCGCAGCGTCGCCAGCAGGTAGCGGTCCAGGACGTCCTGCGAGCCGGTGGACCAGCGGGCCTCGTAGCCCTCACCACCGCTGGCGGCGTTGGCGTAGAGGGAGAAGAAGTACCACGAGCTCCACAGCGGCAGCAGCACCTGGCGCACGCCGTCGCGGATGCCCTGCTCGGTGACGACCAGGTTGCCACCGCGCAGGATCGGTGAGGACATGAGGAACCAGCGCATGGCGTCGGCGCCGTCGCGGTCGAAGACCTCGGACACGTCCGGGTAGTTGCGCAGCGACTTGCTCATCTTGGCGCCGTCGCTGCCGAGGACGATGCCGTGGCTGACGCAGGACTGGAACGCGGGCCGGTCGAACAGCGCCGTGGCCATGATGTGCATCGTGTAGAACCAGCCGCGGGTCTGGCCGATGTACTCGACGATGAAGTCGCCCGGGAAGTGGTGCTCGAACCAGTCGGCGTTCTCGAACGGGTAGTGCACCTGCGCGAACGACATCGAGCCGGAGTCGAACCAGACGTCGAGGACCTCGGGCACCCGGCGCATCGTCGAGCGGCCGGTCGGGTCGTCGGGGTTGGGCCGGGTCAGCTCGTCGATGTAGGGACGGTGCAGGTCGGTGACCTCGACCCCGAAGTCGGCCTCGAGCTCGGCGAACGAGCCGTAGACGTCGACCCGGGGGAAGTTGGGGTCGTCGGACTTCCAGACCGGGATCGGGCTGCCCCAGAAGCGGTTCCGGCTGATCGACCAGTCGCGGGCGTTGGACAGCCACTTGCCGAACTGGCCGTGCTTGACGTGCTCGGGCACCCAGGTGATCTGCTCGTTGAGCTCGACCATGCGGTCGCGGAAGCGCGTCACCTCGACGAACCAGCTCGAGACCGCCTTGTAGATCAACGGCTTCCGGCAGCGCCAGCAGTGCGGGTAGGAGTGGACGTAGGACTCCTCGCGGACGAGGACGCCGGCGGCCTTGAGGTCGTTGATGATCGGGCGGTTGGCCTCGAACACCTGCAGCCCCTGGTACGGCGGGACGGCCGCGGTGAACTTCGCACCGTCGTCGACGGTGAGCAACGTCGGGATGCCCGCCGCCTCACACGCCAGCTGGTCGTCCTCACCGAAGGCGGGCGCCATGTGCACGACGCCGGTGCCGTCGTCGGTGGTGACGTGGTCGCTCGGGATCACCTGGTAGGCCTCCTCGGTGCCCCAGACGGCCGGGTCGGCGAAGAAGTCGAAGATCGGGGTGTAGCGCCGGCCGACGAGCTCGCTGCCCTTGACGCGGGCCACGACCCGCTCGGCCGCGTCCTCCCCCAGCTCGCGCGCATAGGCACCGAGCCGGGCCTCGGCGAGGATGTAGCGCTCGACCCTCGTGCTCGACCGTGACGTAGTCGACGTCCGGCCCGACCGCCATCGCCAGGTTGCTGGGCAGCGTCCACGGCGTCGTCGTCCACGCCATCAGCCGCTCGCCGGACTCCAGCGCGACCCAGACGGTGACCGAGGGGTCCTGCCGCTGCTGGTAGACCTCCTCGTCCATCCGCAGCTCGTGGTTGGACAGCGGCGTCTCGTCGTTCCAGCAGTAGGGCAGCACCCGCATGCCCTCGTAGACCAGGCCCTTGTCGTGCAGGGTCTTGAACGCCCAGATGACCGACTCCATGTAGGAGGGGTTGAGCGTCTTGTAGTCGTGCTCGAAGTCCACCCAGCGCGCCTGGCGGGTGACGTACTCCTGCCAGTCGTCGGTGTACTTCAGCACCGACTCGCGGCACGCGTCGTTGAACTTCTCGATGCCCAGCTCGAGGATGTCGGCCTTGGTGCGCAGCCCGAGGACGCGCTGGGCCTCGAGCTCGGCCGGCAGCCCGTGGCAGTCCCAGCCGAAGCGGCGCTCGACCCGGCGCCCCCGCATGGTCTGGTAGCGCGGGATGAGGTCCTTGACGTAGCCGGTGAGCAGGTGACCGTAGTGCGGCAGGCCGTTGGCGAAGGGCGGCCCGTCGTAGAAGACGAACTCGTTGGACCCGTCCTGCCCCGCCTCACGCGCCTCGACCGAGGCGAGGAAGGTGCCGTCCTGCGCCCAGTAGCGCAGGATCCGCTCCTCGATCTCGGGGAAGCGCGGGCTCGCGGCCACACCTGACGGTGCGCCGGACTGCTCGTCGGCGGGGAGGAAGTCGACCTTCGGGTAGGTCATCGCATGGTCTCCGTGCTCGTCGGACCACGCCGTGCGACGCGGTCGTCGTGGTGCACGAGGACGACGTCACCCGGATCGGTCCGGGCGGCACCGCGGTACCACCTCGCTTGCCGGCCACGTCCCCCTGGAGGGCTGCACCCGACCGCTCTGGTCCAGGCTGTGACGGGCCCACCCGTCCGGTTCTAGTCCGGCCTCGCGACCGTTTCTTCCGGAGGCTCGCCGGTGATGGCCGGGTCGACGCCTGTACCACCACTGTACCGGGGGCGGCACCGCCGCGACGACATCGTTGCCGCAGCCGCTGCCGCGCGGCAGCCGCTACTGCGGCGCTACGCCTGCGGGGCGCCGGTCAGCCGCTCCTGCAGCCGGACGAACACGTCGTCGCCCGCCTCCTTGCCGATCGCCCGGCGCAGCACGGCTCTGACCGGCAGCTTGTGCGTGCCGTCACCCATCGCCATGAACGCCCCGACGAAGGGCTGCCCGTCGATGGTGCCCCGCACCTTCACCAGCCCACGGGTCCCGAAGTACTCCGCCGAGCCCGGCATGACGACATAGGTCCAGCCACCCTTGGCGGGGCTGCGCTGCAGGGTGGCGGTGAACTGCTTGTCCATGGTGTCCTCCCGCGGTCGGCTCGTGCTCGTCACCGGTATGACCGCCCGACGCGGCAGTTCTCACCGGTGGACACGGCGGCGGGGCGCGGGTGGGGACCAAAGCCCCTGCCTGGCGGCGGACGACGCGGGCGACCGTGACGGGGTGTGGACGCGAGCGCGCTCGGGCGGTGAGGTCTTCGCCGACCGGGACGAGGCCGGACGGCTGCTGGGTGAGCGGCTGCGCGAGCTGGGCCTGACCGATCCCGTCGTCCTGGGTCTGCCCCGCGGGGGCGTCCCCGTCGCGGTGCGCGTGGCAGAGGCCCTGGACGCCCCGCTGGACGTCCTGGTCGTCCGCAAGGTCGGCGTCGCCCGCCACCCCGAGCTGGCCATGGGCGCGGTCGGCGAGGAGGGTGCACGGGTCGTGCACGAGCCCGTCGTCCGCGCGGCCCGGGTCAGCCCGCAGGAGTACGACGCCGTCGAGCAGGTCGCGATCCGCGAGGTCGCCCGCCGCGCGGAGGTGCTGCGCGAGGGCCGGCCGCCGCTGCCGGTCGCCGGTCGCACCGTCGTGGTGGTCGACGACGGTGTCGCCACCGGATCCACCGCCCGGGCCGCCTGTCAGGCGGCCCGGGCGCGCGGGGCGGCCCGCGTGGTCCTGGCGGCCCCGGTCGGGCCGGCCGGCTGCGTCGAGGAGCTGCAGGGACGCCGCCGACGACGTGGTGCTCCTCGAGACGCCGCCACGGTTCCGCTCCGTGGGCGACTGGTACGACGACTTCCGGCAGCTCAGCGACGAGGAGGTCGTCCGGCAGCTCGCGCCGCCGGTGGCCGCCCCGCCGGAGTCGACGCCGCCGGACCCGCCGGAGGCCGCCCCGCAGACCCGCCGGCCGACCCGCGGCCCCCTCCCCCAGGACGTCAGCGTCGCCGCCGGCGACCTGCGGCTCACCGGCCGGCTGACCCCGCCCACGGCCGGGCACGGCCTCGTGGTCTTCGTCCACGGCAGCGGCAGCAGCTCGCGCAGCCCCCGCAACCGCTACGTCGCGGAGGTGCTGGCCCGGGCCGGGCTCGGCAGCCTGCTGTTCGACCTGCTCACGCCCGAGGAGGAGCACGACCGGGCCAACGTCTTCGACATCCCGCTGCTGGCGCAGCGGCTGCGGATGGCGACCGCGTGGCTGCGCAGCGAGGCCTCGGGCGTCGACCCCGACACCCCCCTGGGCTACTTCGGCGCCAGCACCGGTGCGGCGGCGGCGCTGCTCGCGGCGGCCGATGCCGACGCCGACGTGGCCGCGGTCGTCTCCCGCGGCGGCCGGCCCGACCTGGCCGGGCCGCGGCTGCCGTACGTGCACTGCCCCACCCTGCTGATCGTCGGTGGCGACGACGAGCCGGTGCTGACGCTCAACCGGCGGGCCCGCTCGCGGCTGACCTGCCCGAGCCGCCTCGTCGTCGTCCCCGGCGCCACCCACCTGTTCGAGGAGCGCGGCGCCCTGGAGCGGGTCGCCGGCCTGGCCCGGGACTGGTTCCTCACCCACCTGACCCGGCCCGACCCGCCGGCACCCACCGCCACGGAGCACGCGCCGTTCAGCTGGCGTGCCGCGGCGCCCGCGATCACCGGCCTGCCGCACGGGCGCGGGCTGAACATCGCCCACGAGGCCGTGGACCGGCACCTGCAGCTGGGCCGGGGCGGGCACGTCGCGGTGCGCAGCATCGGCGCCGACGGCCGCGTGACCGACCTGACCTACGCCGCCCTCGCCGAGCGCACCTCCCGGTTCGCGGGCGTCCTGGACCGCCTCGGCGTCGGCCCCGGCGAGCACGTCTTCAGCCTGATGGGACGAGGCCCCGACCTGTTCGTCGCCGCGCTCGGCACGCTGAAGCGCGGCAGCGTGTTCTGCCCGCTGTTCTCCGCGTTCGGGCCCGAGCCGGTGCGCGAGCGCCTGCAGCTGGGCGACGCCCGGGTGCTGGTCACCACCCCGACGCTCTACCGGCGCCGGGTCGCCGGGGTGCGCGGCTCACTGCCGGCGCTGCAGCACGTGCTCCTCGTCGGGGAGGACGCCGCCGACCTGGCCGCGCGGACGCCCGACACCCTGGACCTCGCGAGCGCGATGGCCGTCGCCGAACCGGTCTTCGAGATCCCGCCGACCGACCCCGGGGCGGTGGCGCTGCTGCACTTCACCAGCGGCACCACCGGCAAGCCCAAGGCGGCGGTGCACGTGCACGAGGCCGTGCTCGCCCACCACGTGACCGCGGGCTACGCCCTGGGCCTGCGCCCGGACGACGTCTACTGGTGCACCGCCGACCCGGGCTGGGTGACCGGCACGTCGTACGGGCTGATCGCGCCGCTGACGCACGGGGTCACGGCGGTCACCGACGCCGGCGAGTTCGACGCCCGGCGGTGGTACCGCGTGCTGCAGGACCACCGGGTGACGGTCTGGTACACCGAGCCGACCGCGCTGCGGATGCTCATGCGGGCCCGCGCCGACCTGGCCGGGGAGTTCGACCTGTCGGCCCTGCGGCACGTGGCCAGTGTCGGTGAGGCGCTCAACCCCGAGGTGGTCGTCTGGGGCCAGCAGTCGCTCGGCCGGACCGTCCACGACAACTGGTGGCAGACCGAGACCGGCGCGATCATGATCGCCAACACCCCTGCCATGCCGGTGCGCCCGGGGTCGATGGGGATGCCGCTGCCGGGCATCGAGGCCACGGTGCTGGAGCGCGGCGAGGACGGGCGGGCCGCGGTCGTGGACGGCGGGGTGACCGAGGTCGCCGGCGCCGGCGCGGTCGGCGAGCTGGCGCTGCGGCCGGGGTGGCCGTCGATGTTCCGCGGCTACCTGCACGACGAGGAGCACTACCGCGCCTGCTTCGCCGGCGGCTGGTACCTCTCCGGTGACCTGGCCCGGGTGGACGAGGACGGCTACTACTGGTTCGTGGGCAGGACCGACGACGTGATCACGTCGGCCGGGCACCTGATCGGGCCGTTCGAGGTCGAGAGCGCGCTGATGGAGCACCCGGCGGTGGCCGAGGTCGGGGTGATCGGCAAGCCCGACCCGGTCGTCGGCGCCGTGGTCAAGGCGTTCGTCTCGCTGCGCAGCGGCTACACCCCGGACGACGAGCTGCGCGACACGCTGCTGGCCTACGGACGGCGCCGCCTGGGCAGCGTCGCCCCGCGGGAGGTGGAGTTCGACCAGCACCTGCCGCACACCAGCAGCGGCACGGTGATGCGCCGGGTGCTCAAGGCGCGCGAGCTCGGGCTGCCCGAGGGCGACCTGTCCACGCTGGAGCAGCGCTGACCCCACCCCGTCGGCTCTCCGACCACCAGACGACGGAGGAGCCGCTCAGGCCTCGACGTGGGCCGGCATGTGCGTCATGGCCTCGATGTCGTTCACCGTCGCGTCGATCAGCAGGTGGGCCAGGTCCGAGAGCGCCCGGGCCACCGCCAGCTCGTCCCCGATCTCCGGCACCGCCGGGTCGACCGGGTTGCGGCGGGCGAGACCGACGCCGACCAGCCGGGTCTGGTCCCGCGTGTGCAGCCGTGCCTCGGCACGGGTCTGCCGCTCGTGCTCATCGATGTAGATGTCGATCGTCCACTTCTTGGCGTCGTCCACGGCGCACCTCCTGGTCGGTGCCCCACAGCCTGCCCAGCCGCCCCGGGGGCACTCAGGGCCGAAGGTCCCTGCTCCCCCGACGGCGCCGCGGCGGCGTGGGGGCTGGGGCGGCGCGGGGGCGTCGCGACGGCGGCGCGGGGCGGCGCGGGGCAAACCGGTTCGTGCCTCGCGCCGTACGTCTGGGAAGATTCGGGGCATGACCACCCCCGCTTCGTCCGCCCGTGCCGTGACCATGCCCGACAAGCCGTCCATCGACGGCCTCGAGGACAAGTGGGCACGGGTATGGGCCGAGCAGGGCACCTACACCTTCGACCGGTCCCGCAGCCGCGAGGAGATCTACTCGATCGACACCCCGCCGCCGACGGCCAGCGGGTCGCTGCACATCGGCCACGTCTTCTCCTACACCCAGACCGACTGCCTGGCCCGCTACAAGCGGATGGCCGGCTTCGAGGTGTTCTACCCGATGGGCTGGGACGACAACGGCCTGCCGACCGAGCGCCGGGTGCAGAACTACTACGGCGTGCGCGGTGACGCCTCCCTGCACCACGTCGAGGGCTACCAGCCGCCGCGTCAGGGCAGCGACGGCAAGAGCGTCAAGGCGGCCGACCAGCAGCCGATCAGCCGGGCGAACTTCATCGAGCTGTGCGACATCCTCACCGTCGAGGACGAGAAGGCCTTCGAGGAGGTCTTCCGGATGGCCGGGCTCTCGGTCGACTGGGACATCAACTACCGCACCATCGACGACCGCTCGCGGGCGACCGCGCAGGAGGCGTTCCTGAACAACCTGCGCCGCGGCGAGGCCTACCAGGCGGAGGCGCCGGGCCTGTGGGACGTCACGTTCCAGACCGCGGTGGCCCAGGCGGAGCTCGAGGCCCGCGACTACCCCGGGCACTTCCACCGGGTGGCCTTCCACGGCCCGGCCGGCAGCGACGCGGTGGTGCACATCGAGACCACCCGCCCCGAGCTGCTCCCGGCGGTCGTGGCCCTGATCGCCCACCCCGACGACGAGCGGTACGCCGGGCTGTTCGGGACCACGGTCACCTCGCCGCTGTTCGGGGTCGAGGTGCCCGTCCTCCCCCACTACCTGGCCGAGCCCGACAAGGGTGCCGGCATCGCGATGTGCTGCACCTTCGGCGACCTCACCGACGTGCAGTGGTGGCGCGAGCTGCAGCTGCCGACCCGGTCGGTCATCCAGCGCGACGGCCGGATCTCGCGCGAGACCCCCGAGTGGATCACCTCCGAGCCGGGCCGCGCGCTGTTCGCCGAGCTGGCCGGCAAGACGACGTTCTCCGCGCGCGCCGCGGTGGTCGACGCGCTGCGGGCCTCCGGCGACCTGGACGGCGAGCCGACGGCCACCCAGCGCAAGGCGAACTTCTACGAGAAGGGCGACAAGCCGCTGGAGATCGTCACCTCGCGCCAGTGGTACATCCGCAACGGCGGGCGCGACGCCGACCTGCGCGAGCAGCTGCTGCAGCGCGGCGAGGAGCTGGCCTTCCACCC
Source organism: uncultured Actinomycetota bacterium (assembly GCA_963828995.1). GTDB lineage: Bacteria > Actinomycetota > Actinomycetes > Actinomycetales > Dermatophilaceae > CAVRTM01. The sequence goes on from CAWHHB010000007.1 coordinate 121,688, forward strand.
CGCGTTCATGCGCACCCGCTACGAGAACTGGGTGGGCGGCCTCAACGGCGACTGGCTGATCAGCCGGCAGCGCTTCTTCGGCGTGCCGATCCCGGTCTGGTACCCCATCGACGCCGACGGCGAGGTCGACCACGACCACCCGATCGTGCCCGACTCCTCCGCGCTGCCGGTCGACCCGGTGGCCGAGCCCCCGGCCGGTTTCGAGGAGTCCCAGCGCGGTGTGCCCGGCGGCTTCACCGGCGACCCGGACGTGATGGACACGTGGGCCACCTCCTCGCTCACCCCGCAGATCGCCGGCGGCTGGCGCGACGACCCCGAGCTGTTCGCCAAGGTCTTCCCGATGGACGTGCGCCCGCAGGCGCACGACATCATCCGGACCTGGTTGTTCTCCACCGTGGTCCGCTCCCACCTGGAGCACGACAGCCTGCCGTGGAAGCACGCCACGATCAGCGGGTTCATCCTCGACCCCGACCGCAAGAAGATGAGCAAGTCCAAGGGCAACGCCATCACGCCGATCGACATGCTGCGCGACCACGGCAGCGACGCGATCCGCTACTGGGCGGCCTCGGCCCGGCTCGGCACCGACGCGGCGCTGGACACCGGCCAGATGAAGGTCGGCCGGCGCCTGGCCATCAAGGTGCTCAACGCGAGCAAGTTCGCGCTGTCCTTCGGCGAGATCGACCACGCGGCCGACGACCTCACCTCGCTGGTGACCGAGCCGCTGGACGCGGCGATGCTCGCCGGCCTGGCCGACGTGGTCGAGAAGGCGACCGCCGGCTTCGAGGCGTTCGACTACACCCGTGCGCTCGAGGTCACCGAGACGTTCTTCTGGACGTTCTGCGACGACTACCTCGAGCTGGTCAAGGACCGTGCGTACGGCGGCCAGGGTGAGCAGGGCGCGGTGTCCGCGCGCGCGGCCCTGCGGGTGGCGCTCGACGTGCTGCTGCGGCTGCTCGCGCCGACCCTGCCCTACGCCACCGAGGAGGTCTGGTCCTGGTGGCACGACGGGTCCGTGCACCGTGCCGCGTGGCCCACCGCCGACGAGGTCAAGGGCGTTGCCCAGGCGGCCGACCCGGCCACCCTGACGGCCGTCGGTGCCGCGCTGGCCGGGGTGCGCAAGGCCAAGTCGGAGGCGAAGGTCGGCATGCGCGCCGAGGTCACGTCGATGACGTTGGCGGGCCCGGCCGCCGCGCTGGAGCAGATCCGTTCCGCCGTGGCCGACCTCAACGCCGCCGGCAAGATCACCGACATCACGTACGCCGACGCGGAGTACGTCGAGGTCCGCGACGTCGTCCTGGTCCCGGTGCCCAAGAGCTGACCCGCGGCAGCCTTCAACAGGCCCCCTCCACGGATCACACTCCGAGGAAGGGGCCTGTTGATCGTGGCGCCCGGCCTCTCCGCTCACCCGTCCCGGAGCTCGAATCCGCCTGTGGATGAACGACTTTCGGCGCCGAGGGGCTGTCGGTGGTCGCCGCTAGGTTGGGTTCATGGAGGGGACCTGCTTCGAGTCGGACTGGGCGGCGGTGGCCGCCGGTCTCGTCGGCGCTGCGTTCGCTGCTGGGCCGGTTGCACCAGGCCGGGTCCGACCGGTTGGGGCCGATGTTCGCCGAGCTGGACGAGCTGAAGCTGCTGGCCGAGGCCGGCCAGGTCGCGGTGCTGGGTGAGGGCCTGTCGCGTGGGGACGTGCGCGAGTCCGACGCCGCGTCACCGGCCGGGTGGGTGCGGCACTGGGGCCACTCCTACCTCGCCGGCGGCGCGGCCGCACTGGTGGCAGGTGACCGTGGCGATCGCCCAGGAGCGGAACCGGGTGCTGCGCGAGGCGGTCCTGGCGGCCCGGGCGCCGGTGCGCAACGCCGCCGTCGCGATCGGCCGAGATGGACAAGCTGCGGCCCCGGCTGACCCCGGAGTGCCACGACACGGTGCTGGAGGGGTTCGTGGCGCTGGCCGAGGGGCAGGGCCCGCGGGAGATCCGGGCGCTGCGCCCGGCGCTGATCGCCAGGTACGGGCGCCTCGGGGAGTTCCAGCGCCGCGAGGACCGGCTCAAGCACGGCACCGTCCCTGTCCCAGCCGTACGACGATGACGGGATGGCCGAGTACCGGCTGCGGCTGGACCCGGAGGGCTCGGCGGTGCTGGAGGCCATCCTCGGCCCGCTGGCCGCACCGCAACCGTCGCACCGAGCACGGCTCGGACCTGCGCACCAGCGACCAGCGGCGGGCCGACGCGCTGGTCGAGGTCTGCCGCCGCGCCGCGGCCGCCGGCGGGTCCGCGCCGGCCACGGCCAAGGCGGCCGTGGTGGTGACGATGGGCTACCAGGACCTGCTCGAGCGGACCGGGGCCGGGCACGACGCTGACCGGGGAGCTGCTCGCCCCCGAGACGGTCCGGAAGATGGCCTGCGACGCCGCGATCATCCCGGCCGTGCTCGGCTCGCAGGGTCGAGGTGCTCGACCTGGGCCGGACCGTCCGGCTGGCCACCCCAAAGCAGGTGCAGGCGCTGTGGATCCGGGACCAGGGGTGCACCTTCCCGGGCTGCTCGAGGCCCCCGGCCTGGTGTGACGCCCATCACGTCTGGCACTGGTGCGACGGCGGCCCGACCGACCTGTCGAACCTGGCCCTGCTCTGCCCGCGGCACCACACGATCGTGCACCAGAAGGGCTACACCGCCACCGTCACCGCGACCGGGGTGACCTGGCACCTGTAGCTGCCCCGCCCCGCGACCCGCCATACGAGGCGGGTCGCACCGGCACGCCCATCGCGTCCGGGGACTGAGCCGCCTCCGCGAGGCAGCGCGGACCCGTCAACCGACGGCGGCGTGGCGCCCGTCCGGCTGGACGAGCACCCACGGCATCGGCCAGCCGGCGAGCCCCAGGCGGCGGGCGGCATACCGGTCCTCGTCGAGGGCGGTGACGGCACCCGACGCGGGGTCGTAGACGTCCAGCACCCCCTCACCGGCACCGGGCAGCACCAGCGTCACGTGGCGAGGGGTCAGGGCGTCACCGACGTAGAGCAGCGCCGGACGGCCGTCGCCGACGACACGCACCAGGTGCCGGTAGGTCCCGCGCAGCGCAGCCGGTCCGGCGAACCGCACCACGCGCAACCCGTAGCGCGTCCCGGGGGTGGCAGCGCCCGCCTCGAGCTCGCCGAGGGCACCCCACGGCGGTGTCCCCAGCGCACGGGGCCACGGCAGCTGCAGCCGGCCGCCGGCACCGACCACGGCGTTGGTCCGGCTCATGACGACGCGTTCGTAGTCGGCGAACCTCGCCTGCTCGGTCCGGCCGTCGATCGTCCCGCCGGCCCGGGTCCGCCCCGTCACGATCCACCGGGCGAAGGCGGGGTCGACCAGCATCCGGGCGACCGTCAGTGACGCAGACCCGCAGGTGACGGGGCTCTGCTGCACCGGCCCGACCGCGCCGAGGCGCCACGGCACGACGTCCACGCGGTCAGCTCCGCCGGGTGCGGGCGGACGCGCGTCAGCGGCCTCCGGTGGGACGCCACCGGAGGCCGCTGCACGTGCGTGGGACTCAGGCGGACTCCTTGCGCACCGGGCGCTTGCGCGGCGTGGGCACGTCGCGACGGACGATGGTCGGCAGCACGTTGTCCTGGACGACCTCGCGGGTGACCACGACGCGGGCGATGCCGTCGTCGCTGGGCACGTCGAACATCACCGGGAGGAGCACCTCCTCCATGATCGCCCGCAGGCCGCGGGCGCCGGTGCCGCGCAGCAGCGCCTGGTCGGCGATGGCCTCGATGGCGTCGTCGGTGAACTCGAGCTCGACGCCGTCGATGTCGAACATCCGCTGGTACTGCTTGACCAGGGCGTTGCGCGGCTGGGTCAGGATCCGCTTCAGGGCGTCGCGGTCCAGCGGCGACACCGTCGTGATGACGGGCAGGCGGCCGATGAACTCGGGGATGAGCCCGAACTTCATCAGGTCCTCGGGCATGACGTCGCCGTAGCTCTCGCCCGCGTCCTTGGCCGTGTGCAGCTGCGAGCCGAAGCCGAGGCCCTTCTGGCCGGAGCGCGACTCGATCAGCTTCTCGAGGCCGGCGAACGCGCCACCGACGATGAACAGCACGTTGGTCGTGTCGATCTGGATGAACTCCTGGTGCGGGTGCTTGCGGCCGCCCTGCGGGGGCACCGACGCCGTCGTGCCCTCCAGGATCTTCAGCAGCGCCTGCTGCACGCCCTCACCGGAGACGTCACGGGTGATCGAGGGGTTCTCGCTCTTGCGGGCGATCTTGTCGACCTCGTCGATGTAGATGATGCCCGTCTCGGCCTTCTTGACGTCGTAGTCAGCGGCCTGGATCAGCTTGAGCAGGATGTTCTCGACGTCCTCGCCGACGTAGCCGGCCTCGGTGAGCGCGGTGGCGTCGGCGATCGCGAACGGCACGTTGAGCATCCGGGCGAGGGTCTGGGCGAGGTAGGTCTTGCCGCAGCCGGTCGGGCCGATCAGCAGGATGTTGGACTTGGCGATGTCGACCGCGTCGGCGTCCTTCTTGGAGCTCGGACTCACCGGCCTGGATGCGCTTGTAGTGGTTGTAGACCGCGACCGCGAGCGCCCGCTTGGCGGGGTCCTGGCCGATGACGAACTGCTCGAGGAAGTCGAAGATCTCGCGGGGCTTGGGCAGCTCGTCCAGCCCCAGCTCGGAGGTCTCGGCGAGCTCCTCCTCGATGATCTCGTTGCAGAGGTCGATGCACTCGTCGCAGATGTAGACCCCCGGACCGGCAATGAGCTTCTTGACCTGCTTCTGGCTCTTTCCGCAGAAAGAGCACTTCAGCAGGTCGCCACCGTCTCCGATGCGTGCCACGAGGCGATCCTTCCAGTTGGTCTGCCCGGAGCGGAGGTGCTCTCCGGGTCACGTCGTCAGTCCGTCTGCCGGCCACTGCCGGAGCCGCTGGCCCCGGCGGTGCCGGGTCTGTCCACCCGAGCGGATCAGCTGACCCGCTCGGCGTCCCGGCGCGAGCCCCGTGCCCCGTTGCCGGTTCCGAGACGGTACCGCCAACCATCGGTGCACCCTCTCATTGAACGCCGGTGTCGGCGCGGCGTCACGGGTGTTCCGCCAAGAGCGGACAAGACGCCGCAGACACCGACGACGACCGCCGGGCCACGGCCCCACGCCCCGGACAGGGGGACGCGAAGGGGCCGTGGCCCGGAGGTCAGGACTCGAGCGAGCCCTTGCGGCTGGCCAGCACCTCGTCGATCAGGCCGTACTCCTTGGCCGACTCGGCGGACAGGATCTTGTCGCGCTCGATGTCGCTCTCGACCGTCTCGATCGAGCGGCCGGTGTGCTTGGCCAGCGTCTCCTCGAGCCAGGTGCGCATCCGCAGCACCTCGTTGGCCTGGATCTCGATGTCGCTGGCCTGGCCGTAGTCACCGCCGGCGAGGGCCGGCTGGTGGATCAGGATGCGCGCGTTCGGCAGGGCGAACCGCTTGCCGGGTGCTCCGGCACCGAGCAGGACGGCGGCGGCCGAGGCCGCCTGGCCGATGACGAAGGTCTGCACGTCCGGACGGACGTACTGCATCGTGTCGTAGATCGCCGTCATGCGCGGTGAACGAGCCACCGGGTGAGTTGATGTACATCAGGATGTCGCGGTCGGGGTCCTGGGACTCCAGCACGATCAGCTGGGCGATGATGTCGTCCGCGGACGCGTCATCGACCTGCACGCCGAGGAAGATGATGCGGTCCTCGAAGAGCTTGGTGTAGGGGTCGGTCCGCTTCATGCCGTAGGAGGTGCGCTCCTCGAACTGCGGAAGGATGTAGCGGCTGCTCGGGGCCGGGGACCTGCAGGCCGCCATACGGGGTGTTCATCATGGTTCTCCAGATTCAGGCTGGTATGGCGGGTGGTCAGGCGCCGGTGCCGGCTCCACCGGGCGCCTGGCCGGCGCTGGTGTAGACGTGGTCGACGAAGCCGTACTCCTTGGCCTCCTCGGCGGCGAACCAGCGGTCGCGGTCGGAGTCCTTCTCGATCTGCTCGACGGTCTGCCCGGTGTGCTGGGCGATGAGCTCGGCCATCTGCTTCTTGATGTAGAGCATCTGCTCGGCCTGGATCTTGATGTCGGAGGCGGTGCCGCCGATGCCGCCGGAGGGCTGGTGCATCATCACCCGGGCGTGCGGGGTGGCGTAGCGCTTGCCGGGGGCGCCGGCGCTGAGCAGGAACTGGCCCATGCTCGCGGCCAGGCCCATGGCCACGGTGGCGACGTCGTTGGCGGACCCACTGCATGGTGTCGAAGATGGCCATGCCGGCCGTCACCGAGCCGCCGGGTGAGTTGATGTAGAGCCAGATGTCCTTCTCGGGGTCCTCGGCGGCCAGCAGCAGCAGCTGCGCGCAGATCGCGTTGGCGTTGTCGTCGCGGACCTCGGAGCCCAGGAAGATGATGCGCTCCTTGAGCAACCGGTTGTAGATGTGGTCGTCCAGGCCGCCGAGCTGTCCTTCGCCGGCGGCAACGACCTCGTTGCTGTGGGTCACCGTGTCTCCATCTCATCTGTGCGGATCTCGGACCTCGCGGCCCGTTCGATGACCCTAACGCCCGGGTCGGCGCGGGAAGTCCCGCGATACGGCCCTGTTCGCCGTGAGCGCACAACCCCTGCGCCGCACCCGAGCACCCGGTGGTCCGGCCCGCTCGAGCGCCCGCGGGACCACCGGTACGCCCTCCCGGCACCGCGGAACGAGCGCCCTGCGGGGCGGGTACGACGAGACCCGCGGGCCGGGCCCGGGAAGGGCCCGACCGCGCGGGTCTCGGTGTCAGGGGACGTGCTCAGGCGTGGTCGTGGCCCTCGTGGTCGTGACCCTCGTGGTCGTGACCCTCGTGGTCGTGACCCTCGTGGCCGGCCTCGCCCTCGACCTCGACGTTCAGCGCGTTGAGGTCGACCTCGTTGCCGTCGGCGTCGACGACCTTGGCCTTCTCCAGCACCGCCGCGAGCGCCTTGCGGCGGGCGACCTCGGCCACCATCGCGGGGATCTGGCCGCCCTCGTCGACCGCCTTGGCGAAGTCGTTGGGCTCCATGCCGTACTGCGAGGCCGTCATGACGAGGTACTCGATCAGCTCCTGCTGGCCGACGTTGACCTCCTCCTTCTCGGCGATCGCGTCGAGCAGGAACTGCGCGCGCAGCGCCTTGCGGGTGCTCTCGTCGACCTCGGCGCGGTGCTCGTCGTCCTCGAGCCGGGACTCGTTCTCGAGGTGGCTGGTGACCTCGGCCTCGACCAGCGCGTCGGGCACGGGGATCTCGGTGGTCTCGAGCAGCTGCTCGAGGACCTTGTCGCGGGCCTGGACGCCCTGCTCGAAGCGCTTGGCGCGCTCGGCCTGGGCCTGGATGTCGGCCTGCAGCTCCTCGAAGGTGTCGAACTCGGAGGCCAGCTGGGCGAAGTCGTCGTCCAGCTCGGGCAGCACGCGCTCCTTGACCGACTGCACGGTGACGGTGACGTCGGCGTCCTGGCCCTCGCGGTCGCCACCGGCCAGCGGCGCGGTGAAGGTCTTGGTCTCGCCGGCGGTCATCCCGACGAGGGCGTCGTCGAGGCCGTCGATCATGTTGCCGGTGCCGATCTCGTAGGAGATGCCCTTGACCGAGTCGATCTCCTCGTCGCCGATCTTGGCCTCGAGGTCGACCGAGACGAAGTCACCGGTGGCGGCGGCGCGCTCGATGCCGGTCAGCGTGCCGAAGCGCTGGCGCAGCGTGGTGAGCCGCTCCTGCGCGTCCGCCGCGGTCGCCTCGCCGTCGACGTTGTCGACCTCGACGGTCAGCGCGGAGTAGTCGGGCAGCTCGAGCTCGGGGCGCACGTCGACCTCGACGGTGAACTTCAGCTCCTGGCCGTCCTCGGCGGGCACGTCGGTCACGTCGACCTCGGGCTGGCCGAGCGGGCGGACCTTGTTCTCCTCGACGGCCTGGCCGTAGAAGCGCGGCAGGGCCTCGTTGACGGCCTCCTGCAGCACGGCGCCGCGGCCGACGCGCTGGTCGATGATCCGCGCGGGGACCTTGCCCTGGCGGAAGCCGGGCACGGAGATCTGCGAGGCGATCGTCTTGTACGCCGCGTCGAGGCTCGGCTTGAGCTCCTCGAAGGGGACCTCGACGGTCAGCTTGACCCGGGTCGGGTTGAGGGTCTCGAGCGCACTCTTCACTGCGGGGTACTCCAGCATCGATGGGGGAAGTTCGGGCGGTAGATCGTCCCGGCACGTGCCGAGACCTCCCGGAATGCTATCCGCTCCCCGCCCGCAAGCCGAAACGACGACCGCGCCCGGGGCGAGGGGCCGGCCGGCGGCGGCTAGCGTGAGGCCATGAGCGACGCACGCGAGGACGACCTGCTGACCACCGACGCCGGCGGGAGCGGCACCGGCGACGCCCTCACCCCCGAAGGCGCCGGCCACCGCCCAGCGCCGGGCTCCGCGGGCGCGGAGGGACGGCGCGGACGGCGGCCTGGTCACCGACCCCGCCACGACGGACGCCGGCCCCCGGGGCGCCGACCACGGTCAGGGCGGTGGGGACGAGCAGTCGCCGGACAGTGCGGGCAGCGGACGCGACGCCTGAGCCGCCCGTCGGGCCCAGCGGCAGGCCGCCCCTCCCGCAATGGAGAGGCGCACGGGCCTGCGCTCCGCGACGCGGCGCACTAGCGTCTGACCATGGCTGAGTCAGAGAACGGCAGCACCTACGACGTCATCGTGCTCGGGGCCGGTCCGGTCGGTGAGAACGCCGCGGACACGCGCCGGTCGCCATGGGCTACGGGTCGCGATCATCGAGCGGCGCCTCGTCGGAGGCGAGTGCAGCTTCTGGGCGTGCATCCCCTCCAAGGCGCTGCTGCGCCCCGTCCACGCCGCGCACGCCGCCCAGCGGGTGCGGGGGGTCAACGGCGCCACCCTGCACCCGGAGGAGGTGTTCGGGCGGCGCGACCACTTCGTCTCCCACTACGACGACGGCGGGGCCACGTCCTGGCTGGAGTCGGCCGGCATCGACCTCATCCGGGGGTCCGGGCGGCTCACCGGGCAGCGCACCGTCGAGGTGGACGGCACGACGTACGAGGCACAGGTCGCCGTGGTCCTCGCGACCGGCTCGGCGCCGACCATCCCCGACATCCCGGGGCTGCGCGACGCGCAGCCGTGGACGAACGTCGAGGCCACCGCCGCCACCACCGTCCCCCAGCGGCTGGTCGTCCTCGGCGGCGGCGTCGTGGCCTGCGAGATGGCGCAGGTCTTCGCCGCGCTCGGCTCCTCGGTCACCGTGATCGAGCGGGGCGACCGGCTGCTCGGCCGGGCCGAGCCGGTGGCCAGCGCCCTGGTCCGCGACGGTCTGAAGCGGGCCGGGGCGACGGTGCGGCTGGGCGTCTCGGCCGTGTCGGTGTCGCGCCCCTCCCCCGGCGGCCGGGTGTCGGTCTCCCTGTCCGACGGCTCCTCGGTCACCGCCGACGAGATCCTGTGCGCCCTGGGCCGGACCCCGCGGACCGACGAGCTGGGCCTGGACTCCGTCGGCGCCAAGGTCGACGCGCGCGGCTTCGTCGAGGTGGACGACACCGGCGAGGTCGCCTCCGTGCCGGGGCAGTGGCTCTACGCCGTCGGCGACGTCAACGGCCGCAACCTGCTGACCCACATGGGCAAGTACCAGGGCCGGGTGGCCGGCGACGTCATCGCCGCCCGCGCGGCCGGCCACTCCACCGACGGTCCCGGCATGACGGCGTGGGCCGACCACCTCGGCGCGCCGCAGGTCGTCTTCACCGACCCCGAGGTGGCCTCGGCGGGGCTGACCGAGGCGGCGGCGAGGTCCGAGGGCCGGCAGGTGCGGGTGGTCGACGTGGACCTGGCCGCGGTGTCCGGCGCGGGCCTGCAGGCCGACGACTTCACCGGGGCCGCGCGGATGGTGGTCGACGCGGAGACCCGCGTGGTGCTCGGGGCGACGTTCGTCGGCCAGGACGTCGCCGAGATGGCGCACGCCGCAGCGGTCGCCGTGACCGGCCGGCTCACCGTCGACGCGCTGTGGCACGCCATACCCTCGTTCCCCACCATGAGCGAGGCCTGGCTGCGCCTGCTCGAGGAGTACGGGCTGTGACCGCCCCGCCGCCGGAGATCGACCTGTGGGACGGGGCCCGCGCCCGGGCACACGCGCCCGGCCTCTGGCGCGTGTACGACGAGGTGTTCGGCGACCAGGACTCGTTGGCGATCTGGCGGCAGGAGGTGCTCGACCGGCACAGCGAGCGCGACGGCTTCCGTCTGGCGGTGGCCCGGTGCGAGCACGAGATCGTCGGGTTCGCCTACGGCTACGTCGGCGAGCGGGGGCAGCCCTGGGCCGACCGGGTGGCCGCGGCGCTCCCCCCGGCCGTCGCCGACGAGTGGGTCGGTGGGCACTTCGAGCTGGTCGACCTGGCGGTGCTGGAGTCGCACCGCCGACACGGTGGCGGCCGCCGGCTGCACGACGTGCTGATGGACGGCGAGACCCGTCGCGCGCTGCTGTCCACCGACGACGCCGACACCCCGGCGGTGCTGCTCTACCGGTCGCGTGGGTGGCAGCGGCTGGGGCAGCTGTCCGAGGGCGTCCAGGTCATGGGGCTGCGCCCGCCGGCGCCGGCCACGAACGCCTGAACGGCGTGACCCTGCAGCTCGGGCCGTCGAGGCGGCGCCGGAGGTCGCCGGCGGCGCGGCCGCTGGTGCCGGGGGCGACGTCGGTCGGGGTAGCCGGATTCGAACCGGCGGCCTTCCGCTCCCAAAGCGGACGCGCTACCAAGCTGCGCCATACCCCGTCACCGTGGCTCCGGCCCCCCTTCCGCGCCCAGGGTCAGGCGGCGGATTTCGGATCGTGCGACGGCGGGCATTAGGCTAGCGCCCCGCAGCACCCGCACCGACGGCGGGCGCTCGTGCGGGTGTAGCTCAATGGCAGAGCCCCAGCCTTCCAAGCTGGCCATGCCGGTTCGATCCCGGTCACCCGCTCCACACGAAAGGCCGCAGGTCAGGGGTTCACACCCCACCTGCGGCTTCTCTGTTGCCGGGGCCAATTTCAGCCCGCGTGCGAGGACCGTGTGATGAGCACGCGGACTCAACGTCCCCAGCCCGATCCGCGTGTTCCCGGCCAACGGGTTCCTCGGCGGCGTGCGACTGCCTCGCGACCAGGTCGCTGAGAGCAGCCGCGACCTGCCGCACCGGTTCAGAGATCGGTCCGGATCAGCCGGGGACCCGAGTGTGAGTCATGGTCCAGTTGATCGGCGCCCATGTCCGTCCGCCGTCGAAGGAGAAGTCCTGCTCCCAGACCGGCTCGAGGCTGTGGGTCTCTCGCCAGCAGAATCGCGCCACGATCGTGCGCCCGTCCTGCTCGAAGGGCCCCTCGAACGTGCCGACCCCGTCGGTGAAGCGACCTTCAACGGGTGGGTCGAGCACCCCGGGTTGGCTGATGGAGGCCCACCAGATGCGCCAGATGTCCCGGCTCGGGTCGTACAGACGCAGACTGTGCCCGCTGAACCGACCTCCGTCGGGCAGAGTGCCGGAGGTGTCGTCGGCGTTACCCAGGCCGTCGAGGATCGGGTGGGCGGTGGCGACGCTGTTGAACTCGACCCACTCGGTGCAGGTGGGGTCGAGGGGGTTCACCAGCCGGTGGTGATGGACAGACCAGGTGCCCATCAGGAAGTCGAAGTCGTGACGCGAGCCCATGTGGCCCCCTTCAGGGATCAGTGTGATGTCGCCCAGTTCCTATCGGCCACCACCGACAAGAGGTACGTCTGGCGGGGTGCACCGATCCTCTGGGCGGGCCCTGGCGGCGCGGACAGTAGGGCCGTCATGGCCAGGCGCTTCGAAAGTCGAGAGGCCGTGTCGCGCGCCCGTGCGGTGGGGTACGACGCCGTGGTCCTGGATGCGCGGCTTCCCGGTGAGGACGGCTTCGAGGTGTGCCGCCGACTGCGCGGCGAGCACGCTGAACCAACCGGTGAGCTGTTCCTGCGCCACCCCGGGGAGATCATCGACGACCTCATCGGGCTTCGCCGTTCCCGGCGGACGAGGGCGCATCCGGGGCTAGTTTGAGCCGATGGAGGTGCTCACCTGGCTGCTCGACTCTGACCCCGCGATCCGCTGGCAGGTCCTGCGCGACCTGACGGACGCGCCGGAGCAGGAGGTGCTCGCCGAGCGGGCTCGCGTCGCCACCGAGGGCTGGGGCGCCCGCCTCCTCGCGCTGCAGGGTGACGACGGACAGTGGGACGGCGGCACCTACTTCCCCGCGCAGGTCGAGGACTCCGAGCAGGGCCAGCCCTGGACTGCGACCACCTACAGCCTGTTGCTGCTGCGCGACCTCGGGCTCGACCCTCGTGGCGACGAGGCTCGCGGCGCGATCGCGCTCGTCCGGGAGAACAGCCGATGGGAGGAGGGCGATCAGCCCTTCTTCGACGGCGAGGTGGAGCCGTGCATCAACGGCATGGCTGTCGCGCTCGGAGCCTATTTCGGCGAGAACGTCGAGGGCGTGGTCGCGCGACTGCTCGGCGAGCAGCTCGCCGATGGTGGCTGGAACTGCGATGCCGAAAGAGGCTCACGACGTTCGTCGTTCGGGACGACCATCAACGTGCTCGAGGGGCTGCTGGAGCACGAGCGCGCGACCGGTGGGTCGCCGGCCTCGGTCAGGGCTCGCCGGCGTGGCGAGCAGTACCTGCTCGAGCGCGGGCTCCTCCGGCGCAGGACGACCGGCGAGCTGATCGACCAGGCATGGCTCCGGTTCTCGTTCCCGACCCGCTGGCACTACGACGTCCTCCGCGGCCTCGAGTACTTCCGAGCCGTCGGCGACGCCCCGGACCAACGCGTTGCCGAGGCGGTCGAGGTGCTGCGCTCGAAGCGGCACCCCGACGGCACGTGGCCGCTCGAGAACACCCATCCCGGCCGCACCCATTTCGCCATGGAAGGCGGCGACGGACGCGCGAGTCGGTGGAACACCCTCAGGGCGCTGCGGGTACTGAGGTGGTACGAGCAGGCTCATCCTTGAGCTCGGGGCGACCCTGCACGAGGCACGGATGACACCGCTTCCGGTCACCCACTGCAGCCGCACGGCGGCGCAGGGGCTCGCGCACGCCCCTACGCCGGAGATCGTCCCGGCGCGCCGGGTCGACATGGAGCTGGTGAAGCAGCAGCGCCGACAAGGCGATCAGCGCCAGGACGGCGATGGCCGCGCCCAGGTTCGTCGCGGTGTTCTGCAGGCCTCGACCCCGCACGAGCACGGATGACCCTCCACCCCCCGGTCACCCGGACTCCCCCCCTGCACCGCCGCTGCCGCTGCGTGACCCGAGGCTCACCCGCCGCGCGCGCGCCGGTCAGGGTGTGGCGCTCGGGTCGCTGCTCGGCCTCGGGCGCGGAGGACTCCGCTGCGGACGCGGAGGGGCTCGGCTCGGGCGCGGAGGACTCCGTCGCGGACGCGGAGGTGCTCGGCTCGGTGGAGGCCTCCGACGTCGGTCCTGCCGTGGCTGTCGTCGGAGCAGCCGACGACCCCGGCGCGGTGCCGGTGGGCGTCGGGGGCTGGGTCAGGCTCTCCGTGGGCGACGGTGAGAGCCGGGGCGCACCGGGGGTCACCGTCGCCGTCCCCGGGCCGGTGGGGGGCGCGGTGCTGCTGGCGGCGGGTGCCGGTGTGCCCACTTCCTTGACCAGCTCCCTGACCTGGTCCTGGAAGGCGAGCAGCCGGTTGCGGACCTGGTCCAGCGGCACGTGCTGGACGGATGCGGCAAAGGCCGAGATCTGTTGCCACAGGGCATCCAGCCGCCGGTGCTGGTCAGCGTCGAGGTCACCGGGCACGGTGAGGACGAGCTGCTGGGCCAACGCGTAGGTGACGCACCGGGCGCAGGAGTAGTTGACCGCCCCCGAGAGGTTCTGGGGGATCGCCACGTCGGCCTGGCCGACGATGAGGACGACCTGGAACGCCACGGCCACGGTCGTGCAGCTCGCGCAGCTGGCGAAGGCGTAGGCCTCGTTGCGGTTGGTCACGCTGCTGCCGTCGGCCCAGACCATGGCGAACGCGACGTCGTACACCGACGACCCGTCCGTGGTGTTGACCGCGAGCGCCTGGTTGTCGCCCGCTCCGGGAGGCCCGGGACGGTTGAACGGGAAGACCCACGCAGGGCGAGCCGCTGTCGCGCCGCCGCGAGCAGCGCCCTTGGGGACCAGGACGAGCGCGAGCTCGGGATGGCGCCTGGTCGGCGGCGTCGACGTCGAGGCCCACACCGTGCGTGGTGCGTTGACGACCTGTCCGTCCCGCAGCTGGGGACCGACGACGCCCGACGCCTCGAGCCCGTCGATGACCGCGCCACGCTCGAAGGCCTGGATGGGCCGGTACCGGTCGGCGTCGGGCCACCAGGCCCAGGCCAGGCCCGCCACCAGGGCACTGGCCACCAGGACGGCCACCGCTCGTCGACCGGGCCTGCCCTTCGTCGCCTGCCACACGGAGGCGGTGATGCTCCGGACCAGCCGGACGAGGGTGAGCAAGGACCCGAGCACCGGCAGCGAGACGGCGACGATCGCCAGCATCCTGACGGCCACCCCCGCGACGTCGCCACCGGCCCAGTCGACGGTCAGCGCGTGTGCCTGGTTTCCCAGGCTGCCCCACGCGGTGGCGAGCACCCGCGGCAGGGCCAGGACCATGAGCACGAGCGTGAACAGCAGCAGCGGCACGATCACCAGCACCCACGCTGTCACGACCGCCCGCGCCCACGGCTTCAGCGCCGTGGCCCGCGGGTCGTCCCGGTGACCCGGGAGCAGGCTGCGCAGGGTGGGCCCCATCCGCGCGTAGAGGTCCGGCACTCCCGTGAGGTCGGCGAGGACGTGGTAGCCGTCGAAGCGCACCATCGGCGCGAGCTGGCGCACCATCTGCAACAGCTGGGTGGCGAGGATCAGCAGGAGCGCGTCCCACCGGGTCGCAGCCCAGACCCCGAACATCACCACGGCCACGATCGCGTTGAAGTAGAGCCCGCCGAGGTCGACGCGCAGCCGGCCGCCGCGTCCGAGGCGGTAGCTGTCGGTGACGTCGGTGTAGAACGCGGGCCACACGAGGTAGAGGCCCGTGCCCATCGCCCCCGGCGTGGCACCGCCGTAGCGGCAGGCCGAGGCGTGGCCGAACTCATGGAAGCCCGCGGAGAAGACGGTGATGGCGAAGACGAGCAGCAGCAGCAGTGGCTGGTCGAAGGCCTGGTGGGTGGCCGAGCCCAGCCCCTTGGTGAAGAGCACCCACGTCGAGATGGCCGCGAACGCCGTGAGGACGAGGGCGACGACCACGGGGGCGAACAGCGCCGCGAACGGGGCCGTGAGCCGGCGGGTGACCGCCGGGTCGGAGACGACCCATCGCAGGCGCAACGCCAGCAGCGGGTTGGGCTTGCGGAGCTCGGGCTCGGTGCCGTCGGGGGCGCGGAGCAGACCGAGCGGGCGCAGCTTGGTCTCGGTGAGGAGGCGGACGTCGTCCTCCCCCACCTGACGGCCGTATGCCGCGCTGACCACCGCGGCGATCTCGGCGAAGCGGCGCTCGCCGTCGATGGCCTCGAGGACCAGGTAGAGCAGCGCGGTCAGCTGGATCGTCTGCCCGTCCGGGCGTCTGACCAGGGCGGGTGGCGTGCGGTATCCGGACCCCGCCAGCTCACCGAGCAGGACGAGTCCGCTGGCGGGCGCAGGCCGCAGAGAAGCCTCCGGGGACGATCCCGGCGGCAGGACGCCGGGGCCGGACGCGGCAGCGTCCTGCCCCGGCGTCCTGCCGGGCGATGAGGTCAGGCTCACCCGTGACCGTCTACTGGTTGATCTGCGAGGTCTGGTCAGCCGTGGCCTGCGCGGTCCCGTCCAGGTGCTGGGTGATCGACCCCGTCTGGTCGGCGATGGCGGTCGCGTCGGAGGCGACGGAGCCCACGTTGGCCGACACGGAGGCGTCGATCGGGGCGGCGACGTTGGCGTTCGCCGCGACCGCGCCGTCGATCGGAGCGGCGAGCTTGGCGTCCGCCGCGACGTTGACGTCGACCTTGAGCAGGTCGCCGCTGAGCGCGGAGGACGGGCTGGGCGCGGTCGCCGTGGCACCGGCGGTGGCCGGTGCGTCAGCCGTCGCCGGCGTGCGGCGTCGTCCCGGCCGTGGGGGTGGTCTGGTCGATGCCGCTGTGCTGCGGGGCGTCGGCGACCGCGGAACCGGACAGCCCCTGGTCGATGTTGACGTCCTGGTGCGCCAGGGCCGCGTCGGCCGAGCCGACCGAGAGGATGTTGGCGCCCACGGCCGCGTTGATCGGTGCGGCGACGTTGGCGTTGGCGGCCACGGCCAGATCGACCGGTGCCGCGACGTCGAGAGCGAGGTTGAGGTCGGCGTTGAGGTCCAGCAACGACATGACCTCCTTGTCCGGCAGCGCCGAGCCCGCCTCTGCGGCGAGCTCTTCCTTGGACAGCGGTGGCAGATCTGATGCGGTCATGAGTGACTCCGTCCCCGGCACGCCTGACGTGCCCCCTGTCGGGTGAATATGGTCGGCGTACCCTAACGCCCGCAACGGCAAACGGGGCGTCCGGACCGTTGCACGTCAGACCGTGTGCTCGTGCCGCGCGGCGTTCCGCATGGCGTCCAGCACCTCGTCCTGCTCCGGGGTGGTGCCCCGACCGGCGGCGGGAGAGATCCCCTCGACGTGGGCGATCAGCGGGATGTCGGGCTCGCCGTCCTCGGCCACCTTGGCCATGGCCCAGCGGGCGAACAGCCGCCGCGCCACCATGCCCGACTCGAGGACCGAGACCGAGTCGTGTCGACCGTCGCGCTCGATGTGCGTGAACAGGGCGCGTACGGCGTCCTCGTCCCCCTCGAGCACCTGGACGAACCGGTCCTCGGAGAGCAGCAGCGCCCCGGTGATCCCCCGCTTCTTGTTGTTCGACCGCGCCTCGGTGAACAGGTGACCGAGCTCGACCTTCCGGCGGTCGGCCGGGAATCAGGTCCCGGCTCCGGTACATCAGGCGAAAGGTCTGCTCGGTCGCAGAGCTCGGCGTCGGATCCGTCATGGCGTTCTCCCGTACGTCGACTGGGCGGCCAGAGTCATGCACGGTGCATCGAGGCATCACCAGGCCCTGCCAGCACGATGATCGACGGCGCAGGGAGGTCCGCCGGTCTCAGTTTGCGACGGCGCCCCACAACCGGAGGACGACGGTGCGGCGGCGTCAGGCAGGCCCGGCTCAGCCGCCGGGGTGCGGGTCGTACCAGCCGCCGTGTTCCTGTGCCAGCGCCTCGAACCGGTCGCGCAGCCCGCCCTCGACCGGGCCCGACTCGTCGGCGACCATCTCCTCGCGGACGTGGACGGCCCACTCGTGGTCCTCGGAGTCGTCCTCCCCCGCCAGGGCCTCCCGCACCACCCGCACGTCGGTGAAACCCTCGTCCGACAGGGAGGCCGCGACCTCCTCGGCGACGTCGCGCTCGGGGAAGACCAGCAGGTGATCGCTCACGACAGCGAGTATGCCGCCCTCCCCCAGGCCGGCCCAGGCCGGCCCAGCGGCCCAGACCGGCCCGGGTCAGCGGGTCAGCGGGGCTCGTAGGCCTTCGGCAGCCGCATGCCGCGGTCGGCCATGATCTGCCGGACCCGGTTGGGGTAGTTCGGTGATGATGCCGTCCACCCCCAGGTCCATGAGCCTCGTGACCGTGGCGGGGTCGTCGCAGGTCCACGGGATCACCGTGAGGCCCCGGGCGTGCGCCTCCGACACCATCGCCGCGTCCGGGTAGAAGCGGAAGCCGGGTCGTTGACCTTGCCGTCCTGGGGGAAGCCGTAGTTGGGCGAGAGTGCGGTGACGCCGGGAACCGCGGCCGCCGCCTTGACGAAGTCGCCGTCGTAGTCGTCGGCGTCGATGCCGCCGAGCCACGGGGAGGCGCCCGGCTTGCCGACCTGGAGGAAGTCGTAGTTCGTCAGCGCCACGAGCGGCCACGTCGGGGCCAGGCGGTGCATCTCCTTCAGCGCGCCCCAGTCGAAGGACTGGATGCTGACCTGCTTCTCGATGCCCCGAGGCGTGGATCTCCTGGAAGACCCGGCGGACGAACAGCGCCCGCGGGGCCGTCTGCTCGGGCGCGCCCGCCTCGACCTTGGTCTCGATGTTGAGCTTGACCTGGTGGGCGCGGTAGCGCCGGACGAGGCCGAGGACGTCCTTGAGCTCGACCATCCGGAAGCCCTTGACCTGCTCCTGCTCGGGGAAGCCCGGCAGCTGCTGGTAGCCGCAGTCCATGGTCTTGATCTGGGCCAGCGTGAGGTCCTTGATGTACTTGCCGACGTACGGGTACACCGGGTCCCCGGCGGTGACCGGCGCGGTGTCGCGGCACTTCTGGGCGCTGATCTGGCGGTCGTGGTTGACGACCACCTTCTCGTCCTTGGTGATCTGGGTGTCGAGCTCGAGGGTGCTGACCCCGAGCCGGAGCGCCTTGGCGAACCCCTGCAGGGACTCCTCGGTCGTCATGCCGATGCCACCGCGGTGGGCCTGCAGGTCGAAGTGGGTCTTCTGCGGCGGAACCGCCGTTCCCGCGCCGGGCGCAGGCGCCGCGTGGGCGACCACCGGTACGACGGTCATGGCGGGGACAAGGGCCAGGCTCACCAGATGGCGGCGCAGGGACATCGAGGACTCCGTTCAGCGTGGTGCGGGACGCCCAGAAGGTAGGACGCGGGCACGAGGCGGGCGCGACCATCCCGAGGCCGTGTCGTGAACGCTCGAGGAACGCCCGGGGCCGCCTCCCGCGCCCTCACACCGCCCTTCCCCGGGGCGACCTCGGCGCACCGCACCGAGGCCTGACAGGCTGGAGCCATGAAGAGAATCGCCTTTCCGCAGGTGGGTGAGGAGCCCGGGGGTGCGCCGCCCGGGCTGACCCGGTTCGCGTGGCTGTCCATCGCGGCCGCCGTGGTCACCATCACCCTCAAGGCGAGCGCCTACCTGCTGACCGGGTCGGTCGGCCTGCTCTCGGACGCCGCCGAGTCCGTGGTCAACCTCGTCGCCGCGGTGGTGGCCCTGATCGCCCTGCGCGTCGCCGCCCGCCCCGCCGACGACAACCACCACTACGGGCACGGCAAGGCGGAGTACTTCTCGGCCGGCATCGAGGGGCTGATGATCTTCGTCGCGGCCGCGGTGATCCTGGTCAGCGCGGTGGACCGCTTCCTGCACCCGTCGGCGATCGAGAGCGTCGGGATCGGCCTGGCCATCTCGACGGTGGCCTCGGTCGTCAACGGCGCGGTGGGGCTGCTGCTGATCCGGGCCGGCCGGGCGCACCGTTCGGTCACCCTGACGGCCGACGGCAAGCACCTGCTCACCGACGTGTGGACCTCGGTCGGGGTCATCGTCGGGGTGTTCCTCGTGGCCCTGACCGGCTGGCAGCGGCTCGACCCGGTCGTCGCCGCGCTGGTCGGCGTCAACATCCTCGTCACCGGCTACCGGCTCGTCTCGCAGTCCGTGACCTCGTTGCTGGACGCCGCGCTGCCCGAGGAGGACCTCACCCGCCTCACCGCGGTCCTGGACCGGCTGCGCACCCCGGACGTCGACTTCGCCCACCTGCGCACGCGGGAGTCCGGCCAGCACCGGTTCGTGTCGCTGACGCTGCTCGTGCCGGGCAGCTGGACGGTCGAGCGGGCGCACGACGTGGCCGACGACGTCGAGGCGGCGATCGCCGCGGACCTCACCGGGACCGACGTGCAGACCCACATCGAGCCGCAGGTACGCCGCCCCGCGGGCACGGCCGGCGACCAGCAGGCCCAGGAGCGGCCGGCCGGCCCGCCGTACCGGTGAGCTCCGCCGGTCACGAGCCGTCGTAGGCCCAGGACCGCCACTGTCCGACCTGCACGGCGATGACCGGACCGGCGGGACGCGGCCGCGACGTACTGCGGGTACTTGGCCACCAGCGCGTCGATCGCCCGGCGCTCCTGCGGCGACCCGCTCGGCAGGACCTCCGCGGCACCGTCGGCGCGCACCCACCACAGGGCGGACCAGTCCTCGTCGTACACGTCCACCAGCACGCTGGCCCGGCCGGTGGCCTCGACGTCGGCCAACCGGCGAAGCCTGCGGGTCGTCTTGGGTTTGCCGTCGACCGCCGTGTAGACGACGTCGTCCACGAGGACGAAAGCCACTGGCACGACATGAGGTTCGCCGTCGGCGCTGACGGTCGCCAGTCGGGCGACCCGCGCCGCGGCGAGACGCGAACGGCGTTCCTGAGGGTCCATCCCTGCACCGTATGCCGCGGCGCCGGCCCGGTGGCGGGAAAGACGACACCCCCCGCAGCGGCTGCCGCGGGGGGTGTCGTGGAGAAGGCGTCAGTACCAGCGACGCTTCGTGCCACCGATCGGCACGAGGTTCACCACCAGGCCCACGATGAGCAGGATGACGCCGATCCAGAGAAGGACCTTGAGGCTGGCGACGAGAAGCCCCAAGAGGATGAGGACGATGCCGAGGATGATCATGGACACGCTCCTTGCGACGGGACAGGACGCCCGGAGCCTAGTGTTCGCGGCCGCCACAGCCGCTCGCCGCCCCGCGCACGGCGTGTCGGCCCACGCGCGGGGCCGGCCCAGGTGGCCGGCCGCCGGCGCCGACGGCCCCGGCGCGCAGCGCGCCTGGGCACGGCATACGGTTGCAAACATGGAATTCCGATACCTCGGCAACAGCGGACTCAAGATCTCCGAGATCACCTACGGCAACTGGCTCACCCACGGCTCGCAGGTCGAGAACGAGACGGCCGCGCAGTGCGTGCGGGCCGCGCTCGACAACGGCATCTCCACGTTCGACACCGCCGACGTCTACGCCAACACCAAGGCCGAGACGGTCCTCGGCGACGCGCTCAAGGGCGAGCGACGCGAGTCGCTCGAGATCTTCACGAAGGTCTACTGGCCCACCGGTCCCGGCGGCAAGAACGACACGGGCCTGTCCCGCAAGCACATCATGGAGTCGATCAACGGCTCGCTGCAGCGCCTGCAGACCGACTACGTCGACCTCTACCAGGCCCACCGCTACGACACCGAGACCCCGCTCGAGGAGACGATGCAGGCGTTCGCCGACATCGTCCGCCAGGGCAAGGCGCTCTACATCGGCGTCAGCGAGTGGACCGCCGACCAGATCCGCGACGGCGTCAAGCTCAGCAAGGAGCTCGGCTTCCAGCTCATCTCCAGCCAGCCGCAGTACTCGATGCTGTGGCGGGTCATCGAGGACGAGGTCGTCCCCACGTCGCGCGAGCTCGGTGTCTCGCAGATCGTCTGGTCCCCGGTGGCGCAGGGCGTGCTCACCGGCAAGTACAAGCCGGGCGAGCAGCCCCCGGCCGGCTCCCGCGCGACGGACGAGAAGGGCGGCGCCGACATGATCAGCCGCTTCATGAACGACGACGTGCTCACCCGCGTGCAGGCCCTGCAGCCCGTCGCCGACGAGCTCGACCTGTCGATGGCCCAGCTGGCCGTCGCGTGGGTGCTGCAGAACGACAACGTCGCTGCCGCGCTGATCGGGGCCAGCCGACCCGAGCAGGTCACCGAGAACGTCAAGGCCGCGGGCGTGAAGATCCCGGCCGAGCTGATGGCCCGGATCGACGAGGCCCTCGGCGACGTCGTCGTGCGGGACCCCCGCAAGACCAAGGAGACCGCGCCCCAGCAGCGCGTCGCCTGACCCGTCGTACGCCGCGACCGGCCCCCGTCCCGCCCCGGGACGGGGGCCGGTTCCGCGCCCGGGGCAGGCGACCTCCGCGCCCTGGACGACCCGACGCTCAGGGTCCGGTCCGGGTCGGCTCGGGGTCGACCCCGATGGGTTCCCGGGCCGCGGACGGGCAGGCTCGACCCATGACCACCACCCCCGCCCCCGCGCCGTTCCGCCGCCGCTCGCACGACCGCCTGCTCGGCGGTGTGTGTGGCGCCGTCGCCGACCGCACCAACCTCGACGTCGGCATCGTCCGCGTCCTGGCCGTCGTGCTGTCGGTCCTCGGCGGCGCCGCGATCCCCGTCTACCTCGCCGCCTGGCTGCTCATCCCCGAGGAGGGCGAGAGCCGCTCGCCGGCCGAGCGGCTGCTGTCCCGCTGACCGCGACGAGCCGGGGCGAGGTCGACGCCGCCGGGGTCGCCGCCTAGATTGAGGTGTCCAGCCGGTCACCGGATCGCACCGACACGAAGGAAACTCGACTCATGGGCATGTTCGACAACCTCAAGGGCAAGGCCGACCAGCTCAAGGAGAAGGCCTCCGGGCTCGTCGACCAGCACGGCGACAAGATCGACAAGGGCCTGGACAAGGCCGGCGAGATCGTCGACCAGAAGACCGGCGGCAAGTACACCGACCAGATCGCCACCGGCAAGGCCAAGGCACGCGAGCAGCTGGACAACCTCGACGGCCGCAAGGACGACTTCCCGCAGGAGACGCCGCCCGCCCCGATCGACCCGGCCGCACCGATCCCGCCGGCCGAGCCGATCGACCCGACCGCGCCACGCAACCCGCTCTGAGCCGCGCGGCACCACCGCACCACCGCACCACCCTGCGGGCCGCAGCCTCCTGGCTGCGGCCCGCGGTCGCGTCCGGACGCCGTGAGCGCGCCCGGTGAGTCCGTAGGCAGACCGGCCGCGTCCACCTGCCGCTCGTCCCGTCCACCTGCCGGGAGTGGGCGTGGTCCCGGAATACCCGGGCCCGGCCCGCGCTTGGGGCTGACATGCAGCCGCCCCGGTTCCCCCGCGTCGTCGACGACGTCACGGTCCGCCTCATCGCCGCCGTCGTGCTGGTGCTGGCGGTCCTCGCCCTGGTCACGCACCAGTGGTGGATCTACGCCGTGCTCGCCCTCGACTTCACCCTGCGGGCGGCCCTCGGCCCCCGCGTCAGCCCGCTGGCCCAGCTGGTGCAGCGCGCCGTCCGCCCCCGGGTGCGGGCGCCGAAGCGGCCGACGGCCGGGCCGCCCAAGCGCTTCGCCGCGGCGATCGGCGCCGTCCTGACCGCCGCCGCGACCGTCCTCTGGCTGCTGCCCGGCACCGCGGCCGACACCGCCGTGGTGGTCCTGGGCGTCGTCATGGTCGTCTTCCCCGCACTGGAGGCGGTGCTCGGGCTCTGCGTCGGCTGCCGCGTGTTCGGGCTGCTGATGCGGCTGGGGGTCGTGCCCGAGGAGATCTGCCTGGAGTGCGCCGACATCAGCCTGCGCCGGACGTCGGTCAGCGGCGCCAGATGAGCACGACCGCGCGGTCGTCGGTCTCGCCGGCCAGCGCGGCAGCGCAGATGCGGGCGGCGCCGCCGGCGAAGCCCCGCGAGACCAGCCGCTCGGCCTCCCCGAGCATCCGGTCGATGCCGACGTGCAGGTCGCGGGTGCGGGTCTCGATCACGCCGTCGGTGTAGAGCAGCAGGGCGTCGCCGCGGTCGAGCCGGCCGATCTGGCGCGGGTACTCGCCGCCGTCCATGACGCCCGAGCAGCGGTCCGCCGGGGGCGTCGAGCAGGCGCCAGCGGCCCGACCCGGCCGAGAACACCACGCTCGGCGGGTGCCCGGCGCTGCCGATGCAGAACACGCCGGTCTCCAGGTTGAGGGCCACGTGCGCGGCGGTGGCGAAGCCCTCGTTCCAGTCCTGGCGCAACAGGTAGGCGTTCGCCGCCGGGAGGAACTTCTGCGGCTCCATCGCGCCGAGCAGGCCGCCGAAGGCACCGGACAGCAGCAGCGCCCGGGTGCCGGCGTTGACCCCCTTGCCCGAGACGTCCACCAGCGCCACCTCGAGGTGGTTGCCGTCGCGGGAGCGGTTGGCCACGACGAAGTCACCGGAGAACGCGTCGCCGTACGCCGACTGCAGCGCCATCTCGGCGTGCCAGGGCTCGGGCAGGTCGGGCAGCACCCCGTGGGCGCGCAGCCGGTCGCGCAGGTCGACCAGCATCGACTCCCCCAGCGTGCCCTGCACCCCGAGCCGCGACCGGGACAGGCACAGCGCGAGCATCATCGCCGCGATGATCCCGAGGATGAGGACGGCGCCGCCCAGGCCGGGCTTGCCCGGGGAGTACTCGGTCGCGGCCCAGGTCATCAGGACGGCGATCACACCGAGGACGCCCACGAACCACCGCAGCGGCAGGAAGAGCCCGGCCACGACGACCAGCGGGGCGAAGGCGGCGTAGGAGACGACCAGCGGCCACTGCCCCATGGCCAGGGTGAGCAGCACGGAGACCGCGCACAGCGCGACGGCGATGGTGACGGAGGACGCGATGCGCCCGAGCAGCGACCCACGCCGGATGGCGCGGGTCAGCTGCACGGCACGACGTCGGCGCGCGACCACGTCGACTTGAGTCGTCACCGTCGAACCATAGTGATCGCGCTCGGGATTCGGACGCGGTTTTGACCGACTCCTGACCGACCCCGTCGCCGGCTGCGCTCGCGCAGGCCCCGGGTGAGCGCGATCAGCCCTCGCTGGCCGGGATCGGGGGCAGCTCGCCGTGCTGCTCGTAGCGCTCCACCATGGCCAGCCGGCGGGCGTGCCGCTCGGCGCCGCTGAAGTGCGTCGTGAGGAAGACCTCGCAGATCTCGCGGGCCTCCTCGACGGTGTTCATCCGCGCGCCGATCGAGACCACCTGGGCGTTGTTGTGCGCGCGCGCCAGCTCCGCCAGCTCGGGGCGGTAGGCCAGCGCGGCGCGGATGCCGCGCACCTTGTTGGCCGCGATCTGCTCGCCGTTGCCCGAGCCGCCGAGCACGACGCCGAGCGAGCCGACGTCACCGGAGACGGCCTCGGCCGCGCGCAGCACCGCCACCGGGTAGTCGTCCTCGGCGTCGTAGTAGTCGGGCCCGTGGTCGACGACGTCGTACCCCTTCCCCTGCAGGAAGGTGACGAGGTCGGTCTTGAGGTCGAAGGCGGCGTGGTCGCCGCCGATGTGCACGCGCATCGCAGAGTCCTTGGCGGTGGCGGTCAGTCGAACACGGGGCCGGAGGTGCGGGTGCGCTTCAGCTCGTAGAAGCCGGGCGTCCCGGCAACGAGCACGCAGCCGTCCCAGAGCCGCCCGGCCGCCTCGCCCTTGGGCGCCGGGCGTGACGACCGGGCCGAAGAACGCGACGCCGTCGACCGAGATCACCGGCGTGCCGACGTCCTGGCCGACCAGGTCGATGCCGCGCTGGTGGCTGGCGCGCAGCGGGTCGTCGACCTCGGTGGAGGTGGCGAAGCGGGCGAGGTCGGCGGGCAGGCCGACCTCCTCCAGGGCGCCGCTGACGACGACGCCGTAGTCCTTCTCGCCACCCAGGTGGATGCGGGTGCCCATCGCGTCGTACAGCGGCTTGACCACACCGTCGCCGTGCTCGCGGGCGGCGGCGATGATGACCCGCACCGGGCCCCACGCCTTCTTCATCATCTCGGCGTAGTCCGCGGGCAGGTCGCGCGTCCTCGTTGAGGACCGCGAGGCTCATCACCGACCAGGTCACCTCGATGTCGCGGACCTTCTCGACCTCCATCAGCCAGCGGGAGGTCATCCACGCCCACGGGCACAGCGGGTCGAACCAGAGCTCTACGGGGGTCTTCGTCGTGTCAGTCACGCGCCCATCCTGCCAGCCAGGCCCCGCCGGGGCGCACGGAGCCACCGCGTGTCGCCCGCGCGGGCGCCGGGGCCCGTGCAAGGATGACGTGACCCCCGACCTGAGCGCCGTCTAGGAGACCACCCGTGCCTGGCAAGAACCTCACTCGCGACGAAGCCCGCGAGCGCGCAGACCTGCTGTCCGTCGCGTCGTACGACGTGACGCTGGACCTCACCACCGGTCCGACGAGCTTCCGCACCACCACCACGGTGCGGTTCGACGCCACGACCGAGGGCGCCTCCACCTTCATCGACCTCATCGCCGACTCGGTCCAGGCGATCACGCTCAACGGCGAGAGCCTCGACCCGGCCACGCACTTCGACGGGGTCCGCGTCCAGCTGCCGACGCTGCGCGCCAGCAACGAGCTGACGATCGACGCCACCGGCGCCTACATGAACACCGGCGAGGGCCTGCACCGGTTCGTCGACCCGGTCGACGACGAGGTCTACCTCTACACCCAGTTCGAGGTCGCCGACTGCCGCCGCGTGTTCGCGGTCTTCGAGCAGCCCGACCTCAAGGCGACGTTCGCGTTCACGGTGACCGCGCCGGCCCACTGGCAGGTCGTCTCCAACGAGCCGACGCCCGAGCCCGACCCCCGCCGGCGAGGCGGACGGCGAGCCGAGCGCCACCTGGTCCTTCCCCACGACGCCGCGGATGTCCTGCTACATCACGGCGCTCATCGCCGGCCCGTACGACGTCGTGCGCGACGAGGTGCAGACGCGCGGGCGGCACCGTGCCGCTCGGCGTCTTCTGCCGCAAGTCGCTGACCGCGCACCTGGACGCCGACAACATCTTCGACTGCACCAAGCGCGGGTTCGCGTTCTTCGAGAACGAGTTCGACCAGCCGTACCCGTTCACCAAGTACGACCAGATCTTCACGCCCGAGTACAACATGGGCGCGATGGAGAACGCCGGCGCCGTGACCTTCACCGAGGTCTACGTGTTCCGCGCCAAGGTCACCGAGGCGATCGTCGAGCGCCGCGCGCTGACGATCCTGCACGAGCTGGCGCACATGTGGTTCGGCGACCTGGTGACCATGCGCTGGTGGAACGACCTGTGGCTCAACGAGTCCTTCGCCGAGTGGGCCTCCACCAGCGCGCCAGGCCGAGGCCACCGCAGTGGACCAGCGCCTGGACGACGTTCGGCACCTCCGAGAAGGCCTGGGCCTACCGCCAGGACCAGCTCTCCTCGACCCACCCGATCGTCGCCGACATCCGCGACCTCGCCGACGTCGAGGTCAACTTCGACGGCATCACCTACGCCAAGGGCGCCTCGGTGCTCAAGCAGCTCGTCGCCTACGTCGGGCGCGAGCCGTTCACCGCCGGGCCTGCGCGCCTACTTCGCCAAGTACGCCTGGCAGAACACCACGCTGCCGGACCTGCTCGCCGAGCTGGAGCAGACCTCCGGCCGCGACCTGTCGACCTGGTCCAAGCTGTGGCTGGAGACCGCCGGGGTCAACACGCTGCGCCCCGAGGTCGACGGTCGACGACGCAGGGCGTCATCACCGCCGCGTCGATCACCCAGACCGCGGCCGAGGGCTTCCCGACGCTGCGCCCGCACCGCCTCGCGGTCGGCCTGCTACGACCGTGCAGGGCGACCAGCTGGTGCGCACGGACCGGCTCGAGCTGGACGTCGACGGCGAGCGCACCGAGGTGCCCGAGCTGGTCGGCCGGCCCCAGCCGGACCTGCTGCTGGTCAACGACGACGACCTGGCCTACGCCAAGATCCGCCTCGACGAGCGCTCGACGGCCACCGCGGTCGCGCACCCGCGCGGCTTCGCCGACAGCCTGCCGCGCGCGCTGGTCCTGGGCGCGGCGTGGGACATGACCCGCGACGCCGAGATGCCCGGCCGCGACTTCGTCGAGCTGGCGCTCAGCTCGCTGCCCGGCGAGACCGACTCCACCCTGCTGCGGACGCTGCTGTCCCAGCTGCAGGCGACGGTCACGATGTACGTCGCCCCGCAGCACCGCGCCGCCGTCGCCGCCGACGTCGTCAGCCGGCTGCGCGACCTGGTCGCGCTCGGCCGAGCCGGGCAGCGACGCCCAGCTGCAGCTGGTGACGGCGTTCGCCGGCTACGCGCAGGCGCCGGAGGACACGGCGTACCTGCAGGCGCTGCTCGACGGCAGCACCGTGCTGGACGGGCCTGGCCATCGACACCGAGATGCGCTGGACGCTGCTGACCGGGCTGGCCACGGCCGGTGTGGTCGGCGCCGCCGAGATCGAGGCCGAGCGCGAGCGGGACAACACCGCGACCGGCCGCGAGCGCGCGGCCCGCGCCCTCGCCGCGCGTGCCCACGGCCGAGGCGAAGGCCGACGCGTGGCAGCAAGGCGGTCGCCGAGGACCGGCCTGGCCAACCAGACCGTCGCCGCGGTCGGCATCGGCTTCGGCCGCGCGCACGACCCGCAGCTGCTCGCGCCGTACGTCGCGACGCTACCACGACGCGCTGCTGGACGTGTGGACCTCGCGCACCCACGCCATCGCCGAGTCGATCGTCGAGCTGTTCTACCCGCAGCTGCTGGCCAGCCGCGAGCTGGCCGACGCGACGCAGGGCTGGCTGGACGCGCACGCCGACGCCCCGGCCGGCCTGCGCCGGCTGGTCGGCCGAGAACCGCGACGGCATCACCCGCGCGCTCGCGCGCCCAGGAGCGGGACGCCGCCCGCGGCTGACCGGCGCCGACCACGCGACAGGACCCCCGCGAGCCGCTCGACGGCTCCGGGGGTCCTGTCGCGTGCCGGGCGGGCGCGGCGGCCGGTCAGCGCTGGGCGACCGTGCGGGCCAGCCGGCGGGCCCAGCGCGAGGCCATCAGGTCCTCGAGCAGCAGCGGCGTGCCGTCCGGCCCGGCCAGCGGCAGCCGCCAGTTCGGGTACTCCTCGTCGGTGCCGGGCTGGTTGATGGTGCGCCGGTCGCCGGTCAGGTCGGACACGCGAGACCCCGATCAGCCGGGCCGGGGTCCAGGTGAGGAACCGGTGCAGCGCCTCGACCACGTCGCTGCTCGGCGCCGCCGGGCCGCAGCAGCCCGCGCTCGCGCAGCATCGACAGCACGGCCTCCTGCTCGGCGGCGTCGACCTCGCGCTCCTGCTCCACGGGGCGGGTCAGCAGGCCGAGCTCCTCGCGCAGGTCGATGTGCTCGCCGGCGAGGTAGCCGGCGGTCGGCGGCAGGTCGTGCGTGGTGACCGTGGCCAGGCACAGCTCGCGGTAGGACTCCGCCGGCAGCGGCCGGCCCTGCTCGTCCTTCTCGAACCACAGGATCGAGGTGCCGAGGATCCCGCGCTCGCGCAGGTAGTCGCGCACCCACGGCTCGACCACGCCGAGGTCCTCGCCGACGACGAGGGCGCCGGCGCGGTGCGCCTCCAGCGCGAGGATGCCGATCAGCGCCTCGTGGTCGTAGCGCACGTAGGTGCCGGCGTCCGGGGTCATCCCCTCCGGCACCCACCACAGCCGGAACAGGCCGATGACGTGGTCGACCCGGATGCCGCCGGCGTGGCGCAGGACGGTGCGCAGCATGTCGCGGTACGGCGCGTAGCCCAGCTCCTGCGAGCCGGTCCGGCCGCCACGGCGGCTGGCTCCAGTCCTGGCCCATCTGGTTGAACGGGTCCGGCGGGGCGCCCGACGTTGACCCGCCGGGCGAGCGCGTCGGGCAGCCCCCAGGCGTCGGCGCCCTCGGGGTGCACGCCGACGGCCAGGTCGTGGACGACGCCGATCGCCATCCCGGCGTGCCGCGCCGTCCTGCTGCACCGCGCCGAGCTGCTCGTCGACCACCCACTGCAGCCACTGGTGGAACAGCGACCTCGTCGGCCAGGTCCGCGCGCGCCGCCTGCACGGCCGGCGCTGCGGGGGTCCTGCAGCTCCTCGGGCCAGTCGCCCCAGGGCAGCCCGTGCTTCTCGGCGAGCGCGCACCAGGTGGCGAAGTCGACCAGGCCCTGCCCCTCGCGCTCGACGAACGCCGCGAACGCGCGCTCGCGCCGCGGGCGCGCGGGGCAGGTGGAAGACGATGCGCAGGGCCGCCGACTTGGCCTGCCAGGAGGCGTCGCGGTCGATGACGTCGTCGGTGTTGAGCGCGTGCGCGTCGTCGGCGTGCCACTCCAGCAGCTGGCGCTCGGCGGCGGAGACGTAGCCCATCTCGGGGATGTCCTCGACCCGGATGTAGAGCGGGTTGACGAACCGGCGGGTGGTCGGCAGGTAGGGCGAGGGCTCCATCGGCGGCACCGGCTCGGCGGCGTGCAGCGGGTTGACCAGGACGAAGTCGGCGCCGAGGTCGCGCGCCGCCCAGCCGGCCAGCTCGCCCAGGTCGGCCAGGTCGCCGACGCCCCAGGAGCGGCGCGAGCGCACGGAGTACAGCTGGGTCATCAGCCCGAACGCGCGGCGACCGGCCAGCGCGTCGGGCAGCTCGAGCCGGGCCGGGGTGACCACCAGCGGCGCCGTGACGGTGTGCCCGTCGTGGCTGGCGGCGAGGGTGTGCCAGCCGAGCGGCAGGTCGCCGGGCAGCTCGTACGTCGCCTCGCCGACCTCGTGCCCGTCGATGATCCGCGGCGGCACCCAGTGGTCGACCTGGCGCACGTCGCGGCGGCCGCCGTCCTCCAGGTCGACCCAGACGTCGGCGCTGGTCACCGTGCGGGAGGTGCACCGGCACCCACGGGGTCCACCCCTCGCGGCAGACGACCACCGGCGGCAGCAGCCGCCGCCACGGCCGGTCGGCCTCCGCGGCCAGGGCGCGGGCCGCGGCCGACGTCGTCGGAGGCGTCGATGCCGAGGGCCCGCAGCACCGCCACGATGGTGCTGGCCGGCACGACGACGTGGCCGCCCCTGCCAGTCGTCGTACTCGGTCGCGACGCCCTTGGCCCTGGCCAGGTCGGCCAGCACCCGGGAGGGCGGTCGCGGCAGGCGGCGGCACGGGGTTCGCTTCCGGAGGCGTCACGCCGGGAGTCTTTCACGTACGGGCGCGGCGGCGCTCGGACACGCGCGGCCACCGGCCACCCGGCCCCGGGACGCGTCGGGCGGCCGGTTCGCCATGATGTCCGCCATGTTGCTCCCTCGACCTCGATCCGACCGCGGCGCGCACCGCCGCCGACGACCTCGTCGGCTGGCTCACCTCCGACGGCCTGCGCATCCTCGTCACCGTCATCGGCGCGGTGGTGCTGCGATGGCTGCTGCACCGGTCGATCGACCGCGTCGTCCGCGGCACGGTGCAGCGCGCCGACGAGCGGGACCGGCGCACTGCCCGGCCGCGCCGCGCGGGTGCTGTCGGCGGCGACCGGACTCGGCGTCCGAGCGGCACCGGCAGCGCGCCGCGACGATGGGCGCGATCCTCAAGAGCACGTCCACCTTCGCCATCTCCGCGATGGCGATCCTCACCGTCATGGGCCTGCTCGGCCTGCCGCTCGGGCCGCTGCTGGCCTCCGCCGGCGTCGGCGGCGTGGCCCTCGGCTTCGGCGCGCAGAGCCTGGTCAAGGACTTCCTGTCCGGCATCTTCATGATCGTCGAGGACCAGTACGGCGTCGGCGACGTCATCGACACCGGCGAGGCGATCGGCACGGTCGAGGACGTCACGCTGCGGGTCACCCGCCTGCGCGACGGCAACGGCGTGGTCTGGTACATCCGCAACGGCGAGATCGTCCGCATCGGCAACCGCTCGCAGGGCTGGTCGACCGCCGTCGTCGACACCGCGGTGGCCTACGACGAGGACATCGACCGGGCGATCAGCGGTGATGCGCGAGGTCGTGCACCAGATGGACCAGGACCCGGCCTGGCAGGGCCGGCTGCTGGAGGAGCCCACCGTCGTCGGCGTGGAGTCGATCGCCGCCGGCGCCGTGACGGTGCGGATCATCGCCAAGTGCGCCCCCGGCGAGAACTTCCCGCGTGCAGCGCGAGATCCGCGAGCGGGTCAAGGTGGCCCTGGACCGCAGCGGCGTCCGCGCCCCGCAGCTGGTGCCGCCGTACGGCGGGGGCGCGCCCCGCGCGTGAGGGACCGTGGAGCCGTGATCGCGCGCACCTGAGAGACTTGGCCCGTGACCGGTGAGAGCTTCTATGACCAGGTGGGCGGCCACGAGACCTTCGTCAAGCTCGTCCACGAGTTCTACCGCGGGGTGGCCGGTGACCCGCCGCTGCGGGCGCTCTACCCCGAGGACGACCTCGGGCCGGCGCGAGGTGCGGTTCCGGATGTTCCTCGAGCAGTACTGGGGCGGCCCGACGACGTACTCCGACGAGCGCGGCCACCCGCGGCTGCGGATGCGGCACCAGCCGTTCACGGTGACGCCGGCCCAGCGCGACCGCTGGCTGACCCACATGATGGCCGCGGTGGACACCCTCGACCTGGCGCCGGCCAACGACCTGCTGCTGCGCGACTACCTCGAGCGCGCCGCCCACTCGATGGTCAACTCCCTCCAGGACTGACGGCCGCCTCCTCGACGACCGCCCGAGCGGGCCCGCAACTTCTTTCTTTTTTCGCAAGAAGTTGCAGGTCGCGTTTTGTCGCACCCGTCGCGCAGTGAAGGATGGTCTCCCGTGACCGACGTTTCCACCCTGCCCTCCCTGACCGACGCGCCCGCCGTGACCCTCGCCGGCGCCCCCGTCCACACCGCCGACGCCGACCCCGCCTGGTGGCGGCACGCGGTGATCTACCAGATCTACCCCCGCTCGTGGGCCGACGCCAACGGCGACGGCATCGGCGACCTGCCCGGCATCACCGCGCGCCTGCCCTACCTGCGCGACCTCGGCGTCGACGCCGTCTGGCTCTCGCCCTTCTACACCTCACCGCAGGCCGACGCCGGGTACGACGTCGCCGAACTACCGCGACATCGACCCGCTCTTCGGCACGCTGGCCGACGCCGACACGATGATCGCCCGCGCCCACGAGCTCGGCCTCAAGGTCATCGTCGACCTCGTGCCCAACCACTCCTCCGACGAGCACGAGTGGTTCCAGGCCGCGCTCGCGGCCGGGCCGGGCAGCCCCGAGCGCTCCCGCTACCTGTTCCGCGACGGCCAGGGCGAGCACGGCGAGCTGCCGCCGAACAACTGGGACAGCGTCTTCGGCGGCCCGGCGTGGACCCGCACGACCAACGCCGACGGCACGCCCGGCCAGTGGTACCTGCACCTGTTCGACCCCAAGCAGCCCGACTTCGACTGGACCCACCCCGAGGTGCGGACCGAGTTCGAGGACATCCTGCGCTTCTGGCTGGACCGCGGCGTCGACGGCTTCCGCGTCGACGTCGCCCACGGCCTGGTCAAGGAGGACGGCCTGCCGGACTGGGCCGAGGCGCAGGCGCTGCTGGGCAACACCGACGACAGCGAGCCCCGAGGCCCGGACCGAGGACGGCAAGCGGGCCCCGATGTGGGACCAGGACGGCGTGCACGAGGTCTACGAGCAGTGGCGCACCATCCTCACGTCGTACAACCCGGTCGGCGAGCAGCACGACCCGCAGGCCGACCGCATCCTGTGCGCGGAGGCGTGGGTCACCCCGCAGGAGCGTGCGGTGCGCTACGTGCGCGACACCGAGATGCACCAGGCGTTCAACTTCGACTACCTGCAGGCGGCCTGGCTGGCGCCGCAGATCCGTGAGGTCGTCGAGTCCTCGTTCGCGGCCAACGACTCCGTCGGCGCGCCCACCACGTGGGTGCTGTCCAACCACGACGTCGTCCGCCACGCCTCCCGGCTCGGGCTGCCCGTCGGCACCCGCCGCCCCAACGGCATCGGCATCGGCGACCCGCAGCCGGACGCCGACCTCGGCCTGCAGCGCGCCCGCGCCGCGACCGCGCTGATGCTCGCGCTGCCGGGCTCGTCCTACCTGTACCAGGGCGAGGAGCTCGGCCTGCCGGACTCGACCGACATGCCCGACCACCACCGCCAGGACCCGAGCTGGGAGCGCTCCGGGCGCACCGAGCGCGGCCGCGACGGGTGCCGGGTGCCGATGCCGTGGGTGGCGGACGCCCCGTCGCTGGGCTTCGGCCCCTCGGACCAGACCTGGCTGCCGCAGCCGGCGAGCTACGCCGCCCTGGCCGTCGACCAGCAGGACGGCGTCGAGGGCTCCACGCTCGAGCTGTACCGGGCGCTGCTCACCACCCGCCGTGACCGGGCGCTCGGCACCGGCTCGCTGACCTGGGTCGAGGGCTGGCCCGAGCAGGTCGTCGCCTTCGCCGTCACCCCGGCGGACGGCGGCGAGCGCACGCTCGTCCTGGCCAACCTCGGCGAGCACCCGGTCGCGCTGCCCGAGGGTGCGCAGCCGCTGCTGTCCAGCGGTCCGCTCGGGCCGGACGGCACGGTCCCGACCGACACCACGGTCTGGGCTCGCTGGTAGCAAGGACGCACCACCGCACCTCCGCACCTCTGCCACCGGCCGACGACGCCGGTACGGCGAGCCGTCCGCGGCGGGGTGCCGCAGGCCGGGTCCGGCGCCCCGATCGGGTGCCGGACCCGGCCTGTGCCGCTTGGTGACCCGGCGGGACGTCGACGCGAACGAGGTGGCCGGTGTCGGACCCCGGCCATAACGTCTGTGGCATGCGCTACGGGTTCGTGATGCCGTTCGGGGACGCCGCCGAGATCGCCGAGGCGGCGGCGCTGGCCGAGGGCAGCGGGTGGGACGCCCTGTTCGTGTGGGAGGCGGTCTGGGGCGTCGACGCCTGGGTGGCGCTGACGGCGGCGGCGATGCGCACCAGCACGCTGCGCCTGGGCACGATGCTCACACCGGTGCCCCGGATCAGGCCGTGGGACCTCGCCTCGCGGGTGGTCACCCTCGACCAGCTCTCCGGCGGCCGGGTGACCCTCGGCGCGGGGCTCGGCGCCCTGCACGAGGGCTGGACCGCCTTCGAGCCCGACGAGGGCCGCCGGGTCCGGGTCCAGCGGCTCGAGGAGTCGCTGGCGATCTACGCCGGGCTGACCGCCGGCCAGCCGTTCGCCTACGACGGCCAGCACTACCGCGTCACCCCGACCGACTTCATGGTCCCCGACCCGCCGGTCCAGCGGCCGCACCCCCCGGTGTGGCTGGTGGGGGCGTGGCGCGTCGGCGCGCCGCGGCAGCCCTCGCTGGAGCGGGCGGCGCGCTGGCAGGGCTGGCTGCCCCAGGTCGTCGACGGCGACTGGCGAGGCAACCCGCGCAGCCCCGACGAGCTGGCCACGATGCTGGCGCTGGTCCGCACGGCCCGCGAGGCGGCCGGTCTGCCCTGGCAGGGGTTCGACGTGTGCGTCGAGGGTGAGCTGCACGGCAACGACCCGCTGGGCCGCGACGTCGCCGCGTGGCAGCAGGCCGGCGCGACCTGGTGGGTCGAGAGCGCGTGGGGCCTGGAGCGCACACCCGCCGGCCGGGCCGAGCTGACCCGGCGGATCACCGCCGGCCCGCGACCGGCATGACGGCGGCCCCCGACCGCGGGGCGTCGTCCGCGGCCTGCCCGGACCTCGCACCGGGAGCGGCTCCGGACGGCACTAGCCTTGGCCGGGTGACCGACGCGACGGCGACCTCGGCGGCCGGCCGGCGTCCAGCGGGCCAGCGCCCGGCCGGGCCGATGGCGCCGGCCTACCGGCTGGTCACCCTCTGCCTCGTCGCCCTCGTCAGCATCATCGCGTTCGAGGCGATGGCCATCTCGACGGCGATGCCGATCATCGCCCGCGACCTCGACGCGGTCCGTTCCTACGGCCTGGCGTTCTCGGCCATGCTCACCACCCAGCTGCTCGGCATCGTCGTGGCCGGGGTGTGGTGTGACCGGCGCGGCCCGCTGCCCTCGCTGTTCGCCGGGCAGGCCCTCATGGCGGCCGGCACGGCGCTGGCCGGGCTGGCGCCGACGTTCACCGTGCTGCTGGCCGGCCGCCTGGTCGCCGGCCTCGGCGGCGGGCTGCTCACCGTCGCCATCTACGTCGTCATCGGCCGCGCCTACCCCGGCGAGCTGCGCCCACGGGTGTTCAGCTGGATCTCCGCGGCGTGGGTGCTGCCGTCGCTGGTCGGGCCGCCGGTCGCCGGGTGGCTGGCCGAGACGTTCTCCTGGCGGTGGGTCTTCCTCGTCGTGGTCGCCCCGGTCGTCGTGACGATGGCGGTCGTGGCCGGCCGGCGCGAGCAGATGCGCGACGACGCCGACCGCGAGCGCAGCGCCACCGCGCCCGCCGAGCAGCGCCGGCTGGTCGGGCTGGGCCTCGTCGTCGCGGTGGCCGCGGGCGCGATGCAGTGGGGCGCCGCCAGCCTGGTGCCGGTGCGGGCGCTGCCGCTGGTGGCGACCGTGGTCGGACTCGCCGGTGTGGCCGTGGCCAGCCCGCGCCTGCTGCCCCGCGGCACGCTGCGGATGGCCCGCGGCCTGCCGTCGGTGATGCTGAGCCGGTTCCTGCTCACGGCCGCGTTCAACGGCGCCATGACGTTCGTGCCGCTGATGCTGATCCTCAGCCGGGGGCTCGACGCGACGGTGGCCGGCGCCATGCTCACCGTCGGCGCGGTCGGCTGGTCGGCCGGCTCCTGGGTGCAGGGCCAGCAGCGGTTCTCCGGCCGCCGCTCCTGGCTGGTCTCGGTCGGCGGGGCCTCGCTGTCGGTCGGTGTCGCCGGCCTCGCCGCGATCGCCGGGCTCGGGCTGCCCTCCCTGCTGGTCGGGGTGGCGGCGGCGCTGTGCGGCACCGGCATGGGCCTGGCGATGTCCTCGACCTCGGTGCTCTCGCTCGCCCTGTCACCGGTGGCCGAGCACGGGCGCACGTCCTCGTCGCTGCAGCTGGCCGACGTGCTGGGCAGCGTCATGGGCATCGCCGCCGCCGGGTCGGTGTTCGCCGCGCTGCACGACGGCGTGCGCTCCGACATCCCGACGTTCGTGCTGATGTGGCTGGTCCTCGCCGCCGTCGCCGCCCTCGTCGTGCCGGGCGGTCAGCGCACCAGGACGTGACCGGCGTCGGTCGACACGCGGGTCCACCGGCCGTGCGCGAAGACCCGCACCGGGCCGCCGGTGAGGAAGCCCAGCGCGTAGGCCGCGAAGGCCGACCCGGCCGGCACCGGCGGGGTGGTCGCCGTCGGGCGGCCCCAGACGCGCTGCCGCAGCGCGGTCACCGCGTGCGCGCCGGACCCCTCCGGCGAGCCCTGGGCGATCTCGGCGATGCCCGCGGTGGCCGCGTCGCGCAGCTCGGCCGCGGTCAGCTCGCCGACCGGCTCCCAGCCGCTGCGCGGGCGGCGCCATCGCGGCCCATCCCACCCGCACGGTGGTCGGCGGCACCGGCAGGGTCGCCGCCGCGGCGCCATCCGCGCCGCCGCCCTGCGTCTGCCGGGCCAGCCGGTCGGTGATGCCGGCCAGCGGCACGGTGACGTCCAGCTCGGCCGGCTCGGCGAGCGGCATCACCCGCATGCCGATCACGGCGCCCTGGTGCATCAGCCCCTGCCCGGCCAGCACCCCGACGTACGCCGCGAGCGCCGTACCGGAGGCGTGCAGGCGCACCGCGCCGTCGGCGTCCAGGGTGCGGGCACGGGCGACGTACGTCGCGAGGTCGGCGAGGGTCTCGGCGTCGGCGAGGTGCAGCTCGCTCACGTCGTGCGGCGCTGACGCCAGCGGAACGGCACCGGCTCGCCGGAGACGCCCTTGAGCACCTCGCGCTCCTTGGGGCGCAGGCGTCGCGGCTTCGCGGCGCTGAAGTCGTAGGCGACCAGCGTCGTCTCGGCGCGGGCGTAGAGCGCGTCGCCCACCGAGGCCGGGTCACGCACCTCGTAGGCCAGGTCGAAGCTGGCACCGGAGATCTGGGTGGCCCACATGTCGACCTGGATCGGGGCGATCCGGAACACCAGCGGGGCGAGGTACTCGATCTCGTGGCGGGCCACCAGCACCCCCTCGTCCAGCATCGAGCGGTCCTGGCCGAACCACTCCTGGAAGCCGATCACCCGCGCGTCCTCCAGCAGGCGCAGGAACTGCACGTTGTTGACGTGGCCGTAGGCTGTCCATGTCGGACCAGCGCAGCGGGACGTCGACGCGGTAGGGGCGCTCGGTGCTCTCGCGTTCGGTCATGCGCCCATCATCGCAGCCGCCCGATATCGTCTCCGACGTGACCGCGACCCAGGAACCCGCCGAGCTGGACCCCTTCGAGGACCTGCTGGACGTCCTCGACCTCAAGACCGTGGGGGCGGCGCACATCAGCGTCGACAGCCCCGGCGACGACGAGTCCGACCTCGGCGACTCCGAGGCGGACATCTTCGTCGGCCGCAGCCAGCCGATGCCACACGGGCGGGTCTTCGGCGGCCAGGTGCTGGCCCAGTCGATCATCGCCGCGGGGCGCACGGTCGAGGACGTCGACGGCGAGCCGCGGCACATCCACAGCCTGCACGGCTACTTCCTGCGCCCGGGCGACTCCAGCCACCCGATCCGCTTCGCGGTGGAGCGGCTGCGCGACGGCCGGTCCTTCTCGGCCCGGCGGGTGCACGCGATCCAGTACGGCAAGCCGATCCTGTCGATGATCACGTCGTTCCAGACCGCAGGCCGACGGGCTCGACCACCAGGACTCGATGCCGGCGTCCCCGGACCCCGAGCAGCTGCCGACCACGGCCGAGGAGCTCGCCGACTTCGACGACGCCATCTCGGGCTTCTGGTCGACGCGGCAGTCGATCGACCTGCGGCACGTCGAGGGCGCGATCTACGTCGCGCCCGGCCGGCAGCGGGCGGCGCAGCAGAGCGTCTGGCTCAAGGCCGCCAGCCGGCTGCCGGACGACCCGCTGCTGCACGCGGCGGTGCTGGCCTACAGCTCGGACTACTCCCTGCTCGAGCCGGTGCTGCGCAAGCACGGGCTGGCCTGGGCCGACCCGCGGCTGCGCCCCGCCAGCCTCGACCACGCGATGTGGTTCCACCGCCCGGCCCGCGCCGACGAGTGGACCCTCTACACCCAGGCCTCGCCGTCCGCCTCCGGCGGGCGCGGGCTGGCGACCGGGCGGATGTTCGCGGCCGACGGCACCCTCGTGGCGTCGGTCGCCCAGGAGGGCATGCTCCGGGTCAAGGACTCCTGACCCGCGGCACCGCGTCCCGGCTTTCGCGCTAAGCGCCCGCTTAGTAGGCTCCGGGCATGGTGGACGGACTCGACCTCGACGCGCTCGCGGCGTTCCTGCGCTCCCCCGGCGCGGTCGCCGACCCCGCCGACCGCCCCTCCGGCCCGCTGCACGCGGAGCTGATCGCCGGTGGCAAGTCCAACCTGACCTACCGGGTCACCGACGACGTCCACGACTGGGTGGTACGCCGTCCGCCGCTCGGCCACGTCCTCGCCACCGCCCACGACATGACCCGCGAGCACCGCGTCATGTCGGCCCTGGCCGCCACCACGGTGCCGGTCCCCGCGATGGTGGCGCTCTGCGAGGACCCGGCCGTCATGGGCGCGCCGTTCTACGTGATGCAGCACGTCGAGGGTGCGGTGCTGCGGCGCACCGCACAGTCCGCCGCGCTCACGGACGCCCAGCGCGCCGACATCGCCCACCGGCTGATCGACACGCTGGCCGACCTGCACGAGATCGACCCCGCAGCGGTGGGGCTCGAGGACTTCGGCCACCCCGAGGGCTTCCTGGAGCGGCAGGTCCGCCGCTGGTCCGCCCAGCTGGAGCGGTCGCTCACCCGGGAGGTGCCCGGCTTCCCCGAGCTCGCCGCCGGGCTCGCCGCCGACGTCCCGCAGACCCAGCGCGCCAGCATCGTCCACGGCGACTACCGCCTCGACAACGTCCTCGTCGGCCCGGACCAGCGCATCCGCGCCGTCCTCGACTGGGAGATGGCCACGCTCGGCGACCCGCTGTGCGACCTCGGGCTGCTCCCGGTCTACGCCAGCCCGGCCGACGGCGTCGCCGGGATCGTCTCCGACGGCATGGGCTCGCACAACGGCTTCCCCCCGATCGAGGCGCTGATCGAGCGCTACGCCGCCCGCACCGGCCTCGACGTCGGCCCGCTCCCCTGGTACGTCGCGCTGGGCTACTACAAGCTCGCGGTGATCTGCGAGGGCATCCACGCCCGGCACCTCGCCGGCCAGACCGTCGGCCCCGGCTTCGACCGGATCGGCGAGCTGGTCCCCCCGCTCGTCGCCGCCGGCCGGGCCGCCCTCACCTGAGCGGCGTCCGGCACCACCCCCTCGACCCCCGCACGCTCCCTCGTACGACGCCCTGGAGGCACACATGAGCAGCACCACCCAGCGCACGGCCATCGTCACCGGCGCAGCCCGCGGCATCGGCGCCGCCACCGCCATCCGGCTGGCGGCCGACGGCCACGCCGTCGCCGTGCTGGACCTGGACGAGCAGGCCTGCGGTGACACGGTGTCGACGATCACCGCGGCCGGCGGGCGCGCGATCGCCGTCGGCGTCGACGTCAGCCGGCCCGAGCAGGTCGAGGCGGCGGTGGCCCGCGTGGCGCGAGGAGCTCGGGGCGCCGACGATCCTGGTCAACAACGCCGGCATCATCCGCGACAACCTCATCTTCAAGATGACCGTCGAGGACTGGGACGCCGTCATCAACGTGCACCTGCGCGGCTCGTTCCTCATGACCAAGGCGGTCCAGGCGCACATGACGCGAGCAGAAGTACGGCCGGATCGTCAACCTCTCGTCGACCTCGGCGCAGGGCAACCGCGGGCAGGTCAACTACTCCGCCGCCAAGGCCGGGCTGCAGGGGTTCACCAAGACGCTGGCGATCGAGCTGGGCCGGTTCAACGTCACGGCCAACGCCGTCGCGCCGGGCTTCATCGCCACCGACATGACCCGGCAGACCGCCGAGCGGATGAAGGTCAGCTTCGAGGACTTCATCGCCGGGGCCTCGGCCCAGATCCCGGTCGGCCGGGTCGGCCAGCCCGAGGACATCGCCGCCACGATCTCGTTCCTCACCAGCGAGGAGGCCGGGTTCGTCTCCGGTCAGGTCATCTACGTGGCCGGTGGCCCGCAGGACTGACCGGGCCCGCATCGTTTCGCCACCCCGCCCGGGCCGTTCACCCCGGGCGGGTGATGGCCGGCGCGGCGCAGCACCGCAGCCTGAGGCATCAGCACGTTCGCGATGCGTCCCTCAGGAGGAGTCATGACCGCACAAGCCTCACCCGAATCGACACTCGGCAGCATCGCCCAGGGCGACCGGCCGGTGCTCGAGCAGCTCGTCGCGATGAACCTGGACTCGCTGGCGCGCTGCGGGCTGGACGAGAAGACGTACTTCCTGGTCCGGCTGGCCGCGCTCGTGGCGATGGACGCCGCCCCGGTGTCCTACGTGATCAACCTCGGCCTGGCCGCCGACGCCGGCATCACGCTCGAGGACGCCCAGGGCACCCTCGTGGCCATCGCGCCCGTCGTGGGCAGCGCCCGGGTCGCGGCGGCCGCCGGCAACATCCTGCAGGGGGCGTTCGGCGCCGCGGCCCTGGAGGAGGCGCTGGAGGAGCAGGACGCCGGCCAGTAGCGGCGCCACGCGGTCCACTCGGGCGCACGTCGACCTTCCCGCGGCCTGGGGCCACCGGGAGAGGTCAGCCGGTCGCGCCGGCCGGCCCGACCACGACACGTCCGGTCGTCCGGCCGGCGGCGAGCCGGGTCAGCGCGTCGGCGGCCTCGGCGAACGGCACCCGCTCGGAGACGGCCGGGCGCACCAGCCCCTGCGCGACCCACCGCAACAGCACCGCGTGGGCGTCGTCGGCCACCGCGTGGTCACGCTGCAGGTACAGCCCCCAGTGCAGGCCGACGATCGAGTAGTTCTTCACGAGCGCGTGCCCGAGCGCGGGCGTCGGGATCGTCCCGGAGGTGAAGCCGACCACGACGATCCGGCCCTCGAACGCGATCACCTTGGTCGAGGCGTCGTACGCCGCACCGCCGACCGGGTCGAACACGACGTCGACGCCGGCCGTCCCGACGACCTCCTTGAGCGCGCCGACGAGGTCCACCCGTGAGCGGTCGATGACGTGGTCGGCGCCGGCGGCCACGGCGGCCTGAGCCTTCGCCGCGCTGCCCACGACGCCGATGACGGTGGCGCCGAGCGCCTTCGCGACCTGGACGGCCGCCGCGCCCACCCCGCCGGCGGCGGCGTGCACGAGCACGGTCTCCCCCGACCGCAGCGCCGCCCGTCGGGTGAGCCCGACGTACGCCGTCTGGTAGGCCACGGTCAGGGCGGCCGCCTCGGCGTCGTCCAGCGACTCCGGTGCGGCAAACAGCGCCTCCGCGGGCAGCAGCGCCTGCTCGGCGAGACCGCCGTGCTGCGGGACCGGCATGCCGACGACCCGGTCACCGACCCGGCAGCCATCCACGCCGGCTCCGACCTCGACCACCCGGCCGCAGACCTCGATCCCCGGCACGAACGGCAGCGGTGGTCGCACCTGGTACAGCCCGCGCGCCATCAGGACGTCGGGGAAGTTCAGCGCGGTGGCCAGCACGTCGACGAGCACGTGCCCGGGCCGCACCTCGGGAGTCGGCGCCTCGACCAGCGTCATGACGTCATCCGGCTCACCGAGCGTCGAGATCTGCCAGGCCCGCATCAGCCGCGCCGTCCCATCATCGCGCCGGGCAGCGAGCGGCTCAGCCGTCGCATGCCGGCCAGCCACCGGTCCGGGTCGGCCGCGCGCCCGGCGTACATCGGCCCGACCTCGGGGTGCGGCAGCACGAGGAACTGCTCCTGCTCGATCGCCCGCAGCAGCGCCGCCGCGACGTCGTCGGGCTCGATCGCCGACTCCCCCATCAGCGCCCGGCCGGCCTCACCGGAGTCCTCCAGCATCTGCGTGCGCACGCCCTGCGGGCACACCGCGTGCACCCGCACGCCGGCGTCGCCGTACGTCATCGACATCCACTCCGCGAACGCGTAGGCCGCGTGCTTGGTCACGGCGTACGGCGCCGCGCCGGGGATGGTCAGCAGCCCGGCCGCGGACACGGTCGCGACGAACCTGCCGTGTCCGCGTGAAACCCATTGCGGCGCAAGGATCTTCGCGGCCCGCACGTGCGCCATGACGTTGACCTGCCACGAGGTCTCCCACGCCCGTTCGGGGGCGTCGACCAGACCGCCCCGGGCCACACCGGCGTTGGCGCAGTAGACCTCGACCGGCCCGGCGAGCGCGCGGGCGGCACCGAGGAGCATCTCCACGCCGGCCTCGGTCGAGGCGTCACCGGGGACGGCGGTGCCGCCGACCGCGCTGGCGGTCTCGTGGGCGGCGCCGGCGTCGAGGTCGTTGACGACGACCGTGGCCCCCTCGGCCGCGAACATCCGGGCGTACGCGGCGCCGATGCCGCGGCCGCCGCCGGTGACGACCACGACCTGGCCGTCGAACCGGCTCACAGCGCGCCGCCGAGGGTCACGCCACCGTCGACGACCAGCGTCTGGCCGGTGATCCAGGAGGCGTCGGCCGACAGCAGGAACGAGACGGCGCCGGCGACGTCCTCGGGCACCCCGAGGCGCTTCATCGGGTACGCCGCGGCCACCTCCTGCTCACGCCCCTCGTAGAGCGCGCTGGCGAACTGGGTCTTGACCACGGCGGGGGCCACCGCGTTGACCCGCACCAGCGGGCCGAGCTGGTGACCGAGCTCGGTGGTGAGGTGGATCAGCGCGGCCTTGCTCACGGCGTACCAGCCCAGCATGCCGGTGGCGCCGAGCCCGGCGATCGAGGCGACGTTGACGACCGCCCCGCCGGGGGACTCCTCGGTGCCGAGACCGCCGGCGACCACCTTGCGGGTCCAGCTGAAGGCGCTGAGCACGTTGACCTCCAGGATCTTGCGGGCGGCATCGACCTCGGTGTCGAGCATCGGGCCGTACGCCGGGTTGATCCCCGCGTTGTTGACCAGGTAGTCGACCCGGCCGAAGGTGGCTCGGGCCCGCTCGATCACCTCGTCCTGGTGTGCCTCGTCGTCGGCGCGACCGGCGACGCCCAGGGCGACCTCCGGCCCGCCGAGCCCGGCGACCGCCTCCTCGAGCGCGTCGGCCTTGCGGCCGGTGAGCACGACCCGGCCGCCCTCCTGCACCAGCCGCCGGGCGATGCCCAGCCCGATGCCGCGGCTGGATCCGGTGACGATGGCGACCGTGTTGTCGTGTT
Organism: uncultured Actinomycetota bacterium; assembly: GCA_963828995.1. GTDB lineage: Bacteria > Actinomycetota > Actinomycetes > Actinomycetales > Dermatophilaceae > CAVRTM01. The sequence goes on from CAWHHB010000007.1 coordinate 165,062, forward strand.
GTCCCACGTGCTGCTGCTCCTCGGTTGTCCGGTGGCGGTGATGGTGCCCGGCTGCGGCCACGCGGCCGGGGTGGTGCCCGACTGGCTCAGAGGCCGAGGTCGCGGCCGATGAGCTCCTTCATGATCTCGTTGGACCCGGCCCAGATCTTCGTCACCCGGGCGTCACGCCAGGCGCGGGCCACGCGGTACTCGTTCATGTAGCCGTACCCGCCGTGCAGCTGGACGCACGCGTCCAGCACGTCGTTCTGCACCTCCGCCGACCACCACTTGGCCTTGGCGGCGTCGACGGCGCTGAGCCTGCGCTCCGCGTGCGCCTCGACGCAGTCGTCGACGTACGCCTGGGTGACCTCCAGCTTGGTCTGCAGCTCGGCGATGAGGAACTTGTTGGCCTGGAAGGCGCCGATCGGCTGGCCGAAGGCCCGACGCTGCTTCACGTAGTCGATCGTCTCGAGCAGGATCTGCTGGGCGTGGGCGGTGTTGGACACCGCCGCCCCGATCCGCTCCTGGGGCAGCCGCTCCATCATGGCGATGAAGCCGAGGTCGACCTCGCCGATGACGTTCGCGCCCGGCACCCGCACGTCGGTGAAGAACAGCTCGGCGGTGTCGGACTCCTCCTGGCCGACCTTGTCCAGCTTGCGGCCCCGCTCGAAGCCCGGCATGCCGGTCTCGACGCCGAACAGCGTGATCCCCCTGGCGCGCTTCTCCGGTGACGTGCGGGCGGCCACCACGACGAGGTCGGCCGAGTAGCCGTTGGTGATGAACGTCTTGGAACCGTTGAGGACCCAGTCGTCGCCGTCGCGCACCGCGGTCGTCCTCAGCGCCGCCAGGTCCGACCCGCCGCTGGGCTCGGTCATCGCGATCGCGGTGACCAGCTCGCCCGAGCAGAACCCGGGCAGCCAGCGCTGCTTCTGCTCCTCGGTGCCGAGGTCGACGAGGTACGGCGCCACGCAGTCGGTGTGGATGCCGAAGCAGGAGGACGCCGCGGCGGTGAACTTCGAGAGCTCCTCGGCGAGGACGGCGTTGAGCCGGAAGTCGCCGGCCTCGGACCCGCCGTACTGCTCGGGCACCTCGAGGCCGAGCAGGCCCTGCGCCCCCGCCTCGAGCCAGACCTCGCGCCCGATCGCCTTGTCCTTGATGAAGTCCTCGGCCCGCGGCTTCAGGCTGCGGTCGACGAACTCGCGGGCGGTCTCGCGAAAGGCCTCGTGGTCGGGACCGTAGACGTTGCGGGGCATGGCTCTCCTCCGGTGACTAAGCGCTTGCTTAGTCTCGGCGCCGTGCGGCATGCTGTCAACCATGACCAGCACGACCGGGACCCGAAGCGCAGCCGGCCGGCCCGCCGGTGCCGACGCGGCGGGGCGGCTGATCGACGCCGCGGCAGAGGCCTTTGCCGACAAGGGTTTCCACGCCACGACGACACGCGACATCGCGGCCCGCGCCGGGATGAGCCCGGCCGGCGTCTACGTGCACTTCGCCACCAAGGAGGACCTGCTCTTCCACCTCAGCGAGCAGGGTCACCTCGCCGCGCTGGAGATCCTCGAGGCGGCGCGGGCGGGCGCCGACACCCCGCCGGCGCAGCTCGCGGCGATCGTCGCGGCGTTCGCCGCCTGGCACGCCGAGCACTTCCGGACCGCGCGGATCGTGCAGTACGAGTTCCCCCACCTCTCCCCCGAGCACCGCGACCGGGTGCTCGGGCTGCGCAAGCGGCTCGACGCCGTGGTCCGCGAGGTGCTCGAGGCGGGGATCGCCAGCGGGGACTTCGACGTCGCCGACCTGCAGAGCACCACGCTGGCGCTGCAGTCGCTGACGGTGGACGTGGCCCGCTGGTACGAACCCGGCATCCGGCGCACCCCCGCGGCGATCGGCGCGGCGTACGCCGACCTGGCCCTGCGCCTCGTCCGCCGCTGACGCCACCTCTTCCTCGACCGGACGCACCGGACCGCCCGAATTCGGACACGAGGTGTCCGAATTCGGGCAGCGCGGTGCGTCCGGTGGGGTGTGATCGGGCGGGCGGCTACTCGTGCGGCGGGCGGTCGGTCGTCGACGGGCGGCGGTCGCGGGCCTGCAGCGCCAGCCACAGCTCGTAGCGGGTCGCCGGCTCGGCCAGCGAGCGCCCGGTCAGCACCTCGGCCCGGTCCAGCCGGTTGCGCACGGTGTGCCGGTGCACGCCGAGCTGCTGGGCGGTCTCCTCCGCCGACCCGCCCCGCTCCAGCCAGGTGGTGAGGGTCTGCAGCAGGGCACCGGTGCGGTCGGCCTCCTCCAGCGGCAGCAGCACCGCGTCGGCGAACCCCCCGAGCACCCCGTCGTCGGCCAGTGACAGCAGCAGCCCCACGCTGGCCAGCTCGGCCGACTCCACCACCCGGCCGGAGCGGCGGCTGGCGGCCACCGCCGAGCGGGCCTCGCGCACCGAGGCGGCGGCCAGGTGCCCCGACACCACCGGCCCGACCCCGGCCGGCAGACCCCGGGCGAACCGGGCGAGGACCGCCGGCGCGTCGACGTCCTCGACCGCCAGCGCCTCGACGAGACCCTCGTGCACCCGGACGAGCCCACCGGGCAGCGCCAGCGCCAGGTCGGCGGCCACCTCGACGGCATCACCCGCACCGGCCTCGACGGCCAGCCCGCGGACCCGCGCCGGCAGCCCGGCCACCGCGAGCAGGTGCGCCGCCTGGGTCGGTGTCACCCCGGGGGCCAGGACCCGCCGCAGGGCGCCCGCCCGCTCCCGGCGACGGTCGGCGCCGAGCAGGTGCCGCCGCTCGAGCTCCAGCGAGAGCAGCGAGACCATCCCCTGCAGGACCAGCCGGTCGGCGCCGTCACCGGCCCCCGACACGGCGAGCAGGCCGCGGACCCGGCGGGCGCCCAGCGGCTGCAGCCGCACGGTGCCGGCGGCCGCGCCCACCGAGGCGCTGGCCCGCAGCCCCCGCTCCAGCAGCCCGTCCACCATCGGCTCGGCCGCGGCGGCCAGCAGGTCGGCGTCCTCTCCGGCCGAGGCCAGCAGCCGGCCGGCCGGGTCGAGCACGACCGCGGCACGGTGCAACCGGGCCCACACCGCGAGCAGCCCCTGGAGGCCCCCGCTGCCGGCCGCCGCCGCGGTGAGGGCGCGGTGCTGGGTGACCGCCTCCTCCAGCCCGGCCCGCTCGGCCGCGGCGCGCGCGGCGAAGACCGCCTTGGTGACGGCGATGAACGGCACGTCGTCCGGCACCGCCAGCAGCGGCACCCCGTGCTCCCGGGCGGCGGCCACCATCGCCGCGGGCGCCTCCTGGAAGGGCAGCTCCGAGCCGAGCCCCACCGCGAGCGCGGCGACGCCGGCGCCGGCGGCCTCGGCCACCCAGGCCCGCTGGCCCCCGACGTCGCCGGCCACCTGGAGCCCGACCGTCATCAGCAGCTCGCCCCCCTGCAGCCAGGCGCGGGGCAGCGCCAGCTCGGTGACGTGGGCGGCCTCGATCACCCGCTCGTGGCCGATCCCGGCCGTCGCGTCGACCAGGTGCAGGTCGGGGTCGGCCAGCAGCTGGCCGACGGTCAGGGTCACGAGAGCGCCTTGGACGTCATGTCCAGATGATGGCGGACGGCTGTACGTCGCGTCGATGGTGCCCCACCCGGAGCGCCCCTACCGTCGAGCCATCCGACCTAGGAGACCCCGCATGCCCCACCCTTCCCCCGGCCGCTCGACGAGCCGGCCGCCCTGGAGGCCCTCGACGGCCTCGTCGACGCGTTCTCCCGCACCGACACCTCGGCGTACTTCGGTCAGCTGGCGCCCGAGGCCACGTTCCTGTTCCACACCGAGCCGGCGGTCGTGCCGGACCGCGCGGCGTACCGCGCCCTCTGGGACTCCTGGGTGGCCTCCGGCTGGCGGGTCGTGGCGTGCAAGAGCAGCGACCGGCAGGTCCAGCTGCTGGGCTCCGTCGCCGTCGTCACCCACCGGGTGCGCACGACCCTCCGCACCGCCGAGGGTGAGCAGCAGCTGGACGAGCGGGAGAGCGTCGTCCTGGCCCGCGGCGGCGACGACGTCGTCCGGGTCGTCCACGAGCACCTGTCCCCCACCCCGCCCGAGACGCAGGAGACCACGGCATGAGCCCCGAGCAGACCCTCACCGCGCCGCCGGCACCCCCCGCCCCGGCCCGGCAGTCGATCACCGAGGTCGAGACGTACGGCGTCGAGCGCATCCCGGACGCCGACCGCGACGCCCGCCCGATGGACCTGTTCCGCGTCTGCTTCGGCGGCTCGAACACCTTCGCCACCAGCGTCCTCGGCGCGTTCCCGATCCTGTTCGGGCTCTCGTTCTGGCAGGGCGCGGCGGCCACCGCCCTCGGGCTGGTGCTCGGCGCGCTGGTGCTGGCGCCGATGGCGGTCTTCGGGCCGGCGAACGGCACGAACAACGCGGTCAGCTCCAGCGCGCACCTCGGCGTGCACGGCCGCGTCGTCGGGTCGTTCCTGTCGCTGCTGACCGCGGTGGCGTTCTTCAGCATCTCGGTGTGGAGCTCGGGTGACGCGCTGGTCGGCGGCGCCCACCGGCTGGTCGGCCTGCCGCAGAACACCGCGGTCTACGCCGTCGCCTACGGGCTCTTCGCCGTCCTCGTGCTCGTCGTCTGCGTCTACGGCTTCCGGTTCATGCTCTACGTCAACAAGATCGCGGTCGCCGCGGCGACCGTGCTGTTCGGCCTCGGCATCTTCGCCTTCGCCGGCGACTTCGACCCGTCGTACGCCGGCATCTTCACCCCCCACGCGGACGCGGCGACGAGCGCGCTGTTCTGGCCGTCGTTCATCGGGGCCGCCCTGATCGTCCTGTCCAACCCGGTGTCCTTCGGCGCCTTCCTCGGCGACTGGTCGCGCTACATCCCGGCCGACACCCCGCGCCGCAAGGTCATGGGCGCGGCCTTCCTCGCCCAGATCGCGACGGTGGTGCCGTTCGGCTTCGGCCTCGTCACGGCCTCGATCATCGCCGCCAAGGCGCCCACCTACCTCGACGCCGCCGCCCCCAACTACGTCGGCGGCCTGCTCGCCGTCTCGCCCGGGTGGTACTTCCTGCCGCTGTGCCTCATCGCCCTCATCGGCGGCATGTCGACCGGCACGACGTCGCTCTACGGCACCGGGCTGGACTTCTCCAGCGTGTTCCCGCAGTTCAGCCGGGTGCAGGCGACGCTGTTCATCGGCGCGCTGTCGGTGGCCTTCATCTTCGTCGGGCGGTTCGCGCTCGACCTGGTGCAGAGCATCTCGACCTTCGCGGTGCTGATCATCACCTGCACGGCGCCGTGGATGGTCGTGATGATGCTCGGCTTCGTCACCCGCCGCGGCTGGTACGACGCCGACGCCCTGCAGGTGTTCAACCGCCGCCAGCGCGGTGGCCGCTACTGGTTCAACCACGGCTGGAACTGGCGCGGCCTGTCGGCCTGGCTGCTCAGCGCCGCGCTCGGCCTGCTGTTCACCAACATCCCCGGCCAGTTCGTCGGCCCCCTCGGCGACCTCGCCGGCGGCGTCGACATCAGCCTGCCGCTCTCCCTCGGCGTCGCCGCGGTGCTCTACCTGGCGCTGCTGTGGCTCTTCCCCGAGCCGCGTGCCGTCCACGGCCCGCGCGGCCCGTTCCTGACCCGCGCGGTCGAGGCCCCGGTCACCCCGATCACCGGTGAGCGCTGACCGGTGGCCGATCCGGTGCTGTACGACCTGTCGCACCCGCTGCGCTCGGGCATGCCGGTCTATCCCGGCGACCCGGAGGTGGGCATCGCCCCGGCGCTGACCGTCGGCAGGGACGGCGTCAACGTGCTGGGGATGCACCTGGGCTCGCAGTCGGGCACGCACGTGGACGCGCCCTTCCACGTGGACGACGCGCTGCCGGACCTCGACGCCCTGCCGCTCGAGCGGTTCGTCGGCCGGGCTGTGCTGCTGGATGCCCGTGGCTCGGCGCCGAGGCAGGAGCTGCCGGCCTCGGCGCTGGACCCGGTGGCCGACCGGCTCGGTCCCGGCGCCGTGCTGCTCGTGGTGACCGGCTGGTCGCGGCACTGGGACTCGCCGGCCTACCTCGAGCACCCCTGGCTCTCCCCCGCCCTGGCTCGCCGCATCGTCGACCTCGGGGTGCGGACGGTCGGCATCGACGCCCTCAGCGTCGACGTCGACCCCCGCGGACGAGGCGACCGGGCTGCCGAGCCACCAGGTCCTGTGCGGGGCCCATGCCGTCATCGCCGAGAACCTCACCGGGCTGGCGCCGCTGCTCCCCGCGCAGGACGAGGGCCTCGCGATCGAGGTCAGCCTGCTGCCGCTGCGCATCGAGCACGGGGACGGCGCGCCGGTCCGCGCCGTCGCCACCGTCCGGGGCTGAGCGCTCGCGGCGGCCTCGCGGCGCCGCCGCCGCGTCGCGCCACCGCGGTGCCTGCCGCCGGGTGCACCTGGCCGGGCACAGCACGAGGCCCGTCCACCCCGGGGTGGACGGGCCTCGTGCTGCGTGCCATCGACGGCGGGCCACGGACGGCGTGGTCCTCGCCGGCGGGTCAGTCGCGGGTGAGCTTGCGGTAGGTCACCCGGTGCGGCCGGGCGGCGTCGGCGCCGAGGCGCTCGACCTTGTTCGCCTCGTAGGACTCGAAGTTGCCCTCGAACCAGTACCAGCTGGCCCGGGTTCTCCTCGGTGCCCTCGTAGGCGAGGATGTGCGTCGCGACGCGGTCGAGGAACCACCGGTCGTGGCTGATCACGACGGCGCAGCCGGGGAAGTCCAGCAGCGCGTTCTCCAGCGAGCCGAGGGTCTCGACGTCGAGGTCGTTGGTCGGCTCGTCGAGCAGCAGCAGGTTGCCGCCCTGCTTGAGGGTCAGCGCGAGGTTGAGCCGGTTGCGCTCACCACCGGACAGGACGCCGGTCGTCTTCTGCTGGTCGGGACCCTTGAAGCCGAACTGCGAGACGTAGGCGCGCGACGGGATCTCGACGTTGCCGACCTTGATGTAGTCCAGCCCGTCGGACACCATCTCCCAGAGGTTCTTCTTCGGGTCGAGGCCGCCGCGGCTCTGGTCGACGTAGGAGATCTTGACCGTCTCGCCGACCTTGACCGTGCCGGCGTCGGGCTGCTCGAGCCCGACGATCGTCTTGAACAGCGTGGTCTTGCCGACGCCGTTCGGGCCGATGACGCCGACGATGCCGTTGCGCGGCAGCGTGAAGGAGAGGCCGTCGATGAGCATGCGGTCGTCGAAGCCCTTGTGCAGGTTGTCGACCTCGATGACGATGCTGCCCAGGCGCGGGCCCGGCGGGATCTGGATCTCCTCGAAGTCGAGCTTGCGGGTGCGGTCCGCCTCGGCCGCCATCTCCTCGTAGCGGGCCAGGCGCGCCTTGGACTTGGTCTGGCGGGCCTTGGCGTTGGACCGCACCCACTCCAGCTCGTCCTTGAGCCGCTTGGCGAGCTTGACGTCCTTCTTGCCCTGGACGGTCAGGCGCTCGGCCTTCTTCTCCAGGTAGGTCGAGTAGTTGCCCTCGTAGGGGTAGAGCCGGCCGCGGTCGACCTCGGCGATCCACTGGGCGACGTTGTCGAGGAAGTACCGGTCGTGGGTGACGGCGAGGACGGCGCCGGGGTAGTCCGCCAGGTGCTGCTCGAGCCAGAGCACGCTCTCGGCGTCGAGGTGGTTGGTGGGCTCGTCGAGCAGCAGCAGGTCGGGCTTGGACAGCAGCAGCTTGCACAGCGCGACGCGGCGGCGCTCACCACCGGAGAGGACGGTGACGTCGGCGTCCGGCGGCGGGCAGCGCAGGGCGTCCATCGCCTGCTCGAGCTGGGAGTCGAGGTCCCAGGCGTCGGCGGCGTCGATGGCCTCCTGGAGCTTGCCCATCTCCTCCATCAGCGCGTCGAAGTCGGCGTCCGGCTCGGCCATCTCGGCGGAGATCTCGTTGAAGCGGTCGACCTGCGCCTTGATCTCGCCGACGCCCTCCTCGACGTTGCCGAGGACGGTCTTCTCCTCGTTCAGCGGCGGCTCCTGCAGCAGGATGCCGACGGTGTAGCCCGGGGTCAGGCGCGCCTCGCCGTTGGACGGCTGGTCCAGGCCGGCCATGATCTTCAGGATGGTCGACTTGCCGGCGCCGTTGGGACCGACGACGCCGATCTTGGCGCCGGGGTAGAACGACATCGTGACGTCGTCGAGGATGACCTTGTCGCCGTGCGCCTTGCGCGCCTTGGTCATGGTGTAGATGAACTCGGGCATGGGGGTCAGGCTATCTTCCGCAGGCCCTTCCCCTGAAACGCGCGGGCGGCGCCCGGACCGCAGGAGAGCCGCCACCTGCCCTGACCGGCGCCGTCACCGCTCCTTCTGCTCCCCGCCCGGGTCCTCACCGAGCCGACGTCGGCGCTGACCGAGGCCGTGCCTCATCGTGCCCGTCCGTCGCGGACCGTGACCCGGCGCGACCGCCCACCTCCAGGTGGCCGCGCCGGGGTACGGCGCTCAGTGCGAGGCCGCGCCGACCACCTCGTAGTCGTCGGTGTCGGCCGCCTCGACGTCGAAGCCGGCGCTGCCGGCCCCCGGCTCGTCCGTCGTCCCGCCCGTCCTCGCCCGTCGTCGCCGCGCGCCGGCCAGCCCGAGCCCGTAGGCCGCCTCGTCGTCCGCGGTCCCGGGGTCGTCCCCGGGAGCGGAACCGTCGAGCGCCTCGCCCGCCTGCTGCACGACGGGGTCGGCCAGCCGGTCGTGCTGGTCGAGCTGGGGGCGCGCCACCTTGACGAAGGTCGACTGGCCGCGGGTGAGGTCGTGCCCGACGTTGTAGGCGTCGATCTCGACCGTCGTGCCGGTGCGGTCGCCGTTGGTCCACTGGTTGATCCGCATCCGGCCGTAGACGATCACCGGCTGCCCCTTCTCCAGCGAGTTGGCCAGGTTGACGCCCAGCGACCGGAACGCCGTCACGTTGACGAAGTTCGTGCCGGCGTCGATGTACTCGCCGGTCTTGTAGTCGACCCGGCGCACGTTGGACGCCACGCGGAACGTCACGAACGGCACGTTGGCGCGCGTCATCCGCACCTGCGGGTCGCCGACCACGTTGCCGGAGATCGTCACGTAGGTCTCGTTCATCCCCATCACCTCACCTGTTCTCTGTGCCCGCCGTGAGCGGCGGGTGGGACCAGAGTCGGTACGGCGAGGCCACCGGTCACCAGCCCACGGCGAGCTCCTGTGGACGGTGGGACGAGCACGTGCGGGGCTGTGGACACCGCCCTGCGCGTCACCCGGGGCGGTCAGGCCCGGAGGCCTCGCGCGTCACCCTGGGCCGGTCGGCAGGTCCGGAGGCGCCGGGGCGAGCCCGGGCGGGAGCGCTCAGGGCCGCCGGCCGGACCCGGCAGCGACCTCGAGGCGATCGCGGGTGGTGCGGTGCCGGTCCAGCACCGCCTGCACCGGGGCGATGATCAGCTCCTGAGCCACCCCCCACACGCTGTCGCGCAGCCGCCGGGCGACCACGGCCCGCCGTCGCCGGGCGCCCACGCGCGCCAGCGGCCGCGCGACCGCCGAGAGAGCGATGCCCAGCACCAGCCCGCCGAGCAGCATCAGGGTGGGCAGCGGCAGGATGCCCACCCGCGGGGTGTCCAGCGCCGGCAGCCGCAGCCAGGCCATCACGGCCAGCGCCGCGAGCCACGCCAGGCCCAGGACCGCGCTGAGCGCCAGGAGCCACTGCACCGCGTTGACCGCGGCCCACCACCACGGGTTCCGGGCACGCAGCGGCGTCCGCATCACGGCGCGGTCCAGCGCGTCGCCCAGGTCGTCGCCGGGCGGGGTGGCGGCCGCGGCCACCGAGTCGGCCCACCGCTGCGGCAGCGCGGCACCGGCCCGGTCGCCGAGGTCGCGGGTGGCCAGCTCCACCGAGGACCGCGCCGCAGGGGTCGCCGGCGGCAGCGAGGACCGGCCCAGCACGGCACGGACGTCCGCGGCGGTGATCGCGTCCTGGCCCGCCCGGTCGCCACCCGGCCGCCGCGTCGCCGCGGCCGCCGCCACGGTCGGTGCGCAGCCGCAGCCGCCGCAGCGGATCGGGCTGCAGGGCCCGGACCCACCGGGTGAACGGCCAGCCCGTGCGCGACCACGCCTCGCGGCGGTAGTCACGCTCGACGGCGGCCAGGACCACCGGCAGCCCCGCCGCCCGGGACAGCGCGTCGACCAGGCCGGCGTCGACCCGCTCGTCCAGCCGCGGCTCGGTGTCGGCCACCTCGGCCCGCAGCTGCCCGGCGACCGAGCGCAGGTCGCCCTCGAGCCGGTGCACGGCGGCGGCGCGTCCTGCCACCACGACGCTGATCCGGTGCTGCAGGTCCACCACCCCGCTGCCGTCCCGGGCGGAGGTGACCAGCACCTCCCCGGCGTCCAGACCGTCGGCCTGCAGGAGCCGCTGGAGGTCCGCGCGGCAGGCCGCCAGCGCGTCGGGGGTGAGCCGGTCGGCCTGGTTGAGCACGACCACGGTGACGACGTCGTGCCCGGTCAGGGCGGCCAGGTAGTCGTGGTGCAGCCGGGCGTCGGCGTACTTCTGCGGGTCGGTCACCCACACGAACACGTCGACCAGCCCCAGCACCCGGTCGGCCTCGACCCGGTGCTCGAGCAGGCGGGAGTCGAAGTCGGGCAGGTCGAGCAGCACCAGCCCGTCCAGGGAGAGCCCCTCCGGCTCCTCCCGCGCACCGAGGTGGTGCCGGGTCCCCACGGCGAGCCAGTCCAGCAGCTCGGAGGCGGGCTCGGCCCCCCACACGGCCGCCGTCGGGGTGGACGTCGTGGGCCGGCGGGCGCCGACCGCGGCGACGTCGGCACCGACCAGGTCGTTGAACAGGCTGGACTTCCCGCTCCCGGTGGCGCCGGCCAGCGCCACCACGGTGTGCCCACCGGCGATCGACGTCCGCTCCCCGACGCGGGCCACGACCTGCCTGGCCCGGGCACAGAGTGCCGGGTCCAGCTCGCGCGAGCCGGCGTCCAGCGCCTCGGCGAGCGCCGCGCCCCGGCCGCGGACGTCGTCGACCGACACCGGCGCGACCCGCGTGGCGCCCATCCTCAACGGGCTCATCGACTCGCCTCCACTGCCGCCGCGGCGGACCAAAGATGTTGGGCCTGCTTCGGATCGACGGCCAGCGTCGTCCATCACCGCGTCGTAGCGGGCCTGCTCCTCGGCATACAGCTCGGAGGTCCGTCGCATCAGCTCTCGCCGGGCCTTGGCGGCGAGGTCCCGCACGGCCTGGTCACCGAACACCGCCTCGAGCAGCCGCTGGGCCAGGAGGGCCGAGCCGCCGGCGATGCCGATCTCGGCCCCGGACAGGCCCATCGTCTGGCTGAACGCGGCGAGCATCAGCACCACGCCGATCCCGTTGACACCGAAGGAGAGCACCCGCGCCGTCGACCGGCGGTCCTTGCCCTCGTCGCGGACGAGGTCCAGGACGTCGCCCTGCCAGTCACGCACCAGCCGCTCCACCCGGCCCGGCAGGTCGGCCGAGGGCCGGGCCAGGTCGGGGCGGGCAGCGACCACCTGCGGGCCACCGGGCAGCTGACGCCAGCGGCGGACCGTGGACGACGCGGCGTCCTGCGCCTGCGCGGTCAGCAGCGCCGCCACCCCGCTCTGCAGCGCCTCGCCGAGGTCGCGCGCCGGGGCCGGGGTGCCCTTGATCGCGGCGGTCACGCGGTCCCGCAGCCGGCCGATGCCGGACTCGACCTGGCGCAGCAGCTCGCCGGTGCCGACGAACTCCTGCCACCGCGCGAGCACCTCGCCGCGCAGCAGCGTGCCGTCGGTCATCCCCGCCTCGACCGCCTCGGCCGCGGTGGCGTAGGCCGAGGCCGCCTCGGCCGACAGGGCGGCGGCGGCCTGGTCCTGCGCCTCGCTCGCGGCGACGAGGACCGCCACCCGCTCGGCGAGGGACTCCAGCGCGCCGGTGAGGGTGCGACGGATGACGATGCCGCGCGCCTGCGCGTCGCGGGCCAGGGCGGCCAACCAGGAGCGCAGCCGCTCGACGTCCACGTCGGCCAGCCGCCCGGCGGTGTCCAGGACGGTCTCGGTCACGGTGAACAGCGGCGCCCCGGCCAGGCCCTGCTCGCGCAGCATGGAGGCGAGGTGGCTGCGGATCTCCTCCATCGCCTCCGGTGGCACGCGGTCCAGCACGATCGCCACCGACGTGCCGCGGGCGGCCGCCTCACGCAGCAGCTCCCACGGCACCGCGTCGGCGTAACGGGCGGCGGTGGTGACGAACAGCCAGAGGTCGGCGGCCGAGAGCAGCTGGGTGGCCAGGTCGCGGTTGGCCCGGACCACCGAGTCGATGTCGGGGGCGTCCAGCAGCGCCAGCCCGGGAGTCAGCGCCGGTGAGGCCACCAGGTGCAGGTCGCCCGGGTGGTCCTGCGGCGCCGTACCGGTGCTGCGGGCCAGGCCCGGCAGGATCCGGGCGCCGGTGAACCAGCGCTCGTCGGCCGGGTGGTGGACCAGCACCGGCGAGCGGGTGGTGGGTCGCAGCACCCCGCTGCGGGTGACGTTCTGCCCCACCAGGGAGTTGACCAGGGTGGACTTGCCCGCACCGGTCGAGCCGCCGACCACCGCCAGCAGGGGGGCGTCGAGCGCCTCCAGGCGCGGGATGACGTAGTCGTCGAGCTGCTTGAGCAGCGAGCCCTGCCCCTCCCGCGCCGACGCCGGCGCCGGGCAGGTCCAGCGGCAGGATGGCCTGGTCGACGGCGTCGCGCAGGGCGCGGACGGCCGCGAGCAGCCCCGTGTCATCGACCGCGTCCGTCACAGGCGCAAGCCTGCCCGAGCGGCCGCCCAGTCCCAAACCGAACCGCCGGGGGCGCGGGTCAGGAGCGGGTCAAGGAACGCCCGGAGCGGGCGGCCGGGGGGCCGCCGTACGACGGCCGGACGAGCCGCGGGAGGCCGCCCCTGCGGCGGGAGACGTGCCGGCCGCGCGCAGCCGCGGCGCCCCCGGTGAGGTGTCCGGCCGGGGTCGCCGCGAGGCCCTCGACGCGTGCACGACGAGTGCCCCAAACGGGGTCCCACAGGCCCTTTGGCCCTGCCCTCAAACGGATCTCGCGCGTTTGTGGCGCAATGGCCGAGCGCGGGAGCATAGTGGATGCACGGTCTGTCAATCACCTGTGGAGTCCCCGTGTCGGACAACAACACTGCACCTGACCTGCTCCCCGTGCTGTCACGTGGGCGCCACCGTAACGCCACCAAGGGCGCCTGCTTCATGGAGCTGGCGTCGTTCCTGGCCGGCGAGCGCTGGAGCGACCATCCCTCGTGCACCCACCCGCTGCTGGCTGAGCTGGCACGGTCGGTGAACGACTACACGACCGACGCGGCCCGCCCGAAGCTGGCGACGCTCATCCCGTCGGTCATCGGCCTGACCAGCACCGACCCGAAGATCGACGTGGCACTCGCGCTCCGGGCTGCGACGGTGGGGCTGCCGATCGTGTCCGCCGAGCGCCAGGGCGTGCTCGCCGTCGGCCTGCTCGCCTGCGAACGGGTCATGTGCGACTTCGACGACCCCCAGCTCATGCCGCTGCGCGAGCAGGGTCTGGAGGCGCTCGACCGGGTGCCGCAGGCGGTCAAGTGGGCCCGCCGGTTCAACCGCGACACCGGCGTCTCCCAGCGCGACTTCCGTCGCCGGGCCGCACCGCGGATCGTCAACTGCTCGGTTCAGGGCATCGCCAAGGCGTGCATCACCGACCCGGACTCGACACTGCGTGGCCTGCTCGAGACCGCGATCGAGGACGTCCGGCGGCTGACCGCCGCGCCGACCGAGGTCGCCCTCACGCCCGACCCGCTGGCCTGGCCGGTGTCGCTCACCCGCGCCTAGCAGGACCCGCACGCCCCCGACCGCGGGACGGACGACGTACGGCGCTGGCGCCTGCCGATGGCAGGCCCGGCGCCGCCCGTCGTCCTGCTGCGCCGTCACCGGCCCTGCCTTCCTCGCCGGGACCGGACGCCGCGCAGGCCGTGATCACGCGCGCTGGACGGCGCCGACCCACACCCAGACCTCGTGCACGTGCGGCGGCACCCCGAAGCGCACCCGCACCGCGCGCCGGGTCCACGCCACCGCCTGGCCGGACACCAGCTCCTCGACACCGTCCTCCCACAGCACCCACGCCGTCACCGGGGTCGACGCCTGCGGCTGGGTCACCAGGTTGTCCAGCAGCTGCTCCGGGGTCAGGGAGCGGGGCTGGCGCAGGGCCCGGCGCGGTCGGTCGGTCACCAGGGCATCGTATCGAACGTCTGTTCGAACTCTCCGAGTGGTGCGACCACCGGCCGTCCGGCCTGCGGCGTGGCACTGTGACGCCATGGCCTCCCCCTCGATCCGCCCGGCGACGCCGTCCGATCTCGACACCCTGGCCGCGCTGGAGGTCGAGGCCGGTCAGCTCTTCCGGTCCGTCGGCATGCCCGAGGTGGCAGACCACGACCCCGGCCTGGAGGAGCTGCGCCGGAGCCAGGAGCAAGGCTTGGTCTGGGTGGCCGAGGAGGACGGCGAGGTCGCCGGCTACGTCGTCGCGGCCCTGGTCGACGGCAACGCCCACATCGAGCAGGTCTCGGTCGCACCCACCCACGCCCGCCGCGGGATCGGCGCCACGCTCGTCGGCCAGGTCGAGGCGTGGGGCCGCTCCCGGGGTGCGCCGGCGACAACCCTGACGACGTTCCGCGACGTGGCGTGGAACGGCCCGTACTACGCGCGGCTGGGCTACCGGGAGATGTCGCGCGCGCAGGTCGGGGCCGGGCTCGCGGCGACCATGGACCACGAGGCGTCGCTGCCCGGGATCGACGCCACGCGGCGCTGCGCGATGGTCAAGCCCAACGACCCGGCCGGCTGAGTGGGCGACGTCCGACTGAGCGGTCAGGTCAGACGCCGCCCCCGGCCGGCCGGCTGGAACGTCGGGCTTGCCCCGCGAACCGGCGGGTCAGGCCTGCGGCTGGCCGATGTTGACCATCCAGCTGATGCCGAACCGGTCCACGCACATGCCGAACTCGTCGCCCCACATCTGCTTCTCCAGCGGCACCGTGACGGTGCCGCCGTCGGACAGCTTGCTCCAGTAGCCGTGCAGGTCCTCGGAGTCGTCCCCGCTCAGGCTCACCGCGATGTTCGTCCCGGGGCGGTGCTCCATCCCGGACGGGGTGTCGGCAGCCATCAGGGCGAACCCGTCGTCCTTGACCAGCATCCCGTGCATGATCTTGTCGGCGTCCGGGGAGTCCTGCGCACCGAACTCCGCGAAGGTGCTCAGCGTCAGGGTGCCGCCGAAGACGCTGTTGTAGAACTCCATCGCCTGCCGCGCGTTGTCGCTGAAGCTGATGTAGGGGTTGAGACGAGTGGCCACTGGCTGCTCCTTGGTCGTCGTGGTGTCGGCTCCCCGCAGACTAGCGGCGGCCCACCGACCCCGGGCCGGATCGGCACAGCTCCCCGCAACCTGCGGCGCCGTGACCAGCGCCGGAAGGCGCAGGTCGACAGCACGATCTGCCCAGGTCCCTCGATCGTGCACCGAGAGGGTCATGACGCGAGCGGGAGCGCGGTCGCGGGGCCACCAGCAGTGAGGAGACCCTCGCCAGTCGACTTTCTGGGCGTCTCCTATCGCCAGCGGTGTTGGCCACGCGCCTCCTTGATTGCTTCCTCGCAGGAGCGAGGGCTCCGGCTGAACGGTGGTGAACGTTGACGAAGCGACCCTGGCATGTCAAGCACGACGTTATGTCACGCCCGGGTTTGACATTGTTAGGTTGTTTGTTCAGGATGACAGCATGGACACAGACAAGCCGGCGGACTGGAACGCCAGCATGAACCCCTCCCCCGCGTGGGCTATGGACAGAACGCGGGAAGAGAGCGGCTGGGAGATCGAAGCGCGATGGTGGGGGGACGCTGGCGAGCCTGCGACAGATGGCCCCCGACAGGTTGTCATCCGACTGCTCCCTGAGGCATCTCCCGACGTCAGGCAGAAGGGCATCAACTCGGGCGTCATGCGTCGCCTTGAGAGGCTGGTCGCGGACATGACGGCAGAGGTCCACGACATGCCGAGCTCCGGAGCATTCGCGGTGATGGCCCGAAAGTACGTTGAAGACCACGTGTCCAAGCTGCCCAAGGGGCCAAGAGAGGGCGGCGACACGTACTACCTCGGCCTTCTCGGACTTCTTGAAGACCTCACCGCGAAGGGTCACCCCGAGCCGCTGAATGTCATGTCCTCCGTGATGGGCATTTCAAAGGACACCCTGAAGACCCGCCTGAGAACCGCCCGTCAGCGTCGCTCGACAAACAGCTAGCACCTCGCACGAGCAAAGGAGACGTAGCCTCAATAGGCAGACGAGCCCTTGGCCTCGTGGTTCCGCAAGTCAAGTCTCTGGCAGCGCCCCCGGCAGGACTCGAACCTGCGACCTAGAGATTAGAAGGCTCTTGCTCTATCCAGCTGAGCTACGGGGGCAGCGTCGCCGGCGGGCGACGGCACGAGTCTAGGTGAGGCCGGGACGTCCCGAGGGCAACCGCCGGCTCAGGCGTCGCGGACCCGGGCGAGGACCAGCGAGGCCACCTGGTCCGGTCGCTTCTCGGGCAGCCAGTGACCCGCGTGCAGCACCTCGAACGCGTAGGGGCCGGTCACGTAGTCGGCCGTCATCTCCGCTGCGGCGCGTCCCAGGGCGAAGTCCCTCTCGCCCCAGGCGTACGTCGTGGGCACCCGCACCCTGGGGGTGGCCACCATGTGCGAGAACGGCATCGCGCGGTACCAGTTGAGCGCAGCGGTCGCCGCGCCCGGCTCGGCCATCCGCCGGGCGTAGTGCTCCGCCGCGGCCGCCGGCAGGCCCTGCCGCCGCAGGCTGGCGGCGATCGTCCGGGTCAGGAGCACCTCGGGCAGTGCGGGCAGCTGGAACAGCCCCATGTACCAGGAGTGCAGGGCCTGGGTGCTGCGCGTCATCGACTTCAGCAGCGCGGTCGGGTGCGGCGTCGACAGGGCGACCAGGCTGCGGACCCGCTGGGGGTGCCTGGCGGCGAGCGCCCACGCGACGGCGCCACCCCAGTCGTGCCCGACGACGTGGGCCCGGTCGACACCGGCGGCGTCCAGGAGCGCCAGCGTGTCGGAGACCATCTGCTCCAGGACATAGGCCCGCCGTGACGTCGGCCGCGCCCCCGGGGAGTAGCCGCGCTGGTCCGGGACGAGGGTGCGCAGGCCGGCCTCGTGCAGCGCGGGGACGACCGCGTCGAAGCAGCTGCCGTCCTGGGGGAAGCCGTGCAGCAGCACCACCGCATCGCCCTCCGCGGGCCCCTGGTCGCGGACGTCGAAGACGAGGTCGTTGCGGCGGAACTGCGTCAGAGGACCCATGGGCCGAGGATACGGGCGCGTGGCCGTCCCCGGCCCTGCCCGACGGTACGGCGCGAGCCCGTGGGACCGGTCGGTCCGGCCGGTCAGAAGGCGCCGGTGCCGATGAACTCGCGTCGACGGGCCACCACCGAGGCCAGCAGCCGCCGCTCGGCCGCGAGCGCGGTGGCGTCGACCTCCCCGCGCGCCATCCGGCGGCGGAGCAGGGCCAGGTCGCTGGCGGCGTCCTGGAACGCCTCCATCCCCGCCAGCGCCCGCCGGCCGCCGACGAACCGGGCCCAGTGCCGGGCGCGCCGCCGCTCGGGCATCCGCGAGAGCATGTCCACCTCGGGGTAGCTGAGCCAGCCGGCGGCGGCGTACGGACGCAGGTGCTCGCCGATCAGGCGGCCCTCGCGACGGCGGGCCCAGACCGCCACGGCGATGAACCCGGCGAAGACGGGGAGCTGCAGGAACGCGTAGGCGGTGAGGAAG
The DNA here is from genome assembly GCA_963828995.1 of uncultured Actinomycetota bacterium. GTDB lineage: Bacteria > Actinomycetota > Actinomycetes > Actinomycetales > Dermatophilaceae > CAVRTM01. The sequence continues at coordinate 182,744 of CAWHHB010000007.1, forward strand.
CCGTTGATGCCGGCAACCGTGGACAGGTTCCACGTCGCGTGCAGCACGATCGCCAGCAGCAGCCCGGCGAGGGGTGCGACGACCCGCAGGGCACGCGAGCGGGTGGTCGCGGCGACGCCCAGGCCGATCCCGGTGCAGAGGGTGAACAGCGGGTGGGCGAACGGGCCGATGACGCCGCGCAGGAGGAAGACCACCGCCAGGCCGTGGCTGCCCCCCTCGCTGAAGGCGCGACCCAGGTAGAGGACGTTCTCGGCGAACGCGAAGCCGGCGGCGCAGATGCCGGCGTAGACCATGCCGTCCACGATCCCGTCGAACTCGCGTCGCCGGAACACCAGGATGAGCAGCACCGCCGTGCCCTTGAGCGTCTCCTCGACCACGGGCGCGATGCCGACGGAGGCCACGGTCAGCGGGTCCTGGCCGACCTGGCGCAGCAGCAGGACGGACGACGTGTTGAGCACCAGCGCACCGGCGCTGGCCACCAGGGCGCCCCAGCCGAAGGCGAACGCGAGCAGCCGGGTCGGCTCCGCCTCGAACCGGTCGAGCCACAGGAACGCCGGCACGACGAGCCCGAGCGGCAGCACGGCGAGGACCAGACCGAGCAGCGAGGCCTGCACGCCGGCCTCGAGGCCGATGGCCGCCGCGAGGACCAGGGCGCTGAGCCCGAAGCCCACCAGGAGCACCGCCAGCTGCGCCCACCGCCGCATCATCGGGCGGTGGGTGGCGTTGACCGGGGCCACGACCGGAGTCGCTGCGACCCGGCCGACCTCGTCGACCTGCGGCCGCCCGGCCTCTCCCCACGTCATGCCCCGCAGGCTAGTCGCAGGTCCCCTCTACAGTGTCCTGCGTGGCCCAGAACGGAAACGAACGCGCACTGACTGACCGGATCGTCTGGATCGACTGCGAGATGACCGGGCTCAGCCTCACCTCCGACGCGTTGATCGAGGTGGCGGCGCTCGTGACGGACTACGAGCTCAACCAGCTCGGCGACGGCGTCGACCTCGTCGTCGCTCCCCCGGCCGAGGCGCTGGAGCAGATGGACGACTTCGTCCGCGACATGCACACCTCCAGCGGTCTGCTGACGGAGCTGGCCGGGGGCATCACCCTGGCCGAGGCCGAGGAGCAGGTGCTGGCCTACGTGCGCGAGTGGGTCCCCGAGCCGGCCAAGGCGCCGCTCGGCGGCAACACCGTCGCCACCGACCGCGGCTTCCTGGCCCGCGACATGCCGGGGCTGGAGTCCTACCTGCACTACCGGATCATCGACGTGTCCTCGATCAAGGAGCTGTCGCGCCGGTGGTACCCGCGCGCCTACTTCAACGCCCCGAAGAAGACCGGTGGGCACCGCGCGCTGGCCGACATCCGCGAGAGCATCGCCGAGCTGCGCTACTACCGCGAGGCCGTGTTCGTGCCCCAGCCCGGGCCGGACTCCGACGCCGCCAAGGCCATCGCCGCCCGCTACCAGGTCGGCCCCGACGCCCCCTGACGCCGGCCCGACCTCCGTGGCGTCGTACGACGCGCCGCGGGCCCTGGCCGGGGGTGGTCAGAACCGCTCCCGGCATTGGGTACGATAGGCGCCGCTGAACAGGCGACCGGTCCCGATCGGTCGTGCTCTCGGCATGGTGGGTGTAGCTCAGCAGGTAGAGCGCCGCGTTGTGGTCGCGGATGTCGCGGGTTCAAGTCCCGTCACTCACCCCACGGGAAAGGGCCCCTGACCTGCGGAGATGCAGTTCAGGGGCCCTTTCTGCTCCCCCCCCCGTCTGGTGGGAGGGAGCCGTCGGTGCGGCGCCTCAGCCGAGGAGGCCCTCGCCCACGGCGGCGGCCAGGGCGGGCGCCAGCGGAAGACGCGGGATCAGCGTGGCCTGAAGCGCGTGGTACGTGTCCGGCTTCCCTTCCCAGACAAGGCTGCTGGCCCGGTTGGTCGGGTCGAGCTCATGTCTCCATGAGCCGTCCTCGGGGTCGAGGAACACCTCGGCGATGTGGTCCCACCACGTCTCGTACCACCTGGCGTAGGCGTCCTCGCCGGTGGCGCGGTGAAGGGCCGCCGCGGCCGCGGTGGCCTCGGCCGCCACCCAGTGCATCCGCTCCCGGACCACCGGGTGGCCTTCCCAGTCGACGGTGTACACGAACCCGGGCGCGCCGTCGACCGACCATCCCTCGCGGACGGAGGCGTCGAACAGGCTGCGCGCGGCGTCGAGCATCCAGCCGGGCGCGGCGTCCTCCCCCAGCGCAGCCCGCAGGTGCAGGGTCAGTCGCGCCCACTCCAGCCAGTGCCCGATCGTCGCGCCGTACGGACGGAACGGGTGGGCCGGGCTGTCTGCGTTGTACTCGAGCAGGGGCTGCCACTGGTCGTCGAAGTGCTCGGGAATCCGCCAGTCGTGGGACCGGGCCAGCTCGTGCACGACCCGCGTCACGATCCGCAGGGCGTGCTGGAGGAGGCGCTCGTCCCGGGTCGCGCTGGAGGCCGCGAGCAGGGCCTCGACCGTGTGCATGTTGGCGTTGACGCCCCGGTAGCCGTCCAGCGTCGACCAGTCCTGGTCCCACTCCTCGACGACCATGCCGTGCTCGTCGTCCCAGAAGCGGGTCAGCAGCACCTCGACGGCCTCGTCGAGCAGGTCCGCGGCGCCGGGCCGGCCGGCCGTGGCCGCGCTGGCCGCGGCGAGCACGACGAACGCATGCTCGTACGCCGTCTTCTGCCGTGACGTCGGCCCGTCGGCGGCCACGGCCGCGTACCAACCCGAGTTCTCGTCGTCGTGGAACCGGCCCGTGAGGGCGCGGATACCGTGGTCGACGAGCGGACCGCAGCCCGGTCGGCCCATCAGCTGACCGAGCGCGAAGACGTGCGTCATCCGGCAGGTGATCCACAGCTCGACCGGACGGTCGAGCTGTGGATCACCGCTGTCGTCGAGCCACGCGAAGCCACCGGAGGGGTGCCGGGACGCGCGGCTGAAGGTGAGCAGCCGGTCTGACTCGGCCTCGAGCCAACGTGAGTGGGCGGCGCTGCCGAGCCAGGGACTCATGCGACCGGACCGCGCCCGAGGCTGTGCGTGTCGCCCACCTTGTAGGTGGCCACGCCGAGGGTGGAGTCGCTCTGGCCGTAGTAGGCGAACCAGGTGTCGCGGAAGAAGACCAGGCCCTCGACGAAGGTCACGTTCGAGACCAGGCCGTTCATGTCCTCATAGGTCTTCGGCTCCAGCCACGGGCGGTTCATCTGCGCCAGGATCGTGGTGGGGTCCTCCGGAGAGAACAGCAGCTGGCCGCAGGTGTAGCGAACCGTCCCGTCGTCGTTCTTCACGGCGGCGTTGTGGAGCAACAGGATCAGGCCGTTGTTCGTGATGATCGGCTGGGGGCCCACCTCGACGAGGTAGGAGCCGAAGGTGCCCTCAGGCGTGGGCAGCATGATCGGCTCGTCGTTGGAGCACGGCGTCCAGTGGATGAGGTCGTCCGACCACGCGTACCAGATCGAGCCCTCACCGAAGTACATGAGGTAGCGGCCGTCGATCGGCACCGACAGGATGGCTCCGGCCTTGCTCCACGGTGCCGGTGAGCCGTTGCCCGCCGGCAGGAACGTGTTGAAGTCGGGGAACAGCGGCCCGTGCTTGGTCCACGTGAACAGGTCGGTCGAGGTCGCCAGGCAGAGCTGGGCGGACGTGCGGTCCCAGCCGGTGTACGTGAGGTAGTACGTGCCGTCGATCTCGGTCACCCGCGGGTCCTCACACCCGAACTTCTCGTAGTCCTCGGTGGGCGAGAGCACCGGCTCGGGGTGGCGTTCGAAGTGAATCCCGTCCTCGCTGGTGGCCAGGCCCACGTGCGACACGATGTCGTCGGCGTGCGCCCGGTACAGCAGCACCACCTTGTCGTCCTTCACGACGGCGGCCGGGTTGTAGACACTCGCTGACTCCCACGTGTCACCCTGCGGGCGCATGATCGGGTTGCCCTCGTAGGCCTTGAAGGGGCCCAGCGGGAACTCGGCGTGGGGGAAGGCGTGCTGTGTCATGTCTCCTCATTCGTTCGGGGTTGGGGTTGAAGACCGCCTCAGCGGCGGATGTAGGTGAAGCCACCCGCGGGGACGGTGACTGAGACCGTCCGGGCGGGGCTGAGCCGGGCGGCGACGAGCCGCCCGCTGCCGTCGTACGACTCGATGTGCGCGGCGCCGGTACCGGCGACCACCACGTGCGCGCGCTCGATGACGCGGGACCGGCTCGTCAGCAGCGCGGTCCCGTGACCGTCTCCGCCGAGCACGACCTGTGAGACGAGCGGCTCGATCATCACGGCGTCGAGCCTGGCCGCGTCCCCGCTGGGTGCGGTCGTGGACGCGGACAGCCGCGTGGTCCCGGCCGGGATCGTCCGGGGCAGCGTCACCGGGAGCAACGCACCGGGCGCCGGGGAGTCTCCCTGCGCGCCGATGCCACCGGACCGCACCTGCCCCAGCGTCCGACCACCGGCGGTGAACGTCGTGACGGCCGTGCTCCCGGGCTGCAGGTCGACGACGGGCAGCACCAGCGAGGGCCGGCTGCCGTTCAGGGTGAAGGACACGCCTCCGCCACCGGGGACGGCCACGTAGCCCGACCCGGAGTAGAGCGCCTCTCCGGTCCACAGCGAGGACGGCGCGACGGCGTGCGCGCCGCCGCTGAGCGTCGCCCGCTCGGCCTCGACCGTCGTCGTCCCGACACGCTCGCCGATGGTGGCGGTCCGTGCCAGCGCCGCGACGTCAGGGTGCTGGTCCAGCGCGATCATGGCCAGCAGGCCATGGATGGTGGACTCGGCACCGGAGTTGTGGTTGACCGTGCCGTCGCCGGAGATCCCGTCGTAGGTGGCACCGCTGGCGGGGTCGTACATCGCGGCGCCGGCAGGGTTGGCACCGAAGAACCAGGAGGCCACGATCCCTGCGAGGCGGTGGCCGGCCTGCCGGTGTGCACCGTCCGCCGAGGCGAGGAGCGACTCGAGGCGCGAGTCCACGCCGTAGGCGATCTGCGACGGGTCGCTGCGGGTCGGCTGGCGGCCGTTGTCCGGGCCACCGGAGGTGAGCATCCACGGGTCGAACGTGAACGAGTCGGTGGCCGCGACGCGTGCCAGGTGCGGGTCGCCGAGCGCGCTGGAGGCACCGGCCAGGGCCGCCGGCATCTGTGACGCCCAGGCGTGCCACACCGAGCGCGAGAGGGCCCAGGGCCGGACGGCGCCGAAGGGCCACGTCTGGGCGTCGCCCCCCGCGAGGTCGGCCACGCCTTCGCTCAGCCGCGCCAACGCCGTCCGCGCGGTGGACGATCCACCGGCCTGGACGTAGGCCGCCAGGCCGAGGACGGCCTCGGCGCTGGCGTCCGCACCGTCGGAGATCAGCCATGCGGGTGTCCGCTGGCCGTCGATGTCGAGGTACTGGCCGTAGCGGACCAGGCACTCGCGGTTCACCGCGCCGACCCCGAGCTCGAGGCGGGCCTGCAGGAACGACGCGAAGGCCGGGTCCGAGCTGCGGAAGGCCGCGTAGCCCTCGCCCAGCGCCCAGATCGTCCGAGCCAGCCAGTACGACGCGCCGCTGTCGGACGGGTCGGGCAGCTCCTTCGGCTCCGCGCTCGGGTCGAGGGTCCCGTCGGGCTGCATCCACAGGACGACGTTGCCGGCGTTCGGCCCGTCCGCGGTCTGCAGGTAGGTCAGGCCCCGGAGCATGTCGTAGGCCCGGGCGCGGCTGGACGCAGAACCGGTGGCGCGCCAGTGACGCAGGTACACGACCGCGGCCCGGGCCATGTCGTCCGCGTTGTAGGCCCCCTGGCCGTAGGTGCCCGTCGTGGGGTCGAAGGTGCCGCCGCCGACGTGCCGGTAGCCACCGCTCCCGTCCGACTCGGCGTAGGTCCACAGGGCGCCGACCTGCGGTTGCTCGGCGAGCCGGTAGGTGGTGTGACCCGCTTGACCGGGGGGCGCGACGCGGGCGCCGAGCCAGTCCAGGTGGGCGAGGTTCGTCAGCGGCGCGGTCGCTGACCGGGTCACGCGCGGCGCGTCCACCGACGCCTGCGCCGGGGTCATGCCGCTCGCGGCCGCAGTCAGCACGGCGGCGAGGGAGGCGGTGGCGCCGACCAGCCGGCCGGTACCCATGATGCCGAGGCGCCTCATCCCTTCACCCCAGAGCCGATGTCCGACGTGGTGAAGTGCCGTTGGAAGGCCACGAACAGGGCCACCGCCGGTGCCGCGAGCACGACGGCGCCGGCGAGGATCGCGCCGGAGGGGTTGGATGCCCGACCCGCGATGTTGCTGATGTAGTTGGCGAGCGTGACCGCGAGCGGCTGCATGTCTGTCTGCTTCGTGACCAGGAAGGGCCAGAGGAACTCGTTCCAGGGACCGATGAACGTGAGCAGGACCGCGGTGAGCAGGGCCGGCTTCACCAGGGGAAGGGCGATCGACCAGAGGATGCGCAGCTCACCGGCGCCGTCGAGGCGCGCCGCGGCGAAGAGCTCCTCGGGCAGCTGGAGGAAGAACTGCCGGAACAGGAACACCGCCGTGGAGTTGATCGCGAACGGCAGCACCATGCCCAGGTAGGAGTCGGCCAGTCCGTAGGTGCGCACGATCATCACGTAGATCGGGATGATCAACAGCTGGAAGGGCACGATCTGGACCAGCAGCATCACCGCGAACAGCGTTCCCTTGCCACGGAAGTGCAGCCGCGCCAACGCGTAGCCGGCGAGGATCCCGAAGACGACCGTCCCGAGGATCACGGAACCGGTGAAGATCCCGGAGTTGGCCAGCGACTGCAGGAGGTTGACGCGCTGGTTGATCTGCGCGTAGTTGTCCAGGGTCATGTTGCCGGTCGGCAGGAGCCCACGCAGCGACGTGTCGGTCTTCGTCTGCAACGAGCCGACGATCATGTAGTAGAAGGGAAAGAGGAACACCAGCGCGCCCAGGAGCAGCACCACGAAGCTGAGCCAGTGCCCTGTCCGGCGCCGTCCGCGGGTCTGTTCGCGTTCCGGAGTCGGTGTCGTCGCTGGGGTTTCGGTGAGGACCACGTCAGTCACGCTCCAGGAGACGTCGGTTGATGAGTGAGATGGCGAGGACGCCGATCACGAGGAGGACGCCGATCGCGGCGGCGACATCCGGCGCCCCCTGCTCGATCCCCTTCTGGTACATGAGGAACACCGGTGAGGTCGAGGCACCGTCCGGCCCTCCCCCGTTGGTCAGCAGGTAGGGCTCGGTGAACAGGTTGGCACCCGTGATCGTCGCCAGGATGACCACCAGCGTCGTGGCCGGCCGGACGCCGGGGACCGTGACGCTCATGAAGGAACGCACGCGGCCGGCACCGTCGACGGAGGCCGACTCGTAGAGCTCCTTGGGCACGTTCTGCAGCGCGGCCAGGTACAGCAGGATGAAGAAGCCCAGCTGCTTCCAGGTGACGAAGATGGCGATCACCGGCATGGCCAGCACGCTGTTGACCAACCAGGACGGGTTCGGCGCGAGCGGCCCGAGCAGGTTGTTCACCATCCCGTCCTTGCTGAACAGGAAGAGCCAGACGGCCACCAGGGCCACGCTGGCCGTGACGTACGGGACGTAGTACGACAGGCGCAGGAACGTGCGCGCCCGGACCACGGAGTTCAACGCCGTGGCGAGGACCAGGGACAGCACCACGGTCAGCGGCACGTTGATCACGAGGAACTCGAGCACGTTGAGGAACGACTTCTGCACCGCCGGGTCCGACAGCACCGCCTTGTAGTTGGCGAAGCCGACGAAGGGCCGGCTCACCTGGGCGCCGGGGGCGGCGAAGAAGTAGTCGTGGAAGCTGATCCAGACCGCAAGTACCAGCGGGTAGGCGAAGATCGCGGCCAGGAACACGGCGTACGGGCCGGCCAGGACGATCCCCAGGGGCTGGCGGCCCAGCAGGGCCGCCAGCCTCCGTCGTGCAGCGGTCGGCCCAGCGGGCCGTGCTGCCTTGGCGTCAGTGGTCATCAGACAGCGCCGGTCAGGACTGACCGGCCAGCTGGGTGACCTTGTCGGCCGCCTTGGACAACGCGTCGTCGACCGAGGTCTTGCCGAAGATCACCGAGGACGAGTACGCGTCGCGGAACGTCTGCCAGATCGTCACCGAGTTCGGCACGTTCGGCACCTCGACGGTGCGGGCGGCCTGCGCTGCGAAGAGCTTGTACTCCGGGTGCGCCTTGAAGTACTCGGGGTAGCTGGCCTCGAGGTTCGCGCGCAGCGGCATCTGCCCGGTCTTCTGGAGCAGCTTGCCGTCCTGGTCCTTGCTGGTGGCGAACTTCAGCACGTCCCAGGCGGTGCCCTGGTTCTTGCAGGCGGAGTACACCGAGATGTTCTTGGCGTCGGAGAACGTGTGGATCTGGTCGGCGCTCTTCCCGGTCGAGGTCGGCACCGGCGCCACGCCCCAGTTGACCTTCTTGCCGTACACCGAGACGGCCCACGGGCCGACCACCGACATGGCGGCCTTGCCGTCGGCGAACGAGTCACCGCTGTAGGTCTCCTTGGGCGCCAGGCCCTCGGAGTACATGCTCGACCAGAAGTTGGCGACCTTCTTGCCGGCGTCCGAGTTGAAGGTGGCCTTCCCGTTCTCGACCAGCTGGGTGCCGCCGGTCTCGGCCGCGTACAGCGGGTAGAAGTCGAACCACGACTGGAAGAACTCGCTCGTCGGCGCCGGCCAGATGGCCGCCTTGGCCGCGCCGCTCTTGACGATCTTGCGGCTGGTCGCCAGGAACTGCGCGTAGGTCGCCAGCGGCGGGTGCGCGGGGTCGATCCCGGCCTTCTTCAGCAGGTCCTTGTTGTAGAAGATCATGACGGGGTTGGACTTCCAGGGAATCTGGTAGAACTTCCCGTCCGGCGAGGTGTACTGGTCGGCAGCGGGTCCGGTGCGCGACTTCACGTACGACGCACCGCCGGCGAAGCCGTCCAGCGGAACCAGGCCGCCCTGCTTCTGGAACTGCGGCACCGCCGCCGGCGCGGTGTTGAAGACCAGGCAGGGCGCGTTGCCGGCGGTGATCGCGGCACCGATGACCTCCTCGGAGGTCTTCCCCGCGGGAATCTCCTGCCCCGTCACGGTCTCCTTCGGGTGACTGGCGTTCCACTCCTTGATCATCGCCTGGCCCCAGGCGATCTCCTCGGGGTTGTTCGAGAGCCAGACCTTGATCGGTCCCTTCGCGGCGACCGCGTCACTCGAGCCCGCCGAACCGCCGCCTCCACACGCCGACGTCAGGCCCAGCGCCAGCACGCTGACGGTTCCCGCCACGAGTTTCACTCTCATTGCTTCTCCATTCGTCCGCGCTCCGGTGTGGAGCGTCGTCGCTGTGATGGCGCAGCATCCGCTGCGCCCGGGATGACCGGCCCCGTTGATCCACGGATGACCAGTGCGGCCGGTACAAGCTCGATCGGTGTTGCCGGCCGGTCGTCGATCAGGTCCAGGAGGCGCGTTGCCGCGGCTCTGCCCCAGGCGATCGCATCCAGGCCGACGGTCGTCAGCGCGGGCTGGAGATGGGCGGCGATCTCCGTGTCGTCGAAGCCGACGATCGAGAGCTGACCGGGGACGCCGATGCCGCGCGAGACGGCCAGGGACAGTCCGGCCATGGCCATCACGTCGTTGGCGTAGATGATCGCGGTCGGGGGCTCGTCGAGGTCGAGCAGGTGCCTGGTGGCGGCGGCCCCGGACGCGGCGGAGAAGTCGGCCTCGACGAAGGGTGAGTCGGGGAGCCCAGCCGCACGCAGCGTCGTGCACCACGCCGCTCGTCGGGACGCGCTGTGCACCATCGTGCCCGGGCCGCCGACGTGGGCGATGCGGGAGTGGCCGAGGGCGATGAGATGCTCGACGGCTGCGACGATTCCGGGCGCGTCATCGGCACCGACGACAGGCCAGAACGGATCCTCGATGGCCGGGGCGATGATCACGGCCGGAAGGCCGATCTGGGCCAAGAGAGCGGGACGCTCGTCGGCCACGAGCAGGTCGGTGAGGAAGACCCCGTCGACCCGTCCCTCGTCCGCCAACCGGCGGTAGCTCTGGCGCTCCAGCTCGTGGTCGGACACGACCTGGAGCAGCAGCGCGTTGCCGTGCTCGGACAGCACCGACTCGAGACCAGCGATGAACGAGGGGAAGAACGGGTCGGCGCGCAGGGTCTCGGGCGGCCGCGCGATCACCAGGCCGACCGCCAGCGCCCTGGAGACCGACAGGGCCCGTGCCCGGGCACTGGGCGTCCAGCCCATCTCGCGCGCCACCGCCAGGATCCGCTCACGGGTCGCGGGCGCGACACCGGGCCGGTTGTGCAGCGCGAAGGAGACGGCACCCTTGGACACACCCGCAGCGCGGGCGACGTCGTTGATGGTGGGTCTGGGCACGGCCTGAACTAAACCGGTTTAGAACGAGGGTGTCAAGACTTGAGCGGATCCGTTTCACGAGGCGGTGCACACGCCTCGAGCACGACGAGCACGCCGGCCGACGGCAGGCGCGCACGCGAACGGCCCCGAGCGGGGCGCTCGGGGCCGTTCCCCACCGACACCGGGGCGGGGCGGGTGGACCGGGTCAGCGGTGGTCGTACTCCTCGTCGGTGACCGGGTCGCCCCACTCGCTCTCAGGCACCGAGTCCGGCGCGGGCGCCTCCCACATCGCCAGGTGCGACATGAAGTGGTCCGGCGCGGCACCGTGCCAGTGCCACTCGTTCGGCGGGGTGTAGATGGTGTCCCCCGGCCCGATCTCGATGACCTCACCGCCGCGGGACTGGATCCGGCCGCGGCCCTCGGTGACGTGCAGGGTCTGGCCCACCGCGTGGGAGTGCCACGCGGTCCGGGCGCACGGGGCGAACCGCACCATGTTCACCCTCATCCGCGAGGGCTCCTCACCCCTGGCGACCACGTCGAACCAGACGTCGCCGGTGAACATCTCGGCAGGGCCCTTGGTGGACGGCTGCTTCGGCTGGATCTCCAACGTATCTCCTTGGTGTTGTTGCCTTCTCGAAGTGCCGGACTTCCCGACCAGGACGACGGGGCGCTCGTTCAGCTCGAACGCCGGGGTGTTCCCGCGCGGCTCCTCACGCCTCCACCGTAAGAAAGGCCGTACCCCTGCGGGAGGCCCTGCTGGTACCCCTCTCAGCGGGGGCTCCCCGCGCGACGCCCTCATCGAGACCAGGCAGCGGCCCCGCCGGTCACTTCCCCGCCGTGCGGGGCGGGGAGCTGCAGCAGGTTGCTGGAACCCTGCGGCAGGACGTACAGCGTGTTGCCCTTGTCCGCCGCGTCGCGCAGCATCTCGATGTACTTCGAGGTCAGCACCTGCTCGTTGAGGCGGTTCTGACACTGTCCGTTCGGGACCGGCGTGACCTTCGTCCCGCGGACCGACTTGCCGTTGATGACCTCGTCGACGGGCGTCGACTTCGCGCCGCAGCGGATGATCTGGTCGGCGTCGGACTGCGCCTGCGCGTCGGTCTTGGTGATCTCGGCGTTGGCGAGCGCGGTCTGCAGGTCGGCCTTGGCCGCCTCGGCGTTGGCCAGCGACGACTGGACCTTGTCGTAGTTCGCCTGCACCCCGCCGTCGAGGGTGATCCGCTGCGGGTCGACCTGTTCCACCGTGACGCCGACGGCGCCCAGGCGGGTCTCGAGGCCGTCCTTGACCCGCTGGGACAGCGGCCCGCGGGACTGCCGCACGGTCGCCGCGGTGAACGTGGTCGGCGCGTCGCGGGTGACCGCGGAGACACCGGGCAGCACGGCACGGGCGATGAACGACTCCTGGTCGGGGTACTGGCGCACGACCTGCTCGAGCATGTCCGGGTTCAGCGAGTACCGGATGGTGGTGTCGTAGGTGACGGTGGCGTTGTCGGAGGTCACCGTCTGCACCTGCGCGCCGTCCTCGCCCTCGGCCGTGCCGTTCCCGGCGAGGGTGATGGTCTGGTTGCGGACGTCGAACTTCACCAGGCTCTGCCACGGCGCCTTGAGCCCGATCCCCGGGGAGGCGTCGGACCCGGTGACGGTGCCGAACGTCTTGAAGACCGCGGCCTCACCGGAGTCCAGCCGGTACGTCGACGCCGACGCCAGCACGATGGCGCCGACGATGATGCCGGAGGCGCCGATCAGGCGCAGGTTGACCGGCTTGCCGCCGGCGGTGCGGGTGGTGCCGCGGGTCAGCGCGACGATGCCGGCGAGGACCAGCACGGCGGCAAGGACGAGGCGGATCATGGCGGGTGGGGCTCCTCTGCTCGGTGGTGGGGGTCAGAGTCCGGCGCGGGCGCGTCGGTTCCCTGGCCGCCCCGCCCACGTGCCTGACCTCGGTGAGGCCGCACCCGTCCTGCGGTCCCCCTTCCCCTCCCGGCCCCTGCGGTGCCGGGCGGCAGCACGGAGTCCGTCCCCTGGACCTGACTACTCCACGAAGGGCTCGCCGCGCCCGATCCGGAGCACGACACGCGGGACGGCCGTGCTCAGCCGGTCCCCCGACCCCGGGCCGGCGGCAGGTGGATCGACCAGTCGTAGACGACGGAGGTCCGCAGCAGGACGTCCTGCACGGAGCGGTTCTCCCGGCTGAGGACGACCCAGAAGAGCAGGATGGGGAACAGGACGCACAGCACCGAGCGCACGAGCGCGAGCCCCGGGCCGAGCCGCCGGCCGTGCCGGTCGACCACGCGCAACCCCAGCAGGCGGCCGCCGTAGGTCTGGCCCGTGCTCACCCACCCGACGGCCAGGTAGGCCGTGAGCACGACGAGCAGCGTGGTCAGGACCACCTGGGGGCCGGTCTCCGGGAAACGGAAATCTCGAGGACGCAGCAGGAACAGGGCTGCCGCCCACAGGGCGTACGCCACCAGGACGGCGAGGCCGGCCACGGCGAGGTCCACCGCCCCGGCCGCGCACCGCGTGATGATCCCGGCGCGGTGCCCCTGGTGGGGGCGCGCCAGCGGAGGGACGAGGCTCGCCAGAGGGTCTGGCGGATCGGGCGCGCCGGGATGCCTCATCAGGCGCCCCGGTCAGCGCGCCAGCCCGTAGCCCCCCGGCGGGGGTACGGGGCCTGACTGGTCCTCGCCGGCGGAGGATGCCGGCGCCGACTCCTGTGGCAGCGGCTCCCCCCAGGTCGTGCCCTCCCCCAACGGCGTGCCCGGGTGGCGTTCCTTGCGGCGCAGCATCCGGTCGACGATGTGCTCCACCCGTTCGTCGGCGCCGATGCCCTGCCAGCGCACCTCCCGGGCCGCCACGGAGGCCATCGACCCGGTCGAGCTCTGGATGATGCCCGGCAGGTCGATGCCCTCGATGACGAACTCGGCGAGCGCGACCAGGTCGAGCCTCGACACCACGGCGTCGAGGTCGATGGTCGCCGCCACCGCGTTGACGTCCAGCCGGCCGGCGATCTCGTTGATGTCCACCCGGTCCAGGATCGCGTCCAGGTCGATGGTCGCCGCCACCGCGTTCACGTCCAGCCGGCCGGCGATCTCGTTGATGTCCACCCGGTCCAGGATCGCGTCCAGGTCGATGGTCCCCGCCACCGCGTTCACGTCCAGCCGGCCGGCGATCTCGTTGATGTCCACCCGGTCCAGGACCGCGTCCAGGTCGAGGCGCGCCGCCACGGCGTCGATGTCGACGTCGGCGACCAGGGTGTCGAGGTCGACGTGGTCGTGGACCAGGTCGGTGAGGTCCACGAGACCGAGGGCGCGGTCCACCACGACGGGGGCGACCCGCTGGACCAGCGCCTCGACCCGCGTCGTCGCGTCCTCCCGTCCCTCCCGCCCGCGTGCGGCGAGGCCGCGCAGCAGGCGGGTCGGCCCGCGCGTCACCACGGTGGGCGGCGGGATCAGGGCCTTGAGCGGACGGACGACCAGGCCCACCCTCTCGGTCACCTCCCGCGACGCGTCGACGGCGACCGCCCCCAGCCCCAGCACCACGTCACCGGCCCGGAGCGGCGTCGCCGCCGGGGGCCGCTGGCTGGCTTCGGTGAGTCCCTGGAGGATGCCCAGCGCCAGGCTCCGCCTGAGCCGCGCCCGCGCCGACCCGGCCCCGGTCTCGTGGTCGTCCATAGCTCGCCACCTCCGTGTTGCGTCCCACCACACGGTAGGGCCACTGTCGCCACCCCGACTCATCCTCAGGGCGTGATCCGGCCACCCCGGAGCGGTGCCGCGGGGCCTCCCCGCGTCGACGGCCGCACCGCCCTCACTGCTGCCAACGCTGGGGTACGCCGGGGGCAGGGTGGGCAGACGCGGCAGCCGGGACGGGAGCAGCGACTCCTGCAGCGTGCGGGCGGCGTACGCCGTCCGCGCGGGGGTTGCGCGGAGCACGTCGTCCGTCCACGGTGAACGGGTGAGCACCCGGGCGGCGGTCTGGACGACGGTGGCCGCCACGGCCGCGCTGGTCGGCTGCAGCGCCACGGGCGGCACCGCCCGGCAGGCGTCGCCCTCGGGCACGCCTTCGGGCACGCCCGAGGGGACCCTCGTCCTCGCCACGACCACCAGCACGCAGGACTCCGGCCTGCTCGACACCCTCGTGCCGGACTACGAGACCGGCAGCCGGTGCCGGGTCAAGACCGTCGCCGTGGGGTCGGGCGAGGCGCTGGCCCTGGGCGCCGACGGGAACGCCGACGTGCTGCTGGTGCACTCCCCCGCGGCCGAGCAGCAGTACATGGCACAGGGGCACGGGCTGACCCGGGAAGCGGTGATGCACAACGACTTCGTGCTGCTCGGCCCCAAGAACGACCCCGCGCACGCGGCGCGGGCCGGCGACACGGCCAAGGCCTTCGCGGCCATCGCGGCCGCCCACGCGCCGTTCGCGTCCCGCGCCGACCAGTCCGGCACGAACGCCAAGGAGCTGACCCTCTGGGCCCGGGCCGGCGTCAAGCCCACCGGGGGCTGGTACATCAGGACCGGACAGGGCATGGGCGAGACGCTGACCATCGCCAGCCAGAAGCAGGCCTACACCCTCTCGGACCGGGGCACCTACCTCGCCACGAAGAACCTGGACCTGCGCATCGTCAGCGAGGGGCAGCGGGAGCTGTTCAACCCCTACCACGTCATCGTCGTCAAGCACGCCGGCACCAACGTGGGCTGCGCCCGCCAGTTCGCCCAGTGGATCGTGTCGACCCCCACGCAGCAGGAGATCGGCCGCTTCGGCGTGAAGCAGTACGGGCAGCGGCTGTTCGTCCCGGACGCCCGGCCGTGACGGCCCGCTGATGTCCGACCCGGTGCTGGAGGTCCTGGCCCGCTCAGCCCTCGTGTCCGGCAGCGCGACCGCGGTCGCCCTGCTCATCGGGCTGCCGGTCGGCACGTGGGTCGCGCTGGGCCGCGCCGGGAGCCGGCGGGCCACCGTCGCGCTCGTCAACACCGGTCTGGCCGTGCCCACCGTGGTCGTCGGGCTGGTCGTCGCGCTGCTGCTCTGGCGCAGCGGTCCCCTGGGGCACCTCGACCTCATCTACACGCTGCGCGGCATGGTCATCGCCCAGGTCCTCATCGCCACCCCGCTGATCATCGCCATCACCGCCGCCTCGCTGAGCCTGCTGCCGGCCGAGCTGCCCGACCAGCTGCTGGCGCTGGGCGCGCACCGGTGGCAGATGGTGGGCCGCCTGTGGCTGGAGGCGAGGCTGCCGCTGCTCGTGGCGGCCATGGCCGGCTTCGGTCACGCGCTCTCCGAGGTCGGGGCGGCCACCATCGTGGGCGGCAACATCCACGGTCAGACGCAGGTGATGACCACCGCCATCGTCGAGGGGGTGCGCCGCGGCGACTTCCGGTCGGGGCTGGCCTACGCCGGGGTGCTCCTGGCGCTGGCGTTCGTCGTCAACGCGACGCTGGCGTCCGTCCAGCAGCGCGGGGCGTCGTGGTCACGGCCCTGACCCTCGCGGGGGTCGAGCACCGGCGCGGCGACCGCACGGTTCTGCGGGTGGACCGGCTGGGGGTGGAGCAGGGCGAACGGCTGGCGGTGCTCGGCCCCAACGGCGCCGGGAAGACGACGATGCTGCGCCTGCTCGCCGGCCTCGAACCGCCCACCCACGGCCGGGTGCTCATCGGCGACGTCGACCCCGCGTCGCTGCCCGCCCAGGACCGGGTCCGGCTGCGCCGCCAGGTCGGCTACGTCACCCAGCACGCCACGCTGCTGGCCGGGACGACCGTGGCCCGCAACGTCGAGCTGCCCCTCGCCTGGCGCGGGGTGCCGCGGGCCCAACGCCGGGACCGGGCGCTGCACTGCCTCGCCGCGTTCGGGGTCGCCCACCTGGCGCGCCGGAAGGCGCACTCCCTCTCCGGCGGCGAGGCGCAGCGGGTCAGTCTGGCGCGGGCGCTCGCCACCCGGCCCGGGATCCTGCTCCTCGACGAGCCGGCCGCCTCGCTGGACCCGGCCTCGCGCGCCAGCTTCCTCGCCGACGTCGAGCTGGTGCTGGGCGACCGGGCGACGACGCTGGTGCACGTCTCCCACCGGCCCGAGGAGGCGCTCCGTCTCGCGGACCGGGTCGCGGTGCTCGTCGAGGGTCACCTGCGGCAGGTCGCCACGCCCCTCGAGGTGATCGAGACCCCGGGCGACGCGACCGTCGCGAGGCTGGTCGGCTACGAGAACGTGCTGGACGTGGTGGTGGACGAGCGCGGTGACGTCCGGGTCGGCGGCGCCGTGGTGCTGCGTGGCTCCGGTGCCACACCCGGGCCGGCCGTGCTCGCCGCCTGGGCCGCCGGCCTGGAGCTCGGCCCTGAACCCGCCGACGGGCCCGCGTTCCGGGTGGAGCGGGTCCGCCCCGGCCAGGGACGGTGGCAGGTCGAGCTGCGCGGCGCCGCCCCGCTCACGGCGCACCTGCCGTGGGAGACCGCGCCGCCGGCGGTGGGCGACGCCGTGTCGGTCTCGGCCGGCGCCTCGGCCGTCGTCATCCCGCACGGGACGTCCCCGCCCTCCCTCGTTGCGCTGGCGCCGGGTCGCTGACACCAGCCGCAGGGGCGCTCCGCGACACTGATGCCCCACGTTGGATGTCCGGGCGGCACGGTCGCCCGCTCGAGGAGCGCCATGGCCACACGATCTCCCGCCCACCCGCAGCACCCGGTCGTCGCCGCGCACCTGCGGCAGCGAGCCGGCAGCGTCCAGCTGCGCCTCGCCGACCGGATCACGGCGTTCGCCGGCTCGATGACGTTCGTGTACCTCCACGCGGTCGCGTTCGCCGCATGGATGCTGGTCTTCGAGGCAAGTCCCTGGCCCACGTTGACGCTGATCGTGTCGCTCGAGGCGATCTTCCTGTCGACGTTCGTGATGATCGGGCAGAACCGCCAGGCCGCCTTCCAGCAGGCCAAGGCCGACCACGACTTCGTCGAGTCTGAGCTCGAGCTCAAGACCAACACGGAGCTGACGCGGCAGATCCACCGGCTGACCACCGAGCTGCACCGGCGCACGTTCTCGGACGCCCCTAGCCAGGACGACGCCCGCTGACGTCCCTGCCGCCCCGGACCGGTCGGCCCCACATCAGACAGCCGGACCGCCGGTCGTTGGCACATTCTCACCACGAGTGGCACCGGCACCGTGACGTAGCCTGAGCACTCACCCGCCCGACCTCCCGGAGGACCTGTTGCCGGCCGACCTCAGCAGCGCCCAGGACGTCAGCGACGCCCTCGCGCAGGTGGCGTACCTCGCCGACGAGGGGCTCGCCACCGCGACCTTCCTGGCCCTGGAGCTGGACCGGCCGCTGTTCCTCGAGGGCGAGCCCGGCGTCGGCAAGACCAGCCTCGCGCTCGCCCTGGCCGAGGTGCTCGGCGGCGAGCTCGATCCGGCTGCAGTGCTACGAGGGCATCGACTCCACCCAGGCGCTCTACGACTGGGACTTCCCCCGCCAGCTGCTGCACCTGCGGGCCGCCGAGGCCAGCGGCATCACCGACCCCGCGGCCACCGAGGCCTCGCTCTACGACCGGCGGTTCCTGCTCGCCCGCCCGGTCCTGCGCGCCCTGGAGAGCTCCACGCCGGAGCACCGCAGCGTGCTGCTGATCGACGAGATCGACCGCGCCGACGACGAGTTCGAGGCCTTCCTGCTGGAGGTCCTCAGCGACTACGCCGTGACCATCCCCGAGCTCGGCACCGTGCGCGCCCAGACGCCACCGCTGGTGATCGTCACCTCCAACCGCACCCGCGACGTCCACGACGCCCTCAAGCGTCGCTGCCTCTACCACTGGCTGGACCACCCGGCCCGGGCCCGCGAGGTCGCCATCCTGCGCCGTCGCGTCCCCGACCTGAGCCCGCGGCTGGCCGAGCAGGTCGCGTACGGCGCCGCCCGGCTGCGCGGCCTCGGCCTGGTCAAGCCGCCGGGGCTCGCCGAGTCGCTGGACTGGGCCCGCTCGCTGCAGGTGCTCGGCGCCGGCGAGGTCACGGCCGAGACCGCCGCCGCCTCGCTCGGCGCCGTGGTGAAGTACCGCGAGGACGTGGAGACGGTCACCTCCCAAGGCCTGCAGCACCTCCTCCAGGAGTGAGCGTGCCGACCGCCCCGGCGCCGTGGGAGGAGTCGCTGGTCGGTTTCGGCCAGGCCCTGCGCCGGGCCGGCGTGGCCGCACACGCCGACCGGCTGCGCGCCATGGCCGAGGCGCTCACCCGCCTGCCGGCGCTCACCCGTTCCGGGCTCTACTGGGCCGGCCGGCTGACCTGCTGCTCCCGCGCGGAGGACATCCCCGTCTACGACCGCGTCTTCGAGGTCGTGGTTCGTCACCGGGCCCGGTGACGAACGCAGCCGCACCCGGGTGGAGGTCGACCGCCCGGTCGGTGAGGTGGACGACGACGCGGCCGGTGAGGAGTCCGGGGACGACGACCCGGGGCTGGTCACCGCCACCGCGAGCACGCGTGAGGTCCTGCGCCACCGTGACGTCGCCCGGCTCGACCCGCAGGAGCGCGCCGAGGTCAACCGCCTCATCGCCGCGATCAGCGTCGACGGGCCGCACCGCCGCACGCGGCGGACGGCTCCCGGCCGCACCGGCGTCCTCGACCGGCGGGCCACCACCGCCGCCATGCTGCGGGCCGGCGGCGAGCCGGCCCGGCTGCGGCACCGCCGGCGGAAGGTGACCCCCCGCCGCGTCGTCGTCCTGCTCGACGTCTCGGGCTCGATGCGCACGTACGGCGAGGCCTACCTGCGCTTCGCGCACGCGATGGCCCGGGTCCGGCCCCGCACCGAGGTGTTCAGCATGGGCACCCGGCTCACCCGCGTCACCGCGGCCATGCGGCAGTCCGACCCCGATCGGGCCCTCGCCGCCTTCGCCGAGGCCGTGCCCGACTGGTCCGGCGGGACCCGTCTGGGCGACAGCGTCCGCGACTTCCTGCAGACCTGGGGGCGGCGGGGGCTCAGCCGCGGCTGTGTCGTCGTGATCGCCTCGGACGGCTGGGAGCGCGGCGACGCCACGCTCCTGCGCGAGCAGATGGCGCGCCTGCACCGGCAGGCGCACCGCGTGATCTGGGTCAACCCGCAGAAGGGCAAGGACGGCTACGCCCCGCTCACGGCGGGGATGCAGGCCGCCCTGCCGTCGGTCGACGCGTTCCTCGCGGGGCACAGCGTGGCCACGCTCGAGCGGCTCGCCGTCGAGACCGCAGCAGACCGGCCCCGCCGGTCCCATCTGCCCCTCGGCTGACCAGATCCGTTGCGGCACAGGCGCGCCGGCCACCCCACGGGTGACCGGCGCACCGGGTGCTCGACGGGTCAGGCGGTCGCCGGCACCGCCTTGGCCAGGGCGGCCAGCGCGGCGGGGAAGCACTCCGCCGGCGGGGTGACCAGGCCGGCGCCGACCTGCCCGGTGCCGGCCACGGCACCGGCCATGCCGGTGTTGATCTGCGGCAGGATGCCGGTGCGCACGACGCTGGTGACGTCGATGCCGGTGGGCGTGCCCCGGAACTCCAGGATCGGCACCTGGTACGACGGGTGCTCGGCCAGGGTGATCTCGTACATCGAGCGGGTGGCCCGCAGCGCCATCGGCACGTCGCCGCCGACGAACTTGACGATCGCCGGAGCCGCGGCCATCGCGAAGCCGCCGATGCCGGCGGTCTCGGTGATCGCCGAGTCGCCGATGTCGGGGTTGGCGTCCTCCGGACCGTAGGACCCCAGGTACAGGCCCTCCGGGGTGTTCGCCGGGCCGGTGAACCACTCGTCGCCGGTGCCGGACACCTGGATGCCGAAGTCGGTGCCGTTGCGGGCCATCGTCACGACCAGCGTCGAGCCGGGCACGTCGCGGGCCGCGTCGGTCGCCAGCTTGCAGGCCGGCATGTCGAGGTTGAGGAAGAAGTGGTCGTTGGCCCCGACGAACCGGGCCACCTCGGCGATGTCCGACGACGGCGCGTCGACGGCGACCAGCGAGGGCAGGATGTCGCGCAGGAACATCAGCGTGCCGGCCCGGTTGCGGTTGTGCCCCTCGTCGCCCATCTGCAGCATCTGGGCGATGATCGCCTTGATGTCGACCGGCCCGTTGGCGCGGACCGCCTGCTGCAGCACCGGGCCGAGCACCGCCGCCATCCAGCGCAGCCGCTCGATCACCTCGGGGCCGTAGGCGCCGTAGCGCAGCACCTTGCCGAGGCCCTCGTTCAGCGAGCACCAGGCCTTGCCGCCGTGCACCGGGTCCCGGAGCTCGAACATCCACATCGACGGCGAGATCACGCCGGCCATCGGGCCGACGGCGCGGTGGTGGTGGCACGGGTCGAGGGTGACCGAGCCGCGGGCGAGCTCGCGCTCGGCCTGCTCGGGGCTGTCGGCCAGCCCCTCGAACAGCATCGCGCCGACCAGCGCGCCCTTCATCGGGCCCGAGGCACGGTCCCAGGACAGCGGCGGCCCGGCGTGGAAGAACGTCCCGCGTTCGATGCCGAGCACCTCGGAGGCGGGCCGGACGTCGACGAGCTCGGCGCCGGCCGAGAGCAGCCGCGAGACCGCCGTGCGGTTGGCCTCCTCGCGGCGGGGGTCGGCCATGACCCGGGCCAGGTCGGCCTCGGTGCCGCCCATCGGCGGGCGCCAGTCGACCTCGGTGACCTGGGCGGCCTGCTCGCGCAGGGCGTCGGCGAAGAGGCTCACGCCGGCGGTGACGACCGACGGCTCGCGGGAGAGCAGCCCGTGCAGGGGGGTGGTGGAGTGCGTCATGGAAGGACCTCCTAGGCCGAAGCGGGGGCCAGTAGGGACAGGGCGTGGCGGGTGGCCTGGGCGTTGGAGAGGAACACCGAGGCCCCGGCGGACTGCAGGGTGGTGGCGCAGGTGGTGAGCCCCTGCGGGTCGTTCTCCACCCCGGTGAGGGAGACGACCACCGGCAGCTCGCGGCCGTCGTCGGCCGCCCGGGCCACCGCGGCGGTGATCGCCTCGGCCAGCTCGTCGGCCGGCTGCGGGTGGGCGCCGTACCCGAGGACGAGGTCCAGCAGCAGCACGCCGCAGGTGGGGTCCGCGCTCTCGGCCGCGATCCGCTCGAGGCGCAGGGTGGGGTCGATCATCGGGTGGGCCCGGCCCTGGGTCAGGCCGTCGTCGCCGAAGTCGATGACCACGTGGGAGTCGCTGCGCAGGTCGGCGCCGAGGGCCAGCTCCGGCGACAGCGGGATGTTGGACCGGATCGGGCCGAGGGCCGCACCGGCGACGAGCATCGCCTCGTCGGCGAGCGTGCCGCCGCAGAACAGGCCCCGCAGCGCGCCGGGCACCGGGCCCTCGGGCGACGTCCCCGGCCAGCTCGGCCACTGCGGTGCGGGGGCGCCGTCCGCGGACAGCGCCGCCTCGGTGGCCGCGGTCAGGTCGGGCCGACCCTGCCCGAGCGTGGCCCAGTGGACCGGCTTGCCCAGCGTCGCGGCGTACGCCTGCACCTCCGCCAGCACCTCGGGTGCCGGCGGCTTGGACACGACGACGATCGAGGTGGTGGCCGGGTCGGCGGCCAGGGCCGCGAGCGCCTGCCGGGTGGAGCGGCCGCGGACGGCGGCGGACAGGTCGCGTCCGCCGACGCCGAGGCAGTGGCTCACTCCGACACCGGCGGCGTCGAGCAGGCACATGACCTGCTGGGCGCCGGTGCCCGAGGCGGCCACGATCCCGACCGAGCCGGCGCGGGCGGCGTTGGCGAAGCCGAGCGCGACCCCGCCGACGACCGCGGTGCCGCAGTCGGGGCCCATCAGCAGCACGTCGGCCGCGGCCGCCGCGTCCTTGAGGGCGATCTCGTCCTCGACGGGGACGTTGTCGGAGAAGAGCATCACCGACAGCCCGGCGTGGACGGCGTCGAGGGCCTCGACGACGGCGTTGCGGCCGGGCACCGAGATGACCGCCAGGTTGGCGTCCGCGGCGGTCGCGGCGGAGCCGATGGTGCGTGGCGGCGGGGCGTCGCCGAAGCTGCCGGCCTTGGCGCCGGCGGCCTTGAGGGCGGCGAGGGCCGCGTCGAGCGCGTCCTGCC
Organism: uncultured Actinomycetota bacterium; assembly: GCA_963828995.1. Classification (GTDB taxonomy): domain Bacteria; phylum Actinomycetota; class Actinomycetes; order Actinomycetales; family Dermatophilaceae; genus CAVRTM01. Next base: position 205,000 of record CAWHHB010000007.1, read on the forward strand.
CCGCCTTCACGGCGGCGTCGTCGACGCCGCGGATGGCCACGAGCAGGTCGTTGGGGCCGACCTCCTCGCCGAGCGTGAAGCCCATGCCGGTGAGCAGGCCGGTGTTGAGCTCGGTGGCCATGGCGACGAGCGCGGCATCGACGCCTTCGGTCTGCCCAACGGCACGTGAGACCTGCATCAGGCTCACGGAGTCGTAGTAGGCGCCTCGGCGCACTTCGACGAGATCGGTCACGGGTTTCCCCTTCCAACGGGTTGACGGACCGCCACGGAAGGCGGGACGGATGGAGCAGGTGGAGCGGCCAGGACGTGCAGGGCACCGGCGATCCCGGCGACGAGGTCGCGGCCGGAGGAGTGGCCGATGGCCAGCACCGCGGCCAGGGCCGGGCCACCGGCCGCGGGGTCGTCGCACAGGACGGCGCGCACGAGGTCGGCGACGGCCGGCACGGCATAGCCCTCGGCGGCCGCGTGCAGGAGCGAGGCGGACAGGCTCGTCGTACGGTGCGCGGCGGCGCTGACCGCGGCGCGCACCAGGGTGTGCGCACCGTCGGCGCCCACACCGCGCAGCACGAGCAGCACCGCACACAGGGCGTCGTCGCCGCTGGGTGTCAGGCCGGCACCGGCGCCGACGAGCTCGCGGACGCGGGCGTCCACGACGTCGCCGGAGCCGGACAGCGCGGCGCGGAGCACGGCGGCGGACCGGATGGTGAGGCTCGGGCCGGCGGGGCCGGCCGGGCCGGTGGCGGCGCCGGCGCCGGCGGCGGCACCGGCGGCGGCAGTGGCGAGCTGCTCGGCGAGGCTGGCCAGCCGGTGCGCGGGCACGGTCACCGGGGCGGGGGTGACCCGGCTGGGGCGCCACCGCCGGACGACCTGCACCTCGTGGTCGCCCACGCGCAGCGAGGAACCACCGACGAGCACGGTGTCGCCGGGGTCGACCCCCCACCGCAGGGCGTCCGAGCGCACCGGCAGCCGCACCGAGGTGGGCAGCATCAGGGCGTCGCTGGTGACGACGGGCAGCACCTCCTCGTGGCCGCCGACGGCGAGGTAGACCGCGGTGTCGAAGCGGGCGAGCACGACGGCACGCCGTACCGGGCCGGTCACCACGTCGGCGGTGAGCGGCGAGGCAGCGCCGAGCAGCGGCTGCTGCGGCGGCGGTGGCGTCACGGGGCGGGCGTCCTTGTCTCGGGGGGAACGGCGCCGGGGCGCCGGGGGCCCGGCGCGAGGTTGCGCGGGTGCCCTGGGCCGACGCTAACCCCCCCGGTACAGTCGCGAGCATGGGTAAAAGTGCCAAGGATCCGGCTCCGATTCGCCGGGACCTGCCAGCCGACACGGCGGGCGGCACCCTCCCCGCGATGACGTCGGGCGACCGCGCCACGCGCGAGGGGTACGGCGTGCCGGGGCAGGGACTGAGCCTCGCGGCCCTGCTCGAGCTGCCCTGCCTCGCCGGCGCCGAGGTCCTCGCCGGCAGGTCGGGCCTGTCCGGCGTGGTGAGCCGCCTGAACGTCATGGAGGTGCCCGACATCCTGCCGTGGGTCAAGCCGCAGGAGCTGCTGCTGACCACCGGCTACCCCCTTCGCGCCGTCCCCGAGAGCCTGACCGCGCTCGTCGGGCAGCTGGCCGGCCGCGGCCTCGCCGGCCTGGCGGTCAAGCGCGGCCGCTACCTGCACGAGCTGCCCCCGGCGATGCTCGAGGAGGCCGACCGGCTCGGCCTGCCGATCATCGGGCTGCCCGACGCCGTGAGCTTCGACGACGTCATCAACCAGGTGCTCACCGAGGTGCTCAACCGGCAGGCCGCCGTGCTGGCCCGCTCGGAGGAGGCCCACCAGGCGCTGGTCCAGATCGTGCTGACCGGCGGCGGGCTCGACCGCCTGTGCGAGGAGCTCGTCGGCATCTGCGGCGGGGCGGCCATGGTCACCACCCCGGACGGTCGCGTGCTGGCCAGCGCCGGCGGCCTCGAGCAGGTCGAGCACCTCGGCTGCTTCGACGGGTCGGGCCGGTTCATCGTCGAGGCCGAGCCGGTGGGCTCGCGTCCCGCCGGCGGCCCGGCCTCCACCCGCGTCGTCGTCCGCATCGTGGCCGGCTCACTCGACCACGGACGCCTCGTCGCCTTCTCCTCCGAGCGGGAGATGAGCGACGACGACGTGCACCTGCTGGAGGGGGCGGCGACGGTCGCGGCGCTGGCCATCACCAAGGCCCTGGCGGTCTCGGCGGTCGAGAGCAAGTACCAGGCCGACTTCCTGCGCGACGCCCTCGCCGGCCGGGCCGGCTCCGCGGAGCGGGTCACCGGCCACGCCGACTCCCTCGGCTGGGACATCGGCCGCTCGATGGTGGTGGTGGTCGCCGAGACCGACCCCAACGAGACGCCGAGCACCCTCACCCGCGACGAGCTGCGCTCGGCGCAGGAACGGTTCGCGATGGCCTGGGCCCGCACGGTGCAGGTGCGCGATCCCAAGGCGCCGGTCGTGGGCTTCAGCCAGGAGGTCGTGGCCGTCCTCGGGGTGCCCGACGACTCCGACAGCGAGACGACCACCCGCATGGTCAGGGAGCTCGCCCGCGCGGTCAGCGGCGAGGGCGGCGGGGGTCGCCGGTCGTTCTCGACCGGGGTGTCCCGGCGGATCGACTCGGCCGACGCCCTCCCCCATGCCTACGAGCAGGCCCGCAAGGCGGTGGCCGTCGGGCGGCAGATGCACGGGGCGTCGGCGCTGATGCACTTCGACGGCCTCGGGATCTTCCGGCTGCTGTCGCTGGTGCCCGACACCGCCGAGCTGCGCAGCTTCGTCAGCGAGGCCCTCGGCGAGCTGGTGACCAACGACAACGCGGAGAACGAGGACCTGCTCGCCACCTTGCGGGTGCTGCTCGACACCAACTGCAACGTCGCCGAGGCGGCCCGGATCCTGCACTTCCACTACAACACGCTGCGCTACCGCATCGTGAAGCTGGAGCGGATGCTCGGCCCGTTCACCACGGACGCCAACCTGCGGCTCACCCTGGCCCTGGCGTTGCAGGTCGTCCAGATGCGGGGAATCTGACCCCGCTGCACCAAAGGTGCCAACGGAACAGGCCCGCGACTGTCAACAAAGACCCGTGTCTCACCTACCCGGTGGGCCTAGGTTTCGTGCAACGCGCCGAGTGGCGTGATCCGCGCCACCCCGGTGGCGCCATGTGAAGGAGGCCTTCGATGGCACTGGGTTGGAAGCTCTACGGCGACGGGAAGCACCTCGGTCCCACGGACGTCGTCGCCCCGGACGAGCGACTCTCGTGGGGGCGCACAGCCGGGCTGGGCGCGCAGCACGTGGTGGCCATGTTCGGCGCCACGTTCGTGTTCCCGCTGATCATGGGCCTGAACCCCCAGCTGGCGATCATGATGAGCGGCATCGCCACGATCTGCTTCCTGCTGATCGTCAAGAACAAGGTGCCCAGCTACCTCGGCACCAGCGCGGCCTTCGTCGGCGGGGTCGTGGCGATCTACGCCCAGCACGGCACCCCGATGGACGTGACCGGCGCGATCCTCGTGGCCGGCGTGGTCCTGGCAGGTGTCGGCCTGATCGTCCACTTCGTCGGAGCGGGCCTGATCCACGCGGTCCTGCCACCGGTCGTCACCGGCGCCGTCGTCATGCTGATCGGCTTCAACCTCGCACCGGTCGTCGCCACCATCTACTGGCCGCAGGACCAGTGGATCGGCTTCATCGTGATGATCGCGGTCATCGCCATGAGCGTGGGCCTGCGCGGCTTCATCGGCCGTGTCTCGATCTTCCTCGGCCTCATCCTGGGCTACACCCTCTCGTGGATCTTCGACAAGGGCTTCGGCCCGATCACGTCGTACGACGCCGCCGCCGGCCACGTGACGACCCACCTCCGCGTCAACTGGACCAACGTCTCGTCCGCGCCCTGGTTCGGGTTCCCCCCGCACACCGACCTCGCGAACCACGTCGTCGGCTGGCACCTCCCGTCGTTCAACCTGGCCTTCGTCCTGCTCGTGCTGCCGGCCGTGATCGCCCTGGTCGCCGAGAACACCGGCCACGTCAAGGCGGTCGCCGAGATGACCAAGGCCGACCTCGACCCCTACATGGGTCGCGCGCTGTTCGCTGACGGCGTCGGCACCGTCATCGCGACCTCGATCGGTGGCTCCCCCACCACGACGTACGCCGAGAACATCGGCGTCATGGCCGCGACCCGCGTCTACTCCACCGCGGCCTACTACTGCGCGGCGGCCGTGGCGATCATCTTCGGTCTGTCCCCCAAGTTCGGTGCGCTCGTCTCGGCGACACCCGGCGGCGTCCTCGGCGGCATCACCGTCGTGCTCTACGGCATGATCGGCCTGCTCGGCGCCAAGATCTGGATCGAGAACAGGGTCGACTTCGGCAACCCGGTCAACCTGGTGCCGATCGCGGCGGGCATCATCATCGCGATCGGCGACACCAAGCTGGTCTTCACCAACACCTTCACCCTCTCCGGCATCGCCCTCGGCACCATCGTGACGATCGGCGCCTACCACATGGCCCGGGCCCTGGCCCCCCGCGAGATGCGCGACCGCGCCGACGGCGCCGTCATCGCCCTCGGGGACGTGGAGGCCACGGGCGCGCCCGACGACATCCCCGGACACCACGTGCCGCACCACGGGGCACACCAGGGGCGCACCGCGAGCCCGGCGACGACTGACGCAACCAGGAGGTCTGACGTCGCAGGGCGTCCCTGACCAGCCTCCCGTGGGCCGTGCGAGCACCTTCGCACGGCCCACGTGCTGTTCCCCCGTGGTTGTCGGCAAGACTTGCCAACAACCCACCCCCACGGCGGTGAGACCGCCCCTATCAACCCCCCCTTTCGGAAAGGCAGGATCGGCACGGTGAAGCCCTCTCCCTTCGTGCACCACGCCCCGCGCAGCGTCGATGAGGCCGTCGCCGTCCTCGCCGAGGTCGGCCACGACGGCAAGGTCCTCGCCGGCGGCCAGAGCCTCATCCCGATCCTCAACATGCGCCTCGCCGCGCCGGCCCACCTGGTCGACATCAACCGGGTGTCCGGCCTCGGCGACGTCGAGGTGACGCAGGACGCGGTGCGCATCGGCGCCCTCGTCCGGCACGCCCAGCTGGAGCGGCACGAGGGCGCCCACGCCGCCCTCCCCCTCCTGCGCCAGGCCCTGCTGAACGTCGCCCACCCGGTCATCCGCAACCGCGGCACCACGGTCGGCTCGATCGCCCACGCCGACCCCTCGGGCGAGATGCCGGCGGTCCTCGCGCTGCTGGACGGCCACGTCGAGGTCGCCAGCGCCCGCGGGACCCGCCAGATCGCCTCCGCCGACTTCTTCCTCGGCCCGCTCGAGTCGAGCCTCGCCGAGGACGAGATGGCCGTGGGCGCGTCGTTCCGGCGGCTGCCGGCCGGCACCGGCACGGCCTTCCTGGAGTCGGCCCGCCGGCACGGCGACTACGCCCTGGCCGGTGTCGCCGCCGCGGTCACGGCCGTCGACGGTGTCGTCACCGGCGTGCGGCTGTCCTTCGTGTCCGTCACCCCCACCCCGGACGTCCTGGACCTCACCGAGGCCTTCGCGGGCCGCGCGGTGCGCGACGTCGACTGGTCCGAGGCCGCCGAGCCGGCCCGACAGCACGTCGACCCCGACGCGGACATCCACGCCACGGTCGCCTACCGCCAGATGCTCGTGGGCGTCCTGACCACCCGGGCGCTGGCCGCGGCCGCGGCCGCGGCCACCGGCGACCTCACCGACACCGACGGCGCGCCGCAGGCCGGCGCCGCAAGGAAGGCCTGAGCATGACCGACAGCTCCACCACCGTGTCCGAGCAGACGACCGAGATCACGCTGCGCGTCAACGGGGTCAACCGCACCGCGTCCGCCCCGGCCCGCCGCCTCCTGTCGGACTTCCTGCGCCACGACCTGCGCCTCACCGGCACGCACGTCGGCTGCGAGCACGGGGTCTGCGGCGCGTGCACGGTGCTGGTCGACGGCCAGCCGATGCGCGCGTGCCTGATGTTCGCCGTCACCGCCCAGGACCACGAGATCACCACCGTCGAGGGCCTCGCGCCCGACGCCGAGCAGATGAGCCCGGTGCAGCAGGCCTTCACCGAGTGCCACGGGCTGCAGTGCGGCTTCTGCACCCCCGGCTTCCTGACCACCATCACGGCCTACCTGCAGGAGAACCCGGACCCGACGCAGGAGGAGGCCCGCGAGTGCATCTCGGGCAACCTCTGCCGCTGCACCGGCTACCAGAACATCATCAAGTCGGTCCTGCGCGCCGCCGAGATCACCAAGGAGCGGGAGGCCACGTCATGACCACGAAGATGTTCGGTGCACCGGTCCAGCGCAAGGAGGACCCGCGCCTGCTGACCGGCAACGGCCGCTACCTCGACGACCTCGGCCACGACGCGCTCGCCGCGGCGTTCGTGCGGAGCCCCTACGCCCACGCCCGCATCCTCGACATCGACGTGACCGACGCGCTCGACGTCGAGGGCGTCATCGCGATCTACACGCACGAGGACCTGGACGGCAAGGTGGCCGACCGCCTGCCGCTGCTGATCCCGCACCCGACGCTGACCAACCCGATGACCGGCTACTGCCTGGCGCCCGAGCTGGTCAACCACGTGGGCGAGCCCGTGGTCATGGTCGTCGCGACCGACCGCTACGTCGCCGAGGACGCCTGCGAGCGGATCCGGGTCGACTACGAGCAGCTGCCGGTCGTGGTGGGTCTGGAGAAGGCCCGCGCCGGCGACGTGCTCGTGCACGAGGAGGCACCCGGCAACGTCGCCGCGCACATGGTGCAGGAGGTCGGTGACGCCGGCGCCGCCATCGCCGGCGCCCCGCACACGCTGTCCCTCTCCCTCGAGATCGAGCGCAGCGCGTGCATCCCGATGGAGGGCAAGGGCGTCTACGCCCGCTGGAACAGCGACGAGGAGTCGCTGCTGCTCTACTCCTCCACGCAGACCACCACCGGTGTGCGGGCGGCCGTCGCGGCCAAGCTCGGGCTCCCCCTGGCCAAGGTCGAGTGCATCGCCCCCGACGTGGGTGGCGGCTTCGGCGTCAAGATCATGCACCCGTGGCCCGAGGAGGTCCTCGTGCCGTGGGCCGCCCGTCGGCTGAACGCGCGACATCAAGTGGGTCGAGGACCGGCGCGAGCACTTCATCTCCTCCGCCCACGAGCGCGGCCAGCTGCAGGAGGTCGAGGTCGGCTTCGACGACGAGGGCCGGGTGCTGGGCCTGTCGGTCCGGTTCTGGCACGACAACGGGGCCTACACGCCGTACGGCATCATCGTCCCGATCATCACCTCCACCCAGCTGCTCGGGCCGTACAAGCCCGGCGCCTACCGGTGCGAGTTCTCCTCGCTGTTCACCAACACCGTCATCGTGACCCCCTACCGCGGCGCCGGTCGCCCGCAGGGCGTCTACGCGATGGAGCGCACGATGGACGCGATCGCCGACTACCTCGGCCTCGACCGGGCCGACGTGCGCAGCACCAACTTCATCCTGCCGGAGGAGATGCCCTACGAGCACGGGCTGCTGTTCCAGGACGGCCGGCCGCTGACCTACGACTCGGGTGACTTCCCGGCCAGCCTCGACAAGCTCAAGAAGCTCGTCGGCTGGGACGACTTCGCGGCCTACCGCGCCGAGGCGGAGAGCCAGGGCCGGCGGGTCGGCCTCGGCATCGGCTGCTACGTCGAGGGCACCGGCGTCGGCCCCTACGAGGGCGGCCACATCCAGATCGAGACCTCCGGCCGGGTCAACGTCTCCACCGGGCTGAGCAGCCAGGGGCAGGGCCACCAGACCGTGTTCGCGCAGATCGTCGCCGAGGAGCTCGGCGTGCGGCTCTCGGACGTCTACGTCACGACCGGCGACACCCGCCGGTTCGGCTACTCCGTGGGCACGTTCGCCTCCCGTGCGGCCGTGATGAGCGGCAACGCGGTGGCGCTGGCGGCCCGCAACGTCCGCGAGAAGGCGCTGCGGATCGCCGGCGAGGCCCTCGAGGCCGACCCGGGTGACCTCGAGATCATCGACGGCGTCGTGCACGTCAAGGGCGACCCCGAGGCCTCGATCGCCCTGTCCACGATCTCGGTGCTGTCCAACCCGCTGCGCTATGCGTTCGACGAGTCCGCAAAGATGGCAACGCAGTTCGGTGGCAACACGGACCTGTCCAAGCCGCCGGTCGACGAGGACGACGAGCCCGGGCTGGAGGGCAAGGACTACTACTCCCCGCCCCGCGCGACGTTCGCCAACGGCATGCACGCCGCGATCGTCGAGACCGACCCCGAGACGGCCGAGATCACGATCCTGCGCTACTGCGTCATCCACGACTGCGGCCGCGTGATCAACCCGATGATCGTCGAGGGCCAGGTGCACGGCGGCGTCGCCCAGGGCGTCGGCGGCGCGCTCTACGAGCGGATGGCCTACGACGAGGCGGGGCAGCTGCTGAACGCCTCGTTCATGGACTTCCTCATGCCCTACGCCTCCGAGGTGCCGTTCATCGAGACCGACCACCTCGAGACGCCGAGCCCGCTGAACCCGCTGGGGATCAAGGGCGCCGGCGAGGCCGGGTGCATCCCGGTCACGGCCGTCATCGCCAGTGCCATCGAGGACGCCGAGGGCTTCCCGATCACCTCGATGCCGATCTCGCCCAACGAGCTCTGGGACCTCCGGCACCGTCACGCCGAGGGCCTCATCCCCGACCTGCGCCGCGGATCGCGTTCCGCCGCAGCCCCTCTCCCCTCCGTCTAGTCGAAGGAACATCCCGATGAAGGTTTCCGGATCCGCTGTCCTCAACGCCCCCGTCGATCAGGTCTGGGCGGCGTTCAACGACCCGGCCGTGCTCGCCCGCACCCTGCCGGGCTGCCAGGAGCTGCGTGAGGTGGGTCCCGACGCGTACAAGATGACGATCACCGCGGGTGTCGCCTCCATCAAGGGCACCTACGAGGGTGACGTCTCCCTGACCCAGCAGAACCCGCCCGGGTCGTTCGTGCTCAAGGCCGCCGGCGCCGGTGCGCCCGGCACGGTCAGCGCCGACGTCGCGGTCAAGCTGGTCGACTCCCCCACCGGCGGCACGCACCTCACCTACGACGCCGACGCCGTCGTCGGTGGCGTCATCGGCGGGGTCGGCCAGCGGATGCTGACCGGTGTCGCCAAGAAGATGGCCGGCCAGTTCTTCCAGGCGGTCGACGCCGACATCGCCGGCGTGCGCGCCCCCGTCCCCGCCGCAGCCCGGCGGCTCCCGGCGTGCCGGCCGCGCCGGCGGCCGGCGTCCCGGCCGTCCCCGGTGCCGCCCCGGCCGTCCACGTCCCCGCCGCACCGGTCGCCGCCGCGGCGCCCGGCAAGGACTTCCTCGTCGGCACCCTCGTCGGCGCGGCGATCGCCCTGGCCGGCGTGGCCGTCGGCGTCATCGCCGGGAGGCGCTGACCATGCGCGCGTTCACCGCCGCCGCCGTCCAGGTCGCCCCGGTCCCGGGCCCGCTCAGCCCGGACAGCGTCAAGGCGAACATCGACCGGTGCGTCGACTGGCTGACCCGCTGCGTCGAGGCCACCGGCGCCGAGCTGGTGGTCCTGCCCGAGTCGGCGACCACCGGCTTCACCCCCGACTGCTCGCCCGAGGAGCTGTGGGACCTGGTCACCGAGCTGCCCGGCGCCGTGATCGAGCCGATCCAGGCCGCCGCGGCCAGCCTCGGCGTCCACGTCTGCGTCGGCACCTACGAGCGGGGCGCCGAGCGTGGCGTGGTCTACAACTCCAGCGCGCTCATCGGCCCCGACGGCGCGCTGCTCGGGGTCTACCGCAAGACGCACCCGTTCTGCACCGAGATCCGTGACCGCGGCGGCTGGGTCACCCCGGGCGACCAGGTGACGGTGGTCGACACCGAGCTCGGCCGCATCGGCATGATCATCTGCTTCGACGGCGACTACCCCGAGCTCACCCGCATCCAGGCGGTGCAGGGCGCCGAGGTCATCTGCCGCCCGTCGGCCCTGCTGCGCAGCGCCGACCTCTGGGAGCTGACGTCGCGGGCCCGGGCGTACGACAACCACGTCTACGTGATCGGGGCCAACGCCACCGGCATCGACCCGGCCGGGGTGCTGTACTTCGGCAACTCGCACATCGTCACGCCGATCGCGCACATCGCCGCCAAGGCCGCCACCCACGAGAGCTGGGTCAGCGCGCGCCTCGACCCGCAGGACGCGCTCAGCTCGCTGACCCCCGGGTCGAGCGTCGGCCAGGGGTTCGACCACCTCGCCGACCGCAACCTGGACCTGATCCGCAACTACCGCGACGACCTCGAGCGCCCGGCAGCGACGTCGTTCCCGCACCTCGTCATGGGGCAGTGACCCGGGTTCCCGATCCCGTGCCGTGGCCCGTCTCCCCCGTGGGGAGGCGGGCCACCGCGTTCTGGGACCCGACTGGCCCGGCCGACGCACGCCGGCCACGCGACGTACCAGCGTCTCCATGAAGATCTGCCAGAGGTCTTGGCAGGTTCTGCCAGCGATTCCGGGCCCCGGTCGCAGTTGAATCGAGGTCACGCCCCGCACCGCGGACGCCGCACCCCGATTCCCCTCTCCTGCCCGAGGAGCGCCATGACGCAGACCCCCCGACGCATTCGCATCGGCATCGACACCGGAGGCACGTTCACCGACGTCGTCGCCTTCGACGAGACGTCCGGTGAGCTGGTCACCACCAAGACGCCGTCCACCCCCGCCAACCCGGCCGACGGCTTCATCAACGGCGTCCACAAGGTGCTCGACCTCATGGGGGCGGGCGGCGCCGACGTGACCGCCGTGTGCCACGGCACCACCGTCGCCACCAACCAGCTCCTCGAGGGCAAGGTCGAGCAGCTCGGCTTCATCACGACCGAGGGCTACGAGTTCATCCTCGAGATCGCCCGCCAGGCCGTGCCCGACGGCTACGGCAACTCCTACTTCTGGGTGAAGCCGCCGCGCATCGTCCCGGCCGACATGGTCCGCACCGTCGGCGGCCGGTTCGACTTCGAGGGCAACGAGGTCCGTCCCTTCGACGAGGAGGCCGCGGTCGCCGCCGCCCACTGGTTCCGTGACCACGGCATCACCACGATCGGCGTCTGCTTCCTGCACTCCTACGCCAACCCCGACCACGAGCTGCGGATGCGCGAGGTCCTGCTCCGCGAGCACCCCGAGGCCGTCATCTCGATCTCCAGCGACGTGCTGCGCGAGTACCGCGAGTACGAGCGGTCGATGACCACGCTGGTCGACGCGGCGGTCAAGCCGAAGGTCTCGCGCTACGTCTCCAACATCAAGAGCCGCCTCGACGACTTCACCCCCGAGGGCTCCGGGTCGATCCCCTTCTACATCATGAAGTCCAACGGCGGTGTGCTCTCGGCCGACGAGGTCGTCCACCAGCCGATCACCACCGTGCTGTCCGGCCCCGCGGCCGGCGCGCTCGGCGCCGCCCTCATCTCCGGCAAGGCCGGGTTCGACAAGGTGCTCACCTGCGACGGCGGCGGCACCTCGACCGACGTCAGCGTCGTCCTCGGCGGCGAGCCGACGCTCACCACCGAGGGCACCGTGGGCGCCTACCCCTCCAAGATCCCGATGATCGACGTCGTCACGGTCGGTGCCGGCGGCGGGTCCATCGCCTGGATCTCCCCCGAGGGCACGCTCAAGGTCGGCCCCAAGTCGGCCGGCGCCGACCCGGGCCCGATCTGCTACGCCAAGGGCGGCGCCGAGCCGACGATCACCGACGCCCACGTCATGCTCGGCCGGATCCCGGCGCACCTGCTCGGCGGCGAGATCCCGCTGGACGCCGACGCGGCCCGCGCCGGCATCGAGGACATCGCCGGCAAGCTGGGCCTGCGCGCCGACGAGTGCGCCGCCGGCATCCTCGAGATCTCGGCGTGGAACCAGGCCAACGCCCTGCGCCAGATCTCGGTCAAGCGCGGCCTCGACGTCCGCGACTTCATGCTCGCCACGTTCGGCGGCTCCGGCTCCCTGCTCGCGTGCCGCCTCGTCGACATCCTCGACCTCGCCGGTGTCGTCGTGCCCCCGAACCCCGGCAACGTCTCGGCGTTCGGCCTGCTGACCGTCGACGTCAAGAACGACTACGTGCAGACCGCCGTGGCCAAGCACGCCCAGCTCGACCACCGTTCGGTCGACACGACGTTCGCCGAGCTGACCGAGCGGGCTGCCCAGGCCCTCGACGGCGAGGGCTTCGCCCGGGCCGACCACCGCTACGTCCGCACGGCCGACCTGCGCTACTTCGGCCAGGCCTTCGAGGTGCGGGTCAACGCCCCCGAGGGTGCGATCGACGAGGCCGTCGCCGACGCCGTGGCCACCGCGTTCCACGACGCCCACAAGGGCCTGTACGGCTACGACTTCCGCGACGACCCGCGCCAGCAGGTCGAGTGGGTCAACCTGCGGGTCACCGGGATCGGCCCGATCACCCGGCCCGAGATCAACGAGATCGCCGCTGCCGCAGGGCAGTCCGACAGCGTGGAGCGGGCCCGCACCGGCACCCGCCCGGTCTGCTTCGACCCGGCCGAGGGCTACGTCGAGACCGGCGTCTACTGGCGCCCCGACCTGCGCGCCGGCGACGAGGTCTCCGGCCCGGTCATCGTCGAGGAGTTCGGCTCGACCGTCCCCGTCCACCCCGGCTTCACCGTCCGCGTCGACGCGTACGGCAACCTCGTGATCACCAAGGAGAGCGCGAAGTGACCACTGTGAACAGCCCCGTGGCGACCCTGGGCGTCGACCCGATCGTCCTCGAGATCGTCGAGGGCACCCTCGCCAGCGTCGAGATGGAGGTCGAGACCGCCATCGCGCGCACCTCCCGCTCGCCGATGATCCGCGACGCGCACGACTTCCGCGCCGGCATCCACGACCGGCAGCTGCGCAAGCTGACCGGCCGCTCCTACAGCGCGCTCGTGCACCCGATCGTGCGGGACTACCCGCTGGAGACCATGCGCGAGGGCGACGTGTTCTTCCACAACGACGTCTACGAGTCCGAGGGCGGCATCGGCCACCTGCCCGACCTCTGCGTCACGGTGCCGGTGTTCCACGAGGGCGAGGTCGTCGCGTTCGTGCAGGCCTTCGGCCACCACGACGACATCGGCGGCGCCTGCCCCGGCTCGATGCCGTCCGGCGCGACGAGCGTCTACGAGGAGGGGCTGATGGTGCCCCCGATCCGCCTCTGGGACGCGGGCGTCCCCAACGAGGCGGCGCTGAAGATCATGACCCGCAACAGCCGGATGCCGGAGTCGCTGGCCGCCGACCTCGACGCCGAGTGCTCCGCCTGCCTGATGGGCGCGGCCCGGCTCTCGGACCTGTTCGCGCGCTACGGCCGCGAGACGGTCGAGGCCTCGTTCGACGCGATCCTGGACAAGACCACCGAGACCTACCGTCGCGAGATCCTGTCCAAGATCCCCGACGGCGAGTACGTCTGGGAGGACTACGCCGAGCACGACGGCGTCGACGACCCGCGGCTGCACACGCAGCGGATCACGTTGACCAAGACCAGCACCGGCGGTCCCGGCAACGGCCCGAAGATCATCATCGACTTCACCGGCACGGCACCGCAGGCCAAGGGCCCGATCAACCACTGCGGCGACTACGCCGACGGCAACTTCCTCAAGAAGTGGCTGGCGCCGATCCTGCGCAACCTCGCCGACACCCCCGAGCGGATGGCCGAGCTCGACGTCAACGAGGGCATCGTGCCGCTCATCGAGATGAAGTTCCCGGAGAAGGGGACGCTGCTCACGCCGATCTTCCCCGCGCCGACCAACGCCCGGACCTTCGTCATCCTGCGCCTGCTCGGCGTGCTGGCCGGCGTCCTCGCCAAGGCCGTCGACGGCCGGATGCCGGCGGACCAGGAGACGATCCGCTACACCGGCGTCTACGGTCACGACCGCGACGGCAACGACTACCTCATGCGTGAGGTGCTCGGCGGCGGCTCCGGCGGCCGCTACTACGCCGACGGCGAGGACACCATCCACGTGGTGCCCGACTCGCGCAACCTGCCCACGGAGTTCACCGAGAGCCGGTTCCCGTTCCTCGTCGAGCGGCTCGGCCTGTCCGTGGACTCCGGCGGCGCCGGACGGTACCGCGGTGGCCTGGGCTACGAGAAGCACCTGCGGATGCTCAAGGACGCCAACTTCATGTCCATCGCCGACCGCTCCATCCTGGCCTGCTGGGGCGTCAAGGGCGGCAAGGCCGGACGGTCCTTCCAGGTCACCATCGACGTGGGCGGCCCGAACGAGCGCGAGGTCGACGCCCTGGCCGACAACGAGCCGGTCAAGGCCGGCGAGGTCATCCGCATCCGCACGACCGGCGGTGGTGGCTGGGGCGACCCGCTCGACCGCCCGTACGACGAGGTCGAGCGTGACCTGCGCTGGGGCAAGGTGTCCTTCGAGGGCGCCCGCACCGACTACGGCGTGGTCGCCTCCGGCGGCAAGGACGCCCCGGTCATCGACGTCGAGGCCTCCGACCGGCTGCGCGCCGAGCTGCGCAGCGCCCGACCGGCCGAGGAGCCCTTCTTCGACCGGGGCCCCGGTTACGCCCGGCTGGCCGAGGGACGGGTCACCGCCGAGGTCGACTGGCTGTGACCCCAGCCGCCGCAGCCGCTGGACCCGTGCTCGTCCTCGGGGCCAGCGGCAAGACCGGACGGGCGGTCACGCGCGCCCTCGCCGCCCGCGGCGTGCGGGTGCGCGCGGCCGTCCGGCCGGGGCGGCCCACCGCCGCGGTGCTCACCGCCGGGGCGGACGAGGCGGTGGCCGTGGACCTCGGGACCGGCCAGGGCCTGGCCGAGGCGTCACGCGGCGCGGCGGCCGTCTACCACCTGGCGCCCAACGTGCACCCCGACGAGGTCGGCATGGCCGAGCGGGTCTGCGCCGCGGCCGGGCGGGCGGCGGTGGGCCGCCTGGTGTTCCACTCCGTGCTGCACCCCGACGACGCCTCGATGCCGCACCACGCGCGCAAGGCCCGGGCCGAGGACGTCGTCCGCGCCACCGGCCTGCCCTGGACGGTGCTGCGTCCCGCGGCCTACCACCAGAACCTGCTCGGCGCCGCGCTCCGGGGCCGCATCGCGGTGCCGCACGACCTCGACGCGCCGTTCACCAACGTCGACCTCGGCGACGTCGCCGAGGTCGCGGCCCAGGCGCTGACCGGGGCCCTCCCCGCCGGCGGCACCCACGAGCTCGCCGGGCCCGAGACGCTCAGCGTGCGCGCCCTGGCCGAGGTCGCCACCGACGTGCTCGGCCGCCCGGTCCACGCCGAGCAGGTCACGCTCGAGGACTGGGCCACCGGGCCCGCAGCGGCGCTCCCGGACCAGGCCCGGGCCGACCTCACCGCGATGTTCCGGGCCTACGACGCGGCCGGTCTCGTGGGCCGGTCCGATGAGCTGACAGACCTGCTCGGCCGCACCCCCACCAGCTGGGCGCAGGTGCTGCGCGAGGCTGACACCACCACCGAACGGAGCACGACGTGAGCGGCCCCCTGGACGGCATCACCGTCATCGACCTGTCCCGCGCCCTCGCCGGGCCGCACGCCGGGATGATGCTGGGCGACCTCGGCGCCCGCGTCATCAAGGTCGAGACCCCCGGCACCGGCGACGACACCCGCGGCTGGGGACCGCCGTTCGTCGGCCCGGAGGACGACCCGGTCTCGACGTACTTCCTGTCCTGCAACCGCAACAAGGAGTCCATCGCGCTGGACCTCAAGAGCGATGACGGCCGCAGCGTCCTGACCCGCATGGTGGCCCACGCCGACGTCCTGCTGGAGAACTTCCGCCCCGGCGTGCTGGACCGGCTCGGGTTCTCGGTGGAGCGGCTGCACGAGCTCAACCCCCGCCTGGTCGTCCTGTCGATCAGCGGGTTCGGCCACGACGGCCCCGAGGGCGGCCGCGCGGGCTACGACCAGATCGCGCAGGGCGAGGCCGGGCTGATGTCGCTGACCGGCCCCGACCCCGACCACCCCACCCGGGTCGGGGTGCCGATCGGCGACCTGCTCGCCGGCATGTACGGCGCGTACGGCGTCGTCGCCGCCCTGCACGAGCGCAACGCCACCGGCCGCGGGCGCGTCGTCCGCACCAGCCTGCTCGCCGCCATCGTCGGCGTGCACGCCTTCCAGGGCACCCGCTACACCGTCGCCGGCGAGGTGCCGCACGCCCAGGGCAACCACCACCCCTCGATCACCCCCTACGGCCTGTTCGGCTGCAAGGACGGGATGCTGCAGATCGCGGTGGGCAGCCAGGGCCTGTGGCAGAAGTTCGCGTCCGCGTTCGGCCTCGACCCCGACGCACCGGGGATGGCCACCAACGCCGAGCGGGTCGGCAACCGCGACGCCGTCAACGCCGCCGTCAACGCCGCCTTCGCCGACCGCACGCTGGCCGAGCTGCTGCCCGAGCTGGCCCGGGCCGGTGTCCCCGCGGGCGAGGTCCGCACCCTCGACCGGGTCTACGAGTGGGACCAGACCCGCTCCCAGGGCCTGGTGATCGACGTCGACCACCCGGTGCTCGGCCGGATCGAGCTGCCCGGCCCGCCGCTGCGCTTCGACGACAACGCGCACGCCGGCGGCCGCACCGAGCACCTGCCCCCGCCGGCGCTCGGTGAGCACGACGCGTCGGTCCGCGCCTGGCTCGACGCGATGGACGCCACCACCGGCGGGGACCCGGCGTGAGCACAGGCCGCCGGGTCGGCGCCCGCGAGCTGCTCGACACGGTCCTCGACGCGGGCAGCTGGCAGAGCTGGGACGCTCCCCCGTTGCAGGTGGCCGAGCCGGGCAGCCCCTACGCCGCCGAGCTGGAGGCCGCCGCCGACAAGGCCGGCACGGACGAGTCCCTCCTCACGGGCACCGGCACCCTGCAGGGCCGCCGGGTCGCCGTGGTGGTCGGGGAGTTCGGCTTCCTCGCCGGGTCGATCGGCCGCGCGGCGGCGGAGCGGCTGGTCCTCGCCGTCGAGCGCGCCACCCGTGAGGGGCTGCCGCTGTTCGCGGCCCCGACGTCCGGCGGCACGCGCATGCAGGAGGGCACCCGGGCCTTCGTGGGCATGGTCAAGATCTCGGCCGCCGTCGCGGCGCACAAGGAGGCGGGCCTGCCCTACATCGTCTACCTGCGCCACCCCACGACCGGCGGCGTGTTCGCCTCCTGGGGGTCGCTCGGCCACGTCACCGTGGCCGAGCCGGGCGCACTGGTGGGCTTCCTCGGGCCGCGGGTCTACGAGGCGCTGTACGACGCGCCGTTCCCGCCGGGCGTGCAGACCTCGGAGAACCTCTACGAGCACGGGCTGCTCGACGCCGTGCTGCCGATCGAGTCGCTGGCGGAGGTGGCCGCCCGGGCCCTCAACGTGCTGATGGCACCGCGTGAGGGGCTGCCCGTGGTCCCCGAGCTGCCCCGCGAGAACCTGCCGGACCTGCACGCCTGGGAGTCGATCACCCGCTCCCGGCGACCCGAGCGGCCGGGGGTGCGCGCCCTGCTCAAGCTCGGCGCCTCCGACGTCGTGCCCCTGCACGGGACCGGCCAGGGCGAGCAGGACCCCGGGCTGCTGATCGCCCTCGCCCGCTTCGGCGGCGCGCCGTGCGTGGTGCTCGGCCAGGACCGCCGGCACCAGACGATGGACCACCCGCTCGGCCCGGCCGGCCTGCGCGAGGCCCGGCGCGGCATGCGGCTCGCCCACGAGCTCAAGCTGCCCCTGGTCAGCGTCATCGACACCGCCGGCGCCGCGCTGTCCAAGGAGGCCGAGGAGGGCGGCCTGGCCGGCGAGATCGCCCGGTGCCTCGCCGAGCTGGTGATGCTCGACGCGCCCACGGTCTGCGTCCTGCTCGGCCAGGGCACCGGCGGCGGGGCGCTCGCGCTGATGCCCGCCGACCGGGTGATCTGCGCCCAGCACTCCTGGCTGTCGCCGCTGCCGCCCGAGGGCGCGTCGGCGATCCTGTACCGCGACACCGACCACGCCCCCGAGCTCGCCGCCTCCCAGGGGGTGCGCTCGCTGGACCTGCTGCGGGACGGCGTCGTCGACCGGATCGTGGCCGAGCACCCCGACGCGGCGGACGAGCCGGCGGACTTCTGCGCCCGGATGGCGCAGGTGCTCGAGCACGAGCTCGCGCTGCTGCTGCGGGCCGACCCGGTGACCCGGCGGGCCGGCCGGCTGGCGCGGTACCGCGCGCTGGGATGAGGGCCGCCCGCGGTCGGTGAGGTGAGAGTGTGCCAACGCGCGAGCACGCATTGGGCAGAGTTCGCCCACGTCACGGCTGGTGATTCTCCGTAGGCTCGCGGTGCACAGGCCGAACCGGCTCCCGGTCGGCCACGTCAACGAATCGAGGTACGTCAGTGCGCGTTCTCCTCGCCCTGGGCGGCAACGCGATGACCGCCGCCGACGGCAGCGCCACCCCCGACGCCCAGCGCGCCGCCATCGCGGCGGCCATGGAGTCGGTCGCCGGCCTCATCGCGGCCGGCCACGAGGTCGTCATCACGCACGGCAACGGCCCGCAGGTGGGCAACCTGCTCGTCAAGAACGAGCTCGCCGCCGCGGTCGTGCCGCCGGTGTCCCTGGACTGGTGCGGGGCTCAGACCCAGGCCACGATCGGCTTCACCATCCTCAACGCGCTCGAGCGGAGTCTCGCCGCGGTCGGCGCGTCCCGTCCGGTGGCCGCCATCGTCACCCGCACCCGGGTCGACGAGGACGACCCCGGCTTCGCCCGGCCGACCAAGCCGGTGGGCCGGTTCCTGCCCTACGAGCAGGCCAAGCCCCTGATCGAGCACGGTCAGCTGTGGGAGGACCGCGGCGAGAAGGGGTGGCGCCGCATGGTGGCCTCCCCCGAGCCCGTCGAGGTGCTCGAGACCGGCACGCTGATGACGCTGCTCGACGCCGGCTACGTCGTCGTCGCGGCCGGCGGCGGCGGCATCCCGGTCGTGCGCGACAAGCAGGGCGGTGTCCGCGGGGTCGAGGCGGTCATCGACAAGGACCTCACCGCGGCGGTGCTCGCCCGGTCGGTCGAGGCCGACGTGCTCGTCATCGCCACGGACGTCGACCACGCGATCATCGGCTACGGGACCCCCGAGGCCGAGGCGGTCCGCACGGTGACGCTGGAGCAGATGCGCGACATCGCCGCCGCGGGCCACTTCGCCAGCGGGTCCATGGGGCCCAAGGTCGAGGCGGCGATGCGCTTCGTCGAGTCCGGTGGCCACCGATCGGTGATCACCGCACTCGAGCACATCGAGAAGGCCATCACAGGTAACTACGGCACGGTCATCGACGACCGCGCCACGACAACCAAGAACGAAGGGTGACACCCGTGCCAGATGCCATTGAGGTCCGCAAGGTACCGATCCACAGCGTCGCCGACGCCTCCGAGCTGGCCAAGCTCATCGACGACGGCGTGATGGAGGCCCACCGCGTCGTGGCCATCATCGGCAAGACCGAGGGCAACGGCGGGGTGAACGACTACACCCGCATCATCGCCGACCGCGCGTTCCGCGAGGTGCTGGTCGCCAAGGGCGCGCCCGAGGACCAGGTCAAGCAGGTCCCGATCGTCTGGTCCGGCGGCACCGACGGCGTGATCAGCCCCCACGCCACGATCTTCGCGACCGTCGACCCGGCCAAGGCCGAGCAGACCGACGAGCCCCGCCTCACGGTCGGCTTCGCGATGAGCGAGCCGATCCTGCCCGAGGAGATCGGCTACGTCGGCATGGTCAAGAAGGTCGCCGACGGCGTCAAGGTCGCGATGGAGCGCGCCGGGATCACCGACCCCGCCGACGTGCACTACGTGCAGACCAAGACCCCGCTGCTGACGATCCACACGATCCGCGACGCCAAGGCCCGCGGCCAGCAGGTCTGGACCGAGCACACCCACGAGTCGATGGACCTGTCCAACGGCACCACGGGCCTCGGCATCGCCGTCGCCCTCGGCGAGATCGACATGCCGACCGACGCCGACGTCATGCACAACCGCGACCTCTACTCCTCGGTCGCCTCGTGCTCCTCCGGCGTCGAGCTCGACCAGGCCCAGATCGTCGTGGTCGGCAACGCCCGCGGCGTCGGCGGCCGCTACCGCATCGGCCACTCGGTCATGAACGACGCCCTGGACGCCGACGGCATCTGGACGGCGATCCGCGAGGCCGGCCTGGACCTGCCCGAGCGTCCGCACACGAGCGACCTGCAGGGCCGCCTGGTCAACGTGTTCCTCAAGTGCGAGGCCAGCCAGGACGGCACCGTGCACGGCCGCCGCAACGCCATGCTCGACGACTCCGACGTGCACTGGCACCGCCAGATCAAGTCCTGCGTCGGTGGCGTGACGGCCGGCGTCACCGGTGACCCCGCGGTCTTCGTCTCGGTCTCGGCAGCCCACCAGGGCCCCGAGGGTGGTGGCCCGGTGGCGGCCATCGTCGACCTGGGCAGCGAGCCGACCGGCTACGTCTGGAACCGCTGACGCCCCTGCGCCGGGTCGGCCACGGCTGACCTGACATCGCCGAAAGGGCCCGGACCGCTTGCGGTCCGGGCCCTTTCGCTGTCGTGGCGGATCAGGGAAGGCAGGGCGTGCCGCGGCGGCAGCAGGCCCGTCCCGACCCCGCCGTACGGCGCCCGGGACCACCACCCACGAGAATGGTCACCACCCCTGCGCCACGGGCGGCAGGGTGTGGGGTCCCGCTCCCGGCGGCCACGCACCCGGGGACGCTCGGCGACACTCGTGACGGAGGTGAGGCATGTCCGACCAGCAGGGCCAGGTGCTGCCCGGACCCGGCGGTCCCGGCGACGGCGCCGCAGACCATGGCACCGCAGACCCCGGTGGCCGGGGCCGCCCGGTGGTCGCCGTGGCGGGCCGTGGTCGGCTTCGGCGTGGTGAGCCTGGCGGCGGACATGGTCTACGAGGGCGCCCGGTCGGTCACCGGCCCGCTGCTGGCGTCGCTGGGCGCATCGGCCCTGCTGGTGGGCCTGGTCACCGGTGCCGGTGAGGCCCTGGCCCTGGTGCTGCGGCTGGGGTTCGGCTCACTGGCCGACCGCACCGGCCGCTACTGGGCGCTCACCCTGGGTGGCTACGCGCTGACCGCCGTGTGCGTCCCGGCGCTGGCGCTCACGCCGTTCGTCGGCGCGGCCGGTCTCGTGCTGGCCTGCGCGCTCGTCCTGGCCGAACGCACCGGCAAGGCGGTGCGCAGCCCGTCGAAGTCGACGCTGCTGGCCTACGCGGCGAGCGCCGTCGGCCTCGGCCGGGGGTTCGCGGTGCACAAGGCGCTGGACCAGGTCGGAGCCTTCGCCGGGCCGCTGCTGGTCGCGGCGGTCGCGGCCCTCACCGGTGCGCTGTGGCCGGCGATGGCGCTGCTGGCCGTGCCCGGGGCCGCGTCGATCGCGCTGCTGCTCCTGCTGCGGGCGCGGGTCGGCGACCCTTCCGTCCGCGCACCCTCCACTCCGGCCCCCGTCCCGGACACCTCCGCCACCGTCCCGCACCCGCCGGCCACGATCCCCCTGGACCGGCACGGGTGGGCCGGGCTGCCGCGCCGGTTCTGGCTGTTCGCGGCCTCGGCCGGCGCCGCCACCGCCGGCCTGGTCACGTTCGGGGTCATCTCCTACCACCTGGTGCGCGAGCACGTCGTACCGCTGGCCGTCGTGCCCGTGGTCTACGCCGCGGCGATGGCGGCCGAGGCGGTCGCGGCCCTCGCGACCGGCTGGCTCTACGACCGGTGGAACGCCCGGGTGCTGCTGGTGCTGCCGCTGCTCGTGGCCGCCGTTCCGGCGCTGGCGTTCTCCGATGGCCTGCTCGTCGCCGGTGCCGGCATCCTGCTGTGGGGGGCCGCGGTCGGGGTGCAGGACTCCACCGTCAAGGCCCTGGTGGCCGACCTCGTCCCCGCCGCGCGGCGGGCGACGGCGTACGGCTGGTTCGCGGCCGTCCAGGGCGCTGCCGCCGTCGCCGGCGGCGCGATGGCGGGTGCGCTGTACGCGCGCTCCGTGCCGGCCCTGGTCGCCGCGGTCGCCGCCACCCAGCTGGTCGCCCTCACGCTCCTGGTCGCCACCCTGCGCCTGCGGACACCGACCGCGCCGGTCACCCCTCCGCGGTGACGACCGCTCACCGCGGGCCGTTGCCGAGCGCCCAGGGACCGACCTTCAGCGACAGGTAGCTCAGGCCGCCCACCGGGATGGGGAGCCAGAACGACGCGGCGCGCCAGGCCAGGACGCCCAGGGTCGCCGAGGCGGTCGGAGCGCCCAGGCCCACCAGCGCGGGGATGAGGAAGCCCTCGACCACGCCCAGGCCGGCGGGGGTGACCGGCAGGCCGCCGATGAGGCTGGCGAACCCGTAGGCCACGAGCAGCTCGTCGACGTTCAGCCGGTGTCCGAAGGCGGCCACGAACACCCACAGCGAGGCCGCGTCGAGGACCCAGTTGGCGCTGGCCCAGGCGGTGGTCCGGAGCAGCAGCCGGTGGTCGAGCCGCAGCGCCTCCACGCCCGTGGCCAGGCTGCGCAGCGTCGCCTCGACGAACTCCTGGCTGACCAGCGGGAGCCGGCCGGCGGCCCGCGCCGTCCACGTCACCGCGGTCTCGGCATTCCGGCTCAGCCAGATGACCAGCACGATCGTCGCCCCCAGGAGCACCGCGACCAGCAGCCCCGCCACGACGTAGAAGGAGCTGTGCTGGGTCCGGGGCAGCGAGATGAGCACGGCGCCGCTGAACAGGGCGGCCAGCACCCCGACCTGGGCGGTGGCCCGGATCGTCCCGGCGCTGAGCACCTGCGGAGCCGGGACCCTGGCCAGGGTCATCAGGCGGAACCCCAGCGCCGCACCGGCGGCCTCCCCCGCCGGCACGCAGTGGCTGAGCCCGAAGGCACTGAGGTCGATCCGCAGCAGCGTCCCGTAGCGGGGCCTCGCGCCCGGCAGGACCGCGCACGTCAACCCGGTGTACGACGCGATCGCGGCCGCCTCCAGCGCGACCGCCACCACCAGCCACCCCGGCTCGAGCCGGGACAGCAGCTTCCCGGCGCCCTGCGCCCCGGCCAGCAGCGGGCCGCCGAGGTAGAGCACGAGCAGGAAGGTCAGCAGCAGGCCGACGCTGCGCCACACCCAGCGCCGGCCCGGCGGGCGCCCTCCGGCATCCGGAACGGCCACCTGCCCATCCTGCGGCCCGGGGCCTCCCGGCGCGGCCGCTTCGGGCGCAGCCGGTGGCGGCAGCCGGTGGCGGCAGCCGGCACCGGGTGCCGCCGCCGAAGGCTAGGACAGCGCGTCGAGCAGCTGCCGCTCGGCCGCGGCGAGGTAGTCCATCAGCTCGGTGCGGGCCCCCTCGCGGTCCCCCGCCTCCAGCAGGGCGACCAGCCGGGCGTTGCGGGCGACGAACGGCTCGTGCAGCGCCCGGTGGTCCGGCAGCATCAGGAAGGCCAGCCGCAGCTCGGCGAGCAGCTGCTCGAACATCGTCGACAGGTGCGGGCTGGAGCACGCCGACATCAGGACCCGGTGGAACTCGATGTCCGCCGTGCCGAGGACGTCCCAGTCCTCCCGGGCGGCGGCGCCGACGGCGTCGTCGACCAGCCGCCGCAACGCGCCCAGCACGGCGGGGTCACCGGCCGCGGCGTCCAGGCCGAGCGGCTCGACCAGGCGGCGGGTGCGGTACATCGACCGGACGTCGTCCGGGCTGACCGTGCGGACGTGCACCCCCCGGTGCAGGGTGTGGTCGACCAGCCGCTCGTGCGACAGCAGCCGGAAGGCCTCCCGCACGGTGTTGCGCGAGATGGCGAACGCGGCGGAGACCTGCTCCTCGCGCAGCCGGGTGCCGGGCCGCAACCGGCCCTCGGCGATCTGCGACCGAAGCATCGCGGCCGCGTGCTCCGCGGTGCTGGCACGCGCCGGCAGCGCCGGCAGCTGGCCCACATCCTGGCTCGTCGTCACCCGTGCTCCTCCCCATGGCCCGCCGTCCACGGACCGCCGCCTCAACGTATCCCACGGACCTGATCTTGTTGATCCTGCCTCTTGTCCCATTGTTGAACAATGCGTACCTTCGTGGGGACGGCGTCGTCAGGGCGCCACCCAAGGAGGCCTGATGTCCGCCGAGAGCTCGCCCAGCACCACCCACCCCCCGCCGTCGTCGGTGCGCCGCGTCATCGTCGCGAGCCTGATCGGGACGTCGCTGGAGTGGTACGACTTCTTCATCTACGGCACCGCCGCGGCGCTGGTGTTCAACAAGCTGTTCTTCCCCAGCTTCGAGCCGCTCGTGGGCACCCTGCTGGCCTTCGCGACCTACGCGGTGGGGTTCATCGCCCGCCCCCTCGGCGGCGTGGTCTTCGGCCACTACGGCGACAAGCTCGGCCGCAAGAACGTCCTCGTCGTCACGCTGCTGATGATGGGCATCGCCACGTTCGCGATCGGCCTGATGCCGACCCACGCGACGATCGGGGTGTGGGCGCCGATCGTGCTGGTGGCGCTGCGGTTCGTCCAGGGGCTGGGCCTCGGCGGCGAGTGGGGCGGTGCGGTCCTGATGACGCTGGAGTCCGGGGACGACCGGCGCCGCGGCCTCAACGCGAGCTGGCCGCAGGTGGGCGTGCCGATCGGCCTGCTCCTCGCCAACGGCGTCCTGTCGCTGATGGGCGCCATCACCTCCGACGCCGCGTTCCTCTCGTGGGGCTGGCGGGTCCCGTTCCTGCTCAGCGGGCTGCTCGTCATCGTCGGACTCTGGATCCGCCTGACGCATCGCCGAGAGCCCGCTGTTCCAGGAGGTGGAAGCCGAGGACACCAAGGCCCGCACGCCGATCGTCGAGGTGCTGCGCACCTACCCGCGCCAGGTCCTGCTCGCGATCGGGGCCCGGGTCGGCGTCGACGTGGCCTTCTACACGTTCGTCCTGTTCATCACGACGTACATCACCACCTACCTCAAGCTGCCGCGCAGCTACGCCCTCAACGCGGTGCTCGTCGCGGCGGCCGTGCAGGTGTTCCTCATCCCGTGGTTCGGCCACCTGTCCGACCGGTTCGGGCGGCGTCCGGTCTACCTCTTCGGCGCGGTCGGCGCGGCCGTCTGGGTGTTCGTGTTCTTCGCCCTGCTCGACACCGGCAGCTTCCTGCTGATCCTCCTGGCCACCGTGCTCTCGCTGGTCTTCCACGCCGCGATGTACGGCCCCCAGGCCTCGTTCATCGCCGAGATGTTCCCGACCCGGGTCCGCTACACGGGCGCCTCGATGGGCTACCAGCTGGCCGGCATCCTCGGCGGGGCCCTGGCGCCGATCATCTCGGTGGCGCTGCTGGACCGGTTCGACACGTCGCTGGTCGTGTCCCTCTACGTGGTGCTGATGCTCGCCCTCACGACCGTCTGCGTGCTGCTGTCGCCGGAGACCTCGCGGCTCGACCTCCGGGCCGACACCACGGCGCACCCGACCGCGACCCGAGGTGGCTCATGACGACCGTGAGCATCGACCTCAACAGCGACCTCGGTGAGGGGTTCGGCGCCTGGACCCTGGGCGACGACGAGGCCCTGCTCGACGTGGTCACCAGCGCCAACGTGGCCTGCGGCTTCCACGCCGGCGACCCCGACATCCTGCGCCGGGTCTGCGGGCTGGCCGCCGAGCGCGGCGTCGTCATCGGCGCCCAGGTCGGCTACCGCGACCTGCACGGCTTCGGCCGGCGCGCCATGGACGTCGACCCGGCGACGCTGACCAACGAGGTCATCTACCAGATCGCGGCCCTGGACGGCTTCGCCCGGGTCGCCGGCACCCGGGTCAGCTACGTCAAGCCGCACGGGGCGCTCTACAACGCCGTCGTGCACCACCGGGCGCAGGCGACGGCGGTCGTCGAGGCGATCCGGCTGTACGACGCGTCGCTGCCCGGTGATGGGCCTGCCCGGGTCGTTGATCCTCGACGTGGCCGCCCGGGCCGGGCTGCACACCGTCACCGAGGCGTTCGCCGACCGCGGCTACACCCCGCAGGGCACGCTGGTGCCACGGTCGGAGCCGGGGGCGCTGCTGCACGACCCGTGGCACGTCGCCGAGCGGATGGTGACGATGGTCAAGACGGGGAAGCTGCAGGCCTCCGACGGCTCGGACGTCGCGGTGTCCGCCAGCTCGATCTGCGTGCACGGCGACTCCCCCGCGGCGGTGGAGATGGCCGTCGCGGTGCGACGGGCCCTGTCCGAGGCCGGGATCGACGTCCGGCCGTTCGTGTCGTGACCCGGCACCTGCTCCCCTGCGGCGAGCACGCGGTCCTCGTGGAGCTCGACGGGCTCGAGGAGGTGCTGGCGCTCGACGAGGCGGTCCGCGCGGCGACCGGCGCCGGGCACGCCGCCTTCGCCGACGTCGTGGACGTCGTCCCCGCCGCGCGCACCCTGCTGCTCGTGGTCCGGGAGGGGACCGACGTCGCCCCGGTGCGGGCGGCGCTGGCCGCGCTGCCGCTGGGCGACCCCGCCGGCAGTACCGCGGGCCCGGCGACCCGCGGCGCCCAGGTCGGCACGGAGATCGCCGTGCACTACGAGGGCCCCGACCTCGACCAGGTCTGCGCGCTCACCGGGCTCGACCGCGAGGCGGTGGTCGCGGCGCACACCCGGACGCCGTGGCGGGTCGCCTTCGCAGGTTTCGCACCGGGATTCGCCTACCTGACCGGCGGCGACCCGCGCCTGCAGGTGCCCCGCCGCGCCGAGCCGCGCACGTCGGTCCCGCCCGGCTCCGTCGCCCTGGCCGGCGGGTACAGCGCCGTCTACCCCCGCTCCTCCCCCGGCGGCTGGCAGCTGATCGGGCACACCGACGTCACCGTCTGGGACGTCGACCGCGACCCGCCGGCGCTGCTGCGGCCCGGGGCGGTCGTGCGGTTCGTCGACGCCGACCGGACGGCGGACCGGTGACGACCGTGCGGCCGTCGCTGGAGGTGCTCGCCACCGGCCCGCTCGCCCTCATCCAGGACCTCGGCCGGCCCGGGCTCGCCGCCGTCGGCGTCGGCCGTTCGGGGGCGGCCGACCGGGCCTCGTTCCGCCTCGGGGCACGGTTGCTGGCCCAGGACGACACCGCCGCCGCGATCGAGGTGACCTTCGGCGGCCTCGAGGTCCGGGCGCACGGCACGGTCATGCTGGCGCTCACCGGGGCGCCGGCACCGGCCCTGGTCGGGCGGATCCGGGTCGCCCACCTGTCCCCGTTCGTGCTGCACTCCGGCGACGTCCTGCGCCTCGGCGTGCCGACCGCCGGGCTGCGCAGCTACCTGTCCGTGCGCGGTGGCATCGACGTGCCCGCCGTCCTCGGGTCGCGCTCCACCGACGTGCTCTCCGGTCTCGGCCCGGCCCCGCTGCGGGCCGGCGACGTGCTCGCGGTCGGGCCGGCCCCGGCCGCCTTCCCGCACGTCGACGTCGCGCCGCTGCGGCCGCTGACGAACGACCCCATCGCGGTCCGGGCCGCGTGGGGGCCACGGGCCGACTGGCTCGCGGAGCCCGACCTGCTGGGGACGACGACCTGGACCGTCTCCAGCCGCAGCGACCGGGTCGGCATCCGGCTGGAGGGCACGGCCCTGCGCCACCACCCCTCCCGGCAGGACCAGGAGCTGCCGAGCGAGGGCGTCGTGCGCGGTGCCGTCCAGGTGCCGCCCGGCGGCGAGCCGGTGCTCTTCCTCGCCGACCACCCGGTCACCGGCGGCTACCCGGTGGCGGCGGTCGTGCGGGACGCCGACGTCGACCGGCTGGCCCAGGCGGTGCCGGGACAGTCCGTCCGCATCGCGCTCACCGCCCCGGCCTGACCGCGTCCGCCCGGCCACAGCCCGGCCTGACCGCGTTCGGCGGCCACGGCCCCGCCTGACGGGGACCGCGGCGGCCCGTGCACGAGCGGCGGCCGCCGCGGTCTACGCGTCGAAACCGCCGAAGTCCCCTCCACCACCGAAGTCCCCCGAACCGAAGTCCCCTCCACCGAAGGCGTCACCGCTGCCGGCGTCGCCGAACCCGCCGTCGTTACCGTCGCCGCCTGCGCCCTGGGCGTCGACCTGGTCGCCCGACTGGTCACCGGCCTGGTCGGAGCCGCCGTCGTTCCCGTCGTTGCCATCGTTGCCGTCGTTGCCCTGGTCGTCGTCGAAGATCTCGTTGGCGATCGCCGTCCCGACGAAGGCACCGGCGAGGCTGGCGAGGAGACCGCCGGCGAGCACACCCCCCATGCCCACGCCCCCCATGCCCGTGCCCCGTGCGGAGAACGTCCGCTCCATCGTGCCGGGCTGGCGCATCTCGGCGCGGGTGGCCATCCGCGCGAGCGCCTGCGGGTCGTCGGACGCGGCACGCTCGGACGCCGGCACCTGGCTGCTGAGCTCGGTGAGCACGGTGCGCCGCTGCTCCGGGGTGAGCGCCGCGAACGCCTCGGCGTGGGCCTGCTCGATCGCCTCCGGCGGCGCGGTGCGCAGCAGGTAGCGGTAGCGCTGGATGGCGGCGTCGTCCCCCGTCGCCGGTCCCGGCCCGCCACTGCCGGACACCGGGGTGTCCTGCGGGCCCTGCGTGCGGGAGGCGTCGCGCGGCGGCTGGTCCTGCCCGCCGCCCCGGTTGCCGCCGAACAGCCTGTCGAGAAGTCCCATCATGGTCCCTTCATCGGTGATGTCGTCCGAGCCGTGGGCCCATCGGGCCCGTGCCCCACGGTGCCACACGCCACCGACCGCGGACGCTCCCCGTCGTCCGCGGCGCGCTTGACCTCCCGCAGGGGCGATGTCCGGTTTGTCGCCTGTCCGACGTCGACTCCTGTTCGCCCGCGGGACGGTCGCGCGCCACGCGACCCGGCCAACCTCAGACCTCGGGTGCGGATGTTCCGGCCCCGGGGGACGCACGTCTCCTGACCACCGAACCTGGATGAGGTGAGTCGCGTGCGTCGTCGCATGCTCTCCATCCCCGTCGTCGGAGCCGTCGCCATCGCGACCGCCGCCGGCGCCGCGTGGGGTGTGACCGGCAACAAACCGTTGGGGCAGAACCTGGTCGGGCGTCAGACGGACGGGTCCGTGCTGACCGCCCAGAACCAGTTCGTCACGCCCGCCGGTGACAGCATCGAGCAGACCGGCCAGCCGATGGACCTCGAGGTCCGGCCGGACGGGAAGACCGCCGTGTCGCTGACCAAGTCCGGCGACGGGCTCTTCACCGTCGTCGACCTGGCGAGCCGGAAGGTCCTCCAGCAGTACACCCCTCCCAAGGGCACCGGCAGCGGTGACATCGGGGTGGGCGGCCTGCTCTACAGCCCGGACGGCACGGTGCTGTGGGCCACCCAGTCGAAGAACCTGCTGAGGTTCACGGTCGCCGAGGACGGCACCCTGAGCGCCCCCGTCGTCATCCCGATCCCGACGACCGGCCCGGGCACGACGCCGACCAGTGCGGACAGGACGCCGGCGTCGCCGCTGCCCAGCGACCTGGCCTGGACGCCGGACCACTCCGCGATCCTCGTGGTCCTCGACGGCTACAACCGCCTGGCCACGCTCGACCCGGTCAGCAACACGGTGAACGCCATCAGCGCGACCGGGGTCGGCCCGCGCGACGTCACGGTGATCGGCACCCACGCGTTCGTCTCCAACGAGGCGGGCCGGCAGCCCACCGCCGAGGACTTCACGAACCTGTCCTACGACTCCGAGTCCGTCGCCGAGCCGCGCGACGGGCGGGCCAGCGACGGCACCGTCAGCGAGATCAACCTGGCCACAGGCGAGCTCGTGCACACCTACCAGGTCGGTCTCGACCCCAGCAGCATGGTGGCGCAGGGCACCGACCTGCTGGTGACCAACTCCAGCGACGACACCGTCTCGGTGATCGACACGGCGAAGCAGGAGGTCGCACAGACCATCAACGTCAACCCGCTGCCGGGCCAGCCCTACGGCGCCTCGCCCAACGCGCTGGCCTTCATCGACAGCACCCACCTGGCCGTCAGCCTGGGCCGGGACAACGCGATCGCCGTCTACGACTACCAGGGCCCACGCACCGCAGCCGCCTTCTCCGGGCTCATCCCGACCGCGTGGTACCCCGGCAAGCTCGTCTGGGACGCGCCCCTGGCCAAGCTGGTCGTGGGCAACCTCAAGGGAGTCGGCGCCCTCGGCAAGGAGCGCACCCTCAGCGAGGGGCCGGGCACGTCCCCGGCCACGGGCCACCAGGTGTACGCCGACAAGGGCGTCGTCCAGCTCCTGGACCGCCCCTCCACTGCACCAGATGGCCGGCTACACCTCGACCGTCTTCGCCGGCAACCAGTGGAACGGGCTGAGCCGAGCGCAACGAGGCCGGTTCGACGACGGCCACGCCGAAGGCGCTGCCGCTGAAGGTCGGTGACCCCTCGAAGATCAAGCACGTCTTCGTCATCGTGCGGGAGAACCGCACGTACGACCAGGAGCTCGGCGACGACCCGCGCGGGAACGGCCGGCCGGACCTCGCCCAGTTCGGCGAGCGGGTCACCCCGAACGCCCACGCCCTGGCCCAGAGGTACCCGCTGATCGACAACCTCTACTCCAACGGCACCAACTCGGCGACCGGGCACACCTGGCTCGACGCGGCGTTCGTCAACGACTACCTCGAGCGCTCCTACGCGAACTACGTGCGCAGCTACGGCCAGCCCGACTCGATGGTCTACCCCAGGTCCGGGTTCCTGTGGGACAACGCCCTCGCCCACGGCAGGACCGCGCGCGTCTGGGGCGAGTACGCCCCGTACTTCACCTCCCCCAGCGGCGGGAACGCGCGCAGGGACGTGGAGCCAGTGGTACCAGGACTCCCGCATCCTCGAGGGCAAGGCGACCGGTGACCTGCACGCCCCGGTGGGGTACTACCAGACCAAGAGCGACGTGCCGTCCCTGGACCGCATCCTGTCCAGGGACTACCCGAACTTCCAGACGCAGATCACCGACCAGTACCGCGCCGACATCTTCCTGCGCGACCTCAAGCAGCACGAGCGCAGGAAGGACCTGCCGAACCTCAACATGCTGTGGGTGATGCAGGACCACACCACCGGCGCCCAGCCCGGACAGCCCGACGCCCGCGGCGATGGTGGCCGACAACGACCTCGCCACCGGGCGGATCATCGAGGCGATCTCCAAGTCGTCGTACTGGAAGAGCAGCGCGCGTCTTCGTCGTCGAGGACGACTCCGCAGAACGGCGTCGACCACGTCGACGGGCACCGCAACGTCACCATGGTGGCCAGCCCGTACGTGAGGAAGGGCGCCGTGGTCCACGACTACTACTCCCAGCTCAACGTGACGCGGACGATCGAGCAGATCCTCGGCCTGCCGCCGATGAACCAGCTCGACCTGGCCGCCGAGCCGATGCGGGCGCTGTTCACGGACCGGCCCGACTTCACGCCGTACACCGCCCGGCCGAACCAGATCCCGCTGGACACCCTCAACCCCAGCGCGGCCCAGGTCAGCAACCCGATGCAGAAGCAGTGGATCACCTGGTCCACGAAGCAGGACTTCGGCCGCGAGGACGCCCTGGCGTTCGCGCCGTTCAACCGGCTCACCTGGTACGCCAGCACCGGCTGGAAGCGGCCCTACCCCGGCGACGCCCGGGTACTCACTCCCGCCGAGGTCGAGGCGCGGTTCCCGCAGGCCGCCGTGGGCGAGCAGGAGAAGCAGCCGATCTCCAGGGCGCTCGTCCCGCACCGGGCCGGTCGGTGACCGCCGGTCCCACCCTGGAGGCCCGTGGGCTGACCCGACGGTACGGCGCGCACCGCGCCGTGGCCGGGGTCAGCCTGCGGGTGCCGGCGGTCGTGGCGACGTACTCGCTGCAGGTCAGGCCGGGCGGCGCTTCGACCCCGGCTGAGGGCGCCCCCGCTCCCGCCGGCGTCCCGTCAGGGCAGGCGCTCGACGGTCGGCGACGCGGCGTCCGGGGCCTCCGGCGTGCCCTCGCGGTGGTCTCCCAGCTCGGGGTGCTCGGCCAGCTCGGGGTGCTCGAGATCGGCCTGGTGCGCCTTGTGCTCGCTGTGCATGCGCTGCAGGAACGTGCGGGTGCGCTCGTTCTGCGGGTTGTTGATGACCGACCGCGGGTTCCCCTGCTCCACGACCACCCCGCCGTCCATGAAGACGACCTGGTCGGCCACCCCGCGCGCGAACGACATCTCGTGCGTGACGACGATCATCGTCATCCCGCTCTCGGCCAGCTCGCGCATGACCGCGAGGACCTCACCGATCAGCTCGGGGTCGAGCGCCGAGGTCGGCTCGTCGAAGAGCATCAGCTTGGGGTCCATCGCGAGCGCCCGGGCGATCGCCACGCGCTGCTGCTGCCCACCGGAGAGCTGGGCCGGGTAGGCGTCCGGCTTGTCCTGCAGGCCGACCCGGCTCGAGCAGCTCCATCGCCCGCTCGCGTACCTGGTTCTTCTTCTCGCGCTTGACCAGGCACGGTCCTTCCATGATGTTCTGCAGCGCCGTCTTGTGCGGGAAGAGGTTCCAGCGCTGGAAGACCATGCCGATGTCGCGGCGCTGCGCGGCGATCCGCTTGTCCGACAGGCGGTGCAGCTTGCCGCCTCGCTCCTCGTAGCCCATCAGCTCGCCGTCGATCCAGATCCGGCCGCCGTCGATGGTCTCGAGCTGGTTGATGCAGCGCAGGAAGGTGGTCTTGCCCGAGCCGGAGGGACCCAGCAGGCAGACCACCTGCCCCGAGTCGACCGTCATGTCGATGCCCTTGAGCACCTCGCGTGCCGTGGAAGGCCTTCATCACGTTGACGGCGTTGACCAGCGGCATCCCCGTGGTGTCGGTGTCGTTCATGTAGGGCATCAGGCGCCTCCCGCCCCGGCCGGGCGCGTGAACCGGCGGGTCTTCGGCTTCTTCTGCCCGAAGCCGCGCCCGAAGTGCCGCTCGATGTAGTACTGACCGACCATCAGGACGCTGGTGGCGAGCAGGTAGAAGATCACCGCGGCGACGAGGACCTCGAAGGTGCGGTAGGTCCGCGACCCGATCGACGTGCAGCTGGAAGAACAGCTCGCGAGCCGAGCGGGATCGCGATCAGCAGCGAGGTGTCCTTGAGCATCGCGATCGTCTCGTTGCCGGTCGGCGGCACGATGACCCGCATGGCCTGCGGCAGGATCACCCGCCGCATGGACCTGGCCGCGGTTCATCCCGATCGCCTGGGCCGCCTCGCTCTGCCCGGGGTCCACCGACAGGATGCCGGCGCGGGCGATCTCGGCCATGTACGCCGCCTCCGAGAGCCCGAGGCCCAGCACCGCACCGAACAGACCGGCGAACAGCTCGTTGGCGTTCAGGCTGCAGGAAGCGCAGGTTCCCGTTGAGGCCGAGCAGCTCCATGATCTTCCAGTCGAACGGCACCCCCAGGCTGAGGCCGCCCTTCTGGAACAGGATGCCCAGCGCGCCCATGATCGTCAGCAGCACGTAGCGCGGGACGCTGCGGAAGAACCACGTGAACAGCCACGCCACCCCGGACAGCACCGGGTTGGGCGAGAGCCGCATCACCGCGAGGATCACCCCGCCGACGATGCCGACGATCATGGCCAGCACCGTCACCAGCAGGGTGCCGATGTAGAACCCGCGGAGCACCGGTCGCTGCTGCATCGCCTGGAAGATGAACGACCAGTCGAACGCCGGGTTGGTCAGCATCATGCTGACGAACATCGCGGCGAGCACCAGGATGATCGCGATGGCGACCCATCGGCCGGGGTGCCGGACGGGTACGGCGTGGATCCGGCCCGGGCCGGTTGTCGTCCTTCATGGCGGTCAGGGGTTGACCGCGAAGCTGGGGATCGCGCCGGCCTCGTTGCCCCAGCTGGAGAGGATCTTCTTGTACGCCGCCGGAGGTGTCGAGCGCCTTGAAGCGCGCTCGGCGATGGCCTGGGCGAACGCGGTGTCGGACTTGGCGACCACGACGCCGTACGGGGCCGCGTCGTAGATGCCGCCGAGCCGCCTCGACCTTGCCGCCGGACTGCTTGACCGCGTAGGAAACCACGGGCGAGTCGGCGAGCATCGCGTCCGCCTTGCCGGTCGCCACCGCGGCGGTCACCTGGTCCTGGCCGGTGTAGACCAGCGTGTTGATCGGCTTGCCGGCGGCCTTGCACTTGGCCGCCTTGACGGGCAGGTCCTGCTCCTGCTGGACCGTGCCCTTCTGGACCGCGACGTTGATCCCGCAGGGGCTGTCGGTGTTGATCTTCTTGGGGTTGCCCGGCGCCGTCGCCCACTGGGTGCCGGCGTTGAAGTAGCTCACCATGTTGACCTGCTGCTTGCGCTGGGGGTTGATCGTGAAGCTGGAGACGCCGACGTCGTACTTGCCGCCCTGGACACCGGTGATGATGGAGTCGAACTTCGCGGGCTGCCAGTCGACCTTCAGGCCGAGCGTCTGGCCCACGGCGTTGAACAGGTCGACGTCCATGCCCTTGACCGTGGTCCCGTCCGAGGCGAGGAACTCGTTGGGCGCGTACGACGCGTCGACCCCGACGACGATCTTGCCGGCGGACTTGATCTTGGCCGGCACCATGGCGGCCAGCGCCGCCGCCTTGGTCTCGCTCGGCACGGGGGCCGAGGCCTTGGCCTCACCGCTGGAGAGTGAGCTGTTGCCGCACGCGCTGAGCCCGAGCGTGAGCGCGAAGATCCCACACAGGGCCAGGGGTGCAGACGCGTGACGACCATCCATCGCAGTTCCTATCCGTTCGGGACCATGGCCGGTGCGGTGACACCGCCGTACGGGGCCCCGGAGGAAGCGGGCGTCGCTGTCTGCGGCGTAACACCGCCGTCACCAACGGTCGCGGTAGAGCGGCGGGCTCACACCATCTTCCTGCCGTCGCCCGACCCCGGACAAGCGGACGAAGGTCCCGTCCTCCACCCCTCCCGGGACTCGTCCAGGACGGACGACCGACCTAGAACGGCAGCCGGTGTCGCGTGACGGTGGCCGCGCCCGCGCGGTCGCGCACCGAGGGTGACCTGACGTGAACTCGCCTGTGGCAGCCCCCGGTTGCCTCCAGTGACCCGAGCGGAGGCGGGAGGGTTACTTGCCCGTAGACCATGGGCTTGTCACCCTTGCGAGCGTACGTTCCAGAAGAGGGGCGCGCCAAGGGCGGATCAGTGCCCTCGGCCGGCCCACGCCTGCCGAGAGAGGGTCACCCATGCCAGCCGACGTCACGACGGCCTGGGCGCCTGCTGCCGCGGACCAGGACGCCGGGTGGCCCACCGGCCCGGCCAAGCCCCACGACGGCTACCGGCACGAGGCCTTCCTGTGGAAGGGCGAGGACGAGTTCCTCGCCGGCACGGTCCCGTTCGTCCTCGACGGCCTGGCCGGCGGCCAGCCCGTCATGGTGGCCGTCATCCAGCCGCGCATCGACCTGCTGCGTGACGCCCTCCGCCCGACGGACGCCGACCGGGTGCAGTTCGTCGACATGGCCGAGGTCGGGCACAACCCGGCCCGCATCATCCCCGCCTGGCGCGGCTTCATCGACGAGCAAGGAGCCGGCGGCCGTCCGGTGCGCGGCATCGGCGAGCCGATCTGGGCCGGCCGCCGGGCGGCCGAGGTGACCGAGTGCCAGGTGCACGAGGCGCTGCTCAACCTCGCGGTCGACCCTCACACCCCCCTGTGGCTGCTGTGTCCGTACGACGTCGAGGGGCTGGCGCCCGACGTGGTCACCGAGGCGCACCGCAGCCACCCGGCCTGGTCGACGGCGAGGACTACCGCGGCAGCACCCTGTACGGCGGGTCGCACCACGTCGAGACCGTCTTCGAGACGCCGCTGCCGCCCATTTGCCGCCGCCCCCGACTCGTGCCGCGAGTTCGGCTCAGCCGCCCTGGTCGCCGTGCGTGAGGACGTCATCTCGCACGCGCTCGGCGCCGGGGTGCCGACCGAGCGCAGCGCCGACCTCGCACTGGCCGTGCACGAGGTCGCCGTCAACAGCATCCAGCACGGTTCGGGCCGGGGCGTCCTGCGCATCTGGCGCGAGGCCGGGGCGCTGGTCTGCGAGATCCGCGACTCCGGCCGGATCACCGACCCCCTGATCGGACGCAGCATGCCCGCGTGGGACGACGAGAGCGGCCGGGGTCTCTGGATGGCCAACCAGCTGTGCGACCTGGTGCAGGTGCGGTCCGGCGCCGACGGTACGACGATCCGCATCCACACCTGGCTCTGAGCGGCACCGCCCGCCGACGGGCTCCTCCGGAGCCCGAGCCGGCCCAGGCTCCGGCAGGGCACGCCGCAGGCAGGGCAGGGCTCAGCAGATCGTGGCGCTGTTGGCCCGGTCGTTGTCCGCGTCGCCGACGTAGGGGCTGTTGCTCACGCCGTTCTCCTTCCACAGCAGCGCGGCGGTGGCATTCGGCCCGTCGTACACCTTGACGATGTGGGCGGTGTTGTTCACCCAGCTGGAGATGGTGTTGGCGAACCCCCAGTCACCGAAGTTCACCGGCCCGCTGCAGTACGTGTCGGCGAACTGCAGGCGCCGGCCGTTGAACCCGGCGTCGGCGTAGAAGCAGGTGTAGCGGGCCGTGAACGACCACGGGCAGCTGTCAGAGCTGCCGGCCCCGGGCGCCACCATCCCGGGGGTGACGATCGGCAGCCCTGCCCGGGAGTGCGCCGGCGCGGGCAGGGCCAGCACCACCTGACCGCCCTGCCACGACACCTCGTACTGGCTGATCTGGGTGCCACCGGGCCTGGCTCGCAGCACGGCGTCGACCTCGCCCTGCAACGCCACCGCGCTGGCCGGGGACAGCCTGAGGGTGTTGGCGAACCCGGAGCCCTCCGCGCGGGACGCCGGCGCCGTGAGCACCGTGACGGCCGCGAACACGACGGCCAGCACGGCCGCGGCGGAGAATCGGGAAGACACCGGACGCTCCTCTCCGGGCGCCCCGGATGAGGGCCCCTTCGAGGACACCACGACGGCCGTGGCCCGGCAACACCGAA
Organism: uncultured Actinomycetota bacterium; assembly: GCA_963828995.1. GTDB lineage: Bacteria > Actinomycetota > Actinomycetes > Actinomycetales > Dermatophilaceae > CAVRTM01. The sequence continues at coordinate 241,676 of CAWHHB010000007.1, forward strand.
GGTTGGGCCACGCCGGCTATGCCATTCAGTGGAACCAGGCGTCACCGCCACAGGTGGTAGGCGATGACCGACGGAACGGGGACGTCCAGCGCCCCGGCCGTGGTGGTCAGCCACTCCTCGCTGGCCAGGAGGCCGCCGGTGAGGGGGTCGAACACCAGCACGTAGCGGATCGGGAGGCCGGTGAAGCTGCTGTCGGTGGCGACCGCCGTGCCCGTCCGCCCGGCCCGGTCGGTGACGGTGCCCAGGATGCGCACGTCCGGCGCCTGGGCGAGCACACCCATCAGGGCCGAGTCCACCGCCGGGGTGAGGCGCCACTCGCGCGCCAGGTCGGTCACGGCGGTGAACAGCTCACCGGTGCCGTGGCTGTCGATGGGGTGCCCCGTCGACAGGTAGGCGCGCAGGCCGATCCAGGTCGCCGGGGGCGCTGACGGGTAGACCGGGCGGTACTGCCCCGGGGCGAACTCCTCGTTGCTGATCAGGGTGCCGGCCGCCTCGGGTCGCCCCTGCTGCTCCCACGCGCCGCGGTAGGCCTCCGTCGGGAAGTAGGTCTGGCCGGCGACGACGCGCGAGACAGCGGATCCGTCAGGCTTCCACGACAGCTGCACCTGCTCGGGCACGACCGCGACGGTCACCGTCCGGCCGTTGATGCGGTTGGCCAGCGACCAGTGCTCGTAGCTGACCCGGCGCAGGTCGCTGGGGGTGGCGGTCTGCGCGGCGGCGACGCGCGCGAGGTGGCCCAGCACGGTGCCGGCGCTCTCACTCGTGGAGACCGCCCGCAGGATCGGTGGCGTGGCGGCGAACGCGGGCGGCGGACCGCCCCGGCCAGGCGCCAGCACGGTCGAGAGGGCGAGGACAGCCAGGACGAGCGCCACGGTGGCCGCGCCGGCCAGGGTCGACCGTCGCCGGGCCGTCCACCGCTTCCCCGTCGCCACGGGCACGGGCTCGCGGCGGCGCACGGTCCGGGCCCGCGCCAGGGGGACGGGCACGAACGGCGCCGGCGCGGTCGGGAGGGACAACCCGGGATCGGCGAGCAGCCGCTGCAGGTCGGCGCGCGCCCGGTCGTCGAGCGCTCCGCTGCCCCCTACTCCGCGCGCGGGGTCGACCCGCCGGAGCAGCTGGATCTCGTCAACCATGGTCGGCCTCCGTGTTGCGGGCGTCGTCCGGGCTGTCGTCCTCGGACATGAGCATGCGCAGTCGTTGTCGGGCCCGGTGCAGGCGCACCGCGGCCGCGCTGTTGGAGCAGTTGAGGACCGCGGCGATGTCGGCGCCGGTCAGGTCCTCCCAGGCCGACAGGCGCAGGACCTCCTGGTCGGCCTCGGACAGGCGGTGCAGGGCCTCGAGCACCCAGATGCGCTCGGCCGCCAGGTCCTCGTGCTCGTCCATCGCGAGACCGGCCAGCCGCTCGTGCAGACGATCCTGCCGGGTCTGGTGGCGGTACTCGTTGGCGAGGATCTTGCGGGCAGCGCCGTACAGCCACGGCAGCACGGGGTCGGGCAGCTCGTCGAGTCGCCGCCAGGCCACGACGAACACCTCGGCGGTGAGGTCGCGGGCCCGCGGCTCATCCCCCAGCCGGCGCAGCAGGAAGCGGAGCACCGACCAGTAGTGCAGCTCGTACAGGCGCGTGAAGCGTCGCTGTGCGAGCTGGTCGACCCTCATGACCGGTACGTGTCCGGGTCCCGCCGGTTTCTTACAGCCACGCCTGCCATTGTCCTGCGCGGGTCCACCCCCGGCCGGCGTAGTCCACAGGTGTCGGGTATGAGCAGGCCCCCGCGCCGGCGTCCGGCGAAGGGGCCCGGGACGGCCGGCGGGCTCGCTCAGGCGGGCCCGGTGACCTCGGGTGGGTGGGCTCAGGCCGCCGTCGGGGTGGCGACCCACATCGGGCCGCTGTTGGTCTCCACGATCTCGGGGACGACGGCGTACCTCACACGTCGGCCGAGGTCGTCCCAGGCAAAGGTGTAGCCCGGGCTCGCGTTGCGCTCCAGCGGCCAGCGCTCGTTGTCATGGGCACCGCCTCGGCAGAGGGCGTATCGAGGGTTCATGTCCTCGACGGTAGGCCTGGACCCACCACCAGCCGCAGCAACTTACCGACTCTTGACCAAGTGCGGAGCCGCCGGAGACCCGAACGGCCGGCGGGGCGGCAGCGCCGAACGGCCGGCGGGGCGGCAGCGCCGAACGCCCGCGCGCCGGCAGACACGCGTGCGAAGATCGAGCCGATGCCTGCCGGTCCGTGGCGCCACGTGCGCTCCCCCATCGTGAGCGCCACCCGCCTGGCGCTCTGGGCCGCCGAGCACCTCGCCGGCCTGCTGGCCGTGTGCGCCCTCGCCGTCACCGGCGCCCTCGGCGCGGTGGTCATCTCCGCCGCCCCCGCCTCGGCCCACGCGTCTCTGGTCAGGGCGACGCCGGCCGACGGAGCCACGCTGGCGTCGGCCCCGCCACAGGTCGTCCTGCAGTTCGACGACCCCATCAGCACGTCGTTCGCGACCCTCGTGGTCACCGGCCCGGACGGGCACGACGTCACCACCGGCAGGCCCTCCGTGTCCGGGAGCACGCTCACCGGCGACCTCGAGGGCGGGCTGCCACCGGGCACCTACCGGACCGCCTTCCGGGTGGTCAGCGACGACGGCCACCCGGTGACGGGGCAGCTGCGGTTCACCCTCCGGCTGCCGGCCACCGCCGCACCGTCGGCCAGCACCCCGGCCGGTCCCGGCAGCTCGGCCGCGCCGCCGTCCCCGACCGCCGCGGCGCCGACCCCGGCGGCCGGCCCGTCGGACGTGCCCGGGTCGGCCGCGGCCGACTCCGCAGGCTCCACGGCCGAGGGCCCGTCGTGGTTCGCGGCCAACCTGCTGCCGCTCAGCGGGGTGCTGCTGCTCGTCGTCATCGGCGCCGGGGCCCTGCTCTGGGACCGCCAGAGGCACTGAGCAGGGCCCGGATTTCGCGTCCCAGCCCTGCTCCTGATAACGTCTCATCTCGTTGCGCCGTTAGCTCAATTGGCAGAGCAGCTGACTCTTAATCAGCGGGTTCGGGGTTCGAGTCCCTGACGGCGCACCACCTCTGACCAGCGGGTCTGCCCTTCGGGGCAGGCCCGCTGAGTCGTTTCCGGGGCTCTGTGGGCCTGCATGCGCGTCCGTGGTCGCGCGGGGGCGGCACCAGGGCCTCCGCGCTCGCGGAGCGCGCCCGGCCGAGGAACGCGGGGACCCTGGTCCACGCTGCTCGCCCGCCGTCACGGGCCGGACGCGACCACCGTCGCACCCGTGCTCGCGGCGGGGCGTGTGGCGAGCGCGAACTGCGACGCGTAGTACGGGTCGGCGAACACGTGGTGCACGACCTCGACCGTCTTCCCCGTCCGGGGCGCGTGGAGCATGTTTCCCTGCCCGTCGAAGATGCCCACGTGGTGGTAGCTGCCGGGCGGGTCGCCCGGGGCGTGGAAGAACAGCAGGTCGCCGGCCCGAAGGGGCGCGCCGCGAGGCAGGTGCCGGGTGGCCGCAGCCTGGGCGTCGGTGACACGTGGCAGGACCACGTTCGCCGCGGTGAACCACACGTACTGCGCCAGGGACGAGCAGTCGAAGCCGACGGTGTCGGCGCCCGGGCCGAACCCCAGCGACGGACCGTGGACACCGCCACCGCCCCAGCTGTACGGGGTGCCGAGGTACCTCGACCCGGCCGCGATGACGGACGACCCCGGGCCCCCGCCGCCGACCGGTGCCGCGCACACGGCCGAGAGCACGGCGGGGCTGGCCACGATCTCGGCGGCTCGGTCTGCCCACGCGGCGTAGGCGTCGGGAAACGCGCTGTGCTGCACGGCCTGCGCGGCTTCGGTCAGGGGCAGGAGCTGCCAGGCGGGCACCTGCAGCAACCCGCGAGCCCCGTTCGCTCCCCCGCGGTAGAACATGCGGGCGGACGACGCCGGGTCCAGGCGCTTCGCCGCGTCGCCCCAGCCGGCCCGCTGCTGGAACAGACCCAGGCTGTCCCGGTCGCCGTGGTCGAGGTTGTGCAGCGTCGACTCCTGCAGGGCCGTGGCGACGGCGACCACCCAGCCGTACGGCGGCACCCCGGCCTCGCGGCCGACCGCCACGATGGTCTGCGCGTTGCTGAGCTGCTCGGCATCCAGCCCCGCAACGACCACCTGCGCGGCCGGAACGATCGACGAGCAGCCGGTGCCGGTGCCACCGTGGCCCGGGTGCGACGGAACGCTCGCGACGAGCACGACCGCCAGGACACCGACGCCCAGTCCTCCGACCAGGAGGACCGGCACCAGCAGCGCCACCACCTTCACGGCCCGCCTCACCACGGCCCGCCGGGCCAGGGCACCGGCGACCGACACCAGTGCAGCGGGCACGGTCAGCCTCCCGCAGGCAGCGACCGCCGGGCGGTCGGTGGAGGGCTTGACGGGCGGGGAGGGCTTGACGGGCGGGGCGAGCGAGGGCGTGGGCGCGGCCGGTGGCTGACCGGCCGGCGCCACGCGGGCGACCAGCCACCGCGACCGGACCCGCGTCAGCGTCGTGGTGATCGGCCCCCCGTCGGTGGGCACGACGACCTCGGCGGTGTCACGTGAGGCCGTCACCAGCTGCGCCTCGCCGATGACCCTGGTCGCGGGGATGCGGCTCGGGTCGGTCTCCGAGAGGCCCCTGGCCAGCGTCGGGGTGACCCACGGCCGCACCCCGCGCAGCCAGGGCGAGGGGCGCAGCGAGGACCGGCTCCACGCCTGGGCGAAGGCTTCCGCCACCCGCGTCACCGACTGGCCCGGCCCGGCCGGCGCCGTGGGACCGGGAGACGTGGGACCGGGAGACGTGGGGCCGGAGACGTTCGCCTGACAGGCGCGGGGCGGACAGGCGTGGTCGGCACCCCACCGGCGGCCGGGGCCGTCCGCGCCGGGACGTCCCCCGCCGCCGCGGGCCGCGCCAGCTGAGGACCCGGTCCCCCGCGCCGAAGCCCCGGACGGCGCCCGGGAGGCGGAGACCCGCCCGGCCGCGCCCAGCAGGACGAGGAGCACGACCAGGGTGACCACGAGGTTGCGCCAGCACCACAGCGGCCACCGCAGCGCCCGGTCCAGCCGGGTCACGGCGACGGCCTCCCGTCCGCCACGACGTTCCCCTCGGTGTCGACCAGCGAGCTGCTCCCGGTGTCCGGGTCGTAGAGCCGCGGACCGATGCCGTCAGGGCGGACGACCGTCTCGGAGTCGTGGACCGGCCTCGCCCCGGAGCTGCGCCGTTCCGGGTCGACCACGACACCGACCAACGTCTCCGACCGGCCCGGGAACGCCGTCCGGGCCGGTTGCTGCGCGGGGCGCGTGTCCCGCAGGGTCTCGGCGGGCGGTGCGGTCCCACGCCCCGACCCGGACGGCCGAGGCGTGGCCGGCGACAGGTCCTCCACGCTCGTCCCGGTGCGCACCGAGGTGGGCGGGAGGGAGGCGGCCGGCCGCCGTGCCGCGGCCAGGGCGCCACCCGGCCCGGCAGCGCCGACCTGCGTCTCCGGCCGGCCGAAGCTCTCGGCCGGGAGCTGGATCGCGCGATAGCCCATCGACGCGGCGGACGCCGACCGCGCGCCGGCAGCGACGCCCCCGCCGAGGGAGCCCTCCTCGCCCGGTTCGCCGCCGGCGTCGTGCTCCCCGTCGCCCACGGCCTTGCGCGTCACGCCGTACCTCGTGGCCAGGCGACCTGCGCGGCGCAGGGCGTGGACTCCCCGCCCACCGGCCGACAGCCCGATCACGTTGGTCAGCGACAGCAGCGGGAACAGCAGGACGAAGGCCGCGATGGTCGACACGAGGCACAGCACGAGGACGAGCAGGTTCATCCCGCCCTGCTGCGCCCGCGACAGCAGGGCGGAGATGACGGTGGTGTGCACTGCCGCGCCGGCCGCGAAGGAGACGACGTTGACGACCGAGGCACCGGCCATGTTGGCGACGCGGCGCACGATCGAGGACATGGGTGAGAGCACGCCCAGGACCGCGACGGCGGGGAACAGCATGACCAGGAACCGCAGCAGCACCAGGCCGGCGAACATGAACAGGTCGGCGACGACGCGGAACAGGCTGGTGAATCCCACCGCGCAGACCGCCATGATGCCGACCCCGGTGCGGTTGCCGGACCTGCCCTGCAACGCCTGGTAGGCACTGGGGTCCTGGTCCTGGATCCTGGCTGCGACGTCCTTCCAGGCGCTGGCCTTCCGGTCCTGCAGCTGCCTGGCCCGCGACGGGTCGTTCGCCTGCTGGGCCTCCGCCCAGGTGTAGGCACTGGCCCTGAACAGCGCCGGCCCCCACTTCCGTGCGGTCGCCGAGTCGACGGAGCCGAGCTCCCCGCGCAGCCAGGAGTCGTAGAGCAGACGGTCGACCAGCAACGCGCCCTGGGCCTTCGCCGGGTCGGCCGTGGGTGGCAGCTCGGCCAGCCCCGCGGTCGACGCGTTGACCTGGCTGATCGTCCCCGTGACGGTCTGGTCGAAGAAGGACGAGACGCGAGACGGGTACTGCGCCACGCCGGCCATCACGGCCAGCACCAGGACGGCCCATCCGGCCGCCTTCGTCACGGCCGCGATGCGCCCCGACGCCGAGTACCAGAGCAGGAGCATGACGACCCCCAGCAGCGCGGCGCCTCCCCAGGGGCTCCAGATCGCGTCCTTGATGCGGGTGCTGACCGCGGTGACGACGTCGTCCAGCGGTGCCATGTACTCGCCGGGGTGCGCGATCCGGTTGTGCAGCCCGTTGGTCGCGGCCACGCCCCAGCTCGCCAGTGACAGCGTCGCGTTGCCGATCATCGTGTCCGTCGCCGCACCCATGTCCCGGACGTCGCCGCCACAGCCCAGGTCGTAGGTGTGCCAGCCGAGCCCGGCATAGCCGTACTGCTCGTAGACACTCGTCGTCGGGTGCGCGGCGAACGGGTCTCCCGCCGGCGGGGTCGCCGTCGGCGGGGCGTCCAGGAAGCCGGTGAGCCCGTCCCCCGGGCGCTGGGCGGCTGGCGCGTCCTTGCAGTCGGGGACACCGGGGATGGCCGGGGCGGCGGACGCCTGAGCGGCCGTCGAGGCCCACATCCCGAGCAGCAGCACGACGAGGGCAATGAGTCGGATCCCGTTTCGTCGCAACGACATCAGGCGATCCCCTCGATGCAGTCGTCGTCGATGTGGAGGTGGGTCATGCCGTCCTGGATACCAACACCGACACCGATGCCGTCCGCGTCCTGACGTCCGCGGGCGAGCCTGTTGCGCGCCTTCTCGGGGTCGGCGGTCGTGCGCAGCGCCTCGAGCAGCTCGGGTGGGCGGACATGTCCATGCGCAGGCGCTCGATGCCGCCGGCGCCGTCGCTGAAGACGAACTCCCGCGCCCCGCGCCGCCCGTCACGGGAGGGCCGCGACAGGGTGCCGAAGATGGGCTCGTAGCCCACGCCGTCGCGGACACCGGGCAGGAACCGCAGGGCGTCGCGCTGGGCGTCCTCGCCGTGAGGCGGCCGATGAACGCCGCCGAGATGAGGTTGGCCAGGTCGAGCTTGAGCAGGTCGGCGGGGTTCTGGCTGGCCATCAGCACCCGGGTGTTGTGCTTGCGGCTGTCGCGGGCGGCTCGGTCGATGAAGCGTCGACCGGTGCCGAACGTCGACAGCGCCCAGGCCTCGTCGATGAAGATGCCCTTGCGGGCGTGGACGTCGCCGAAGTACATGCCGCGCTGGGTGAGCCACGCAGCGAGGTAGATGACGCACATGGACAGCCGCTCGTCGAGGTCCTCGGAGAAGGGCGTCGACTCGTCGGGCAGCGCCAGCCCGCGCAGGCAGTAGACGGTCAGCAGCGGGTCGGCCGCGCCGGTGTCGTGGTGGTAGCCGGACGGGAAGATCAGCCGGCCGTGGCTGTCTTCGCGGCCTCCCGCAGGAAGTCGGCCATGTAGCCGGCGTGCCGGCAGCAGCTCGGGATCCCCGTCCAGGGAGGCGAGCTCGTCGACGACGTACATGGTGGAGGAGGTGTACGTCGCGTGGACCTCCCCGACGGCCCGCATCAGGGCCACCTCGGTGAGGACGTGGTCCTGCAGCTGCCGGGGCAGCATCGCCCGCAGCACGTTGCGTCGTCAGCAGGCGCCGGGTGTCCGCCGCGTGGTCCTTGGCGATCTCGCCAGTCCGCGGCGCTGTCGTAGTGCTGCCGCTGCGGCTCGGCGATCACCCGGTAGGTGTTCAGCACGCCGGGGGCTGCGTCGAGCAGGTCGACGGCCCGGGAGTGCCCGGCCAGCTCCGGCAGCCGGGACAGCGCGGTCAGCCGGCCGGAGGGGTCGAGCACGGTCCACGGCACCCCCTGGATGACGGTGCGGTAGATGATGTTGCCGCCGGCGGTGGACTTGCCGCCGCCGAGACCGGCGCACAGCACGGCGAGGCCGGACTCCTCGCCGCGCTCGGTCATCTGCCACGGCTCCCACGTGACGACGCGGGACGGACGTGCCGGACGTCTCGCCCAGGTGGATGCCGACCCGGTCGCCGACCGTCGCGGTCGCGGCGGGGACGGCGGCGGCGAGGGTGGTGACCGGCATCCGGCGCCGGTACGCCGTGGAGCCGAGCCGTTCGCCCGGGATGAACTCGCGGGCGACGGCGTACTGGTCGGCCGGCCGCGCGATCGTGACCTGCGGGGCGTACAGCTTGCGCACGAGTGCTGGCCCGCTCGAGGGCCTCCTCCTCGGTCGCGCCGGAGACCGCGATCCGGTACCAGCCCTCGCGTCCGGGTGGACAGCCCCGACAGGCCCATCGAGATCTCGTCCTCGACCGCGAGGGCCTTGTCGGCCTGCCGGTCCAGAGGCGCCCGGGGCGGGTTCGTGGTGCTCGAGCTCGTAGTGGTCCTTCTGGGCGCGGATCTTCTGGATGTTGCGGCGCATCGCCGCGCCGACCTTGGCGGAGTCCTCGACCTCGATGCGGCCGGACCACTCGACCGGGAAGCGGCAGCTGGTCGGTGCGCTGCATCCACGGGATCCCGGACGGGATCTCCAGGTCGGTCATCCGGCCGACCGAGAGGACGCAGACGTGCCGCTCGACCCGCTGGTCGTCGTGCTCCCCGACGACCCGGATGGTGCGGCCGTAGGGGATCGCGAACCAGCGCACGCTGGTCGGTGAACTCGTGCAGGTCCTCGGTCTCCCACTCCCCCGACTCCGCACCGCCGAGCGTCAGCGGCGCCGGCAGCCCGAGCGAGCAGGACCGGTGCAGCAGCCACTCGAGCTGCCGTGGCGTCGCCGGGGCGCCGTCGATCCCGGGCGACGCCATGAGCTCGTCGGTCGCGCCGGACGCTGCTGGACAGCCCCGCCACCTCACGGTCGGACAGCGAGCCGGCCAGGCCACCGAGCGCCTTGTACAGGCCCTTGCGGGCCGGGATCTCGACGCCGACGTAGACCTCCTTGTCCGCCATGCTCCGGCCGGCGAGGTGTCGCTGGTCCGTCAGCAGGTGGTCGCGCCACCCCGGCAGCGGCGCCGGCGCGTTCGCGTCGTGGTCGGCCGCCCAGCTGCTGACCGGGTACGGCCGGGTCGTGACGCGCAGGTGGATGCTGCGCCTGAGCCAGCTGGGCGAAGACGTCGGCGCCGTCGACGATGAGCTGCTCACGCACCGCGTCGGGTCGGAACGACCAGCCCTGCGGGTCCAGCAGGTACCACGCGTGGATCTTGTCGGCGGTCACCGTGCAGTGGCCGGTGATCCGGCGCAGGGCGAGGCCGGACTTCGAGCCCATCAGGCGGTCTCCGTTTCGCGCGGCGCGCTGCGGTGCGCGCGGCGCGGTGGCGTGGGCCCGGCCCGTGGCGGGCGGGGACGGCACGCCACGCGGGCCGGGCGGAAGGTGTGCCGATCGGACGCGTCGACTCCCGCGGCGCCTCGACCTCGTGCGACGAACGCCATCACGACCGAGCCCAGCGGTCGGTCGTGGTCGACGACGACGAGGACCAGCCGGGTCAGCCCGACCGTCGCCAGGAGGCTGTAGGCGAGCGAGAAGAACCCGAGCCCGATACCGAGCCGCCGCTCGACCATCTGCAGCAGCACGAAGACCACGAGCCCGACGCCGTAGGCGACGTAGCGGGCCCGCCAGGGCAGCGTCTTGTTCGGTGGCCCCAGCCAGACCGAGTTGACGTTGTAGATCTCGTCGTCGACAGGCAGACGCACGCGGCTCAACCGGTCACGAGGCAGGCCATCCAGGCGCCCACACTCTCGGCCTGGCCACTCGTCGCCAGGCCCAGCACGCCGAGCGCGATGATCACGCCGGCCACGACCTTCATGGCCTTGGCGTTGTCGCCGCGCTGCGCGATGACGAACAGCATCACGGCGATCACCAGCAGCAGCAGCGGGATGACGTTGGATCTGATCCAGTCCTGCAGGCCACCGGTGCTGGCGGCGGAGAGCACGGTCGGGTGGAGAGAGTGCATGGTGGTCCCTTGTTGGGTATGTGCCGACATGTCGCACATATCCAACAAGGGACGTTTGCCCCCGACAGCCATAAACGGCCCTCGGCGGCATGCGTTCAGGCGCTGTTAATCCCGCTGATCCCTGTTCGCCACCCCGGAGCTACGGAGCCGCCGCGGGGCTACGGGGCAGCCGCACCCCGGGCGGCGCCGGACGGCGTTCCGCGCGACTACGGCGCCCTCCGCAGCCGGAACGGGTCGGACGTCACCGGCCCGTCGGCGGCGTGCCCCGTCCCGCCCTCGATGACGGCGGTGGCGACCTCGCGCAGCGAGAGCCCGTCGTGCCGCGCCCCGGCCCGCAGGATCACCAGCGCCTCCCTGCTCGAGATCTGGCGCTGGGCCATCAGCACCCCGAGCGCCTGGTCGATCCGGCTGCAGTCGGCCATGGCCTGGCGCACGTGCTCGGCCAGGTCCGCCTGCTCGGCCAGCATCAGGCACAGCCGCACCACCCGCGCCGCCTCGTCGACGTAGACGAACGCCCGGCGCATCTCGCTCTCCCCGAACTGGCCCGGCGCCTCGCCGTACAGGTTGAGCGCGAGCTGCGCGCCGGCACCGGTGTCCGCCGGTACGGCGGCCGCGGACAGGAAGCCGAGCGACAGGGCGGTCTGGGCCCACTCGGGCCACCGGGTGTCCTCCCGGAGGTCGATGACGACGCTGGACACGCCGCGGTGGACGGCCTCGACACAGGGACCGGCATCCCTGTCGTACTCGACCCCGTCGACGACCGCCGCGCGCTCGTCGCTGCCGGCGACCGTGACGTAGCGCCCCTGGAAGAGCAGGGTCAGCGAGCACACCGCATCGGCCACGACGTGGTCCGCCGCCCGCGTCACGAGGGTCTGCAGGAACGCCTCGATCGTCCTGATGCTCAGCAGGCTTGCCTGCAGCTCGGCCACCACGGCCCGACGGAGCTGTGACTCCTCGATCAGGGCGTGCTGGTCCATGTCAGACTCCCGGAGCACGGTCAGCCGCTGCCACGCAACGCATCTGGGCCATTCCCCAAACCTGCGTCCCGCAGGGCCCGGACGACAGGGACCAAGGTCCGACGACCACCCCGCGCCCGGCCGGCAGTGGCACTGATTTGATGTACGTCAAGTACGTGGCAGAATCTCCGGCATGCCCAAGCCGCTGCCACTCCTGCAGGACGCCTCCCCCATCTGCTGCGCCCCGCTGGGCTCGACACAGGGGCGACTGAGCGCGGCCGACGCCCTCGGGCTTGCGGTGCGCCTCAAGGCGCTGGCCGACCCGGCGCGGCTGCGGCTGGTCGACCACCTCCTCGCCCAGCCCGACCGGGAGGCGTGCACGTGCGACCTGGCCCCCGTGATCGGGCTGTCGGAGCCGACCACCAGCCACCACCTCAAGCAGCTCCTCGCCGCCGGCCTGGTGAGCAAGCGCCGGGACGGGATGAACGTCCACTACCGCCTCGTCCCGGACGCGGTGAACGCCGTCGCCCGGGTGCTCGACACGGGCTGCTGCTGACCGCGACAGCCATCCGCCGGCCGGGCGGTGCGACACCGGAAACACTCCTGCGCGGCCTCGGCATCCGGGTGGGCCCGGCGTGACAGGATGTGCGCCGACCAAGCGGTGACACCAGGGGGCGAAACGACGTGCCGACCACGTTCCAGTACAACGGGCTGGTGCTGCTCTACGCCTACCTCCAGCGGGCGTATGTCCACCACCGCACCCTCGACCTGCTGGCCGCACCGGCCGACCTCCGGGCGGCGCAGCAGCTGCCGTCCCTGCTGGACCGCGTCAGCGGTGCGATGAGCGCGTTCGACAAGGACGCCGGCCTGACCGCGGACGACGCGCGTGCGATGCAGGACATCGTCGACGAGGCCCGGCCGCTCGTGCACGAGTGCCTGCCCCAGACCGGCGACTCACCCCAGCGACAGCTGGCCGCCATCGTGGCCGCGGTCCACGCCGAGGAGCACGTCAACAACGGCATCGTCCGCATGGGTGAGCTGCTCGACCCCGACATCGCCGACCGGTTCCGTCAGCGGATCCCGTTCTTCCGCAGCCGGGTCGCCCTGGTGAGCGGCTGGGTCGAGAAGGCCACCAAGGGGCACGAGCTCACCCCCGACGAGGCCGCCGAGCGCGACCGGCTGCTGTCCGACGTCACGGTCGCCTCGCGCAGCGTCGACGCCGACCTGAGGACGATCACCCACTACCTCGCCGCCTGAGCATCTCGGCCAGCAGCGCGGCGGCGCGGACCTGTCCGGCGCGGGGCAGGCTGGTGAAGATCGTGCGCGTCCGGGGGCAGGGCCAGGGCCTCGTTGATGCGGCGGGTGAGCTCGGCGGACTGGTCCTCGATGGCGTCGATGCCGGCGAGCAGGGCGAGGGTGACGTGTCGGCGGGCGGCGGCTTCGAGGCCGGTCAGCCCGGTCGGGGCGGTGCGCAGCCGGTGCGATGAAGACCGCGGCCGGGGTGCGGCCGCAGTAGCCCTCGGCGGCCAGCCAGGCGGCCATGCCGTCTTCGTCGAGGATCGCGGCCTCGCGCGGCGGTGGGGAAGCGTCGCAGGAACGCCCGGGCGATCAGGGCTGTGCAGGTCGAAGAACAGCCCGACCGCGCCGGAAAGGCCAGCTCGAGCAGTGTGCTCGCAGCTGGTTGACCAGTCCGACGCGGACCGCGACCAGGTCCTGTCGGGCGCGGACCAGCGCCCGCAGCCCGGTCGTCGGCGCGGTGTCGCGGGTCAGGTCGGTGTAGCCGGTGGCCGTCGGTGCGCATCGTGTCGGCCAGCACGATAGGCGTCGAAGCGGTCGTCCTTGCCCGCCGCGCCGATAGCGCGAGACGCAGGTTCTTCACCTGCCGCGGTGGCACCACCGCCACCGCGCAGGCCGGCGTCCAGCAGCGCCTCGACCACCGGACCGTCGGGCGCGCTCGATGCCGACCCGGTGCCACCGACCTCGGCGCAGGCGGCGCGGTCAGCCGGGCCAACCCGGCGCGGCTGTGGCTGACGGTGTGGCGCCACAGCACCGTGCCGGCGGCGTCGACGACGCAGACGGCGTGGTCGGCGCTGGCCCAGTCGACTGCCAGCGAACACGGCCCCTGTCGAGCCGCCTGACGAGCGGTGGGATCGTTCATTGCGTGCCTCCTGGCTGTTGCAGCAGCGGGGAAGCACCCGGTGGTCTCGGGACGTGCACGCCGGTCGCTCACTGATCGGCGCTCGAGGCGCTCAGCCCTGTCGCCACGGCAGCACTCGGCGACCCGCCGTATGGCGGGTCGCGGGGCGGGGCAGCTACAGGTGCCAGGTCACCCCGAGGGCGGTGACGGTGGCGGTGTAGCCGCGCTGGTGGACGATGGTGTGGTGCCTCGGGCAGAGCAGGGCCAGGTTCGGCGGGTCGGTCGGGCCGCCGTCGAGCCAGGAGATCACGTGGTGTCCGTGACACCAGCCCGGTGGGCGTGAGCAGCCGGGGAAGGTGCAGCCGCGGTCGCGCAGGCTCAGGGCCAGGAACTGCTTGGCGGTGACCAGCCGGGTGGTCCGGCCCAGGTCGAGGACCTGTCCCTTGGCGCCGAGGACGGCCGGGATGATCGCGGCGTCGCAGGCCATCCGGCGGACGGTCTCGGGGGCGAGCAGCTCCCCGGTCAGCGTGGTCCCGGCCCCGGTCCGCTCGAGCAGGTCCTGGTAGCCCATCGTGACCACCACCGCGGCCTTGGCGGTGGCCGGGGCGGCCCCGCCGGCGGCGGCGGCGCGGCGGCAGACCTCGACCAGCGCGTCGGCCCGGCGCTGGTCGCTGGTCGCGGGTGTCCGAGCCGTGCTCGGTGGACGGTTGCGGCGCGGCCAGCGGGCCCAGGATGGCCTCCAGCACCGCGGAGCCCTCCGGGTCCAGGCGCAGCCGGTACTCGGCCATCCCGTCATCGTCGAAGGGCTGGGACAGGGACGACGCCGTGCTTGAGCCGGTCCTCGCGGCGCTGGAACTCCCCGAGGCGCCCGTACTTCGCGATCAACGCCGGGCCGCAGCGCCCGGATCTGGCGCGGCCCCTGCCCCTCGGCCAGCGCCACGAACCCCTCCAGCACCGTGCCGTGGGCCTCGGGGGTCAGCCGGGGCCGGAGCTTGTCCATCTCGGCCGATCGCGACGGCGGCGTTGCGGACCGGCGCCCGCGCCGCCAGGACCGCCTCGCGCAGCACCCGGTTGCGCTCCTGGGCGATCGCCACGGTGACCGCCACCAGGGCGGCCGCACCGCCGGCGAGGTAGGAGTGACCCCAGTGCCGGACCCAGCCGGCCGGCGACGCGGCGTCGGACTCGCGGACGTCCCCGCGCGTCAGGCCCTCACCCAGCAGGCCGCGACCTGACCGGCCTCGGCCAGCAGCTTCAGCTCGTCCAGCTCGGCGAACATCGGCCCCAACCGGTCCGACCCGGCCTGGTGCAACCGGCCCAGCAACCCCCGCAACACCGACGCACCGGCGGCCACCGCCGCCCAGTCCGACTCGAAACAGGTCCCCTCCATGAAGCCCAACCTAGCCGCGACCACCGACAAGCCCCCGTCGGGGAAAGCCTTTACCCACGGACAATTCAGGCGATTGGACCAGGACCTACACGGGCCGTTCGAGCACCCGGCCCGCCGTACCAGGACGCGGCCGACCACTGGGTCTGCCCCGCCCGCTCTGCGACGCTGGTAGGCATGGACTCACGCGTTGACTTCATCACGCTCGCGACGCCCGACCTCGATGCCGCGCGGACCTTCTACGTCACTGGCCTCGGGTGGTCACCGACCCTGGACGTACCGGGAGAGATCCTCTTCTTCCAGGTCGGCCACGGCACCATGCTGGGCCTGTACGACGCCGCTGCGTTCCGCGAGGACATCGGCCTGCCCGCCGGGGCCGCGCTCTCCACCAGCGGCACGGTCCTGTCCCACAACGTCGACAGCCCCGCCGCCGTGGACCGGCTCGTCGACGCCGCGGCACGAGCCGGCGCCACGGTCCTGAAGGCGCCTCAGCCGGCCGCCTTCGGCGGCTACCACGGCCACTTCACCGACCCCAACGGCGTCATCTGGGAGGTGGCCCACAACCCGGGGTGGCTGGTCGAGCCCGACGGCACCGTGCGGCTCGATGCCGCCCCTCCCTCGTGACGAGCGCCGTCCCGGCGCCGGCGGCAGCTCTCAGCGGCGGAGGGGAAGCACCATCTCGAGCTCACGCTGGGACGGGTCCAGCGGATACGGCTCCGTGCGGCCGGACGCCCTGAACCCCCGCCGTTCGTAGAAGGCGGCGGCACGTCCGTTCTGCTCGTGCACGAGCAGGGCCAGGGTCCGTACGTCGTCCTGCCGGGCGACCCACGAGAGCACCGAGTCCAGCAGCAGATCCGTCACCCCCGTCCCCCGGTGGGCCGGAGTGACGTAGACGGTCACCAGGTTCGCCACCTCGGGCCCCGCGAGGTAGGCACTCATCGTGCCCACCCACTGACCCGTGTCGTCCTCGACCGCCGCCACGCCGAGGCTTCCCGGCTGCCCGCACCGCGCCGCGCGGAAGACCCACTCGCCCGGCCCGAGCGCCTCGGCCTGCTGCACGGTCTCGATGTAGGCCATCGGGGTGTCCCGCAGCATCTCGAGCCGCAGGGCGCGCAGCTCGCGCCAGTCGTCCCGACCGATGTCCACCACCCGCACGCTGCTGCCCATGACGCAGCACCCTAGCGAGCAGGCGGCGCGGGCTCGCCCCGGCAGGGCTCGGGCCGGGGCCTCACCGCAGGACGCCAGCACCCCGGGACCACGAGGGTCCCGGGGTGCCGGGCTGCGTACCGGTCGGGACCGGGCGGGCCCGGCGACCGGGGCGGGCCGGGCCGAGCCTCAGTTGCCGACGAGTCGCAGGCTGAAGGTGCTCCCGCCCTTGCCGTCGGAGGAGGCCTCGGCACCGACCGCGCGCAGCGCCTTGACGAACTCCCGCTGCTCGCTGGGCACCTGGTCGAGGTACAGCTTCTCGACCCGGTCCAGGTTCACGTAGGCCGCGACCTGCTCCTTGCCGGCGCCGGGCACCGCGAGCCTGAAGCCCTCGTCCTCGCCGAGCGTGCCCTTGGCCTTCAGCGCGCTGAGGTAGTCCGGGCTGGTGGCGAGGTAGAACGAGTCGCCCTCAGCCGCGTGGACGAGCGGCAGCGCGGCGCCCTGGTCGCTGGCCAGCTTCTCGAGCTTGCCGACGATCTCCTCGGCCTTGGCCGCGTCGGTCGTGACCTTCAGCCCGACCTTGGGCGTCGCGGAGCCACCGAGCTCCTGCTCCGGCAGGGCCAGCAGCAGCCGCCTGCCGAGCAGCGTCTGCAGGTCCTGCGGCAGGCTCAGGCCGAGCTGCTTCTCGACCCCGTCGATCTGGTCCTTGACCTGCGGACCCATGCCGTCCGCGCTCTTCATGATCTGGTCCCAGGCGGTGCCGACGGCGTCACCGGCGTTGGCCACCGACAGGGCCACGGCGGTGTCGGCCGGCAGCTCGGTCAGCGTGGACGGCTGGGCGCCCGTCACCGTGGCGCCCTTGGCGCCGCGACCGACACCGGCCAGCTCCAGGTAGGAGGCGTCGAAGCGGAGCGCGAACGCCACCCGCCCCGCCTTGTCGAAGGCGTTCTCGACCGCGGCCGGGGTGCTCTGGCCGGACTTGGCCTGCGCCAGCTTCACGACCTGGGTCGCGTCGGCCCATCCCGACAGGACGCCCTGCTCCCCCAGCGCCTTCATGTCCTCGACATACGTCGTGTTCGCGGCCAGCGTGCCCTTGTCGATGGCGGCGGAGAGGCCGGCGCCCTTGCCCTTCTCGGTGAGCAGCGCGTAGCCGTCGCGGAAGGCGACGTCGGGGTCCTCGGCGGTGCCGCCGGACGCCGCCATCAGCTTGGTGATCCCGGCGCGGGCCTTGTCCTCGTCCTTGACCTGCAGGGCGACGGCGACGTTGACGTCGCCGGCCGGGTCCGAGGGCAGGACGGCGACGCCGAACCGGTCGCCGAGCCACGGCTTGACGTCCTTGTCGTAGTCGACCGACCTGAGGTCGGGCGAGTCCTTCTGCAGCGTCTGGAACAGCTTCTGCCGCGGGTCACCGCCCCCCGCGAGGGCGTCGTCGACCTGGGGCAGCTTCCTGAGCAGCCGGACGGCCGCGATCTTCTGCCCGGCGGAGGGGTCGATGTCCATCCGGACGTAGGCGATGGCGTTGCCCGGCAGGACGGAGTCCGGCTGCGCGCCGCCTCCGCCGAGCATCGTGACGGCGACGGCAGTGCCACCGCCGACGAGCAGCAGACCACCGAGAGCCCCTCCCCACAGGAGGTTCCGGCGGGTGTGGCTCGGGACGGACGTGGTGACGCCCGACTGCTGACCGACGGCGGGCGTCACCCTGCGGCTGGGCAGCGTCGGGTACAGGCGTGGTCATGAGTGTGTGTTCCCCCTGATGGTGCGGTGATGACAGCCGAACCGTACCGGTTCCCGCGCGCCGGGATGGTGACCTACGGCGTATCGGTGGTCACCGACCGGCGTGCGCGGCGAACGCCCTTGTCCGCCGGCTCTTTCCGGAGACGACGACCGGCTCAGCCGCCGGGGCCGGAGCCCGGCGTGGCCCCGTCAGAGACGTGACCCTCGCCGCGGCGGGAACCATGACCGGCTCCCGGGCAGCGCCGGCAGGGGCTGCTCGAACAGCCAGGAGCGGAACAGCTCGTGCAGTGGTGCCTCGGTGTGCCTGGACGCGACGTCGACGAAGTCGTCGGTGACGACGGTGCCGTGCGCGTGCGTCTGCGTCCACGCCCGGAGGATCTCGACCAGCGTGGCGTCCCCGACCGTCAGCCGAAGAGCGTGCAGCGTCAGGGCCCCCCGCTTGTAGACGCGGTCGTCGAACATCAGCTCGGGCCCCGGGTCGCCGACCGTGATGTCCTGTGGCGAGCGCGGACAGGCGATCCCAGGCCCGGCCCGCGAGCGACGTCGGCCGACGGGCCACCGGACCCCTCCGACCACAGCCACTCGGCGTAGCAGGCGAACCCCTCGTGCAGCCAGATGTCCTGCCACCGCCGGACGGTGAGGCTGTTGCCGAACCACTGGTGCGCCAGCTCGTGGGCGACGAGGCGCTGGTGGCCCCGTCGTCCGTCCAGGTGGTTGCGCCCGAACACCGACATCCCCTGGGCCTCGAGCGGGATCTCCAGCTCGTCGTCGGCCACGACGACCGTGTAGTCCGCGAACGGGTAGGGCCCGAACAGCCGCTCGAACAGGACCATCATCTCCTGCTGGCGACCGAAGTCGTGACGGAACACCCCCTGCAGCCGCTCGGGCACGGCGGCGAGCTGGCGCACCGGCGCGTCGCTGGTCTCGATCACCTTGTACCGCCCGATCTGCACGGTGGCCAGGTAGGTGGCCATCGGCTCGGGCTGCTCGAAGCACCACCGCTCGCGGCTCGACATCACGACCCGCTCGGTCAGCGTGCCGTTGGCCACGACGTGGTAGCCCGCATCGGTGGTCACGGCGATGGAGAAGCTGGCCTTGTCGCTCGGGTGGTCGTTGCACGGGAACCACGAGGGGGCGCCGTCGGGCTGGCCGGCGACGATCACCCCGTCGGTGAGCTCCTCCCAGCCCACCTCCCCCCACGTGCCGACCGTCGGACGCGGTCGCCCCGAGTACTGGATGTCGAGCACGACACCGGCCCCCACCGCCACCGGCGACTCCAGCCAGACGGTGAGCTTGCCCGACCCGCTGGGAGTAGCGGGCGGCGCGGCGGCCGTTGACCGTCACCTTGGCCACCCGGAGGCCGGCCAGGTCGAGGCTGAGCCGGTCGAGCGGCCGGGTCGCGGTGGCGTGCAGCCGGGCCCGTGCCGACAGCCGGTTGCTGGCGACCCGGTAGTCCAGGTCGAGCTCGTACCGGTTGACCGTGTAGCCCGCGTTGCCGTGGGTGGGCAGGTAGGGGTCGACCTCGCCGTCGGCCCCGGCCGCGGACGACCGGGGCGGTCCCGGCGGAGCCGTCATGCCGATCCCGGTCCGGCGGCCGTCCAGGGGGCGATCGGGTTGCCGGTCCAGCGGGTCCCCGCCGGTACGTCGTCCCCCCGCAGCACGAGGGAGGCCGGGCCGATCGTGGCCCGCTCGCCGATCGAGGCCGCCGGCAGGATGACGCCGTGCGGGCCGAGGGTCGCGCCGCTGGCGAGGCTGACGGTGTCCATGCTCATGATCCGATCATGGAACAGGTGCGTCTGCACCACGCACCCCCGGTTGACGCTCGCGCCGTCACCGAGCGAGACCAGGTCGGCCTCGGGCAGCCAGTAGGTCTCGCACCACACGCCCCGGCCCACGTGCGCTCCCAGCGAGCGCAGCCACAGGCACAGGGCGGGGGTCCCCGCCGCGGACCGGGCGAACCACGGGGCGGCCACCATCTCGACGAACGTGTCGGCCAGCTCGTTGCGCCAGACGAAGGAGCTCCACAACGGGTGGTCGGCGACCGCGATCCGACCCACGAGGAGCCACTTCGCCGCCGGTCGTCAGCAGGCACGCCAGCGACGGCGGCGAGGAGCACGACCGGCCCGGCGAGCAGCACCGCGCCCGGGAGCCCCCACCGGTCCAGGCACGCCTGGAGCGCCAGCAGCACGCCGACGCCGAGGCCGACCGTGCAGACCACCGGCACGAGCCGCAGCACCTCGACCGCGCCGCGGGCGACGCGCAGCCTCCGGGGCGGCCGGAACGTGCGGCTCTCGTCGCCCTCCGAGGCCGCGCGGCGCAGGCGCACCGGCGGTGAGCCGAGCCAGGAGCTGCCCGCCTTGGCCCGCGCGGGCGTCGCCGACAGCACCGCCACCAGGCCACGCTTGGGCACCACCCGCCCGGGCGCCGTCATCCCCGAGTTGCCCAGGAAGGCCCGCTTGCCCACCCGGGCCCGCTCGATCCGCATCCACCCGCGGCCCAGCTCGTAGGAGCCCACCATCGTGTCGTCGGCCAGGAACGCGCCGTCGCCCACCGACGTCATCCTCGGCAGCATCAGCACCGTCGACGCCTCGACGTCCCGGCCGATCCGGGCACCGAGCGCCCGCAGCCACACCGGCGTGACCAGGCTGGCGTAGAGCGGGAACAGCAGGCTGCGGGCGTCGTCCATCAGCCGCTCGGTGGCCCACACCTGCCACCCGGTCCGGCTGCGCACCGGGTGGTACCCCTCGGTCAGCCCGACCCCGAGCAGGCGCACGCTCACCAGCGTCAGCAGCGCCTGGACGGCGAACATCGTCAGCGCGCCGAGCGGCACCCAGCGCAGCGCGCCCGCCGGCCGCCTCGGCCAGCGTCGCCGCGCCGCGCGACGCCGACCCAGATCACGAGCAGCCCGCTCGCGGCGGCGACCAGCGGGAGGCAGGACAGCAGCACCGCGGTCACGCCGTACACCGCCACCCATCCCGGGCGCCGCGGAGCGCGCCGGTCGGGCCAGAGGTGGCGCGCGGCGCCGACGAACACCGCCGGGGACCCCGCCCAGATCTCGCCGGGGGGCACCGACCGCAGCACGGCCGAGCCCGCGGACACCTCGGCGCTCTGCCCCACCCGGGTGCCCGGCACCGAGGATGCTGCGGGTGCCCACGCTGGCGCCCGCGTCGACCCGGACCCGCCCGACGTGCAGCACGTCGCCGTCGAGCCAGTGGCCGGTGAGGTCGACCTCGGGCTCGATGGCACACCCCTTGCCGAGGGAGAGCAGTCCCGTGACCGGCGGCAGCGAGTGCAGGTCGACGTCCCGGCCGACCTTGGCCCCCAGCGCCCGCGCGTAGTAGGGCACCCACGGGGCGCCGGCCAGGTTGTCGGCCCCCGCCGCGGCGGCGAACCCCTCGGTGAACCACAGCCGCAGGTGCGTGCTGCCGCCACGCGGGTAGCGCCCCGGCCGCAGCCCCCGCAGGAGCGACCCGGGCGACCAGCACGGTGGTCCCCATCCGGCCGAGCGGGGTGATCAGCAGCAGCCAGCCGAGCAGCACCCACCACCACGACACGGTGACGGCCCAGGGCGCACGGCCGGTCGAGGCCGCCACGTTGGACAGCGCCGCGAGCCAGGTCAGCCAGCGCCACCCGACCACGGCGGCCAGCAGCACGGCCAGCAGGCTCTGGACCAGCTGGGTCCGGCGGGGCGTCGGGCCGATCTCGCGCCCCTCGGCCTCGACCGCGCGGGGCGAACTCGTCGAGCGTCTGGGCCAGGTCCCCCAGGCGCGGGTTGTCGTAGACGTCGGCGACGGTCACCCCGGGGTACCGCGAGCGCAGCAGCGACACCAGCTGGGCGGCCGCGAGGCTGCCGCCGCCGTCGTCGAAGAACTCCTGGTCCGGACCGGTCACCGCGACCCCGAGGGTGCGGGTCCACTGCTCGGCCAGCCACCCCGCCGTCCCCGGCAGGACGGCGCCCTCCTCGTCGGCCATCCGCTCCAGCGGCCACGGCAGGGCGTTCCGGTCGACCTTGCCCGAGCCGCGGGTCGGCAGGGAGTCCACGGTGGCCAGCGTCGGCACCAGCGCGGCGGGCAGCCGGCTGCGCAGCGCCGCGCGGCAGGCGGCGAGGTCGAGCTCGGCGCCGGGGGCGGGCACCACGTAGCCGACCAGGATCTGGTGCCCCGAGGTGGCGGTGCGTACGGCGGCGGCGGCGCCGGCGACCCCCGGCAGCGCCCTGCAGCGCGGCGTCGACCTCACCCAGCTCGATCCGCCGCCCGCCCAGCTTGACCTGGTCGTCGGCGCGCCCGATGAACAGCAGCCCCTCGGCCTCGAGGCGCACGAGGTCGCCGCTGCGGTAGGCGCGGCTCCACCCCAGGGTGGGCGCGGCGGCGTACTTCTCGGCGTCGCGCGCCGGGTCGAGGTAGCGCGCCAGGCCCACGCCGCCGATGACCAGCTCGCCCACGTCGCCCTCCTCGACCTGCTGCCCCTGCTTGTCCACCACGGCGAGGTCCCAGCCCGCGAGGGGGTGACCGATGCGCACCGGCCCCACGCCCGTCATCCGGGCCGCGCACGCGACGACGGTGGCCTCGGTCGGGCCGTAGGTGTTCCACACCTCGCGCCCGGGCACGGTGAGCCGGGCGGCGAGGTCGGGGGACAGGCCTCACCGCCGAAGATCAGCAGCCGCACCCCGGCCAGCTCGTCGGGCTGCCAGAGGCCGGCGAGGGTCGGCACGGTGGAGATCACGCTGATCTGCTGGGCCACCAGCCACGGCCCCAGGTCCATGCCGGTGCGCACGAGCGCGCGGGGCGCCGGGACCAGGCACGCCCCGTGCGCCCACGCCAGCCACATCTCCTCGCACGAGGCGTCGAACGCGACGGACAGCCCCGCCAGCACCCGGTCCCCCGGCCCCAGCGGCGCGTCCTGCAGGAACAGCCGGGACTCGGCGTCGACGAAGGCCGCCGCGGACCGGTGCGACACCGCGACGCCCTTGGGGGTGCCGGTGGAGCCGGAGGTGAAGATGACCCACGCGTCGTCCTCGGGGGTCGGCGGCCGCGGGCCGGGGTCCGGGCCCGCCGCGCGGCGCCGGACCACCTCGGACCCGTCCCCCAGGACGACGGCCACGTCGGCCTCGGTGAACACCAGGCGCGCCCGCTCGTCCGGGTCGTCCACGTCGACCGGGACGTAGGCCGCGCCCACCTCGAGCACGGCCAGGATGGCGACGTACAGCTCGGCCGTGCCGGAGGAGATCCGCACGCCGACCCGGTCGCCGGCGCGCACCCCGTCGGCACGCAGCTCGGCGGCCCGCGACACGACCTGGGCGCCCAGCTCGCGGTAGGAGAGGGTGACGTGGCCGTCGTCGATCGCGGCGGCGTCGCCGTGCGCGTCGACGGTGTCGCGGAAGACGTCCATCAGGGTGCGGGGTGGCGCGGCCTCGTCGGCGCGGAGGAACAGCGCTCGCAGGTCCGGGGAAGACGGCGACCGCTCCACGTCAGCACCACCTCGTCGCACCTGGACGGTGGCCCGCCGGCGGAAGGCCGATCACGGAACCAACGCTCACTCTCCTGCACGCCGACGGCCGGGCGCAACGTCGCCTCCGGACCCGGCTCGCCTGTGGCCGGGCGGGGCCACCGTCACCGTGTCCGGTGAACGGGTCACCCCTGGTCGGTGGAGCGCGGACCACGGCGCGGTGAACTCGCGGGGCGGGAGCGGGGCGTGACGGGCACCCGGAGGCGTCCCTTGCTGGAGGCCTGGTCGA
This sequence comes from uncultured Actinomycetota bacterium, assembly GCA_963828995.1. Taxonomy (GTDB): domain Bacteria; phylum Actinomycetota; class Actinomycetes; order Actinomycetales; family Dermatophilaceae; genus CAVRTM01. Next base: position 265,122 of record CAWHHB010000007.1, read on the forward strand.
GCGCCGGGCTCCCTGAGCCTCGGCGCCCCTGGTGATCGCGACGGCCTGGCCGCAAAGCCCGAGAACACTCATCTCGGCTCGGCGGACCCCCAAGGGTCTGATCGCGTCTGGTCCAGACCGTCACGATCATCTTCATGGTGCTCCCCGCCGCGACGATCTGCCCGTCGAATGCGGAAAGTGGTCGCCCGCCGCGCGTCCGACGGCGCGCGGACGCCAGGACGAGGCGTACGGCGGCTCGGACGACGGCGTGCGGCGGGGCTCAGACGACGGCGTGCGATCCGGGCGCCATGGCCGTGTCGCGGGCCGTCGCGGGGTCCTGCGGAGCGGGGTTGAACACGCTGCGGCCGCGCAGCAGCAGGCACAGGCCGGCGACGACCAGGACCGACAACAGGGTCCAGACGGCGAGGACCAGCAGCAGCGGGCTCATGCCGGTCGCCCGGGCACGGTGATCGGTGCGGTCATGTCGGCTCCTTCTGCCACGGCAACGCCCCTCGGACGCCTGCTCCGGAGTATTCCGAGCGGGGGCCCACCCACGGGTCCGAACCTACGCTTTTTGACCGGATGTTTACCTTCGCGCGGTCATCACCCTGATGGAGCGGTCCGGGGAACGAGACAACCGGCCCGAACCGTTGATGAAGTCCTACCAACGTGGTCTGATTGCGGGCATGTTCCTCCTCACGGCGCGAATGCCGACGCTGCCGGGTCACCGCAGCCTCGCCACCCGCTGTTGCTGCCGGCCCTGAACCGCCCGCCAGCCCCGCCGACGGCACCGCCCGCGGCACCTCCCGGAGGACTCCACCCGTGACTGCAGCAACCGCCCTCGTCAGCCACTCCCGCCGCCACATCGACCTCTTCCTGACCGCCAGTGCCCTGTGTCCGCGAATGCGCACCCGCCGCCCGCAGACCCGCACCGACCTCAGGAGTCCCCATGACCCTCGCACCACGCCCGCAGCCTCGGCACCCCCGGCATCGACCGCTTCTCCCCCGCCCAGCTGCTGCGCACCGCCCGGCTGTTCGCCTCTGACCCCGCCCTCGCCACGCTGCTCGACCCGGGCTCGGCCCACCGGCAGTGGGCCGAGCTCGACTCCACCCCCTACCTGCAGGTGTGGCTGATCTCCTGGCCCCTCGGCACGGACACCGGGTGGCACGACCACGGCGACGCGGCCGGGGCGTTCGTGACGATGCGCGGCACCCTGCGCGAGCACACCTGGTCCAGCGGCCGGCCGGCCGAGCGCGACCTCGCCCCGGGCGCGGGCCGGGCCTTCGGCCCCCGTCACGTGCACCAGGTGTCCAGCACCGGCCCGGAGGCCGCCCTGTCGGTGCACGTCTACGCGCCACGGCTGACCCGGATGGCCCGGTACCGGCTGACGGACGCCGGGCCTCGCCGTACCGGCGTCGAGCGGGCGGGGGCAGACTGGTGACCGCCCTGACCACCGCGCCGCTGCGCGCCGACGACCTGTGGGAGACCTCCTTGTTCTCGAGCCGACCCGGCACCGGACGCGGCTGGGAGGCGCCGACGTACGACGGCATCGACGACCAGCTCGACGACGCCCGGTCGCGGCTCACCCGCCTGACCGCGCGGGCGGCGTACCAGGAGGTGCTGTACGAGCGCGCGGTGCTGGTCGACATCCGACCGGCGGCCCAGCGCCAGCAGGAGGGCGAGGTCGACCCCCGGCTGCGTCCCCTGGTGATCGAGCGCAACGTGCTGGAGTGGCGCCTCGACCCGCGGTCCGGGGCGAGCCTGCCCGTCGCCGACCTCGACCGGCGGGTCATCGTCCTGTGCCAGGAGGGCTACACCTCCTCGCTCGCGGCCGACGCCCTGGTCCGGCTCGGGCTGCACCGCGCGACGGACGTCGTCGGTGGTCTCGCCGCCTGGCGCCGCGCCGGCCTGCCGATGGCCTGACCCCGGTACGCCGGGTCGCTGCGGCCGCGGCGGCTCGGTAGGATCCCCCGTTGTCACGGCGCGCGACGGTCGGCGAGGAGCCGCCGGGTGGGCTGAGGTGGCCGGAACGTGCACGTGGACCACAGCTTGGGCAGGGACACGCGCCGGCCGGTCACCCGTGGCCGACTCAAGGAGGATCTGTCCATGCGCGCACTGGTCAAGCAGGAGGCGGGCCCCGGCCTCGACCTGGTCGAACGGCCGCGGCCCACCGTCGGCCCCGACGACGTCCTGATCCGGGTCGAGCGGGCCGGGCTGTGCGGCACCGACCTGCACCTCGAGCAGTGGGACGACTGGGCCGCCTCGACGGTCACGGCGCCGCTGGTCCTCGGGCACGAGTTCTTCGGCGAGGTCGTCGAGGTGGGCGCGGCGGTCACCTCCGTGTCGGTCGGGCAGAAGGCGTCCGGTGAGGGGCACGTGGTCTGCGGGCACCTGCCGCAACTGCCGGGCCGGCCGCCGGCAGCTGTGCATCCGCACCAGCAGCGTCGGCGTCAACCGCGACGGCGCGTTCGCCGACTACGTCGCGATCCCCGCGGGCGAACGTGTGGGTGCAGCCGGACGACCTGGACCCCGACCTCGGTGCGGTGTTCGACCCGCTGGGCAACGCCGTCCACACCACGCTCAGCTTTCCCGCTCGCCGGCGAGGACGTCCTCGTCACCGGCGCCGGACCGATCGGGGTCATGTCGGCGGCGATCGCGCGGCACGTCGGTGCCCGCTACGTCGTGGTGACCGACGTCAGCGACTACCGCCTCGACCTCGCCCGCCAGGCCGGCGCCGACCTGGCGATCAACGTCTCGCGCACCAGCGTCGCCGACGCCCAGCGCCAGCTCGGCATGCGTGAGGGCTTCGACATCGGCCTGGAGATGAGCGGCAGCCCGCAGGCCATGGCGGACATGCTCGCCAACCTCAACCACGGCGCGCGCGTGGCGATGCTCGGTCTGCCCAAGGACCCGTTCGCGATCGACTGGGGCCGGGTCATCACGCCGGATGATCACCATCAAGGGCATCTACGGCCGCGAGATGTACGACACGTGGTACGCCATGAGCTCGATGCTCCAGACGAGCGAGCGGCTGCGCACCGCCGTCAGCTCGGTCATCACCCACCGCTTCCCGGCCGAGAAGTGGCAGGAGGCGTTCGACGCCGCCCGCTCGGGCGTGTGCGGCAAGGTCGTGCTCGACTGGTCCTGAGCCGCCGCATCCTGCCCGCACCCCGAGAGCCCAGCCGAGAGAGAGCACCACGATGTACGGATCGTTCAAGGCCGACCTGAGCACCACGCTGCAGGAGATCCGCGACGCGGGTCTCTACAAGAACGAGCGCGAGCTCACCTCGCCCCAGTCGGCCCACGTCACGACGGCCAAGGCGGAGGCGCTGAACTTCTGCGCCAACAACTACCTCGGCCTGGCCAACCACCCGACCGTGGTCACCGCCGCCACAGAAGCGTTGCAGGAGTGGGGCTTCGGGATGGCCAGCGTGCGCTTCATCTGCGGCACGCAGACGCTGCACACCCAGCTCGAGGCGCGGCTGTCGGACGTTCCTCGGCACCGAGGCGACGATCCTCTACTCCTCCTGCTTCGACGCCAACGGCGGCGTGTTCGAGACGCTGTTCGGCGCCGACGACGCCGTCATCTCCGACGAGCTCAACCACGCCTCGCTGATCGACGGGATCCGGCTCTGCAAGGCCCGCCGGCTGCGCTACCGCAACGCCGACATGGCCGACCTCGAGGCGCAGCTCGTCGCCGCCGCGGACGCGCGCCGCCGCGTCATCGTCACCGACGGCGTCTTCTCCATGGACGGCTCCTACGCCCCGCTGGACGAGATCTGCGACCTGGCCGAGCGGTACGACGCGCTGGTCATGGTCGACGACTCGCACGCCGTCGGCTTCATCGGCGCGGGCGGGCGCGGCACCCCCGAGCTCTTCGGGGTCATGGACCGCGTCGACATCCTCACCGGCACCCTCGGCAAGGCGCTCGGCGGCGCCTCGGGCGGCTACGTGAGCGCGCACCGCGAGATCGTCGACCTGCTGCGCCAGCGGTCGCGGCCCTACCTGTTCTCCAACGCCGTCGCCCCCACGGTGACGGCCGGGTCGCTCGCCGCGCTCGAGCTGGCCGCGGGCTCCGACGACGCCCGCGCGCAGCTCCGGGACAACGCCACGCTGTTCCGGTCGCTGATGACGGAGGCGGGGTTCGACCTGCGTGCCGGGATCGCACCCGATCATCCCGGTGATGTTCCCCGGCGAGGACGGCGCCCGCCGGGCCTCGGCCATCGCCGACGCCATGCTCGACGACGGCGTCTACGTCATCGCGTTCTCCTACCCGGTCGTCCCCGCGGGCAAGGCGCGGATCCGCGTGCAGCTGTCGGCGGCGCACACCGAGGCGGACGTACGGCGGTGCGTCGAGGCGTTCGTCGCCGCCCGGGACGCGGTGGCCTGACCGGGCCGGGCCATCTGCCCCCGTCGGCGCGGGCGCCGGCCGGCCGGTCGCCTCCGGGCTCAGACCGGTCGGACCCGCAGGCGGAGGCCACCGCGCGGACGCAGCGTGACGTAGGCGTTGATGGCGGGCCGCTGCCACCCCTGCGGCAGCGTGACCTCGTGGTCGCGGAGCAGCCCGGCCAGGACCACCGCGAGCTCGACCAGCGCGAAGTCGCGCCCGATGCACAGACGCGGCCCGAGACCGAACGGCACGTAGTCGGGCCGGGCCACGGTCGACACGTCGCCGAGGAACCGCTCCGGCGTGAAGGCCAGCGGGTCGGGCCACGACGTGGCGTCGCGGTGCAGCAGCCAGGGGCTGATGATGGCGATCGTGCCGGCCGGGACCGCTTGCCCCGCAACGACATCCGGCTCGGTCGCCCGTCGGGAGACCACCCAGCCGGGCGGGAACAGGCGCAGCGACTCGTCGATGACCGCACGGGTCCAGGGCAGCTCCTCGCGCAGCCGCATCGGTGAGGGCGCGGCGTCCAGCCCGCGCACCTCGGCGCGCAGCCGGTCCTGCGCCCCGGGGTTCTCGGCCAGCAGCATGAGGGTCCAGGTCAGCGCCGACGCCACCGTCTCGTGGCCGGCCACCACCATCGTGACCAGCTCGTCACGGATGCCGTCGTCGTCCAGCCCCGCCGCGATCAGCAGCCCGAGCAGGTCGCTGTCGCGCTCCCCCACGCCGCGCGCCCGGCGCTCGGCGGTCAGGTCGCGGCAGAGGGAGTCCAGCTCGTGCACCGCGGCGCGCAGCCGGCGGTGTGCCGTCGTCGGCACCCACGACGGCAGCGGCACGGTCTGCGCCTGGGCGACGACGAGCTCGGCCGCCTCGTCGGTCGCGTGGACCAGCCGCTGCGTCTGCTCGGTGAGGTCGCGGTCGAACAGGGTGCGTCCGACGACGTCCAGCGTGATGCCGAGTGCGAGCGCGTCGACGTCGACGTCGGCACCGGCGGTCGGCAGTCCCCGCCACGACCGGACCACGGTCGCGGCCGCCGTCGCCACGCTGTCGCCGATGGTGCCGAGCCGGCCGTGGTGGAACGCCGGCTGCGCCGCGCGCCGCCGGCGCAGCCAGCGGTCATCGCTGACCGCGAGCAGACCCGGACCGGTCACCGTCGCCAGGGCGGCGTACTGCACGGTGTTCTTGGTCCAGCGGCGGGCGTTGCCCTGCAGGATCCCGCGGACCGCGTCGGGGTCGCTGACCAGCAGGGCCGGCGACCCGGGCACGGGGAAGGCGACCAGGTCGCCGTACCGCAGCCGCACCTGCTCCAGGAAGGCCAGCGGGTTGCTGCGGATCGAGGTGAAGCCGGCGGCCATGTCCCACGGGCTCGGCCCGGGCAGGCCGAGCGTGTCAGGCCGCAGCGACCTCAGAGGTACAGCCCCGTCTGTCCGTCCTCCACCCGGGGCGCTGCCACCGCGTGGATGTCGCGCTCGCGCATCAGCACGTAGTCCTTGCCGTGCAGCTCGACCTCGGAACGGTCCTCGCGGTCGAACAGCACGCGGTCACCGACGTGGACCTGGCGCACGTTGTGGCCGATCGCCACGGCCTCGCCCCACGACAGCCGCTTGCCGACGCTCACCGTCGAGGGGATGAGGATGCCGCCGCCGGTGTGTCGCTCCCCCGGCTCGCCCTCCAGCGACACCAGCACGCGGTCGTGCAGCATCCGGATCGGCAGCCGTTCGGCCGGCGCGGAGTCAGTCACGCGTGCGGCGCCAGACGACCAGCCCGACGAGGGCGACGACGGCGGCGACCACGGCGACGATGCGCTCGATGCGCAGCTCTCCGGTGGGCGTGTGGGTCGCCTCGTTGAGCTTGACCATGGCGGAGTCGGCCTGGCGGCGGGCAATCTCCTTCGGCTGGGCCCGCACGGCGAGCTCGTCGATGGTGCTGGCCAGCCGGGCACGCGTCGTCGCGATGTCGGCCTCGATCTCGCCGACCGACTTGTTGGTCTGCTCGCTCATCAGTGGGACCCCTTCAGGCCTTCGGAGATTCTGCAGCGACCATAACGCAGACTGGTTCCCGACACTCGCCTGCCCAGCCGCCGTGGAGGACCTCATGCCCCGTCTCGAAGTGAGCCAAACCGCTCCCGACTTCACCCTGCACCGACCACCAGGGCGGCACGGTGAGCCTGGGCGACTTCGCCGGACGCCGGTTGATCATCTTCTTCTACCCCGCCGCGATGACCCCGGGCTGCACCAAGGAGGCGTGCGACTTCCGCGACTCGCTGGTGCGGCTGCAGCAGGCCGGGTACGACGTGGTCGGCATCAGCCCCGACAAGCCGGAGAAGCTGGCCCGGTTCGTCGAGCAGGAGGCGCTGACCTACCCGCTGCTGTCCGACCCCGACAAGACGGTCATGGACGCCTACGGCGCCTTCGGGGAGAAGTCGCTCTACGGCAAGAAGGTCACCGGGGTGATCCGCTCCACGGTCGTCGTCGGCCCGGACGGGACGGTCGAGCTGGCCAAGTACAACGTCAAGGCCACCGGTCACGTCGCCTCCCTCAGCAAGGCGCTGGGACTGGCTGCCTAGCCGGACCGGGGCTCCCCCGGTCGCCCCGTACGATCGGGGGCGCGCGGAAGTGGTGAAACTGGCAGACACGCAGGATTTAGGTTCCTGTGCCTTCGGGCGTGAGGGTTCAAGTCCCTTCTTCCGCACCCATCCCGGCGACCCGGCCGACGTGTGCCCGGCCGCCGGCCCGGGCACCACCGGCCCGTTGGGCCCGGAGAAAAGCACCGACTCGTTAGGGCCCTGCGCCACCACGTTGGAATGCTCTACTTGCGGAATGCCTTGCTACGAAATGACTGTCTCGGTGACCGGCTCCCACCGGGGTTGTTGCCACCATCGCGGATGCCCGACGTGCTCGGGATGCTGGGTCTGCCGACCCCGCTGACGTCAGGCGACACCCGCGGCGGCACCCGGCCAAGGGGCACCGGCGCACGGCCACCGCGGTCACCCCTCGACGCGGCGCCCCGGGCGGGCTCGAACGGCGAGCAGGGCGATGTCGTCCTCGGCCGAGCCCATGACCTCACCGAGCAGGACGTCGCAGAGGTCCCCGACCGGTAGGCCACCGAGCCGCGCCGAGACCCCGACCAGCCAGCTGAGGCCGTCCTCCACGGTCCCACCCCGACGCTCGACCAGCCCGTCGGTGTAGAGCACCACCGTGGCACCGGGCCGGATGGCGTGCGTGTGGTCGCCTCGACGGGTCGCCGGTTCCAGCCCCAACAGCAGCTCCGGCTCGTGGCCGAGCAGCTCCGCCGTGCCGTCGGGGTTGATCAGCAGCGGTGGTGGGTGGCCGGCGTTGGACCAGCGGAGCTGGAGCGTCGGCGCCCCGGTGTCCTCGTCCGGCCCGGGCGGCTCCACCCGGGCGAGCACCGCGGTGGCGAGCACCCCGGTCCCGAGATCGCGCATCGCGCGGTCGAGCTCGGAGAGCACTGCCGCGGGCGGTTCGCCGATGCTGTAGGCGATGCCGCGCAGCAGGTTCCGGACCTGGCCCATCGCCGCAGCAGCGTCCTGGTCGTGGCCGGCGACGTCGCCGATGGCGAGCAACGTGCCTCCGTCACGCACCAGGAACGCGTCGTACCAGTCCCCGCCGACCTGCGCCTCCTCGGCGGCCGGCTCGTACCGCACGGCGATCTGAAGACGGTCGGACTCCGGCGGGTCGCTGAGCAGACCGCGCTGCAACGTCTCGGCCAGCAGACGGATCCGCGCTGCCGTCGTCCGCTCGGCCTGCAGGCTGGCGATGCGCTGGAGCGCCTGGGCGCACTGTGCTGCGAACGCCTCGATGAGGTCCAGATCGTCATCGGCGACCTTCCGCTCGTCGTCCCAGCTGACGGCCAGCGAGCCAAGCCGGTTCTCGCCCAGGCGAAGTGGCACGACGACCGAGGCGTCCCGCCTGGTGTCGGCGCACCCCGGCTCCAGCCCCGGCGCGAGGGCGAGTCCCGGCTCCGGGTCGGGAAGGACCAGCCGCTCCCCGGTCCGCCAGACGTGTGCCGCCGGCAGCGGGCTGTCCGGCGACAGGCGGTGGTAGGCGACCTGGGCGCGTCCGCCGAGCCTGCTGCTCACCGCGACGAGCAGGCCGTCGTCGTCCGGAACGGCGAGGGCGGCCCCGTCGGCACCCAGGACGTCCACGCCCTGGTCGCTGACGATCTCGGCCAGGTCCTCGAGGGACTCGGCGTTGACGAGCTCCAACGCGACGCCGGCAAGTCTGCGAAGGCGCTCCTGCGCCTGGTACTCGGACTCCTGCACCGTGGTGAGCTCACGGGCGATCTCCCGCTCGCGGGCGGCGGCCGCCGCCAGGGCGTCGGTGATGTCGAGGCCGGTCGCCACGAGATAGCCGAACCCACCGTCCCCCTCCCCGACCGGGGACAGTGACAGGTCGACCATCCGCGGGGTCCGGTCGCCGAGGAAGTACCTGCTGGTGGTGCGCAGCGGCTCCCCGGTGGCCAGCGCGTGCTCGCACCAGAGGCGGATCTGCGTGCTGACCTCGGGGTCCGGGCTCCACCAGCCACACTCCCAGAACGGGCAACCCAGGACGTCCTCGCGGACGAGTCCGCAGCCCTCGATCGACAGCCGGTTGCCGTCCAGCACGCGGCCGTGCTCATCGAGGATCCCCGAGAACAGCAACGGGGTCTCGTACAGCGCCTGCAACCAGCGCTCCGCGAGGGCTGGGCTGAGCGGCTTGGCCTGGGGGTCGACCCGGGGCTGTCCCGGCACGCGGATCAGCGGCGCCTGTTCTCCGGGCAACGGCACCCTCCTTGCACCAGGCGCCGAGGTCCCTGCCCCGGCGGACGGCGCGGGCATCGACTCCACCGCCACCGTAACGCCCGGCCGAGGCGACGCGCCATGCGCCGGCTCAGGGAACCGCCTCGCCCCCTCCAGCGTGCTCGCTGGACGATGGACAGCACGCTGACCCAGGCGTTGAATCGGCGGGCAGGAGTGAGGTGCCGAGCGGGTTCTTCGGAGGAGACGTCATGATCATCGACTGCGCCCACTACCGGGACGGGCGGCGGCAGAGCGACGCCGCCATGAGCCTGGAGGTCGCGGCAGAGAAGTGCCGGGAAGACGGCTTCGTCTGGTTGGGCATGTTCGAGCCCAGCCCGGCCGAGCTGGACCAGGTCCGCCGGTGCTTCGGCCTCCACGAGCTCGCGGTGAAGGACGCGGAGACCTTCCACCTGCGCCCGAAGGTCGAGCAGTACGAGAGCTCCGTCCAGCTCGTCATCCTGCGTACCGCGCGGTACGACGACGCCCGTGAGGAGGTGGACTTCGGCGAGATCAGCATCTTCGTGGCTCCGTCTTCGTCATCACCGTCCGGCAGGGTGTGGCCAGTGAGCTGCACTCCGCGCGGCAACGGCTCGAGGAGCATCCTGAGCTGCTGCGGCTCGGGCCGGCCTCCACGCTGTGGGCCATCCTCGACCAGGTGGTCGAGAGCTACGCCCCGGTCGTCGCCGAGCTGGAGCGGGACATCGAGCAGGTCGAGGGCACCGTCTTCGCCGGCGAGGTGGCGCCCACCGAGCGCATCTACTTCCTTCGGCGTGAGATCACCAACTTCCACCGGGCGGTCCACCCCCTCCTGGCGGTCCTCAGTGCCGTCGAGCGGACCGCTCGTGACAGTGACCTGCTGCCCTACCTGCGGGACGTCCGTGACCACCTGCTGCTGGTGAACGAGGAGGTCTCCGCCCAGCGAGACCTGCTGGCGACGATCCTGGAAGCCAACATGGCGGTCATCACGGTCGAGCAGACGCAGGTGACGGTGCGCCAGAGCGCGAACATGGAGCGGCTGACCATCCTCGCCACGGTCTTCCTCCCGCTGACGTTCGTGACGGGCTTCTTCGGTCAGAACTTCGGCTGGCTGCTCGGGCACATCAGTGGTTTCACCGCGTTCCTCGTCTACGGCATCGGCGGGCTGCTCGTTCCCCTGGTCCTGCTCTACTACTGGCTCAGGGCATCCCGGCGCGAGGAGCTCAAGGGGGTGGGTGCAGCGCCAGCCCCCCTGCACCGACTGATGGACGGCTGACGTCGGTCACGTGAGCGGCATCGGTCAGGCGCGGCCAGCCGGGGACGCGCCGCGACCGCCGCCGGTGGAAGGGGCCGGTCCTGCCCCTTCCACCGTGGCGCTGCCTCAGGTCGTCTCGCCGGCAGCCGGTGCGCCCACGGTGCGGCTCGGGTCGATGAGACCGAACACCTCTCCCTGGGGGGCCCGGATGACCGCCATCCGGCCGAAGGGGCTGTCGTCGGCCGGCATGACCACGGACGCGCCGAGGTCGGTGGCCGTGGCGATCGAGCCGTCGGTGTCGTCGGTCTGGAACCAGGTCAGCCAGTGGGCTGGGGCGTCGCCCGGCATCTGCGTGTCGTCGCTGATGCCGCCGACGGCGTCGCCGCCACCGGGCAGGCCGAAGGTCGAGTAGGTGAAGCTCTGGCCGTCACCGATCTCGGTGAACGTCCAGCCGAAGACGCCGGCGTAGAAGGCCTGCGCCTGCTGGTAGCCACGGGTGTGCAGCTCGTTCCAGCAGTAGGCCCCGTCCTCGTTGAAGACACCCGCCCCGGTGTGGGCCCTGGCCTGCCAGACCCCGAAGGGGGCACCGGTGGGGTCGGCCGCGATGAACATCCGCCCGACGTCCAGGACGTCGAACGGTGGCATCAGGGTCTGACCTCCCTGGGCGGCGACCTTGGCCGCGATGTCGTCGGCGGAGTCCGCGGCGAAGTAGGTCGTCCACGCCGACGGCATGGGCATCCCCTGCGGTTTGGGGCCGATGCCCGCGGCCGGCTTGCCCTGCTTCATGGCCATGAGGTAGCCGCCGGCCTCCTCGGGGCTGTCGTAGATCTCCCAGCCGAACAGCCCGGCATAGAACTCACGGGCCTTCGTCGTGTCGTCGACCTGGCAGTCGATCCAACAGGGGGTGCCTTGCGGCCACGCGTCGTCTCGGGTCGGCATCTCTCGGTCTCCATGGTCTGTGGTCTCCCGGGCCGCAGCCGCAGCCCGCACCCGTCAGCCAACCACGGGCCGCCTGACGGCGGAAGACGTATCGGCCGTGTGCGGGTTCGGCCGTCTGCTCGTGCGTCGTCAGCAGCCCGTACGCCGAGGCGGCGCGCTTCGGCGGCAGGCGGAAGGTGGCACCGAGGTGGGGGACGACGGACCCGAGGTGGGGGCTCTCTGAGCCCTGGGGTGCCTGTCGACGGCCGGGGCGCTGCGCCAAGGTCGATGACAGAGCCCATCACCCCATCGACCCGCACCGGAGACCGTCATGCAGACCCAGACCGCACCTCGTCCCACCGCACGAAGGAACGCCGACCCCGCCCACCACCATCCACGGATCCAGCGGGTGCGCGGCGGGTGGGTGTGGTCCTGCTCCTGCGGCAGCCGCACCTGCCGGACCACCGCACCGCCGTCGTCGTGGCGCAGGACCCTCGTCGAGGCGCTCCGCCACTCCACCCAGCTGGCTGCCTGAGCGCAGGTCCGGGCCCGGCTCGACGGGGCTGAGCCCGCACGCACACAATGGGCGCCATGCCCTCGCCCCGCACCGAGCCCGGTGGCGACCTCGTCGTGAGCCCCGGCCCCGGCATCCCGCAGGGTCTGGTGCTGCCCGCCGCCGACCTGGTCGAGCGGTTCTCCCGCTCCTCCGGGCCCGGCGGCCAGGGCGTCAACACGACCGACAGCCGGGCCGAGCTGCGCTTCGACGTGGTCGCCTCGACCGGGCTGGCCGGCCTCACCGAGGCCCAGCAGGAGCGGGTGCGCTCGCGCCTGCAGCCGCGGATGGTCGGGGACGAGGTCATCGTCGTGGCGTCCGAGCACCGCTCGCAGCGCCAGAACCGGGTCGCGGCCCGGGTGCGGCTCGCCGCGCTGCTGCGCGAGGCCCTGGCGCCGCCGCCCCCGGCGCGACGCCGGACCAAGCCCTCCCGTGGGGCGCAGCAGCGACGGCTGACCGCCAAGAAGCAGCGCGGCGCCACCAAGGCCGGGCGTGGGCGGGTGCGCGGCGAGCCCTGATCTCACCGACGCCGGACGCCGGTGCCGCTGGCGCTGCGACCGGCTCAGCCGGCGGTGACGGTGACGCTGTGCCAGCCGCTGGCGCCGTCGGGCGCCGGCGGCGCCTCCCGCTCGGTCTGCACGCGCTCCGGTGCCGTCGACGGCGCGGACCGTGAGGGTGTGGTTGCCCTTGGGGGCGTCCCACTCGTAGGACCCACTGCCGCCAGGTGTCGACGGTCGGCTCGGCGGCGAGCCGGGCCTGCTGCCACGGGCCGTCGTCGACCCGCACCTCGACCGCCCGATGCCGCGGTGCTGCGCCCAGGCCACCCCGGCGACGGCGACCCGGCCGGCCTTCGACCTGGCCACCGCTGGCCGGCACGTCGATCCGCGACGCCGGTCTTGATCGGCCCGCGCGCGGACCAGCCGCGCGGCGTCCAGTACGCCACGTCGGCGGCGAACGTCGTGACCTTGAGGTCGACGACCCACTTGGTCGCGGACACGTAGCCGTAGAGCCCGGGCACGACCATGCGGACCGGGAAGCCGTGCTCGACCGGCAGCGGCTCGCCGTTCATGGCCACGGCCAGCAGCGCGTCGCGGTCGTCGGTGAGCGCCTCCAGCGGCGTGCCGGCGGTGAAGCCGTCGACGCTGGTCGAGAGCACCATGTCGGCGTCCGGGCTGCGGCCCGGCCAGGGCCAGCAGCTCGCGGATCGGCCACCCGGTCCAGACCGCGTTGCCGACGAGGTCGCCGCCGACCTCGTTGGAGACGCAGGTCAGGGTGACCAGCGCCTCGCTGCATCGGCTTGGACGAGCAGGTCGTCCCAGTCGATCTCGACCTCCTGGTCGACCAGGCCGTGCACCCGCAGCCGCCAGTCCCCGGGTGTCCATCTGGGGCACCACGAGCGCCGTGTCGATCCGGTAGAAGTCGCGGTCGGGCACGACGTACGGCGTGATGCCGGGCACGTCGAGCTGGAGGCGCCGGCGGGACCGACCACCGGGGTCGGCACCGGCGGGCACGGTGACGTCCGCGCGGGCCTGCGCCACCGCGCTCGCCCGGCCGCCCGAGCCCGCTGCCCGATCGCGGCGGCCGTCGCGGCCACGGCGCGCGATCGCCCGCGCCGCCGAGCAGCAGCCGGCGCCGGTCGAAGCCGTCGCGGCTGCTCCTGGCGCGCGCGCGCCCAGCGGCCGAGCAGCGTGGTCAGCGCCCAGAGGCCCACGACCGTGCCGACCAGCGTCGGGAGCGACGTCGAGCGGGCGGGCGCCCGGCCGGCTCAGCACCGCCGCCGCGCCGAGCGCGCCGACCACGGCGAACGCGACGAGCCCCGCCGTACGGCGCCGCGCGGCCAGGACACCCGACCCCCGCGCAGACCACCACGAGGACGAGCGCCATCCCGGCGAACAGGGCCAGCTTGTCGTTGGTGCCGAACGTGCTGACCGCGAAGTTCTTCAGCCACAGCGGCGTCCGGTCGACGAACGCCCCGCCGACCGCGATCACCGGCGACGGCTGGCCGGCGGAGACGCTGACCGCGACCAGCGGCGCCGGCCAGCAGCGTCGGCGACGCCGAGCGGTCAGGGCGCCGGCGAGCAGCGCCGGCTCACGGCTGCACCGCACGGTCGGCTCTCACGCCGCGCCAGCCTGTCACGACTGCCTGTGCGCCCCGGCCGGCCGGCGGTTACGGGTTCCTGACGCCGGCGAGCGCCTCGCGCAGGTCGGGGCCGAGCGCCCGGAACGCCCGGCCGCGGTGGCAGATCGCGTTCTTCTCCGCGCGGCGTCAGCTCCGCCGCGGTCCGCCCGTCACCGTCCACCTGCAGGATCGGGTCGTAGCCGAAGCCGTCCGTCCCGCGCGGCGCCCGGGCGACCCGTCCGGGCAGCCGGCCCTCGCGCACCCACGTGCCGGCCGTCCGGCAGGGCCAGCACGGCGGCGCAGACGAACGCCGCGGCGCGGTGCTCGTCGGGCACGTCGGCGATCTGGTCGAGCAGCAGCTCGCAGGTTGGCGCGCGTCGTCACCGTGCCGCGCCGGACCACCGGGCGCTGAACACGCCGGGCGCGCCGCCGAGCACGTCGACGGCCAGCCCGGAGTCGTCGGCCACGCGCCGGCAGCCCGGTGGCCGCGCCGCGGCGACCGCCTTGAGCAGTGGCGTTCTCCGCGAAGGTCACGCCGGACTCGACCACGTCCGTCGACGTCCGGGAACTGGTCCATGCCGACGACCTCCAGCCCGAGGTCGGCGACGACGTCCGCGAGGATCTCGCGCAGCTCGCCGACCTTGTGCGCGTTGCGGGTGGCCAGGACGATGCGGCTCACCGCGACGTCACCGGCGGCCGCCAGCGCCGTCCAGCTGCAGCCGGGTCAGCTCGGCGCAGCCGGTCGCGGCCAGGTCGAGCAGGCGCGTCGAGCAGCCTCGCGGTCGAACGGCTCGCGCCTCGGCGGTGCCCTGCACCTCGACGAACGCGCCGGTCGCCGGTCATCACGACGTTCATGTCGGTGTCGGCGGTCGACGTCCTCGGGGTAGTCCAGGTCGAGCACGGGCGACGCCGTCGACGACGCCGACGCTGACCGCCGCGACGGACCCGTTCAGCGGCTGGCGCCGACGCCTTGATCGGCGCCCTGGCCGGCGGCCGGTCTCGATCGCGTCGGCGAGCGCGACGTAGGCGCCGGTGATGGCCGCGGTGCGGGTGCCGCCGTCGGCCTGCAGGACGTCGCAGTCCAGCACGATCGTGTTCTCCCCCAGCGCCTTCGTGTCGATCACGGCGCGCAGGCTGCGGCCGACGAGCCGGGAGATCTCGTGGGTGCGGCCACCGATGCGGCCCTTGACCGACTCGCGGTCGGTGCGGGTGTTGGTCGCGCGGGGCAGCATCGCGTACTCGGCGGTCACCCAGCCCTCGCCGCTGCCCTTGCGCCAGCGCGGCACGCCCTGCGGTGAACGAGGCCGCGCACAGCACGCGGGTGCGGCCGAACTCGACCAGCACGCTGCCCTCGGCGTGGTCCAGCCAGCTGCGGGTGATCCGTGACGTCGCGGAGCTGGTCGGGGGCACGGCCGTCGTGTCGGGTCATGCGCCCAAGGTTAGGTGGTGCCCACGCGGCGCCGGGCGCAGGGCTACAGCTGGTACGTCGCGCCGGGCGCGGCCAGCTCGACCTCGCCGGGCCAGACCTCGCCGGCCTGGGCCCGGCAGACCTCGGGGTCGTTCCACGGCGGCAGGTGGGTGAGCACCAGCCGCCGGACTCCCCCGGCCTCCACCGCCGCCCGCGCCGCCCGGCTGCCGGAGAGGTGGATGCCCTCGACGCGCGTCGCGGCCGTCGACGAACGCCGAGTCGGCCAGGACCAGCGTGGCGTCGTGGCACAGCGGGCTGAGCGCGTCGCAGCTGTCGGTGTCGCCGGTGTAGGCCAGCGTGCGTCCGCCGGCCTCGACCCGCAGGCCGTAGGCCTCGACCGGGTGGTTGACCAGGAACGGCGTGACCGTGAACGGGCCGACCTCGAACCGCGTCGCCGGTCCGGCATCTCACGGAAGTCCAGCTCGGCGCCCATGTGCTCGCCGTCGGTCGGCAGGTCGTAGGCGCGGGCCATCCGGCCGGCGATGCCCGCCGGACCGTACACCGGGCACGGGCCGCGGGTTGGGGCCGCGCGGGTCGTACCGCTGGGCGACGTACAGGCCGCACAGGTCCACGCAGTGGTCGGGGTGCAGGTGGCTGAGACCACCGCGTCGACGTCGCGGAGGTCGACGTACCGCTGCAGCGGCCCCAGCGACGCCGCTGCCGAGGTCGAGCACGAGGCGCCAGGTGCGGCCCGTCGTGCTCGGCCTGACGAGGTAGCAGGACGCCGGCGAGCCCGGACCGGCCAGCGAGCCGGAGCACCCGACGACGGTCAGCCTCATCGGCTGGCCACGGCCTCGGCCGTGGCCTGCACCACCTCGGGGCCGAGGAACCGGCGGCCGAGCCGCTCGAACTCCGCGCGGGTCGCCGGTGGTGACGAACTCGTGGCTGGGCGGCGGCAGGTCGTCCGGGCGCAGCAGCGTCGGCGTCGGCCAGCACCCGGTAGACGTCCTTGGCGGTCTCCTCCGCGGAGGACACCAGCGTCACGTCGTCGCCCATGACGTAGGAGATGACACCGGTCAGCAGCGGGTAGTGGGTGCAGCCCGAGGATCAGCGTGTCGACGCCCTGGCGCGGCGACCGGGTCGAGGTACTCGTGCGCCGCGCCGAGCAGCTCGGGCCCGCCGGTCACCCCCGACTCGACGAACTCCACGAACCGCGGGCAGGGCCGGCTGGTGACCGTGATCTGCGGGGCCGCGGCGAACGCGTCCGCGTAGGCGTGGCTCTGGTGCGTGGCCCGGGTGCGAGATCACGCCGACCTGGTTGTTGCGGGTGGCCGCGACCGCGCGGCGCACGGCCGGGCGGATCACCTCGACGACCGGGCACGTCGTAGCGCTCGCGCGCGTCGTGCAGCATCGCCGCCGACGCGGAGTTGCACGCGATCACCAGCGCCTTGACGTCACGGTCGACCAGCTGGTCCAGGCACTCCAGCGCGTACGCGCGCACCTCGGCGATCGGGCGGGGGCCGTAGGGCTGGCGCGCGGTGTCACCGAGGTAGGCGACCGACTCGTGCGGCAGCTGGTCGAGGACGGCTCGCGCGACGGTCAGGCCGCCGTAGCCGCAGTCGAAGATGCCGATGGGTGCGTCTGCCACGGTCCGAGCCTAGACGGCCGCCGGCACCGTCACCGACCGCGCGCGGCGTTCCATCGGTCACACCCGGTCGAGCCGGGCGCGACGGCGCGCTCAGGCCATCAGCGCCTGGGTCAGCGACTCCTGCAGCCACGTCAGGAAGTCGTAGTAGGCGGCCAGCAGCATCGCCGGGTCGTCCTGCGTCGGCGTCGCTCGCAGCCGCTGGGCCAGCTCCTCGGCGTCGTCGTCCGTGCGCAGCCCGAGCCGCTCGCCGAGCAGCAGCCGCACGTCGGTCAGCGCGACCACCAACGCCTGCGGCCTGCGTCGGCGTCAGCACGACCTTGTCACCGTCGGCGTCGCGCAGGGCGTCGACGCGCCGTCGTCGAGGTTGGCGGTCTTGCGCTCGCGCAGCCCCTGCTCGGTCAGCCGGCGGAACTCGGCCGCCACCGCCTCGTCCTCGCGGTGGGCCGGCGGCAGCAGCCGCTCCAGGGCGGGGTCGCGCGGGCCCTCCAGCCGGGGGTCGGTCGCCTCCTGGAACGACGGCATCCCCATCGAGGCGACCAGGTCGTCGAAGGGGTCACCGGTCTCCGCACGCGGAGCCGGGCGCCAGGAACGTCCCGGGTCTGCTCCAGCAGCCCGGCGACGACCTCGCGCTCGAGGCTGTCCAGCCGCGCCACGAACCGGTCACCCTTGCGCTTGAACGCCTTCGCCACTTACTCGTCCTTCTGGAACGTCGCCCACAGGCCGTACGCCTGCAGGGCCTCGGTGTCGTGCTCCATCTTCTCGCGCGACCCGGTCGAGACGACCGCCCGGCCCTTCTGGTGCACGTCGAGCATCAGCCGCTCGGACTTCTCCCGCGAGTAGCCGAAGTAGCTCTGGAACACGTACGTCACGTACGACATGAGGTTGACCGGGTCGTTCCAGACGAGGGTGACCCAGGGCTGGTCGAGGTCGGTTCCCTCCGTCGAGCTCGAGGCTCGTGCTGCTCCACCGGGGCGATCGACACGGGTCCACCGTAGGCACGAGCCGGTGAGCCGCAGCCGCCGTCGACGCTCGCAGGCGACCGCCAGCACGGCCTGCTCACCGACCACTACGAGCTGACCATGCTGCAGGCCGCGCTGCGCAGCGGCACCGCGGAGCGGCGGTGCGTCTTCGAGGTCTTCGCCCGCCGCCTGCCCGAGGGCCGCCGGTACGGCGTCGTGGCCGGCACCGGCCGCCTGCTCGAGGCCGTCCGCGGCCTTCCGCTTCGGCGACGACGAGCTCGCCGCGCTGCGCGAGCGCGGCGTGGTCGACGAGCAGACGCTGGACTTCCTGCGCCGGCTACCGGTTCACCGGCGACATCTGGGGCTACGCCGAGGGCGAGTGCTACTTCCCCGGGTCGCCGCTGCTCGTGGTCGAGGGCACCTTCGCCGAGGCGCGTGCTGCTGGAGACGCTGGTCCTCTCGATCCTCAACCACGACTGCGCGGTCGCCGCGGCCGCCTCGCCGGATGATCGCCGCCGCCGGCGACCGGCCCTGCCTCGAGATGGGCTCGCGCCGCACCCACGAGCAGGCGGCGGTCGCCGCCGCCCGCGCGGCCTACGTGGCCGGCTTCGCCGCCACCAGCAACCTCGAGGCGGGGCGCACGTACGGCGTCCCGACCGCCGGCACCAGCGCGCACGCGTTCACCCTGCTGCACGACGACGAGCGCGCCGCGTTCGCGGCGCAGGTCGCCTGCCTGGGCACGGGCACGACGCTGCTGGTCGACACCTACGACGTGCCCGACCGGCGGTGCGAGACCGCGGTCGAGGTCGCCGGACCGGAGCTCGGCGCCGTGCGGCTGGACTCCGGCGACCTGCTGGCCCAGGCCGCCGAGGTCCGCGCCGCAGCTCGACGCGCTCGGCGCCGACGACACCCGGATCGTGGTGACCAGCGACCTGGACGAGCACGCCATCGCCGCGCTCGCCGCCGCCCCGGTCGACGCCTACGGCGTCGGCACGTCGCCTGGTCACCGGCTCCGGCGCGCCCGACCGCCGGGCTGGTCTACAAGCTGGTCGCCCGCGCCGACGACAGCGGCGCGCTGGTGGACGTGGCCAAGAAGAGCAAGGACAAGGCCACGCGTCGGCGGCCGCAAGTGGGCGCTGCGCCGGCGCGGCGCCGGACGGCGTGGCCGAGGCCGAGGTGGTCGGGGTCGGCGAGCAGCCCGGTGGACGACGGCGACGACCGGCCGCTGCTGGTCGAGCTGCGTCCGCGACGGCGAGGTGGTCGCCACCGACCTCGACCTGCAGTCGCGCCCGCGAGCGGCACGAGCGGTCGCGTGCCGAGCTGCCGCCGCGGGCCCGACCAGCTCTCCCGCGGCGAGCCGGCCATCCCGACCGTCTACGAGAACAGCCGGGCCTGAGCCGGTCGTGCGCCGCACCCGGCGCACCGGCTAGCGTCGGGCCATGACCGCGAACCGCACCCGGCGCTGATCGTGGTCGACGTGCAGAACGACTTCTGCGAGGGCGGCTCGCTCGCCGTGGCCGGCGGCGCCGACGTGGCCGGGGCCATCAGCGCGTACGTCGTCGCCGCACGCCGACGACTACGCCGCGGTCGTGGCCACCGCGGACTGGCACGTCGACCCGGGCGCGCACTTCTCCGACCCCCCCGACTACGTGGACAGCTGGCCGCCGCACTGCCGGGTCGGCACCGACGGCGCGCCTGTTCCACCCGGCCGCCGAACCGGCGTTCGAGCACGTGCAGGCGGTCTTCCGCAAGGGCGCGCACGCCGCGGCGTACGCGGGCTTCGAGGGGTCCACGACCGCGAGGCGGACCGGCAGGTCGGCCTCGCGGACTGGCTGCGCGAGCAGGGCGATCGAGCAGGTCGACGTCGTCGGCATCGCCACCGACCACTGCGTGCGCGCCACCGCGCTGGACGCCGCGGCCGAGGGCTTCGAGACCACGGTGCTGCTGGACCTGACGGCCGGCGTGGCGCGCGAGACCACCGACCGGGCCCTGGCCCAGCTGCGCGAGGCCGGGGTCGAGCTCGCGGCGAGCCGTTCGTCGGCAGCCGCCGGCGTCGCCCTGACCCGCAGGGCGTCCCCGCGACCCGGCGACGGGGTGGGCTAGTGGCGGCCGCCCTCGGCGGCGCCGGTCACGGTGACCGGCGTGCCGTTGGCCGTGAGCCGCCAGTCGTAGGTGGCGAACTCGCGGAGTCGATCGTGCGGGCCGCGGTGACCCAGTCGATGATCAGCTGACGGATCTCCACCTGCGCGGTTGTAGAGCACCGGCGCGGTCGTGACGCCGGGGAAGTTGCCGCCGCCGGACTGGCGGTAGTTGTTGATCGCGATGACGAACGGCTGGTCGGCGGCGACGGGCGCGCCGCCGTAGGTGAGGTTCCGTGATCCGCGACCCGGGCGCCTGCGCGATGTCGATGTCGTAGGCCAGCGGCGCGTCGAGACCGCCCATGACGTCGTAGTTGTAGTCCGGCGTGCCGGTGGGCGCCGTCGAGGTGACGGCGCGTTGGTGACCGTCGTCCGGGGCGTACGGGCCCGGCACCGGTCACCTGCTTGAAGTAGCGCGCCGACCACTCGAGGTAGGCCAGCACCTGCGCGCCGGTCATCCGGATGCCCAGCAGCGTGTTGTCGTAGACGTAGAGACCGGCGACGTCGCGCACCGTCACGTCACCGGCCGGGATCGCCGCGTCGCGGTTGAACGGCGCGGCGATCGACAGCACCGGGGTCGCCGCGTCGGCGGTGCCGGCCAGGGCCTTCTTGACGGTCTGCGCCTGCACGACGTTGATGAAGTCCATCGCCGCGGTGTCCTCGAACCGCGAGGTGGCCGCGGACATCGCCGTGACGTTGGTGCCGATGACGGAGTTGACGTACTGGCGCACGACCTCTAGTGGTCCCTGGCGAGCAGCTGTGCCACGCGCACGGTCCTCGGGCACCGTGTTGGCGTTGAGCAGGTGGGCGTGGGCGGCTGACGACCGTCCAGCGGCCGTGCTCCAGCACCAGGTCGAGGTCCATGACGCGTCAGCCGCATGCCCCACTTCAGCGGCTCGGACAGCAGGACCTCGCTGGCCGGTCTTGCTCGTTGGTGACGAAGCAGCTCGGGGATCTCCTCGTGCGCGTGCCCGACGAGGATGGCGTCGATGTCCGGGACCTGTTGTGCCAGCAGGGTGCTGGCGTTCTCGGGGTAGGGCAGCGCGTCGCCGTACGACGAGGAGGTCTTGGACCCGGAGTGGCACGACGACGATGACGACGTCGGCGCCCGCGCGCTTGCAGCCGCGGCACGAACATCCGCGGCCTGCTCGACGATGCCGGGGAACCGCGACCTTGCCCTCGACGTTGTCGCGGTCCCAGATCGCGACGCCGGGGGTGACCAGCCCGAGGATGCCGACCATGACGTCCTTGCCGTGCGGCGTGCGGACGCGCTTGATCGACGTACGGCGGGAAGGTCGGCGCGCCGGTCGTCCAGTCGACCGCGTTGGCGCCCAGCAGCGGGAAGCGCAGCTGGCGCTGGAAGGCGCGCAGCGTGTCCATGCCGTAGTTGAACTCGTGGTTGCCGAGGGCCGCGGCGTCGTAGCCGATCGCGTTCATCGCGGCGGCCATCGGGTGGATGTGCCCCTTGGTGATCGGGTCGATCTTGGCGTAGTAGTAGCTCAGCGGGGTGCCCTGGATCGTGTCACCGGCGTCGAGCGTGAGGCAGCTGGCCGCGCCCCGCTCCTCGCCGCATCGCCGTGACGAGGGTCGAGATCTTGGCCAGGCCGACGTCGTTGGCCGCGCCGTCGGTGTACTCGGCGTCCTTGAAGTAGTCCCAGTTGAGCACGTTGCCGTGGGTGTCGCTCGTGCCGAGGACGGTCAGCCGGAACGTCGTGCCCAGCGCCTTGCCGGCTGCTCGCGGCGGTCGTGCGCACTCGCCGGGGCGGCACCCGCGACCGCGGCGGCACCCACCCCGCCGACCGCCGCCATCGCGAGCAGCTGTCGCCGCGAGGCGGTCACGCCCGCCTCGTCCCCCGCGTTCCCCGCTGCGTTCCCCGTCGCGCTGCCTCGCCTGCTCCTGCACGCGTGCCTCCCACGTCGATCCCACCGGTGCTGCCGCACGGTCGCGCGGCAGGGCTCCCGCGAGCCCCCGGCAGACTAGCCGCCGGCACGTCCGGGCATGGGCGGCCAGAAGGTGAGCGCGTCGTGTCGCGCGGGTGCCGGGTCAGCGGGTCAGGGCTCCGGTGCGCCCGCCGACCCAGGACCAGGCGTAGCGGCCGTCGTCGACCGGCACGCCCGGCCTCGCCGAGCTCGAGCGGCCGGAAGGTGTCGACCATGACGGCGAGCTCGTCGAAGTACTCCACGCCGATCGAGCGCTCGTACGGCCCCGGGCTGCGGCCCGTGCGCGTGGCCGCCGGGGTGCAGCGAGATCGAGCCCTTGCCGATGCCGCGAGCCCTTGCGCGCCTCGTAGTCGCCGTCGACGTAGAACATGACCTCGTCGCTGTCGACGTTGGAGTGGTAGTAGGGCACCGGGATCGACAGCGGGTGGTAGTCCACCTTGCGCGGCACGAAGTTGCAGATCACGAAGTTCGCCCCCTCGAACACCTGGTGCACCGGCGGCGGCTGGTGCACCCGGCCGGTGATCGGCTCGAAGTCGGAGACGTTGAACGCGTAGGGGTACAGGCAGCCGTCCCAGCCCACGACGTCCAGCGGGTGGTAGGGGTGGGTGTGCGACGCTGCCGACGATGCCCGAGGGCCCGTTGCCGCGGTGCTTGAGGTAGACCTCGGTCGGCACGTCCGCGGCCGCGCCCACGTCCTCGGCGAGCAGCGGTCGAGGTCGGCACCCGCAGGTCGCGCTCGCAGTACGGCGCGTGCTCGAGCAGCTGGCCGTACCGGCTGAGGTAGCGCTTGGGCGGGCTGATGTGGCGAGTTGGCCTCGATGCAGTAGGCCCGCAGCGGCTCGCTGTCTCGGCGACGCCTGGGGCAGCCACCGGTGCGTCGTCGCCCGCGGGATCACCAGGTAGTCGCCGCGCGCGACGTCGAACGCGCCGAACACCGTCTCGACGCGCGCCTCCCCGCGCTCGACGAAGATGCACTCGTCGCCGATCGCCGTTGCGGTAGAAGGGACTTGGCGAGTCGCCGACCACGTAGGAGATGCGCACGTCGCCGTTGGCCGAGGACCAGCCGACGGCCGGTCACGACGTCGACCCCTCGCACCGACTCCGCGTCGGGGAACAGGTCGTGCAGGGCTTCAGGTGCCGCGGCAGCAGCGGGTGGTTCGGCGTGGTCGACAGGTCGGGCAGCTCCCAGGTGCGGGCGTGCGACGATCGCCGACGGCAGCCCGCGGTGGTAGAGCAGCGAGGAGTCGGAGGAGAAGCCCTCCTCCCCCATCAGCTCCTCGTAGTAGAGGCCGCCCTCGGGCGTGCGGTGCTGGGTGTGCCGCTTGGGCGGGACGTGCCCGATCCGCTGGTAGTGCGCCATGTCGCTCCCGGAATCCTCGACCGCCGTCCGCTTATCGGACGTGGATGTCTTGTCACCCTCAGCGTCCAGTAGCCTGCCGCGCATGTCAATCACGCCGCAGGACCCGTCCCCGGCGCGCGCGGGGACCCGGCCGAGCGGGCCCTCTTCCGCGCGCTGGTCGACGACGCCGCGGTCTTCCCGCCCGGGCTGGCCCCCCTGCCCCGGGCCGTGGCCGAGCACCTGGCCCGCCGGTCCGAGCCCTGGGCCGACCTGGTCGGCCCGCTGCTGGTGCCCGCCGCCGCGGCGCCGGAGCTGCTCGCACGTGCCGCGGGCCGAGCCGCTGGACGTCGTCGCTCGTGGCCCGGCCCGGCACCGCCGCTCACCGTGGTCGAGCGAGGCGGTCGACCAGCTCGCGCGGGGACGCCACGCTGGCGGTCGTGGCGGTCGAGATCGGCTGGTCCGACCGGTGGCACGAGGCGCTGGGCTGGGACCTGCCCGTGTCCGTGGAGGTGCCCCGCGGGCCCGACCTGGTCGCGGCGCTGGAGGACGTCCGGGACCACACGGCCGGCAAGAGCCCGCTGCAGGCCAAGCTGCGCACCGGCGCCACCGACGCGGCTGCCCGTGCCGGACGCCACCGAGCTGGCCACGTTCCTGCGCACCTGTGTCGACATGGACCTGCGGCTTCAAGCTCACCGGTGGCCTGCACCACGCCGTCGCCCACACCACCGCCGACGGCGAGGACCAGCACGGCTTCCTCAACGTCCTCTGCGCCACCCGCTGGGCGCTCGCCCACGCCGCGGAGGTGCCGGAGCTGGTGGCCCTTCTGTCCGAACGGGACCCGGCGCCGCTGGTCGACATCCTCACCGGCATGAGCCACGCCGACGCCAGCGTCGTGCGCGCCTTCTTCACGGCGTACGGCTGCTGTGGTGTCACCGACCCCGTCCACGACCTGTCGACCCTCGGCCTGATCACGGAGACCGCATGAGCACCAGCTGGATGGACCTGCCCGCCGACCACCCGTTCGGCCTGACCGCCCTGCCGTACGGCGTGTTCTCCACCGACGACCCGGACCTGCGCCGGGTCGGCGTGCGCATCGGCGACCACGTCCTGGACGCCGGCGTCGCCGCCGAGCACGCGGGCATGGAGTCGGGCACCTGCTGGACCCAGCCCAGCGCTCAACGACTTCCTGTCACGCGGTCCGCACGCCTGGGCCGCCGCCCGCGCGTGGCTGATCGACGTGCTCACCGACCCCGCCCACCGCGACGCCGTCGAGCCGCACCTGCTGCCGCTGTCCGACGTCACGATGCACCTGCCGTTCGAGGTGGCCGACTACGTCGACTTCTACGCCAGCGAGCAGCACGCCACCAACGTCGGCCGGATCTTCCGCCCGGACGGCGAGGCGCTGACGCCGAACTGGAAGCACCTGCCGATCGGCTACCACGGCCGCGCCGGCACCGTCGTGGTGAGCGGCACCGACGTCGTCCGGCCCAGCGGCCAGCGCAAGGCCCCTGCCGACGCGGCACCGGTCTTCGGCCCGAGCGTGCGGCTCGACATCGAGGCCGAGCTCGGGCTTCGTCGTCGGCGGCGCGACCGACGCTCGGCTCCCGGGTCGGCGTCGACGAGGCCGACGACCACCTGTTCGGCGTGGTGCTGCTCAACGACTGGAGCGCGCGCGACATCCAGGCCTGGGAGTACGTCCCGCTCGGCCCGTTCCTGGGCAAGTCCTTCGGCACCAGCATCTCCGCCTGGGTGCTGCCGATGGCAGGCCCTGCGCGACGCCCGGGTCGCCGCTGCCCGGCCAGGACCCCGAGCCGCTGCCCTACCTGCGCGGCGCGACCGACGCGCGCGACGTACGGCCTGGACATCCACTGCGAGGTGCGGCTCAACGGCACCCTGGTCTCGAGCCCGCACTACGCCGGCGATGTACTGGTCGCCCACCCAGATGCTGGCCCACCTCAGCGTGAACGGCGCCAGCCTGCGCAACGGCGACCTGTTCGGTTCGGGGACGATCAGCGGCACCGACCCCGCGCACGCGCGGGTCGCTGCTGGAGCTGACCTGGAACGGCCAGGAGCCGCTGCAGCCTGGACGGACGGGACCGACCCGCGCGTTCCTGCAGGACGGCGACACGGTGACGATCACCGGCTGGGCGCCCGGCCGGGACGGCAGCCGGGTCGCCCTCGGCGAGGTCACCGGGACCGTGGTGCCCGGCCCGGGCTGACTCAGCGGCTGGGCACACCCGGCTCGGGGTCGGTGGCGTGCCGGCGCGCGTACTCCTCGTCGGCGGCGCCCGGCTCGACGTGCGTCGGGTCGAGCACCCGCTGCAGGAACTCGCGGGTGCGCGCCTCCCGCGGCGCCCCGATGACCTGGTCGGGGTGACCGTCCTCGACGACGACGCCGCCGTCCATGAAGACCACCCGGTCGGCCACCTCGCGGGCGAAGGCCATCTCGTGGGTGACGACCATCATCGTCATCCCCTCGGCGGCCAGCCGGCGCATGACCGACAGCACGTCGCCGACCAGCTCAGGGTCGAGCGCGGAGGTCGGCTCGTCGAAGAGCAGCAGGTCGGGGTCCATCGACAGCGCCGGGCGATCGCCACGCGCTGCTGCTGGCCGCCCGAGAGCTGCGCCGGCCAGGCGTGGATCTTGTCGCCCAGGCCGACCCGCTCCAGGTTGGCCCGCGCGACCTCCTCGGCCTCGGCGGCAGAGCGCTTCAGCACGCCGGTCTGGGCGATGGTGCAGTTGCGCAGAACCGACAGGTGCGGGAAGAGGTTGAACTGCTGGAAGACGATGCCCACGTGCCGCCGCACCTCGTCGATGTCGCAGTCGGGGTCGGTGACCTCCACGCCACGGACGGTGACGGTCCCGGCGGTCGGCTGCTCCAGCAGGTTGACGCAGCGCAGCAGGGTGGACTTGCCCGAGCCGGACGGCCCGATGACGCAGACCACCTCGCCGCGGCGGATCGTCACGTCGATGCCCTGGAGCACCTCGAGCGCCCCGAAGGACTTGTGCAGCCCGGCGATGTCGACGATGACGTCGGCGCGGGGGGTCGGGTTGGTCGTGGGGGTCATGCTGCTCACCGGGCCCTTGCCGTCTTGGCCTCCATGCGCCGCACCACGATGGTGAGCGGGAGGGTGATCACGAGGTAGCAGAGGCCGGCGACCACCAGCGGGGTGAGGTTGGCGTTGGTGTTCGCCAGGTCGCGGCCGTACTTGGTCAGCTCGAACCCCTCCGTCGACAGGCCCAGGATGTAGGCCAGCGAGGAGTCCTTGACGAGCATGATCAGCTCGTTGGTCAGCGGCGGCAGGATGATCCGGAACGCCTGCGGCAGCACGATGCTGCGCATGGCCCGGCCGGCCGGCATGCCCAGCGACCGGGCTGCCTCGAGCTGGCCCTTGGGGACGGCCTGGATGCCGGCCCGGATGGTCTCGGCCATGTAGGCGCTGGCGACGATGCCGAGCGCGATCCAGACCGTGCCGTAGGGGTCCAACGGGATGACCATGCCCGGGAACGCCAGCGGCAGCAGGCTGAACGCGATCAGCACCACGATCGCCGGCAGGCCGCGGAAGAACTCGATGTAGATGCCCGCGATCCAGCGGTACGGCGCGACGCTGGACAGTCGCATCAGGGCCAGCACCGTGCCGACGACCAGGCCGAACGCGAAGGCGCCGGCGGTGTAGACGAGGGTGTTCTTGAACGCCGTGCCCAGGCTGGTGGTCAGCGTCTCGACCACCAGGTTGCCGCGGAAGAACACGTCGATGATCTGGTGCCAGTTGGCGGCGAAGACCGCCACGAGGAGGACGATCGCCAGGACGGCGTACTGCACCCAGCGCAGCAGCTGGGCCCGCCGCCGGGGTGACATCCGGGCCCGCGTGGCCGGTGTCGTCTGCTCTGTTGTGGGCACGGTCTCTCCTGTGTCGGGAGGTTCACGAAGAACGGCGGGAGCGGCTGCGCGCCGCTCCCGCCGTCAGGGGGTCAGGATCCGAGCTTGCCCGGCTCGGTGCCGAACCACTTCTTGTACGTCGCGTTGTAGCTGCCGTCGCTCTTGGCCTTGGCCAGCGAGGCGTTGAGCTTCGCGAGCAGCTTGGTGGCGTTGGCGTCGTCCTTCTTGGCGCCGACGCCGTACTGCTCACCGGTGCTGAACTCCTTGGTGACGGCGGTGTCCTTGTTGTCCTTGGCGAAGTCGAGCACGACGCCGTTGTCGTTGATGGCGGCGTCGACCCGGCCGGACTTGACCGCGTTCATCTCCAGGGCCAGGTCGTCGAACACCACGACGGTGTAACCGAGCTCCTTGGCCTTGGAGTTGGCGTAGTCCAGGCCGGTGGTCTCGGTCTGGACGCCGACCTTCTTGCCCTTGAGGTCGGGCAGGTCCTTGTAGGGGCTGCCGGCCTTGACGATGAGGGCCTGGGTGGCGTCGAAGTACGGCGCGGAGAACGCGATGGTCTGCTTGCGCTTGTCGGTGATCGTCATGCCGGCCGCACCGAGGTCGCACTTCTTGGCGGCGAACGCCGCGCCGGACCAGATCTGCTGGAACTCGATGTCGAAGATCTCCTGCTTGACGCCGAGCTCCTTGGCCAGCCCGTCGAGCAGGTCGACGTCGAACCCGACGACCTTGCTGCCCTCCTTGTACTGGAACGGCTTGTAGGGCAGGTGCGTGCAGACGGTCAGCTGACCGGGCTTGACGAGGGTGATGCCGTCGGCGGTCGTGGTACCGGCCTTGGTGTCGCTGCTGCCGCAGGCGGCGAGCAGCAGGGACGCGGTGGCCGCGAAGATGGTCAGGGCGAGCCCGCGGCGAGGACGCCGGGAAAGAGCTGTGGTCACGAGTTTCCTCCTCGAAGCAACGTGAGCCGGATTCTGCCACGCCGCGACACGGCTCCGACCATCCCTCGCTCCGGTCGGGTCACGATCCACTAACGGGTGGGCGCCCACGTCCGCGTGCTGCTGGCCGAGGACGACGTTGGTGGCGCCCGACCTTGTCGTGCAGGGCCTGCCGGCGCGTCGTCCCACAGCGGCCAGAGCGAGTCCAGGATCGTGAACAGGCTGCCGAGGAGGCCCACGACCGGCAGCAGCCCGACGATGCTGCCGCCCTCCTTGACGACGGTCCGCCGCAGCACGGCCGACAGCGGCGGCGGCCCGGGGCGCTCCCGCAGGCGCACGCTGATGCCGACGAGACGGCGGCCCGGCGTGGTGCCGATGCAGGGTGAGCAGCACGACCTCGTAGACGAAGTAGATGACGCATGCTGGCCAGGCTGACCGGCAGCAGCGCCGAGGCCGAGCCCGGACGGCGGCGGGCGGCGGCGTGCCCCCGGTCTGCGGCCGCGTCGATGCTGGCGCGGAAGTAGTCGGACATGATCCCGGCGGCGTGGCTCAGCGCCGGGAAGGTCACCAGCGACGGTGATCACGGCGCAGATGACGCCGTCGACGATCCGGGCGGCGACGCGCCGCCACCAGCCCGAGAGGACGGACACCGTCGGGGGTGGTCGGCTGCGGGCGGCCGAGCTGCACGCCCTGCCACGGCGGGGCGACGGGCGGCTGCTGACTCTGCCCGTGCGGCTGGCCCTGCCGGCCGCTGCTCCGCCCTGCTGGCCCTGACTGCCGTACGGCGCGGGGCTGGCGACCTCGTGAGGCCGCCCCGATGCCGGACTGGTCCACCGTGGGTGACTTCCTCGGGCGCGACGTGGCTGGTCCACACCACGCCGTCCCAGTAGCGCAGCAGGCTGGCGTCGTTCGGGTCGTCGTACCACCCGGAGGGCTGTGTCATGCGCCCAGCCTTTCACGCCCGCGGCCGTCGCGCACGGACCGCGCTCCCGGGAGGTCGGCACGGCGCCGCGGCGATACCGTCGTCCCCATGAGCGAACACTCGATACTGCGGACCAAGCCGGTGGAGGACGTCCTCGCCCAGGGAGGTGACGAGGACGACGGGCACGGCGGCCGCTCCGGCGGCATCGGCCGCTCAAGCGCCGCCTCGGCCCGCTCGACCTGATGGGCTTCGGCGTCGGCATCGTCATCGGCACCGGGATCTTCACCCTGACCGGGATCGAGGCCAAGAACCACGCCGGCCCCGGTGTCGTCATCTCCTTCGCGCATCGCCGGCGTCGTCAGCCTGCTGGCCGCCCTGTGCTACGCCGAGATGTCCTCCGCCGTGCCCGACGGCCGGGAGCGCCTACACCTACGCCTACGCCACGATCGGCGAGGTGTTCGCCTGGATCATCGGCTGGGACCTGATCCTCGAGTTCGCCCTCGGCGCGGCGGTCGTCGCCCGCGGCTGGTCGGGCTACCTGCAGGAGCTGTTCGGCCTGCCGTCCGTCGATCTTCGGTGAGGGGTCGATCGTCAACGTCGGCGCGATCGCCATCGTGCTGGTGCTGGGCGTCGTCGCGCTGGTCGGCATCCGCGAGAGCGCCCGCGTCACCAACGTGCTCGTGGTCATCAAGGTGGCGATCTGCCTGTTCGTCATCGTCGCCGGCGCGTTCTTCGTCCAGAAGGCCAACCTCACGCCCTTCGTCCCCGCCGCCGCCCCGGTCAAGGAGGGCACCAGCGGCCTGAAGCAGCCGCTCGGCCAGGCGCTGTTCGGGATCGAGCCGTCGGCCTTCGGCTTCGCCGGCATCCTCACCGCCGCCGCGGTGGTCTTCTTCGCCTACACCGGGTTCGAGGCCGTGGCCAACATGGGCGAGGAGACCCGCAAGCCGGCCCGCGACCTGCCGCTGGGCCTGCTCGGCACCCTCGGCCTGTGCACCGTGCTGTACATCGGCGTCTCGTTCGTGCTCACCGGGATGGTCAGGTACGACCAGATCAGCGAGGGCGCGCCGATCGCCAACGCCTTCGAGCAGGTCGGGCTCAGCTGGGCCGCCAAGCTCGTCTCGATCGCCGCCATCTGCGGCCTGACGTCGGTGATCCTGGTGGACATCCTCGCGATGGGGCGGATCGGCTTCGCGATGGGCCGCGACGGCCTGCTGCCGCCCGCGGTCGCCAAGATCCACCCGAAGTGGGGCACGCCGTACCGCATCACGGCCGGCACCATCGTGTTCGTCGCGATGCTGGCCGGGCTCGTCCCGCTGAGCGCCCTGGCCGACCTGGTCAGCATCGGCACGCTGTTCGCCTTCATCGTGGTCTCGATCGCGGTGCCGGTGCTGCGCCGCACGAAGCCGGACATGAAGCGGCCGTTCCGGGTGCCGCTCTCCCCCGTCATCCCGATCCTGTCCGCCCTGGCCTGCCTCTACCTGATGACCAACCTCAGCCTGGAGACGTGGCTGCGGTTCGTCGTCTGGATGGCGGTCGGTCTCGCGGTCTACCTCACCTACGGGCGCCGCAACGCCCGGCTGGCCCAGTCCGACTACGACCGCAACGCCTCGAGCACCGCACGCTGAGACCGCCTGCCCGGTACGCCGCTGCGGCCCGCTCCCCGGTGAAGGGAGCGGGCCGCGGCGTGGTGACGGGAGCGGTCAGAGGTTGCCGCGGCGCTCCTGCTCGCGCTCGATGGCCTCGAACAGGGCCTTGAAGTTGCCCTTGCCGAAGCCCAGCGAGCCGTGGCGCTCGATCATCTCGAAGAACACCGTGGGGCGGTCGCCGACCGGGCGGGTGAAGATCTGCAGCAGGTAGCCGTCCTCGTCGCGGTCGACGAGGATGCCGCGCTTCTGCAGCTCCTCGATCGGGACGCGGACGTTGCCGATGCGCTCCCGCAGGGCGGGGTCCTCGTAGTAGGAGTCCGGGGTGGACAGGAACTCCACGCCCTCGGCGCGCATGGCGTCGACCGTGGCCAGGATGTCGTTGGTCGCCAGCGCGAGGTGCTGCACGCCCGGGCCGTCGTAGAACTCGAGGAACTCATCGATCTGGCTCTTCTTCTTGGCGATCGCCGGCTCGTTGAGCGGGAACTTGACCCGGTGGTTGCCGTTGGCGACGACCTTGGACATCAGCGCCGAGTAGTCGGTGGCGATGTCGTCGCCGACGAACTCGGCCATGTTCACGAAGCCCATGACCTTGTTGTAGTAGGTGACCCACTCGTCCATCCGGCCCAGCTCGACGTTGCCGACGACGTGGTCGAGGGCCTGGAACATCCGCCTGGGCGCGCCGTCGCGCTTGACGAAGCCCGAGGTGCGCTCGACGTAGCCGGGCAGGTAGACGCCGGTGTAGCGGGAGCGGTCGACGAGGGTGTGGCGGGTGTCGCCGTACGCCGCGATGGCCGCGACCCGCACGGTGCCGTGCTCGTCGGAGACGTCCTCGGGCTCCTGGACGATGGTGGCGCCCATGGCGCGGGCGTGCTCGATGCAGCGGTCGACGTCGGGCACCTCGAGGGCGATGTCGACGACGCCGTCGCCGTGCGCCCGGTGGTGGTCGTGCAGGGGGCTCTGCGGCGAGACGCCGCCCTTGACGCACGAACCGGCAGGAGCCGCTCTTGAGCACGAACGCCTTGTGGTCGCGGTTGCCGGTCTCCGGGCCGCTGTAGGCGACCAGCTCCATGCCGTAGGCGGACTGGTAGTAGTGCGCGGTCTGCGTGGCGTTGCCGACGACGAACACCAGCGCGTCCCAGCCGGTCACCGGGAACGGGTCCTTGCTCTCGTCGTAGGCCACCAGCCCGACGAGCTGCTTGAGCTGGTCGAGGTCGAGGTCGGCGTCGCGCTCTTCGGGCGTCAGGGCGATGGTGTCGGTCATGGCTGCACTGTGGACCACCGGCCGCGGGTGGGCAACCATGCACCGTCGGGCTGGTCACGATGCGCAACCTGTTGCGTCAAACCCGCTCATCGACTGGACACTCTGCCCATGACGATCGACGCCCTCGACGGCCGCCTGCTCACCCTGCTCACCGAGCAGCCGCAGATCGGCGTGCTGGGCGCCTCGCGGGCCCTCGGGGTGGCCCGCGGCACGGTGCAGGCGCGGCTGGACCGGCTGGTCGAGCGCGGGGTGATCACGACGATGGCACCGCACGTCGACCCGGCCGCGCTCGGCTTCCCGGTGACGGCGTTCTGCACCCTGGAGATCCGCCAGGGGCGGGGCCATGACCCGGTGGTCACCCACCTCTCGGGCATCCCCGAGGTGCTCGAGGCGCACACCATCACCGGGTCCGGGGACCTGTGGATCCGGGTCGTCGCCCGGGACAACACCGACCTGCAGCGGGTGATCGACCGGGTCGTCGACGAGGGGCACGTCGTGCGGGCCTCCACGGTGATCGCCCTGGCCAGCCAGATCGGCTACCGGACCCTGCCGCTGGTGCAGCCGCGGCCTCACCCGGGCCGGGGCGGCCGTCAGCGCAGGAGGTCGAGGCGACCTCGCCGGCGCGCGCCGCCCGCACCTGCGGGCCGACGGCTGGCGGCGTCCAGCTCGACCATCGACACGACGCCGAGGGACGCCTCGAGACCGGCCACGCCGACCAGCGGGGCCGCGATGCCGTGCGCCCCGGACTGCAGCTCGCCGTCGGTGGCGACGTAGCCGTCCTGCACCCCGCCGGGCCGCGAGGATGGCCCGGCCGGCCGCGCCGCGGTCGAGCGCGTGCCGGGTGCCGATCCGGTAGGCCACGTGGTAGCTGGTCCAGGACGGCTCCACCACGGCGATCGCGAGCGCCTCGCCGCCCTCGACGACGGTGAGGTGCGCGGTGGCGCCGACCTCGTCGGCCAGCGCGCGCAGGGTGGGCAGGGCCCCCTCGCGCAGCAGCGGCAGCACCGAGCGCGACAGCCGGGTGATGGCCAGCCCGAGCCGGACCCGGCCGTCCTCGCGCCGGCGGACGAAGTCGCGGGCCTCCAGGGTGGCCACCAGCCGGTAGACCACCGGGCGGCCGACGCCCGAGCTCGGCGGCCAGCTCGGTCACGGTGAGGCCGCCGGCGTGCTCACGCGAGCCGAGCAGCTGCAGGACGGCGAGGCCGCGGTCCAGCGTCTGCGAGGTCTCTCCGCCGACCGCGCGCGCGGGCACCGGGGCCGGGCTGGCGCCGGAGTGGTCACGCGCTCCACGCTACCGCCGGGCGGGCGCCGCTGCACCCGCGCTCGTGGGCCCCGTGGGCCGGCGGCCGGCGACCGCGGATCGCGGCGGCGCCCGCGGCTCAGCGCCGCCCGACGAACCAGCGGCGGATCGTCTCGATCCGCTCGGTGACCTGCTCGGCGCTCGCCTGGTCCAGCGCCGGGCCGCCGCAGTGGCGCCGCAGGTCGGTGTGGACCACGGCGTGCGGGGCGCCGTTCTTGCGGGCGTAGGCCGAGACCAGGGCGTTGAGCTCCTTGCGGGTGGCGGCGAGCGCGCGGTGGGCCGACACCTGCTCGTCGCGCCTTGCGCGCGCGGCCCGGCGCCCTGCGGCCGACTGGCGCTCACGCAGCAGGGTGGCGACCTGGTCCGGCTCGAGCAGGCCGGGCAGGCCGAGGAAGTCCTCCTCCTCGTCCGAGCCCGGGGCGCCGCCGAGGCCGAACTGCTCGGCGTCGAACAGCACGTGGTCGAACTGCGCCTCGGACTCCAGCGCCTCGAACGACAGCTGGTCGATGTCGGCGGTGGACTCGGTGCGGTTGGCCGCGGCGAGCAGCGCGTCCTCGGGGGCCCACATCGAGTCCTCGGGGTTGTCCGACTTCGGCCGGTCGAGCGCGTGGTCGCGCTCGTCCTCCAGCCGGGCGGCGTGCTCGAGGATCAGCGGGACGCTGGGCAGGAACACCGACGCGGTCTCGCCGCGGCGCCGGGCCCGGACGAACCGGCCGACGGCCTGGGCGAAGAACAGCGGCGTCGAGGTCGAGGTGGCGTAGACGCCGACGCTGAGCCGGGGCACGTCGACGCCCTCGGACACCATCCGCACGGCCACCATCCAGCGCTGGTCGCCCTCGGCGAAGGCCTCGATGTTGCCCGACGAGCCGGCGTAGTCGGAGAGCACCACGACCGGCTTCTCGCCGCAGATCGTCTCGAGGATCTTGGCGTAGGCCCGGGCCTGGGTCTGGTCGGTGGCGATGACCAGGCCACCGGCGTCCGGGACCCCGCGGCGCACCTCGGTCAGCCGGCGGTCGGCGGCGGCCAGCACGGCCGGGATCCACTCGCCCTTGGCGTCCAGCGCCGTGCGCCACGCGTGGGCGGTGAGGTCCTTGGTCAGCGGCTCGCCGAGGCGGGCGGAGACCTCGTCGCCGGCCTTGGTGCGCCAGCGCATCGCGCCGCCGTAGGCGAGGAACAGCACCGGCCGCACGACGCCGTCGCGCAGCGCCTCGGCGTAGCCGTAGGTGTAGTCGGCCGACGACCGGCGGATGCCGTCGCGACCGGTCTCGTAGGTCACGAACGGGATCGGGCTGGTGTCCGACCGGAACGGCGTGCCGGTCAGGCACAGCCGCCGGGTGGCGGGCTCGAACGCCTCACGGATCGCGTCGCCCCAGGACAGGTTGTCGCCGCCGTGGTGCACCTCGTCGAGGATCACCAGGGTGGACGCGGCCTCGGTGCGGGCCCGGTGCAGCAGCGGCTTGCTGGCCACCTGGGCGTAGGTGAGCGCCACGCCGTCGAACTCGGCGTTGTGCCGCCCCTGGGCGTTGGTGAAGTGCGGGTCGATGCTGGATGCCGACCCGCCCGGCGGCGTCGGCCCACTGGGTCTTGAGGTGCTCGGTGGGGGCGACCACGGTCACCCGCTGGACGACGCCCCGGTGCAGCAGCTCGGTGGCGAGGCGCAGCGCGTAGGTCGTCTTGCCCGCGCCGGGCGTGGCGACGGCGAGGAAGTCGCGGGGGGTGGACGCGAGGTACTGCTCCAGCGCCGCGGCCTGCCAGGCACGGAGCTTGGAGGCGGTACCCCAGGCCGCCCGCTCCGGGAACGCTGGGGACAGGTGGGATGCGGCTGTGGTGCTCATAGGCGTTCGAGGATAACGACTTTCGGGAGGAGACATGCCCGGGACCCCGTCCACTTGGACGGGGCCCCGGTACGTGTTATCGCGTGTCGCGGGCGGATGCCGGCGTCAGTCCTTGCCGTCCTGCGGCGCGCGCAGGCCGTCGTAGATCTCCTGGCAGACCGGGCAGACCGGGAACTTCTTGGGGTCGCGTCCGGGCACCCAGACCTTGCCGCAGAGCGCGACCACGGGTTCACCGGACAGCGCGCTCTCGAGGATCTTCTCCTTGCGCACGTAGTGCGAGAAGCGCTCGTGGTCGCCCGGCTCCTGCAGCTGCTCCTCGACCTGCTCGCGCTCCAGCACGGCCGTGGACGTCGAGGGGCCACCCGGGTCGGACTGCCGCTCGGGCTCGAACGGGTCGGAGGGGTCGCTCATCGAGGGCAGACGGTCGCTCATGCCCACGATTCTAGGCTCCGTGACCGGGGCCCGGGCGCTCCGCCCGGGCTCGCCCGGTCAGTTCATCGTGGGGTCCTCGGGGAAGGTCGCCACGAGGGCGAGGTTGCCGCGCTGGCGCCGCAGCACGGAGCGCCACAGCACCGTCCGGCTCGGGGCTGAAGGCGTCGCGGGCCTCGGCGTCGACGACGTACCAGCCGCCGGCCTCGATCTCGCCCTCGAGCTGGCCGGCGGACCAGCCGGCGTAGCCGGCGAAGATCCGCATCCCCGCGATCTCGGCGGACGACCACCGGCGGCGGGACGTCGAGGTCGACCAGGCCGAGGCCGCCGAAGAGCCTGCGCACGCCGAGCGGCTCGTGCGAGTCGCCGGGCACGGTGACGATGCCGAGGGCGGAGTCCAGGGCCACCGGGCCGCCCTGGAAGAGCCGGGCCGGCGGGGTGACGTACTTCTGCCACGGGGGCAGCACCGCGTCGACCTCGGCCTCCAGCGGCTTGTTGAGGACCACCCCCTGGGCCCCGTCGTCGCCGTGGTGCAGCAGCAGCACGACGCTGCGCCTGAAGACGTCACCGCCGGTGTGCGGGGTGGCGACAAGCAGCTGCCCGGTGAGGAAGGACTCCACACCGGGCATTCTCGCCTGTCCTGCCGCGTCGCGGTGACCTGACCCCCGAGGTCGGGGGCCAGGTCACCGCGTCCGGTCAGGAGCGGGGGCCGCGGAAGCTGCGCGGGCCGCGGCTGGCGGAGGCGCCGGGGCCGCCACGGCCACCACGCCCCTGCTGCGGCCGACGGTGGCCACGCTGCTCGCCCTCGAGCAGGCGACGGACCTGGCTCTCGGGGATCGGCACGCCGCTCGGGGTGCGGGCGCCGGCCTCGAGCAGGGCCGCGTCACCGGGCGCCGTGCGCGAGGGGACGGCGTCGATGCCGGCGTCGCGGGCGAGTCGCTCCATGCCCCGGCGCTGGTGCGGCAGGGCCAGGGTGATGACCGTGCCCTTGTCGCCGGCGCGGGCGGTGCGACCGGAGCGGTGCAGGTAGTCCTTGTGGTCGGCCGGCGGGTCGACCTGCAGCACCACGCTGACGTCGTCGACGTGGATGCCGCGGGCGGCGACGTCGGTGGCGACCAGCACCGGGAGGGTGCCGTCCTTGAAGGCGCCCAGGACGCGGTTGCGCGCGCCCTGGTTGAGGCCACCGTGCAGGGCGGCGGCGAAGACGCCCTGCTCGCGCAGCTGCTCGGCCACGCGGTCGGCACCGAGCTTGGTGCGCACGAAGACCACGGTGCGGCCCTCACGGTTGGCGACCTCGGCGGTGATCGACTTCTTGTGCATCGGGTCGATCAGCATGATGTGGTGCGCCATCGTCGTGACGCTGGCCGAGGCCGCGTCCGTCGAGTGGGTCACGGCGTCCTTGAGGTAGCGCTCGACCAGCTGGTCGATGCCCCGGTCCAGGGTCGCCGAGAAGAGCAGCCGCTGGCCGCCCTCGGGGATGAGGTCGAGGATCGCCGTGATCTCGGGCAGGAAGCCCATCTCGGCCATGTGGTCGGCCTCGTCGAGGATCGCGATGGTGCAGTCGCCCAGGTCGACCGCGCCGCGCTCGATCAGGTCGTTGAGGCGGCCCGGCGTGGCGATCAGCAGGTCGACGCCACGGTCGAGGGCGCTGAGCTGGGGCTGGTAGGGCATGCCACCGGCGACCAGCTTGTGCCGCAGGCCGAGGACGTGCACCAGGGGCTCGAGCGCGTCGCTGATCTGCATCGCCAGCTCGCGCGTCGGGCTCATGATCAGCGCCTTGGGCTTGCGCGCCGCCGCGGGGGTGCCGGCGGCCAGGCGGGACAGGGTCGGCAGGCCGAACGCGAGCGTCTTGCCCGAGCCGGTCTGGCCCCGGCCGAGGACGTCCTTGCCGGCCATGGCGTCCGGGATGGTCGCGACCTGGATCGGGAACGGCGTCGTGATGCCGTCACGGGCCAGGCGGGCCACCAGCTGCTTGGGCAGCCCGAGGGCGGCGAAGCCGTTGTCCTCGGCCACGGTCACCGGCGGCTGGTCGGTCGGGGGCTTGAACTCGTGCCGGGGCGCGAGGTCGGCGCGACGGTCGTTGCCGCGGGCCGGGCGGTCGTCCCGGTTGAACGAGCGCGGGGCCCGGTCGTCACGGTTGAACGAGCGGGGCGCACGGTCGTCGCGCTGTCCGCTCGGTGCGGGCCGGGCGGTCGTCGCGGTTCGACTCGGTGCGCGGGCCGGACGGTCGTCACGGTTGAACGAGCGCGGGCGCGCGGTCGTCACGGTTGAACGAGCGCGGGGCGCGGTCGTCGCGGTTGAACGAGCGCGGGGCGCGGTCGTCACGCTTCCACTCGGTGCGGGCCGGACGGTCGTCACGGTTGAACGAGCGCGGCGCCCGGTCGTCCCGGCGGTCGGCTGCGGGCGGGCGGTCGTCACGCTTCCACTCGGTGCGGGCCGGACGGTCGTCACGGTTGAACGAGCGCGGGCGCGCGGTCGTCGCGGGCCGGACGGTCGTCGGTGCGGGCCGGGCGGTCGTCACGCTTCCACTCGGTGCGGCGCCGGACGGTCGTCACGGTTGAACGAGCGCGGCGCGCGGTCGTCACGGTCGAACGAGCGCGGGCGCGCGGTCGTCACGCTTCCACTCGGTGCGCGCCGGACGGTCGTCGCGGTTGAACGAGCGCGGGGCGCGGTCGTCACGGCTGGTCGGAGCGGGGCGCACGGTCGTCGTACGACGCGGACGGACCGCCCTGGCCGCGGTGCGGCTTCTTGGAAGAGTTCTGGGCCTCGGCCTTCTTGGCCGTGCTCCAACGGGCTTTCTTGGGCGCGCTGACGCGCCCGATGTGCTTGCTCACAGGCAAAATCCACTTCGGTACTCGAGGTAGGCACGCCTCGAGCTACCTGGCAGCGGTAACGGTGAGAACGAGCCACAGGCGCTGCGTGGAGCGTGCGCCCGGCGGGCCGGAGCTGCACTTGTGCCGCCCGGCAGGACCCGATGAGAACCAACTGCCTCGCAGCACGTGCGAGTCTGACGCTGCCAGCGTCATCGGTATCGGGATGCCCCAAGTCTACCAGCGCCGCGTCCGGTCGAATGACCATGAAGGCGCCCAGCGCAAGAGCGACCCCGGTGACGTCGGCCACACCGTCGGCCACGTCGCCGTCGCGAGACGGGCAGCATCGTGGCCTGCACCAGCTCGCTCACCGGCGCGTGCAGGACCAGCAGGCCCAGCACCCACCGCGGCGGCAGCCCGGCCAGCAGCGCGAACAGGGCCGGTGCCCCGAACACGCTCGCGTGGATCACCTTGTCCAGCCCGCTGACCTCCGGTCCGCCGGGCGCCGACGGCGCGTAGAGCACCACCAGCTGCGCGATCAGCGCCACCCACAGCAGCAGCCACCAGACACGGCGACGCCCGCGGCCGGCACCCGACGGGGCGCCGGTCCGCGGGCGATCCGCGTCGGGGGCGGCCCGGGTCATCCCCCGAGCAGACCGTTGCTCGCTGCCGTGATCGACGGCACGTCCCCGGCCGGAGCCACCGCCGGGGACGCCGAGCCGGTGCCGGTCGCCACCTGGTCAGCCGCCCCGGTGTGGGACCGGGCGGCGTCGGCCGCGACGGGTCGCCGCGCCGCCCGGCGCGGCCGAGCGCGCGGCCGCCTCGACGGCGGCGGCGACGACCTTGGCCACGTCGGGGTGGAAGACGCTGGGGATGATGTAGGCCGGGTTGAGCTCGTCCTCGGTGACCACCTCGGACAGGGCGGTCGCCGCGGCGAGCAGGACGTCGTCGGAGACGGTGTTGGTCGCCGCGTCGAGCAGGCCCCGGAAGACGCCCGGGAAGACCAGCACGTTGTTGATCTGGTTGGCGAAGTCGCTGCGCCCGGTGGCGACGACGGCCGCGTGCCGGGCGGCCTCGGCCGGGTCCACCTCGGGGTCGGGGTTGGCCAGCGCGAAGACGATGGAGTCGTCGTTCATGGTCGCGACGTCGTCGCCGGTGAGCACGTTGGGGGCGGACACGCCGATGAACACGTCGGCTCCGGCGACGGCGTCCTTGAGCGAGCCCGTGACGCCACCCTGGTTGGTGTTGCGCCGCGATCCAGCCCAGGTTGGTCTCGCCGGCGTCGCAGATGTCGGCGCGGCCGGCGTGGACGACCCCGTGGTAGTCGGCCACGACCACGTCGGTGGCCCCGGCCTTGAGCAGCAGCTTGAGGATCGCGGTACCCGCGGCGCCGGCGCCGCTCATGACCACGCGGACGCGGGTGAGGTCCTTGCCGACCACCCGCAGCGCGTTGCGCAGGGCGGCCAGCACGACGATGGCCGTGCCGTGCTGGTCGTCGTGGAACACGGGGATGTCGAGCTCCTCGCGCAGGCGGGCCTCCACCTCGAAGCAGCGCGGGGCCGAGATGTCCTCGAGGTTGATGCCCGCGAAGACCGGCGCGATGGCCTTGACCGCGGCCACGATCTCCTCGACGTCCTGGGTGTCGAGGCAGATGGGGAACGCGTCGATGCCGGCAAAGCGCTTGAACAGCGCCGCCTTCCCCTCCATCACCGGCAGCGCCGCCAGCGGGCCGATGTTGCCCAGCCCGAGCACGGCGGAGCCGTCGGTCACGACCGCGACCGTGTTGCGCTTGATGGTGAGGCGCCGGGCGTCCTCCGGGTTCTCGGCGATGGCCAGGCAGACCCGTGCGACGCCCGGGGTGTAGATCAGCGACAGGTCGTCGCGGTTGCGGATCGGCACCTTCGACTCGATCGTCAGCTTGCCGCCGAGGTGCGACCAGGAAGGTGCGGTCGCTGACCTTGAGGATCTCGACGCCGTGCACCGCGCGCATGGCGGCGACGATGTCCTCGGCGTGGCTCTGGTCGCGCGCCGCGGCGGTGACGTCCACGCGCAGCCGCTGGTGGCCGGAGGCGGTGACGTCCAGGCCGGTGACGAGCCCACCACTGCGCTCGATGGCGGTGGTGAGCTCGCTGACGGCGGTCGCCCTGGCGGGCAGCTCCAGCCGGACGGTGATCGAGTTGGAGACGGAAGGAGCAGCGGTCATGGGCCTCATCCTGTCAACTACTGGCCGGTATGCCGACTTGTGTCCTTTGTGTGCGCGTCGCGGCCGCCGTCCGACCGTCGGCGGCCGCGACCCGCGGACGGGTGGGATCAGCGTGCCGGTACGGCGGTCCGGCGGTGCTTCAGCACTCCGACGGCGACGATGACGGCGGCCAGGGCGACGCTCAGCCAGAGCTCCAGCCGGTGCCCGGGGCGGATCACCATCAGCGCCAGCACCCCGACGATGAACGCGATCGTCACGTAGGTCAGGGCCGGGAACGCCCACATCCGCACGGCCGGCTCGGTGCCGGCGTCGTCCAGCTCACGGCGCATCTTCAGCTGGGACACCGCGATCACGAGGTAGACGAACAGGGCGATGGCGCCCGAGCTGGCGAGCAGGTAGCCGAAGATCTTGCCCGGCAGCACGTAGTTGCCGATGACGCCGAGGAAGCCCACCACCGAGCTGGCGATGATCGCGGCGGCGGGCACGCCGTTGCCGGTCACCTTCGACCACGCCTTGGGGGCGTCACCGCGGCTGGAGAGGGAGTACGCCATACGGGAGGCGGTGTAGAGCGCGGAGTTCAGGCAGGACGCGACGGCGGTGAGGATCACCAGGTCGAGCACCGGGTGCGAGGTTGTCGAGGCCGATCTGGTCCAGGACGTACTGGTAGGAGCCACGCTCGGTCAGGCTGCGGGGAGTTCCACGCGACGAGGGCGACGACCACGAAGATCGAGCCCAGGTAGAACAGGCTGATCCGCCAGATGACCGAGTTGACGGCCTTGCGGATGCCCTGCTCGGGGTTGGGCGACTCGGCGGCCGCGATCGTCACGATCTCGGTGCCCATGAAGGTGAACATCGTCGTCAGCATCGCGGCGATCACGGCTCCGAAGCCGTGGGGCATGAAGCCGCCGTTACTGGTGAGATGACTCAGCCCCGACGTGTGGGACCCCGGCAGCACGCCGAAGATGGCGAGCAGGCCCACGGCGATGAACGCCACGATGGCCACCACCTTGACCAGCGCGAACCAGAACTCGAACTCGCCGTAGTTGGCGACGCTGAACAGGTTGGTGCCCATGAGGAGCCCGGTGATCAGCAGCGCGAAGGCCCACTGCGGGACGCCGCCCATCCAGTTGTGCAGGATCAACGCACCGGCGGTGGCCTCGACCGGGATGACGATCACCCAGAACCACCAGTAGAGCCAGCCGATCGAGAAGCCGGCCCACCGGCCCAGCGCGCGGTCGGCGTAGGTCGAGAACGAGCCGGTGTCGGGATGGGCCGTGGCCATCTCCCCCAGCATCCGCATCACCAGGACGACGAGCGTGCCGGCCAGTGCGTAGGCGATGAGGACGGCCGGGCCGGCGGCGCTGATCGCCGTGGCCGACCCGATGAACAGACCCGCGCCGATGACACCGGCGATGGAGATCATCGTGATGTGTCTCGGCTTGAGGCCGGCACCCAGGTGGCTGCCTGCCGGCTGCTCGGTCGTCTGCTCTGTCTGTGAGGTCACGGAGCACAAGGTCCCCTCTCCCGACCCGCAACGCAAATCGGTGCCGTGCCCGAGGGACCCCGTCAGCGCCGGCGGGCGGGCCGCGGGTGGCGACGGCGCAGCACCCGCAGCGTGACCTGGTGCTCGAAGATGCGCTGGCCGTTGACGGCCAGCCAGATCGAGACGGCGGCCAGCGGGAGCTCGATGAGCAGCGCCGAGGCCAGGGCCATCGCCAGCTCGCGGCGCCCGGGTGCCGTGACGACGTCGAACCACGCGTCGACCACGAGGAAGCCCGCGTTGAGCGAGGCGGCGACCGGCAGCCAGCGTGAGCTGGACACCGCGGCCCAGGCGGTCCACGCCAGGACCAGGAACAGGCCGACGTCGAAGCCGGCCCAGGCGAGGTCGTAGTGGGCGGCCGTCGCCTGCCCGGGCAGCGTCACGGCGAGGTAGACGGTCCACGGCACCATGAGCACGGCCAGGACGGCGAACAGCGGCCCCACCCACCGCGCCCGCCGGCTCGCCGCCGCGAGGTCGGCGGCGACGGCGCCCGCGGCACCTGCTGCGCGCCGCCGGGTGTCCGGCCGGCGGCTCCTGCGTCATCGCATCCTCGGTCATCGTGTCCTCGTTCGCTGCGCCCCGTGGGACCGGGAGGACGTCATCCTCTCAGGCTGCCGCCGCGTGCCGCGCGCCAACGGTGGACCGGGCGGCGGCGACCGCGGGCCGGGAATGACGCAGGCGCCCGGCCGCTTGCACCGGAGGAACCGATCCACTTCCAGGAAGGCAGGACCCATGAGCACCGTCGAGCTGACCGAGAGCACCTTCGAGGAGACCGTCCGGGAGGGCATCGTCCTGGTGGACTTCTGGGCGGCGTGGTGCGGACCGTGCCGGCAGTTCGCCCCCGTCTTCGAGAAGGCGTCCGGCGAGCACACCGACATCACCTTCGGCAAGATCGACACCGAGGCCGAGCAGGGCCTCGCGGCGGCGGCCGGCATCACCTCGATCCCGACGCTGATGGCCTTCCGGGACGGCATCCTCGTCTTCGCGCAGCCGGGGGCCCTGCCCGCCACCGCGCTCGAGCAGGTGATCACCGGCGTCCGCGGCCTCGACATGGAGGAGGTCCGGGCCCAGGTCGCGCAGGAGCAGGCGGCCCGCTCCGAGGCGCAGGCCTCCCCCGGGGCCTGACCCTCCGCTGCGCATCCGCCCGCCGGGGCGGAGCACCTCGAGTGCGCGTCCCGCTGGACGGCGGCGCGGCCCCGGTGGACGATCTGAACCACCCGGGTCGCGCCGCCGTGTCGAGGGCAGGAGGTGCCGTGTCCGACAGCCAGGTCGACCTGATGCGCGCCCTGCACGACGAGCACGCCGCGTCGCTGTGGGGCTACTGCCTGCGCCTCACCGGTGGTGACCACGCCCGCGCCCAGGACGTCGTCCAGGAGACGCTGCTGCGGGCGTGGCGCCACCCCTCGGTGCTGGACCAGTCCCAGCGCTCGGCCCGGTCCTGGCTGTTCACCGTGGCCCGCAACGTCGTCATCGACGACTGGCGCACCCGCCGCTCGCGGCTGGAGCTGAGCACCGGGGAGCTGCCCGAGGACGCCCAGCGGGACCAGACCGACGAGCTGCTGCAGACCTGGATGGTGGCCGACGCGCTCAGCCAGCTGTCCGAGGACCACCGGCAGGTCCTGGTCGAGTGCTACTACCGCGGCCGGTCCGTGGCCGACGCCGCGCAACGGCTGGGGATCCCCGCGGGCACGGTCAAGTCGCGCACCCACTACGCGCTGCGGGCCCTGCGGCTCGCGCTCGAGGAGATGGGGGTGCAGTCATGAGCACGGACGAGTTCACCA
Organism: uncultured Actinomycetota bacterium; assembly: GCA_963828995.1. Taxonomy (GTDB): domain Bacteria; phylum Actinomycetota; class Actinomycetes; order Actinomycetales; family Dermatophilaceae; genus CAVRTM01. Next base: position 309,080 of record CAWHHB010000007.1, read on the forward strand.
CGTATGACGCCGCCTACGTCCTCGGTGCCCTGTCACCGACCGAACGGGTGGCCTACGAGGCCCACCTGACCGGCTGCCCCTCGTGCTCCGGCGCGGTGACCGAGCTGGCCGGGCTCCCCGGCCTGCTGGCCAAGGTGCCGCTGGAGGAGGTCACCGCTCCGCCCGCCGCTCCCCTGCCGGAGACGCTGCTGCCCGGGCTGCTGCGCGAGGTCGGGGCCCGGCGTCGCCGCCGCCGGCGGGTCGCCGCCCTGTCGGCGGCCGCCGCTGCGGTCGTCATCGCGGTCGGCGCCGGGGTCCTGGGGTCCTCGCTGGCCTCGGACGGGCAGAGCGCCGCGGACGCCGGTGGCCGCCGCCGCGGCGCCCCGTCGTGACCTGGTGGCCGTCGTGCCGTCGCCGGTCACCGCCAGCGTGGCGATGGTGCCGATGGGCTGGGGCACCCGGTTGGACCTCAGCTGCGGCTACTACACCGTCCCCGGGAGCGGGTCGGCCACGCCGCGGGAGTACACCCTGGTGGTGCACAACCGCACGGGGCGCAGCCAGCAGGTGGCGGCGTGGCTGGCGCCGCCCGGCAAGCGGCTGTCGCTGACGGCGGCGAGCTCGTGGCACCCGCAGGACATCGCCGACGTCGAGGTGCAGACCCCGAGCGGGATGGCCCTGCTGCGGCTCCCGAACTAGCAGCGCACGACCCGCCTGGGGCTCACGGCCGCTCGGACAGCGCCTTCGTGCTGGGGCTGACGGTCGGGATCCCGGGCAGTGACGGGGTCGCCGGAGGTGTCGGCACACAGCTCGGGGTCCGACGCCGGCTCGGGCGTCGGCGCTGCCGGGCGCAGCAACCGGCTGACGGGTGGCCGGCGCCGTGGCTGAGGGCGTCCCCAGCGGGGACGGCGACCGCGTCGGACCGCCTGGCGGGACGCAGCTCGTCGGCGACGGCACCGTGGTCGTCGGGTCCCGGGTGGGCACCGCGCTCGTGGACGGTGCCGTCGTCGGGACTGCGGTGGTGGGGGGTCTCGTTGTCGGCGGTCGGTCGTGGTCGGGACGGCGGTCGTGGTCGGCGATGCCGCTCGTCGTCGGTGGAGCAGTCGTGGGCGGGACGGCGGTCGCGGTCGGCGGTGCTCGGTCGTCGGCGGACGCGGTCGCTGGTCGGCGGCGCGGTCGTCGTCGGCGCCGTCGTCGGTGGCGCCGTGGTCGGTGGCGCCGTGGTGGTCGGCGGCGCGGTCGTGGTCGGCGGCGCGGTCGTGGTCGGGTCGGCGGCGCGGTCGTGGTCGGGGGTGCCGACGTCGGCGGCTTGGTGGTCGGCGGCGCGGACGCGGTCGGCGGGGCGGACGTGGGCGGCGCGGACGTGGTCGGCGGCACCGACGTGGTGGGCGGGGCGGACGCGGTCGGCTGGACGGACGTCGGCGGCGCGCTGCGGGTCGGTGCGGGTGGCGGCGAGGACGGACCGGCGGCGCGGTGCTCGCCGTGGGGGTCGGCTGCTCCGGCGGCGGGGGCGGCACCGAGCCGGGCGACAGCGCGGTGGACCACACGCCGTCGCGGTAGGCCAGGCCCCAGGCCAGCACGGCGCTCAGGTACGTCGTCGAGTAGTTGTAGCTCAGGACCGCCGTGGCGAGCCCGGTGGGCGTGCGCAGGTCGCCGCCGGAGGCGCACAGGTAGCGGCCGGCCGCGAGCGCGGCGTCGTACACGTTGTGCGGGTCGGAGCGCCCGTCGCCGTTGCCGTCGGCGGCGAACAGGCGCCAGGTGCCCGGGAGGAACTGCATCGGGCCGACGGCCCGGTCGTAGGTCGGGTCGAGGTCCAGCGCCCCGCCGTCGGTGTCGCGGATGACCGCCGTCCCGGCCACCGACCCGTCCAGCCGCGGGCCGAGGATCATCCCCCGGGTCGTGCCGGCTGCGTCGACCCGGCCACCGGAGGCCTGCCCCGACTCGATCCGGCCGATACCGGCCAGGAGCCACCACGGCAGGCCGCACCCGGGGTCGCTGCCCTGCAGCGAGCCGGCCGCCCGGCGGTAGGCGTCGAGGACCAGCGAGGGGATGCCGCGGGAGAGCGCGGACCCGCCCTGCAGCTCGGGGCACGGCCGCGCCCAGGCCGGCTGCGTCGGAGTCGGCGCCGGAGCCGGTCGTGCCCGCGCCGGGCTGGTCGGCCCGCACCCCCGGGTCGGCCACCGGGAGGAACATGCCGGTGCCCTGCCCGGCACCGGGCCACGGCGCCCCCGCCGGCGCGGCGAGCACCACCGACTCCTGGGTCAGACCACCCTGGCCGTGGTCGCGGGTGATGGCGGGCACGGCGACCAGCGAGGCTGCGGCGATCCCGGCCAGACCGGCCCGCCCGAGGACGAGGCGGGCGTGGCGGGCGCGGCGGCGCAGCCGCAAGCCGGACCACACGGGGCTGGACTGGGGGCTGCGGGTCGCTGGAGCTCATGCCGTCTCCCCTCGCGTCGGTCCCCTGATGCGTGGACGCCGGGGGGCCCACGGTCCTTCGGGCTTCCTCGGCGTCCTCCGATGCTATGCCCGACGCCTGCCGCCGCGCAGCGAAAACCGCGCGTCGGCCCAGCAGGTGGACCCGCCGGCGGCGACCGACCGCCGCTCCCGGACAGTGGGGGCGTGCACTGTCTCGGGATCGACCTCGCCTGGGGTGAGCGCGCCCGGACCGGGACTGGCCGCGCTCGACCCCAGCGGGGTGCTGGTCGCGTCCACCTCGGTGGTCACCGACGACGAGATCGCGGCCTTCGTGCAGCGCTGGACCCGCGTGGGCCCCGGCGACGGGCTGGTCGGCCGCCGTCGACGCCCCGCTGGTGGTGCCGAACCTCACCGGCCGCCGCCCCTGCGAGGCCCAGGTCAGTGCCGCCTTCGGCCGGTTCTTCGCCGGGGCCTACCCGGCGAACCGGGCCAACCCCGCCTTCGCCCCCGAGCCGCGGGGCGCCCGTCTGGCCCGCCGGTTCGGGTGGTCGATCGACCCCGGGACGGCGATGACCCCGTCGACGACCCTCGCCCTGGAGGTCTACCCGCACCCGGCGATGGTGTCGCTGTTCGGGCTGGACCGGGTCATCCCCTACAAGCTCAAGGCCGGGCGGGAGCTGCCCGGGCTGCGCGCCGCCTACGCCCGTCCTGCTGGACCACCTCGAGACCACCTGCGGCGACGTGCTGCGGCTGCGGGAGTCCCCCCGGTGGGCGCAGCTGCGGGCCACCGCGGCCGGCGCCCGCCGCAAGAGCGAGCTGGACCGGATCGAGGACGAGGTCGACGCGATCCTGTGCGCCTACCTCGCCTGGCTCTGGGTGCACGACCGGCCGTCGCTGACCGTGTGGGGCGACGTCCGGGACGGCTACATCGTGACGCCGCACCCGCCGGGCGAGGCGGCCGCCCGCGCGTCACCTGATCGCCGCCGGCCCGTCGGCCTCGAGGCGGGCGACGGCCAGCACGACGGCGGCCGCGCTCCAGGCGAGCGGCGGCGGGCCCCGAGGGCGAGCCGTCGGACAGGACCTTCTCCGGCAGGCTCCCCCACGTGGTGACGTGGGCCTGCAGCCAGTCCAGCCACCGCCGGGCGACCTCGGGACGGCCCGACTCGGCGGCGGTGTAGGCGACCATCGCGGTCTCCGGGGTCCAGGACGCGCCGTCCTTCTTCCACTGCGCACCGGGCGCCAGCCCGCCGGCCGGGCGCAGGGCCTCTCGCTGGTACTGCTCCCACGCCCGTTCGACGCCCGGTCCGGCCTGGTCGGCGAACGGCGGCATGAGGAACGTGACCGACGCGTCCCGACCGCCGTACCGGCCGAAGCGCTGGTAGCCGTCGGCGGCGAACGCGCGCCGCAGCTCGCCGTCCAGCCCCTCCGCGGCGGCCCGGGAGCGGTCGGCAGCGGCGCCCTGCGCCGAGCGCGTCGTACAGGCGGGCGCTGGCCCGGAGCCCGGCCAGCGTGGGGGCGACCGTGCCGAGGCTGGTGCGGGCGACCGGCACCTCCCAGTAGTCCGGGGACGGTGGCGGCAGCCGCCGGCCGTCGTCCACGATCCGCTGCAGCGTACGACGAGCTGCGGTCCAGCAGCGCACGCAGCGGGCGCAGGTCGGCCGCCCCCGGGGGCGTCGTCCCGGCGCGCAGGACCTCCCCCATCGCCCAGAGGGCCCAGCCGGCGCCGTCGGACTGTCCGGGCCGGTCGTCCGGGGGGCCCGACCCGTCGAGCCGGTAGCGCGCCTCGAAGCCCCCGTCGGCAGCCTGCACCCGCTGCAGGAACGTCAGCATCCGCAGGGCGTCCGGGCGGTGACCGGTGCGGGCCATGGCCACGGCGACGAACGCCATGTCGCGCGGCCAGGCGTAACCCCACCGGGCCGCGGCACCGGCGGCGACCGCGCCGTTGCCGCGCGTGAGCTGGTGCAGGTCGATCATCGCGAACCGCACCATCGACGCCCACCGCGTGCCGGCGCCGGGGACGACACCGGCGGCCAGCCACTCCTGGTCGTCACCTGTCGCCGCGGCGCTGCCGGCCGATCCGCCCTCGATGCTGCTGGCGCCGTCGATCCGCCAGCCCGGGCCGGTGGCCAGGGGCGTGCGGTTCGGCGCGGTGCGGGGGCCGTTGACGGTGACCACCGCGGTCGTCAGGGCGAGGGAGCACAGTGCCGCTACGGCGACGAGCCTGCCGCGGCGTGCCATCCAGGTCTCCCCACGGGTCTGCGGCGGCGCTCCCGTCACGCCGCTGCCGGTTGCTGCAGTGTGGCATGCGCGAGGCACCGTGCCGGTGGTTCGGGCGGTGCCCCCACCGGCGCGGCCCCGGTCCTCCGCACCGACGGAGAGACCGGGGCCGCGCGGCACCGCTGGTGAAGGCGGGCTACTGGCCCATGCTGACCCGGCCGCTCAGCCGGTTCCCGGCCTGCACGAAGCCCGCGTCGCTCCAGACGGCATAGCCCTGCTTGGCGTTGACGGTGATCGCGTTGTCCCTCATGGTCAGGATCGCGGCTGCTGCACCCGGCGTGGCAGGTCACGCCACGCGCCGTGGGGCCGGTCAGCTGCACCGTGTTGCCCGAGAACACGGTGCCGTAGTCCGGTCCGTACTTCACCTTGGCGCCACGCACGATGAGGCCTCGCGCCTCGGTGCACTCGGCACACCTCGCGCTGATGTTGTTGTAGGTGAACACGTTTCCGGTCACCGAGGTCTGCTTCTTGCTGTGCCCCAGCTCGGAGAAGTTGTTGTTGTCGATGGACGTGTTGCGGGTGATGACGTTGTAGTCGCCGTCGTAGATCTCGAACGCCCCACCGTCCCAGACCCAGTCGTAGGACCTGGCGATGGAGCCCTTGACCGTGTTGCGGGAGAACAGGTTCCGGTCGCCGTGGATCAGGAATCCGAACGAGCCGGAGTCGTCACCGCCCGGCGACGGGGTGTTGACGTTCTCGATGTTGTTGTCCACCAACGTGTTTGACGTGTAGGTCCCGTAGTCCGAACCAGCCTTGACGTAGACGCCGGTGGCGTGGCCGTAGACGTAGGCGGAGCGCACGGTGTTGTGGTCACCGGAGACGCCGATGCCGCTGTAGCCGCACCGGGCGGCCGACACGTTGTCCAGCACCAGGTAGGAGCCGGACAGCAGGATGCAGGCGCCGTGGGCGCCGCCGCCGCTGACCACCGGTCGCGCGCCGCTGCCGTACGTCGAGACGGTGATGGGTGCGCCGGCGCGGCCCGACTCGGCGAGCTCGAAGCCCTTGCCGAACCAGCTGCCCCCTGCGCAGCAGGATCGTGGTCCCCGGCGCAAAGGTCCCCGAGTTCACCTTGGCCAGGCTCTTCCACGCGGTGGCGGTGGACGTCCCCGCCGCGGAGTCGCTCCCTCGCGCCGAGTCGACGTAGTAGGTGTGGGGCGAGGCGGTCGTCGCCGCCAGCGCGGGGCGCAGGGTCGGCGTCGTGGCGGTCGAGGCCGGAGCGGTCGCCACGGCCGCCGAGGACAGCAGGGACGCGGCCGCGAGGGCGGTCAGCATGCGGTGCTTCAAGGGGTCTACCTTCTCGTCGGGATCTGCCACCGGTCCGGCGCAGAGCGACCGCGGACACTAGCTGAGATCGGACAATTACGCGGCAAATCAACACGCCATTTGGCGTAGCCCGGGCCGTCCGGGCGCCCTTCCCATCGGCCGGCGACGGCCGGCGCTGAGGTCCGCACGCCACCGTCTCGACCTGCGGGCAGCGGGGCAGGACGCTCCACCCCCAGGCCCCGTTCGAGGGGGACGCCGCGTTACCCTCACCGTGTGCGGGCTCGTCGACGTCGCCGCCGCCTCAGCCGGCGGTCGCAGGCGGCGGGCGGAGATGGCGAGACGACGAGGTACCGCGGTGCACGGTGACGGCAACGGCTGGGTGGTCTGTGCCCAGGGGCACAGGCACTGGGGCCGCTACGGAGCGGCCGGGCTGCTGCTGCGGCGCCGCCTCGAGGACGCCACCGAGGTGCTCATGCAGCACCGGGCCCCGTGGACGGCGAACGGCGACACCTGGGGTCTGCCGGGAGGCGCACGCGACAGCCACGAGTCGGCGCGCGAGACCGCACTGCGGGAGGCCGCCGAGGAGGCCGGCGTGGCGCCCGAGTCCGTCCGCGTGCTCGACGAGCTGCGCGACGACCACGGGGGCTGGCACTACATCACCGTGGTGGCCGAGGCCTGCGGCCGGATCCACATCGTCGCCAACGAGGAGAGCCTCGACCTGCGCTGGGTCGCCGAGGCCGAGATCGAGCAGCTGCCGCTGCACCCCGGCTTCGCCCGCACGTGGCCCCTGCTGCGCGAGCGAGGGCGGGTCTGAGCCGGCACCTCCTGGCGCGGTCAGCAGCCCGGCGCCCACTCAGCCGCCGAGCAGCGCCCCCCTCGTGCGCGGCAGGCCGCTGAGCCCGCGGTCGTCCGGCCGGACGGCGAGCACCTGGTTGACCCCGAGCCGGTTGGCCTCGAACGCGAGCGCGGACCCGGCCATGTAGAGCCGCCACACCCTCGCGCGGCCGGGGCTGGTCAGGGCGACCGCCTCGTCCCAGCGCCCTTCGAGGTTGGCCACCCAGGCGCGCAGCGTCAGGGCGTAGTGCTCCCGCAGGGACTCCACGTCGCGGACCTCGAGACCGGCGTCCTCGAGCGCGGCCACCATGGTGCCCAACGGCTCGAGCTCGCCGTCGGGGAAGACGTAGCGCTCGATGAAGGAGGTCCTCGACGGCTCGTCCGGCGGTCCGGGCCGCCGGGCGATGGCGTGGTTGAGCAGCCGTCCCCCGGGGCGCAGCAGCGCGTGCAGGTGCCGGCCGTAGTCGGGCAACGCGCGCAGCCCGACGTGCTCGGCCATGCCGATGCTCGCGATGGCGTCGAACGGGCCGTCGGTCACGTCCCGGTAGTCCTGCACCCGGATCTCGACCCGGTCCCCCACGCCCGCCTCCCGTGCCCGGCGCCGGGCACTCGCGGCCTGCGCCGGCGAGAGGGTGACGCCCACCACCCTCGCGCCGTACGTGCTGGCCGCGTGGATCGCGAAGGTCCCCCAGCCGCAGCCGACGTCCAGGACCCGGGTGTCGCGGGCCAGTCCCAGCTTGCGTGCGACGAGGTCGCACTTGGCCAGCTGCGCCGCCTCCAGGGGCGGCGGACCTGCCGGGCCGTCAGCGAAGTAGGCGCACGAGTAGGTCAGGGAGGGGCCGAGGACCAGCTCGTAGAAGTCGTTGCCGACGTCGTAGTGATGGGTCACGGCCCGGCTGTCACGCCGCCGCGTGTGTCGCCGGCCGGCCAGCCGGGCCTCCTCGGCCGGCGGCCGTGGCGGCGGCCCGACCACGCCCAGGCGCAGCGCCGCCCCGACCACCGCCGCCCGGGTGCGGCCGTCGACGACGATCCCGGGTCCGCGCGCGGGGTCGGCCAGCCGGTCCAGCTCGGCCAACCCGGTGAAGACGTCGCCCTCGAGGTCGACGTCGCCCGAGATGTACGCCCGGGCGAAGCCGAGCTCGTTGGGCGCCCACAGCAGCCGGCGCAGGGCCCGCCGCGTGCGGAAGACCACCTGCACCGGCGCGTCGGACGGCCCGTAGCCGCTGCCGTCCCAGCAGCGCACCCGCACCGTGGCGTCGTCGCCGAGGGTGGCGCCGACGAGGGGTCGCAGGATCTCGGCGGCGCTCACCGGCCGGCGTCGGGCAGCGCGGCGACGGCCTCCACGTAGCGCCGCCGCGCCTCCTCGGCCGAGAGCCCGGAGACCGAGGCCCACGCGTCGTACTTGGCCCGGCCCACCGGGTGGGTGATCCCGGGTCGCCGACCCGACACGTCACCGACCGTGGCCTGCTTGTACAGCGCGTAGAGCCGCAGCTTGGCCTCGTTGCCCGGGTCGGCGGTCCGTGCGGTCACCGACGACACCGCCGCCTCGAACTCGGCGTCCAGATCGCTCATCCCGCTCCCTCGTCGACCCACCGGGGCGCCCCCGGGGCGCTGCAGCCGGTCTACCCGCTCCGGGGCGCAGGCGCAACGGCCACCGGTACGGCGCGTCAGGAGCGGCCGGTGCCGGTCGGTGCGGCCGCCGGTGACGATCCGGCGGACCCCTGCGGCGACGAGGAGGGGACCGGCTTGGACGTCTGCGGCGCCCCGGAGGTGGGCGAGGCGGACCCGGTCGGCTCGGGCGTCGGAACGCCGGTCGTCTCGGTGCCGGTCGGGCCCGACGTCTGCGTCGGCCCGCCCGGCGCGGGGGTCCCGCTCGGCCCGGTGGACGGACTCGGTCCGCTCCCGGTGGCGGACGGCGAGGTGGAGCTCGGCGTGGGTTCGGTGGTCCTGCTCGGGGTCGGGGTGGTGTGCGTGCGGGTCGGCTCCGGCTGCACCTGCTGCTCCTGGCCAGAAGGCGTGGTCGCCACCGTCGGCGGCCGGACGAAGCCGTAGAGCGTGTAGACGGCGACGAACAGCCCCAGGAGCACCCAGGTCGAACGGCGCGGGCGGTGCAGGGTCATGCGACGTCCGTCGGCTCGGCGGTGTTGAGGGCGGTGGAGACGTGGATCCCCTCCCGCAGGAACGCCGCGGCGATCCGCGCCCGGAGGGCGCGACCGACGTCGAACTGCTTGCCGGGCAGCGTCCGGGCGACGACCCGCACCTGGAACTGGTCCACCTCGATGCTCTGCACCCCCATGACCGACGGCGGGTCGAGCAGCAGGGGGTGCAGGCCCTCGTCGGCGAAGGCCTCGTCGCCGACCCGCCGCAGGATGTCGCTGACCCGGTTGACGTCGACGCTGACCGGCACCGGGACGTCGACGACGGCCCGGGCCCAGCCGCGGGAGAGGTTGGTCAGCTGCACGATCAAGCCGTTGGGCGTGATGACGACCTCGCCGTCCTGGGTGCGGACGGTGGTGACCCGCAGGGTGACGTCCTCGACCGTGCCGATCACGCCGGCCGGGATGCCGGGGATGCTGATGCTGATGACGTCGCCGTAGCCGTACTGCCGCTCGGTGATGATGAAGAAGCCGGCCAGGAGGTCCTGCACCAGCCGCTGGGCACCGAAGCCCAGCGCCACGCCGGCGACCGCGGCCGGGGCGACCAGCCCGGTGATGGGCACCCCCAGCTTCTGCACGATCAGCACGGCGGTGACGCAGTAGACGAGGACCAGCGACGCCCAGGTGAGCACCTGGGTGAGGGCGTGCCGGTGCTTGGCCTCCTCCGAGCGGACGAGGGCGTCCCCGCCGCCGGCGTTGGCGTCGATGCGGGCGGTGATCACCCCGCCCAGCCAGGTGGCGAACCGGGTCAGCAGGACCGCGCCGAGCACCAGGAGCACGATCTCGAGGCCGCTGCCACGCAGCCAGAGCAGCGCGTCGGAGAGCGCGGTGGCCTCGAGGTTCATCGTCCTGTCTCTCGTTCATCGCCGGGAACGTGGCACATCGGCCCCATTGTGCCCCCGGGGGTGCGGCCCGGCGGTGGCCGCCCCGGGTGGGGACGGGCGGCCCCGGCGGGCGCTACCCCAGCGGCACCGGCTGCTCGGTCACCGGAACCCCGGCCTCGGCCGCCTTCTGCTTCAGGGAGCCGAGCAGGCCGCTGAGGCCGCCGATGGCGCCGGCGTCCAGGGAGCCGGACTTCAGGCCGTCCACCACGCCGTTCAGCGACGCGGCGAGCTGGTCGAGCGGTGCCGCGATGGTCTTGCACAGGGTCGGGTTGGCCTTGGCGTTCTCGCGGGCGTTGTTGACCAGCTTGGCGGTCGCCGCGGCGGCCAGGCCGGCCTTGATCAGGGCCGCCGTGCGCCCGTCGGCACCCTTGGTGAAGCTGCCCTTCTGGTAGGGGTTCACGATGTAGCGGTTGAGCAGGAACAGCGCGCCGCCGACGTCGGCGACGAAGCGCGTCTTGGCGAACGACCGGGTGTTCTCCGTCGGGCAGGCCGTGGCCGACGTGCCGCCGGTCGAGGTCGCCGCGGTCGACGCCGGGCTCGAGGCGCCGCTCTCGGTGGAGCCGCCTCCCCCGCAGCCGCTGAGCACGAGCGCCAGCACGAGGGCGAGGGCGGGAAGCAGACGGTGGCGCATGGGACTCTCCTGTCGTCGGTGCGGTCGGCTGACCCGGTGCGTGCCCGAGGTTCCAGCCTGACGGCACGGCGCCCGGTACGCCACCGCCCCCGATGCGGTGGTGCCGTGGGGCGCCACCGGGGTCGGCGTCGGTCTCCCGGGCGCACGGCGGAGGCCGATCTGTCGGCGTCAGCAGCGACCGGTCCCCCACGCGGTGCAGGCGATCCGCACGTCCTCGGTGCTGCGCAGGACCACGACCGCCCCCGCGTTGGTGAGCAGGGCGGTCGACTTCCCCCAGTACTGGTTCAACCGGGTGCTCTGCCCCTTGCCGATCCGGACCACGAGCCGCTCCCCCGGCCGGACGATGCTGCCGCGGGGCAGCTCGTAGGTGCTGCCCCAGACCGTCAGCACCTTGTACGACAGGTCGACGGCATCCCGGGTGCGGGGCGACAGCACGACGTACTCGCCGTTGGGGTTGCCCGGGTCCAGACCGGGCGCGTTGAAGTTCACGGCCATGGTCACCTTGCCGAGCAGGGGGTCGCTGCAGGCGTAGAGGCAGGGGTAGATCGCGTGCGCCCGTAGGTCACCGTCCGGGTCGAACAGGTAGACGCCGTTGCCGAAGCCCTCGGTGGTGTCGACGTTGCGGAAGATCGCCGAGGGCTGGCCCCAGTACCGGGTGGTGGACGTGTTGCGGCCGGTGCCGACCCGCAGCGTGAGGGTGGCGCCGGGCTGCACGACGGTGCCCCGGGGGAAGACGTAGGAGTTCTGTGCCGCCGACCGCATCCACCACCCGGTGAGGGACAGCGGCCGAGTGCCCTGGTTGAGGATGCGCGCGTACTCCCCGTTGACGTTGCCCAGGTCCGCGCCGTCGGCGTCGTAGCTGGCCCAGACCTTGATCCGTGCGCCCTGGTCGGGGCCGGTGCCGCAGTAGTCGGTGTCCCAGAGGTTGCGCCCGGCGGCAGCGGCCTGCTGGGCCGCGGCGAAGTAGGTCCGCCAGCGGCCGCGCTCGGGCGGGATCACCAGCGGCAGCGCGTGGCCGGCGCGCAGCAGCGACAGCTGGGTGTCGACCGCCCCACCGGGGGTGTCGACATCGACGAAGCGCAGCGGGCGCCCGTAGCTGGCCGACGAGGGGAAGCTGGCGCTCATCCACACGAGCTTGCCGAGGGTGAGGCGGGACATCGCGGCCGCCGCCTCGGCGCTGTGGCACTGGCCGGTCTCCATCGTCTGGATCCCCGCGTTGCGGACGTGCTCGGTCATCACGATGCCGTCGCCCCACGCGTCGACGGACTCGGTGTCACCGTCCACGACGTGTTTGACCACCCCGTGGACGGGGCTGCGTTGCTGCAGCCAGGACGACGGCGGTGGCCGCGGTGCGGCACCGCGGTGGCCGGTGCGACCGCGGTGGCCCGGGGCCCCAGCAGGGCCGCACCGGCGACCAGCGCCAGGACCGGTGCCAGAGGTGCGACGCGACGCCGGAGCCGCCTGACGGGGTGGAGACCTGCTCGACCAGTGCTCATGGGCACCCCCGGGGGATGTGGCGGGTGGGCGTTCCCCGCACCGTCATGGCCCCCTGGGCCCGTCGACCTCATCGAGGGACGCGTGAGGAGGCCCCCGACCGCGGCTGCCCCGCCCCTTGCCCCCCACCGCCAACGGTGCCAGATCCGGGGCCACTTCGTGCCCGGATCTCGGCGAATCCTGGCCGTTGGCCTGAGGATTCACCGGGCAAGCGGCACAAAGAGGGCGAGGGTGGCGGCGACCGGGACACGCACGAGGGCCCGCCCGTCCTGGTGGACGGGCGGGCCCTCGTGTCGGAGCCAGTGCGACGTGCCCATGAGTGGTGGAGGTGGCGGGAATTGAACCCGCGTCCGCTGACGGTAAACCAGGACTTCTCCGGGTGCAGTGCGCTATGGATTTTCTCGGCCCCAGCGCTCGCGCGCACACGTCCGCTGACAGGCCCAGTCGAGTAAGAGTCCCGCACAGCCCCCCGACGAGACTGCGCAGCAAGCTTTCTAGCTGACGCCAGGATCTAGGTCGAAAGCAAACCTAGGCTGACGGACTTCGAGGCTCGCTCAGGCGGCGAGGGCGAAGTCGGTGCGCTTGGAATCGGCACCTGTTGTTTTGCAAGGAGCGTTAACGAGATAACCCTGCATCCTCGACCCGCTTCTCCTGGAATGACGATCAACGTCGAAACCGATCACCCCCATGGGGTGGCACACGTCGCACTGTTCACTTGTCAAACCGGGTCCCCTGCTGACCCGCGGCCTCAGCCTATCTGTCCAACCCGTCCCACGGCCAAACGATTCCTGCCGGAACCCCCCGAGGCAGGACGTGACGACCTTCACCCACCCCGCCGGGATGACGAGGGCACGGCGACCGGTTGACTGCCACTGAAGGCACCGAGGCACCACGGCGCGTCCGCGCGCACTGCAGAGAGGCAGGACCCATGACCACCAGCCACGAATGGCACCTCATCCGCCGCCCCCACGGCGCTCCCGTGGACGAGGACTTCGCCCTCGTCGAGGTCGAGCTGCCCGAGCCGGGCGAGGGCCAGGTCCTCGTGCGCAACACGTTCCTGTCCGTCGACCCCTACATGCGCGGCCGGATGAACGACAGCAAGTCCTACGTGCCCCCGTTCCAGCTCGACCGGCCGATGGACGGCGAGGCCGTGGGCGAGGTGACCGCCGTCGCCGACGGCGCCCTCGACGCCACCGGACGGGCCGATCAAGGTCGGCGACACCGTCATCCACGGCCTCGGCTGGCGCAGCGACGCCCTGGTGCCCGCCGCCCGGACCCGGGTCCTCGACACCGCCGTGGCTCCCGCCCAGGCCTACCTCGGGGTGCTCGGCATGCCCGGGCGCACCGCGTACGCCGGACTGCTGCGCGTCGGCGCGTTCCAGGAGGGCGACCGGGTCTTCGTCTCCGCCGCCGCGGGCGCCGTGGGCTCCCTCGTGGGCCAGATCGCGCGGCTCAAGGGGGCCAGCCTGGTCGTCGGCAGCGCCGGCGGGCCGGACAAGACCCGCTGGCTGCTCGACGACGCCGGCTTCGACCAGGCCGTGGACTACAAGGCGACCCCGATCGCCGAGGGCCTGAAGCAGGCGGCCCCCGAGGGCATCGACGTCTACTTCGACAACGTCGGCGGCGACCACCTCGAGGCCGCCATCGGCGCGCTGCGACCGAACGGCCGGGCGGCCCTCTGCGGGATGATCTCGGCCTACAACGACACCGAGCCGTCCCCGGGCCCGCGCAACATGATGTCGATCATCGGCAAGCGCCTCACCCTGCGCGGCTTCATCGTGTCGGACCACGAGGACCTGCGCCCGCAGTTCGAGGCCGAGGTCGGCCAGTGGCTGGCCGACGGCAAGATCGCCTGGCGCGAGACCGTCGTGGACGGGATCGACAACGCGGTCAACGGTTTCCGTGACCTGCTCACCGGTGGCAACACCGGCAAGATGCTGGTCCGTCTCTGACCACGCGCCGGCACGCACGACGCCCCCGACCCGTCCGGGTCGGGGGCGTCGTGCGTCACGGGGAGCTCGGCTCAGGCGCCCCACGTCGGGCGGAGCGGGAACTGCGCGTTGCCGTCGGCCGGGACCTTGACGCCCAGGATCTGGTGCAGCTGGATCCGGTTGCGCTCGAAGGACAGCCGGGAGCCGGCGAGGTAGAGCGCCCAGACCTTCGCGGTGCCCAGGCCCACCTCGGCCACGGCCTGGTCCCAGTTCGCGCTGAGGTTGCGGACCCAGTCGCGGCAGGTCATGGCGTAGTGCTCGCGCAGGTTCTCCTCGTGGCGCACCTCGAGGCCCTCGTCCTGCATGATCGTCACCAGCGTGCCCGAGCCGGTCAGCTCGCCGTCGGGGAAGACGTAGCGGTTGATGAACCCCGCGCGCGGGATGCCCGGGTGGCGGTTGTCGGGCCGGGTGATGCTGTGGTTGAGCAGCCGCCCGCCGTCACGCAGCCGGCTGCGCAGGAACCGGAAGTACGCCGGGTAGTTCTTGACGCCGATGTGCTCGGTCAGCCCGATCGAGCTGACCGCGTCGAAGCCCACCTCGCGCACGTTGCGGTAGTCGCTGTGCCGCACCTCCGCGGCACCGCTGAGCCCCTCCTCGGCGATGGCCTTGCCGGCCCACGCCGCCTGCTGCTCCGAGAGCGTGACACCGAGCGCGGTGACGCCGTAGTTCTTGACGGCGTGCCGCACCATGCCGCCCCAGCCGCAGCCGACGTCCAGCAGGCGCATGCCCGGCCGGAGGTCGAGCTTGCGGCAGACCAGGTCGTACTTGGCCGCCTGCGCCTCCTCGAGGCTGGCGTCCGCGGTCGGGTAGCAGGCGCAGGTGTAGGTCATCGACGGCCCGAGCAGCATCTCGTAGAACGCGTTGGACACGTCGTAGTGGTGGGAGATCGCCCGGGCGTCGCGCGAGCGGGTGTGCCGCAGCCCGTTGACGAGCCTCAGCCACTGCGGCGGGCTCTCCTGCGGGGGCAGCTCCGGCGGCTGGATCACCTTCCAGCCGAGCACCTTCGCCAGCTCGGGCAGCTCGCGCACCGGGGGGCGCTGGAGCGGAGACCTCGTCCTCCAGCAGCTTGAGCAGCGGGTAGGGGTTGGCCTCGTCGACACCCTCGATGACGAGGTCGCCCTGGACGTAGGCGCGGGCCAGGCCCAGGCTGCCCGGGGCGGTGACGATGTAGCGCAGCCCGCGCTCGTTGAGCAGCCGGAAGTGGACGTCCGCGTGCGGGTCGCCCGCGGACGGACCCGTCGTACGCCGTGAACCGGATGGGAACGTCCGGCCCGAACAGCTTCTCGAATGCCTGTCCGATCAGAAGGGTCATCGCCGTCTCACCGCCTTGTCGTAGAGCCCGGGCAGACGTCCGTCCGGGTCGTAGGTCTTCTTGGTCTGGGCATAGGTCTCGCCGCCGTACAGCGACCAGAACTCCTCCTCGTCGTAGTAGGAGTCGGAGTACAGCGACTTGTGGCCGCCGAGCTCGCGCACCCGCCGCTCGATGGCGCGGTTGACGTCGCCGTCCGCACGGCCGGGGGCGATCGCGACCGTCGACCAGAAGCCGACGTTGACGTAGGTGGCGCCCGGCTCCAGCGGGTAGAGCGGCCAGCCGCCCCGGCTCACGTCGGTGTCACGCAACGCCAACGGGCACAACCAGATCGGCTCGATCGGGACCTCGCGCAGGAACCACCGCAGGAACTCCGCGGTACGCCCGATCGGGATCTCGACGTCCTGCACCACCCGCTCGCGCGCGGGTCGGCCACGGCGCTGGTCCCACCGCGCGGCCCACTGGTGCTGGTTCTCGAACCGGATCAGCCGGGAGTAGGCGTCGCTGCGCAGGTAGCGCCGGGGCCACAGCCGGCGCACGCGCGGGTTCTGCACCCCGAACGCCCGCGAGCACCAGAACCAGTCGGTGTCCCAGCGCCAGAGGTAGTCGCGGGCGGTGAGGTGGTCGACCGGCCTGCGCTGGATCGAGCGGTAGTAGATCTCCTGGCCGGTGTAGTCGCTGACCGAGGGCGCCTCGTCGGCCCAGCTGCCCAGGGTGAGGTACGACTCCTCGGCGGAGAAGACCACCCCGTCGACGAAGTCCACCGTCCTCGCCCTCGTGGCGGCGCGTGCGCACCACGTCGTCCAGCGCGGCCACCAGCGTGTCGAGGTCGTGGAACCGGACGTGCCGCAGCCGCACGAAGCGGTGGACCCGCTCCAGCTCGATCTCGAGGCGCAGCGCGTAGCCGAGCGAGCCGTAGGAGTTGGGGAAGGCCCGGAACAGGTCGGCGTGCTCGTTGTCGGGGCGGGCCACGACGACCTCACCGGACCCGGTGAGGATCTCCATCTCGCGGACCGACTCGTGCGGCAGGCCGTTGCGGAAGGACGAGGACTCGATGCCGAGCCCGGTGACCGCCCCGCCGAGGGTGATGGTCTTGAGCTGCGGCACGACCAGGGGCATCGTCCCGACCGACAGGGTCGCGTCGACGAGCCGCTCGTAGGTGGTCATCCCCTGCACCTGGGCGACCAGCCGCTCGGGGTCGACCGACAGGACGTGGTCGAGCTCGCTGACGTCCAGGCCGGGCACGTCGAGGCCCTCGCGGGGCCGGAACAGGTTGGAGGTGCGCTTGGCCAGCCGGACCGGCTGGCCCGCCGGAATCCGCCGGTAGTCGGCCTCGCAGCCGCTCGCGCGCCGCGCGATGACCTGCCAGACCCACCGTGTCGTGGCACCCTCATCCGCCTCCCCTCTGTCGCGTACCGGTCCCAAGATTATGGGGCGACCCCTCCCGGGCAGCCCGAGATGGTTCCATAGGACAACTATATCCCTCACTCCCGGCCGCTCCGAGGGGCCCACATCCCGATCGTCGGCCACCTCCGCCCCACCCCGGAGGGGCCTTCGTCCCGCCGTTCGGAGCCGTCACGCACGAGCGCTCCCCCGGCGCGGCCCCGCCAGCCGCCGCCGGGAACCGCCACGTTCCGCATGTCGGGATCGACGTCTCGCGGGATGGGCGGCTCAGTAGGGTGATCCCGATCTGCTGTCTCACCCTGGGCCGACCGGAGGCACACCGTGTTTCGCAAGGTACTCGTAGCCAACCGTGGCGAGATCGCCGTTCGCGCTTTTCGCGCGGCCACCGAGCTCGGCGCACAGACGGTCGCGGTCTTCCCGCACGAGGACCGCAAGAGCGAGCACCGCCTCAAGGCGGACGAGGCCTACGAGATCGGCGAGCCGGGGCACCCGGTCCGGGCCTACCTCGACCCGCAGGAGATCACCCGGGTCGCCGTCGAGGCCGGCGCCGACGCGATCTACCCCGGCTACGGCTTCCTCTCGGAGAACCCGGCGCTGGCCGAGGCCTGCACGGCGGCGGGCATCACCTTCGTCGGCCCGCCCGGCCGACGTGCTGAACCTCACCGGCAACAAGGCCCGCGCGATCGCCGCCGCCGAGGCAGGCCGGGCTGCCGACCCTGCGCGGCTCCGAGCCGAGCGACGACGTGGACACCGTGCTGGCCGCCGCCGCCGACATCGGCTTCCCGATCTTCGTCAAGGCGGTCGCCGGCGGCGGCGGGCGCGGCATGCGGCGGGTCGAGCGCGAGGAGGACCTGCGCGAGTCGCTCGAGGCCGCGATGCGCGAGGCGGAGGCGGCGTTCGGCGACGCCACCGTCTTCCTGGAGGAGGCGGTGGTCAGCCCCCGCCACATCGAGGTGCAGATCCTGGCCGACGCGGCCGGCAACGTCATCCACCTGTTCGAGCGCGACTGCTCGGTGCAGCGGCGGCACCAGAAGGTCGTCGAGATCGCCCCGGCGCCCAACCTCGACCCCGACCTGCGCGAGCGGATGTGCGCCCACGCCGTCGCGTTCGCCCGCGAGATCGGCTACGTCAACGCCGGGACGGTCGAGTTCCTGCTCGCCCCCGACGGCCGCTACGTCTTCATCGAGATGAACCCCCGCATCCAGGTCGAGCACACGGTGACCGAGGAGGTCACCGACGTCGACCTGGTCAGCACCCAGCTGCGGATCGCCTCCGGCGCGACCCTGCCCGAGCTGGGCCTGACCCAGGACGCCATCCGGCTGCGCGGCGCGGCGCTGCAGTGCCGGATCACCACCGAGGACCCGGCCAACGGCTTCCGCCCCGACACCGGCCGGATCACCGTCTACCGCTCGGCCGGCGGCGCGGGCGTGCGGCTCGACGGCGGCACGGTCTTCGTCGGCGCCGAGATCGGCGCCCACTTCGACTCCATGCTGGTCAAGCTCACCTGCCGCGGCGCGGACTTCGCGACCGCCGTACGCCGCTCGCGCCGTGCGCTGGCCGAGTTCCGCATCCGCGGGGTCGCCACCAACATCCCGTTCCTGCAGTCGCTGCTGGACCAGCCGGACTTCGTGGCCGGGCGCCTGTCGACGTCCTTCATCGACGAGCGGCCCGAGCTGCTGACGTCGCGGACCCCCGCCGACCGCGGCACCAAGCTGCTGACCTACCTGGCCGAGGTGACGGTCAACCAGCCCTACGGCCCGCAGCGCACCACGCTCAGCCCGCGCAGCAAGCTGCCCGCGATCGACCTCGACGCGCCGCCGCGGCCGGGCGCGCGCGACCTGCTGCTGCGGGTGGGGCCGGAGAAGTTCGCCGCCTCGCTGCGCCAGCAGGAGGCGGTCGCGGTCACCGACACGACCTTCCGCGACGCCCACCAGTCGCTGCTGGCCACGCGGGTGCGCACCCGCGACCTGCTGCACGTCGCCGGGCACGTGGCCCGCCTCACCCCCCAGCTGCTCAGCGTGGAGGCGTGGGGCGGGGCGACGTACGACGTGGCGCTGCGCTTCCTCGCCGAGGACCCGTGGGAGCGGCTCGCCGCGCTGCGCGAGGCGATGCCCAACCTGCCGCTGCAGATGCTGCTGCGCGGGCGCAACACCGTCGGCTACACGCCGTACCCGACCGCGGTCACCGACGCGTTCGTGACCGAGGCGGCCCGCACCGGCATCGACATCTTCCGGATCTTCGACGCGCTCAACGACGTCGACCAGATGACCCCGGCGATCGCCGCGGTCCGCGAGACCGGCACCGCGGTCGCCGAGGTGTGCCTGTGCTACACCGGCAACCTGCTCGACCCGGACGAGCGCATCTACACCCTCGACTACTACCTCGACCTGGCCGAGCGGGTGGTGGCGGCCGGCGCCCACGTCATCGCGATCAAGGACATGGCCGGGCTGCTGCGCGCCCCGGCCGCGGCCCGGCTGGTCACGGCGCTGCGCGAGCGGTTCGACCTGCCGGTGCACCTGCACACCCACGACACCGCCGGCGGCCAGCTGGCCACCCTGCTGGCCGCGATCGGCGCCGGCGTGGACGCGGTCGACGTGGCCAGCGCCTCGATGTCCGGCACCACCAGCCAGCCGTCGATGTCGGCGCTGGTCGCCGCCACCGACGGCACCGAGCGCGCGACCGGGCTGGACCTGCAGGCGGTCTGCGACCTCGAGCCCTACTGGGAGGGCGTGCGCCAGCTCTACGCGCCGTTCGAGTCCGGGCTGGCCTCCCCCACCGGCCGGGTCTACACCCACGAGATCCCCGGTGGGCAGCTGTCCAACCTGCGCCAGCAGGCGATCGCCCTCGGCCTGGGCGACCGGTTCGAGTCGATCGAGGACATGTACGCCGCCGCGAACCGCATCCTGGGCAACATCGTCAAGGTCACGCCGAGCTCCAAGGTGGTCGGCGACCTCGCGCTGGCGCTCGTCGGCGCCAACGCCGACCCGGCCGAGTTCGAGGCGGACCCGACCCGGTTCGACATCCCCGACTCGGTCATCGGCTTCCTCAACGGCGACCTCGGCGACCCGCCCGGCGGCTGGCCCGAGCCGTTCCGCAGCAAGGCGCTCGAGGGCCGCACCCGCAAGCCGGCCGTCAGCGAGCTGTCGGCGCAGGACGAGGCCGACCTCGTCGTCGACGCCGCGGCGCACGCTCAACCGGCTGCTGTTCCCCGGGCCGACCCGGGACTTCGAGGCCTCCCGCGAGACCTACTCCGACCTGTCCGTCCTCGGCACCGGCGAGTTCCTGCACGGCCTGGCCGTGGGCGCCGAGCACGAGGTGGACCTCGAGCCCGGCAAGCGGCTGCTGCTCGGCGTGCAGTCGATCAGCGACCCCGACGAGCGCGGCCTGCGCACGGTCATGTGCACCGTCAACGGCCAGCTGCGCCCGGTCCGGGTGCGCGACGAGTCGGTCGCAGGTCGACGTGCGCCAGGCCGAGCGGGCCGACCCCGGCCGTCGCCGGGCAGGTCGCGGCGCCGTTCGCCGGGGTGGTCTCGCTGTCGGTGGCCGAGGGCGACACCGTCGAGGCGGCGCCGCCGGTGGCGACGATCGAGGCGATGAAGATGGAGGCGGCGATCACCTCGCCGGTGGCCGGCACGGTGCAGCGCCTGGCCATCGGCAGCCAGCAGCAGGTCGAGGGCGGCGACCTGCTGCTCGTCGTCGGCTGACGACCCGCGGCGCTCACCAGGAGCTGGAGCCGCCGCCCCCGCCACCGCCGCCGGAGAAGCCGCCACCGGAGAAGCCGCTGCCGCCCGACGAGCCGGGCGTGGAGGTGAAGGTGCCCGCCGCGGTGGTGGAGAAGCTGTCCATGCCGCTGGCGATGCCGGAGAAGCCGCCGAAGCCACCGCCGGAGAAGACGTACCAGGTGGGCACGTCCAGCGACCGCCCCGCCGCCGCGGCCGCCTCGGCCACCTCGTTGAAGACCCTGGCCCAGCGGTCGGCGACGCCGAACACGATCGCGTAGGGCAGGTAGCGGCTGAAGATGTCCTGCGCCTCCTCGAACCGGATCTGGTCCGCCTCGGCGGTCACGAGGTACTGCTTGAACCCCAGCGACTGGGCCAGGACGGCGCTGCCGTCCGCGGTGCGGGCGGCCATCCGCTTGCCGAGCAGCCGCACGACCAGCCCGGCCACCACCAGCCCGGCGGCCAGCACGATCCCCGACGGCACGCCCAGGCTGACCCCGCCGACCTGGTCGGTGCCGACGCTGCGGAAGCCGAGGAACCACCCCGAGGCCAGCCCGACGACGACGAGCCCGGTGCCGATCGCCCGCCACACCCGGCGCTGCTGCTCCGGGGACTCGCGGAACCAGCCGCGGTGGGTGACCTCGGCGTACATCTGGGCCTTGGCCGAGCGCGAGGGTGCTGGCGAAGTGGTTCTTCAGCTCGGAGAGCAGCACCGGGTTGGCGGTCGCGAACAGCCCGTCGAGGATGGTCTGCTCGTACTGCGCGAGCGGCTCCCCGCCCCGCTGCGGGGCCAGCCGGGTCAGCCGCCAGTCGGTGCGCTTGAACATCCCGCCCGAGGACACCTCCTCGATCCGCAGGTAGCCGCGGACGGCGAGGTCGACCACCGTCGCGCTGACGTCGATGGTGTTCGCCTCCTCGTCCAGGACCGTGCCGACCAGGCCGGGGGCCACCCCCGCGGGCGGGGCGAACTGCACCGCGACCACGGGCTTCTGCCCGCGCACGACCTCGGCCGGGGCGCCGGTGACCGGGGTGAGGCCCGGCGTCAGACCGGCGTACTGCTCGTCGCGCCCGCGCTTCCAGACCAGGACACCCATGAGGCCGGCCGCGAGGACCGGGAGGGTGATGCCGCCGCCGTAGCTCAGCAGGCTCACCGCGCGGGCGGCGCCGGGGGCCATCGTCGAGACGCGGCCCGGACTCGCCGGAGTAGCCGGTCTCGCCCTGGCGCAGGTCGGGGGTCACGTCGGTGACCGCACCGGGCGGGAACGACGCGACGATGCTGACCTGCTCGCCCGGGCCGAGGTCGCGGGCGGCGAACGTCGCCGGGTCGCCCGGCGGTGGCCGGGCAGGTGTCGGTGGAGCCCTGGGCGCCGTAGAAGCAGGCCGCCCGGGTGACCGCGGCGGGGCCGCGGACGGTCACCCGCACCGCGTCGGTCGGGATGTCGACCCGCTGGCCGGTGACGTTCCAGTAGAGCTCGCTGTGGTCCGCGAAGCCGTTGACCACGTGCGCGAGGTGGTAGTGCAGCACGTAGGTCTGCCGCCCCTGCACCGTCTCGTCGGGGCTGCCGATGCGGATCCGCGTCTCGGCGCCGGTCTCGGTGACCGCGACGTCGGCCGGCGCCCCGCTCGGGCTCGAGGCCGTCACGTCGCCGAGCTCGTAGCGGCGGTAGGTGTCGGGCTTCTGGTCGTAGCCGGCCGAGGTGCGGATGAAGCGCTGGATGCCGTGGCTGGTGTCGCCGGCGAACTGCCAGACCAGCGTCTCGGTCACGTCCATCGACCCGTTGGCCTGCACGTCGTAGTCGGCCGCGAACGAGACGATCCGCTCGCCGTCAGCGGCGTGCGCCGCCCGACGGACAGCCCGAGCAGGGCGCCCAGCCCCAGCAGCAGCGCGGCCAGGGCGCGCACCGTTCCTCGCGACCCCGCGGCGCGCATCCGGCGTCACCGTTCCCGTCGGGTCGACATGGCCCGCTCGGCCTCGCGCCGGTCCTGCCGCTCGCGCAGCGTCTGGCGCTTGTCGTAGTTGCGCTTGCCCTTGGCCAGCGCGATCTCGACCTTGGCCCGGCCGTCCTTGAAGTACAGCGACAGCGGCACGATCGTGTGCCCGCTCTCGCGGGTCTTGATGATCAGCTTGTGGATCTCGTCCTTGTTCAGCAGCAGCTTGCGCCGGCGCCGGGCCGAGTGGTTGGTCCAGGTGCCCTCGGTGTACTCCGGGATGTGCACGCCCTCCAGCCACAGCTCGCCGTCGCGGACCGTCGCGAAGCCGTCGATCAGCGAGGCGCGCCCCTGGCGCAGCGACTTGACCTCGGTGCCCATGAGCACCAGCCCCGCCTCGAAGGTGTCCTCGATGAGGTAGTCGTGCCGCGCCTTGCGGTTGCTCGCGACGAGCTTGTGCCCGTGCTCCTTGGCCACCGTCGCCATCCCTTCCAGCTGTGTGCCGCTCGACCGGAGTCCGTATGGCGTCCGTGCAGGTCAGCGGGTAACGCTACCTGTGCAACACGCGGCGCCGCGACGGCGTTCCCCGCGTCAGAACCAGGTGCGCGGGTTGACCGGCGTGCCGTCCTGGCGGGTCTCGAAGTGCAGGTGGCACCCGGTGGACAGGCCGGTCGTGCCGGAGTAGCCGATCAGCTGGCCCCGGCTGACGTGCCCGCTGCCGCGGACGATGGAGGTGAGGTGGTTGTACGTCGTGGTCAGGTCGGTGCCGCGGTGCAGGCCGTGGTCGACCACGATGCGGTTGCCGTAGCCGCCGCTGCTCCAGCCGGCCATCACCACGTCGCCGTCGGCCGCGGCGTGCACCGGGGTGCCGCAGCTGGCGGCGAAGTCGATGCCGGCGTGCAGGCGGCTGTAGTGCAGCACCGGGTGGTAGCGGTAGCCGAACTCCGAGGACACCGGCGCGTTGACCGGCTTGCTGAGGTAGCCGCCGCCCTGGGCGGGCGCCGGGTCGCGCGGCCGGCGGCGCCCGGCACGCGCTGCGGGCGGCGGCCTCACGGGCGGCCCTCTCCCGGGCGGCCCTGGCCCGGGCGGCCAGCACGGCCTGCAGCCGGTCGGACTCGGCCTGCATGCCGTCGATCCGGGCCTGCTCCCGGGCCTTCTTCGCCTCGACCGCGCGGGCCGCGGCGGCCTGCCGGGCGACCAGCGCGTCGAGCGAGGCCTTGGCGCGGGCCGCGGCGTTGCGGGCCACCCCGGCCGCGGCGACGGCCCGCTCGGCCTGCACCTTGAGGTCGGCGATCTGCTGGCGCGCACGGCGACGACGTGCGACCTGCTGGGCCCGGCCCTCGGCGCGCATGGTGGCCAGGTCGCGCAGCGCGCCGTCCTGCAGCCGGTTGATCTGGCCCAGCGTCGCGATCCGGGTGGCGAAGTCGTCCGGCGACTGCGCCGAGAGGGCGACCGACAGGCTGCCCATCGCCCCGACGCTGCCCTGCTGGTAGCTCTCGCGGGCCAGGTTGCCGACCGCGTCGAGCGTGGTCTCGGTGGCCTTGGCGTTGACGGCCAGCGTCGGCGGCGGCCTTGGCCTCGTTGGCCCGGGCGACGGCCAGCTGGGTCGCGATCTCCTGGTTGTGCCGCTCGGCCGCGGCGCAGCGCGGCCTGCGCGGCGGCGAGGGCCTGTCGCGCGGCCGGCATCTGGGCCTGGGTGCGGCGCAGCGCGACGTAGGCGTCGACCAGGTCGGCGGAGGTGTCCTCGAGCTGGCCCCGCAGCGCGGCGATGTCGCGGTCCAGCTTGGCCTTGTCGCCGCGGGTGTCGGCCACGCTGACGGGCGCCAGCGCCAGGGTGCTGGCCGTCGCGGCGAGCACACCGAGGGCGGTCAGCCGCACGGCGAGCCGGCGGCGGGCTGAGGAGGGGGTCATCGCACTCATCGGGAACATAGGTATCACAGGCCCCATCCGTAACAGGGGTGCCACACCGGGCCGGTCGCGGCGGTCGGCGCCGCGACGGCGAGGGGCAGCAGGGCGGGCCCGGGCGACGGACGCCGCGTCGGGCAGGACAGGGCGCGGGGCGTCATACCCGCAGGTAGCGACGCAGGGTCAGCCAGGCGGTGGCCATCGCGACCACGGCACCGCCCCCGACCAGCACACGGCGCGATCGAGACGACGTCGTGGGTGGTGATGAAGGTGATCGGGATCGACTTGGCGACGTTCTCGGTGATGCCGAACCGGATCGCGGCCCACAGCGCGCCGAAGCCGAGGCCGGCGCCGAGCAGCGTGGCGAGGAGGGTCTCGAGGATGAACGGCAGCTGGATGACGAACGCGGACGCGCCGACCAGCCGCATGATGCCGGTCTCACGGCGGCGGCTGAACGCGGTCTGGCGGATCGTGGTGGCCACCAGCAGGACCGAGCAGACCACCATCAGGGCCGCCATGACCCAGCGTGCCGATGGTGAACTTGTTCAGCCAGGTGAACAGCGGGTCCAGGATGCGCTGCTGGTCCTGCACCTCCCCCACGCCCGGCGCGCCGGTGAACGAGCTGGTGATCACGGCGTACTTGGTCGGGTCGCTCAGCTGCACCCGGAAGCTCTCGGGCAGGTCGGCCGGCTTGATGTCGTCCAGGACCGGGCTGTCCTTGAACTGCTGCTTGAACCGGCTGTAGGCCTGCGCCTGGGTCTCGGTGAAGACGCCCTTGACCAGCGGCTTCATGCTGTCGAGCTGGGTCGCGATCTGCTGGCGCTGGGCGGCGGTGACCGGGCCGGCGGCGCAGTTGGGCTGGTTGGACTTGGCCGTGCACAGGAAGATCGAGACCTGGACCCGGTCGTACCAGTAGTCCTTCATGGTGTCGACCTGGCGCTGGGCGAGCAGGCCGAAGCCGATGAACAGCACCGAGACCATGGTCACGAGGATCACCGAGACCGTCATGGACAGGTTGCGGCGCACACCGGTCCAGATCTCGCTCAGGATGAACTGCAGGCGCATGGGTTCTCTCTGGTCCTTCGTCGGGGGTCGGTCAGCGGTCGGTCGGCAGGCGCCGGGACGCGGGTGGAGCCCGCGGTCACCGGGCGGAGCCGTAGACGCCGCGGACTCTGGTCGCGGACCATCTCGCCGTCCTTGAGCTCGACGACCCGCTTGCGCAGCTGGTCGACGATGTCGACGTCGTGGGTGGCCATCACGACGGTGGTGCCGCCGCGGTGGATCCGGTCGAGCAGCTGCACGATGTCGAGGCTGATCGTGGGGTCGAGGTTGCCGGTGGGCTCGTCGCAGAGCAGGATCGCCGGCTTGTTGACGAACGCCCGGGCGATCGCCACGCGCTGCTGCTCACCACCGGACAGCTCGTGCGGCAGGCGCTTCTCCTTGCCGCCCAGGCCGACCATCTCCAGCGTCTCGGGCACGGTCTGCCTGATCTGGTGGCGGGAGCGGCCGAGCACCTGCAGGGCGAAGGCGACGTTCTGGTAGACGGTCTTGTTCGGCAGCAGCCGGAAGTCCTGGAAGACGGTGCCGATCTCGCGGCGCAGCGCCGGGACCTTGCGGCCGGGCAGGTGGGCCAGCTCCCGGCCGGCGACGAGGACCTGGCCCGCCGGTGGCCCGCTCCTCGCGCAGGACCAGCCGCAGCAGGGTCGACTTGCCCGAGCCGGACTGGCCGACGACGAAGACGAACTCGCCGCGCTCGACCTCCAGGGAGACGTTCCGCAGGGCGGGACGGCTCGACCGTGCGTAGGTCTTGCTGACGTTCTCGAAGCGAATCATGCGGCGGGGGGCCTCAGGCTCGGGGACAGGGCGGAACCGTGAGGGATACGTGGGTCGTATCCAACGGTGCGCGAATGAGCGTACGACGCCGTCCCCCGGTTTGGGGAATTGCGCTCAGCCCCGGGTGTTGCTCGCCGCAGCGGCGTCCGCAGAGGGTCCCACGGCGGTCCGCGCAGCGGACGCCGGCAGGGTCAGTCCTGCCCCTCGGCGGTCCGCGCAGCGGACGCCGGCAGGGTCAGTCCTCCCCCTCGGCGGTCCGCGCAGCGGACGCCGGCAGGGTCAGTCCTCGCGCTCGGCGCTGCGCTTCCAGCGGATGCCGGCCTCGATGAAGCCGTCGATGTCGCCGTCGAAGACCGCGGAGGTGTTGCCGACCTCGTACTCGGTGCGCAGGTCCTTGACCATCTGGTACGGGTGCAGCACGTAGGAGCGCATCTGGTCGCCCCAGCTGGCCTTGACGTCGCCGGCCATGGCCTTCTTGGCGGCGTTCTCCTCGGCCTGGCGCTGCAGCAGCAGCCGGGACTGCAGCACCCGCAGGGCCGCGGCGCGGTTCTGGATCTGGGACTTCTCGTTCTGCATCGAGACGACGATGCCGGTCGGGATGTGGGTCATCCGGACCGCGGAGTCGGTGGTGTTGACGCTCTGCCCGCCGGGGCCCGAGGAGCGGAAGACGTCGACCTTGATCTCGTTGTCGGGGATCTCGATGCTGTCGGTCTGGGCGATCAGCGGGATCACCTCGACCGCGGCGAAGGACGTCTGGCGCCGGCCCTGGTTGTCGAACGGCGAGATCCGCACCAGCCGGTGGGTGCCGGCCTCGATCGCGAGGGTGCCGAACGCGTAGGGCACCTTGACCTCGAACGTCGCCGACTTCAGCCCGGCCTCCTCGGCGTAGGAGGTGTCCATCACCGTGGTCGGGTAGCCGTGCCGCTCGGCCCAGCGCAGGTACATGCGCATCAGCATCTCGGCGAAGTCCGCGGCGTCGACGCCACCGGCGCCGGACGCGGATCGTGACGACCGCCTCGCGCTCGTCGTACTCGCCGTTGAGCAGGGTGCGCACCTCGAGCTCGCCGACGGCCTTGCGCAGGGAGGCCAGCTCGCGCTCGGCCTCGGCCATGGTGTCGGCGTCGCCCTCCTCCTCGCCGAGCTGGACCAGGACCTCGAGCTCGTCGATCCGCTCGTACATCCCGGTGACCCGCTCGAGCTCGCTGTTGGCGCGGGACAGGCGGCTGGTGACCTCCTGCGCGTGCTCGGGGTGGTCCCAGAGGTCGGGGGCGCCGGACTGCTCCTCGAGCTCGGAGATCTGGGACTTCAGCTTGTCCAGGTCGGTCACCTCGCGCACCGAGTCCATGGTCTGGCGGAGGTCTTTCAGCTCATGTGCAAAGTCAACGGCCACGGTCACAGAGCCTACGCGACCGCGGCCGGGCGCCGGACCCGCTCATGCCGCCGGTATCGCCCCCTCGCCGGTGGTGCTCACCCGCAGCCAGGACGCGAACCCGTAGGGGCGCGTCGAGCGGCGCCAGAACGCGGACAGCAGCGGCTCGATCTCGGTCGGTGGGCACGCACCACGGGCGCGGAGACCGTATGGCGACGCCCCTGGCGGACGACCGTCCCTCCCCCGGCCGCCCGCAGGTTGCGGCACCAGTCGACGTCCGGCCCGTAGGGCAGCGGGATGACCAGGCCGCCCTCGACCGGGACGGCGACCACCGGGGTCGCGTAGGGCCGGCCGGAGCGACGGCCGACGTGCTCGACCCGCGAGGCGTACCAGTGCGGCCGGCCGGCCAGGTACAGCATCGCCGGGTTCAGCCACCGCTTGTTCAGCTCGCGCATCCGGTCCAGCACCTCCGGCTGCCGGCTGCGGAAGGCGACGATCGCCAGCGACCCGCAGCACGACGACGGCCAGGACCGTCCACCAGAGTCCCGGCCGCCTCCACCAGGGCGACCGACGCCCCCGGCGGCACCGTCGTCGTGATCCCACGTCAGCCCCTTCCGCGCAGCGTGCCGGCCCCCGCGCCGGGTGGTGCCTGCCGCCATCGTCGCGAGGGGTCACCCCCGGCGACAGGGACCATCGACCCGCGTCGCACCGGCCCCCTCACCGGAGAAGGTTGACGCCGCCGTCCGATCGGCCCACGGTGAGGTGGTCCACCACCTCGAAGGTTGCGTGAAGGCAGGTGACGGTCGTGCACACGGCGATCATCGGCGCTGGACCCACGGGCCTCTTCCTCGGATCGGCCCTCGCCCGCCGCGGTCACCGGGTCACCGTCGTCGACCGCGACCCGGGCCCGAGGGAGGACGGCAGCTGGCCGCGTCGTGGGGTGATGCAGTTCCACCACGCCCACGCCTTCCGGGCCCAGGCGGTCGAGGCCGTGCGCACCGAGATGCCGGACGCCTACGAGCGGCTGCTGGCCTCGGGAGCCGAACCGGTCAGCCTCCGGTTGCCGGACGGGAGCGAGCTGCCCATGGGGATGCGCTGTCGACGTCAGACGTTCGAGACCGCGCTGCGGGCGTCGGCGTTGGCCACGCCCGGTCTGACCCTGCTGCCTCGGGCACGTCGACGCCGTGACCAGCGACGCAGGGCGGGCCACCGGGCTGGACGGTCGACGGCGCGCTGCTGCCGGCCGACCTCGTCATCGACGCCTCGGGCCGGGCGGGCCGGGTCACCCGCGCCCTGCGCGCGCAGCCGACAGCGGGAGGTGTCTGCGGGATCGCCTACGTCGACCGGCAGTACCAGCTGCACCCCGGCGCGGGCCTCGGCCCCCTGGTCAACCCCATCGCGTGGCAGGCCAACTTCGACGGATACCAGGTCATCATCTTCGTCCACGAGCTCGGCACCTTCTCCGTGCTCTTCATCCGTCCCACCGACGACCGCGACCTCGTCCCCCTCCGGCACGAGGCGGCGTTCAGCGCCGCCTGCCGCGCCATCCCGGGACTGTCCGACTGGACCGACCCGGAGCGTTCCCGTCCCATCACGCCGGTCCTGCCGGGCGGCACGCTGATGAACTACTACCGGCCGCCAGACCGGCCCCGACGGTCGCCTCGCGCTGCCGGGGTTGCTGTTCGTCGGCGACGCCGTGTGCACGACGACGCCGAACTTCGGCCGCGGGATCACCACGTCGCTGCTGCAGGCGAGGCAGGTCCTGCACCTCATCGAGCACCACGGGCGCGACCGGGTGCCTCTCGGCGAGGCCTTCGACTCGTGGTGCGAGACCCACATGCTGCCCTGGGTCGAGGACCACGCGCGCATGGACGAGTGCCTGCGCCGGCGCTGGTCGGGCGAGGACATCGACCTCAACGGCCGCCTCCCCTCGGACCTCATCATGATGGCGGCCGAGGTCGACCCGGCCATCTCCCCCGCCGTCATGCCCTACCTGACCATGACCGCCCCGCCAACGTGCCTGGACCCGGTCGAGCCGCTCGCCCGCGCGGTGTACGCCACCGGGTGGCGTCCGGAGCCGTCCCCCGGACCGACCCGCGCCGAGCTCGCCCGGCTCATCGGGTCGACGCCCGTGGAGGTGTCCTGAGCCGAGGCGTCGCCGTACGCGGGGCTGCTGAGGGGCGTGGCACTGGGCGAGCGCCTTGCGCGCGGGGGACGTTGTCGACCTGACCGCGCTCAGCCGGTGGTGAGGACGAGCTGCGGGCGCGCGGTCGTGGCCTCCTTCGAGTTGACGTAGAAGGCGTCGGCGGCGGCGCTCTTGACCGCCAGGGTGACCAGCCCGCCGGCCGTCGCCGCCTGCTGCAGCGCCGACGGCGGGAGGGTCACGGCGTACGTCGTGGCCGACGCACTGCCCGCCGGCACGCTCCCGAGGACCTGCGAGCCCAGGGCCGGTGCCGTCGCCCAGGTCATCGCCGACTCCGACCAGCTGGTGTCCGACGACCGGGTAGACGTTCTGCGCGCTCGGCGAGCCGGAGTAGGCACCCGACGTCGTCGTCACCTTCAGCGTCGCCCCCTTCAGCGTCGCCCCGGCGAGCGCCTTGAGGTCGAACTTCAGGTAGGTCACCTTGCTGGGCGAGCCCGTCACCGAGTACAGCGCCGTGTCGGACCCGTGCGCGGTCGTCGTCGCGTCACTGCCGACCCAGGTGTCGGCCACCGGGGCCAGGGTCGTCGACCCGGGCGGTGGCGGGCGTGGTGGTCGTCGTCGTGGTGGTGGTTGTGGTGCTCGTCGTCGTGGTCGAGGTGGTCGGCGGCGACGTGGTCGTCGTCGTGGTCGTGGTCGGCGGCGCCGGAGAGGGGTTGGTGACGGTGTAGGCGTCGGCGAAGGTGCCACCGGCCGCCCGGACGAACCGGGCCGACAGCTGCGCCGGTGACACGTCGACCTTGACGAACCCCCACGTGGCGTTCTGGTTGTTGCCCTCGTAGGTCTGGAAGTACGGCGCCTGCGCCACCGTCGGGCTCTCGGCGTTCATGTTCTTGCCGCCCTGGCCGACCGTGGACACGACGGTCCCCTTGCCCTTGGTGTAGGTGGTGGCGCCCTGGTCCGCCACGCAGGCGGCGTTGTAGCTCGTCGGGGGGAAGGACGAGCAGCCGGAGGCGCCCACCGTGAGCTGCTTGGTGCGGGCGTAGGCGTGGTCGTGAGCCTGGAACAGCAGGTCGACCTTCTCCTGCAGCATGAGGTTCATGATGTCGGCGCCCACGACGCAGGGGTAGTTGACCATCGAGGTGCAGTACTCGTGCATGCCGGCGACGACCCACAGCCCCTTGGCCTTGCCGCCCTCGATGGCGTTCTTGGTCCAGGTGTAGTGCGCCGTACCGGACTTGTAGGACCACGCGGTCGCCGAGCTGCTGTCGTACTGGAGGTTGGGCGAGATCATGACGAACCGCACCAGCGGCGCCGCCGCCGGGTAGTCCACGTAGTACTCCTGCGCGTAGCTGCCGGTCACCCCGAGCCGGTCCGGCAGGCAGGTCCGGTAGTTCTTGTAGTAGCCGTCGCGGGGGTAGCTCTCGTGGTTGCCGGCCAGCAGCTCGAACGGGAAGGTGGCGCCGACCCGGCTGGAGACGTAGCTGCACCAGCTCGGTTCGGAGTTGCCGGCCACGTAGGAGAAGTCGCCGATCCCGAACATCATGTTCGTCCCGCTGGACTTCACCGCGTTGAGGACCGCCCCGGTGGAGGAGTCGGTCTGGCCGAAGTCACCGGCCACCCCGAACGAGAACGTCGAGGTGGCAGCCGAGGCGGTCGGAGGGCTCCAGCTCGCGGGCACCCACGCGGCCAGGCCGACGACGGCCAGCGCCACCAGGACGATGACCGGCAGGCGGAGCCGGACGAGCCGCGGCTCGTGGACCCGGTCGGCGGCGCTCACGACGCGCACGTCCACGTCATCGGCCGGCGCGAGCCGTGCGCGTCGGAGCTGAACCCGGCGGCGACGCCGGTGCTGTCAGCGGCGGCGTTGACGCCCGCCCCGGGGTCTCCCGACAGCGGTGGCAGCGTCGTGTCGGTGCCCGCGGCGTCCCACAGCACCGCCCGCGGCCGGTCGACACCGTCGGCTCCCCGCACCTGGGTCTGCCCCACCGCGCGCCCGTGGACCAGGCCGGTGGCCTGGGTGTTGCGGCCCTTGGCCTTCCCGTGGCTCTTCGGGTGGTGGCCGACGTCCCAGGTCACGGCCTCGGGGTCGCCGCTGGCAGGGACCGCGTCCCCGACCGCGACACCGGTGTCGTCGATGGCCCGGGCGATCCCGAAGCTGCCGCCCAGACCCGGCAGGGCCGTCACGTGGCCCCCGGCGTCCCACACCACCGGGGTGAAGTGGTCGGACGCCTGGGAGTTGCCGACGGCGATGCCGTTCTTGTTGACGCCGTAGGCGTGGGCGCCGACGTCGCCGGCCAGCGCCGGCAGGATCTTCGCCGGCGCGTTCATCGACGCCCAGCTGGCCGCCTGTTCCGGCGCCTCCCCCGAGGTGGGGTTCGCGGCGCCGTCGTCGTCGGAGGCGACCGCGCCCACGATCCGACCGGTGTCGCTGATCGCGGCCGGCATCGCCACCGTGCCGGCGGGGGCCTTCAGCAGCGTGGTCTTCCCGCCGGACCAGTGCCAGCCGACGAGCTCCAGGGTGGCGCTCTCCACACCGGTGCCCACGACCTCGCCGCGGCTGTTCACCCCGGTCGGGCTCACGTTGACCAGCCCCGTCGACAGCCGGGTCGCCTGACCGGACTGCCACAGCACCGGCTGCGGTGTGCCGCCGCTGTCCTCCGCGTAGCCCACCACCAGCCCGTTGGCGCTCACGGCCACGGCGTTGCCCTGACCGCCGCCGAGCATCGGCAGCGCGGCCGGCGCGCACGGGGACGCGGCGGCCCCAGGCCCCGGAGGGCTGGTGACCTGAGCCTGACCTGCCACGGCGCGCGCCGCAGGTGGGACGGCCAGGGCGGCGACCACGCCCAGGTAGAGGACGCTGCGGCGTGCTCCGCGTCGATGGGCCAGATCCGCGACACCAGTGAGCATGGCTTCCCCGAGCTCTCTCGGACGATCCCTGCCCGCGTCAGCGTACGCGCGGTCCGGGTCGCGCGAGAGTCGAATGGCCGAGAACCGCTGGGGCATGTTGTCGTCACGGCGACCCGATCGTGAAAACGGCCCCGGGGGTTGACATTTGGCCTCGGAGGGAGACTGCCCGCTCGGATCTGCTGCCCCCGGATGAGCTGCCCCGCGACGGTCTTCCCCCGGACGTCGCCGCGAGCCGCCATCCCAGCCGTCACTGCAGGCCGGCCCTGGCGCGGGACTCCACCGTGATCGTCACCGACCCGCCGAACACCCGGACGACCGAGGCCAGCACCGGGATCGTGGCCC
This sequence comes from uncultured Actinomycetota bacterium, assembly GCA_963828995.1. GTDB lineage: Bacteria > Actinomycetota > Actinomycetes > Actinomycetales > Dermatophilaceae > CAVRTM01. The sequence goes on from CAWHHB010000007.1 coordinate 341,861, forward strand.
GGCCCTGCAGGCGCACCACGGCGGTCCGCCCGTCGGCCGCGCCGGTGCCGCTGGCCAGCCCCCAGGACGAGACACCACTCGGCCTGGGCTGCGCGGCAAGGTAACCGGCCGCCGCCTGCTGCACCGTCGCGTCGGTCAGCCGCACGGCGTCGTCCAGACCATGCCCGTAGGCGCCGGCCTCGTCCAGGGCGTCGGCAGCATCGAGCGCGGCGCCGTCGGCGGCGTCCAGCATCCGGGTGCGCGCGAGCTGGACGGCGGTGGCGTCCACCCCGCCGACGACCAGCATCAAGGCGATTGCGGTGAAGCCGAGGATCAGCAGGCTGATCTGCCCGCGTTCACCGTCGGCCCGTCGACTTCGGGCCGCCGCCCTCGACCAGATGACGCGCCAACCCGCGCACCCCGGGTTCATGGCTGCCTGAACCGGTCGACAGTGGCCACGTGGGTCGCCGAGACCGGGATCGACGTCGGCAGCACCCCGGCAAACACCGACGGGACCAGCGGCAGCGGGACCGTGACGCTCGCCGTCACCACCACCCGCCCGTCCGGTCGCAGGCAGGGATCGCCGTCGCAGGCGATGGAGACCGAGCCCAAGCCGTCGAAACCCTGGTCGCTGAAGGCAACTCCGGCGGCTGCCTCGGCCCGCGCCGGCGCCTGCGCGGGCACCCTCGCCGTGGTGTAGGCGCGTCCGGCCTCGCGCGCCGCACCGCTGACGGCGTACGCGCCGGCCTGCAACCGGGCGAGCACCATCACGAGGTAGAAGAGCGGCACCATCAGCAACACCGCGAGGAAGACGAACTCCACCACCGCACTGCCCCGCTCCGCCGGCGCCTTCCACCCGCCCCGGGCCAGCAGCCGCCTCCCGGCAGCGCCGAAAGCCCATGACCCACAGGGCAACTCGCGCCGGGACGCCGCGGTCGTCACTGGTCCTCCGCGAAGGCGCGTGCCTGCACGTCGAGGGTGCGGTCGGGGCCCAGCGGCCCCAGCAGGGGCAGTGGGGCGAGCACCCGCAGCCGCACCACGGACACACCGCCTGCGGACGTGGTCGAGGCCGTGACGTTGGCGGCGTAGCGGTCGGCGAGGCTCGCGCGGATCAGCTGCTGGGCCCGCGCCACGCCGTCTCCCGGCTCCCGGTCGGCCCGGGCTCCGTAGCGAGCCCCCTCGGACGCGCAGGCGATCAGGGTGTTGCGGATGTGCAGCGCCAGGCCCACCTGCAGCACGGCCAGGAACAGCAGGCTGACCAGACCCGAGACGAGGACGAAGTCCGCCACGGCGGCTCCGCCCTCGCGCGGGTCCACGACGTGGCGCGGCTCCACGAGGTCGTCGGACGCGCGACCTCGCTCCGGCGCGGCAAGGGAGGCACGACCGACTGTTCGCGGGTCAGGGGCCGGTCACGGAGCTGATGGCGTCGGTGAACACGGCCCCCAGCTGAGGCCCGGCCAGCGCCCACAGCGCGGTCACCAGCCCCGCGGTCATCAGCGTGATGAGGACCCAGCCGGGGACGTCACCGCGCTCGGGGTCGTCCTTGCTCCACCGGCTCTCCCCCAGGCCGGCGTGGGTCCGCGCCGCGACTGCGGCGGACAGGTGTCGAGCTCCGTTCATGATGCTTCCCCTTCGGTGGTGGCGGATGTCGTCGTACGGCAGAGGGTGGTCAGATCGAGAACCTCAGGAACGTGAAGCCGGGGTAGACCGCGAACAGCACGGTGACGGGGAGCACCAGGAAGACGACCGGGACCATCATCGCGATCTCCTTCCGGCCGCCCTCCTCCATGACGGCACGGCGGCCGGCCTCGCGCACGTCCTGGGCCTGCGACCGCAGGACGTCGGCCAACGGCGTGCCCCGCTCGACGGCGACGACGATGCCGTCGACGAACCGGGCCAGGCTCATCAGGCCGGTGCGGCCGGCCAGCCCCTCCAGCGCCGTCGGCAGGTTGGCGCCGGCTCGTGCGTCGGCCAGGCAACGCCGCAGCTCGCCGGACAGCTCGCCCTGCGACAGACGGCACACCCGCTCGAGCGCACCGGTCGCGCCCTCCCCGGCGCCGACCGCGAGGGCCAGCAGCTCGGCGACGGTGGGGAACTCCTGGAGGATGCGTTCCTCCCGCTGCCTGGCGGCCCGGGTGAGCATCTGGTCGCGGGCGACGATGCCGCTGCCCACGGCGCACAGCACCAGGAGCACCAACGGCACCACCGTGCCCCGGCCGCGCGCCCACAGCAGTGCTGCCACCGCCGTACCGCCCAGCCCGGCGACGATGCCCCAGACCACCTGCTCGGCACGGAAGCTCTCGACATCGGGAGGCAGACCAGCACGCTGCAGTCGGCGCCGCACCGAGGCCGCACCGCCGAGGACCCGCTCGACCCCGCGACCGAGGTCGCGCAGCACCGGACGCAGGAGGAGCAGCAGCCCCGGCCCGCTGGTGTCCGGACGGATGGCCAGCAACCGGCTCGGTCGCGGCGCGTCCCGCAGGTACGGCGCCAGGCGTGCCTCCAGCCCCGGCTGCCGGCTGGCCGGCAGGCCCGCGACCACCAGCAGGAGCCCGACCGCGAGTACGGCGCCGAGGGCTGCTCCCAGCCAGGACCACCCGACATCGAAGCCGGCGCCTGCGCTCACCGACATCGCGTGCGCGGTCATCGCAGCACGCGGCTCTCCTCGGGCAGCCGCCCGACGTGCACCATGACGCGGTAGGCGACGAGCGACAGCACAGCACCGGTGGCCAGCACCAGGATGCCGGCGGGTCGGCTGTAGGCCTGCACGGAGTCCGGGCGGGTGCACAGCAGCGCCAGGACGACCCACGGTGCGGCCACGGCCAGGCGGGCCGCGTTGACGGTCCACCCTTGCCGCGTCTCCAGCTCGGCCCGCGTCCTCGCGTCCTCGCGCAGGAAGGTGGACAGGGTCCGCAGCAGCCGCCCCAGGTCGCTGCCGCCCACCTCTCTCGCGATGCGCAGGGACTCGACCAGCCGGTCCGCGACAGGGTCGCTGAGCCGCTCCTTGAGCCGGTCGAGACACTCCTGGAACCGGCCCGTGGCGCGATAGTCCTCGGCGAAGGCGGCGAAGGCCGGCCGGAGCTCCTCCGGACCGCGGATCGTCAGCTGGCTCAGGGCCTCCGGCAACGCGAGCCCGGCCCGCACGGCTGAGCCGATGTTGTCGACGACGTCGGGCCAGAGGTCGCGCATGACGGCACGCCGCTTGCGAGCACGCATGCGTACGAGGGCGATCGGCGCGTATCCCGCCATCAGGCCGAAGCAGCAGGCCACCGGCAGCACCCGAGTCGTCGCGGCGAAGAAGAGGAACACCAGGCTCCCGGCGCTGAGGCAGGCAGCCAGCAGGCTACGCGGTGTCAGCGTGTCGAACCCGGCCTGCGCGAGCTGGTCGGACAGTCGGGACGACAGCCCGACACGAGAGCTCGGACGACGAGTCTCCCTGGGCCAGAACGACCACCAGAGGCAGAACACCCCGGCACCGAGGAGCGCGCCCACACCGATCCCGGCCACGTCACCCTCCCTGGGCCAGGAGGGCGGCCACGTCGTACCCGGCCCGCTCGAAGCGGTCGCGGTGCGGCGGAAAGCCGTCAGCGCGGACGAGCTCACCCCGCCGCTGCACGAACAGGTCTGCGATCTCGACGACGTCACCCTCGACGCGTCCCGGGACGGCCACGATCTCGCGCACCCGGCGCACCCCGTCGCGCTCGAGGGCCACGTGGACCACGAGGTCGACCGACGCCGCCACCGTGGGCACCACGAACCGGCTGCCGACGTTCTCGCCGGCGAGCAGCGGCAGCGTGCAGATCTTGGTGATCGCCTCGCGGGCGCTGTTGGCGTGCAGGGTGCACATGCCGGGGATGCCGCTGTTGAGCGCGATGAGCAGGTCGAGGCTCTCCGCCTGTCGGACCTCCCCGACGATGATCCGCGAGGGCCGCATCCGCAGCGCCTCCTTGACCAGTCGCCTCAACGGGATCTCGCCGGTGCCCTCCAGGCTGGGCTGCCGACACTGCATCGCGGCGACGTCGCGCAGCGGGATCTTGAGCTCGAAGACCTCCTCGCACGTGACCACTCGCTCCCGCGAGGGGATAGCTGCCGCAAGGCAGTTCAGCATCGTCGTCTTGCCGGCCTGCGTCCCGCCGGCGACGAGGATGTTGAGGCCAGCAGCGACCGCCGCGTCGAGGAAGCGGGCAGCGGGTCGGGTCAGGGTGCCCAGCCGCACCAGGTCGTCGAGGTGGTCGGCCTTGACGACGAACTTGCGGATGTTGACGCTCCAGTGCGTGCGGGTGATGTCCGGGATCACCACGTGCAGCCGCGAGCCGTCGGGCAGCGTCGCGTCGACGAACGGGGAGGACAGGTCGACCCGTCGACCAGAGGACTTCAGCATCCGCTCGACGAGGTCGCGCACCTGGTCGGCAGTCAGCAGGGTGCTGGTGAGCTCGGCGGCGCCGCCGCGGGCGACGAACACCTTGCTGGGCTCGTTGATCCAGATCTCCTCGACCGTCGGGTCGTCGAGGAAGGGCTGCAGCGGCCCGAACCCGGCGACGGCGTCGAGCACGCTCTTGGTCGCGCCGCCCAGATCGGCAAGCGCCGGCAGTCCGCCGTGGAGGGAGCGCTCGTCGTAGTCCGCGACCGCGTCCCTGACCAGCTGCCGGATCGTGCTCTCGTCCTTCAGCGGGTCGACACCGGTGCGTCGGATCAGCTCGCGGACCTCACCGACAACGGTTTCGACCGCACCCATGGCACTCCCCCCGACCAGTCCCCATGCCGTCCACCCCGGCGGCCCGACGTCGCACCAACCGGGCAACGTCTCGGCAGAGTAAGGGCAAAGGACCCGGCGGGGAACCGCTCGGCGAATGATCTGTGGACAAACCCCGGGTCGCAGGGTCGGTCGGCGCACGTCGCTCCGCCAGCGAGGTCCGATCGGGATGCCTGTGGACAGCGCCAGCGACCGACCTCCGGTGCGGGCCACACTTCCCACCGAGGGGCGGCCCGACCGGGCAGCGGCGGGGGCGCACTCGACCGTCCAGGGTGAGGAGGCTGCGGCATGGAGATGCGGCTCACCGTTGTCTCGCCCGCAGCGCCAGGGCGGCGGACTGCGTGAGCTCGTCGTCGGCGTGCACCGACGGGGCCACCGTCGCCGACCTCGTCCCTGCCCTCGCGCGCGCCCTCGGGCGTCACCGCGGGTGACGTGCCGACGCTGTACACCGACGGGCGCGCGCTGGCCGCCGGCCACACCGTTGGGCGCGCCACCGCTGCTCGAGGGAGCAGTCGTCGGCCTCGGCCCACCCGGCACCGTCTCGCCCAGCGGCAGCGCCCGGCCTGCTCGAGGTGCACGTCGTCGGCGGCCCCGACTCCGGCTCCGTGTTCCGCCTGTCACCCGGCGCACACCGGGTCGGCCGGGCCGCGGAGGCCACCGTCCGGGTCGAGGACCGTGGCCTGTCACGGGTGCACGCCGAGCTGCAGGTGACCACGGCCGGGGTGCGCGTGCGAGACCTCGGCTCGACCAACGGCACCTGGCTCGACGGCTCACGGCTCGGCAGCGCGCCTCGCAGCCCTCGCCGGGGCAGTCGCACCTGTCGGTGGGGTCGTCGACGCTCGTGCTGCGCACCCCCTTCGGCCAGCTCGCGGCGACCCACCCCGACGGGGCTGGCCATCTCTGCGTCAACCGCCGGCCACGCATCCACCCCCCGACCGCGGTCACCGACATCCGGCTGCCTGCACCGCCGACCCGCCGTGAGGGGTCGAGGCTGCCCGTGATCGCCACGGCGCTGCCTCTGGTTCTCGCCGTGGTGATGTGGCGGGTCCTGGACAGCCCCACCATGTTGCTGTTCGGCCTGATGAGCCCGCTCATGCTGGTCGGCAGCTGGGTGAGCGACCGCCGGCTGGGCAGAGCGGGCTGGGCCCGCAGCGTCGCCGACCACGCCGCAGCCCTTGCGGCAGCCGAGCAGGCCCTCGACGTGGCACTGCGGCTGGAGCGCGACCGGCGCCGGCTGCGCCACCCCGACCACGCTGAGCTGCTCAGGACGGTGACCGCCCCGCTCTCGCGGCTGTGGGAGCGGCGCCGCGTCGACGACGACTTCCTCTCGCTGTCGGTCGGCACCGGCACCGTCGCTTCCGAGACCACCGTCACCGACGCCGCCCGCGACCCGCAGTCGCACGCCCCGGGACCTGCACCGGGTGCCGGTGGCCGTACCGCTCGCCTCGGTCGGCGTCCTCGGCATCGCCGGGCCGCGCGAGGAGGCGCTCGGGGTGGCCCGAGCCCTGGTGGCCCAGGTCTGCGGCTGGCACAGCCCGCGCGACGTGTCACTGGAGCTGCTGTGCGCCGAGTGCCGAGACCGGACGTGACTGGACCTGGGTGGCGCACCTGCCGCACACCCGACCGGGGTCCGACCGGTGGGTGCCGCAACCTGGTCGGGCTCCTGCGCCCGGACAGTGACCAGGTGCAGCGACGGGTTGCCGAGCTCACCGCCCTGGTGCGCACCCGGTCGACGATGCGCGGCACCGGCCGCGAGAGATGGGACGGACCGCGGTGCGTCGTCCTGCTCGACGGGGCGCAGCGGCTGCGAGCCCTGCCGGGCGTCTCCCGCCTGCTCCGGGACGGCCCGGACGCGGGGGTGCACTTCCTCTGCCTGGACACCGAGGGCACGCGGCTCCCCGTCGAGTGCGGCGCGGTCGTCCAGGTCAGCCCGGGGCCGCGGTCGCGGATCACCCTCGCCGTCAACGGTGCTGGCACGGTGGACGACGTCGTGCCCGACGCGGTCTCCGACCGCTGGGCCCACCGGTTCGCCCGCGCACTGGCACGGCTGCGCGACGCCACCCCGGATGAGGCCGAGGCCGAGGTGCCCGACGCCGCCCGGCTGCTCGACCTGCTGGCACCGGCGGGCCTGACGCCGCACGACGTGGCCCGGCGGTGGCGAGATCGGCCACGCTCCACCTCGGCCCTGCTCGGTGTCGCCGCGGCCGGCCCCTGCGCCGTCGACCTGCGTCGCGACGGGCCGCACGCCCTGGTCGGCGGGACGACGGGCGCGGGCAAGTCGGAGCTGCTGCAGACGATGATCGCCTCACTGGCGATGGGCAACCGGCCGGACGAGATGGCGTTCGTGCTGGTCGACTACAAGGGCGGTTCGGCGTTCAAGGACTGCGCGCGGCTGCCGCACACCGTTGGACTCGTGACCGACCTCGACGGCCACCTCACCGCCCGGGCCCTGACCTCGCTGGAGGCCGAGCTGACCCGCCGCGAGCACCTGCTCGGCCGACTCGGCGCCAAGGACATCGAGGACTACCAGGCGGGTGCCGGCCCGGACGACCCACGCCTGCCCCGACTGGTCCTGGTGATCGACGAGTTCAAGATGCTGGCCGAGGAGCTGCCCGGCTTCCTCGACGGGCTCGTCAGGATCGCCGCCGTCGGGCGCTCGCTCGGCATCCACCTCGTCCTGGCCACCCAGCGTCCCGGTGGCATCGTGTCGGCCGACATCAAGGCCAACGTCAACCTGCGGATCGCCCTGCGTGTCCGCGACACGGTCGACTCCGAGGACGTCATCGACTCCCCTGCCGCGCAGGCGATCCCGGAGCGGACACCCGGGCGCGCCTACCTCCGCTCCGGGGCCCAGCCGCTCGTCGCCTTCCAGACCGCCCGCGTCGGCGGACGCGGCGCGCCACGCGGTGGCGACCCGATCACCGTCCGCGAGCTCGCCTGGGAGACGCTCGGCGACCCGCCGCCACGCCGAGCCGGCCCGCTCGACGCCCCACGCGGCCCGACCGACCTCGCCGCCGTCGTCGCGGCCACCACCGAGGCCGCGAGGCACCTGGACATCGCCCCCGTCGCCTCGCCCTGGCTGCCCCCGCTCCCCGACCTGGTCGTCGCCGACACGCTCGAGGCGCCGGCGTGGCAGGTGCCGTACGCGCTGGCCGACCTGCCGCACCAGCAGGTCCAGCGGCCGGTGACCTGGGACCTGGAGCACGGCGGCCACCTGGCCGTGGCCGGCGCCGGCCGGACCGGGCGGACGTCCTTCCTGCGGACGCTGGCCGGCACGCTCGCGGCGCGGTTCTCCCCCGACGGACGTCCACCTCTACGGGTTCGACGGCGTCGGCCGGGGCGCTGCAGGCGCTGACCCGGCTGCCCCACACGGGCGCGGTCGTCCACCGCGACGACACCGCCCGGTGCGACCGGCTCGTCGGCCGGCTGCTGCAGGAGGTCAGGCTGCGTCAGCTCCTGCTGACGCAGCAGGGGTTCGGGTCCGTGGAGGAGCAGCGGCGGGCCGCCTCGGCCCCTCGGCGTGAGGCCGCCGGAGAACCACCGGCGGGTCCCCCGCTGCCCTACCTGGTGCTCCTGCTCGACAGCTGGCAGGAGCTCGCGACCTGCTGGGAGTCCGTCGACCACGGCCGTCCCGTCGAGGCCCTGCTGCGGGTGCTGCGCGAGGGACGCGCCGTCGGCGTCCGGGCCGTCCTCACCGGTGACCGCAGCGTCCTGCTGTCCAGGGTGGGCTCGGTGGTGGCCGACCGGCTGGTCCTGCGGATGGCCGACGCGACGGACCTGCTGATGGCCGGCATCAGCGGCGACGCCGTACCGTCGCACCAGCCTGCCGGGCGGGCCGTGCGGGTCGGCGACTCGGTGGAGATGCAGCTGGCCCTCCTCGCCGGTGGCACCGACGGACCCGGGCAGAACGCGGCCCTGGAGGCCATCGGCCTGAGCGCAGCATCGACGCGGGACGGCGCGGACGGGCACGCGCCGGCGAGGGAGCCGCGCCCGTTCCGCGTCGACGCCCTCCCGACAGACGTCAGCCTGTCGCAGCTGCGCGGCACCCCTCGACAGCGGCAGCCGTCACGGCCCACCCCGTCAGGCCGGGTGACGGCCACCGGGAGCAGGCGGACGACGACCCGGCAGACGGCGTGGCCGGCCTGCCGCTGCAGGTGGTCCTCGGGGCGGGCGGGGACGAGCTCGATGCCATCGTCTCCGCCGACGTCGGGCAGGGCGCCAACACCCTGGTGGCCGGCCCGGCCCGCTCGGGTCGCTCCACCACCCTGCTGACCATCGCCACGCAGCTGCTCGCGGGCGGCCGGCCGCTGGTCGTGCTCACCGCACGGCGCTCCCCGCTCACCGGGCTGACCCCGCCCGACGACTCGCCCTGCGGCAGCCTCACCGCCGGCAGGCTGCCGGCCGGACGGTTCGCCGCTGGCCCTGCTCGGGCCGTCGGATGCGGACGTGCTGGCGGCCCTCGCTGGCCGAGCACCCGACGCTGGTGGCGGTCGTCGACGACGCCGAGCTGTTCCTGGACAGCCCCGTCGAGGACCACCTCCTCGGCATCGCCCGGCACGCCGAGGCCACCGGCGGCGGCGTGGTCTGCGCCGGCTCGACCTCCGAGCTCGGCTCGATGTTCCGCGGTCTCACGGTCGAGGTCCGCAAGCGGCGACTGGGCCTCCTGCTCAACCCCTCGGGCTACGCCGACGGTGACCTGTTCGGCATCCGGATAGGCGGCCGCGACCTCGCCGTACCGGGTCGCGGTCTGTTCGTCGACGGCAGCACCGTCATCCCCCTGCAGGCCGCCACACCGTACTGACCGCACGGCGCACGCACCGATGCGCCTGCGATGGCGCCGTTTCGTGCCGAGGCCGAGGCCTGAGGCCGAGCCCGGCAGGTCAGGCCTGGGGCCGGCGGCTCAGCGCCACCCCGAGCAGGCACACCACCGAGGCCACCAGGACCAGCGGCCCCGACCAGCACCTGGCCCGACTGCACCAGCCCGACCCCGACCGGCAGGAGCAGCAGCTCCCACACCACGGTGGGCGTGCGCACGGAGGGGTGCCCGGTGAGCAGACCGCGGGCGAGGAACGCCAGTCCCGCGGCGAAGACGGCGATCAGCACCACCGAGCTGAGCACCCGCGGCGGCCTCGCCGCCGCTGCCCCGGACGAACTCCACGAGGTAGAAGACCGCGAAGACGGCGAGGGCCAGGGCCTGCAGGGCGACGACGGCTGCCGCCACCAGCGAGGCCGGGCCAAGGGGTGGGACCGGGGGGCGGTTGGTGCTCACGAGGACCGAGCCTAACGCCCGGTGCGACACCCGTCCCGACCTGCGCAGATGGCACCTTGTGATTTATTTCTCAAGGCGTGGGACAGAAATACCGACCTAGGTACTTGTCCGAACGTGATCGGATCTGTGACGCTGGAACACAGCGACTGTTGTCGACGTTGGCTCCAGTGCACGTGACGTCCTCTCACGAGGTCTCAACGCGCATGGGCGGCCGTCAGGTGGGTACCATTCCACAGGTGCAGGCGCCCGGAACGACCCCGATCCACGACCCGCCGCCTGACCTGACGCACACACGACGCTGACGACCCAAGGCCCCGATTCAAGGAGCACGATCCTGATGGACTGGCGCAACCGCGCTGCCTGCCTCGACGAGGACCCCGAGCTGTTCTTCCCGATCGGGAACACCGGGCCGGCCCTCCTCCAGATCGAAGAGGCGAAGGCAGTCTGCCGACGCTGCGAGGTCGTCGACACCTGCCTGAAGTGGGCCATCGAGACCGGTCAGGACGCCGGTGTCTGGGGCGCACTCTCCGAGGACGAGCGACGCGCTCTCAAGCGCCGCAACGCTCGTGCTCGCCGGGCAGGCTGACACCCCGCAGCTCGAACCACACCACGAACTACCCAGACGAGGGGCGGCCCTGTCCGCCCGCTCGTCCGCGATCGGCCGGAGCCGCGCGACGAACCGCACGACGGTTCCGCGCGGCTCCGCCCGTTCCCAGGTGATCCGCCCGCGCAGGTCCTGCACCAGCGAGGTGACGATCTGGGTGCCCAGCCCGCCCGCGGCCGGGGTTGAAGCCCTCCGGCAGCCCCTCGCCCGTCGTCGGCGACGCACACCTCGAGCAGCTCGCTCGCCGTCCTCGACGCCGCCGCTCGGCCTGCGACCTCCACCGTCCCGCCCCCGCGCGCCAGGCCGTGCTCGACCGCGTTGTGCACCAGCTCGCTGATGATCATCGCCAGGGAGGTCGCGTCCTCCGCCCGCAGCCGGCCGAAGGTGCCCTCGCCGGCTGGTGCGCACCGGCACCTCCCGGCGTGGCCACCTCCACCACGCGCGGCCAGCTCCCGGGCGATCACCTCGTCGAAGTCCACCGTCTCGTCGAAACCCTGGCTCAGCGTCTCGTGCACGATCGCGATCGTGCCCACCCGGCGTACGGCCTCGTCGAGGGCGGCCCGCGCCTCGTCGTCGGGCAGCCGGCGGGACTGCATCCGCAGCAGCGCCGCCACCGTCTGCAGGTTGTTCTTGACCCGGTGGTGGATCTCGCGGATGGTCGCGTCCTTGGTCAGCAGGTCGCGCTCGCGCCGGCGCAGCTCGCTGACGTCACGCAGCAGCAGGATGGCGCCGGTGCGCCGTCCGCCCTCGATCAGCGGGATCGCCCGCATCGACACGCTCGCGCCGCGCGAGGCCACGTCGGTGCGCCACGGCGCGCGGCCGGTCACCACCAGCGCCAGGCTCTCGTCGACCGGCGACTCGTCGCGCAGCACGTCGGTGACGATCTGGGCCAGCGACCCGCCGACGACGTCGCCGACGTGGCCCAGCCGGTGGATCGCCGAGACGGCGTTGGGGCTGGCGTAGGTCACCGTCCCGTCGGCCGAGCAGCCGGATCACCCCGTCCCCCACCCGCGGCGCGCCCCGCCGCTGCCCGGTCGGCGCGCCGGCGGTCGGGAAGTCCCCCGCGGCGATCATCCGGGCCAGCGCGTCGGCGGTGGCGACGTAGGTGAGCTCCAGCCGGCTCGGCGTGCGCATGGTCGCCAGGTTGGTATGGCGGGTCAGCACCGCCAGCGGCGCGCCCGTCGCGGACGACGGGGATCGCCTCCTCGCGGATCGGCATGTCGTCGCGGAACTCCGGCTCGGGCGCGCGGACGATGCGCGGCGCCGGCGAACGCCTGGTCCAGCAGCGGCCGCCGGCCCGGGCCGATCCGCCGGCCGACCAGGTCGTCGAAGAAGACCATCGCGGCCGGTGGTCGGGCGCACGTGCGCGACCGCCAGCCAGCCGTCCGGCTCGGACGGGCACCCACAGCACCAGGTCGGCGAAGGACAGGTCGGACAGCAGCTGCCAGTCACCGACCAGCAGGTGCAGCCACTCGGCCTGCTCCGGGGCCAGCGTGGTCTGTTCGCGCAGCACGTCGGTCAGGGTCGGCACGGTCCCGAGCCTAGTGCGGCCGCGGCGGCCGCTGCCGCCCGGGCCGGCGGTCACGGTCGTCGTGCCGACCCGCTGCGGATGACCGCCGCGCAGGGTGCGCAGCGCCACCGACAGCGCGGCGATGCCCGGGTTCTCGATCCGCTCGATGCCCGCGAGCGCGGTGCGGGCCCGGGTGAGCGACTCGGCGTTGGTCTTCGCCCACTGCGCGATCCGCTCGGTCGCGGTCTGGCCGGGCTCGCTGGCCGTCGAGGACCGACGTGGTCAGCGACTCCAGCACGGCGTACAGGTCGTCGCGCAGCGCGCCACGGGCCAGGGCGTCCCAGCGGTCGTCGCGCGGCAGCCGGGTCACCCGCGTCAGCATCCCGTCGATGCCGAACTGCTCGGAGGTCGCGAAGTAGACCGGCGCGACCTCGCCGGCGTCGCGGCCGGTCTCGCCGCAGATCTCGACCACGTCCAGCAGCGAGAACTGGTCGAGCAGCCCGGCCGCCGCGGGTCGCGATCGCGGTCGGCGCGCCGGCCGCCTCCAGCCCGGCGACCCGGCGCTCGAGCCGCTGGCGCTCCTCACCCTGCAGCAGGTCCGGCATGCTGCGGGCCGTGCTCGGCCACGACCGCCGCTGAACCGCTCGACCTCGGCGCCGACGTCCAGCGACGCCGGGCGGTTCTGCAGGAACCAGCGCACCGAGCGGTCCAGCAGCCGGCGGAACTCGAGGTAGAGCGCGGTCTGGGCGTCGGTGGGGACGACGTTGTCCAGCGCCTCGACCGCGGCGACGTACGAGCTGCAGGTCGAAGACCTCGCGGCAGACCACGAACGCGCGGGCGACCTGCTCGGGCGTCGCGCCGGTCTCCTCCGTCGCCGCGGAAGGCGAACGTGATGCCGCCCCGGTTGACCATCGAGTTGACCACCGAGTTGGTGATGATCTCGCGGCGCAGCGGGTGGCTGGCCAGCTGGTCGCGCGTACGGTCGCGGATCGGCGCCGGGAAGTAGTCGGCCAGCGTCGACTGGAACCACGGCTCGTCCGGCAGCGCGCTGGGCAGCAGGTCGTGCCTTGAGCGCGAGCTTGGCGTAGGCCACCAGCACCGAGAACTCCGGCGAGGTCAGCCCGACACCGGTGTCGTGCCGCCGCGGTCAGCTCGCTGTCGCTGGGCAGGAACTCCAGCGACCGGTCGAGGTCGCCGCGCTCCTCCAGCCAGCGGATCAGCCGCGCGTGCACCGGCAGCATCGCGTGCTCCTGCGCGCGGGCGTTGCCGAGCAGGACGTTCTGCTCGTAGTTGTCGCGCAGCACCTGGTGCGGCCACGTCGTCGGTCATCGACGCCAGCAGCGCGTTGCGCTGCTTCAGCGTCATGTCGCCCTCGCGGGTCATCGCCGTGAGCAGGATCTTGATGTTGACCTCGTGGTCGGAGGTGTCGACACCGGCGGAGTTGTCGATCGCGTCGGTGTTGACGTGGACCCCGGCCAGGGCCGCCTCGATCCGGCCGAGCTGGCTGGCACCCAGGTTGCCGCCCTCGCCGATCACCTTGCACCGCAGCGCGTTTCCGTTGACCCGGATCGCGTCGTTGGCCCGGTCACCGATCTCGGCGTTGGTCTCGGTCGAGGCCTTGACGTAGGTGCCGATGCCGCCGTTCCAGAGCAGGTCGACCGGCGCCAGCAGGATCGCCTTCATCAGGTCGGCCGGTGTCATCGTGCGTCGACGCCCGCGGCCAGGCCGAGCGCCTCGCGCCACCTGGGGGCTGATCGGCACCGACTTGGCCGAGCGCGGGTAGATGCCGCCGCCCTCGCTGATCAGGCGGGTGTCGTAGTCGGCCCAGGACGAGCGGGGCAGGTCGAACAGCCGGCGGCGCTCCGGGTAGGACGTGGCCGCAACGGGATCGGGTCCAGGAAGATGTGCCGGTGGTCGAAGGCCGCGACCAGCCGGATGTGCTCGGACAGCAGCATGCCGTTGCCGAACACGTCGCCGCTCATGTCGCCGACACCGACCGCGGTGAAGTCCTCGGTCTGGGTGTCCACGCCCATCTCGCGGAAGTGCCGCTTGACCGACTCCCAGGCGCCGCGCGCGGTGATGCCCATCGCCTTGTGGTCGTAGCCGGCCGAGCCGCCGGAGGCGAACGCGTCGTCCAGCCAGAAGCCGTAGGACTGGGCCACGCCGTTGGCGATGTCGGAGAACGTCGCCGTGCCCTTGTCGGCGGCGACGACGAGGTAGGTGTCGTCCTCGTCGTGCCGGACCACCCGCTGCGGCGGCACGACCTCGGTGCCGACCAGGTTGTCGGTGATGTCGAGCATCGCCGAGATGAACAGCTTGTACGCCGCGATGCCCTCGGCCAGCCAGGCCTCACGGTCCACGGTCGGGTCGGGCAGCGGCTTGGCGAAGAAGCCGCCCTTGGAGCCGGTCGGGACGATGACGGCGTTCTTGACCATCTGCGCCTTGACCAGGCCGAGGATCTCGGTGCGGAAGTCCTCGCGCCGGTCGCTCCAGCGCAGGCCGCCGCGGGCGACCTTGCCGAAGCGCAGGTGCACGCCCTCGACCCGCGGGCTGTAGACCCAGATCTCGAACATCGGCCGCGGCGCCGGCAGGCCGGGCACCGCCATGCGGGTCGAGCTTGAAGCTGACGTAGGACTTCGGCGCGGCGCATCGGCACCGGGCTCGGCCGGCCTCGCGCTGGAAGTAGCTCGTGCGCAGGGTGGCCCGGATGACGCCCAGCAGGGCGCGGATGATCCGGTCGTGGTCGAGGCTGGCGACCTCGTCCAGGCCGGCGTCGATCTGCTCGACCCGCTCGTTCTGGGCGGCCGCCCGCTCCTCCTCGGCGTGCCCCTGCGGCGCCGAACCGGTCGGGGTCGAACCGCGCCTCGAACAGGTCGACGAGCGCCGCGGCGAGGGCGGCGTTGGAGACGAGCGCGCCGACGACGTACTCCTGGCTGAAGGTCGACCCGGTCTGGCGCAGGTACTTGGCGACCGCCCGCAGGATGACGACCTGGCGCCAGGTGAGCCCGGCGCCGAGGACCAGGGCGTTGAAGCCGTCGCTCTCGGCGCGCCCGTCCCACACCGCGGCGAACGCGTCCTGGAACAGCTCGCGCACGCCGTCGTGGCTCCGGCCGGTCCAGATCTCAGGCCGCGGCGCCTTGAGCCCGAAGTCGTAGATGTAGACGCTCAGCCCGTCGGAGCGCCTGATCTCGTACGGACGCTCGTCGACGACCTCGACGCCGAGGTGGGTGAACAGCGGCAGCACCGCGGTCAGCGACAGCGGGCCACGGCGGTAGAGCTTGAACCGGCGCTCGTCGGCGGCGCTGCCCGGCTCCTGGTAGAGGTTCAGCCGGATCGAGTCCTCGTGCTCGCAGCGCCTCGACGTGGCGCAGGTCCGACCACGGCCACGCGCGGGCTGAAGTCCTCCTTGTAGGCCTCGGGGAAGGCCTTGCCGTAGAGCCCGACCAGGCGCGCGCCGGCCTCCTCGCCGTACTCGCTGCGGGCCGCCTCGGCGAGGTCCTCGTCCCAGGTGCGGGTCGCGTCGACCAGCAGCCGCTGCAGCTCGGCCTCGTCGACGTCGGGGATCGGCTGGCCCTGCGCCGACCCGGACGACGAAGTGCAGCCGGGCCAGCACCGACTCGGAGACCCGCGTGGTGTAGTCGACGCTGGCGCCGTCGAACGCGGTGCGCAGGATGCTCTCCATCTTGCAGGCGCACGGCGGTGGTGTAGCGGTCGCGGGGGATGTAGACGAGGCAGGACATGAACCGGCCGTACTCGTCCTTGCGCAGGAACAGCCGGGTCTTGCGCCGCTCCTGCAGGTGCAGCACCTCGGTCGCGATGTCGTACAGCTCGTCGACGTCGGTCTGGAACAGCTCGTCGCGCGGGTAGGTCTCGAGCACCTCGAGCAGGTCCTTGCCGGAGTGGCTGTCGGCGGTGAAGCCGGACCGCTCCAGGACCCGGGCGATCTTCTCCTCGATGATCGGCACCCGCAGCACCGACTCGGTGTAGGCCGCGGAGGTGAACAGGCCGAGGAAGCGCCGCTCCCCCGTGACCTCGCCCGTCGTCGTCGAAGGTCTTGACGCCGATGTAGTCGAGGTAGGTCGAGCGGTGCACCGTGGCGCGGGAGTTGGCCTTGGTGATGATCAGCAGCTGGTGGTCGCGCGCCTTGGCCCGCGCCTCGGCGGTCAGCCGGCCGAACGAGCCCGAGCGCGGCTGGTCGTAGCGCAGCAGCCCGAGCCCGGTGCCGGGCACCGCGCGCAGCACGTCCTCGCCGTCCTCGCGCAGCAGGGTGTACTCGCGGTAGCCGAGGAAGGTGAAGTGGTTGGCGGCCAGCCACTCCAGCAGGCCGCTGGGCGTTGGCGACCTCCTCGGCGCTGACGCCGGCCGGCGGCTCGGCGGCGAGCTCGTCGGCGATCCGGTCGCACTCGGCCTTCATCTTGGGCCAGTCCTCGACCGTGTCGCGGACGTCGGACAGCACTCGCAGCAGCGCGGCCGCGATGGCCTCATGCGCCTCGTCGGAGCTCTCGCGGTCGAACTCCACGTGCATCCAGGACTCGACGTGCTGGCCGAACTCGCCCGTTGCCCATCGCGTCGACGTCGAGGATCTCCTGCAGGACGCCGGTGGCGTCACGGCGGACGACGAGCTGCGGGTGCACGACCAGGTGCACGGCGCGCTCCTGGCGGGACAGCTCGGCGGTGACCGAGTCGACGAGGAACGGCATGTCGTCGGTGACGATCTCGATGACGCTGTGGCCGCAGGACCAGCCGTTCTCCTCCACCGTCGGGGTGGAGACGCGCACGTTGGCCGTGCCGACCGGCCGGTTGGCGGCGACCTGCTGGTGCGACAGCGCGGCACCGAGCAGGTCCTCGGGGGCGCGGGCCAGGAGGTCCTCGGTGGCCACGTGGCGGTAGTAGCGACGCAGGAAGCGCTCGGTCGACTCACCCCCAGCCCGGTCCGCGAGCTCTGCAGCCGCGTGCAGCTGCTGGGAACGGGACTGGTCAAGCGACGCAGACATGGCCTGTTTCCTCACGAGATGGTGCCGTCCGGCGCACGCCGTTGTACGCCGCGGCCGAGCCTATCGCTGGAGCCGGGACCGGGGACGCCGGGTCGAGCGGACCGGGCCGCCAACCCGCTGTGGGCAAGGGACCGGTGGGACGGGTGGGGCACCTAGGCTGGGACCGTGCCCGTCCCCTCACCCCTGGACCCCGAGGCCGTCACCGCGCTGGCCGAGCGGCTGGTCCGCGCCCGGGACGAGGTCACGCACGGCGTCCGGTGAGCTGCTCGAGCACTTCGTCGACGTCGGTGACGGCGCCACCCAGCTGGCCGTCGAGCTGCTCGCCGACCACGCCGCGGACGCGCTGCGGGCCCTGGACGACGCCCTGGGCGAGAGCGCCAGGGCGCTGCCGGAGGTCACCGGCGGGACGCCTGCACCGCCGGTGCGCCGGCCCCGGCGCGCACCGGCTGGAGCCCGGCCGGTGAGCGACCCCCTGGTCCGGGGCGATGCAGGGTCCTGCTCCCGGGTGGGTGGCGCCATGCGCAGCGACGCCGCCCGGCTGCTGCACCGACAGCAGACCCTCGAGCGGTCGGTGCGCGAGCTGCGGGCGAGCCGCGGTCCCGAGGCCCTGGCGCTGCGCACCCGCATCGAGGAGCAGGCGCGGCTGCTGGGCGCGGTGGCCGCCGACCTCGACCGCGCCGGCGCCGCGCTGCAGCGCTACGCGACCGACCTGGCCCAGGCCCTCGAGCTGTCCCGGCGGGCCGAGGAGTCCGTGCGCGCCGCCGGGCTGCGGCTCGAGGGCACCCGGGTGGTCGAGGCGTGGGGCCCCACCGGCGCACCGGAGGCGGAACGGCGGCGGGCGCTGCTGCCCGAGTGCCAGGCCCGCGTCGACCGGGCCACCTCGCTGGTGGGCCGCGCCCGGGCAACGCTCCAGCGCGCGGTGGCCGAGCTGGTCCCGGCCTTCACCGGGTCGGCCGCCGCCCTGCGCGGCGCACCGGGCACCGCCCCGCCGCCGGGCTGACCCAGCGCGCCGCCGATACGGTGGCGCCATGAGAATCCGCGACACGATCGACCACGCCGCCACGCCCGAGCGCGTCTTCGCCATGCTCAGCGACGAGGGCTTCCAGGACCGCAAGGCCGAGGCCACCGGCGCGCTCTCGCACTCGGTGTCGATCACGACGCGGGGCGACCACACCGTCATCGTCAGCAAGCGCGCCATGCCCACCGACAAGCTGCCCGACTTCGTCAAGAGCTTCGTGGGCAAGGAGCTGCACCTCACCGAGACCAGCGACTGGGGCCCGGCCGCGGCCGACGGCTCACGCCGGGGCCGGCTCACCGTCACCGTCGGCGGCGCGCCGATCACGCTGGACGCGACGCTCTCGCTGGCGCCGTCGGGCCAGGGCAGCCGCGAGCTCGTCGAGGGCGACCTCACGGCCAAGGTGCCGCTGCTCGGCGGCAAGATCGAGCAGGCCGCCGCCCCGGCGATCGAGGCGGCCATCCACGTCGAGCGCAGCACCGGCGCCATCTGGCTGGCCGGCTGACGCACGCCCCTCGCCCGGACGACGAACGGCCGGTACGGCGACTGCTCGCCGTACCGGCCGTTCGTGCTCACGTGCCGGTCGTCAGCCCCACCTTCGGGGCCGACTCCCCGACACGCTCCGCTCCTCGCTGCGCTCGATGCTCACGCGCCGGTCGTCAGCCCACCACTCTGGGCCGACTCCCCGACACGCTCCGCTCCTCGCTGCGCTCGATGCTCACGCGCCGGTCGTCAGCCCATGTGCGGGTAGGCGTGGCTCTTCGGCGGCACGAACGTCTCCTTGATCGAGCGCGCGCTCGTCCAGCGCAGGAGGTTCTGCGCCGCGCCGGCCTTGTCGTTGGTGCCCGAGGCCCGGCCACCACCGAACGGCTGCTGACCGACGACCGCACCGGTGGGCTTGTCGTTGATGTAGAAGTTGCCGGCGGCGAACCGCAGCCGCTCGCTCGCGTCGGCGATGACCGCGCGGTCCTGGGCGATGATCGAGCCGGTGAGGCCGAACGGCGCCGCGGACTCCATCTGGTCCAGCACCTTGTCGTACTGGCGGTCGGGGTAGACGTGCACCGACAGGATCGGGCCGAAGTACTCCGTGGAGAACGACGGGTCGGTCGGGGTTGTCGATCTCCAGGACCGTCGGGCGCACGAACCAGCCCTCGCGAGTCGTCGTACGTGCCACCGGCGATGACCTTGACGCCCGCGCGTCGCGTGCGCGCGGTCGATGGCGTCCTTGTGCTTGGCGAACGCCCGCTCGTCGATGACCGCGCCCATGAAGTTCGACAGGTCGGTGACGTCGCCCTGGGGCAGCGCGTCGGTGATCGACGCGAGGTCGCCCTTGATCTGGCGCCACAGGCTGCGCGGCACGTAGGCGCGCGAGGCGGCGGAGCACTTCTGGCCCTGGAACTCGAACGCGCCACGGATCATCGCCGTGCGCAGCACGTCCGGGTCGGCCGCTCGGGTGGGCCAGGATGAAGTCCTTGCCGCCGGTCTCGCCGACCAGCCGCGGGTAGGTCGCGTAGTTCGGCAGGTTCTGCCCGACCTGCTGCCAGAGGTACTGGAACGTCGGGCGTCGAGCCGGTGAAGTGGATGCCGGCCAGGTCGCGGTCGGCCAGCGCCACCTTGGAGACGTTGATGCCGTCGCCGGTGACCATGTTGATGACGCCCGGGGGCATGCCGGCCTCCTCCAGCAGCTCCATCGTGCAGCTGCGCGGCGACCTGCTGGGTCGGCGACGGCTTCCACACGACCGTGTTGCCCATCAGCGCCGGCGCGGTCGGCAGGTTGCCGGCGATCGCGGTGAAGTTGAACGGCGTGATCGCGTAGACGAAGCCCTCGAGCGGGCGGTAGTCGGTGCGGTTCCAGATGCCCTTGGAGTTCAGCGGCGGCTGCTGCTCGAGGATCTGCCGGGCGAAGTGGACGTTGATCCGCCAGAAGTCGATCAGCTCGCAGGCGGCGTCGATCTCGGCCTGGTACGCGGTCTTGGACTGACCGAGCATCGTGGCGGCGTTGAGCTTCTGACGCCACGGACCGGACAGCAGCTCGGCCGCCTTGAGCAGCACCGAGGCGCGGTCGTCGAACGACATCGCGCGCCAGCCCGGCGCGGCGTCCTTGGCCGCGGTCGACCGCGAGCTCGGCGTCGCCGACGGTGGCGTTGCGCATCGTACCGAGCACCTTGCGGCTGGGCGTGCGGCTGGCGCACCTCGATCTTCTTGCCGGCGCCCATCACCCGCTCGCCGGCGATGGTGTGCGGCAGCTCGAGGCGCTGGCTGCCCAGCTCGACCAGCGCGACCTCCAGCTCGGCGCGCTCGGCGCTGCCGGGCGCGTAGTCCAGCGGGATCTCGTTGGCGGGGGCGGGAACGTGGGTGACTGCATCCATTACGGCGGGGGCTCCTGGGGCATCGCTCGGCACGGGGATCGCCTCTATGGTGGCACGTATGCCGCACCCCACCGCACCTGGACGCCTGCCCGTGCACTGGTCCGGGAGCAGCGACCCGGCCGCGACGACGCTGGTCCTGCTGCACGGGCTGACCGACTCCGGTGAGTGCTGGCCCGACGCGGTGGGACGGTGGCAGGGCACCTACCGGATCGCGGCCCCGGACGCCCGGGGGCACGGTGCCTCACCGCGCTACACCGCCGACCAGCTGGCCGCCGACCCGATCGAGCTGATGTACCGCGACACGGTGGACCTGGTCTCCGAGATCTCCGGCGGGGGTGCCGACCCGGTGGTGCTGATCGGGCACTCGATGGGCGGTGGCATCGCGGCGGCCGTGGCGGCGCGCCACCCCGAGCTCGTGCGCGCGGCGGTCCTGGAGGACCCGGCCTGGTTCGACCAGGTGTCGTGGGCGGACCGGCACGAGAGCGCGGTGGAACGCGTGGCGACCTGCCAGGAGTTCCGGGACGACATCGAGACGGCCATGGCCCTCGGCAAGGCCGAGAACGCCGGCTGGCCGGAGGCCGAGCTCGGCCCGTGGGGCCGCGCCAAGGCCGACAGCGACCTCGGCTTCCTCGCGACCGGCCTGGCCTTCCTGGACACGCCGTGGACCGCGATCGCCGCAGCGGTCAGCGTGCCCACCCTCGTCGTCACCGGCACGCACGACGTGATCCTGGGCCCGCAGGTCCGCAGGGCGATCGAGGCCCTGGGCAACGACCACCTCGAGGTCGCCGTCGTCGACGGCGCCGGCCACTGCGTGCGCCGCGACCGGCCGGAGGCCTTCCACGCCCGCGTCGACCCGTGGCTGGCCGCGCACGCCGGTTGATGCCCCTGCCGCGAACACGACTGTGCCGCAACCGGATCAGAAGAGGTCGAGCAGGCCCGTCAGCTCGGTGACGTCGTACCAGAGCAGCTCGTCGTCGTCGGCGACGTCGGTCTCGTCGACGTGGAACGAGGCGATGCGCTGGAGCGGCACCGGCTCCGAGACGGTGACGGCCGAGGCCACGCTGCCGTCGTCCGCAGCGGCCACCCACGACTCGTCGACGTCGGCAGCGGCCACCACCCGGCGGCGCTCCCCCGCCGGCAGCCCGGCCGCCGAGGCCCGGGCGGCCTCGCCGAGCGCGACGTACTCCCACTCCTCGTCGTCCCCGGTCGGGTCGGCCGCCCGGACCCCGTCGGTGACGCCGTGCGCGGACAGCGGCGACGGCCCGACCACACGGCTCTCGGCCAGCTCGCGCAGCCGAACAGCGTTCAGCGGCAGGTAGATTCGGGTCAGGCTCATCCGGCGTCCTTGAAGTGGGTGGGAGTGGTCAGCGGCGCGGGGTCGCGCAGGGCAGCCGCGGAGGTGCGCAGCGACGTCTCGAGCACGTGCCTGCGGCGGCCCACCTCCATGAGGTTGCCACCCATGGCCTCCAGGTCGTCGGCCCCCGGCCCCAGCACGGTCACCTCGGTGCCGTGCCGGTGCACCTTGTCGACCTCGCGCAGCGCCCGGGCCGTGACCCGGGCCCGCCACTGCCGCTCCAGCCGGGTGCTCAGCTGGCTCGGGCGGTCGGCGTCGAAGCTGACCTGGGGAGCGAGGACGTAGACCTCGTCCAGACCGAGGCCGGCCAGCAGGTCGATGTTGGTGGACGACCACGCGCCGCCGTCGATGAACCGGTGGTCGCCGATGCGCACCGGTTGGTACCAGCCGGGGATGGCACAGGACGCCATCACCGCCGTCGGGCAGCTCGACGTCGGGCACGCCCGGCGCCCCGAACGGCACCCGCGCACCGGTGTCGTAGTCCAGCGCGACCACCCGCAGCCCGGGCCGCCGCACCCAGCCCTGCGGCACCACGTGCGAGATGAGGGCGCCGACGCTGTCGAGACGACCGCGCCCCTCGGGCAGGAAGGCCGACAGCACCGCGGTCGGCGGCAGGTGGCGCAGGTGCCGGGCGTTGCGCACCAGCAGCCGGTGCGAGCCGATGCCGGCTCGGGGCCGCGCCGGCCGGTCGCCGCCGGCGGCGTCCTCGTGGTCGAAGGCGAAGCCGGCCAGCGGCTGGGTCGTGACGACTGTGCCCCAGCTCGGAGGCGACGAGGTCCTCGACCGCGACGCCGGCCCCGAGCAGGCTGGCGAGGACCGACCCGGCCGACGTGCCGACCAGCGACTCGAACGTCCGCAGGTCGACGCCCAGCTCGTCCTCCAGCGCCCGCAGCGCCCCGACCATCCAGGCCGCGCCGAGGACACCACCTCCGCCCAGCACCAGCCCCCGCCGGGGCGTGGTCACCGTGGGCGCTCCCGGCTCTCGACCAGCTCGGTGAGGGAGTCCGTCAGGCACTGGCCCAGGACGTCGAGGTCGGGCATGGCGTCCCGGTCGCCGTTGAGCCCGTAGTAGACCCCGCCGTCGTAGGACGTCAGCCCGATCGACAGCGCCTGCCCGCGGGCCAGCGGCATGACGGGGTAGGTCGAGAGCATCCGGGCGTCGCCGGCGTAGAGCGGGACCTGGGGTCCGGGCACGTTGGTGATGACGACGTTGAACAGCCGCCGTGACATGGCGCTGCCCAGCCGGGCGCCGAGCGAGTGCAGCGTCGGCGGTGCGAACCCGGCGATGCCGGCGAGGGACTCGGCACCGACCGCCTGGCCGCCCTCCATCTGCTGGCGCATCGCGAAGGCGATCTGGTGCAGCCGCATGAACGGCCGCGGCTCACCGACCGGCAGGTCGACGAAGCAGGCGGTGACCCGGTTGCCGAGGTGGCCGAGGTCCTGGGCGTCGTAGACGCTCACGGGCACCATCGCGCGCACCGTGCTGGCGGTGGTGACGGCCTCGCCGCGGGTCAGCAGCCAGGCCCGCAGGGCCCCGGCGACCGTGGCCAGCACGACGTCGTTGACCGTCACCTCGTCGCTGAGCGCACCGCCGCCGAGCCGGGCCCGGACCTTGCGGTAGTCCTCGAGGTCGTGGCCCACCATCGGCCCAGCGGCGCGCGGCGCCGATCTCGACGTTCAGCGGGCTGGTGGGCGCGGGCCGGGCCGCCGACCGCGCCACCGTGGTGGCGAGCTTGCCGACGGTGGACAGCACGCGCGAGCCGACCGCCCGGACGTCGGCCACCCCGCCGCGGACGTTGTCGATGACCTCGCTCGGGCGTCGTACGGCGTCCACCAGCGCGCCGGTGAGCAGCTCGACGTCGCTGGGCTCCTTGGCGGGGCGCCACGTGTCGGTCACCGGCACCTCGCGGTCGGGGTCGCCGTCGACGATGACGTGGGCGATGTCGACGGCGTGGACGCCGTCGACGAGGGCCTGGTGGGACTTGGTCACGACCGCGAACCGGCCCTCGGCCAGCCCCTCGACCAGGTAGACCTCCCACAGCGGGCGGGTCCGGTCCAGCGGCCGGGGCTGGATGCGGGCCACGAACTCCTGCAGCTGCTCGTCGGTGCCCGGCCGCGGCAGCGCCGAGCGGCGCACGTGGTAGGTCACGTCGAAGTCCTCGTCGTCGACCCACACCGGGTTGGCCAGGTGCCCCGGGATCTCGCGCACCCGCTGCCGGTAGCGCGGCACGAACGCGATCCGGGCCGAGATCAAGCGACACCAGCCGGTCGTAGTCGAAGCCGTCGTCCGGCGGCTGGAAGACCATCACCGAGCCGACGTGCATCGCCGTCGTCGCCTCTTCCAGGTACAGGAAGGACGCGTCGAGGGACGTCAGTCGATCGGGCACCTCTCCATCGTGTCAGATCCCGCTGCCTACACTGACCGGCATGCTTCGTCTGCCCCGCGCCAGGACCGGCGCGCGCCTCACCGTCGCCGCGCTCGGGCTCGCCGTGGTGGCGGCGTGCGGCGGCTCGACCCCCGCGTCGGGCAGCGGCACGCCCGGCGCCTCGGCGTCCGCCTCCGCGTCGACGTCGCCCACGGGCGGCGCCAGCGGCACCGCGACCGGCCGGACCCTCGACGGTGACGGTCACCGGCAAGCAGGTGACGCCCGCGCCGGCCACGGTCGACCTCGCGGTGGGCGAGACGCTGACGCTGACGGTGACCAGCGACCACGACGACCAGCTGCACGCCCACGGGTTCGAGATCGAACGGGACGTCAAGGCCGGCGTGCCGACCACGGTGGTGCTCAAGGGCGCCGAGCCGGGCCTGTACGACGTCGAGATGCACCACCCCGAGCTGAAGCTGCTCTCGGTCGCCGTGCGCTGACCGATGGTGACACCCCGGGTCGCCGACCTGCCCGCCGCACTGTCCGCCCTCCCCGCCCACGGCGTCGGGTCAGCGCCAGGACCTGCCGCTGCCGTTCACGGCCGTCGTCATCGGCGCCGCGTTCGCCCTGGTCGTGTCGTTCGTCGCCCTCGGGGTGCTGTGGCACGAGCCGCGCCTCGGCCGCGACGACGGCATCCCGCTGCCGCGGTGGGCGGCCGCCCTGCTGGACTCGCGGGTCCTGCGCGCGGTCGCCGTGGTCCTGACGCTGGCCCTGACCGCGTGGACCCTCACCTCCCTGGTCCTCGGCCGGGACGACGCCAACAACCCCGTGCCGTACGTCGTCTTCGTCTGGCTGTGGGTCGGGCTCGCCGCGCTCTCGCTCGTGCTGGGCCCGGTCTGGTCGGTGGTCAACCCGGTCCGGTGGCTGCACCGCGGCATCACCCGCCTCGCGCGGCTCGACCCGGACAGCGCCCTCACCGACTGGTCCCCCGGCTACTGGCCGGCCGCGTTCGGGCTGTTCGCCTTCACCTGGCTCGAGCTGGTCGCCCCCGACCGGACCACCCTGCCGGTGCTGCGCGTCGCGATCGGCGCCTACGTGCTGCTCGACCTGATGGGCGCCCTCGTCCTCGGCACCGCGTGGTTCCCCCGGGGGGACGCCTTCGAGGTGTGGTCACGGCTCTACGGCTCGCTCAGCCCCCTGGGCCGCCGCACCGACCGTCGGTGGGTGGTGCGCTCACCGCTGCACGGCCCCAACGCGCTCCGGGTCGAGCGCGGGCTGCTGGCGGCGGTCGCGGTCATGCTGGGCGGCACGGCGTACGACGGGTTCTCCGCCGAGCCGCGCTGGTACTCCTGGGTGCAGAGCTCGGCGCTGCCTGCGCCGCTGCTGCAGACCGGCGGGCTGCTGCTCATGTCCGTGGTGGTGGCCCTGCTGCTGTGGGTGGCCGCGCAGGTCAGCGCCCGGCTGGCCGGGGTGCCCGCCCGCGGCCTGGCCGGCCAGTTCGCGCCCTCGCTCGTGCCGATCGCCGCGGGCTACCTCGTCGCGCACTACTGGTCGCTCTGGGTCTACGAGGGGCAGAACACCCTGATCCGGCTCAGCGACCCGCTGGGCACCGGCGCCGACCTGCTCGGCACCGGACACCTGACCCCCGACGCGACCCTCATCCAGCCCACCCTCGTCGCCACGATCCAGGTCGTGGCGATCGTGACCGGTCACGTCCTCGGCATCGTCCTGGCGCACGAGCGCGCCGTCACCCTCTTCGACCGGCGCGTGGCGGTCCTCGGCCAGCTGCCGCTGCTCGTGCTGATGGTGGGCTACACCTGCGGCGGCCTCTACCTGCTGTTCAGCTCCTGAACGCCCCGCCGGCCGGTGTCAGCGGCTGCGCTGGTGCACCCACCCCGCCCCGGGGAACAACGCCTCCAGCTCGGCGGCGGTCTCCTCGAACGTGCGGTGGACGATGCCGACCAGGCCCACCTGCGCCGCGGCCAGGACGTTGTGCGGCAGGTCGTCGACGAAGGCACACTCGCCGGCCGGCAGGCCGATGCGCTCCAGCGTCAGCGCGAAGATCTCGGGCTCGGGCTTGCGCAGCCCCACCTCCCCGGAGATGACGACGGCGTCGAACATCTCGTGCCACTGCGACCGGTCGTAGTCGTTGCCCCACGAGTTCGAGAGCAGGGCGGTCCGCACCCCGGCGGCGTGGGCGCGGGTGACCAAGGAGGTCATCGAGTCCTCGTAGACCGCCAGGTCGACCAGCATCTGCCCGACGAGGCCCTCGGCCTCGACCGCCGACCCCTCGGCCGCCAGGGCACCGGCGAGCGCCCGCTCGAACTCCTCCAACGGCATCTCACCCCGCTCGAGCAGGTGCACCGGCGACACCTCACCGTCGGGCGGCTGGACCCAGCGGCGCAGGACGGTGCCGTAGTGGTCGCGGTCGACGCCCGTGGCCGTGAGCCACGCCCCGATGGCGTCGTGCAGCGGTGGCGTGAGCACCCCGCCCCAGTCCACGATCAGGCCCTGCATCATCGCCTCCTCCACCGGCCGCGGCCGGCCGCCACCGTCGTGGCGCCAGCGTAGTCGTCGGCGAGCGCCGCGATCGCCCGTCGGGCAGGGGACGTCGGCGCCGACTCGGCCAGCGACCGGCCGGCGAGGACGGCGGCGTCGAGCGCCTCGCGGTCGTCCGGCACGAACCGCGGCTCCTGCACGCCGGCGAAGCGGGCGAGGGCCTCGCGGACGCGCTGCTCGGGGTGGCTGCCGACCGCGGAGGCCCGCAGCTTGTTGACCACCACCACGGGTGCGGGCACGGGCATGACCGAGAGCTCCTGCAGCCCCCGGACCAGTCGCTGCAGCCCGATCGGGTCGGCCGCCCCGACGGCCAGGACGCGGTCGGCGAGCGCGAGCGCCACCAGCGTCGCGGCGTTGCGGCGCGGCGCCCTGGTGTCGTAGCTCAGCTCCTCGTCGTCCTCGAGGTTGAAGCCGCAGTCCAGCACGGTGAACCGCGCCAGCCGCCGGCCCAGCGTGAGCACGTGCTCCAGCGCCGGCGCCCGCAGCTCGGGCCAGCGCTCGGCCTTGGGGATGCCGGTGAGCACCCGCAGGCCGGGCGTCACCTCCGGAGCCAGCCGCGCGAGGCCGGGCAGGTCCAGCGAGCCGTGGTCCGCGGCCCGGACGGCCGCCGCGAGGCCGGGCGCCTCGTCCAGCAGGGAGAGCACCTGCGCGACGCTGCCGCCGTAGGTGTCGGCATCCACGAGCAGGGTCCGGGCGCCGGTGCGGGACAGCTCGGTGGCCAGGTTGACGGCGACCGTGGTGCGACCGGGCGCCCCCGTCGGCCCCCAGACGGCGATCAGGAGGCCCTCGTGGTCGGGGTCGCCGGTGCCCAGCTCTGCCTCTGCCTCCGCCCGGGCCGGGCACCCGCTCCGGCACCCGGCCGTGGCGGGTCGACCAGCAGGCTCTCGAGCGGGTCAGCTGCGGCGGCACCCCCTGGAGGCCCGGCCGCACCGCCGTCGCGCGACCGGCCGGGTCCGACCCCGGCACGCGGCCCGGGCCCGGTGAGGGAGTCGACCGTGGCCTGCAGCAGGGTCCCGTCGGCGTCCGCGGCGACGACGGCCTCCACCCCGAGCTGGCGCAGCTGCCGCTCGGCCGCCTCGTCACCGGGCGGGTAGACACCGACGACCGCCACGCCCGAGTCGCGCAGGTGGGCCAGCGCCGCACGGTCGAGCGAGCGCAGGTCGGCCGACACCAGGGCGACCGCGGCCAGCCCCGCCGCGGCCGCGGCGAGCAGCTCGGGCAGGTCGGCACAGCGGCGGGTCACGTCGAGGTCGGTCGCCCGCTCGAGCACGGTGACCAGCCGCCCCTCCCAGCGGTCGGTGACCGCCGTGAGGACCGGGCGGCTCACGACCCCTGCCGGGGCGAGCCGGGCACCGGCACGAGGGTCAGCCGGGCCCCCTGGTCGATCGCGGCCAGCAGGTCCTGGACGTCGGCGTCCGGCACCATCACCTGCACCCCGGTGGTGCCGGTCACGCTGCCCAGACCCGTGCTCACCTCCGGCACCCGGGCCACGGTCGCGGCCTCGAGGCGCCGTACCGGCCGGCCGTAGCGCTCGGTCGTGGAGCGGGCGTCGCGCGCGTTGACCCACACGTCGACGATCGACCCGGTGACCAGCGTGCGCACCGACGACCCGTCCACCGGCACGGTCACCGGCTTGACCCGGACCTCGGCCCGCGTGCCGAGCGCCGAGGCAGGCAGCAGCTCACCCGAGCGCACCTCCCGCAGGGCGAAGACGTCGGCACCGAGGTCGTGGTCGGCCGCGACGTAGGCGCCCAGGTCGGCGCCGAGCCGGACGTCGACCCGGCGCACGTCCTGCTGGGTCACCACCTGACCCGGCACCAGGCCCGCGGTCACGGCGTAGACGGGGGTGGTGTCGTCGGCGGCGGCCACCACGACGGCGCCCAGGGTCACCGCCAGGAGGACGAGGACCACACCCACGACGAGCCGGACGTCGCGCCAGGACGGCCGTTGCAGCCGGGCCGCTGTCGGCCTGGGTAGTTCGGGCATGTGCTTGCTCCCCCTCGGTTCCCCCGCGCCGGGAGCCGTGCTCCAGCGCACCCCCAGGCCCCTCGCCCCCGCGGACCTCGACGCCATCATGGTCCATGGGCTGCCCGCGTGAGCGGGCATCCACAGAGGTCGACTCCCCCATCCCCGTCAGGCAAACTGAACGCGCCCGACTTTTCCCGGAGCACTGACACGCGACCGAACGATTGTGGTAAACAGACGGTAAAGAAATGGTCATCAACAGTCCAGCACCAGGGAGCGGGTCCACATGACGCAGCGTTTCATCCAGCTCGCCGACGTCTCCGAGATCCTCAACATCTCGTCTGCCCAGGCCTACGCCCTGGTGCGCTCCGGCGAGCTGCCGGCCATCAAGGTCGGCGGGCGCGGCCAGTGGCGGATCGAGGCCTCCGAGCTCGAGAGCTACATCCAGCGGATGTACTCCGAGACCAAGACGTTCGTCGAGGCCCACCCGTTCGGCCAGGTCGCGGAGTAGCTCGGCCAGCCGCAGGCCCCGCGGCCCCCGGTCAGGCCGTCCGAAGCGCAGCGACCGCCGTGAACGGCACCACCCGCTGGGCGGTGACGTTCTCGGGCCGGCGCGGCAGGTCGGACGGGTGCTCGCTCAGCTCGAGTGCGTCGGCCCCGACCGCGTCGATCGTGCCGGTCACCGTGGCACCTGAGACGTCGACGAGCGCCACGACCGCCCGGTCGCGGCTGACCCCTCGCAGGGCGTAGCCGAACCCGAACCGCCGCGCCATCCTCGCGTCGGCCCCCGAGGAGACCGCCGCCGTCAGCCCCGACACCGCGAGAACAGCAGCCAGTGGCACCAGCGCGGTCCGGCCGACGCTTTCCTGCACGAGCAGCCAGTCCAGCCCGACGTCCTGCACCTCACCGCCGACCACCAGACCGCCCTGCAGGCTCACCGAGACCGGGGCGCACCGGTGCGCCAGCAGCCGCTCCGGGAGGCCGACCTGCGCCCGCTCGCGCCGGGTGCGGTCGGCCACCTCGAGCATCAGGTCGCGGGCCTCCTCCGCCTCGAGCTGGGCCTCCAGGTCGGCGAACAGCTGGTCCCATCGCACGCTGCTCCCCCTTTCTCCCCGCAGCTCCGGGCCGGCGGTCCGGCCGCCACGTCACCCGCCCCTCGGAGCCGGAGCGCCACTGGCGCCACTATGGCACATTCGCCTCTTGTCAAACGCAAGCAAACGACATCTAATGAATGCACCAGACGCCCTGTCGACAGGACCCGCCATGAAAACCAGGCCCGGCACGACCGTCCCGCTCGCGAGGGTGCTCGCCGTCGTCCTGGGCAGCCTGCTGCTCGGCGGCGGAGCGACCCTGCTCGTGGCACAGGGGCTGCGCGCCTCCTGGGCGTCCGTGACCGCACCCGGACCGGCCCGGCCGGCGGACGGCCTGCTGCTGTGCGCCGCCGCAGTCGAGCGCCCTGCTCACGCTCTGGCTGGTCCTGGGGCTGGTCCTGTCGGTGCTGTCGGCGCTTCCGGGCGCGGCGGGCCGGGTGGCTCGGCGCGGCGCCGGCCACGTCGCTCCCCCGGTGGTGCGCCGACTCGCCGTCCTCGCCCTCGGTGCCGGCCTGGCCGTTCCGCTCGTCGCTGCGACGGCCTCCGCCGGCGCAGCCTCCACCGGCACCGCCCGTGACGGGACCAGCGGCCGGCCGGTGTCCAGCGGGCCGCTGGTCACCGAGGGGGCTGCGGCGACCGCCCCCTCGGCGTCCTGGCCGACGCCGACCTCACCACCGCGAGCAGCCGGGCCCGCGTCCCCGCCCAGCGTCCGGCCCACCCCGGTCCCCTTCCCCGGCGAGGCGCCCGACGCCGCCTGGACGCCCTCGCCGCCGGACCGGACCCGCATCCCCGACCCCGAGGGGCTGGACCTGCTCAGCAGGACCCCTGCCGCCGGCCACGTGGTCGACGAGGGGGTGGTCGTCCGCCGCGGCGACTCGCTGTGGAGCATCACCGGCCGCTACCTCGGCCCGTCCGCGACCGCCGACGAGATCGCCCGCGAGTGGCCGCGCTGGCACGAGGCCAACCGCGACGTCATCGGCGACGACCCCGACCTGATCCGGCCCGGACAGGTGCTGCACCCGCCTGCATCCTCGAGAGGGAGCCGATGACCACACCCACCCCCGCACCGGCCGGCCCGCTGCGCGCCCGGCCGATCCCGGACCCGTCCCCGCCGGTGCTCAGCGGCGCGCAACCCGAGCCGCCGACGACGCCCTTCGTGCAGGGCACCCTGGCGTTCAGCCTCGCCGTCGGCGCGGACGAGTTCTTCGGACCGCAGCCGACCTCGGCCCGCGACCTGCCCGACCCGCAGGCCTGGGTGGCGCACCTGGCCCAGGCCCTGGTCGAGGTCATGTCGGGCACCCGCCCTGCCCCTCAGGTGATCCGCTGGACCTCGCCGGAGGTCTACTCCACCGTGGCCCGGCGCAGTGCCATGGCGGCGCGGCGGCGCGCCGCGCAACGGCGCGAGCGTGCGGCCCGGCCGGCGGGCCGTCGTCCGCCGGGTCAGGGTGTGCGAGCCGGCCGACGGCGTGGTCGAGGCCTGTGCCGTCGTGGTCGACTCCGGGCGGGTCCGCGCGCTCGCGCTGCGGCTGGTCGGCGTCGACCGGCGGTGGCTGGTCACCGAGCTGCAGGTCGGCTGACCGGGGGCGAGCGCCGCCCCCGCGAACGACGGCAGGGCCCGCCCGGAGCGTGTCCGGTCGGGCCCTGCGGTGGTGCGGGTGGTGTCAGCGGCGGCGCTTGCTCTTCTTGCTGCCGCCGCGCGGGTCGGCCGCCTTGCCGCTGGGCACGGCGTCGCCGTTGACCTCGTCGCGCTCGGTGACCGAGCCGTCGTCGCTGGGCGCCGAGTAGTGCAGCCGGGCCGGGGCCTGCGGCGCCTCGAGGCCCTTGGCCCGGATCGCCCGGGCCGCCTCGAACCCGTCGACCGGCACGTCGTCCTGCACCGCTGCGGACGCCGCCGGCGCCTCGACCTCGATCTCGACGTTGAACAGGTAGCCGACCGACTCCTCCTTGATCGCCTCGTTCATGGCCTCGAAGAGCAGGAAGCCCTCGCGCTGGTACTCCACCAGCGGGTCGCGCTGGGCCATCGCGCGCAGGCCGATGCCCTCCTGCAGGTAGTCCATCTCGTAGAGGTGCTCGCGCCACTTGCGGTCCAGCACCGACAGGACGACCCGGCGCTCGACCTCGCGCAGCACCTCGGCCCCGAACGCGGCCTCGCGCGCGTCGTACGCGTGGTGGGCGTCGGAGAGCAGCTCCTCGCGGAGCATCTCGGCGCTGACGTTGGACCGGCCGCCGGCGGCGTCCTCGACCTCCTCGACGGAGATGGAGACCGGGTACAGGGTCTTCAGCGCCGTCCACAGCTGGTCGAGGTCCCAGTCCTCGGCGAAGCCGTTGGCCGTGGCGGAGGTGACGTAGCCGTCCACGACGTCGCTGATGAAGTGGCGGATCTGCTCGTGCAGGTCCTCGCCCTCGAGCACCCGGCGGCGCTCGGCGTAGATGACCTCGCGCTGGCGGTTGAGCACGTCGTCGTACTTCAGGACGTTCTTGCGGATCTCGAAGTTGCGGGCCTCGACCTGGGTCTGCGCGCTCTGGATCGAGCGGGAGACCATCTTGGACTCGATCGGGACCTCGTCCTCCATCTTGGCCGTGGTCATGAACCGGTCGACCATCGCCGCGTTGAACAGCCGCATCAGGTCGTCCTGCAGCGAGAGGTAGAACCGGCTCTCGCCGGGGTCACCCTGCCGGCCGGAACGACCACGCAGCTGGTTGTCGATCCGGCGGGACTCGTGCCGCTCGGTGCCGAGGACGTAGAGACCACCGAGCTCGGTGACCTCGTCGTGCTCGCTGGACACGGCCTTCTCGGCGGCCTCGAGGGCGCTCGGCCACGCGGCCTCGTAGTCCTCCGGGGTCTCCTCCGGGTCGAGCCCCTGCTGCTTGAGCGAGGCGACCGCGGTGAACTCGGGGTTGCCGCCGAGCATGATGTCGGTGCCGCGGCCGGCCATGTTGGTCGCGACGGTGACGGCGCCCTTGCGGCCGGCCTGCGCGACGATCGCCGCCTCACGCTCGTGCTGCTTGGCGTTGAGGACCTCGTGCGGGACGCCGCGACGGCGCAGCTGGTCGGAGAGGTACTCGCTCTTCTCGACCGAGGTGGTGCCGACCAGCACCGGCTGGCCGGCGGCGTGCCGCTCGACGAGGTCCTCGACGACCGCGTTGAACTTGGCCTCCTCGGTGCGGTAGACGAGGTCGGCCTGGTCGGCGCGGATCATCGGCCGGTTCGTCGGGATGCCGACGACGCCCAGCTTGTAGATCGAGTGCAGCTCGGCCGCCTCGGTCTGCGCGGTGCCGGTCATGCCCGAGAGGGTGTCGTAGAGCCGGAAGTAGTTCTGCAGCGTGATCGTGGCGAGCGTCTGGTTCTCGTTCTGGATCTCGACGCCCTCCTTGGCCTCGATCGCCTGGTGCATGCCCTCGTTGTAGCGGCGCCCGGCCAGCATGCGGCCGGTGTGCTCGTCGACGATGAGGATCTCGCCGTTCATGTTGACGTAGTCCTTGTCCCGCTTGAACAGCTCCTTGGCCTTCAGGGCGTTGTTCAGGTAGCCGATCAGCGGGGTGTTGACGGACTCGTAGAGGTTGTCGATGCCGAGGTAGTCCTCGACCTTGGCGATGCCGGACTCGAGCACGCCGACGGTGCGCTTCTTCTCGTCGACCTCGTAGTCGCCCTCGCCGGACTCGGCCTCGCCGCGCTCCAGCCGCTTGACCAGGCGGGCGAACTCGACGTACCACTTGGTCGGCTGGTCGGCCGGGCCGCTGATGATCAGCGGCGTGCGGGCCTCGTCGATGAGGATCGAGTCGACCTCGTCGACGACGGCGAAGTTGTGGCCGCGCTGCACCAGCTCGTCGGTGGACCACGCCATGTTGTCGCGCAGGTAGTCGAAGCCGAACTCGTTGTTGGTGCCGTAGGTGATGTCCTTGGCGTACTGCTCCCGGCGCTCCGCCGGCGTCATCGACGCCAGGATGCAGCCGGTCTCGAGGCCGAGGGCGCGGTGCACGCGCCCCATCAGCTCGGACTGGTACTCGGCCAGGTAGTCGTTGACGGTGACGACGTGGACGCCCTTGCCCTCGAGCGCGTTGAGGTAGGACGGCAGGGTCGCGACCAGCGTCTTGCCCTCACCGGTCTTCATCTCGGCGACGTTGCCCATGTGCAGGGCGGCCCCACCCATGATCTGCACGTCGAAGTGCCGCTTGCCGATGGTGCGCTTGCTGGCCTCGCGGACCGCCGCGAACGCCTCGGGCAGGATGTCGTCGAGGGTCTCGCCCTCGGCGAGCCGCTTGCGGAAGACGTCGGTCTCGGCGCGCAGCTCGGCGTCGGTGAGCTTCTCGAAGTCCTCCTCGATCGCGTTGACCTGTGCGGCGATGCCCTCCAGCTTCTTGAGGACACGGCCCTCGCCGGCGCGCAGCAGTCGTTCGAGGATCTTGGGCACGCGATAGCTCCTGGTCACAGATCGGGTCGGCGGGCGGTGCCGTGCACCGCTCGCCCCTGCTTGGTCTTGGCGCCTAGGCTAGTCGGTCCGCCCCGGGGCGGGGCCCGGCGGCGGCAGCCGGCTCGCCGGGGATGCCCCTCGTGGGGCAACGAGGGGTGCGCCACCGGAGTTCCGCCCGCCGCGGGCGGCGTCGCCCGTCAGTCCTGCACGCGGCTGGCCGGCGCCCCGTAGACGAGGTCGACGTAGTCGCGGTGACGGCTGATCCACCCCTTGACGAAGGGGCACAGCGGCAGGACCTTGCGGCTGCCGCCGGCCCGCACGTGGTCGAGCGCCTGCTGGACCAGCGCCGAACCGACGCCCTGGCCCTCGAACGCGTCGTCCACCTCCGTGTGGGTGAAGACGATCAGCTCGCTGGTGAGCTGGTACTGGGCGAAGCCGGCGAGCGTGTCGCCCACCCTCGCCTCGTAGCGGCTCTGCCCGGGGTGGTCGGTCACGACGACGTCAGCCATGACCCCACCCAAGCACACGCAATTTGCCGACCCAAGCACCTTCGGCAAGGGTTGACGCATGTCGCAGCCCCACCCCGTCGTCGCGCCGGTGCTCAGTGACGGCGTGGTCACCCTGCGCCCGCACCAGGACAGCGACGAGGACGCGGTCGTGGAGCAGTGCCGGGACCCCGAGTCGGTGCGCTGGACCTCCGTGCCCCGACCGTACGGACCGGAGCAGGCGCGCGCGTTCATCAGCGCGGCCGCCCGCGGGTGGGCCCAGGGCGGCAACCGGGTGTGGGCGGTGGAGGTGACCGACCCGCTGACCGGCCGGCCGCGCTTCGCCGGCAGCATCGACTACCGCCCGGACGGCGCCGGCGCGGCCGAGCTCGGCTTCGGGCTGCACCCGGCCGTGCGGGGACAGCGGCTGATGACCCGGGCGGCCCGCCTGGCGATCACCTACGCGTTCGACCGCGACGGCATCGAGGTCATGCACTGGCGGGCGTACGTCGGCAACTGGGCCTCGCGCCGTACGGCGTGGCGGCTCGGCTTCCGCGTGGAGGGCACCGTCCGGCAGCTCCTCACCCACGACGGCCGCCGGTACGACGCCTGGACCGGCTCCCTGCTCAAGGGCGACCCGATGGAGCCGCCGCACCGCTGGTTCGACGTGCCGGTGCTCGAGGGCGAGCGGGTGCGCCTGCGCCCCTGGCGGGAGGACGACGCGCCGGCCACCGACCCGGCGCCGGACGAGCCGGGCCGCCGGTTCCTCGGCGGGTTCGTCCTGACCAGGGAGTCCTTCGGCGGCTGGCTCACCGCCCAGCGCACCCGGATCGCGGAGGGCGAGGCCGTCGGCTGGTGCATCGCCGACGTCAGGACCGACCGCCCGCTCGGCCACATCCACTGCTTCAGGCTGGCGCAGGCGCTCACCGCCGGCAGCGCCATGGTCGGCTACTGGCTCCACCCCGAGGGCCGTGGTCGTGGCGCCGTGAGCGAGGCCCTCGAGCTGCTGGTCGGGCATGCCTTCGCCGACCCCGCCGACGGGGGCCTGGGTCTGCACCGGCTGGAGGCGGGCACCGACGTCGACAACGTCGCCTCCGCACGGGTGCTGCGGCGGGCCGGGTTCACCCTCATCGGCACCGAGCACGCGATGATGGCCCACGACGACGGGCCCCCCACCGACGCCGCGCTGTACGAGCTGCTCGCCTCGGCCGACCGGGAGGCCGCTCGCGTCCGGCCGCTCGTCCCCGCCGTGCTCGAGGGGGCGCAGGTGCGGCTGCGCCCGTGGCGCGACGACGACACCCCCGGGCCGCAGGAGCAGCCGGACGAGGCCAGCCGCCGGTTCATGCCGCCCGGCGCCCACCCCACCCCGGCCGAGTTCCCCACCTGGCTGGCGAAGCGGCGGGCCGCGATGGACGCCGCCGAGGACCTGCACTGGTGCATCGCCGACCGCAGCACCGACCGCGCGCTCGGCAACGTGCAGCTGTTCGGGCTGCGCCGGCCGGGCCGCGACCGTGACGCCGAGCTGGGCTACTGGCTGCAGGCCGCCGCCCGCGGCCGCGGCGTCATGGACGAGGTGCTCCAGCTGCTCCTGCCGCACGCCTTCGCCGGCCGCGCCGAGGGCGGGCTCGGCCTGCGCCGCCTGCACGCGGGCACCGTCGGTGGCAACGCCGCCTCCCAGGCGGTGCTCGAGCGGGCCGAGTTCACCCGGGTCGGCGTCGAGCACGCCGTCATCGGCCTGGGCGGCGGCGGGTTCGCCGACGACGTGCTGTACGAGCTGCTCGCCCCGGCCGACCGCCGCCCGCCGGCGCTGGAGGCGGTGACGCTCGAGGGGGCCGCGGTGCGGCTGCGCGCGTGGCGCCGTACCGACGACGAGCGCGTCCGGCAGGCGTGCACCGACCCGGTGACCCGTCACTGGCTCGGCGGCAGCCTGCCCTCGCCGTACACCGTGCACGAGGCGCGCGGCTACCTGCGCGGCCGGGCCGCAGCGCTGCGCGAGGGGTCGGAGCTCTCCTGGTGCGTCGCGGACCCGGAGACCGACGAGTGCCTCGGGGCGGTGTCGGTGATGCACCTGCTGGAGGAGGACGGCACGGGCGGCGAGATCGGCTACTGGACCCACCCGCAGGCACGCGGCCGCGGCGTCACCACCGAGGCGGTCCGGCTGGCCGTGCGGCACGCCTTCGTGCCGCACGCCGACGGTGGCCTGGGACGACGACGCCTGCGGCTCCACGTCGCCGACGGCAACGACGCCTCGCGAGCGGTGGCGCTGCGCTGCGGCTTCGTCGAGGTCGGGCGCGACCGGTCGGCCGAGCGGCTGGGCGACGGCTCGTACGTCGACCTGCTCCGTCACGACCTGCTCGAGGCGGAGTACGACGCGCGCGCGGGACGGCTAGGAACGCACCCGCTTGGGGATGGCGAGGCAGGCGAACGCGGCGACGAGACACAGGCCGCCGGCCGTCATCCAGGCACCGAAGTAGTCGCCGCTGGACTCGCGGACCCAGCCGGCGAAGCTCGCCGCGACGCCCGCACCCACCATGTGGGAGGCGAACACCCAGCCGAACACGACCCCCGACCGCTCCAGCCCGAAGTGGGTCCGGCACAGCGCGACCGTGGGCGGGACGGTGGCGACCCAGTCCAGCCCGTAGAAGACGATGAAGACCCACAGCGGCGGCTGGATCACCGGCCCGAGCAGCCACGGCACCACGAGCAGCGACATGCCGCGGAACCAGTAGTAGACGAACAGCAGCAGCCGCGGGTCCATCCGGTCGGTCAGCCACCCGGAGCCGACCGTCCCGACGATGTCGAAGACGCCGATCACCGCCAGCAGACCGGCCGCGGTGCCCGGCGGCATCCCGTGGTCGTGCGCCGCCGGGATGAGGTGGGTCTGGATCAGGCCGTTGGTCGACCAGCCGCAGATCCAGAACGTGGCGACCAGGATCCAGAACACTCTCGAGCGCGAGCTCTCCCTGAGCGTGCGGACGGCCAGCCGCCCGGCCGACTCGGTGCCCGCCGCCGCAGCCGGTGTCACCGGCGCGGACGCGAGCAGGAGGGGCGCCCCGGGTGCCGGTGCGACGGCGCCGTACGGCGTGGTGCCCACGGCGGCCGGGCTGTCGGCCAGGACCAGCAGCACCAGCGGCACGAGCAGCGCGGTCGCGACCGTCACCACCAGCGCCGCCGCGCGCCATCCCGGTCCGGCCGCGAGCGCCACGATCACCGGCAGGAACACCAGCTGCCCGGTGGCGTTGGCCGCCGAGAAGATCCCCGTGACCAGCCCGCGCTGCGTCTCGAACCAGCGGTTGGCCACGATCGCCCCGAACACGAGCGCCATCGACCCCGTGCCGGCGCCGATGGCCACACCCCAGAGCAGCCACAGCTGCCACGCCGACGTCATCAGCGTGGTGAGGCCGCTGGCGATCCCGACGACGGCCAGGGCGATGGCCACCATCCGCCGGATGCCGAACCGCTCCATCAGCGCGGCGGCGAAGGGCGCGGTGAGGCCGTAGACCACGAGGTTGAGGGTCACCGCGCCCGAGGTCGTGGCGCGGCTCCAGCCGAACTCCGCCTCCAGCGGCTCGAACAGGGCGCCGGTGGAGGAGCGGAACGCGGCCGCGGCGACGAGCGCACCGAGCGTGACCGCGGCGACGAACCACGCCCGGTGGATGCGTGGCCCGGTGCGAGGCGGCGCCTGAGTCGTCATGCCGAGGAACCTAACCGGGCGACCGCCGGGCGCGCGCCGGGGATTCCTGCCGCGGGGCCGCGACATGCCGCCAGCCGGCGAGGCTCGGCCGGCTCACGCGGGCGCCCACGGACGTCGCCCCACGACCACGGGCTCACGCCACGGCGGCCAGACCGAGCCAGCCGGCCAGCTCCGCCAGCCGGCGCTCCAGCGCGGGAACGGCCTCGGCCGGCGCTCCGGGCTCCCAGTGCGTCGCGTGCAGGCGCAGGACGCCGGCCGCCCGGTCGGCCTTGAGGTCGACGCGGGCCACGAGCGTGTCACCGAAGAGGAAGGGCAGCACGTAGTAGCCGTGGACCCGCTGCGGCGCCGGGACGTAGATCTCCAGCCGGTAGTCGAAGCCGTAGAGGGCCCGCGTGCGGTCGCGCTGCCAGATCAGCGAGTCGAACGGGCTGAGCAGCGCCTCGGCGTGCACCCGGCGCGGCCGTCGCGCCTCGCGGTGCAGGTAGGCCGGCCGCTTCCACCCGGCGATCTCGACCGGCCGCACCTCCCCGGCGGCGACCAGGGCGGCCAGCGCGGGCCGGGCCTGCTCGGGCTTGAGCCGGAAGTAGTCACGCAGGCACTGCTCGGAGCCGACACCGTGGGCCCGGGCGGCGATGAGCATCAGCTCGCGGAACGCGTCCTCGTCACGCGGACGGTCCTCGGGTGTGATCGCCTGCGCCGCCACCGCGCGCGGCAGGACCCGCTCCAGGCTGGCGTAGCGACGCTCGAACTGCGCGGTCCGGCCGGCGCTGCTGATCTGGCCGGCCCAGAACAGGTGCTCCAGCGCCGCCTTGACGAGGGACCAGTTCCAGCCCCAGTCGCTCGTGTCGCGGGGCAGGTCGTGCTCGAGGGCCCGCTCGACCTCGCGGGAGGTGATCGGCCCGCGGGCCGTGACCTCGGCCAGCACCGCCTGCACCAGGGCGGGGTGGTCGCGGGCCACCCGCCGCATCCCGCCCCAGGAGTCGCTGAGCGCCCGCCTCATCCGGAAGCCCAGCAGCGGCCACGTGGTGGGCGGGATCAGGCTGGCCTCGTGCGCCCAGTACTCGACCAGGCGTCGCGGCGAGCGGTCGCGGGCGCGGTCCAGCAGGGCGGTGTCGTAGGGGCCGAGCCGGGAGAAGAAGGGAAGGTACTGGCTGCGGGTCAGGACGTTGACGCTGTCGATCTGGACGATGCCGACCCGGTCGATGACGCGCTGCAGGTGCCGGGTGGTGGCCGCTCCGGGCACCGGCCGCGGGTCGGCGAAGCCCTGGGCCGCGAGGGCGATGCGGCGCGCCTGGGCCAGGCTGAGGCGCTCGGGTCCGGAGTTCACCCCGGCACCCTATGGCGGCGGCCGGACACCGCCGGACCACGGCATCGGGAACGGTGGGCCGGCGCCTCGCGGGGGCGGCCGGCGCCGGTCAGTCGGGCAGGTCGAGGATCTTCTCGCGCACGGCGTACATCGCCGCCTCCATCCGCGAGTGCAGCTGGAGCTTCTCCAGGATGTTGCGCACGTGGTTCTTGACGGTGTTCTCGGAGATGAACAGCTCGCCGGCGATGTCCTTGTTGGCCATGCCCCGCGCCACCAGCTTGAGCACCTCGAGCTCACGCTCGGTCAGGCGGGGGACGGGCATGGCGGGCCGCTCCTCGTGCTTCTTGATCATCGTCGCGAACTCGGACAGCAGCTTGGAGGCCATCGACGGCGAGATCAGCGACTGCCCCGACTGCACCGCCCGCAGACCGTCGGCGATCTCCTCACCCGGCACGTCCTTGAGCAGGTAGCCGTTGGCACCGGCCCGGACCGCCTCGTAGAGGTCGGACTCCTCGTCGGAGATCGTCAGCATGATGATCTTGGTCGACGGCACGAGCTCCTTGATCGCCATGCACGCCTCGATCCCGGACCGGCGCGGCATCCGCACGTCCATCAGGACCACGTCGGGCAGCAGCTCCTCGGCCCGGCGGATCGCCTCGGACCCGTCACCGGCCTCGCCGACGATGTCGATGTCGTCCTCCTGGCCGAGCACGAGCTCGAGGCCGCGGCGGTAGAGGACGTGGTCGTCGGCCACCAGCACCCGGATGGGGTCCTCCCCTGTGGCGCCGGATCCGTCGATCGTCGTCGGAGACGGGCTGCCGCTCATGGTCACCCGGCCATCATGGCATGAGAGATCGCTCACGGCAGGAAAGCGCCGCCCCTGGACCGGGGTCCGGGGGCGGCGCTCGTCAGCGGTGGTGACCTGTGGGTCAGCCGGCCCGGGCCGCGGTGGCCGGGAGGGCCTCGGAGGAGGGCGTGGCCCCTTCCTCCACGTCGAGGTGGATCACGCCGTAGGACCACCCTCGACGGCGGTAGACGACGCTGGGCCGGTCGCTCTCGCTGTCGTGGAAGAGGTAGAAGTCGTGCCCCACCAGCTCCATCTCGTAGAGCGCCTGGTCGAGGGCCATCGGTGCCGTCTCGTGCACCTTCGTGCGGACCTCGATCGGCGAGTCGCCCTCGGCGGGCACGACGTCCTGTGTCTCGGATCCCGCGGGCTGCCCGTTGACGGTCGCGGCCTCGGCCGCGAGGCGCGCGGTGGCCTGGGCCACCGACTCCGGCACGTGGCGACCGCGATGGGGGACGTGACGGCGGTCGTTCGCGCGCCTCAGGCGTTCGAGCAGCCTGTCCATGGCGATGTCCAGGGCGCCGTACTTGTCGTCGGCGCAGGCCTCGGCACGGATGACCGGGCCCTTGACATGACAGGTGATCTCGACCCGGTCGCAGGACTTGGACTGGCGACGGTTGGGCTCATGGGTCACGACCACGTCGAGCCGCTGGACGCGTGGCGCGAGCTGCGGAACCTTCGCCAGCTTGTCGTCCAGGTGTTGGCGGAATCGGTCTGAGACTTGGACGTGCCGTCCGGTGACGACGATCTCCACAGGTGTCCTCCTTGGATGGGGGTGGTGCAATCGGGCCGTTCTCAGGCCCCGGTATCCGTGGGCATCACCTCCCGTCGACGGGCGTCAAGCACTCCGCGACGACCCCTGCTGCGTGTCCGCGACGTGCGTTCTGCGACGTCCTTGCGGGGCGCTAGGGGCTCCATGCATGAACGCTAGTCCACATGGGGGGGTCAACGGCGGCTCAGGGGGTGACCGGTTGCCACGGCCCCTCCGCCGCGTCAGGAACCCGGCTGTCGGGCCGCCGGCCGGGCGGGCCGTCGGCCGGGTGCCGGCGGGGTGTCGCGGCGACCACGGCGGCCGTGACGTGCCGGACGCCGCCGGCCCGGAGGGCGCGGGTGGCCTCCACCAGGGTGGCGCCGGTCGTGAGCACGTCGTCCACCACGAGGCAGCAGCGACCGCCCAGCGCCGGCCGCCAGCGCGGGGCGACCCGCATGGCGTGCTCGAGGTTGGCCGCGCGCCGGGCGGAGTCCAGCCCCGCCTGGTCGGCCACCCGCCGTCGCAGCACCAGCGCGGACGAGACCCACACACCACGTGCGGGGATCGCGGAACCGGCCAGTGCGACGTCGAGCAGGATCCGCAGCGGCGCGTCGCCGCGTCGCCGGACGGCCGCCCCGGCGGACGGCATCGGCACCAGCACGAGCGGCTCGTTGCCCGCGGCCAGGACGGCGCGCACCTCGGGGTCGGAGCGGGCGACCTGGTCCAGCGCCGCGGTCAACAGGGGCGCCAGCACGCCGCACAGGTCGCGGCGACCCTCGTCCTTGAACGCCACCAGCGCGACCCGCACCGGCCCGTCGTACGGCGTGGTCGCCCGGACCGTCGGCAGGCCCGCCGGGCGGGGGGACGGTGCCACCTCGCGGGGGCCGCCGGCGAACGCGGTCCGGCGCGCGCGGGCGGCGCAGCCGAGACACCACCCGACGCCGTCCCTGCCGCACCCGCCGCACGAGGCGGGCAGGGCCAGCTCCGCCGCGGCCGAGGCCGCCGCCCACCACCGGGGGCGCGCGGGGACGGCGGCTCCGCCCCAGCGCGGCACCCGGTTCATTCCCTGATCCTGCAGGGCCGCCGCCGGCCCCGGCGAGCCCCCGGCGCGGGGCTGTGGACGGCAGCGGCCGCCCGCGCGGGGTGTGGACGGCGAGCCTCGCGCCGATATACGCCATTTGCGGGACAGAGCGCCCTGTGAGGCGAGACGATGGACGTCGACCCCTGCTGGACTGCTGAGACGGACGAGGTGCACGACGTGCGAACCTTCAGACCCGGCTCCCCCGCAACCTGGCTGCGCCTTGCCTCGTCACGGTCGCCGTGGCTGCGGCCTTCGTGCAGGGCCTCGCGCCGGTCGTCCTCGCCTGCGGGCTGACCGTCCTGGCCCTCGACCTCCTCACCGCGCGCGCGGTGAAGCGGTCGACCCACTCCGTGCCGCGGCAGCGGTTGGCGGTCGTGCTGATCTTCACTGCGGCCGCCGTGGCCGGGGCGGCGACGGCCGTGCAGGCCGGGATGCCCACCGGGGCACCGCTGTTGCTGCTCATCCCTGCCTTCCGCGCCGGCGAGACCTGCGGCCGCCGCGTCGCGGCCCTCTGCGTGCTGACCTCCGCCGCGGTCGGCCTCGGCACGGCCGCCGCTGATCGACGGCGACCTGGGGCCGGCCCTGGCGGCCGGCTGGTTGCAGTGGGGTGGGCTGGCCCTGCTGGCCGGCCTGGCGGGCGCGCGGTCCGCCTCCACGCGCACGGCCTCGGCACCGCCGCGGCAGGATCCCCCCGAGCCCCCGGCCGCCCGCGAGGCGGCGCTGCTGCTGCGCCGGCTGGACACGCTGGCCGGGGCGATCGACGGCGGCTTCGACGCCCCCGCGAGCGCCGAGCTGCTGCTCAACGCGGTGGACGCCGCCGTCCCGGCCCGGCGGCGCGCCGTGCTGGTCGGCTTCGGCAACGACCCTGCCGTGCCGCTGGCCCTGCGGGGCACCGACCGGGTGCCGTGGCAGGACCCGGCCCTGGACGACTCGGTGCTGGGGCGCGTCTGGCGCACCGGCCGGGCCGAGTACGGCGCGCCGCAGGTGGACGGCGAGAGCCGGCCGCTGCTGGCGGCGGCCCTGCGCGACCCGATGGGCGACCGGATCGGCGTCGTGGTCCTCGAGCGGGCGCCCGGCGCGGGCTTCGACGACGCGGACCTGGCGGCCGTGTCCGAGGTGGTCGAGCGGCACAGCCCCAACCTCGACGTCTCGCTGATCTTCGCCGCCCTGCGCGAGCGGGCCGGGTTCGAGGAGCGCGAGCGCCTGGCCCGCGAGATGCACGACGGCATCGCCCAGGAGCTGGTGGCCCTCGGCTACCGGGTCGACGTGCTCCGCCGTCGCGCCTCGCAACGACGACTCCGCGCTGGCCGGGCCGCTGGACGAGCTCCGGCACGACTTCAGCGAGGTCCTCGCCGACCTGCGGCTGCAGATCGCCGACCTGCGGATCGCCGTCCGGCCCGACCAGGGACTCGGTGCCGTCGTCGGCGCCCGGCTGCAACGGTTCGGCTCGTCGACCGGACTGCGGGTGGTGCTGCGGCTGAACGAGTCCGGGTTCCGGCTGCCGGCCCACGTCGAGACGATGGTCTACCGCCTGCTGCTCGACATCCTGAGCGACGCCCGGCTGGCCCCCGGGGCGACCGCGGTCGACGTGACCCTCGACGTGGCACCGCCGCAGGTCTTCCTGCGGGTGCACCACGACGGGAAGTCCAGCCTGCGTGCCGAGGACTTCCGCGAGCACCCGATGACGGCCCTCGGCGCGGACATCCTCGTCGAGCCCCACTCCCCCGCAGGTGTCGTCGTCCAGATGCACCTGCGCCAGCGTTCGTCCGACGGGGCCTCGCCCCTCACCAGGGAGAGGATCCCGCAGCGTTCATGAACGTCAACGACGTCAAGGTCATCATCATCGATGACCACACCTTGGTGCGCGCCGGGATCGCCCGGCTGATCGACTCCGAGCCCGGCCTGTCCGTCGTCGGCGAGGCGTCGAACGTCAGCGAGGGCGCCGACATGCTGCGGCGTGTGCCCGCCCACGTCATGGTGGTCGACGTCTCGATGCCCGACGGCAGCGGCCTGTCGCTGGTCCGCTCGGCCCGCAGTGACCGGGCCGACCTCGGCATCGTCGTCCTGACGATGCACAACGACGACGAGACCCTGCTGGAGGCGCTGGACGCCGGCGCCTCCGCGCTGGTGCTCAAGAGCGCCTCCGCGGACGAGGTCATCACCGCGGTACGACGCGCCGCCATCTCCCCCGACGCGTTCACCGCCACCG
This sequence comes from uncultured Actinomycetota bacterium, assembly GCA_963828995.1. GTDB lineage: Bacteria > Actinomycetota > Actinomycetes > Actinomycetales > Dermatophilaceae > CAVRTM01. The sequence goes on from CAWHHB010000007.1 coordinate 386,471, forward strand.
GGCTCGCCGCGGCGCTGCGCCGCCAGCAGACGGTCCGGCCCCGGCTCACGCCGCGCGAGACCGAGGTCCTGATGATGCTGGTGAGCGGCGCCTCGGTCGGCAAGACCGCCAAGGCGCTGTTCATGAGCGAGTCGACGGTCAAGACCCACGTGGGCAAGGTCTACGACAAGCTGGACGCCCACAACCGGGCCGAGGCCGTCATGGCCGCGGTCCGGCTCGGCCTGGTCAAGACCACGGCGCCCGCTGCCCGCACACCGCTGAGCTCCCGGCCGCCGCCCGGCCCGGCCACCTCCCCCGTGGCCGGGCCGTTCGCACGGTCGCCCCGCTGGGCTCAGAACTTCGAGAAGGCAGCCATCAGCCGGATCATGCCGGGGCCGATGACGACGATCATCAGCGCGGGGAAGATGCACAACAGCAGGGGAAAGAGGATCTTGACCGTCACCTTCTGGGCCTGCTCGCTCGCCCGCTGACGCCGGACCAGCCGCATCTGGTTGGCCTGCTCACGCAGCACCGACCCGATCGGCAGGCCCAGGCGGTCGGCCTGCACCAGCGCCGTCACGAACGTCTTCACCTCCGGCACGTTGGTCCGCTGTGAGAACCCGGAGAACGCCTCCCCCCGGGGCTTGCCGATCTGTATCTCCTGCAGCACCCGGGCGAACTCCCCCGCGACGGGGCCGGTGACCGAGCGGGACACCTGCATGAGCGCCGCGTCGAACCCCTGCCCGGCCTCGACGCAGACCGTGAGCATGTCGAGGGCGTCGGCGAGCCCGCGGCGCAGCTCGTCCTGACGCTTGAGCCCGAGGTTGTAGATCAGCAGATCGGGGAGGAAGAAGCCCGCTGCCGCCGCGGCCGCCCCCACCAGCAGGCCCGCTGGTGAGATGCCACCGCCGAAGAGGAGGCCGAGCACCCCGAGCAACAGCAGCGCTGCGCCCTTCACCCCCAGCAGTCGCTCCACCGTCCAGATCGGGGGGTTGCCGGCGAAGTCCAGCATCCTGTTCAGCCGCGCGGCGGTCCCCGACGGCGCCACCCTGACGGCGAAGTCATGCATCGCCCGCGTAGAACGGCCGCAGGAACCGCTCGCCGACCGGCAGGTCGTTGCGCGCCACCTCGCTGGGCCGGACCGCCTGCTCGATCAGGGCGAGGCTGCGCGCCACCCCGGTGACGGGTGCGCGACCCAGCAGCATCGTCGCCACGAGCCCGCACAGCCCGACCCCCATCGCACCAGCACTCACCATCAGCAGCACGGCTCAGACCTCCACCTTGACGACACGCTTCATCCAGACCACACCGACGCCCAGCGCGACGAGGCCACCGGCCGACATGAGCCAGCCGATCGGGTTGGTCCACAGCAACGACACGTACTCCCGGTTGGCCTTGAGCATGAAGAAGAAGACCCCGACCGGGAGGGCGATGAGGATGTACGCCGAGAGCCGGCCCTCGGCGGACAGCGCGCTCACCTCACGCTGCAGCGACTCGCGGCTGCGCAGCGTGGTCGCGGTGGTGCGCAGCGTCTCGGCCAGGTTCCCGCCCACCTGGCGCTGGATGCGGATGGCCATCGTGGTCCAGCGGAGGTTGTCGCTGTCCATCCGCTGGGCCAGCCGGTCCAGGCTGTCCTCGAGGTCGGCGCCGATCCTCGTCTCGGCCAGCGCGCGGGAGAACTCCTTGGCCGCGGGCTCGGCGGCATCCCGCACGATGGCGTCGATCGCCTGCGGGAGGGAGAAACCCGTGGCCAGGCTGCTGGCCAGCAGCGTCAGCACGTCGGGCAGCTGCCGCTCGAACCGCTTGGCCCGCCGGGAGGCCAGGACCTTGAGCACCACCCCGGGCAGGACGTAGCCCACCGCGCCGCCCAGGAGGCCACCGAGCACACCGAGGACGAGAGCACCGTGCAGGAGCACCACGCCGCCGAAGACGCCGGCGGCCACCGCGAACGCCCGCAGGACGTACCACTCGTTCGTCCTCAAGCGGCAGGTCCGCCCGCTCCAGCAGCCGGGCCGTCCGGACGGTCGCCTCGCGCCCCTGCGTCAGCCGCTCGCTCATCTGCAGCACCTGGGTGCCGACCGCGCTCGGGCCGGCGCTGGCGACCGTGCGGCGGGAGTCCACCGGCGCCCCGAGGTACAGCTCGAGCGCCTGGATCCGCCTGCGGCTGGCCGAGATGAACACCGGCGAGACGATGGCCAGGACGATCATCAGCAGGCCCGCGAACACCGCAGCAGCAGCGGCCCAGACCCAGACACCGGGTCGGGCGGGCGGCACGGTCCTGGGAGGCGGTGCGTGCGGCAGCCACGACGGACGGCGTGCTCGCCGGCGTCGGCGAATCAGCAACGGGTGGAACGGCGCTCACCTTCGGCAGGGTCACCGAGGTCCGCGCCGTGATCGGCAGCCGACCGACCAGCGCCCGCACCGAGAGGGACTGCCGCCCCGACAGATCCTCCGGAGCGGTCACCGTGACGCGCACCTGGCTGGACAGCGCGCGGGCTGCACCGCTGAACGCGCTGCGCAGCGCGCCCGCATCCCCGGCAGCGACGAGACCGCCGTTCCCGGCCGACGCGAGGGAGGTGAGCACCGAGTTCTGGCTCTCGTCGGTGCGGAACCCGACGACCTCCACCCGGGCGCCGGACCGCTGGACCGACCTGATGAGCGGGGCGAGACCGGTGCGGCTCCGCGTGTCACCGCCGTCGCTGAGCAGGATGATGTTGCGGCTGCCCGAGCTGCCCAGCCGCTGGAGGGCGAGCTGCATCGCGTCGTACAGGGTGGTCTCCCCCTGCGCCGCAAGGCGGCCGAGCGCCGCGCGGACGGTCGCCCGCTGCGACGTCGGCGGGACGAGCAGGTGGGGCGCGTCGGCGAACGTGACCAGCCCGACCCGGACGTCGTCCGGCGCCTGGGACAGGTAGGCGCCCGCCGCCTGGCGGGCGGCCGCGATGCCGCGCTCGCCCATCGACCCGCTCGTGTCGATCACGAGCAGCGCCGAGCGGCCCTCCTGCTGCACGGGGCTGACGGCCACCGGCAGGGAGCGGCCCTGCATCGTGGCGACGACCGACCAGGGGGTGATGGTGACGTCGCCCCGCCCGGCGGGGGCGGTCAGCACGGCGCGGAGCTGCCGCCCGGACACCTCGACGTCGCTGAGCGAGCCGGGCGCAGGCGTGGCGGCCGTCGCCGTCGCAGCGCCCGGCACCGTCAGGCACAGGACGACGCCCAGACCGAGCAGCAGCCGGTGCGCCCGCCGCAGGGACGACCGCGTCATCGGCCGGCGCTGCCCAGCGCGAACGCCTCGATGGGCATCTCCACGCCCTGGTCGGCCAGGTGTGTCGTGAACTTCGGGCGCAGACCGGTGGGCTTGAGCCCACCGAGGAACCGGCCCTTCGCATCGCGGCCTGCGGCGAAGTCGAAGGTGAACAGGTCCTGCAGGGTGATGACGTCACCCTCCATCCCGGAGACCTCGGTGATCGCCACGACCCGGCGGGTGCCGTCCTTGAGCCGGGCCTGCTGCACGATGAGGTCGATCGCGCCGGCGACCTGGTCGCGGATCGCCCGGATGGGCAGGTCCACACCGCCCATGAGGACCATGGTCTCCATGCGCGAGAGGCTGTCGCGCGGGGTGTTGGCGTGGACGGTGGTGATCGAGCCGTCGTGCCCGGTGTTCATCGCCTGCAGCATGTCGAGCGCCGCGCCGTCACGGACCTCGCCCACGACGATCCGGTCGGGGCGCATGCGCAGGGAGTTGCGCACCAGGTCGCGGATGGCGACCTCGCCCTTGCCCTCGATGTTGGGCGGCCGCGACTCGAGCCGCAGCACGTGCCGCTGGCGCAGCTGGAGCTCGGCGGCGTCCTCGATGGTGACGATGCGCTCGTCGTCGGGGATGTAGCTGGACAGCACGTTGAGCAGGGTCGTCTTGCCCGAGCCCGTGCCGCCGGAGATGACGATGTTGAGCCGGCCGAGGACGCAGGCCCGCAGCACGTCGCGCACCGCCGGGGTGAAGGTGCCGAAGGCGATGAGGTCCCGGTCCGTGAACGGGTCGGCCGAGAACTTGCGGATGGTCAGCATGCTGCCGTCGAGCGCGATCGGCGGGATGACCGCGTTGACCCGGGAGCCGTCGGGCAGCCGGGCGTCGACCATCGGCTGCGCCTCGTCGACGCGCCGTCCGACCCGGCCGACGATCTTGTCGATCGTGCGGCGCAGGTGCAGGTCGCTGGTGAAGGACGCCGCGACGGGGAAGATCTTGCCCGAGCGCTCGATGTAGATCTGGTGGGGGCCGTTGACCATGATCTCGGTGACCTCGGCGTCCCGCAGCAGGGACTCCAGCGGGCCGTGGCCGAGGATCTCGTCGCTGACGTCCTGCGCGATGCGGGTGCGGTCGGCCGCCGAGAGCGGCGTGTCCTCGGACTCGATGACGGACTGGAGCGTGAGCCGCACCCGCTGCTCGAGGTCGGACTGCTCGAGGTGCGGGTCGTACAGCTGCGGTCCGAGGCTGCCGATCAGCGCCTGGTGGACGCTCTCCTTCACCCTGGCATAGGGGTCGACGCCGAAGCCGGAGGCGGAGACGGACGGCAGGACCCGTTCTCCGGCAGCGTCATTCGCACCGACGTGACCGCGACGCGCCTGTTCCAGACGCTCTGCGAGGCTCATGCTTCGCTCCTCCTCAGGAATCGGCGGGTGCTGGTGGCCGGCGGGTCGCACCGGAGGCCGCCGGCCAGCGCCGGCGCACCGTCACCGGGGTTCATCGCCGACCGCACGTGGTCACGAGCGAGCGCCTTGAGCGCCTGGCTGACGGCGTGCCTGGGCTCCGACGAGCACGATCGGCGTCCCCCTGTTCACCGACGCCGGTACGGCGAGGCTGTTGGGGATCTGCACCCCGATCGGCTGGTGCAGGGCGCCGGTGACGTCCTCGGCGGTCAGCCCGACCTTGGCGTCGGAGCGGTTCAGGACGATGACCCAGCTGTCGCGCGCGTGCCCCAGCAGCTCGAGCGTGTCGAGCGTCAGCCTCAGGTTCTTGATCGCGGGAATGTCCAGTGTTGCCAGCAGGATCGAGACGTCGCTGGCGTCGAAGGCGGCCAGCACGTGCTCGGTGAACGCCGGCGGCGTGTCCAGGATGATGACGTCGTAGACGCGCCGCGCCACCCGGAGGAGCTCCTGCACGACCGCGCCGGGGATCCGGTCGGCATCGCCGGGCTGCGAGGGCGCGCACAGGGCGAACAGCCCCGACTCGTGCGGCGTCACCACGGACGCGAGCCCCTGGGCATCGAGGTGGCCGGCCATGGCGACGAGGTCGCTCATGGTCCGCTCGGGCGCCAGCGCCAGCGCGATGGCGACGTCACCGAAGGCGAGGTCGAGGTCGACGAGCAGCACCCTGGTGTGTCCGTCCGAGGCGAGCTCGGCGGCGAGGTTGGTGGAGACCGTGGTCTTGCCGACGCCGCCCTTGGCCGAGAACACCGTCACCACCCGGCCCTCCCGCGAACCCGCCGAGTCCGAGACGCTGCCGAGCCGCTGCGACAGCTCCAGGCTCCGGTTGCAGGCCTCGGTCAGGCTGTTCAGGTCGTCGGCGCTCACGACCTCGCGCATCCCCGACCGCAGGGCCTGCGCGAGCACCCCGACGTCGAGTCGGCGGCGCATCAGCACGACCCCGACGTCGGAGCGGCTGAGGCGCAGCTCCTCGGTCACGTTGAGCGCCGCGCTGAGGTCGATGTCGGGGCCGACGACGAGCAGGCACTCCTGGCGGTCCTCGACCAGCAGCCGCACCGCGGCCGGGCCGGACTCGACGACCTGCATCCCGTCGCCGAGGGCCATGCGGAGGTTGTCCGCCGCCAACGGGTCCGACTCCCACAACACGGTCATGATCGACTCCTCACGTGTCGCTACTTGCCGATGACGGTGTCGTCGGTGATGAGCGCTTTCGGGTCCAGCGTCAGCTTCGCGCCCCGCAGGCCGCCGTACAGGGTGCCGGTCTGCGCCCCGTGGACCAGCACGATCGCCTGGGACGGAGTGACGGCGACCGTCACCAGCGCGCCGGTGGCCGTCGGCTCCGCGCCGGCCGGCGCGGTGGGGGCGGGGCTGGGCGTCGGTGAGGACTGCACCACCGCGCTGCCCACGCCGATGACCTCGACGTCGGCGCAGCAGGATCCGCGTGGCACGGACACCGGGCGGGTTGTCACGCAGGTGACCGCCGTCCGGGGACGGCGACGCCGCCTTCGGGTTCCGCGCGTTGAAGGTGTCGTAGATGACCAGGTGCGCCCCCGGCGTCAGCAGCGGGGCGACCCGCTGCGGGTCGGCCAGGCTCACCGTGATCGCCACCTTGCCCTCGGGCACCGGGCCGGTGGGCTGCTGGTCCGCCAGGTGCCCGAAGCGTGACGCCAGCACGATCTCCCCCTGCGAGATCGTGCTGGTCGCCACCAGCGCCCCGGTGGCACCGGTGACGCTCGTCAGGGCGCCGGCCGGCACGCCCTTGGCGACCACCGACTGCAGCACGAGGAGCTTCTGGGCGACCGCCTGCGTCAGCCGAGGTCCCCTCCGGCACCGGCGCGGCGGCGATGTACACCTGCTGCGTCGCCTGCCCGGCGACCGCACGGGCGTCGGCGCTCTGCGCGTAGACGACCACCCCGGCGGCGCCCAGGAGCGCCACCAGCAGCGCGGCCACGATGGCCAAGACACGACGTCCCATCACTGATCCCTCATCCCACTACCTGCACGACATTGATCCCGAACCCGGGTGGGTT
>CAWHHB010000008.1:0-447700 GCA_963828995.1 uncultured Actinomycetota bacterium
TATGTCGTCTGCTCGACGAGTACGTATTGCTGTCGCCCTCGTCGCGGCCGCCTGCGCCGTCGGCGGCTACGCCCTGATGGGTCACCCGGCTCGGGCAGCCGCCAGCACACTGCGGGTGCATGCCCACGTGGTGAGAGATCAGGCGGGTGAGGTCGCCCAAGGCTCCCCTCTGCGGTGAAGAACCCGACCCGGAGGACCCCTGGTGTCAGCGATGCCGTGAGCAAAGGCCCCGGAGGACGAGGAAGCCGCAGGCAGCGATCAGGCGGTTGACCTGCGGGTCTGTGCTCCCCGGGTAGGAATCGAACCTACGTCGCTTGTCCTGATTCAAAGATCGAGGGGAACCGTCCACGAACGTCCCGAGTGCTCGGGTTCGTGCTCAGACCACCGCCCGGCTGTCCACGGGCGTCCGGCGCAGTGCAGCCGTTGGTTAGCAGAGGCGTTAGCAACGGGCAGGGAGAGCCATCGACCCGATGGCGCAGCAGTGGAGGACGGCTCGGAGCGTCGGCCGGATGCTGCGGCGTGGGTCGGCGGGCTCGTCGATCTATTCCTTCGCAAGCAGGGGCGTCCGAGAGGAGTGCGAGGGCGTGGGCACGTCCCCAACTTCCTGACGGTTCGGTTCGGCGTCCGCGGAGCGGAAGGTCTGGGAGACCACGGCATAGAGCAGCCGATTCCGGGCGACGGAGGTGAAGAAGCTCGGCTCGTCGGTCAGCGGCCTGGTTCCAGACGACCACGCATCCATGGGGCTCCGGGCGATCCCCGCTTGGTATCCTTGGGCGCAGCAAGGACGCCGCGACGAGCGAGGCGGCCGCGCGGCGGCAGTCGCTACCCGGGAACTGCCGCCTGGTACAGCGTGAACTGGTTGCCCTGCTCCGCGAAAGCGTGGCCGACAATCGGCCCGTCGACCGAGCCGGTACGGATCCACATCGCGGCTTCGACAAAGCTATATGGATTGGTCCCGTAGGGTGGGTAGCCCCAGGGCATCTCGTAGTTGTCGAAGACGTTCGTGAGGTACCAGGTCCCGAAGGCGCTGGTCAATTGTGACCTGAGTGGCGATGTTGCGCCCGCTCACCGGTGATTTCCAGGTCTTCAACGCTTTCCACTCCGCGTTGTTCCCCACGTGGAAGGTAAGGCTGCCGCCCGGTGTGCCATTGGGCGTCCCAAACGAGTTGCGGCCGATGTCCAGAATCGGTTGGAGGGGAGCCGATCCGTTTGGCGCGCCGTACCACTGGCGCCAGGTGAAGACGTTGCCATTGTCGAACGTCAGCGCCCCCCAGGTATACGCAGTCGTCCACGGCTCCTGCCCGGAGTTGAAGTTCCCCCACTGGTGCTCAAACCAGATCGTGCCGGTGAGATGGCGGGTCTTACCGCCGATGGTGACGGTGCCCTTGCTGCTCGAAATCGGACCGGTGTAGTAGTAGGACAGCGAGTACAGGTTGGTGGGATCCAGATTCTGCCCGTTCCAGGGGATGTTCTCATTCTCAAAGCCGCCAAGCCCTACCGGCATGTAGCCGTACGGTGACTGGGTCGTGTTCACCATGTCCATGGCGATGGGTGAGTTCCCGTTGTTTGCGGCAACACCCCTGAAGTGGAAGTGCCACGTGTCAGGCTCGGCACGGTACACCGTCGTGAATTCCACGTTCTCGCCCTTGGCGTGGTACTGGAAGTCGTCCGGCGAGGTCGAGTGCCGGCGGCCGTGTCGCCTGCAATGAGCCAACAGCAGTCGGCTGGTGCGACCAGATCAACTTCTGCTTGGCGAAGTCCCCGAACGAGAAGCTGACGCCTTGCTGCCACAGCGAGGGACCCCCGGGAGCACTCGGGTTGTTCGTGATGTTGTAGAAAATGCCGAACTTTTCCCCTGTGTCGTCATCGGTGAAGAAGCCGGTCCAGTAGTGCCACTCCTGGATCTGGCCGCTGTCGAAGATTCCGCCCGTGTGCCACTTGTGGTCTTGCGGCAAGAGGTACAGGGCATGGCCGGTGACTCTCTGGAGCGGACCGACGTGCCTGCTGCTGTCGTGCCCGGGCGACGTGGGCGCGGCCTCGGCAGTGGGCGCGGCGAACGCCGTCAGCGGGCCAATCCCCGCCACGGCCAGGCCGCCCCCTAAGACGGCGCGGCGGCCCACGTGTCCGGCCGCGCTGCTGCGAGTCTTGTCGCCGGTGTCCTGCGGGCTGGGAATCTGTGGGTGTGCCTGTTCTGGGTTCTCGGTCATCGCTCTCACTCCGGTTCTGTTCGCTGCTCCCACGTTCGGCGTCGAGAACTCCGCTGGCTGGTACTGGCGGTGAACTCCGGACGCGCATTCGCCGTGGCGGACGAGCCGGGAGGCCCTGGCATTCGGCCCCCCGGGACTGCGGGTCGGGCAGGGGTTTCCTTGCGGGCTCGGTGTCGGGCCCGCGTTGCGATGGTCGTGCCGCTGCATCGACACGCTGACGTTTTGTGATGCTATGTACGCCGCTCGCGGGCGGCCATCATCCAAAGGGGATGAGCCCGCGGGTGGTGCCAGCGCGGTCCCGTCCCGCCGCCGGAGCCCGCAGCGCCACGTGGGGCTCCGGGCTCCGGTACACCGGATCAGCTGCAGCAGACGCCGACGCGGGCCTGGTCATCACTCTGGTCTTCGGAGGCACTGGTACCGCAGCAGCCCCCACCAGAGGCAGGTCCCAGGTCGATGGCCGGGTTCGCCTGGACGTCGACTGTGGTCCTGCCCTCGAGTTCGGCGCCGGCGTCGGCCAGGACCACGTAGTTCTCCCACCGCTGCCCGTCGGGGCCGGTGACCCAGTGCTTGTCCTGGCGGGCGTAGCAACAGACGACGTCGCCTTCGACGTCCAGTGTCAGCCCGGCCGCCTCGAGGCGGTTGGCCTGCTCGGCGACCTCGTCCATGGACTCCCGCTCGACGCCGAGGTGGTTGAGCGTGCCGGTGGCCTCGGGGTTCTCGAACAGCACGAGCTTCAGCGGCGGGTTCGCCACGGCGAAGTTGGCGTAACCGGGGCGGCGCTTGGCCGGCTCGGTGGCGAACAGGGTGGAGTAGAACTCCACGGCGGCGTCGATGTCGGCGACGTTGAGGGCGAGCTGGATGCGGGACATGGCAGAACCTCCTTGGTGGGTCGCCGCGCTCAGGCGCAGCAGGGGACGGGGAAGCAGGGGAAGCGGCGGTGGCCGGCGCAGTGGTCGGTCGAGTCGCCCGTCCCGACCAGTGGGTCAGGCTGACCCAGCGCGACCGGCGGGCGGGCGTGGCCGACAGCTCGAACATCGCCGCGTGCTCGGCCGCTCGGGCGATCTCGGCGGCGCGGGCCTGGGCCAGCAGATGGGTCAGGGAAACGGGGTTCACGGCTCCTCCTCCAGTGATTCGATGAACGTCACAGTACTGCTTATTTGACGTTCGTCAAGAAGGTGGCACAATCTTTCTCATGCCGAAGCCGCTGCCCGTTCTCCTTGACTCCTCGCCCGTGTGCTGCCCACCGCTGGGCTCACCGGCTGGCCGCCTGAGCACGGAAGAGGCCGTGGGCCTGGCCGTCCGGCTGAAGGCGCTGGCGGACCCGGCGCGGCTGCAGATCGTGGACCACCTGCTGGCCCAGGAGGGGCATGAGGCGTGCACCTGCGACCTCGCGCCCGTGGTGGGGCTGTCCGAGCCGACGACCAGCCACCACCTCAAGCAGCTGCTCGGTGCCGGACTGGTCACCAAGCGCCGCGATGGGATGAACGTGTACTACCAGCTCGCTCCGCAGGCCCTGGACGCTCTGTCCCGGGTGCTCGACACGGGGTGCTGCTGAGGGCACGAGGCCGTCCGCCGGTTCGGGACGGTCGACGTCCGGCCCGAACGAGCCGACACCGCGAGAAGGCCCAGCACCTGGACGCGGGGGCTCAGCCGAAGACGCCGGCGATCTCGGTGAGGCGCCCGGGCACCAGCGCGAACCAGGCCCAGCTGCCGCGCCGCTCGCGGGTCAGGATGCCCGCCTCGACCAGAACCTTCAGATGGTGAGAGACCGTGGGCTGGGAGAGCCCGACTGCGTCGGTCATGTCGCAGACGCACGCCTCCTCGGCCGGGGCGGCGGTGATGATGGCCAGCAGCTGCAGCCGGACGGGGTCGGCCACCGCCTTGAGCAGCGCGGCCCGACGCTCCGCCTCGTCCCGGGCCAGCGGGCAGGGCGGCGCCGGGTCAGCCCCGCACGCCCCAGCCGGCATGTCCCCCGCGGGCTGTTCCAGCAGCACGTCTCGCACGCTCATACGCCACCCCTCATCGACAGATCCCAATATTGACACCCGCAGATACGACTGTCACGCTCCTGGCATAGAGGTCCGTCGATGCAGGAGGTTCGTGGCCGATGTCGCCCACACTGGCCCGGCGCCTGGCCGCCGAGGCCCTCGGGACCGGGGTCCTGGTCGCCACGGTCATCGGCTCGGGGATCATGGCCACGAGGCTGACCAGCGACACCGCCCTCCAGCTGTTGATCAACGCCCTGGCCACCGTGGCCGCGCTCGGGGTGCTCATCGCGACCCTGGGCCCGGTCAGCGGGGCGCACTTCAACCCGGTGGTCACCCTGGCCGAGGCGCTGCGACGGGACATGCGCGCCCGGGAGGCCGGCGGCTACGTCGTGGTCCAGTGCGCCGGCGGCCTGGCCGGAGCGGGGTTGGCGAACGTGATGTTCGGCCTTCCGGTGTGGCAGGCCTCCACCCACCAGCGGTCGGGCCCGGCGCTGTGGCTGGGCGAGGTCGTGGCCACCGCCGGTCTGCTGCTGACCATCGGCGCCCTGACCCGCACCGGGCGCGGTCACCTCGGCCCGGCACTGGTGCCGGCATGGATCGGCGCCGCGTACTTCTTCACCTCCTCGACCTCGTTCGCGAACCCTGCCGTGGCGCTGGCCCGGTCGACCTCGGACACGTTCGCCGGCATCGCCCCCGCCAGCGTGCCTGCCTTCGTCGTCGCCGAGCTGGTCGGCGGCGCCGTCGGCGCCCTGCTGGCCGGGTTCCTCTTCCCACGGCCGGGACTGCCCGAGCCGCTTGACCTTCCGGAGGCCGTCCATGAGCACCGGCACCCCTGAACGGCCCGCCCGCCGCGCCACCGACTACGACCGCGTGGTCGACGACCTGGCCTACCGGTACGCGGGCACGTTCACCCGCGAGCAGGTCCAGTCCGCCGTCGACGCCGGCCGGTCCGCGCTCGAGCCGGTCTCCCGGGTCCCGGACTTCGTGCCGGTCCTGGTCGAGCGGTTCGCCAGCGACCAGCTCCTGGCGGCGGCCCAGGCGGCCGGGCACGCCGCCAAGGCGGTGCCGGAGCTGCTGTTCGTGTGCGTGCACAACGCCGGCCGCTCGCAGATGGCCGCCGCCCTCGCCCAGCACCTGTCCGCCGGGCGGGTCCACGTCCGCTCCGCCGGGTCCGCGCCGACCGGGGGCATCCTGCCGGCGCCGTCCAGGCCCTGGCCGAGCGCGGCATCGAGGTCAGCCAGGAGTTTCCCAAGCCGCTGACCGACGACGTCGTCCACGCCGCCGACGTCATCGTGACCATGGGCTGTGCGGACCGGTGCCCGATCGTGCCCGGCAAGCGGTACCTCGACTGGCACGTTGCCGACCCGGACGGTCAGCCGATCGAGGTGGTACGCGCCATCCGCGACGACATCCAGGCCCGCGTCACCCAGCTCCTGGCCGAGGTCCTGGACCCGCAGGGCTGACTCGACATGACCGCAGTACCGCCCCTGACCCTGACCCCTGGAAGGCATCACCGTATGAGCGACAAGCCCAGCGTCCTGTTCGTCTGCGTCCACAACGCCGGCCGCTCCCAGATGGCGGCGGCCTACCTGACGCACCTGTCCGGGGGCGCCGTCGAGGTCCGCTCCGCCGGCTCCGAGCCAGCGGACCAGGTCAACCCCTCGGCCGTGGCAGCCATGGCCGAGGACGGGATTGACATCACCGCCGAGTCACCCAAGGTTCTCACCGTCGAGGCGGTGAAGGAGTCTGACGTCGTCATCACCATGGGGTGCGGCGACACCTGCCCCATCTTCCCCGGCAAGCGCTACGAGGACTGGGACCTGGACGACCCCGCCGGTCAGGGCGTCGAGGCGGTGCGCCCCATCCGCGACGACATCAAGGCGCGCATCGTCACGCTCCTCGGCGAGCTCGAACGTGCCCATCACCGCCTGACGGCCCCACCGAAACAAACAGATCGGTTGGCGAGCGGCCTCAAGGCAGGACGTAGGCCGCCGTCGCGACGTCATGGACTTGCCGTGAGCAACGGGCCCGCAGGACGAGGAAGCCGCAGGCAGCGATAGGGCGCTGACCTGCGGCTCTGTGCTCCCCGGGTAGGAATCGAACCTACGTCGCTTGTCCTGATTCAAAGTCAGGCGGGCCCTGCCAGCAGACCAACCGGGGAACGTCCCAGCGGGACGCCCACAGGGTAGTGGAGCCGAGCCCTCGTGCCGACACCCGGCGGGACGGCCCAGGGCCCTCAGCCGCCGGGACGCGGCGGACCGGCTCATCGCCCCTCCTCGGCGGGACGGCGTTCGCCGCTCGATCGGGCCTGATCCGGGAAGAGGGAGCCACGATCCCTAGTAACTTACGCAACCGTAGGTTACGGTTGCGTAAGTTGCTTCTCCTCGAAGGGTCCCCCCATGACGATGCTCGACCGCTCCGGCGGCTCACCCGTCGACGCCGCCACCTCCCCAGCCTCCCCGACCGCTGACGCGACCGCCGTCGAGCGCAAGGGCTGGCCGGAGCAGGTTGCCCTGTTCCTGTTCATCACCCTCCCCTTCCTGGCCCTGCTCGTCGCCGTGCCGGTCGCGTGGGGAGGGTGGCTCGGATGGCATGACGTCGTCATCGCGGTCGTCTTCTACGTCGTGGCCGGGCACGGGATCACCGTGGGCTTCCACCGCTACTTCACCCACGGCTCGTTCAAGGCCCCGCGCTGGCTGCGCGTGACCCTGGCGCTCGCCGGCTCGATGGCGATCGAGGGCCCGGTCATCCGCTGGGTCGCCGACCACCGCAAGCACCACGCCTTCTCCGACCGCCAGGGCGACCCGCACTCCCCCTGGCGCTACGGCGAGACCGTGCCGGCCCTGGTCAAGGGGCTGTGGTGGGCCCATGCCGGCTGGCTCTTCGACCGCGAGCTCACCCCCCGCGACAAGTACGCCCCCGACCTGATGGCCGACCGCGACCTCGTGCGGGTCGAGAAGGCCTTCCCGGCGATCGTGCTCTTCTCGACGCTGGCACCCGCCGTGATCGGCGGCCTCTGGTCGATGTCCTGGCAGGGGGCGCTCACGGCGTTCTTCTGGGCCTCGCTGCTGCGGATCGGCCTGCTGCACCACGTCACCTGGTCGATCAACTCGATCTGCCACGCCATCGGCGAGCGCCCGTTCCACAGCCGCGACCGGTCGGCCAACGTCTGGTGGCTGGCCGTGCTCTCGATGGGCGAGTCCTGGCACAACCTGCACCACGCCGACCCCACCTGCGCCCGGCACGGCGTCGACCGCGGCCAGCTCGACTCCAGCGCCCGCCTGATCTGGGTGTTCGAGCGGCTGGGCTGGGCCAGCAACGTGCGCTGGCCGCGGAGCGAGAGGCTCGCCACCAAGCGCGTGGCGGCGTGAGGACGGCACTCGTCGAGACCCGCGACGCACGCCACCGGCCGCCGGGCGCGGACCACGGCGCGGCACCGTCGCACCCCGTTGGGCAGAATGGCATGGTGACTGCAGCCCGGGACAAGGACGTGTCAACCACCTCGCGGTCCCGGATGACGGGCAAGGAACGTCGCGAGCAGCTGATCGTCGTCGGCCGGAAGCTGTTTGCCGACAAGGGATTCGAGGCGACCACCGTCGAGGAGATCGCCACCCGGGCCGGCGTCTCCAAGCCGGTCGTCTACGAGCACTTCGGCGGCAAGGAGGGCCTGTACGCCGTCGTCGTCGACCGCGAGATCCGCGCGCTGCTGGACGGGATCACCGGCGCGCTGTCGACCGAGGCGCACGCCCGGGTGCTGCTCGAGCGGGCGGCGATGGCCCTGCTGGACTACATCGAGAGCTCCACCGACGGGTTCCGCATCCTGGTCCGCGACTCCCCCACCGGGCACGGCCACCGGCTCGTTCGCCTCGCTGATCAGCGACGTCGCGAGCCAGGTCGAGCACCTGCTCGCCGCGGAGTTCAAGCGGCAGAAGCTCGACCCCAAGACGGCGCCGATCTACGCCCAGATGCTCGTCGGCATGGTCGCCCTCACCGGCCAGTGGTGGCTGGAGTCGCGCAAGTTCAAGAAGGCCGACGTCGCCGCCCACCTGGTCAACCTCGCGTGGAACGGCCTGGCCGGCGTCGAGGCCAAGCCCACCCTGCGCACCGCCGGCTCCTGAGCCGCCGGCCCACCTCCCCGCCGCCGTCGGCTCCCCGCCGCCCTCGCCCTCCGCGCGGCAGGGGTCAGCGGACGGCCTGCAGCTCCAGCCGGTTGCCGACCGGGTCGTCGGTGTGGAACCGGCGCACGCCCGGCAGGTTGTCGTCCCAGCGCACCGGCGCACCGGCGGCGGCGACCCGCTCGGCGAGGGCGTCGAGGTCCGCGACCACCAGCCCGGGATGCGCCTTGCGGGCCGGGGTGAACGGCTCCTCGACGCCGCAGTGGATCTCACACGAGCCCGCGACGAACCACACGCCGCCGCGCACCGCGAGGGCCGGCGGCTTGGGCTTCTCGGTCATGCCGAGCACCCCGACGTAGAACGCCCGCATCCGGTCCTCGGACCCGGCCGGGCACGACACCTGGACGTGGTCCAGCCCGGTCACGCCCCAGACCTGCCCGCTCACGCCGTACCCCCGGACCGCTGGGCGACGGCGAAGATGCGGCGGAACGGGAAGACCGTGCCGAACGGCTGGCGCGGATAGGCCTGCTCGAGCCGCCGCGCGTACGCCGCCAGGAACCGCGCCCGCTCACCCTCGTCGGTGAGGACCTGCAGCACCGGCCGCAGAGCGGTGCCCTTGGTCCACTCCAGCACCGGCGACTCCTGCGCCCCTTCGGGGTCCAGCACGTGCAGGTACGTCGTCTCCCACACGTCGATGCTGCAGCCGAGCCCGGCCAGCGTCGCGGCGTAGGTGCCGGGGTCGGCGACCGCCGAACCGCCGCGCAGCACCGGCGTCAGCTCGCCGGCCCGGGCCGAGGCCGCGGCCACCTCCCGCAGCAGCACGTGCGACGGGGCGTCGAAGTTGCCCGGCACCTGCATCGCGAACCAGCCGCCGGGCGCCAGCGCCTCGACCCAGCGCGGCAGCAGGTCCAGGTGCCCCGGCACCCACTGCAGCGTGGCGTTGGTGACCAGCAGGTCGACGCCGGCCGGGGGCTGCCAGGTGGCGACGTCCGCCTGCACCCACTCGACCCGGCCGCTCGGGTCCTGCTCCGCCGCGCGGGCGAGCATCTCCGGCGAGGAGTCCACCCCCACCACCCGGGCCCGCGGCCACCGCGCCGCGAGGCCCGACGTCAGCTCGCCCGGGCCGCAGCCGAGGTCGACCACGAGCGCCGGGTCCTGGGCGCCCACCCGGGCCAGGAGATCGTCGAACGGCCGGCTGCGGTGGTCACGGAACGCGGCGTACTGCACGGGGTCCCACATGGTGCCTCCTCGAAAAGTGTCTTGATATCAAGATACTTGACGGCGGGTAGACTTTCCAGCATGTCCACCACGCCGGCCGACGATGTCGACCGCATCGTCCAGGCCTGGCACCGTGAGCGCCCCGACCTCGACGTCGCCCCGCTGCACGTGCTCTCCCGCGTCTCCCGCCTGGCCCGCCACCTCGACCTGGCCCGCGGCGCGGCGTTCGCCGAGCACGGGCTCGAGGGCTGGGAGTTCGACGTCCTCTCCGCGCTGCGCCGGGCGGGGGCGCCGTACGAGCTGTCCCCCGGGCAGCTGGTCGCGCAGACCCTCGTCACCAGCGGCACGATGACCAACCGCGTCGACCGGCTCGAACGGCGCGACCTGGTCGGGCGCAGCCCCGACCCGAACGACCGCCGGGGCGTCATCGTGTCGCTGACCCCGTCCGGGCGCGACGTCGTCGACTCGGCGATGGCCGACCTGCTCGACCGCGAGCGCCTCCTCCTCGCCGGGCTGGGCGAGGGCGAGCAGGCCTCGCTCGCCGACGCCCTGCGCCGGCTGCTGGCGCCGTTCGAGACGATGCCGCGCCGGACGCCGGACGCCTGACCGGGGACCCGGCCGGCACACCGCACCGACGGCCGCGCGGTGGCGCCGGTACCTAGCCGAGGACCTCGGCGAGGGTCAGCCACTCCATCTCGAGCGTCTCGCGCTCGTCGACGACGGCGCGCAGCTTGTCGTTGAGCTCGAGCACGACCGCGTGGTCGGTCGCCTTGGCCACCATGTCGGCGTGGATCCGCTCCTCGGTGGCGGACAGCTTCGACAGCTGCCGCTCGATCCGGCCGAGCTCCTTGCGGGCCTCGCGGATCTCGGCCGCCGAGTGCGTGGGCGCGTCCTGGGTGGGGGCGCCGGACCCGCTCGAGGCCGCGGCACCGCTCCTGCCGCCGCGGGCCGCGACCACCGACCGCTTCGCCGCGGCGCGCAGGTCGAGGTACTGCTCCACCCCGCCGGGCAGGTCGCGGATCGCACCGTCGCCGAGCAGCGCGACCTGCCGGTCGCACATCCGCTCGAGCAGGTAGCGGTCGTGCGAGACGACGAGCAGGGTGCCGGCCCAGCCGTCCAGCACGTCCTCCAACGAGGTCAGCGTCTCGATGTCGAGGTCGTTGGTCGGCTCGTCCAGGATGAGCACGTTGGGCTCGGCCAGCAGCAGGCGCAGGAACTGCAGCCGCCGCCGCTCACCACCGGACAGGTCGCTGACGCGGGTCTGCTGGCGCGGGCCGGAGAAGCCGAGCCGCTTGGCCAGCGAGCTGGCGCTGACCTCCTTGTCACCGAGCCGGGTGTACTGGCGGACGTCCTCGATCGCCTCGATCACCCGCCAGTCGGCCATCTGGTCCAGCTCGCGGACCTCCTGGGTCAGGTAGGCCATCGACACCGTCTTGCCCACCTTGCGGATGCCGCTGTTGAGCGGGACGTCACCGTGGATCGCCCGCATCAGCGTCGACTTCCCGGCGCCGTTGACCCCGACGATGCCGATCCGGTCGCCGGGCGCGAGCCGCCAGGTGACCCGCTGCAGCAGCTCGCGGCCGCCCAGGGTCACCGTCGCGTCGACCAGGTCGACCACGTCCTTGCCCAGGCGCGTGGTGGCGAACCGGACCAGGTTGACCTCGTCGCGGGCCGGCGGCTCGTCCTCGATCAGCGCCGAGGCGGCCTCGATGCGGAACTTGGGCTTGCTGGTCCGCGCCGGCGGCCCGCGGCGCAGCCAGGCCAGCTCCTTGCGCAGCAGGTTGCTCCGCCGCTCCTCGGTGACGGCCTCCACCCGGTCGCGCTCCGCCTTGGCCAGCACGTACGCCGCGTAGCCACCGTCGTAGGAGTGGATCTGCCCCTCGGCCACCTCCCAGGTGGTCGTGGCCACGGCGTCGAGGAACCACCGGTCGTGGGTGACGGCGACGAGGGCGGTGCCGCTGCGGGTGCGCCGGGTGGACAGGTGGTCGGCCAGCCAGGCCACCCCCTCGACGTCGAGGTGGTTGGTCGGCTCGTCCAGCAGCAGCAGGTCGGGGTCGGCCACGAGCAGCTGGGCCAGCGCGAGCCGTCGCCGCTCACCGCCGGACATCGGCCCGACCAGCGCCTCCAGGCCCCCGACGTCGGGGGCGTCGATGCCACCGAGCAGGCCCTCGAGCACGTCGCGCACCCGCGCGTCACCGGCCCAGACGTGCTCGGGCGTCGTACCGAGCACGGCCGTGCGGACGGTCGCCTCGGGGTCCAGGGTGTCGACCTGCGTCAGCATGCCGACGGTGAGGCCGCCGACGTTGGTCACGCGCCCCTCGTCGACCTCCTGCCGGCCGGTCAGCACCCGCAGCAGGGTGGACTTGCCCCCGCCGTTGCGGCCGACCACGCCGATGCGCTCGCCGGCGCTGACGCCGAGCGAGACGTCGGCGAGGACGAGGGTGGTGCCGAGGGCGAGGGACGCCCGCTCGACGGAGACGAGGTTGGCCACGGTGGTTCAGCTGCTCCAGGGTCGGTGGGGTGGTGCGGTCTGCTGCCGGTCGGTGGTGGCGTCAGGCGGGGCTGAACGGCTCGCCCGGTCCGGGCGGTCGGCCCGGCCCACCCGAGCCGGGCCCCCCGGAGCGCGACCCACCCGAGCCGGGCCTGCGGGACGCCCCCCGGCCACCGGCGGGGCGGGCGTCGCCGTGGGCTCCCCGGCGTGACGGCCCCGACGGGGCGCCGAGGGCGGCGCCGGCGGAGAGCACATGGGCGCCCGCGACCGGCCCGGTCGCCCGCTTGACCGAGGAGGCGACCCCGGAGGCGGTGAGCGCCACCGCGAGGTCGAGCGCGGACTCGTTGTCGGAGACCAGGAAGGCGACGGTCGGCCCCGACCCGGAGACGACGCCGCCGAGGGCGCCGCACTCCATCCCGGTCGTGAGGACGTCGGCCAGGCTCGGCTGCAGGTGCAGCGCGGCCTCCTGGAGGTCGTTGGTCAGTGCCCGGCCGAGCGCGTCGGCGTCGCCGGAGCGCAGCGCCGTCATCATCGGTGCCGACGGCTGGGGGTCGGGCACCGGGGACGACCCGCGCAGCCGGTCGCACTCGGCGTAGATCGCCGGCGTGGACAGGCCGACGTCGCTGAGGGCGAAGACCCAGTGGTAGCGGCCGCGTCCGAGCACCGGAGCCAGCTGGTCGCCGCGCCCGGAGCCGATCGCCGTGCCGCCGTGCAGCCCGAACGGCACGTCCGCGCCGAGGTCCGCGGCCAGGTCGTCCAGGACGGACCGCGGCGAGGACAGGTCCCACAGGGCGTCGCAGGCCACCAGCGTCGCCGCACCGTCGGCGGAGCCGCCGGCCATGCCGCCCGCGACCGGGATCTCCTTGTGGATCGCGATGTGCACCGGCTCGTCGACACCGGCCGCGTCGGCCAGGGTGCGCGCGGCCCGCATGGCCAGGTTGGTCCCGTCGACCGGCACCAGGTCGGCGTACGGGCCGGTGACCGTGATGCCCCACTCCTCGGCCGGCTCGACGGTGACGTCGTCGTAGACGCTCACGGCCTGGAAGACGGTGGACAGGTCGTGGTAGCCGTCGTCGCGGCACGGCCCGACCAGGAGCTCGAGGTTGACCTTCGCCGGGACGCGGGCGGTCACCGAGCGACCTGATGCGGCGGCGGACGTCATGTCGCCACCCTAGGCGAGGCGCGTCGCCGTCGGCAGCGGCGGTGAGGGCGGCGAAGGCGTGGATGTCCAGCTGCTCGCCCCGGGTGCGGGGGTCGATGCCGGCCGCACGCAGCGCCGCCTCGGCCCGGTCGGCGCCGCCGGCCCAGCCGGCCAGGGCCGCCCGGAGGGTCTTGCGCCGCTGGGCGAACGCCGCGTCGATGCAGGCGAACACCTCCTCGCGGGCCGCCGGCGTCTGCGGCGGCTCGCGGCGCACGAGGGAGACCAGCCCGGAGTCGACGTTGGGCATCGGCCAGAACACGCTGCGGCTGACCGTGCCCGCCAGCCGGACGTCGGCGTACCAGGCGGCCTTGAGGCTGGGCACGCCGTAGGTCCGGCTGCCGGGGCCGGCCGCGAGCCGTTCGGCGACCTCGAGCTGCACCATCACCAGCAC
Organism: uncultured Actinomycetota bacterium; assembly: GCA_963828995.1. Classification (GTDB taxonomy): domain Bacteria; phylum Actinomycetota; class Actinomycetes; order Actinomycetales; family Dermatophilaceae; genus CAVRTM01. The sequence continues at coordinate 13,612 of CAWHHB010000008.1, forward strand.
GCGCTGCAGCGTGGGGAAGGCCTCCAGGAAGGTCAGGACCACGGGGACGGAGATGTTGTAGGGCAGGTTGGCCACCAGGGCGGTCGGCTGGGGGTCGGGCAGCGTGCGCACGGTGAGCGCGTCCGCGCCGACGACCGTCAGCCGGTCCTGCAGCGCCGGGGCGAGCGCCGCGACGGTCTCCGGCAGCGCGGCCGCGAGGGTCGGGTCGACCTCGACGGCGACCACCGCACCGACCACCGGCAGCAGCGCCAGGGTGAGCGAGCCCAGCCCCGGGCCGACCTCGACCACGACGTCCTGCGGCCCCACCCCGGCCAGCCGGACGATGCGGCGCACGGTGTTGGCGTCGACGACGAAGTTCTGGCCCCACTGCTTGGTCGGGCGGACACCGAGGCGGCCGGCGATCTCGCGGATCTGACCGGCCCCCAGCAGGGCACCGGTCCCGGACGGCTGGGCCTGCGGCGCCTCGTCGTTCATGTCGAGCAGCCTAGGGGGAACGGCGAGGACAGCCGTGCGGCCCCCGACCCGTGACGGGTCGGGGGCCGCACCGGTGGTACGTCGTGAGGGGTCACGCCGCGTGCGCGCAGCCCCACTGGCCGAGGCCGGCCCGGGCGCGGAGCACCTCGGCGACGGCGATCTGCTGCTCGCGGGTGGCCAGGTCGGCGCGGGGGGCGTACTGGAGCCCGCCGGTGGCCTCCCACGTGGCCTGGGCGAACTGCAGGCCGCCGTAGTAGCCGTTGCCGGTGTTGGTGTGCCAGTTGCCGCCGGACTCGCACGCGGCGATCCGGTCCCAGACGCCGCTGCCGACCGAGGGGGCGTCGGCGCCGCCACCGCTGCTGGGCGTGCGCGACTGCTGGACCGGCGCGGGCTTGGGCTGCGGCCGGGCCTTGGTGCCCACGGCCGTCACCCGGGTCACGGGACGGGCGGTGACCGTCGCCGTGGTGGCCTTGCGGCTCTCACGCTTGCCGTCGACCCACGTCTCGAGGTAGCTGACGACCCGCGTGCCCGAGTGCCCGGCGGTGACCGTGCGGGTCTGCCCGCGGTACAGGTCGCCGTCCTGGGTGGTCCGGCTGGCGAACGGGACGGTCGAGGAGACCTTGACGGTCCGCTGCTTCACGCGGGCGACCGTGATCGCGACACCCGGCTTGCCGACGCGGGTGGACAGCGCCGGCCGGACCCGGTCCCGGGCGCCGACGGTCACCTTGAGCTCGGCGAGCGCGGCCTTGACGGTGGGGGCGGTGCTGCGTGCGTGACGGGTCCGTCCGTCCACCTTGACCGAGACCGCCTTGGGGGTGGTCACGGCGAGGGCGAGGCCGGCGCGGCCGAGGGTCTGCCCGCGCGACACCGACAGCTTGGCCGTGTCGGCCCGGATGCCCATCTCGGACAGCGCCGAGGAGACCGTCGTGGCCGTGGTCCAGTAGTTCTTCCTGACGCCGTCCACGGTGACCGCGAGCAGCCGGCCGTGGCGGACGACGACCTTGCGTGCCGTCGGCGATCGGCGCGGAGGCCGAGGGGACGACGACGTCGTGCGGGCCGAGGGTGATGCCGCTCTTGTCGAGGACGTCACCGACGGTGTCGCCGAAGACGCCGACGGAGGAGGACGTGCCGTCCACCGACAGGGTCACGGACTTGTTCCAGTGCGCGCCGGCACCGAGGGTGCCGGCGACGACGGCGGTGAGGACGGCGCCCTGCGCGATGCGGCGTAGCGGTCGTGAGGTCACGGTGCTCCAGAGGTTTGCTCCATCCGGGCACTCCCCGATCGGGCCGACACAGGGAAAGGGCGCACGACGTGCTCGCGCGCCCTCTCTGGCGTGCCGCCCGAGGACTCGAAGACCCCGGCCAACTGCACTCCACCATGACCGACCGCCCGCGGAAAGGTCAAGTTTCGGTAACGGCGCGTGAGGCAGGTCACTCTGCGCCAACACCCTTGATGCACGGCCGCCTGTTGCCCCGAAGCCACCGAATGTCCTTCTACCGCAGGCCGATTCGGTGGCGAGCGAGCAACAAGGGCGGCGGCGATGTCACCAGGGGCCGTAGACGCGCTCCGAGTTGTCCGAGATGGCCGTGCAGAGGCGCGGGACGTCGACGTTGAGGACGCCGGCCATCGCCCGGACGGTGAGCGGCACGAGGTACGGCGCGTTGGTCGCCCCGCGGTGCGGGCTCGGCGTCAGGTACGGCGCGTCGGTCTCGACCGAGGACCTGCTCCAGCGGGGTGACGGCCAGGGCGTTGCGCAGGCCCTGCGCGTTCTTGAACGTCACGGTCCCGGCGAACGAGAGGTAGTAGCCGCGCGTCGACGCACTCGCGGGCCATCGTCGATGTCGCCCGAGAAGCAGTGCAGGACGGTGCGATCGCGGCGCACCCTCCTCGGCGCAGGATGCGCAGCACGTCCTCGTGGGCGTCGCGGTCGTGGATCTGCAGCGCCTTGCCGGTGCGCTTGGCCAGGTCGATGTGCCAGCGGAACGAGTCCTGCTGTGCCGCAACGCCTTCGGGGCCGGTGCGGAAGTAGTCGAGCCCGGTCTCACCGATGCACCCGGATCCGCGGGTGCGCCGCGAGCCGCTCGATCTCGGCCTAGCGCCGCGGCCAGCTCGCCGCGGCTCGGCCAGCCGCGGCGCCTCGTTGGGGTGCAGGGCCACCGCCGCCGAGCAGCGCCGGGTGCTCGTCGACGACACGCGGCGGTGAACCGGGCGCTCGGCAGGTCGCAGCCCGATCTGCACCATCCGGTCGACGCCCGACCGCGCGTCGCGCTGCGGCGATCGCGGCCGCCGAGGTCCGGCGGCCGGGCCGTCGTCGCGGCGATGTCGAGGTGGGTGTGGTTGTCCACCACCGCGATCGGCAGCGGCGCCGGCGCGGGTGGACGGCCGCTCACCGCGCCTCCACGCGGGCGCGCACCGGTGCCGGGCGCACGCTCAGCCGGCCGGCTCGGGCTCGACGTCGCCGGCCAGCCGCGCCAGCTCGTCGTCGACGACCGAGGGGTCGAGCTTGGTGAAGATCGGCGACGGCTTGGCCACCGGCGTCCCGGCCTTGACCGGCCGCGACTCCCACGCGGGTCGCGGCTGTAGTCGCCGGTGATGATCGGGTAGCGCGCCTCGGCGCGGCGCCGTCGAGGTCGTCGACCTCCTCGATGCGCGGCATCGGGGCGACGACGCCCTCGCCGCCGAAGGCCGCGTGCACGGCGTTGGCGCTGTGCGGCAGGAACGGGGAGAGCAGGGTGTTGCAGTCGCTGACGGCCTGGGCGAGCGACGTGCAGGATCGTGCCGAGCCGCTCGCGCTCGGACTCCGCCTTGAGCTTGAACGGCGCCTGGTCGGTGACGTACTTGTTGACCTCGCCCACGATCCGCATCACCTCGGCGAGCGCGTTCTTCTGCCGGTGCCGGCCGATCAGGTCACCGACGGTCGTCGAAGCCGGCGCGGACGGCGTCCAGCAGCGCCTCGTCCGCCGTCGGTCAGCTCGCCGGCGGCCGGGATCTCGCCGAAGTTCTTGTGGATCATCGTCGCCGTGCGGTTGACCAGGTTGCCCCAGCCGGCGACGAGCTCGCCGTTGTTGCGCCGGACGAACTCGGCCCAGGTGAAGTCGCTGTCCTGGTTCTCCGGACCGGCCGCGGAGATGAAGTAGCGCAGCGCGTCCGGCTGGTAGCGCGAGAGCACGTCGCGCACGTAGATGACGACGCCGCGGCTGGAGGAGAACTGGCGGCTCTCCATCGTGAGGAACTCCGAGCTGACCACCTCGGTCGGCAGCTGCAGCGCGCCGTACGCGCCCGGGCTCGCCGCCCTTGTCGCCCTTGCCGTCGTAGGCGAGCAGCTCGGCCGGCCAGATCTGGGAGTGGAAGATGATGTTGTCCTTGCCCATGAAGTAGTAGGACAGGGCCTCGGGGTCGTTCCACCACTGCGCGCCAGGCCTCGGGGTCACCGGTGCGCCGGGCCCACTCGATCGACGCCGACAGGTAGCCGATGACCGCGTCGAACCACACGTAGAGCCGCTTGGTCGGCTGGTCGCGCCAGCCGTCCAGCGGCACCGGGATGCCCCAGTCGATGTCGCGGGTCATCGCCCGCGGCTTGATCGTCCTTGAGGATGTTCTGGCTGAACTTGATGACGTTGGGCCGCCAGGTGCCGGACGCCTCGCGCTCGTCCAGCCACTCCCCGAGGGCCTCGGCCAGCGCGGGCAGGTCGAGGAAGAAGTGCTGGGTCTCGACGAACTCGGGCGTCTCGCCGTTGATCTTGCTGCGCGGGTCGATCAGGTCGGTCGGGTCGAGCTGGTTGCCGCAGTTGTCGCACTGGTCGCCGCGGGCGCTGTCGTAGCCGCAGATCGGGCAGGTGCCCTCGATGTAGCGGTCGGGCAGGGTGCGGCCGGTCGACGGCGAGATCGCGCCGTGGGTGGTCTGCTCGACCATGTAGCCGTTGCGCGTGGACGGTGCGGAACATCTCCTGCACGACCGCGTAGTGGTTGCGCGTCGTGGTCCGGGTGAACAGGTCGTAGGAGAGGCCGAGCCCGACCAGGTCCTCGACGATCAGCCGGTTGTTGCGTGTCGGCCAGCTCCTTGGCGCTCACGCCCGGCCTTGTCCGCGGCCACCAGGATCGGCGTGCCGTGCTCGTCGGTGCCGCTGACCATGAGCACGTCGTGGCCCGCCATCCGCATGTAGCGGCTGAACACGTCGGAGGGCACACCGAAACCGGCGACGTGGCCGATGTGGCGCGGGCCGTTGGCGTACGGCCAGGCGACGGCAGACAGGACCTTGCTCATGGGGTGGATCCTAGGCGTCAGCGGCAACCCGGTTGTGCTGGGTCACCGCGCGGGCGTGGCCGGCTGCCCGGGCTCAGGGCTTTCGCGCGGCCAGCGCCGCGTTGTACAGCTCCTTGCGGCTGAGCCCCGTGGCCGCGGCGACGTCGGCCGTCACGTCCTTGAGCCGCTCGCCCGCGGCGACCCGCTCCTGGACGGCGCGCAGCGCGGAGTCCGGGTCGGCCGCCACCTCGGGGGCCCCGCCGACGACGATGGTGATCTCGCCCCGGACGCCCTCGGCGGCCCACTCGGCCAGGGCGCGCAGCGCCGCCGCGCCGGACCTCCTCGTAGGTCTTGGTCAGCTCGCGGCAGACCGCCGCCGGCCGGTCGTCACCGAACGCGGTGGCCATCGCGGCCAGGGTCGCGTCGAGCCGGTGCGGCGCCTCGAAGAAGATCATCGTGCGCCGCTCGCCGGCCAGCGCCTGCAGCGCGCGCAGCCGCTCCCCCGCCTTGCGGGACGGGAAGCCCTCGAAGGCGAAGCGGTCCACGGGCAGCCCGGAGACCGCGAGCGCCATCAGGACCGCACTCGGGCCGGGGACGCAGGTGACCCGCACGCCGGCCTCGATCGCGGCCGAGACGAGCCGGTAGCCCGGGTCGGACACGGACGGCATCCCGGCGTCGGTGACGACCACGACGCGGTCGCCCGCGACCAGGCGCTCGAGCAGGTCCGCGGTCCGCGAGGCCTCGTTGTGCTCGTGGTAGCTGAGGACCGACCCGCCGGGGCTGATCCCCAGGCGCGCGCGCAGAGCCGGCTGAGGCGCCGGGTGTCCTCGGCCGCCACGACGTCGGCGGTGGCGATCTCCTGCGCGAGCCGGGGGGCGGCGTCGCGCGGGTCGCCGATGGGGGTGGCCGCGAGGACCAGGACGCCGGGGCCGGCAGCGGAAGTCACCACCGGATCCTCTCAGGTCCGCCGGTACAGTCGCCCGCGGCTCATCCACCGGTGCGACAGGGGGCAGGACGCGTGAGCAGCAGGATCGGGGCGCCGCCGCGGGCCGGCCGGCGCGGCGCGGAGCACGAGGGGGAGCACACGGGCTCTCTGCATACGATGACCGCCATGTCCCCGACCGAGCAGGTGCGCGCCCGCCTGCTCGGCCACCGCCCGACCGACGTGCTCTGGGGCTGGCTCGCGCCGATGCTGGTGGCGGCGGTCGGCGGCTTCCTGCGGTTCTGGCAGCTCGGCCGGCCGCACCAGCTCGTGTTCGACGAGACGTACTACGTCAAGCAGGCCTGGTCGCTGCTGCAGTACGGCCAGGAGCGCCGGGTGCCGGACTCGATCAAGAAGCCGGACGTGATGTTCACCAACGGCACGCCGGGCGTCTTCGGTGACGCCCCCGACCTGGTGGTGCACCCGCCGGTCGGCAAGTGGGTGATCGCCGTCGGCGAGCAGCTGTTCGGGGTGACCAGCTCGTTCGGCTGGCGCTTCTCGGTGGCGCTGCTGGGCACGCTGTCGATCCTCATGGTGGGCCGGGCCGCACGCCGGATGTTCGGGTCGACCCTGATGGGCACCGTCGCGGCCGTGCTGCTCGCCTTCGAGGGGCACCACTTCGTCCACTCGCGCACCGGCCTGCTCGACCTGATCGTGATGTTCTGGGCGCTCGCCGGCTTCTGCGCCCTGCTGATCGACCGCGACCGCTCCCGTGAGCTGCTCGCCCGCCGGGTGGGTGCGCTGCGCGGAGGCCGGCGCCGGTCGCGGCTCGGCGCCGCTGCGGTACGGCCCGTGGCTGGGCGCGCGGCCGTGGCGCTGGGTCGCCGGCCTGTGCCTGGGCCTGCGCGGCCGGGACCAAGTGGTCGGGCCTGTTCTTCCTGGTGGTCTTCGGCCTGATGACGGTGCTCTGGGACATGGGCGCCCGCCGGGCCGCCGGGATCCGGCGCTGGTGGCCGGCCGCCGTGGTCAAGGACGGGCTGTACGCCGCCGCGGTGATGGTCGGCGTCGCGACGCTCACCTACCTCGCGTCGTGGGCCGGCTGGTTCCACTCGCGCGACGGCTACGACCGCACGTGGGCCGCACAGCACCCGTCGAAGTCCTTCGGCTGGGTGCCGGACGCGCTGCGCTCGCTCTGGCAGTACCACCGCGAGATGTACCAGATCAACGTCACGCTCAACTCCCCCCACCCGTACCGGACGAACCCGTGGTCGTGGCTGATCCAGGGCCGGCCGACGTCGTTCTTCTACGAGGGCCCGAAGAAGGGCCACGACGGCTGCACGGTCGACCTGTGCTCCAAGGCGATCACCTCGATCGGCACCCCCACGATCTGGTGGGGCGCCACGATCGCCCTGTTCGTCCTGCTCTTCATGTGGGCGTTGCGCCGCGACTGGCGCGCCGGCGCGATCCTCGCCGGCATCGCCGCCGGCTACCTGCCGTGGTTCAACTACCAGAGCCGCACCATCTACACCTTCTACGCGGTCGCGTTCGTGCCGTACGTCGTGCTGGCCGTCACCTACGTCCTGGGGCTGGTGATCGGGCCGGCGACGGCGTCGGTGCGCCGGCGCCAGTGGGGGCTCGGGCTGGCCGGCGCGTACGTCGTGCTGTCGGTGGGGCTGTTCGCGTTCTTCTACCCGCTCTACACCGCGCAGGTCATCCCCTACTCGCAGTGGCAGCTGCGGATGTGGTTCCCGAGCTGGATCTGACCCGGGTCAGCGGGCGTCGGCCAGGAACGGCCGCAGCAGGTCCGGCGTGGTCTCCTGCACGACCCGCACCGCCTCCTGCGGGGTCACGTCGAGCAGCGCGTAGGACTGGGACCCGGCGGCCGTCGTCGCGCGGAGGGTGACCAGCCCCGCCCGGCGCTGGAACAGCGTCTGCTCCACGTTCCAGCCGATCACCCCGTCGCGGGCCACGACGTCGCGGTGCCGCGCCAGCGACCCGGACCGGGTGATGAGGTAGTCCCCGCTGACGGCGTGCCCGAGCCCGCGGTAGCGGTCCAGCCCCAGCGGCACGGCGAGCAGCAGCGGCACGGCGGCCACGGGAACCACCCAGCCGGGCAGCACGTCGACCCGCCAGAGCACCCCGGCGGCGACCAGGACGGCGAGCGCCGGGAGGAGGGCGCGCAGCAGGCGGCGCCGGCGGGCGGCCGGCCCGTGCGGACGCAGCGGCAGGTCCATCACCGTCGGGTCGCGCAGCACCTCCCCGACCACCCGGGACACCTGCGCCCGGGCGGCCGGCGGCACCAGCATCGCGCTGCCACCGCCGTTGTCGTTGCGGGACCGCAGCCCGGTGGTGATGGCCGACAGCCGGCGACCGCCCAGCAGCCGCAACGCGACCGGCTCGCCCACCTCGACCCCGCGCAGACGGCGCTCCTCGATGCTCGTGGCGCGGGTGGTCAGCAGCCCCCGCGAGACGTGCAGCGTCCCGGCGTGGTGGCGGGTCAGCCGGTAGCCCCAGAAGGAGATGACGTAGCCGCCGATGGCCAGCAGCGTGATGACGGCCGCCAGGCCGGCCAGGCCCTGCAGCACGTCCACCCACACCGGCGTGCTCTCCAGGTGCCCGACGACACCCCGGACCGCCGGCAGCCGGGCGGCGTCGATGTCGAGCTGGTCGACCAGCCGCCAGGCGACACCGACCACGGCCAGCGCGGTCAGGGCACCGCTGAGGGTGAACGGGGCGTAGCCGATCCAGCGCGGGTCCAGCCGCAGCAGCTCGGTCTCGGGCAGGTCCGGCCCGAGCAGGTCCGGCCCGCGGTCACCGCGGCGGCGCCACGGCGTCCACGCTCACCGCGGTGGTGCCGAGGGCGATCCACCACGGGACCGTCCGCCACGGGGCCGTCCGCCGCGGGGCCGACCGCCGGCGCCGACGGCGCCGCGTGCGGCGCGGCAGGGGACCCCCGCGGGCGCGGTCGCCGTACGGCGGTGCAGGAGCTCGGCCCGCAGCTGTCCGGCCGGCCCGCGGGACAGCGCGTCCAGGACGAGGGACTCGCCGCGTCCCCCACCGCCGGTGCCGATGTCGACCTTGGCCAGCCCCAGCAGCCGGTGCAGGAGCGGCGCGGTGACGTCGACGGTGCGCACCCGGTCGGCCGGTGCGACCACCGTCTTGCGGTTGAGCAGGCCGGTGCGCAGCTCGACCTGCGTCGGGGTGATCCGGTAGCGGGTGGTGTACCAGCGGGCGATGCTGAGGGCGATGACGAGGACCACCCCGACCAGGCCCCACCAGGGCCCGAACCCGGTCGTGCGCCCCGCGATCAGCAGGCCGGCGATGGCGGGGATGAAGCGGCCGACCTCGCGGACGGGGTGGATCAGCAGCATCCGGGCGCTCAGCCGCCGCCACTCCAGCTGCGGCGCGAGGCTCACGTCGCGTCGTCCTCGGCGGCGGCGGTCACGGTGGTGAGCTCGCGCACGAGCCGTTGCGCCGTGGCGTCGTCCAGCCCCTTGATGTGCAGCGGCCCGGCCGCGGAGGCGGTGGTGACCGTGACGTTGGTGAGCCCGAACAGCTGCTCCAGCGGGCCTCGCTGGGAGTCGACGGTCTGGATCCGCGAGATCGGCGCGATCCGGCGCTCCTGGGTGAGCCAGCCGGACTGGGTGTAGACCGCGATCGGGCTGACCTCCCAGCGGTGCACGCGGTAGCGCCAGCGCGGCATCACGGCGAGGTGACCGGCGGCGACCAGCACGGTGACCAGCAGGGCGACGACGCGCAGGCCGCGGTGGCTGTCGTCCAGCCAGAACCACGCCACCTGGCCCACCAGCAGGAGGAGCCAGCCTTCGGCCGCGCGCACGGTCCAGTAGGTCACGGCGCGGCGGCTGACCAGGTTGGCCGGCGCGCGCAGCGCCGGCGCGGCGAGCCTTGCGCTCGTCCGGTGGGGACATGGCCATGACACCACCCTGCCACGGAGCCGAGGCGGTCCGGGCGGTCTCTTCCGACGCCGGAGCGAGGTGCTGACCGGGTCGACACCGTCCAGCATGTGGACGGCACGCATGGTTTCGCGTCCCGGCGGGCAGACACGGGTGGTTTCGCCATCGTCAGGAGCAGCGTCAGTGAACAGCAGCAGCACACCCGGCCCGCGGCTGCTGTCCGGGCGCTACCTGCTCGGCGAGCGCCTCGGGCGCGGCGGGATGGGCGACGTCTACCGCGCCACCGACCAGGTCCTGGCCCGGCAGGTCGCCGTCAAGGTGTTCCGCCCCGACGTCAGCGACGACGCGCTGCACCTGCGCCACGAGAGCGAGGCCCGGGTCCTGGCCGGGCTCAACCACCCCGGGCCTGGTCGCGGTCTACGACATCGGCACGCAGGACGAGCAGCCGTTCCTCGTGATGGAGCTGGTCGAGGGCGAGACCCTCGCCCAGCTGATCCGCCGGGGCCCGCTCGAGCCCCGGCACGCCGCGTCGCTCGGCGGGCAGCTGGCCGCCTCGCTCCAGGCGATCCACGACGCGGGGGTCATCCACCGCGACGTGAAGCCGGCGAACGTGATGGTCTGCGCCGCGGACGACGGCACCCCGCTGCGCACCAAGCTGACCGACTTCGGCATCGCCCGCCTGGTCGACGGCACCCGGCTGACCTCCACCGGCCTGCTGCTCGGCACGGCGCAGTACCTCAGCCCCGAGCAGACCATCGGCGAGACCGTCTCCTACCCGAGCGACGTCTACGCCCTCGGCCTGGTGCTGCTGGAGTGCCTCACCGGTGGGCCGGCCTTCCCCGGGGTCGGGATCGAGACCGCCGTGGTGCGGCTCACCCGCCAGCCCGAGGTCCCGGCCGCGCTCGGCGGCCAGTGGGGCGGCGCTGCTGGAGGCGATGACCGCGCGCGAGCCCGAGGACCGGCCCACGGCGGGCGAGGTGGCCGCCACGCTGGACGGCCTGACCGCCGACGCCCGGCCCCGGTCGACCGGCTCGGCATCCGTGACACCGCTGGTCCCGATCGGGCACGCAGCGGTGGTCCCGGCGGGGCACGCACCGGGCCGGCGGCGCCGGGACTGGAGCCGTCAGGCTCGCCCGCTGCGCATGACGACGCTCCCACCCAGGTCGGCGAGGCGCCGTACCCGGCGGGCCGCCCGGTGACGTCGCGCCGGCGGCGCCGTGCCGCCTGGGGGCTGTCGGCCGCAGCCGCCGCGGCGGTGGCTGCCCTGGTGACCGTGGCGGCCACCTGGTCGGGGACGGCGTCCACGGGCCGAGCCGGCAACCGGCGCGTCCAGCCCGGCCACGCCCGCTGCCACACCCTCGGCGGCGCAGCAGACCCACGCCGCCGCCCCCTCCTCGACCGCAGCGCCGGTGGCCGCGACGGGGACCGCCGTCCCGCGTGTCGACGCCGACCACCCGGGCGACGACCGCGGTGCCGCCCAGGCACTCACCCTCCGCGTCCTCGGCCCCGTCACCGCGCGCCGGCAGCGGTGCCGGGTCGAAACACCAGGCGGGGCCCAAGCCCGCCGGGACGAAGCCGGGACCGCCCAAGGCGAAGTCGGGCCCCGGGAAGGGCCCGTCCGGTGGCGGCAAGGCCAAGCACGACGGGCGGCAAGGCCAAGCACGCCTGACCCAGCGCGGGCAGGTCGGTCCACGTCGCCCGGCCCGACTCACCCCATCGGGGTGAGGTCGCGCCGGGCCGGCTGCCGGCCACCATGGTGAGGTCCGCGGCCAGGGCGGCCGCGACGTCATACCCGGGCGTCGCCGCGACCGCAGCCGGGTCGGCGAGGAGGTGGCGTGGTGCATCTTCCGGGCGTCCAGGAGCGGCGGGCCCGCGGCCGCAGCATCCGCGAGACGGTGCCGCGGTCGCTGCACGCCGGCTGGCTCGAACCGGAGTCGCGGCCGGACCCGGTGGCGTCGCTGCGCGCCGAGGAGACCGACCGGCTGCCGCACCTGCTCGGGCTGCGCTACAGCCGGATGGCGGCGTCCCCATGGGGGTTCCTGCGGGGGTCCGCGTCCCTGATGGCCGCGGACCTGGCCACCACGGCCACCTCCGGCCTGCGGGTCCAGGCCTGCGGCGACGCGCACATCGGCAACTTCCGGCTGCTCGGCACTCCCGAACGCGACCTCAACTTCGACATCAACGACTTCGACGAGACGCTGCCGGCGCCGTTCGAGTGGGACCTCAAACGGCTGGCCACGAGTGCGGTGGTGGCGGCCCGGCAGAACGGCTTCTCCCCCGACGCGTGCCGTGCCGCGGCCGCCGGCGCGGCCCGCTCCTACCGCGTGCACATGGCCGAGTACGCCGGCGAGCACCCGCTCGACGTCTGGTACCTCGGGGTCGACAGCGCGACGCTGGAGGACGTGCTGGCACGGGCCGACATCGACGCCGAGCAGCGGCGCCTGGCCCGCAAGCGGATTCGCAAGGCCCGGGCGAAGGACAACCTCAAGGCGTTCCGCCGGCTGACGACGACCGTCAACGGCACGCTGCAGTTCCGCAACGACCCACCGCTGCTCTACCACGACCGACGGGACTCCGGAGTCGTGCACCACGCCCTCAGCTCGTACCGCAGCACCCTGCCGCACCACGTGCGCGTGCTGTTCGACCGCTACGAGCTGGTCGACTACGCCGTCAAGGTGGTTGGCGTCGGCAGCGTCGGAACCCGTTGCTGGGCAGTGCTTTTCGACAGTGGTGACAAGCGGCACCCGCTCGTGATGCAGGTCAAGCAGGCCGACCGGTCGGTGCTGGAGCCGTACGCCGGGCCGGCCGAGCAGGACCACCAGGGCCAGCGGGTGGTCGAGGGGCAGCGACTCACCCAGGCCGCGGGCGACATCCTGCTGGGGTGGACCCGCAACCCGGTCGACGGGGTCGACTTCTACGTGCGCCAGCTGTGGGACATGAAGGGCAAGCTCGACACCCAGCTGATGAACGAGCGGTCGCTGGCGCTCTTCGCGGAGCTGAGCGGGTGGACCCTGGCCCGGGCGCACGCCCGCAGCGGTGACCCGGCCGCGATCCACGGGTACCTCGGGTCCGGCCAGGCGTTCGACCGGGCCATCACCGCGTTCGCGATGGACTACGCGGACCAGACCAGCCGGGACCATCGGCGGCTGCGGGAGGCGGTGCGCAGCGGTGAGCTGCCCGACGAGTCCGTCACCCTCAGCAGCCTGCCGAGGTGACGCCGCGTGGAGGCCGGATGACGGGCCGTGCGCCCCGGGATGACAAGGACCCTTGACAGGTCTCGGGCGGCGGCGCACCATGTCCGCATGACAAGCAAACTTGACAGTCGTGACCGGAGCTCCGGCGACCGCTCCCGGACTCGGGCCTACCTTCGGGACTTCCTTCCCGGGATGGTCGGCTACGCGGTGGTGCTCGTGCCCGTCCTGGCGTGGGGGCATCTCGACGGCACGAGTCCCCTGCGGTTCGTGTGGGCTCTCCTGCCGGTGATCCCGGCCTTGTGGATGGTGCGGGCGGTGCTGCGGCACCTGGACCGGGTCGACGACTACCAACGACTGTTGTTGCTGAAGGGCCTGGGTGTCGGGTTCGCCGTGGCGATGGTGGCGTCGGTGACGGTGGGCTTCCTGGGGGCGGCCGGCCTGGTGATGCCTGGCGCCGGGTGGGTCATCTATGCGGCCGGGATGCTCGGCTGGGTGGGCGCGTCGCTGGTGGGCCAGAAGCGTTGCTGAACCACCTCAAGGCGCTGCGCGAGCGACACGGCTGGAGCCAGGGCGCCCTGGCCGACCAGCTGGACGTCTCCCGCCAGACCGTCAATGCCATCGAGACCGGACGCTACGACCCGAGCCTGCCCCTCGCGTTTCGCATGGCCCGGCTGTTCGGCGAGCCGATCGAGGCGATCTTCGAGCCGGAGGCCGGGGGTGAGGACGAGCCGCGCGCGAGCCGGGGGCGCCGCCGTGGGTCCTCCGACTGACGAGCGCGCGGGACCTTCTGCGACGTGGTCTAGATGTGGCGAATACGCCTTGTGGACAACGCTTTTCGCCACCGAGGGGCTTGTCAGTGGTCGCGGCTAGGTTGGGTTCATGGAGGGGACCTGCTTCGACGAGGACTGGGCGGCGGTGGCCGCCAGCGCGTCGGCGCTGCGGCGGGTGATGGGCCGGTTGCACCAGGCCGGGTCCGACCGGCTGGGGCCGATGTTCGCCGAGCTGGACGAGCTGAAGCTGCTGGCCGAGGCCGGCCAGGTCGGGGTGCTGGGCCGAGGGCCTGTCCCGCGGGGACGTGCGGGCCTCGGATGCGGCGTCGCCGGCGGGGTGGGTGCGCCAGTGGGGCCGCTCCTACGCTCGCCGGCGGTGCCGCCGCGCTGGTGCGGGTGACCGAGGCGATCGCCCAGCCGCGCAACGGGCTGCTGCGCGAGGCGGTGCTGGCGGCGCGGGTGCCGGTCCGCAACGCCGCCGTCGCGCATCGGCCGAGATGGACAAGCTGCGGCCGCCGGCTGACCCCGGAGTGCCACGACACGGTGCTGGCCGGGTTCGTGGCCCTGGCCGAGGGGCAGGGCCCGCGGGAGATCCGGGCGCTGCGCCCCGCGCTGATCGCGAAGTACGGCCACCTGGGGGAGTTCCAGCGCCGGGAGGACCGGCTCAAGCACGGCACCGTCCCTGTCCCAGCCGTACGACGATGACGGGATGGCCGGAGTACCGGCTGCGGCTGGACCCGGAGGGCTCGGCGGTGCTGGAGGCGATCCTCGGCCCGCTGGCCGCGCCGCAGCCCTCGCACCGAGCACGGCTCGGACACTCCGCACCAGCGACCAGCGCCGGGCCGACGCCCTGGTCGAGGTCTGCCGCCGCGCCGCCGCCGCCGGCGGGTCCGCGCCGGCCACCGCCAAGGCGGCGGTGGTGGTGACGATGGACTACCAGGACCTGGTCGAGCGGACCGGGGCCGGGACGACGCTGACCGGGGAGCTGCTCGCCCCCGAGACGGTCCGGAGGATGGCCTGCGACGCCGCGATCATCCCGGCCGTCCTCGGCTCGAAGGGCGAGGTGCTCGACCTGGGCCGGACCGTCCGGCTGGCCACCCCAAAGCAGGTGCAGGCGCTGTGGATCCGCGGACCAGGGGTGCACCTTCCCGGGCTGCTCGAGGCCCCCCGCCTGGTGTGACGCCCACCACGTCTGGCACTGGTGCGACGGCGGCCCGACCGACCTGTCGAACCTGGCCCTGCTCTGCCCGCGGCACCACACGATCGTGCACCAGAAGGGCTACACCGCCACCGTCACCGCGACCGGGGTGACCTGGCACCTGTAGCTGCCCCGCCCCGCGACCCGCCATACGAGACGGGTCGCAGCGGCACGCCCGGGTCCGGGGCAGGGCGACCGCGTTGCTGTAGCCTCTCGGGCCACCGGCGACCCCCGGGTCACGGGCCGCTGCCGCCAGCGATCAGTCGCCACATCCCAGCCGGTTGCCGCTTCAAGGAGTAGAACCAGATGTGGTCGCCGTCCGGCATGGAGTCATCGCCGCCGTCAGTGGTGAGCACGGTGGAGAAGATCACCTCGCCGTCACCGGGCTCGCGGGTGTTCCCAACGGCGTGTTCGCCTTCACCGTGAGATGGCCGCAGAGTTCACCGTTGCCTGGCACGAACGTGCTCGTTCCCAGGGCGCGAGCCGTATGGCAGTCACCTGCCCGCAGGGCTTCCAGGTATGCGGTGAGAACGCGAGCGGGAGTTGCGTCCCTTGGCGGCATGGGCACGGAGCGAGCCGGTGTGTTCGAGCAGGCGACCAGGAAACTCAGCGCCAGCACCCCCGGCATGACTCGCCCCCACCACATGGGGCCGAGTATGCCCTGCATGTGCCCTCCCGGTCTGGAGCTCAGCCGCGGCGGGAACGGCCCGGGGCTACAAACGTCAGAGGCCCTCCCCCGTTTCCGGGGAAGGGCCTCTGACCTGGGGTGGAGCTGAGGGGACTCGAACCCCTGACCCCCTCGTTGCGAACGAGGTGCGCTACCAGCTGCGCCACAGCCCCGTGGTGCGGCAGCAAAGATAACACCCGCCCCCGCCCCAGCCGAAACCGGCCGGCCGGCCGCCCGGGCACGAGATGGACCGGCAGCACGTCGTCGCTCACTCCAGGCTGGTGACCTCGTCGAGCTCGGCGAGGTCCCGGGCCGTCGGCGCCCACAGTCCGGCCTCGGCGTTGACCAGGACCTGCTCCGCGCGGGTCACCCCGGCGATCACCGACGCCACGGCCGGCTGCGCGGCGAGGCCACCGATGGCCACCTGCAGCATCGACAGCCCGCGCTCGGCGGCGAACGCCTCGACCGCCTCGATCCGGTCCCACTCGGCGCTCTCGAGCCGGCTGGACTCCTGCGCCAGGCGGGAGCCTTCCGGCGCCTCCTGGCCCCGCCGGTACTTGCCGGTCAGCAGGCCGAACTCCAGCGGGAAGAACGGCAGGATGCCCACACCGACCCGCTCGCAGGCCGGCACCAGCTCGTCCTCGATGTCGCGGTCGAGCAGGGAGTACTTGTTCTGGGCGCTGACGAACCGCTCGTAGCCACCGGCCCTGGCCGTCCAGTCCGCGTCGACCACCTGCCACCCGGTGAGGTTGGAGCTGCCGATGTTGCGCACCTTGCCCTCGAGGACCAGCTCGTGCAGCGCGGCGAGGGTCTCCTCGATCGGGGTGATGGGGTCGGGGCTGTGCAGCTGGTACAGGTCGATGTAGTCGGTGCGCAGCCGGCGCAGGCTCGCCTCGACGGCCCGGCGGATGTAGCGGCGGGACCCGCGCACGCCCCAGTCCGGGCCGTTGGCGCCGCGCATGTCCATGCCGAACTTCGTCGCCACGATGACGTCCTGCCGGTCCGCGCCCAGCGCCTCACCGAGCATCGCCTCGCTCGCGCCCGGCTCGATGCCGTAGATGTCGGCGGTGTCGAACAGCGTGACCCGGCGTCGAGCGCCGCCCGCACGATGGCGCGGGTGCCGTCGAGGTCGACGCGACGGCTGAACGCGTTGCAGCCGATGCCGACCGTGCTCACCATGAGGCCGGAGCTGCCGAGGGGTCGATAGGTCATGTCCGCCATGGCCCAACCCTAGGCAGGGACGGCCAACATGACACGCCGGCCCAGGCTTGAGCCGGTCGCGGGGTGCTCAGGCGCCGACACGAGCCGGTCGCGGGGCGCTCAGGCCCCGGCAGGAGCCGGTCGCGGGGTGCTCAGGCGCCGGCGGCGCGGCGGCGCTGGACGAGCTCGTCCATCTCCGCCTCGGGCTCCTCGACCACGACCGGCGCCGGCACCGGCGCCGGCACAGGGGCGGGTCGCCTTGGCCTTGAGGGTGTAGGTCGGCGGCGGGACCGGGACCGGCTGCCAGCCGGTGCCGCTGACGGTGTCGACCTGCAGCCTTCACCGGCGGCGCCTCGGCCTGAGCGCCCTGGACGTCGTACGGACGCTCGCCGTCCTCGGTGTCCTCGGTGTCCTGGGCAGCCGCGGCGGCCGGAGCAGCGGGGGCGGTCCGCGTCTCACGCGCGGCGGCGGTCGACGTGGCGGCCGCCGGTCGGGCGGTCTGCGCGGCCTGCTCGCGCACGCGCCGCGCGGGGCGCGTCGTCGTACGGCGGCCGGCCCGCTCGACCTGCGCGGCCCGCCGGAGCCAGGCCAGGTCGAGCACCAGCACGGCGACGGCGAGCAGGACGCTCACGCCGGGGACCGCGCCGAGGAGGGCGAGCGGGAGCGACGACGACCAGCAGCGCGAGCGAGGCCAGCAGCGACAGGCCCCGGAGCCGGCGGCGCCGACAGGCCGCCGAGGGCCCGGAACGCGCGGCCCGACTGCACCGGCGCGGCGGCCACCCGAGGCGACGTGGCGGCGACGGAGGGCTGGGCCCGCTTCACGACGACCTCCGGACGGGAGGGACGCGCGGGGCTGACGGCGTAGGACCGCGGCGAGGGCGCCGACATCGTGGCCTCGGTCAGCGCGGTGCGGCGCTCGAGGACGCGCATGGCCTCGGAGAACCGGTCGATGGACCGGGCCGTGACCAGGTGCTCGCGGCGGCGGATCCAGTGCTGGAGCAAATAGGCAGCCCAGATCGCGATGATGACAAGGAAGATGAGACTGCTGGGCTGCACCCGCCCAACTCTAGGGAGGATCAGCCGCCGGACCGCGGACCCGCATCGGTGTGTCGCCCGTGCGACTGCTGCCAAGTGTGCTGGAACCGCTGGACGAGGCTCGTGCCGGCCAGGTCCTCGGTCGTCAGCGCGAACGTCCGGTGGTCGTGCCAGGCGCCGTTGATGTGCAGGTAGCGGGACCGGACCCCCTCGTCGCGGAACCCGAGCTTGTGCACCACCCGCAGGCTGGCCACGTTGTCCGGCCGGATGTTGACCTCGACCCGGTGCAGCCCCAGCCCGGTCATCCCGTAGTCGGTGGCGAGCGCCAGCGCGAGTGGCGTGATTCCTTGTCCCGCAACGGATTCGGCGATCCAGTAGCCGGCCGCCGCCGAGCGCATCGAGCCCCACGCGATGCCGAAGAGGTGCATCTGCCCGACCAGCCGGCCGTTGACCTCGATGGCGAACGGCTGCAGCCGCCCGTGCCGTCCCTCACGGTCGAGGTAGCGCACCAGCTGGCGGAACCCCAGCGGCGTGCCGCCTCCCTGAGGGGCGGTGGCCTCCCACGGGCGCAGCCACGCGTCGTTGGCCGCCCGCAGCGCCTCCCACTCGCGACGGTCGCGGTGGTGCAGCGGGCGCAGGACCAGCGGTGCGCCGCCCGGCAGCGGCGCGGACAGCGTTGCCGGCCAGAGCTCGCTCATCAGTGGTCGCCACCGTGGATCTGCGACAGCGCGTGCGCCACGACCGGCTCGAGCACGGACAGCCCGTCGCGCACTCCCCCGGTCGAGCCGGGCAGGTTGACCACCAGGGTGCGTCCGGCCACGCCGGCGAGGCCGCGCGAGAGCATCGCGGTGGGCACACCCGACGCCACACCCGCGGCCCGGATCGCCTCGGCGATGCCGGGCACCTCGCGGTCGATGACGGCGCGGGTCGCCTCGGGGGTGCCGTCGGTCGGGGTCAGGCCGGTGCCGCCGGTGGTCAGCACCAGTGCGGCGCCGGAGTCCACCGCCGCGCGCAGCGCGGCCTCCACCTCGGGCCCGTCGGGGACGACGACGGGGTCCGTCGACGACGAGACCGTCCAGGTCCCACTCGCGCAGGGTCTGGACGATGACCGGGCCGGACCGGTCGGGGTAGACCCCGCCCGCGGCCCGCGTGGAACAGGTGATGACCACCGCTCGGGGCGTCACTCGACCCAGTCCCCGGACCGCCCGCCCGACTTGGCGGTGACCCGCACGTCGGTGATCCGGGCGTGCTTGTCGACGGCCTTGACCATGTCGATCAGCGCCAGCGCGCCGACGGTCACGGCCGTCAGGGCCTCCATCTCGACGCCGGTGCGGTCGGCCGTGCGCACCGTGGCGCGCAGCTCGACCCCGTCGTCGGTCACCTCGAGGTCGACCTCGACCCCGTGCACGCCGATCGGGTGGGCCAGCGGGACCAGCTCGGGCGTCCGCTTGGCGGCCTGGATGCCGGCGATCCGGGCGACGGCCAGCGCGTCGCCCTTGGGCACCGTCCCGCCGCGCAGCGCCGCCACCGCGTCGGCGGACAGCAGGACGCGGCCCGGCCGCCGACGCGGACCGGGCCGTGACGTCCTTGGCGCTGACGTCGACCATGTGCGCCGTACCGTCGGCGCGCACGTGGGTCAGGCCCGGGCCCCGGGGCGTGCTCATGCGACGCACTCGACGAGCCCGAGGGGATGACAGCGCAGCCGTCGCCGGCGGTCACGCGGGTGACCTCGGCGGGCACCACGGCGAGGGCGTTGGCCGAGGCCAGCCCACCCAGCACGTGCGAGCCCTGGTGACCGACGAGGGCGACGGTGCGCCCGTTGCCCTCGTTCCGCAGCAGCACCCGGGCGAACTGGGTGCGGCCCGGCGGGCGAGGTCCAGTCGTGGGCGGCGGTGGCGTCGACCAGCTCCAGCTCGTGGTCGGCCCGTCCCGCCATCCGGCGCAGCGCCGGCGCGACGAACACCTCGAAGGACACCATGGCGCTCACCGGGTTGCCCGGCAGCGTGAACACCGGGGTGTGGTCCTCACCCAGGACGCCGAAGCCCTGCGGCTTGCCCGGCTGCATCGCCACCTGGTCGAAGGACATCGTCCCGACGCGGGAGAGCACCTCCTTGACCGTGTCGTAGGCGCCGGCGCTGACCCCGCCGGTGGTGATCACCGCGTCGGCGCGCAGCAGCTCCCGCTCGAGGGTCTCGCGCAGCAGGCGGGCGTCGTCGCGGACCCGCGGCACCCGGAACGGCACGGCGCCCAGCTCGCGCAGGGCGGCGGTCAGCATGACCGAGTTGCTGTCGACGACCTGCCCGAAGCCGGGACGGGTGCCCGGGTCGATCAGCTCGTCGCCGGTCGACAGGACGACGACCCGCGGCTGGGGCACCACCCGCACCCGGGCCGCCCCCGACGGCGGCGAGCAGGCCGATCTGCCGCGGCCCGAGCCGCACGCCGGCCCGCAGGACCACGTCACCGGCGTGCACGTCGCCGCCGACCTCCCGCACGTGCTGGCCCGCCTCGGTGGCCTCGCGGACGGCGACCCGGGACAGCCCGCCGTCGGTGACCTCGACCGGGACGACGGCGTCGGCCCCGCGCGGGAGCGGCGCGCCGGTCATGATCCGCATCGACTGCCCCGGCGCGAGGCTCAGCGCCTTGGTGTTGCCCGCCGCGATGTCACCGACCACGGGCAGGTGGACCGGCGCGTCGGCGGTGGCGCCGGCCACCTCGGCCGCCCGGACCGCGTAGCCGTCCATGGCCGAGTTGGTGAAACCGGGCAGGTCGACGTCGCTGGCCACGTCGTCGGCCAGCACGCAGCCGTGCGCGTCGAGCAGCCCGATGTCGATGCTGGGCAGCCGCCGGACGGTGCCGAGGATCCGGGACAGGTGCTGCTCGACCGTGATCACGAGGAGGAGGTCTCCGCCCCGGCGACGTAGTCGTCCAGCCACGCGCTGAAGTCCTTGCCGAGCTCGCGGTGCTCGCTGGCCAGCCGCACGACCGCCTTGAGGTAGTCGAGCCGGTCGCCGGTGTCGTAGCGGCGGCCGGAGAACACGACGCCGTGGACGCCGCCGCCGGTGGTGCGGGCGGCGGCCCGCTCCTGCAGCGCGTCGGTCAGCTGGATCTCGCCGCCGCGGCCGGGCGGGGTGTTGGCGAGGGTGGTGAAGATCGAGGGGTCCAGCACGTAGCGGCCGATGATGGCCAGGTTGCTCGGCGCGTCGGCCGGGTCGGGCTTCTCGACCAGGCCGGTGACCCGCACGACGCTGCCGTCGGAACCGGGTACCGCCTCCACGGCGGCGCAGCCGTAGAGGTGCACCTGCTCCGGCGGCACCTCCATCAGCGCGACGACGCTGCCGCCGTGCTCGCTCGCGGACCTCGATCATCTGCTCGAGCAGGTGGTCGCGCTCGTCGATCAGGTCGTCACCGAGCAGGACCGCGAACGGGTCGTCACCGACGTGGTCGGCCGCGCAGAGCACCGCGTGGCCGAGGCCGAGCGGCTCGCCCTGGCGGACGAAGTGGACGTTGCCCAGGTTGGCCGACTTGCGCACCCGCTTGAGCCGCAGGTCGTCGCCCTTGGCCTCGAGCGCCTTCTCGAGCTCCCAGTGCCGGTCGAAGTGGTCCTCCAGCGCGGTCTTGTTGCGCCCGGTGATCATCAGGACGTTGCGCAGGCCGGCGCGCGTCGGCCTCCTCCACGACGTACTGGATGGCCGGCTTGTCGACGACCGGCAGCATCTCCTTGGGCGTCGCCTTGGTCGCCGGCAGGAACCGCGTGCCGAGGCCGGCGGCGGGGATGACGGCCTTCATCACCGCCTGCCCTGCGTGCCAGCACCGCTCGTGTCGTCCTGGAAGCTCGTCATGGCCCAGACGATTAGCCGGAGCGCGTCCGGCGCCGCCCGCACCTGGTCACGTCCGCTGCCCTTGGCCTGGGACACGGCGGCGTCCGCTGCCCGCAGCAGCTCGGTCGAGGTCGTCGCCTGGCGCGGCCAGGAGGCCACGCCGACACTGACCCGGACCTCCACCGGGGCGCCCCCGACGTCGAACGGCTCGTCGCGGACGGCGCTCCACACGCTCAGCGCCAGGCGCGTGGGCGTCGGCTCGGGTCCAGCTCGGGGCAGACGACCGCGAACTCCTCGCCGCCGTAGCGGGCCACCCGGTCCACCTCGCGGACGCTGCCGACGACCCGGGCCGCGACGGCGGCCAGGATGGCGTCGCCGGCGGCGTGGCCGTGGATGTCGTTGATCTCGCGGAAGTGGTCGATGTCGAGGATCAGCAGCGCCACGCTGCGCTCGAAGTGCCGCGCGCGGTCCACCTCGCGGGCCAGCGTCGTGGTCAGCATCCGCAGGTTGCCCACCCCGGTCAGCGGGTCGGTCACCGCCGAGCCGCTGCGCCTGCCGGTGCAGCAGGGCGTTGTCCATCGCGATCCCGGCCGGGCCGGTGATCGAGAGCAGGATGGCGCTGTCCTCGTCGCTGTACGGCGCGCTGCCCGGAGACCGCTCGACCACGACCGCGCCGAGCACGGTGGTGCCCCGCTGCAGCGGCGACGCGAGCGCCGGCCCACCGAGCCGGGCGGCGGCGTCGCCGCCGCCCTCGATCCGTCGCGGCACGCCGTCCCCGCTGACCAGCCCGGGCAGCGTGTCGACCCGCGACACCCGGCGCGGCCCGCCCCGGGCGGACTCCACCGGCCAGGCGACCCGGGCCATCAGGCTGTCCCCCTCGAGCAGCCAGACCGTCGCCCGCACGCTCTCGGTGGTCGAGGCCGAGATCGCGGCGACGGTGGCCAGCAGCCCGTCGAGGTCGTGCGTGCGCTGCAGCGCGTCACCCAGGCGGCGGATGTTGTCCGACAGCAGGTCGCGGCTGTGCTGCAGGTCGGTCATCCGCAGCTCCAGCTGCTCGGCCATGTGGTTGAAGCTCTCGGCCAGGCGACCCACCTCGTCGCCGCGGCCCACCGGCAGCCGCACGGCCAGGTCGCCGTGGGCGGCCCGCTCGGCCGCGCCGGTGACGGCGAGGACCGGCAGCGTCAGCTGCCGGGAGAGCCACGCCACCAGCACGGCCCCCAGCACCAGCGAGAGCCCCAGCAGCGCCCAGGTCACCCAGGAGCCGGCGGCCGAGGAGGCCGCGGCGCCGACGGCGACCACGACGCACGGGTGCCCCTCACCGGCCGGCGCGGTGCGCACCACGCTGTCCGGGACGGCGGCGGCGCGGCCGGCGAGCGCCTGCCGTGCCGCGCGGGTGAGGTCCCGGTCGCGGGAGCCCGCGGCGGTGGAGACGGCCGAGCCGCCGGGGCAGGCCACCGCGACGTCGGAGGTGGGGTCGGGGTGGCGCCCGGCGTCCCAGGCCGCGAGCGAGGTCCGGTCGACCAGCACACCGGCGACCGCGCTGAGGGTCCCGCCGTCGGTCGGCACCGAGACCGAGTCGGCCAGGGCGGGCACCCCGGTGTCGGGCACGCCCCCCGCGCCACCGGAGGCGGCGACCGAGCCGGCCGAGCAGCGGGAGGCCGCCGTGAGGCTGACCGGCAGGCCGTCCGGCACCGCCGCCGAGCGGGCCAGCACCGTGTCGTCGCGCAGGATCCAGCCGTAGCCGTGCCGCCGCTGGAGCCCCGACGCCAGCGCGGTGTCGGCCGGCTCACCGGCCACGACCGCGAGCACCATCACCCGGGCGGCGTCACCGACACCGAGACACGACTGCACCTGCATCGCCGCGACGGACGAGGCGGCGACCTCCAGCCGCTCCGCCGCCTCGGTGCGCAGCTGGGCCGGCACCACGACGGCGACGACCAGGCCGGCCCCGACGAGCAGCGGCAGCAGCACGGCGGCAAGGACCAGCGCCAGACGGTTGCGCACCGACACGACAGCTCGACCTCCCCTGACCCGCGAAGCGCCATCGTGGCACGGTCGCCCGACCAACAGCGACAGGCGTCCGCCGTGGCGGACAATCGCGGCATGACCGACGCCACCCCCACCGCCAAGGCCGCCGTACGACGCGAGCTGCGCGCCGCCCGCCGCGCGGCGGCGGCCACGCGGGACCGCGCGGCGGATGCCGCGGCGATCGCCGCCGCCGTCCTGGCCGGTTGCGTCGACGCGATCGCCGGAGCGGTGCCACGGTGGCGATCTACCGGTCGCTGCCCACCGAGCCGCCGACCGACGCCCTGGCGGCCGAGCTGCACGCCCGCGGGCTGCCGGTGCTGGTGCCCGTGCTGCTGCCCGACAAGGACCTGGACTGGTGCCGGCTGCTGGCGGACGGGTCGACCGGTCCGGCGCTCGGGCGCGACGCGATCGCCGGGGCGGCGCGTGGTCGTCACCCCCGCTCTCGCCGTCGACGTCTCGGGCGCCCGGCTCGGGCAGGGCGGCGGCAGCTACGACCGGGCGCTGCGCCGTCGCGCCCCGGGCGCCCTCGTCGTGGCCGTGGTCGGCGACGACGAGCTGGTGCCCGGGCCGCTGCCGGCCGAGGGGCACGACGTGCGGGTCGACGCGGTCGTCACCCCGGGCCGGGGGATGCTCCGGCTGCCGACCGCCGCGACCCGGTGCCGCCGGCCGCTGAGCCACCGCCGGCCGGCCCGGCCGCCTCAGGCGTCGGAGCGGTCCGGCACGAGCCGCAGCTCCTCGGCCTCGGCGCTCGCGGACCGCCTGCTCGGTGGAGGGCCAGGCGTAGGTCTCGCCCTCGACCCACGCGCCGACCTGGTCGTCGTAGTGCGGGGAGAACGGGTGGCCCGAGGCGCCGGTCTGGTTGACCCACCGGGAGCGGTCGAGGTCGCCGAGGTCGACGACCATGCGCATCGACGGCGCCCAGTTCACCGCGAAGCCCTGGCTCGCGTCGTACCCGTTGGCGTCGACGATGGACGAGCCGCCGGGCATGTCCCACGGGCCCGCGGTTGAACAGGCCGCGGACCAGTCCCGGCACGCCCTCGCCGCCGAGCACCTTGTGCTGCAGCGTCAGCCGGTGCAGGCTGCCCCACTCCCAGTCCTCCGGCGTTCTTGCCGAGCCGCTTGGTCAGGTCGTTCCGGGCCTCGACCATCGCCTGGCGCAGGATCTCGTCGCGGCCCTCGATCACGCCGGGCGTCTGCTTGTTGTCCCACCACGGGTCGTTCTTCTTCTGCAGCAGGTTGGCGACGGCCTGCATCCACCGGCCGCCGCCGTCGGCCTTGATGTCGCCGGTCAGCTCGTCGTTGAAGGTCAGGTCGAGCAGCTTGGACCACACCGCGTTGTAGTAGGCGGCCGCCGCGGCCTGGTCGGACCGCCCGGTCGGCTGGGTGAAGTCCCAGCGGCGCAGCAGGTTCTGGGCGTCCTGGGTGTAGGAGTCGGTCTTGATCCGCAGCAGCTCCTTGACCAGCGTCGGCGCGAAGCCGTTGCGGTTGTCCATCTGGATCTGGGACATCCGCGCCGGGGTCACCTTGGGCGTCGGCCTCGATCAGGTCACGGATCCGCTGGGTGCGGTAGCCGTAGTCCCACTCGGTGGTGAGGAACGGCGTCCTGCTGGCGCTGACCGCCTGGTTGGCCGCGACGATGAACCCCTCCGGCGGGTCGTACGACGTGGGCATCTGCGCGAACGGCACGAAGCCCTTCCAGTCGTACCGGGACTTCCAGCCCGGGGCCGGCCAGTAGCCGGGCGGGGCTCCGGGCGTCGCGGACTGCCGGACCGGGACCTGGCCCGGGCGCCTGGTAGCCGATGTGGCCGTCGACGTCGGCGTAGACGAGGTTCTGCGCCGGGCACCGCGAAGTCGCGCGCCGCGGCCTGGAACTGCGGGAAGCGACTGGGCCGTGTCGAGGGCGAAGATCGCGTCCGCCGTGCGCCCCGGGCGCAGCCCGGTCCAGGCGAGCGACACGTCGTACCCGCCGCCGTCGGACTTGCCCTCGACCGGCGCCGTGGCGCCGGCGCCTGGCCAGGTCCGCGACCACGTCGGAGAGGATCGGGCCGTGCACGGTCTGGCGGACGGTGATCTGCACGTCCTTGCCGCCGGCGCACGTGGATGGTCTCCTCGCGCTCGGGTCAGCGGCAGGTAGCGGCCGTCGCGCAGGTAGGCTGCCGCCGCGGACCCGCTCGAGGTAGAAGTCGCTGACGTCGGGGCCGAGGTTGGTGAAGCCCCAGGCGACCCGCTGGTTGTGGCCGATGACGACGCCGGGCAGGCCCGGAGAAGGAGAAGCCGGAGACGTCGAACGGGCAGGCGGCGCCGACCGTGCGGCAGTGCAGCCCCGTCTGGTACCAGATGCCCGGGATGCCGGTGCCGAGGTGCGGGTCGTTGGCCAGCAGCGGCTTGCCGGTGCTGGACCGGCTGCCGGAGACCACCCAGGAGTTGGAGCCGATGCCGTCGCCGCGCCCGAGCATCACCGGGACGGCGGCCAGCGAGCGGGACACCTCCGCGTAGACCGAGGCGGACGCTGCTTGGACCGCGGCAGGTCCGGCGTCGCGGACGCCGCCTGCGCGCTGCCGTCGGCGGCCGGGCTCCAGTCCTTCGCGGACAGGATCGGCTGGTGCGTGTCGTAGGGGTAGGCGGGGAAGATCTCGTCCAGCTGCTTGCAGGCTGATCGACCCGGCCAGGCGGGCCCGGGTCAGCTCGTTGTCGTAGTTGCCGCGCAGGTCCCAGGCCATCGCCTTGAGCCAGGCCAGGGAGTCCACCGGCGTCCACGGCTCGACCCGGTAGTTCGGCACCTGCTGGCCCAGGACGACGTACTCGAACGCCATCCGGGACGGCGAGCCCATCTCGTCGATGTAGGCGTTGACCCCGTCGGCGTAGGCCTGGAGGTACTGCCGGGTGGCCGGGGCCAGGTGCGGCAGCTCGGCCTCGGCGACCCGGCGCCAGCCCATGGTCCGGATCACCTTGTCGGTCGCGACCCCGTCGGCGCCGACCATCTCCGCGAGCCGCCCGGCGGTGATGTGCCGGCGCAGGTCCATCTCGAAGAACCGGTCCTGGGCGGCCACGTAGCCCTGGGCCCGGAACAGGTCCTGGGCGTTGTCGGCGTAGATCTGCGGCACGCCCTGGTGGTCGCGCAGCACCGAGACCGGGGCGCGGTCAGCCCGCGCACCGCCAGCTCGCCGCTCGTCTGGGGGAAGGAGCGCCGGACGAGTCCGACCCCGACGACCGCGACGACGACGGCGGCAACGACGAGGAGGGCGACCAGGGACACGACGACACGGCGAGCAGTTCTCAGCGCGGGACACCCTGCGAGACTAGGACACCGCACGTCACCGGTCGCGGATGCGGGTGACCAGGGCACGGGATCGAGGCCGCGCCACGTCGGCCATGTCGCAGGAGGGAGCGCGGTCCGGGTGTCCATGCTGGTCCAGGAGTTCACGCTCGACCGACCTCGACCCCGTGCTGGCGGTCGGCTCCCTCGTGCTGCTCGTCTCGGTCGCCGCCGTCCGGCTCGCGGTGCGCTCCGGCCTGCCGTCCCTGCTGCTCTACCTGGCCATCGGCATCGTCATCGGCGAGGCCGGCTTCGGCATCCAGTTCGAGTCCACCACGCTTGACCCAGGTCCTGGGCTACAGCGCGCTCGTCCTCATCCTGGCCGAGGGCGGCCTGACGACGTCCTGGTCGGGCATCCGGGACTCCGTCGCACCGGCGGCCGTGCTGTCGACCCTCGGGGTGCTGGTGTCGGTGGGCGTCGTCAGCGTGGCCGGCCACTACTTCCTGCACGTGTCGTGGACGATCGCGCTGCTCATCGGCGCGGTGCTGTCCTCCACCGACGCCGCGGCGGTGTTCTCGGTGCTGCGCCGGGTGCCGCTGCCGCGCCGGGTCACCGGGATGCTCGAGGCCGAGTCGGGCTTCAACGACGCCCCCGTGGTGCTGCTGGTGGTCGACCCTCGCCGAGCAGGCGGTGCCCGGCGCGCGAGCCGCACCCGTGGTGGCAGCTGCTGCTCATCGCGGTGGCCGAGCTGGTCGGCGGCGCGGCGATCGGCCTGGCCATCGGCTACGGCGGCGGCCGGATGCTGCGGCTGGTCGCCTCGGCCTCGTCCGCCCTGTTCTCGATCGGCGTCGCTCGCGCTGACCGTCCTCGCCTACGCCGTGGCCTCCCTGCTGCACACCAGCGGGTTCATCGCGACGTACCTGGCGGCGCTGGTGCTGGGCAACACCCGGCTGCCGCACCGCCCGGCCGTCCGCTCCTTCGCCCAGGCCCTGGGCTGGCTCGCCCAGATCGGGCTGTTCGTCATGCTGGGCCTGCTGGCCAGCCCGGCCAACCTGACGCGGTACATCCTGCCGGCGCTCGGCATCGGCCTGGTCCTGCTGCTGCTGGCCCGGCCGGCGTCGGTGATCGTGTCGATGACCCCGTTCCGGGTGCCGTGGCGCGAGCAGGCGTTCCTGTCCTGGGCCGGGCTGCGCGGCGCCGTGCCGGTCGTGCTCGCCACCGTCCCCCTCACCGCCGGTACGCCGGGGGTCGAGTGGCTGTTCGACTTCGTCTTCGTCCTCGTGGTGATCTTCACCATCGTGCAGGGCCCGACCCTGCCCTGGGTGGCCCGGCGGCTCGGTCTCAGCGACGCGGCCTACACCGTCGACGTCGAGGTCGAGTCCACCCCGCTGGAGGAGATGGGCGCCGACCTGCTGCAGGTGCAGATCGGGTCCGCGTCCCACCTGCACGGCGTCGAGCTGTTCGAGCTGCGGCTGCCCGCCGGTGCCAACGTCACCCTGGTGGTGCGCGACGACAAGGGGTTCGTGCCCACTCCCAACACGCCGCTGCGGCGCGGGGACCAGCTGCTCATCGTCACCACCGCGGAGGCGCGCCGCCGCGCCGAGCAGCGGGTGCGCGAGGTCAGCGAACGCGGCCGGCTGGCCGGCTGGCCCGTGACCGGAGACCGCTGACCGGCGCGACCGGCGACGGCGCGATTCGGTGGGCGAACACGCCGGTTCGACTCGCTGCCGGCGCGTGGGTAGGGTTTGCTCGCCGTTGAAGGGGAGTAGCCCTCTCGAAGCCGGTTGGTCGACATACTGGGAAACTCGTTTCCCCGGTCACCGGGCCCGACACCTGAGGGTGTGGGGTGGGCGAGACCTTCGACCCACTGTCAGCTGATCCACACGCTGCCGTGGGTCGAGGTCTGCCACCCCCGCGGGGCGCTCACCTCGCCTGCGGCCCTGCAGAGAGGCCCCACCTCCTCATGTTCCACGTCCTGTTGCTGCTCGCGTGCGCCGTCGCCATCTACGTCGCGTGTGAGTGGTTCGTCAACGCCGTCGAGTGGCTCGGCGTCCGCCTCGAGGTCGGACCGGTCGCCGTCGGCACCATCCTGGCCGCCGCCGGCACCGCGCTGCCCGAGAGCGTGGTGACCCTGGTCGCGGTGCTGTTCGGCAGCCACGAGCACGGCAACGACATCGCCGTCGGCGCCGCGATGGGCGGCCCGCTCGTGGTCGGCACCATCGCCTACGGCGTCACCGGCGGCATGCTCATCTGGCGCAAGCGCCGGCAGCGGGCCGCCCTCACCGCGGCCGCGTCCCCGCGTGGCGCACGGGCTGCCGGCCGTACGGCGGCGGCTCCGGCTCGCCGCTGGCGACCGACGGCGGCGCGGCTGGCCACCCGGCCGGCTCGGCAACCCGTCCGGTGACGACCTGGCCGGCGTCGACACGGCGCGGCTGGCCCGCGACCAGACGTGGTTCCTCGCGATCTTCGCGGTCAAGGTCGGGCTCGGCCTGGTCGCCTTCGCCGTCAAGCCGTGGCTCGGCCTCGTCTTCTTCGCGGTCTACGCCCTGTACTTCCGGCGGGAGATGAGCGCCGGCGGGGAGCAGGCCTCGGACGAGGGCCTGGAGCCGCTGAAGCTCCAGCGCTACCGCGCCCGGCCGTCCACGACGGCCGTCGTCGCCCAGACCGCTGGCCACGCTGGTCGTCATCTTCGTCGCCTCGCAGCTGTTCGTGCAGCAGCTGGAGTGGGCCGGCCCGGCGCTCGGGCTGCCGTCCGCGGTGGTGGCGCTGCTGCTGTCGCCGGTCGCGACCGAGCTGCCCGAGATCATGAACGCCATCATCTGGGTCCGCCAGGGCAAGCTGCAGCTCGCCCTGGCCAACATCTCCGGCGCGATGATGATCCAGGCGACGGTGCCCTCCGGCATCGGCCTGCTGTTCACCGCGTGGAAGTTCGACACCCCGCTGGTGCTGGCCGGGGTGGCGACGGTGGCCTCGATCGTCTACCTGCTGTGCATCCTGCGGGCGCGCCGGCTCACCGCGGGAAAGCTCGCCGCGGCGACCGCGTTCTACGTCGCCTTCGCGGTCGGTCTCGTGCTCACGCTCTGAGCCCCGGACCGGGACAGCGGCTGCCCGGCGCGCCCGCGCCGGGCAGCGCACGCGGTCCTCGGGGATGAGCAGAGCCGCCTCGCCACTTAGGGTGGGCCCCGGTGTCGACGGAGAGGACCTCATGGAATCGCAGCGGATCGCGGACCGCTACCTCGTGCTGCGCGCCATCGGGCGCGGTGGCATGGGCGTGGTCTGGCTGTGCCGGGACGAGGTCCTCGGCCGCGAGGTCGCCGTCAAGCAGATCGGCGGCCTGCCGGGTGAGCCGGAGGTGGAGACCGCGCGCGCCATGCGCGAGGCGCGCTCGGCCGCCGCGCTCAACCACCCCAACGTCGTGTCGGTGTACGACGTCGTCGACCACGACGGCCGCCCGTGGCTGGTCATGGAGTACGTCGACGGGCCGACCCTCGCCGAGATCCTCTCCGACGAGGGGCGTCTGCCCCCGCTGCGGGTGGCCGACATCGGGGCCCGGATCGCCAGTGCGCTGGCCAGGGCGCACGAGCGCGGCATCGTGCACCGCGACGTCAAGCCCGGCAACGTGCTCCTGGACCGGGGCGGTCGCCCCAAGATCAGTGACTTCGGCATCGCCCGCGGCCACGGCGACGACCAGCTGACCCAGACCGGGTTCTTCACCGGCACCCCCGGCTACCTCTCCCCCGAGCTGGCCCGCGGCGGCGACCCCGACCCCAAGACCGACGTCTGGGCCCTCGGCGCCACGCTGTACGCCGCGGTGGAGGGGCAGGCGCCGTACGAGCCCCGCTCCAACCCGCTGGCCCTGCTGCGCGACATCGCCAGCGAGCCCCCGCGCCCGATGCAGCACGCGGGCGGCCTGGCCCCGGCGATCGCCGCGATGATGGACCAGGACCCCGCCCGGCGCTGGGACATGGCCACCGCGGCCGAGCGCCTCGGCGCGATCTCCCGGGGCGAGAGCCTGCTGGAGGACACCGCCGCGCTCGACCCGCGTGACCACGACGCGACCCGGCCGATGGCGGTCGTCGTCCCCCCGGAGACCCCGGAGACCCCGGAGACCACCCAGCGGATGCCCACGCCGGCCGCCGCCGAGCCGGTCAACCAGCCGGCACCGGCCGCGGCCGGGCCGACCCCACCGGCGTCGGTCCCGCCCGGGTCCACGGCGCCCGAGCGCCCCGGCGGACGTCGCTGGCTGCCGGTCGCGCTGGTCCTGCTGCTCCTCGTGGTGCTCGGCGGGGCGTACCTGCTCACCCGGGGCCCCGGTGGCGCAGGCGGCGGGGGTGGCAGCGCCGCGACCGCCAGCACGCCGCCGTCGGCCACGTCCGGGCCGACACCCAGCAGCTCGCCGACGCCGAGCAGCAGCCCGACGACGACCAGCACCCCCACCACCACGACCCCGTCGACCACGACGACACCCACCACGACCGCGCCGACGACCACCCCACCCACCAGCGCGACGACCTCGGCGCCCGCAGGGGTGCCCGGCGGCGACAAGGCGCTCGCGCGCTTCGTGCAGTCGTACTTCGCCGACGTCACCAGCGACCGGGACCGCACCTGGGCCCAGCTCACGCCGGCCATGCAGGCGGCGGCCGGGGGCCGCTCGGGCTACGACGGGTTCTGGAGCTCGATCGACAAGGTCGAGGTCAAGCAGACCCGCGCCGACGCCCAGGCCAAGGACGCGGTCGTCACGCTCACCTACGTCCGCGATGACGGCACGAGGTCCACCGAGACCCACCGGATCGGCGTGGTCGCCAAGGACGGGGCGTACCTCATCGACAGCGACCGGCAGGGCGGCTGACCGCGCGCGACGGCCCCGGTCCGTACGGCGCGTCACGCAGGGAATCGACGCCGGTCCGGCACCGTTACACTTGGCAGTCTCACCCTGACAGTGCCAACGGGAGTTATCCATGCCGACGTACGCCTACGCGTGCACCTCATGCGACCACCGCTTCGAGGCCGTGCAGTCCTTCAGCGACGACTCGCTGACCTCCTGCCCGCAGTGCGAGGGTCGCCTGCGCAAGGTGTTCAGCGCCGTCGGTGTCGTCTTCAAGGGCTCCGGCTTCTACCGCACCGACTCCCGCAGCAGCGGCTCCTCGGCCACGCTGCCCGCCGGTGGCGGCTCCGACGCGGGCTCGACGGCGACCAAGACCAAGACCGAGACGTCGACCGGGTCCAACGGCTCGGGCACCTCGGCCGCGAGCGCCGGCAGCAAGACCTCCAGCAGCAACGGCGCGGGCAGCACGTCCTCCGGGCAGGGCTCTGCCGCCTGAGGCACCGCCCGCCCCGCGAGACCAGCCGGCGATGGCCCGCCCCCGATGACGGGGCGGGCCATCGCCGTCGCGTTGGTGCGGGCGGCCGTCCACAGCACCGGACAGGGTCGCCCCACCGTCCACAGCACGTGGCGCCGCGCCGCGGCCCGGAAGGACCGCCGCTAGCCTCGCCTGCATGAGCACCCCCAGCGGCACGTCCGTCTCCAGCAGCTCGCGCGCCGACATCGGCGTCATCGGCGGCTCGGGCTTCTACCAGTTCCTCGAGGACGCCGAGCGGGTCCGGGTGACCACCCCGTTCGGCGACCCCAGCGACGACGTCGTGGTGGGCGAGGTCGAGGGCCGCCGGGTCGCCTTCCTCGCCCGGCACGGGCAGGGCCACCGGTTCCCCCCGCACCGGGTGAACTACCGGGCCAACCTCTGGGCCCTGCGCGCGGTGGGGGTCCGGCAGGTGCTCGCGCCGTGCGCGGTGGGCTCGCTGGTGCCGGCCCACGGCCCCGGCACCGTCGTGGTCCCCGACCAGGTGGTCGACCGCACCTGGGGCCGCGAGCACACCGTGTACGACGGGCCCGGTCCGGTCGTGCACGCCGGCTTCGCCGACCCCTACTGCCCGCGCGGCCGGGCCGCGGTGCTGGACGCCGTCGAGCGGGCCGGGTCGTCCGCGGTCGGGTCCGGCACCCTCGTCGTCATCAACGGCCCGCGCTTCTCCTCCCGCGCCGAGTCGCTCTGGCACCAGCAGGCCGGCTGGACGGTGGTGGGGATGACCGGCATGCCCGAGGCCTCGATCGCGCGCGAGCTGGCGATGTGCTTCACCACCGTCGCGCTCGTGACCGACCACGACGCCGGGGTCGAGGGCGGTGAGGCCGTCTCGCACGCCGAGGTGCTGCGGGTCTTCGGCGACAACATCAGCGGCCTCAAGCAGACCCTGCGCGCGGCCATCGGCGCGCTCCCCCCGGCCGAGGACGACGACGCCGCGACCTGCGCCTGCCGACGCGCCCTCGACGGGCTGCCGCTGCCACTGGTGCTGCCGACGTGAGCACCGCCGCCGGCCCGCCGCGCCGGCCCGGGGGCCGGCGGGGTGTGCGGGTGTCGGCCCAGCGGCTGCTGCCCCCGGGCTGGCGAGGGTCGGGCCGGCGCGCGGTGTGGCGCCGGGCGAGGCTGCGCCGGGCCGTCGCCGCCGTCCTCGCCGGCGTCGCGGCCTGGCTGGTCGTCAGCGCCTTCCTGCCCACCCCTCCCCCGGTCGGCGTCCCGGTGGTGGTCTCGGTGCGTGACCTGCCGGCCGGTCACCGCCTGAGCGCCTCCGACCTCCGGGTCGACCGCTGGCCGAGCCGGGTCCGGCCCGCCTCCGCGCTGCAGGACCCCTCCCGGGCCGTCGACGCGACGCTGGGCGCGGGCCTCGGCGCCGGCGAGCCGGTGACCGCGTCGCGGCTGCGCGGATCCGGGCTGCTGACCGGCCTGCCCGGGCTCGTCGCCGCCCACGTGCCGCTGACCGACCCGGGTGCGGCCGCGCTGGTGCACGCCGGTGACCGGGTCGACCTCATCGCGTCCCCCGCGGGCACGGTCGTCGGCTCCGACGTCGTGGTGCTCGCCGTCGACCCGGCCGACGGCGGCGGCGCGGCCGGGCTGGTCGGCGGCGCCGGCCCGGCCCGGCCCGGTGTCGTCGTCGCCGTGGCACCGGCGGTGGCCGCACGCGTGGCCACGGTCACCGGCTCCGACCTCGCCGGCACGTCCGTGACCCTCGCGCTGCGCGGTCCCTGACCGCATCGGTGGTCCTCACCCGACGACCGTGCCTGCGCCGGATGCCCGACCGGCGGCGCGCCGGAGGCCCGACCGGCCACCGGGAGTGACATGTTCGCTGTGCCGGGGAACGCCCCGGGCCGGCGCCACCGTCCTCCCGGGACGGCGGTGGGCGCCAGACAGACAGACAAGGACGGTTACATGCTCAAAGGGTTCAAGGACTTCCTCATGCGCGGCAACGTCGTCGACCTGGCCGTCGCCGTGGCCGTCGGCGCTGCCTTCAGCGGCGTGGTCAAAGGGTTGCTCGACGGCCTGGTCAACCCGCTCATCGCTGCCGTCGTGGGCGCCAAGGACATCAGCGGCTTCGGCAGGTTCACCATCAACAACGCGGCCTTCTCGCTGGGCCTCTTCCTGCAGTCGGTGCTCAACTTCGTGCTCGTCGCCGCCACGATCTACTTCGTGATCGTCCTGCCGATGAACCGGCTCGCCGCACGCCGCAAGCACGGCGTCGAGCCCGAGCCGAAGGCCCCCAGCGAGGAGATCCTGCTGCTCACCGAGATCCGCGACGAGCTGCGCGTCCGCACCTGACCCGGCACAGCCCCGGCGCCGGTCGGGACGCGCCGAGTCGCGAGGCGTCCCCGGACGCGACGAAGGGCGCCGCCCGGTCGGGGCGGCGCCCTTCGTCGTGCTGCGGGGCTCAGCCCCCCATTGCGGCGGGGCTCAGCCCCAGTGCGGCGGTCGCTGCTCGCGCAGCCAGTCGTCGTGCTGGCCGTCGTCGGAGCGCTCGCCCCAGCCGGCGTCGGTGTCGTCGGTGCTCTGCTCCGCCTGCACGACCCTGACCGCCTCGTTCGCCGGTCCGTCAGCGGTCGTCGACGCCTCGGAGGGCGACTGGCCGTCGGAGCCGCTGGCCCCCTCCGGTCGCTGACCCGTCGGCAACCCGGGTCGGCTCCGCTCCCACCGTGCCCTCCGTCCGGCTCCTGCGCCACGTCGGAGCGTGCCGGGGGCTCCCCCGTCGTGGCCTCGTGCGCGGGCTCCGTGCTGGCGGTCGGCGCCTGACCGGGGTGCGGGGTGGCGGTGGACTCGGGCATGGGGGCTCCTCCTCGCTGGGCGTCGGACGCGGCCCGGACCAGCCCGGCCACCCGGGAGACGTCACGGGCCGGGTCACGGAACAGGTCGGTCGTCCACACCCGCGTGTGCTGCCAGCCGAGGCGGCGCAGCTGCTCGATCCGCAGGCGGTCCCGGTCGCGGGTGCTGGGCATCGCGGCATAGCCGGGCCCGTCGGTCTCGACGGCGACGAGCATCCGGTGCGGCCGGCGCGGGTCCTCGATGGCGAGGTCGAGCCGGTGCGCCGAGCTGCCGTAGCCCTGGTGCACGATGAACCCGTCGGCGCGCAGCCGCCGGGCGAAGTCGGCCACGATCGGGTCGTCCTCGACCTCGGCCAGTCCCGCTGACGCCGCCGTGCCGGTCAGGTCGACGGTGCCGGCCAGCCCCGCCGCGTCCGGCTCGTCCGCCCGGACGGCGCCGCCGGACTCGGCGTAGGTGAGGAAGTCGCGCAGCATGAGGGCGCCGCGGGCCTTCAGCCGGGCCGGGTCGAGGTCGGCGGCGGTGAACGAGGAGACGACCGTCATCCGGCGACGGGCCCGGGTGATGGCCACGTTGAGCCGGCGCTCGCCACCCTCGAGGTTGAGCGGGCCGAAGCGGTGCAGCACCCGCCCGTGGGGGGTCTTGCCGTAGCCGATCGACAGGATGACCGCGTCGCGCTCGTCGCCCTGGACGCGCTCGAGGTTCTTGACGAAGAACCGCTCCGGCGCAGCGTCGTCGAAGAACCCCGTCGTGTCCGGCGCCGCGCCCAGCGCCGCCCGCACGGCCTCCTCGATGCGGTTCGCGTGGGTGATCCCCAGGGCGATGACGCCGAGGGACTCCGTCGGCCGGGTGCGGGCGTGCTCCAGGACGAGGGCGACCACCCGGTCGACCTCGGCGGCGGTGGACTCGATCGACTCCTGCCCCGGCTGCACCGGCGCCGAGCCGTCCACGACCTCCAGCCGCAGGACCGACTCCTCGCCCGTCCCGGGGAAGGTGACCAGCGAGCCGTCGTACATCTGCTCGTTGGCGAAGGCGACCAGCCGCTCGTCCAGCGAGCGGTAGTGCCAGGTGAGGCGGCGGACCGGCAGCGCGGCAGAGAGCACGTCGAGGACCGACTCGAAGCCCTCGGTGAGCGCGTCGTCGTCGGTGCCGACCCCCTCGTCGTCGGTGGCGGCGGTGAAGAAGCTGGTCGGGGGCAGCTGCCGCTCGTCGCCGGCCACGACGACCTGGGTGCCGCGCGAGATCGCCGAGACGGCCTGCGCGGGCGGGATCTGCGACGCCTCGTCGAAGATCACCACGTCGAACCAGCGGCCGGGCGGCAGCACCGAGGCGACCACCAGCGGGCTCATCGCCCAGCACGGCTTGATCGCCGTCAGCGTCTCGCCGGCCCGGGGCAGCAGCTCGCGCAGCGGCCGGTGACGGCGCGACTTCTGCGCCTCGGCCCGGACCAGGGCCTCCTGGTCGGGGTGGTCGGCCAGGGCCTCCCGCAGCCGGCGCCCGACCGCCGCCCGCACCCGCGCGGCGGTGCCGTCGAGGTGCTCGTGGTCGGCACGGATGTAGTCCTCGCCGACGCGGCGCAGCAGCGGCCCGTCGTGGGTGCCGTAGCGGGGGTCGCGCACGCTGACGTCGTCCAGCAGCGAGATCCACCAGACCCGCTCCATCTCGGGGGTGACGTCGTCGACCGCGACCCCACGGGCGGCGAGGTCGTCGACCAGCGCGCCGAGCCCGGCGGCCCGCAGCGAGTCCAGCACGGAGACCACCCGCGGCAGCACCGCCAGCCGGTCGGCGCGGCCGGCGAGCGCAGCCAGCCGGGCCTGCAGGTCGGGCAGCGCCGTGCCGCTCAGGTCGCCACCGGCGGTCGTGGGTGCCAGGCGGGTGCCCAGCCACTCCAGGTCGGTGCGCAGCGCCGACCAGGTCTGCTCGGCCTCGGCCAGGCCGGCGGGGACGGTCGGGCGGGCGCCGGTGCCGGCGAGCGACCCCCAGGCCACCCGCTGCTCCTGGGCCCGCACGAGCCCGGCGTGCAGGTCGGCCGGCGGCGGGCCCGGCCGCAGCAGGGCGCGGGCCTGGCGGCGCAGCCGCAGCCGGGTGAACCAGCCGAGCTCGATGCCGTGCGCGGCGCGGTCGTCCCGGCTCGCGGTGGCGCCGACGAAGTCGGCCAGCGGCACGTCGAACACCTCGGGGCTGAACGTCTCGAGCGTCTGCCGGGCCTGCTCGGCCAGGTCGAGCGCGTGCCCCCAGTCGGCCGGGCGCGTGGCGGGCGGCAGTCCCGCCTCCTGCAGCGCCGCACCGAGCCGCTCCTGCGCGGCGTCGAGACCGCCGGTGCTCAGCCGGCTGGCGATCTCCAGCGCCTGCGCCGCCTCGTCCGCGGTGGCGACGCGGGCGGCGTACCAGGGGTCGTCGGCGCGGTCGGTGGTCCAGGCGCCGAGCGACGCGGCGTCGGTGAGCTCGCGGGCCAGCTCGCGGACCCGGCCGCGGCTGACCGCGCGCAGCGCCTCGCCGTGGATGCGCACCCGGGAGGTGGGGGCGTTGCGGCGGTGGGTCAGCCGGGTCAGCTCGACCTGCGCGTCGTAGGCGCTGACACCCCACGGCTCGCGGCGCTCGTGCAGCGCCGTGGCGTGGTCGGTGAGGCGGGTACGGCGCTCCA
The DNA here is from genome assembly GCA_963828995.1 of uncultured Actinomycetota bacterium. GTDB lineage: Bacteria > Actinomycetota > Actinomycetes > Actinomycetales > Dermatophilaceae > CAVRTM01. The sequence continues at coordinate 51,115 of CAWHHB010000008.1, forward strand.
GCAGCGTCCGCTCGACCTCGCTGGTGTCGGGGTCGGCGGCGTCGCTGGCCCGCTCGAGGGCCGCGCCGAGCTCCTGGGCGAGGCGGCGGCGGTTGGTGGCGCCGCTGTGCGCGTCGAGCACGAGGTCGCCCAGGCCGAGCCGGTCCAGGCGGCCGACCACCGCGTCGATGGCGGCGCGCTTCTCGGCGACGAACAGGACCCGCTTGCCGTCACCGGACAGCGAGGCGATGAGGTTGGCGATGGTCTGGCTCTTGCCGGTGCCGGGCGGGCCCTTGATCACCAGGTTGGCGCCCGCGCGGACCGCCTCGATGACGGCCTGCTGGGAGGAGTCGGCGTCGAGCACCAGGTGCTCGCGGTCGGGCTCGGGGTCGGCGGCGGCCGGGGGGACCGCGGTCCGCACCGCCCTCAGCGCGTCGGGGTCACCGGCCAGCGCGGCGACGACGTCGTGGTCGGCCAGCGTGTCGCCCTGCGCCGCGAGGTCGGCCACCATCGGCAGCTTGGCGTAGGAGAACGTGCCGACCACCAGCCGCGGGGAGATCGAGAAGTTGGGCAGGCCGGCGCACAGCCGCTGCAGCGCCGCGAACGTGGGGTGCGGGTCGAAGCCCTTGCTCACCATCGACAGGTCGGCGAGCGCGTCGGCGTCGAGCTCCAGACCCTGCTCGGAGCGCAGGTAGTGCTCGAGCACCGGGTTGAGCTCGACGTCGGCGCCGAGGTCGAGGGCGAAGTCCTGCTGCGCCGCACCGGTCGCCTTGAGCACGCACGAGCGCAGCAGCACCGGGGCGGCCGGCGGCCGGGAGGCGCCGGGCGCCGTCCAGGTGGCCATGCCGACGGCGATGAAGCCGGCGGTGATGCCGCGCTCCTCCTGCAGCTCGATCGCCTTGGCGCGGATGGTGCGGGCCCGCCGCCGCGCCTCCTGCAGCGCCACCGGCTCGCGGACCAGGTCGGACAGCTTGGTGGGCCGCCCGGCCATGAGCATGGCGACGCCGCCGGGGTGGGCGGTGGTCAGGTCGAGCGTCCCGGAGGGCAGGTCGCGGTACCACAGCAGCGTGTTGCGGCCGCCGAGGTCGACCAGGTGCCGCTGCCACGACCGGACCGCCGCCGCGACCCGCTCACCTCGCGGGTCGGCGGGCGCCTGCGCGGACGGGGACTGGCTCGGGGACTGCGCGGGCGACTCGTTCACCCCCGCAGGCTAACGAACCCGGGCGACGTGCCGTGGTTTCGCCCGCGCCGGGGTGTCCCGGGCTCATCCCGCGAGCTCGAGCGGCTGCAGCCAGGACAGCACCGAGGCGTCCTCCTCGATCAGGTCGGCCAGGGCGGCGTTGAACAGCGCCCCGTGCTCGGCGGCGAGGTGGGCCTGGAACGCCGCCTCGTCGCGGTAGCTCTCGAACACGAAGAACTCGGCCGGCCGCGCCGCCTGGGTGTAGGGGTCGAACCGCAGGTTGCCCGGCTCGCGCCGTACGGCGGCGGTCAGCTCGCGGAGCAGCCCGGCCACCTCCTCCTCGCACCCCGGGCGCGCGGTGAACCGGGCGTACAACGTGCGGGCTCCCGAGGCGGGCGTGGTGCCCACCTCGGGAGCCCTCGGAGCCGCAGGGGTGTCCGGGTCAGCCACCAGCCACCGGGGCCTTCACCGCGAGCACTGCGCACTCGGCGTCGAGCAGGACCTGCTGGGCGGTGCTGCCGGTCAGCAGCTTGCCCACCGGTGAGCGGCGCCTGATGCCGATGACGATGAGCTCGGCGTCGAGCTCCTTTGCCGCGCTGAGGATCTCGTCCGCCGCGACCTGACCACCCGCCTGCTGCCGGATCTCGTGGTCGATGCCGAGCTCACGCAGCCGGGCGCCGAGCGCGTCGACGTCCGCCGGGGTGGCGAAGTTCGGGTGGGCGTCGCTGCCGTGGTACCCGGTGTTGACCACCACCAGCCGGCTGTCGTGCTCCTGGGCCATCGCGATGGCGTGGTCGACCGCAGCCATCCCCTCGGGGGTCGGGATGTAGCCCACGACGACCGTCACGCCATCGCCCCCTCGGGGATGTCCTCGGCCCCGGTGATGTACGAGACGACGTCGCTCATCGAGCACTTCTTGGGGTCGACCACGCCCGCGCGCCGGCCGAGCCGGTGCACGTGGATCCGGTCGGAGACCTCGAACACCGCGGGCATGTCGTGGCTGATCAGCACCACGGGCATGCCGCGATCGCTGATCTTCTTGATCAGCTCGAGGACCTGCGCGGTCTCGCGGACACCGAGGGCGGCCGTGGGCTCGTCCATGATGACGACCTTGCTGCCGAACATCGCCGCCCGCGCCACCGCCACCGCCTGGCGCTGCCCACCGGACAGGCTCTCGACCGGCTGGGTGATGTCCTGGATCGTGGCGATCCCGAGCGAGTTCAGCTCGTCACGGGCGCTCTCGCGCATCGCCTTCTTGTCCAGCAGGCGCAGCTTGCCGAGGAAGCCCTCACGGCGCTTCTCCCGCCCGAGGAACAGGTTGCTGGCGATGTCAAGAGCCGGCGCCACGGCCAGGGTCTGGTAGACCGTCTCGATGCCCTCGTTGCGGGCCTCGACCGGTGAGTGGAACTTGACCTGCTTGCCGTCGAGGGTGATCTCACCGGAGTCCGGGATGACCGCCCCCGTGAGGGCCTTGATCAGGCTCGACTTGCCGGCGCCGTTGTCGCCGACGATGGCCAGCACCTCGCCCGGGTAGAGGTCGAAGTCGGCGCCGTTGATGGCGGTGACGTGCCCGTACCTCTTGACGAGGTTGCGGCCGGTCATCATCGGCTCACGTGCGGCCGCCGCTGGGCGGCCCGTGGTCTTTTCGGTCGCGGTGCTCATCAGCCCCTCCTCCGGGTGGCTTGGTCGAACGCGACGGCCGCGATCACGAGGACGCCGGTGGCCAGGTTCTGGTAGTTGGAGTCAATTCCCATCTGGGTCAGGCCGCTTCGCAGCACGGCGACGATGAGCGCACCGACGACCGTCCCGACCACGCCGCCACGGCCACCGAAGAGGCTCGTGCCGCCGATGACGACCGCGGTGATGCTGTCGAGGTTGCCGGTCTGGTAGGCGTTCGGGTCAGCGGTCGGGGTGCGACCGAGGGCCATCCAGGCGGCGAAGCCGTAGATCAGGCCCGCGACGGCGTAGACGCTGACCAGCGTCTTGTCGATGTGGATACCGGTGAGGCGGGCCGCCTCCGGCTCGTTGCCGACGGCGTAGACGTGCCGCCCCCAGCCGGTCTTGCTGAGGATGAACCACATCACCACGAAGAGGATGACCGCGAGGATCATGCCCATGGTGAACTGGATCCGGCCGAACAGGTACAGCGAGGTGCCGAGGAAGGTCAGCAGCCCCTCCGGGACGGGGTAGGTCGTGCCGGCGCTGTAGAGGTTGGTCACGGCCGTCACCACGGCGAGCATGCCCAGGGTGACGATGAACGGTGGCAGCTTCATGCGGGTGACCAGCGTGCCGGAGATCATCGCGATGAACGTGCACGCCACGAGCCCGGCCAGGATGGAGATGAACGGCGGCACCCCGCCGATCGTCAGCTTGGTCAGCAGCAGCGTCCCGAACACCGCGATCGCGGCGTTGGCCAGGTCGATGCCGGCGGTCAGGATGATCAGCGTCTGGCCCAGGGCCAGCGTGCCGATCACCACCGACTGCTGGACGATCAGCGAGAAGTTGTCGACGTTGAGGAACGTGTCGGTGGCGACCGAGAAGAAGATCATCACCACCAGCAGGGCGGCGGTCGGCCCCAGCACGGGGTTGCGCGCGAACGCCCTGCGGATCTGGTCACCACGGTTGGTGTGCTTGGTCTCTGGTGCACTCGTTGTCGCGGTCATCATCATCCCCAGCAGTTCTGGGCACCCCAGGTGGTGTCCTTGGAGGTGAGGCCCTGGACGGGCTTGTCAGTGATGAGCATGGCACCGGTGTCGACGAACCCGGTAGGCTTCACGCCCTTCTTCGCGTACTCGGTCACGGCGTTGACGCCCTCCTCGGCCATCTTCTTGGGGAACTGCATGACGGTGGCGACGAACTGGCCGTCCTTGACGTTCTTCACGCCCTGGCAGCCGCCGTCGATCGCGCCGACGATGACCTTGCCGGCGAGCCCCTTCTCCTTCAGCGCCTGGTACGAGCCGCGGGCAGCAGGCTCGTTGATGTTGTAGACGACGTTGACCTTGTCGCCGACGCGCTGCAGCAGGTTCTCCATCTGCTGCTGGGCCTTGGTCTGGTCGCCCTGGGTCAGCGCGCTGCCGATGATGAGGGGCGTCGTCAGCGGCAGGCCCATGCCCGAGATGAAGCCGTTGTGGCGCTGGATGCCGACCGAGGCGCTGGGGTCGAGGTCCATGGTGACGATCTGCGGCTTCTTGTCGCCCATCGTGCCCTTGACGTACTGGCCGAGCAGCTTGCCGGCCTGCTCGTTGTTCGTGGCGTACGTCGCGGCGACCGCGTTGGCCGGGGTCGTCGCCGTGTCGAGGGCGATGACCACCACGCCGGCGTCCTGGGCCTTCTTGATCGCGTCGAGCACACCACCGGAGTTGCTCGGGGTGATGAGGATGCCCTTGACGCCCTGCTGGACGAGGTTCTCGATCGCGGTGACCTGGCCCGCGTTGTCGCCGTCGAACTTGCCGGCGAGCGCGATCAGGCTGTTGCCGTCCTTCTCGGCCTGCGCCTTGGCCGACTCGCGCAGCTTGACGAAGTAGGGGTTGCTCTCGGTCTTGGTGACCAGGCCGATCTTGATCGGGCCGCTGGTCGTGCCACCGCCCTGGGCCGATCCGGGGCCGGAGGTCTTGGTGGTGCTGCAGGCGCTCAGGCCGAGCGCGGTCATCGAGACGAGAGCCACGGCCATGGCGGCCGGACGGTGGATGGGTCGCATGCGTCTCTCCTGGTGATCTGCGCCCGGTCGGGATGGCCGGGCGTCCGGTGGTGCCACAGCGGGCGGCGGAAACGTTGGCGCAACACTAGGGACACCTCGGGGGCCTGCCAATGGTTTGCGCAAACCGTTGCGCAACAGGGGTTGCGCCCTCCACCATGCGACGGTGACTGCACCCCGACGCTCCCCCCGACTGGCCGACGTGGCCACGCTGGCAGGCGTCTCGATCACCACGGTCTCGCACGTCGTCAACGGCACCCGGTACGTCGCGCCGGACACCCGCGAGCGGGTCCGGCATGCTCTCGAGGCGCTGAACTACGAGCCGCCGGCGCCGATCGTGGCCAAGCGGGCCGGGCGGGCCATCGGCCTGGCCACCACCGGTGCGAGCAACCCCTACGTCGGGGAGCTGATCCAGGGCGTGGCCTCCGAGGCCAGCCGGGCCGGGTTCGCGCTGCTGCTGTGCGACACGTACGACGACCCGCAGGGCGAGGCCAGCGCCGTCGCCACGTTGCTCGCGCACAACGTCGAGGCGGTGGTCCTCGCACCGACGGCGGGGTGGGAGACCGAGACCCTGCCGCTGTTGCGCAAGCACAACACCCCGTTCGTGCTGGTCGACCGGATGAGCGAGGTGCGGTGCGACCAGGTCGGGACCGAGAACGAGGCGGTCTCGGTGGCGCTGGTGGAGCACCTGCTCGAGCTGGGCCACCGCCGGGTCGGCATGCTCACCGGCCTGGCCGGGCTGTCCACCACCGGCGAGCGCGTGCACGGCTACCTGCGCGCCCACGAGGCGCTCGGCCACCCGGTCGACAAGCAGCTGATCGTGCCGGGGCTGTCCACCGTGGGCGGCGGCCGGTCCGCCGTGAACACCCTGCTGCGGCTGCGGCAGCGGCCGACCGCGATCTTCAGCGGCAACAACGCGATGACCATCGGCGCGCTGCTGGCCCTGAAGCAGGCCCACCTGAGCATCCCCGACGAGATGGCCCTGGTCACCTTCGACGACTTCGAGTGGGCCAGCGCCATCTCCCCCGCCCTCACCGCGGCAGCGCAGCCGTTCCACGCGGTGGGCGCGCAGGCGGTGCAGCTGCTGCAGCGCCGGCTGGCCGACCCGTTCGCGCCGCGACGCGTCATCCGGCTGCCCGCGGAGATCGAGCACCGCGAGAGCTGTGGCTGCCGGGCCGACGCCCCGGCCGACACCACCCGGCCCGCGGCCCCCAAACCGGCCTGACCACACCGGCGGTCGCCCCGAGGTGATCAACGAAACCCGCTGTGCGCCAACGGTCGCAGCGTCGCGACCGACAGGGAGCCGGTGGTCGCGGTGGCAAAACGCGTCACCTCGCTCGGGCCCTGTGACGGCCTGCATCGCCTAGGCTGCGGCCATGCTCATGCAGGGATCTCCCCCGCCACCGGGCGAGCAGGTCACCCTGGCGAACTGGCAGGACCCTCCCTACAACCGGTGGGCGTTCTCGCACATGCGCGAGCTCGTGCCCACCCAGCCCATCTCCCGCGGCGCCGGACCCCCGTCCCCGCTGCCCGCCGACCCCCGGCCGCTGGGCGAGGTCGCACTGCGACGCGCCGACGGCTCCGAGGCGGACGTGGACACGGTGCTGGCCGACACCTACACCGACGCCGTGGTCATCGTGCACGGTGGCCGGACGGTCCTCGAGCGGTACGCCGGGGAGACGGGCCCGGCGACCCCGCACCTGCTGATGTCGGTCTCCAAGTCCGTGGTGAGCTGCGTCGCCGCCGTCCTCGCCGAGCGCGGCCTGCTCGCCCCCACCGACCTCGTCACCGACCACGTGCCCGAGCTGGAGGGCAGCGGCTACCGGGCGGCCCGGGTGCGCGACCTGCTCGACATGCGCTCCGGCGTGAAGTTCAGCGAGGACTACCTGGACCTGAACGCCGAGGTGCGCGTCATGGAGGAGGCCATGGGCTGGCGCCCGACCTCACACCTCGAGGTGCCGCAGTCGATGTACGCCTACCTCGCGGCGCTCGGGACGGCCCGCGAGCACGGCGGCGTCTTCGACTACCGCTCCTGCGAGACCGACGTCCTCGGGTGGGTCTGCGAGAGGGCCTCGGGGACACGGATGGCCGACCTGATCAGCAGCCTCGTCTGGGCGCCGCTCGGCGCCGAGCGGGATGCCGAGATCACCTGCGACGGCGTCGGCGCCGCGATCCACGACGGGGGGATGTGCGCGACGGCTCGCGACCTCGCGCGGTTCGGCGCGATGCTGCTCGCCGACGGTGAGGTGGCCGGCCGCCGTGTCGTCCCCGCGAGCTGGCTGCGCTCCTCGTGGGCGATCGACCTGGACATCCGCGACGCCTTCGCCCGCTCCGCGTCCGGCCCCTTCCTCCCCGGCGGGTGGTACCGCAACAAGTTCTGGTTCCTGCCCCGCGGACACGGGGACATCCTGCTCTGCCTCGGCATCTACGGGCAGATGGTCTACGTCAGCCCCGGCACCGGCACGGTGGCGGTCAAGCTGTCCTCGTGGCCGCAGCCTCAGTCGGCGGAGCTGCTGCACGACACGCTGCTGGCCTTCGACGCGGTCGGCGCCACCCTCGCCGGGCTCACCGGGTCGAGCGGCTCCCGGCGACACGGTCCGCCGGGTGTCGCCACCGGCCTGTCCCGCCGACGGCCGGGTCAGTTTCAGCACTGATAAGTCGCGACCATCCGGGCTACGCTCGCTGACAACGGTTCCCCTCCCCTCCCGGAGGTTGTGATGAGCGAGCACGCTGCCCACGTCCCGGGCACCACCCGTCGCCGGCTCCGGGGGATCTCGGAGATCCGCAGCTTCTTCCGCACCAACACCTCGCCGGTCTACTTCTTCGGGCCGACCGCGTTCAACCTCCTCGGCATCGACCGATGGACCCGCAACTTCAGCTACGTCGTCTACTACGACTCGTGGGACGGCGCACACCCGCGGGTGTTCAGCCCGAAGTCCAAGCCCCCGGTGGAGTTCGGCAGCAGTGAGGACGTCACCAAGTACCTCCTGCGCGATCCCGAGGTGCAGGCCTTCATCGCGGCCAAGGGTGGGCGCCCGAAAGTGGCGATGGTCTTCCTGGACGAGGAGACGGAGCGGATCTGCGCCGAGCTGGGCTACGAGCTGGTGCTGCCCTCTGACGCATTACGCCGCCGGCTGGACTCCAAGATCGTGACGACGGTCCTCGGCAACGAGGCCGGGGCCCCGAGCGTGCCGAACGTCCTCACCGAGGTCGACTCGTGGGGCACGCTGGTCCGCGTCGCCACCGGGGCCGGGCTGGGCACCGACCTCGTCGTCCAGACGCCCTACGGCGACTCCGGCAAGACGACGTTCTTCATCTCCTCCGAGTCCGACTGGGCCACCTGCGCCGACGACATCCTCGGCCAGCAGGCCAAGGTCATGAAGCGGATCAACAACAAGGCCGCGGCGGTCGAGGCCGTCCTGACCCGGCACGGCACCATCGTCGGCCCCTTCATGACCGACCTCACCGGATATCCCGAGCTCACGCCGTACCGGGGAGGCTGGTGCGGCAACGACCTGTTCCCCGGCGCGCTGTCCGACGAGCACTACACCCGGGCGGTCGAGCTCGTCCGCCGGCTGGGCGGGAGGCTCGGGCAGGAGGGCTACGTCGGCTTCTTCGAGGTCGACGTCCTCGTCGACCTCGACAGCGGCGAGGTCTACCTCGGTGAGCTCAACCCGCGCATCTCCGGCGCGTCCTCGATGACGAACGTCACCGCGGGCGCCTACGCCGACCTGCCGCTGTTCCTCTTCCACCTGCTGGAGTACATGGACGTCGACTACGACCTCGACGTCGACGAGCTCGACGCGCGCTGGCGCGAGCTGGCGGCGGCCGACGTCTGGGCGCAGCTGATCATGAAGGAGCCGAACGACTCCGTCGAGCGCATCCTCGCCGCACCGCGGACGGGCACCTACCACCTCCACGAGGACGGCTCCCTGGAGTTCCACCACGTGTCCCACGACTGGCACGACCTCAGGAACGAGAACGAGTGCTTCTTCCTGCGCGTCTACGCACCGGGCGACTACCGCTTCAAGGGCGCGGACCTGGGGATCCTCGTCACCAAGGGCCGCATGCAGACCGCCGAGGGGCTGACGCTGCGGTGTCGGCAGTACATCAAGGGCATCCGGGACATGTACGTCAGCGAGCCCCTGACCCGGCCGCCGGCCGTCATGCCGGTGGAGGTCGTGAAGTAGCCCAGCGTCCCCTTCGGTCCGTCAAGTCGAACTTGACGGAGCGATGCGTCGTCAAGGTTTGCTTGACGGCATGAACACCACAGTGATGGACGGCAGCGAGCGTGAGCTCGAGCGTTCCAGCGTGCGCGAGCTGGGCCGGATGATGGCGCGGATCGCGGTCGAGCTGGGCAGCCGCACCGACCCCGAGGCGCGCGAGGTCCTGACGCGCTCCCTGGCCGACCTGGGCGTGGCCCTCGGCCGGGCGGTGGTCGGGACCCTCCCGCTCGGGTGCGCCCGGTGCGCCCGCTGCCCTGGGTGCGCCGGCGGCGCGAGCGGCACAGCCGCGGGATCCGGGGACGCCGCAGCCGTGGGGTCAGAGCCCACCGGCGGCGACCCTCCCGATGACCCTGCACGGCGTCAGGGAGGCCACCCCGGGCCCGCGCTGGCGGGCCCTGTTCGAGGCGACCTGGCCGGCCTACCGGGCGTGGTACCTGCAGGAGGGCGACCAGGCGCGGCCGGACCTCGACACGGCCCGGTCCCGGCTGACCCGACACATGCCGGAGCTCGTCGGGACGTGGGAGACCCTGGTGGAGCTGGCGGACGGAGACGAGACGGCGGCCCGGATGCTGACCCAGTGGGACCTGCCGCGGTTCCTGCCGGGGTGCTCCCAGGCCGTCGTGGCCGGCCCGGCCCCGCTGCTCGTGCGCAACTACGACTACAGCCCGGACCTGTTCGAGCAGGTCGTCCTCTCCAGCGCCTTCACCGGACGCAAGGTGATCGGGACCAGCGACTGCCTGTGGGGGCTGCTCGACGGCATGAACGAGGACGGGCTCGTGGTGTCGCTCGCCTTCGGCGGCCGGCCCGGTTCGGCCCCGGGGTTCGCGATCCCGCTGGTCGTCCGGTACCTGCTGGAGGTCGCCGGGTCGGTGCGGGAGGCGCGTGCCGCGCTGGACCGCGTGCCCGTGGCGATGGCCTACAACCTGACGATGACCGACGCGTCCGGCGAGGTGTGCACGGCGTTCGTCACGCCCGGGGCCGCGCCGGAGTACTCCTCGGCCGCTGTCGCGACGAACCACCGGGGACGCACGCCCGAGCACCCGGACCACGCGCGCCGGTTCCGCAGCGTCGAGCGCCAGCGGCACCTGGAGCGGCTGCTCGCCGGTCCCGTCCAGCCGGACGACCTGGTGGACGCCTTCCTGCGCGCCCCCCTGCACAGCGGGGAGTACGCCCAGGGGTTCGGCACGCTCTACACCGCCGCCTACCGGCCGGCCGAGGGGCGGGTCGACTACCGTTGGCCGGGAAAGTCCTGGACGCGGACGTTCGATGCGCCCGACGCCACCACGCAGGTGATGCTGCGGCAGAGCTGAGCAGGAGGTGCCATGGCCGGTCAGCAGACGGACCTCGAGCAGCTGTCGGCTTCCGAGCTGGGCGACCTGGCCCGGCAGGCCCTCACGGCGCTGGCCGACCGGGGCAACCACGAGGCCTTCGCCGAGCTGCTGACGATGAACGCCCACGTCGGGCAGTGTCTCGGTGAGGCGGCGCGGGCCCTGGCCGCCAACGGCTCGTGGAGCCAGGTGGCCGACCTGTCGGGCACGACCAAGCAGGCCGCCTGGTCGCGGTGGCGGACCTCGTCCGGCGGCTGACGTCCCGCCGGCGCCGGCCGGACGGCTGCGGTCAGTAGCAGCCGTTCACGGTGGCCGCGAGCATGTCGACGCTCTGCCGGAGGGCCAGCGTGGCCGACCGGCCGTTGACGACGAACGCGAACGTCTTCACCCGCCCGTCCCTGCCGACGGTCCACCCCGCCAGGCTGACGACGTCGCCCGAGCGACCCGGTCTTGGCATGGACCTTCCCGACGGCGCACTTCGAGGCGGCCGTCGTGAACCGGCCGTAGCTGGCCTGCAGCGTCCCCGTCCGGCCCGAGACCGGCAGTCCGGCGTTCGAGCGCAGCAGCGCCAGCCGGGTGCGAGTTGGCGGGCTCGAAGGCGTTGGCCACGACCCGCGCCAGCTGGACACCGGTCAGCCGGTCGCTGCGCGAGAGGCCGGACCCGTCGTACAGCGCGGTGGCCGACAGGCCCTGGGCGGCCAGCCCCTTCTGCTGCGCCGCCCGGGCCGCGGACCACGTGTTGCCGTAGCCGGACCGGATCCCGACGAGGCGGTGCAGCGCCTCGGCGTGCTCGTTGTCCGAGGTCAGCATCATGTGCGAGATGGTCGAGCCCAGGGTCACCCCGGCCGAGGACGCGAGCACCGGCCCCGACCCGGCGCGGCCACGGCCGATCCGCGTCACGGTGATCCCGTTGGCCCTCAGCTTGCCCGCGAAGACGTTCGCGGCGTCGATGGAGGTGTCCGTCACGTCGTGGCGGTCGACGACCAGGGCCCGCAGCCAGGTGGTGTCGGCCGGGATGTAGCTGGACTTCCAGCCGGTGGCCAGCGTCGGTGCGGCGAACAGGTAGTCGTCGGCGTAGACCCGGACCCGGGTCTGCCGGGCGGCCTTCATCTTCGTCGCGGTGGCCCGGGCGAGCACGGCCAGCTGGCCCGAGGAGAGGTCCGGGTCGCCGGAGCCGACGAGGAAGACCTGGTCGGCCTGGTAGCCGCGCCGGACGGTGGTCGTGAACCGGTGCGAGCTGCCGAACGCGGCCAGCGCGTTCGTCGCGGTCACCAGCTTCGCCGTCGAGGCCGGCATCCGGCCGGTGCTCCCGTTCCTGGACCACAGCAGCCGGCCGCTCCCGGCGTCCAGCACGGCGCCGGTGAAGGCGGTGCCGAACCGCGCCGTGCTCACGCGGGACGAGAGGGCCGAGGAGATGCGGCGGTCGGCGGTCGACACGACGTACGTCGACGCGGCCACCGGCTGGGCCGCGAGCGAGGCGTGGGCGGTCGCCGCGGCGGCCGGCAGGGCAACGCCCACGTCGGCCGGCCCGGCGGCGACGAGGCCGGCGGTCAGCGCGGCGCCGACGAGGCCGTTCCGGACCGGGCGACGACGGATGGCTGTGCGCATGGGTGGGTCCTCCCGGGACGGCTGCTCTGCGTGGCGCGGGCGGCGCCGTGACTGCGGCTCCGCCCGCTGCGGACGCTAGGTCCCGACCCCAGCCCCCCAGGCCGTCTTTGCCATCTCCAGAGCGAATCCCGAACAGCCGCAAACCCACCCGCGCGACGGGCCACGGCAGACCGGCCGGGCCGGGCGCACCGTGGAGCAGGTGTCGCGTGTGAGTCGTCCCACAACAGGGACCTTGGTCCTATCAACGATCCCGGTCTGGTTGACATGGTTCGAGCACGGGCGCGCACCACTCCAGGCGCGCCTGCCCCATGAGACCTCAGCAGAAGGAGGGCGGCACGTGCTCCCCACTCACGTCCGCAAGGCCCGGCACGACGACCGGGACGAGCTCACCGGTCTGCTCACGGGGCTGCCCTTCCCGATGGCGACCGAGGAGCTGATGGCGGTCGGGGTACGCCTCCTGCTGCCCCCGCGGATCCTGGACCAGCTGGGTCGCCTGCCGCGGCACATGCGGTTCCACTCCGCCGCCGAGGTGCGCGACTACGTGGTGACGGGCGCCGCGCCGGCCTGACTCCGTTGGGCTCCGCGGCGCGGGGTGACGCTCCGCAGCGTCACGCTCCCCAGCCTCACGCTCCGCAACGCGGTGCGGCGGCCAGTCGGCTGCGTGCCTGCTCGTAGGCCTTCAGCGTCGCCGGGGCCTGCTGCACCATCTGACGCCAGCGCTGGGAGTACGCCGCTGTGTCGGTGTGCGCCTTGTTCGCCATCATCTGCAGATGGTCGGCCCACTCGGCGTTGACGTCCGCTCCCGTGGCCACGACCGCCTGCACCGCGGCCCGGCGCGCCATGCACGCCGCGGCGTCGGCCCGGTCGGCCGTGGTCGTGGCCTTGGTCGCCATGGTCTGGCACGCTCCGGACGCCTTGGCCCAGGCCGCGCGGGCGGTCGTGAAGGCGTGGACGTCCGAAGGCCCCGGCTTCTTGCTGGACGCCCAGAGTGCCAGCGTCTGCGCCAGGGTGATCTTCCCCTGGTCCAGCTGCAGCTGCGCCTGCACGTGCGACCCCCAGTCCCGGTGCGAGGCGTCCGCGGCGTCAGCGACGGCGTCCCCCAGGGTGAGCGCGTGCTGGCACGCCGACAGCTGCGGCGACACGGCGGCCGCGACCACGGCGGACTGCCCGCCAGCCGCCGCCCTCCCGTCATCGCTGCCGCGGTGAAGCCAGGTGCCGCCCCAGGCGACAAGAGCCAGCACGGCGATGGCGACGACGGTCAGCGTGGCGGCCGTGCCCCAGCCGACCTTGACCGGCGCGGCAGGGTCCTCGTGCTTGGGCGCGTTCATGCTTCGACGGTGCCACCGGCCAGCCCGCGATGCAGGGGTATGACGCATTTCCTGTCGATACGCGCGCCGACCGATGAATCGCCTCCGGGCCCCGACGTGTGCGGTGCCGTTCCGTTGGCGCGGCACGGTTTTCGGGCCACCCAACATGGCACTCCTGGTCGTCGACTGAGGACGCAAGCCCATGGCCTCAACGCGGCCGATCGGCGCTTCACGGGATGCGGCCGGTCCGCGCGTTCACCATGACGATGCGGGGGCAGGCTCAAGGCCGGGCTGCAGCGGTCCTATGCCCGGACGGGGCCAGACCTCTCGGTGGGCGTGAAGGGGAGCGTCCACCACGTGTCCATGCGCGGGACAGCGTCGGCGTTCGTGCCGTCCTGCACGATCCGACTGGCGTGGAACAGGAATGCCGCGATTCCGGCGGCTCCCTGCATCCAGCCCACGCCGGGCGGCAGCAACGGTTCGACTGCGTGGTGCTCGATGAAGCGCCAGTAGACGTGGGGCCCGTCGCGCACTGCGCGCTCGACCAGGGTGTCAGCCAGCTGCAGCGCGAACTCGAGGTCCTGGTCGTCACCAGAGCGATGCCAGGAGTCCAGGAACACGTCGCCCACGCCCGCCGTACCGCAGCAGCGCCCGTCGTTGTCCCAGAAGCCGGGGTGGAGGCGGGCGGGCAGGCCCGACGTGCGGACGCTGCGCAGGCACCGGCGGTGCCAGGAGAGCGGCGCGTGGTCGGCGACCTCGGGGACGCCTGCCCGGTCCAGGCCCAGGAAGAGCAGCGAGGTGCCGGTGGCGCCGTGGCACCAGGTGTAGGTGACCTCGTCCTGGTCGTTGAAGTCGCGGGGCAGGTAGCGCGGGACGACGAAACCGGGACCGTTCGAGTCCCCGAGCGACACCAGGTGTTCGGCACCTCTGCGGGCCGCGGCCGTGAGGTCGGGCCGGTCGAGCTCAGCGCCGGCGAGAGCAAGGGCGGCGGCGATACCTGCGAGGCCGTGCGAGAGGTTAGGCATCTGGGTGCTGGGAACGTCGGTGCAGAAGCGCGGCGCCACCATCCGCCAGTTGGTGCCGGTCGGCTCGTGCTCAGCCCCGGCCATGAGCACGGCGGCGGCGTGCTCTGCCAGGGCAGCGGCCCCGGAGACGCCGTACCGCCGCGCCCAGAGCGCCCCGAGCAGCACGCCTGCAGTGCCGAGGGTGAGGTCCTGGATGGGTGCGCCCGGGAGGTAGGACGCCGACTGCAGGGCCGTCTGGGGCCAGCCGTCGCAGCCGGCGAGCGCTGCGAGCCGGGCCACCGCCGTTTCCGCCCCGGGAGCCTCCAGCGCGGTGAGCACGCCGACGGTGCTGACGAGCCCGTCGAAGTAGGTGCAGTCCGTCTGAGCGGAGATCGCACCACGGACTCGGTCGGCGATCGCGTCCGCCAGGCTCTGCTCTTCTGCGGTCCAGGGCCGACAGCGACGGATCTCAGCCAGCACGTAGGCGAGTCCGCCCACCCCGCTGTGCAGGCCATCTCGGTCCCACGGGGCGTTCACAGCGTCCTGGACGGTCACTGATGTAGGGATCCACGGGCCGTCGTCCCAGCGCACCTGGTCCAGCACCCACCGCCACGCGGCCTCGGCGACGCTCAAGTACGTCTCCGCGGCGGGTGGCACGGTTGACGCTCAGACGGCCGGGTTGAGGTCGATCAGGTAGCTCACCTCGAGAGGGTCCTCCCGGCGCCACAGACGGGTCAACCACGTCGACCCGAACCACTGCACGCCGGGTGACCTCATCACCCATCTGGCGCGGCGGGACGAGAGCGTTTCGTGCTGACCACTTGGCAACGGGGATGCTGGGGGTGGGCTACCCTTCCTCCAGCAAGGCCACCAGCGCCTGAGGGTCAGCGAACCTTTCAGCGAGGGTTTGAGCCATGCCCCGCCCTCGTAGCTCAGGGGATAGAGCACCGCTCTCCTAAAGCGGGTGTCGGCAGTTCGAATCTGCCCGAGGGCACACAACGTTTCCGCAGGTCAGAGGCCACTGGTGGGCCTCCCGAGTGGCGGGACCACTGCGCCCCACCGGGGGCGTGCCGGACTCTCTCTGAGCTCTGGCCCGGGTCGCCTAGCGTCATGGGTGACCCGGCAGGGGGCGACCGCGGCCTACCTCCGGCAGCAGCACCAGCCTGGACGCGCTCGCGCAACCGCGCCTTGCTGCGCTCGTCCGCAGCGCCGGGCACTCCCTTCCCGTTGGGCGGCAGGAGTTCTGGCCTAGCATCCGCCCATGGCTATCACCGCAGTCCAGCTCCTCTCCGTGCCGGTCACCGACCAGGACCGCGCCCGCGACTTCTATGTGGGCGTCCTCGGCTTCGACCTCATCCGCGACGCCGAAATGCAACCGGGCCTGCGCTGGGTGCAGGTCGCCCCGCCGGGCGCCCAGACCTCGCTGACCTTGGTGACCTGGTTCGAGTCCATGCCCGCGGGGACGCTGCGCGGGCTGGTTCTGGAGACCGACGACCTCGAAGGCGACCTGAGTGCCTACACCGCGCGCGGCGCACTCGTTGCTGACGGTATCCAGGACCAACCGTGGGGGCGGTATTTCACCCTGGCCGACCCGGACGGCAACGGTCTGGTGGTGCAGGAGACCCGAGCCCGCCGGCCGATCTGACCTGGCATCGGCGCCGGCGGCTGCCGGCGGGAGCGGCAATCGGGGCAGCCCTTCGACTCATGCTCACCTCGGGGAGGAGGGCGGGGAGATGCACCTGGTACCTCAGCGTCGTCATAAGGCACCGGACGACGGGCGCCCCCGGTCGCTGTTCCGGATCAGGTCGCGGACGACGATCACGGCGATGACTCCCATCGCGACCACGATCAGGGCCGCCACGAGCCCAATGAAGGCCAACGCCAGGTAAACGAGTGCATACATTCCCGCTCCGGTCCTCTCTGGCTTTGGCGATCAGGCCTGGTCGCGACGGAGCGCCGCATCGTCCAACGCGTGGCGGTCCCGCAACCGGCGGCGACGCCACCACATACCGACTCCCGTGCGGACAAGCGCGATCGCAAACCAGAGAAGCACCAAGCCGATGAAGTCCTTGAGGTACACGTGACTCAGCGGGTCGATGAAGTGGGGCAGGACCAACCACACAAGCCCGACAAGGGCGAGGCCCAGGAGCTCGCTCCGCAGCCACCGCCACAACAGCACGGCATTCATCCCCGCTACCTCTCCCCCGGGCCAGCAACTGCCGGGATCGTAGCGTCGAAAACCCCCCACGACCCGGATTCCTCACAGAGGACAGTGCGCGTTCACCTGCTAGGAGCAGACGGTCTCGAACGCTGTTGCACCGGGCCTCAGCATGAACATCTCGCGGTGACCCTTCGCGTCGGTAAAGAACGCCTTGGTCGTGTAGATGGTCAACGCTCCCCGTTGATAGGGGTTGTCCCATCCTGCCGGTGGGTTGCCTTGACCGTCGTCCAGCGGCCCACCAGCACGCACGTAGTACTTCCCCGTAAATGCCAGCTCGTGGATGCCGCAATGCGTGTAGAGCGCGAACGGGACCGCGTCGACCAGACCGTCTGGGTGTCCTGTCTGATGGGTTGGAGGACTCGACGTGACGGCCGCCGTGGTGGCGCAGCCCGACAAGGCGCCCACAACCACGACTGCCAGCACTGAGTATGACCGCCACCGCATCAGAGCCTCCCCAGGACGCATCCTGCACTGACTGAGTTCATACCGGCAGCTGCGGACGAGAAGCGGCTGACCTCGGTCACCCCATCATCGTGAACAGCTGCCCGTACCCAGGGAGGGAGATCCGCGACCTGACCGCCCGCAGCATGCCCCACAGGAGCACTTGGTTGGCCGTCAGGACCGGCCGCGCCAGCTCTTCCTCAAGCGCAGCGATGACGCCGACGCTCCGAAGGCCGTTGCCACCCACGAACACCGCCTGGGAACTGCCGGGTGTATGCGCGAGGATCCACTCAAAGAGCTCAGATGGGTTGATGCTCCGCTGGTTGCTCGGGAGATCACAGGCGGCATGCGAGACCACCTCGAAGCCCTGCGATGAGAAGTACTCCGCACCCAGTCGGTCGAGCTCATCGTCGAACCACGGGGGATGGACGACGGCAACCCTGTCTGCCCCCAGTACACGCAGCGCATCGACCGCGGCAGCGCAGGTGGCGACGACCGGTATGCCGGAACTGCGCCTCTGGAGTCGGTCAATCAACTCCCGCTCGGCGTCCGCGCCGGTGACGTAGGCGGAGCTCGTGAAGCCGATTCCGATCACTGCAACTGGTGCGGCGGCCAGCAACGAGACCGCGTCGTCGATGTGCGGCGGCTCAACGAACGCCGCGACCGGTGCCAGGGGGATGGTCGGATCCATCACGCCGCCCGCCGCCATGGCTCCAAACGGGACTCGCGCTGCGTGCACCCCCACGCTCTCCGGAGCCATGGCCCTGATTTCCGATTCGGGACCGACATCAGCGTGCGGCGTCAGCACTCCGATCCGAGTGCGCACGTCCCAGCCGTCCGGCTGCCACATCGCCCCTCCCTCCGGGACCCGCACCCTAGGTGCCCACCAAGGAATGCGTCTCCCATGACAGCACTGCTGTCAGCCCAGCACTACCTCTCATCGGCGTGATGTTGGGCTGGATCCCTCGTTCGAGAAGACCAGGCAGGCGTGTCTCCTGGCCCACAAGCCCAAGTGTCGTGAAGTCCCCTGCGCAGTGCCGCAGATGACGGGCGTTCAGTCGTCCTCGTCGCCCTCGAATCCGATCAACCAGTGGAGACCGTAACGGTCGATGACCTGGCCGTCGGATGCACCCCAGGGCCGCGTCTGCAAGTCATCCACGATCCGGCCGCCGTCGGCGAGACTCGAGAACCACGTGCGCAGCACGGAGGGGGCGGCCGTACCAAGCAGGGACAGCATCAGTCCTTGGCAGCTGAAGGGAGGCTCATCGCCGGTCACGTCGGCGGCGAAGAGCGCGACCGGCCCCTGGAGGAGGTACCCGTGGGCGATGGCATCCGCTGGGCCGTCGGTCCTGTTGAACTCGGCGAAGGTGTGGAGCTGCACGGCGCAGCCGAAGACATCGCCGTAGAAGGTCAGCGCGTCACGAGCAGTGCCCGGGAGGTGGAGGTAGGGCGTCGGTGCGGTCATGAGCCAGATGGTATGCACCGCCGTGTTGACATGCGCTGACATCGGCACATCCGCTCACCGCTGGGCTGCTCCAGCTCCGACACCGAAGAGGGACACCCCAATAAAAGGTGCGCACCACTACAGAGTTCGGGTCCCCACGTAGTTCAAGAGCGCTGCAAGCAGGCGCAAGGGAGCAAAGAGCTCGCAGGTGAACGTGCCTGTGCGGAAACCGCGCTCAGCCGACAGGCCGCGTGAGATGTCCCATCACCGCGGCCGCGAACTCATCGGGCCGCGCGTCGTGGACCATGTGGCCACCACCAATCGTGACCAACCGGGCACCCGGGATCGTCGCCGCCATCTCTTGCACATGCTCCTGCGGCACCGGGCTCGATGAGCCCCCAGCCAGGACCAAGGTGTCGGCCTGGATCCGCGCCACGTGCGTCGGCCACTGCGTGTCGGGGTTGTCGATCTGCGCACGGACGCGGCCGACCATGTCCCAGTCGAAGTCCAACGGACCGGCCGGCCTCTCCAGTACGGCCGGCTCGCGGGGGTGGGGAACACCGACGTCCTCGAGCACCAGCTTGCGGACGCGACCGGGAGCGCCCGAGGCAACCAGGCAGCCCACCAGACCGCCCAGCGAGTGCCCGACGAGATCCACCTGAGCGAGCCCCATCGCGTCCAGGAAGCCGACGACGTCCCCGGCCAGCACGTCGAGCCCGTACGGGCCCTCCCAGACACTCCGGCCATGGCCGCGAAGGTCCAGCGCGTAGACGACACCCACCTCAGCCCACCTCAGCATGAAGTCGGCCCAGCTCTCGGAGGTCTCCCCGGTCGCATGAAGCAGCAGGACGGGGACCGCGCCTTGCGACTCCCCCGCCATCCGGTAGCCGAACTCCTTGCCATCGACGACCACGGAACTCGCACTGATCATTGCCACAGTGAAACAGCCCCGCGTGAGCAGCGGGCAAGAACGCCCCCTCCGATCCGTCGCCGCCGTAGCTGGGAGTGGGTGCCGTTGCAGCGCAATGGAATCGGAACCTAAGGAGGTCAACCGCCCGGACTGGCAGAGCGGGGTCTGCAGTCCTCGCGCCGATGCCTCGCGCGGAGGCTCGGATCTCCCGAACGTCGCCCCGCTGTGCGGCACCTGCTAGCGGACGTCGTCCACGTCGAGGGGGACCACGAACGCCCGCCGCTCGCAGATCAGCCCATCGCGGAAGACGAAGACCTCACCCATGGCCATCCGCATCGTCGTCCCGTCCTCACGCAGGGCCGAACCGGTGAGCTCGGCCATCACCGTGTCGCCCTCCTCGACCATGCGAACGACATGGAGCTCCGGGCTGCCAACGAAACCCGGCCCCTCGATGGCGGCGTCGTAGGCCTCCTTGCCCTGCAGCCGGAACGCGCCGAACACCGTCCACACGATGTCGTCGGTCAAGCACGACAGGATCTGCTCGTGGTCGGACCGCCGGAACCCTTCCAGGTACCGCTCGACCACCTGCTTGTTCCGCGACAGCTCTTGCGTCATGTCCGCTCCTCTCACCGGCCCGTCGTACCCGTGCCGTCCCTAGGTGGCGATGTCCGGGTAGGGCAGGGAGAGGTGCTTCATCGCGGCGCCGTACGCCTTCTGGTACTCCAGCGGCCCGTGGTCGCGCTCGAACATCGCGATGAACAGCGTGAGGGTGAGGAACGGGTGGGCGCCCATCCCGAACAGGGCCACGTGGTCGTGCTCGCGCAGCGCCTGCCGCTCCTCCTCGGTGAAGGCCAGCCAGGTGGATCGTTCCTGGGCGGTGCAGTTGAGGATCGTGTTGGCCAGCTCCGCCTCCCACCAGGAGACCGTGCCGACCGGGTCGTCCCGGTAGCGCTCGACCAGCTCGGGGTCGCGGTCGACGGTGAAGAGGAACTTGTCGAGCAGGTACTTGCTCATGCCGGCGCTCCGTTCGGGTACCAGGTGAAGTAGGCCTCCATGGTGTGGAACAGGTCGAGGGTGTCGACGTGGTCGGCCTTGGCGCCCTCGCCGGCCACGCCCATCATCAGCATGAAGTCCATGAAGCCGTGCGTGGCGTTGCCGGGACGGTGCAGGCTGTCCAGGGTCACCTCGGCCAGGCAGCCCTCGATGTCACCGCTGGCGATCCACTCCACGGCCTTGCGGTCGAACTCCGGGTCGGGGCCGTGCTCCCCGAACTGACGCGGCCCGCCCAGCTCCAGGGAGAGGTGGCCGGTGCCGATGATGGCGACCCGCTTGTCCTCCGGCCACGACTCGACCATCTGCCGGATGGCGCGGCCGAGCTGGACGAACCGCTTCGGCTGCGGCAGCGGCGGCGCGAAGATGTTGGTGTAGATCGGCACGATCGGCAGGTCGGCCTGCGGCCGCAGGGTGATGATCGGGCAGGTGATGCTGTGGTCGATCCGCAGCTCGTTGCTGAAGGCCAGGTCGAAGTCGGCATCCAGTCCGCTGCGCAGGAGGTGCGCGGCCAGGTCCTCCTGCCCGCGCAGGGTCATCCGGGGCAGCCCGAACTCGCGCTCCTCGTTGTGGAAGTTCGCGTCGAAGAACGGGGCCTTGCCGACCAGGAACTGCGGCATGTTGTCCAGCCACAGCTGGTGGAAGTGGTCGCTGCCGACCATCACCAGGACGTCGGGCTCGGCCCTGGTGAGCGTCTCGCGGAACGCCTCGATCTTGGCGACCCACTCGTCGGCGAACGGCGGTCGATCCGCGCCGGTGCTGGTGCTGGCGCGGTAGTAGAACGGGTGGTGCGTCGAGGCGATGACCGCGGCGACGGTGGCCATGGTGGGCTCCTCAGGTGCGGGTGGGTCAGGGCGTCGGGTCGTCAGCGGGGTCGACGTAGACGGCGTTGCGGTCCACGGTCAGGTAGGCGTCCATGCCGATCGGGCGGCGGCGCTCCTCGGCGATCTGGCCGAGCAGGCCGGCCGCGCGGGCCAGCAGCGCGAAGCCGCGCAGCAGCTCGACGGGAAGGCCGAGGTCGGCCAGGGCGGCGCCGCAGACGCCGGCGCCGTTGAGCGGCAGGCGGCGGCCGAGCACCTGCTCGTGCACCCGGCCGATCGCCTCGAACAGCCGCAGGTGCGGTCCGCGCAGGCCCTCCTCCTCGGCGATGCCGATCAGCACCGGCGTGCGCGGGTCCTGCACCTTGTGCACGGGGTGGCCGAGGCCGGGCACGAACCGCCGCGCCTCGCGGGTGCGGGTCACCGCCTCGAGGGCCAGCTCGTCCCAGCCGGCGTCGTCGGTGGGCAGCTCGCCGTCGTGCCGTTCCAGCACGTCGTGCAGGTACGCACCGCAGTCCTCGGTGACGCCCAGGAAGCGGGAACCGCCGCCGAGCAGGCCGGCCGCCAGCGCCCCCTGCAGCGAGTCGGGGGCGGACAGGTACGTCAGCCGGGCGGCGATCGCGGTCGGGGTGAAGCCGTGGTCGGCCAGCGCCACCAGGACCGCCTCGAACACCCGGGTCTCCGCCGGCGTCGGCCGCCGCAGCGCGACCAGCCAGAACGCGAGCTCACCGAAGCCGACCTTGCCCATCAGGTCGGCGGTGAGGTCCTGGCCGAGCAGCCGGATCTCGTCGGCGGTCGACGTACCGAGGGAGGTGGGGAAGGCGAGGCCGTCGTCGGGGTTCGTCACGCTGGGCGCTCCTGTCCGGAGATGGCCGGATCGGCCGGATCGGCCGGCCGTCAGGCATCCGCGGCCGGCGGGGTGGCGAGCCATCGGCGGATCTCCTCGCCGTGCTCGTCGAGCGACGGGGGCGGCAGCCGGTAGTCCGCGTGGGGTGTCGGAGAACCTGATCGGGTTGCGCACCGACGGTACGGCGGCCGATCCCTCCCCCACGTTGACCACGGGATCGAGCCCGACCTCCTCGGCGAACGCGACGCCACCGTCGACGGTGTTGATCGGCCCGCACGGCACGCCCGGCGGCGATGATGTCGCGGAACCACTCCATCTTGGTGCGGGTGCGCAGCCGCTCGACCAGGAGCGGCCGGAGCTGGTCGCGGTTGGCGGTGCGGTCCTCGTTCCGGACGAACCGCGGGTCGTCGGCGAGCTCCGGGACGCCGAGCACCTCGACCAGCTTGCGGAACTGGCCGCTGTTGCCGGCGGTGATGATCAGCTCGCCGTCCGCGCACGGCAGCGGCTCGTAGGGGAACAGGCTCGGGTGGCTGTTGCCCATCCGGAACGGCACCACGCCGCCGGCGACGTACGCGCTGGCCTGGTTGACCAGGCCGGAGAGCGCCGAGGAGAGCAGGTTGACCTCGACGTGCTGGCCGCGGCCGCTCTCGTGCCGGGCGTTCAACGCCGACAGCACCCCGATGGTCGCGTGCAGCCCGGCCATGACGTCGAAGACCGAGATCCCCGCCCGGTACGGCTCGCCCTCGGGGTCACCGGTGAGGCTCATCAGCCCGGACATCGCCTGGACGATCAGGTCGTACCCCGGCAGGCCCCGGCCCTTGGGGCCGCTGCCGAAGCCGCTGATGGAGGCGTAGACCACGCGAGGGTTGCCGGCGGCCACCGCCTCGTAGTCCAGCCCGAACCGGGCCAGCCCTCCGGGCTTGAAGTTCTCGACCAGGACGTCCGCGCGCCGGGCCAGCTCCTGGGCCGCGGCCAGGTCCTCCGGGTCCTTGAGGTCGAGCGCGATCGAGCGCTTGTTGCGGTTCACCCCGAGGTAGTACGTCGAGATGCCGTCGCGCACCGGTGGCTGCCAGGTGCGGGTGTCGTCCCCGCCGGGCGCCTCGACCTTGACCACCTCGGCCCCGAGGTCGGCCAGCAGCATGGTCGCGTAGGGGCCGGCCAGGATCCGGGAGAAGTCGGCGACCAGCAGGCCGGCGAGCGGACCGGTGTGGGAGGGCAGGTCGGCATCGCAGGCACGGGACGGTTCCTCCAACGTCACTGGAGAGCCCGGCGCACGAGGCAAAACGGACACGTGTCCGTCACGGACTTCCAGCGCCAGTCTCGGATCGGATTCGCCCTGCTGTCAAGCACTCTCACCGATGCCGATGCACCCCAGGGCGAGGTCTTGACACGCGTGCTGCGGCACCACAGAGTGAGGCTCAGTCGTCGCTGACCGGCATACGGACGCGCGTTCGCGGCCGTCCGAGGAACCCTGGAGGGAACGATGTCCCATCCCGACGCACCCGCGCCCGCGAGCGGCCGGCCGGTGGTCCTGCGCGGCGGCACGGTGCTCACCATGGACGACAGCCACACGGTCCTCACCGCCGCCGACGTCCTCGTCGTCGACCACCGCATCGCCGCGGTCGGGCCAGGCGCTCGACGTGCCCGAGGGGACGCAGGAGATCGACGCGTCCGGCGGCATCGTGATGCCGGGGATGATCGACACCCACCGGCACATGTGGCAGACCGCCATGCGCGGCTACGGCGCCGACTGGACGCTGACCCAGTACTTCGTCTGGTACTACCTCGAGCACGGCAAGACGTTCCGCCCCGCAGGACGTCTACGCCGGCAACCTGCTGTCTGCCTGGGAGTCGCTCGAGGCGGGCGTCACCACGACGGTGGACTGGTCACACGGCCTGCAGACCGTCGACCACGCCGAGGCGGCCGTCGACGCGCTGCAGGAGGTGCCCGGCCGGTTCGTCCTGGCCTACGGCAACATCCAGGCCGGCCCGTGGGAGTGGGCCACCGACAAGGCGGTCCACTCCTTCCTCGAGCGCCGCCGTACCGGCGCCGGCGACCTGCTCGGCTTCCAGCTGGCCTTCGACGTGACCGGTGACCCCAGCTTCCCGGAGCGGGCGGCCTTCGAGGCCGCCCGCGAGCTCGGGCTCGCCGTGACCACCCACGCCGGGCGTCTGGGGCGCGACCAACGACGACGGCATCCGGCTGATGCACGAGAACGGGTTCATGACACCCGAGACCGTCTACGTCCACGCGGCCACGCTCAGCGCCGACTCCTACCAGCGGATCGCGGCCACCGGCGGCTCGGTCTCGGTCTCCACCGAGTCCGAGCAGAGCGCCGGCCAGGGCTACCCGCCCACCTGGCAGGTGCGCCGGTACGACATCCCGGTGTCGCTGTCGATGGACACCAGCGTGTGGTGGAGCGGCGACCTCTTCTCCGCGATGCGGACGACCCTCGGCGCCGACCGCTCCCGCGAGCACCTCGAGGCCCACGCCAAGGGCGAGACCGTGACGCACGTGCACCTGCGCGCCGAGCAGGTCGTCGACTGGGCCACCCGCGGCGGCGCCCGGGCGCTCGGCCGCGACGACCTCGGCCGGCTCGAGCCCGGCGCGCGAGCCGACGTGGTGCTGATCAAGAACGACAGCTCGCCGGTGTCGTTCCCGCTCCTGAACCCCTACGGGCACGTGGCCTTCCAGGCACAGCGGGGCGACGTGCACACCGTCATCGTCGACGGCCGCGTGGTCAAGCACGAGCACCAGCTGGTGGGGGTGGACCTGCCGGCCGTACGGCGGACCGTCGAGGCGACCGTCGAGCACCTGAAGGCCGAGCTCGGCGAGGAGCAGTGGGCCAAGGGCATGAACCCCGAGCTGCCCGCCGACGACGAGGTGCTCGACAACCCTTACCAGTACACGGAGTTCAAGTCCGACAGCACCCACGGTGCCCGCGGCACCGTCTTCGGCGAACCCGGCTCGGGACGCTGAGACGGCCCGGCTCGCGGGAGCGACGATCGAGGAGGAGCGACATGGCCGGACGTGGCTCAGGACCCGACTTCGTCGAGTCCCTGGCCCGCGGCCTCGACGTGCTGGCGTGCTTCGACGCCGACCACGGCCCGATGACGCTCAGCGAGGTCGCGACCGCCGCGGACCTGGCCCGGCCGACCGCCCGACGGCTGCTGCTGACCCTCGAGGAGCTCGGCTTCGTCCGCTCGGACGGCGGCATCTTCGCAGCTGACCCCGAAGGTCCTCACGCTCGGCATGGCCTACGTCGGCGCACTGGGCCTCTGGGACATCGCCCGCCCCCACCTGGAGGCGCTGGTGAAGCGCACCGGTGAGTCCTCCTCGATGGCCCAGCTCGACGGCTCCGACATCGTCTACGTCGCCCGGGTCTCCGTGCCGAAGCTCATCGCGCTGCGCGTCGAGATCGGCACCCGCTTCCCGGCGGTCCAGACCTCCCAGGGAAAGGTCCTGCTCGCCGCCCTCTCGCCCGAGGAGCTGGCGAGCACCCTGACCATGCCCAGCCGGGCCGGGCTGCCGCGGTACATCGGGCGTTCCGAGGACCAGCTGCGCGACGAGCTGACGCAGGTGCGGGCCCGCGGCTGGGCCCTCGCCGACGAGGAGCTGGCGCCCGGCGTCCGGTCGGTCGCCGTGCCGGTCCGTGACGGCGCGGGCGTCGTGCGGGCCGCCATGAACATCACCGTGCACGCCGCGGAGACCTCGACCGAGCGGCTGCTCCAGGAACACCTGCCGCTGCTCCTGCGCACGGCCGGCGAGGTCAGCGCGGAATGGGCACTGTGGCAGTCACGCCCGCACATCGAGGTCGACTCCGACAACGACCACGACTCGGCCGCCGGCAGCTGACTCCCCCGCGGCAGCGGCCCCGCCCGGCAGTCCTGTTCAGCAGCCGGGCAGACACCTGACCCCAGGCGTTCATCGACGCTACGTAGGGTCGCCCGCCGCAGAGTCGCCGCACACGAGAAGAGGAGTCCCATGAGCCGGATTCGCACGCAGGTCGCCGTCCTCACCACCGTTGGAGCGCTGGGCGTTGGTGGCGCAGCGGCTGCCCACGCCACCGAGGCCGCAGACCACCACACCAGACCGACGCCCCTCGCCGACAGCTTCGGGAAGGTCACCGGCAAGACGGACTGGCAGCTGACCAGCAAGCTCAAGCTCAGCTTCCCGACCTACCACACCGAGGGCATCGCCTTCAGTCGTGACCACATCTTCCTGTCGGCAGTCCAGATCCTCGAGCCGACGGTCAAGTACCCCACCCCGCAGGGTGGCTACGACCGCACCCCCGGCAAGGGGGTCGGCCACCTGTTCGTCATGGACAAGGCCGGCCACCTCCAGAAGGACATCACCTTGGGCGAGGGCGACATGTACCACCCGGGCGGCATCGACTTCGACGGCCGGAACGTCTGGGTCCCGGTGGCCCAGTACCGACCCGACTCGAGCGCCATCGTCTACCGGGTCGACGCCTCAACACTGGCCGTCCACAAGCAGTTCGAGGTCCCCGACCACTTCGGCGGCATCGTCATGGACAAGCGGACCGGTCACCTGGTCGGCAACACGTGGGGATCGCGGCGCTTCGCCGAGTGGGACCTGCGAGGGAAGCAGCTGAAGACCTGGGAGAACTCCAACTTCGTCCTCGACTACCAGGACTGCCAGTACGTCCCGGACAGCAGGATGCTCTGCGCCGGCGTGACCAACCTGCCGCAGACCCCCACCGCCGGCGGCGCTGCCGCAACCTACGAGCTCGGCGGCGTCGCCATGATCGACCTCAGGTCGCACCAGGTCACCCGTGAGATCCCGTTCCAGAAGTGGTCCACGGCCGGGCACGTGGCCACGCGCAACCCGTTCAAGATGACGGCGGACGGCAATCGGCTCACCATGCGGGTCGCCCCTGACAACGGCGACGAGGGCAACGGCACCGAGATCCTCACCTACGAGGCCACTGCCACCCCTGCCGGCTGACGGTCGCAGGCGACCCGGCGCAGTCCGACCAACGACGGCGGCGGGTCGCCTGCAGGCGCGATGCCAGCCGTCACGTCGCGCGCGAAGAAAGCACCAAGAAAGCGGTGCCATACTCCCGCGGTGACGAATCACGAGCAGCTGCAGGAGAGATCGTCGACACCCGTGCGCCGGGTCATGAGCAGGGTTCCCGAGGTGACGATCTACTTCTGGATCGCCAAGGTGCTCACCACCGGCATGGGCGAGACGACGTCGGACTTCCTGGTCCACCGGATCAGTCCGCTGGTCGCCGTGGCGTTCGGCGCGCTCGGGCTGGCGGTCGCGCTGGCACTCCAGCTCGCCCTTCGCCGGTACGTGGCCTGGGCCTACTGGTTCGCGGTCGTCATGGTGAGTGTGTTCGGCACGATGGCGGCCGACGCCGTCCACATCGGCCTGGGCATCCCCTACCTCGTGTCGACCCTCTTCTTCGTCGTCGCGCTGGCGGTGATCTTCGCCCTCTGGTACGCCAGTGAGCGGACGCTGTCCATCCACAGCATCCGCACCCGTCGTCGCGAGCTGTTCTACTGGGCAACGGTGTTGGCCACGTTCGCACTCGGCACCGCCGTCGGTGACATGACAGCGGTCACCCTGCACCTGGGCTACCTCGCCTCGGGGATCCTGTTCGCGGTCCTCATCGCCATCCCCGCCGTCGCGCACTGGCGTCTGGGTCTCGGCCCCGTCCCTGCGTTCTGGCTCGCCTACGTCGTCACCCGACCGCTCGGCGCCTCCTTTGCCGACTGGGGCGGCGTGTCACGTGCCCGTGGTGGTCTCGACCTGGGCACCGGGACGGTCAGCCTCGCGCTGACGGTGCTGATCGTCGGTTTCGTCGGCTACCTCGCGGTGACCCGCAAGGACGTCAACGCCGCCGGGATCGCCACGGAGTCCGCCGACACGTCCACCACCGTCTGAGTCCAGCGCCGGTCCGGCCGAGCGGCGGGCGCCCGCCGTCCGTGAGGATGACGGCATGTGGCCCACCGATGCCGAGTCACTGGCTGCTGCACAACGACAGCTGGCAGACGCCTCCCCCGAGCGGTGGAGTCCGCAGGGCGGCAGCCCGCTGGTCGGGGCCTGCTGGGTCTGCTTCCCCCGCGGCCTGAGCGGTCGCGGCAGTGCCGAGGACCCGGCCTGGGCTGCTGCCGTGGTCATGTCCGGGGGTCACGTCGTCAGCCGACCGGGTGGTCACCGGCGTGGCGGGCGCACCGTACGTTCCGGGGCTGCTGGCCCTGAGGATCGGTCCGCTGATGGAGCGAGCAGTGCACGGTCTGGCGACCCGTCCGGACGTGGTGCTGCTCGACGCCACCGGCCGCGACCACCCCCGTGGCGCCGGGTTGGCGCTGCAGCTGGGCGCGGTGCTCGGCCTGCCGACGGTGGGCATCACGCACCGGCCGCTGCTGGCCCAGGGCGAGTGGCCCGAAGACCGCCGCGGGGCGACGAGCCCGCTGCGGCTCGGCGACAGGGTGGTCGGATGCTGGATGCGCACGCAGCCCGGGGTCCGTCCGCTGGCCGTGCACCCCGGCTGGCAGGTCGACCTGGCCACGGCGGTCGAGCTGGTGGCGAGCACCTCGGTGCGATGGCGCACACCCGAGCCGCTGCGCCGTGCGCGCCATGGTGCCCGGCGGGCGCGCCACACCGCCGCCGCGGGTCACGGTGCCTGAGATCCCTCACCCGGACTGACCGCCCCGGCCGATCCCGGCGGCGCGTACCTCTCCCAGGGCCGCTCCGGCGGCGGGGCGTCCCGGTCCGCCCGCCGCGGGTCACGCACCAGCCGGGCCGCCACGACAAGGGCACCCGACAGCACCAGCCCACCGACGAGCAGGCCCCATCGGTCCACGGCCCACCAGCCGGCGGCCCAGGCGGCGACCCTCGTCGCGACGTACGCCCGCCCCGGCGGCTCGGCCGCCGTCCAGCGCGCGCCGGCCGCGATGTCCCGAGGAGTCCGGAATCCGAGTCTGCCCACCACCGGAAGGTAGCCGCCGGCACGGGCTCGTGGGCGCGCTTTGCCCGGTTCTGGGCCGCCGGGACCATCTGCCCTGTCACGCGCGGACACCGCGCCTTGACGACCACGGCCGCGATGGCGCTAAGGTAAGCCTTACCTAAGCCTCATCGAGGCGGGTGAAAGTCGCCCGCTTCCCTTCCACCACACCGGGACCCACCATGCTGCCCTCCTTCGTCATCGGTCTGCGTGAGGGGCTGGAGGCCGCCCTGATCGTCGGCATCGTGGCCGCCTTCCTGGTCCGCCAGGGCCGCCGGGACGCCGTCCGCCAGGTCTGGCTCGGCGTCGCCGCGGCCGTGGCGCTGTGCCTGGGGCTCGGCCTCGTCCTCGACCTGCTCGAGCGCAGCCTGCCGCAGCGCGGGCAGGAGGCCCTGGAGACCGTCATCGGCCTGGTCGCGGTCGGGCTGGTGACCACCATGATCGTCTGGATGCGGCGGCACGCCCGCACCCTCAAGAGCGGCCTGGAGTCCGCGGCCTCCACCGCCCTGGCCCGGGGCTCCACCCGCGCCCTGGTGGTGATGGCGTTCCTCGCCGTGCTGCGCGAGGGGCTGGAGACCGCGGTCTTCCTCCTCGCGACGTTCCAGGCCTCGCTGGACCGGGTCAGCGCCCCCGTCGGCGCCGTCCTCGGCATCGTGGCTGCGGCTCTCCTCGGCTACGCCCTCTACCGCGGCGGCACCCGGATCAACCTGCAGCGCTTCTTCACCCTCACGTCGGTCGTGCTGGTCGTCGTCGCGGCCGGGCTGCTGATGACCGCCGCGCACACCGCGCACGAGGCGGGCTGGCTGGACCTCGGGCAGGCCAGGGCGCTGGACCTGCAGTGGCTGGTCCGCCCCGGCACGCCGTGGTCCGCGGTCGTCACCGGCGTGCTCGGCATCCAGCCCCGCCCCACGGTCGTCGAGGTCGTCGTGTGGGCGCTCTACCTCGCGGTCATGCTCACCGTCGTGCTGCGCCCCGGCCCCCGACGGCCACGACCCGTCCAGGCGTCGACGACCACCTCTGCCCGCGCCTGACCCTCGCCGTGCCCCCTCCTCCCGCAAAGGACGCGACCTCCATGCTCACCGCCCCCGCCGCGCCGCGCCCCGGCGCCCGCACCTCACGCGCCGCAGCGCTGGCCGCCCTCTCGGCCGCCGTGGTCACCCTCACCTCCGCCTGCGGGTCCGACGCGGTGGTCGCCGGCCAGGCCACCGTCGCCGGAGCCCCCAAGGTCACCGTGAGCCTCACCGACGACGGCTGCGCCCCCTCGCCGGCGACCGTGCCCGCGGGGCCGACCAACTTCGAGATGCGCAACGCCGGCGCGGGCGCGGTCACCGAGGCCGAGGTGATGCAGGGCGACCGGATCCTCGGCGAGAAGGAGAACCTCACCCCGGGCCTGTCCGGCACCTTCAGCCTGCGGCTGACCAAGGGCACCTACACCGTCTACTGCCCGAACGCCCGCACCGAGCGGTCGACGCTGACGGTCACCGCCGCCGCGACCCCGGCACCCGGCAACACCGCCGAGGCCGAGCTGACCCGGGCGGTGCGGGCCTACCGCAGCTACGTCGAGGCCGAGTCGGCCGCGCTGCTGCCCGCCACGCGGACGTTCGCCGCCGCGGTGAGGTCCGGCGACGTCGCCGAGGCGAAGCGCCTGTTCCCCGTGGCCCGCACCCACTACGAGACCATCGAGCCGGTGGCCGAGTCGTTCGGTGACCTCGACCCCGAGATCGACGCCCGCGTCAACGACGTCGCGGCCGGCGCGCGGTGGACCGGCTTCCACCGGATCGAGAAGGCCCTCTGGCAGGACGGGACCACCAAGGGCATGACGCCGTACGCCGACAAGCTGGTCACCGACGTCACGCGTCTGCACACCCTGGTCCGCACCGTGGACCTGCAGGGCGCGCAGATCGCCAACGGCGCGGTCGAGCTGCTCGGCGAGGTGGCCAACAGCAAGATCACCGGCGAGGAGGACCGCTACTCGCACACCGACCTGGCCGACTTCGAGGCCAACGTCGCCGGCGTCGAGGCGGCCGTCACGGCCCTGACGCCCGCGATGACCAAGGTCGACCCCGCGCTGCAGGCCCGGGTCAGGACCCAGCTCGCCGCGGTGAAGGCCGCGCTGGACCAGTTCCGCACCAAGGACGGGTTCGTCGCCTACACCGAGGCCACCGTCCCGCCCGCCAAGCGGCGGGAGCTGACCAGCCAGGTCAACACCCTGGCCGAGACGCTCAGCAAGGTCGCGCCCGCCCTCGCCTGAGCGCGGACGGGACGACGAGTCGACGTACGACGGAGGGACACAGGTGGTCATGGCGGGTGCGGGAGTCTCGCGGCGGGCGCTGCTCGGCGGGCTCGGCGTCGGCGGCGTCGGTGCCGCGGTCGGGGCGGTGGGCGCCCACACGTGGCAGGACCGGTCGCCGGCCCCGGCGCCGGACGTGCGCGCCGGGACGGTCGCCTTCCACGGCGAGCACCAGGGCGGCATCGCGACCGAGGCGCAGGACCGGCTGGCGTTCGCCAGCTTCGACGTGGTGACCACCGACCGGGGCGAGCTGCGGGACCTGCTGCGGGAGTGGACCGCCGCCGCGGCCGCGATGACCCGTGGCCTGCCCGTCCCGGGCGACTCGAGCCGGCCCGAGGCACCGCCGGCCGACACCGGCGAGACGGAGGGCATGGCACCGGGGCTGCTGACCGTCACCGCCGGCTTCGGCCCGTCGCTGTTCGACGACCGCTTCGGCCTGGCCCCCCGCCGGCCCGCCCTGCTGCGGGACCTGCCGTCCCTGCCCGGCGACGGCCTCGACCCCGGCCGCTCCGGCGGCGACCTCGCGATCCAGGCCTGCGCCCAGGACCCCCAGGTCGCCTTCCACGTCATCCGCAACCTGGCCCGCATCGGCCGGGGCGTCGTGCAGATGCGCTGGTCCCAGCTCGGCTTCGGCCGCACGTCCGCCACGACGCAGCACCCAGTCGACGCCGCGCAACCTGATGGGCTTCAAGGACGGCACCCGCAACGTCCGTGGCGACGACACCGCCCGGATGCGCGAGCACGTGTGGCTGCCGGCCGGCTCCGACCAGGCCTGGATGACCGGCGGCAGCTACCTGGTGGCCCGGCGGATCCGGATGCGGATCGAGGGCTGGGACCGCGACCCGCTGGGCGACCAGGAGAGCGTCTTCGGCCGGGACAAGGTCGAGGGCGCGCCGCTCACCGGGACCAGGGAGACCGACGCCCCGGACTACGCCGCCACGGCGGCCGACGGCACCCCGGTCATCCCGATGGACGCCCACATCCGGCTGGCCGCACCCGAGAACAACGACGGCCGGGCGATGCTGCGCCGCGGCTACTCCTTCACCGACGGTGTCGACCCCGCCTCGGGCGAGCTCGACGCCGGCCTGTTCTTCATCGCGTTC
Source organism: uncultured Actinomycetota bacterium (assembly GCA_963828995.1). Classification (GTDB taxonomy): domain Bacteria; phylum Actinomycetota; class Actinomycetes; order Actinomycetales; family Dermatophilaceae; genus CAVRTM01. Next base: position 83,542 of record CAWHHB010000008.1, read on the forward strand.
ATGCGCGACCCGCAGGTGTTCGTCCACCTGCAGAACAGGCTCGGCGCCCTCGACGCGCTGAACGAGTACATCGAGCACGTCGGCAGCGGGCTCTTCGCCTGCCCCGGCGGGGTGCGCGGCCCGGGCGACGACTGGGGCCGGGGCCTGTTCGCCTGACCCGTCCGGTCCGGGACCAAACCGGATGGCCGTCGGCAACGAAGCAGGGGCATGACCGGTCCCTCCACGCACCCGACGGCGTCGCGCCCCTCCGTCGCCGTCATCGGCGCCGGCGTCTCCGGCCTCACCGCCGCCTACCTGCTGCGGCACACCCACGACGTCGTCCTGTTCGAGGCCGAGGACCGTCTCGGCGGCCACGCCCACACGCACGACGTCACCGCCTCCGACGGCTCGCGGCACGCGGTCGACAGCGGGTTCATCGTCCACAACGACCGCACCTACCCCCACCTGCGCCGGCTCTTCGGTGAGCTCGACGTGCAGGTGCACCCCACCGAGATGAGCATGAGCATCCGGTGCGAGGAGTGCGGGCTGGAGTACGCCGGCGGCCGCGGGCTCACGGGCCTGCTCGCCCAGCGCTCCCGCGTGCTGGACCCGCGGTTCCTGCGGATGCTGCTGCAGGTCCGGCGCTTCCACCGTCGCGCCCTGGCCTTCCTGCGGACCAGCCCCGAGGACGACCTCACGACGTACGGCGAGTTCCTGGCCGCCGAGGGCTTCTCCGACCACTTCCTCACCCACTACGCGGTGCCCGTCGTGTCCTGCGTCTGGTCCGCCGGCGCGGAGACCGCCCTGCAGTACCCCGCCCGCTACCTGTTCCGGTTCCTGGACCACCACGGCATGCTGCAGGTGACCGGCTCGCCGCAGTGGTACACCGTCGTCGGCGGGTCCCGCACCTACGTCGAGCGGATCGGCGCCCAGCTGCCCGCGGTCCGGCGCTCGCACCCGGTCACCGACGTCACCCGCCACGCCGACGGCGTCGACGTGCGCGACGCCTCCGGCGAGGTCACCCGGGTCGACCGCGTCGTCATCGCCACCCACGCCGACCAGGCCCTGGCCCTGCTGACCGACCCGACCGACGACGAGGTCACGACGCTGAAGTCGTTCGGCTACTCCCGCAACGAGACCGTGCTGCACACCGACGCCTCGATCCTGCCCGAGGCGGGTGCGGCGCGGGCCTCCTGGAACTACCTCATGGGCTCCTGCGGCAACCGCAGCGACAGCACCGTCGTCACCTACTGGATGAACCGGCTGCAGGGCCACGACTCCCCCGACCAGCACCTCGTGACCCTCAACGCACGGGAGCGGATCGACCCGGACACCGTGCTCGCGGTGATGCAGTACGAGCACCCGATCTACACCCCCGAGGCGGTCGCCGCGCAGCCGCGGCTGCGCGGCCTGGCCACCGACCGGACCGTGTACGCCGGCGCCTACCACGGCTGGGGCTTCCACGAGGACGGCTGCCGCTCGGGTGTGGAGGCGGCGCGCGCGTTCGGGGCGACCTGGTGAGCGCGCCCGGGGCGCCCACCACCGCCACCCTCCCCCCGCTGCCGGCCCTCGTCGAGGGTCACGTCTCGCACTCGCGGAAGGCCGCGCTGCGCAACGCCTTCCGGCACGGCGTCTACCAGTGGCTGGTCGACCTGGACGCGCTGCCGGCGCAGCCGTGGTTCCTGCGCCCGTTCACCGGGTTCCGGGCCGCCGACCACCTCGGCGACCCGCGCCGCAGCATCAAGGCCAACCTGGTCGCCTTCGTCGGCCAGCGCGGCGTCCGCCTCGGTGACGGCGGTCGCATCGTCATGCTGGCCAACGCCCGCGTCGCCGGGCACGTCTTCGACCCGCTGAGCGTGTTCTGGTGCTTCGACTCGGGCGGTGACCTGGCCTGTGTCGTCGCGGAGGTGCACAACACCTACGGCGACCGCCACGCCTACCTGCTGCGCCCCGACCACACCGGCACCGCGCGCACCGGCAAGGAGCTGTACGTCTCGCCGTTCAACGACGTCAGCGGGTCCTACACGCTGCGCTTCGGCCTCTCCCCCGAGCAGGTGTCCACCACCGTCACGCTGACCCGCGACGACACCGTGGCCTTCAGCGCCACGTTCCGTGGCACGCCGCGACCGGCCACCACCGCCGCGGTGGTCGGCCAGCTGGTCCGCAAACCGCTGATGCCACAGCAGGTCTCGGCGCTGATCCGGGTGCACGGGATCGCCCTGTGGCTGCGCCGTCTTCCCCTCGTCCCCCGCCCCACCCACCGTCCCCAGGAAGGGATCTGACGTGACCCTCACCGCCGGCCTCACCTGGCCGTCCATCGCCCGCACGCCCCGCGCGCCGCTGGCCTCGGCCGTCGCCCGCCCGATCTTCGGTCGCGCCATCCGGCTGCTGCCGGTGACCGCCCGCTACCCCGACGGCGTCGCCATCCACGGCCGGCACGCCACCGACGGCTCACCGGTGTTCGAGCTGGTCCGCCCGTCGGCCTTCTTCGCCCGGCTCGGCAAGGACACCACGACCGGCTTCGGCGAGGCCTACATGGCCGGGGACTGGAAGGCCGGCGAGGGCACCGACCTGGCCGACCTGCTGACGCCGTTCGCGGCCCGGCTCACCTCCCTGGTGCCGCAGCCGCTGCAGCGGCTGCGCGCGGTGGTGGACGAGCGGCTGCCGGCGCACCAGGAGAACACCCTGGAGGGGTCGCGCGAGAACATCAGCGCCCACTACGACCTCAGCAACGAGCTGTTCGCGGCGTTCCTCGACCCGACCATGACCTACTCCGCGGCCTGGTTCGAGGAGGGCGCAGCACTCCGCCGAGCACCTCGAGGCGGCGCAGCTGCGCAAGATCGACGGCATCCTCGACCAGGCCGGCGTCGGCGAGGGCACCCGGGTGCTGGAGATCGGCACCGGGTGGGGCGCCCTGTCGATCCGCGCGGCCGGGCGCGGCGCGGACGTCACCTCCGTCACCATCTCGGCCGAGCAGCTCGCCCTGGCCCAGCGAGCGCGTGGAGGCGGCCGGGCTGTCCGAGCGGGTCGACCTGCGGCTGCAGGACTACCGCGAGGTCGAGGGGCAGTTCGACGCGATCGTGTCGGTCGAGATGGTCGAGGCGGTGGGCGAGCGCTACTGGCCGACGTACTTCGCCACCATCGACCGGCTGCTCGCCCCCGGCGGCAAGGTCAGCATCCAGGCGATCACCATGTCGCACGAGCGGATGCGGGTCACCCGCCGCAACTTCGGCTGGATCCAGAAGTACATCTTCCCCGGCGGCCTGATCCCCTCGCTGCAGGCCATCGACGAGACGCTCGCCGCCCACACCACGCTGCGGGTGAGCGCCCGCCGCGAGCTCGGCCCGCACTACGCCCGCACGCTGGCGCTGTGGCGGGAGCGGTTCACCCAGAACTGGCCGGCCATCGCCGAGCTGGGCTTCGACGAGACGTTCCGGCGGATGTGGGAGTTCTACCTGGCCTACTGCGAGGCCGGCTTCCGCACCGGTTACCTTGGGGTGAGCCAGCTGCAGATGACCCGGGAGCCAGTGTGGACCTGAACGGCAAGACCGCCTGGGTTGTCGGCGCCTCCAGCGGGATCGGCGCCGCCGTGGCCCGCGAGCTGGTCATCCGCGGCGCGACCGTGGCCATCTCGGCCCGGCGCCGGGACCAGCTCGAGCAGGTCTCCGGCGGCGGGATGCTCGTGGTCCCCGCCGACGTCACCGACGCGGCCGCCCTGTCCGAGGCGGCCGACACGGTCCGCGGCGAGCTCGGCCCGCTCGACGTGGTGGTCCTGGCCGCGGGCTACTGGCGGCAGATGAGCGCCGAGGCGTGGGACACCGAGGTGTTCCGCCGCCACGTCGAGGTCAACCTGGTCGGCATGAGCAACGGCATCGCGGCCGTCCTGCCGCAGATGCTCGAGCGCGGCGAGGGCGTCGTCGCCGGCGTCGCCTCCGTCGCCGGCTACCGGGGCATCGCCCGCTCCGAGGGCTACGGCGCGACCAAGGCCGGGCAGATCAACCTGCTGGAGTCGCTGCGCACCGAGGTCGGCAGCCGCGGGGTGCGGGTGACCACCATCTGCCCCGGGTTCGTCCGCACCGAGATGACCGAGGGCAACCGGTTCCCGATGCCGTTCATCATCGAGGCCGACGCGGCCGGGCGGGCCATCTGCGACGGCCTCGAACGCGACCGGTCCGAGATCGTCTTCCCCACCCGGATGGCGGTGCTGATGAAGGTCGCCCGCTTCGTGCCGGTGCGCCTCTGGGGCGCCCTGATGGGCCGCGCCGCGGGCTGACACCAGTCCCGGTCAGCCGGCAGGCGAACCCGCCTCGCGGGCCTGCCACGCCTCCCGCAGCAGCATCAGCAGCTCGCCGGCCGGCTGCGGCCCCGCGCGCGCGATCCGCCGGTCGGCCAGCACGAACGGCACCGCCGACAGCTGCGAGCCGCGCCGCCTCGCGCTGGTCGGCCTGGACGTCCTCGGCGTACTCGTCCCCGGCCAGCACCGCCGCGACCCGGTGCTCGTCCAGCCCGGCCTCCGGTGCCACCCGTTGCAGGACGAGCGGGTCGTCCAGCGCCCGGCCCTCGCAGAAGTGCGCCGAGAACATGCGCTCGGCCACCGCCGCCTGCAGGGCCAGCCCGCCCTCGGCCGCGCCGAGGTGCATCAGCCGGTGCGCATCGAACGTGCTCGCCGGTACGGCGTGCTCGATGTCCAGGACCAGCCCCTCGTCGGCCGCGGCCGACTTCGCGCGGGCCGGCGACGAACAGCGCCGCGGCGTACGCGTCGCCGGCGCCGGTCACGGGCGCGATCGTCCCCTCGGGCCAGAGTCGCTCGAACGAGCGGTAGCGCACCTGCACGGCGTGCGGGTGCTCGAACGCGGTGATGGCGCGCTCCAGGCGTCGCTTGCCCAGATAGCACCAGGGGCAGGTGAGGTCCGCCCAGACGTCCACGGCCAGCTTGACCTCGGGAGCCGCGACGGGCGGCACGGGTACGGTGCTCATGCCTGCAGTCTTACCCCAACCGGGACGACCCGTCCCACCCCCAACCGGGACGACGCAGGCCCTCCCCGCGGTGCGGGAAGGGCCTGGGCGCGGTCCGGCCGGAGCCGGTCGGATCGGTCAGAAGCGACCGTAGGTGACGTTCGAGGACCAGATCGAGCGCTTGGCGGTCGCCTTGCCGGTGCGCGGGGAGTCGTACATCATGCCGCCGCCGGCGTAGATGCCGACGTGGAACGCCGGGGCACCGAAGAAGACCAGGTCACCGGGCTGCGGGTCGGACACCGGGGTGGCCGCCTGGCGCTGGGCCTCGGCGGTGCGCGGCAGGCTCCTGCCGGCCTTGCCGAAGACCCACTGGGTGTAGCCCGAGCAGTCGAAGCCGGCCGGGGTGGTGCCGCCGTACACGTAGGAGATGCCGGTCAGGCTGGCCGCGATGCCGAGGACGCCGGACGACGGGGCCGCTGCTGCGACGCGCCCGAGTCGTTGCCGTTGTCGGCGGCCACCGGGCTGGTGCGCCGGCTGGAGCGGCTGGGCTGGTCGGCCGCGCTGGCCCGCTCGGCCGAGACGGCCTGCTCGACCTCGACGACCGGCACGGGCTTCGGCTTGCGGCTTGGGCTTGGGCTTGACGACGCCCTCGAAGCCGATCTCACCGAACCGCGGGGAGACCACGGCCGCACGCGAGGGGACGGCGGTCGAGACCGCGACCGCCTCCAGCGCCGGCGCCGCGGCGGCGCGGCGGCGGGCGGCGGCGGCTTGGCCTGCGGCGTCAGCGGCGACGCGGACGCCGGGAGGCTGAACGAGGCCACGAGCCCACCGGAGACGGCCAGCACGGCCGAGGCCTTGCCGATCGGCCTGGTCGAGCGGGACAGCGCTGACGAGAGCGCGGAGACAGGGCTGGGCGCACCGGGCGCGCGATGGCGCCCCGGAGTGGGGTTGGGCACGTGTATTCGACCTCTCCAAACGCCTACGAGGTGAGCTGTCGGGTTCGGGTGGGAGGTGTGCACCCGGCCTTCGGGACGATCGGCGCCGGGCACCCGGGGGTGTCCGTGGTCGACCTGCCCGAGGGCTTCACCCCAAGGAGCGTCTTGCGACACCCCGGAAGTGGGTCCCCCGCTCCTGCCAAGCGGATGTGTGAGCTGTCCCGGCCGTGGTGACAGGACTAGGCGAACCACGTCGGGAACCCCCCAGGGCGAGGGAGGCACCCGACACCGTACACAGCCGTGGGTGGAAAGTCACATTCAGGTCACGGCGGACTCAAGAAAGCGCCAAGTCGGCCGCAGGGACCGGCGCCCACCGGTACGGGCGGCGGTCGCCGCCGGCGTTGACGGGTGGCGTCACACGGGTGCAACCTCACTGCAGTGCGGTCCGACGGCAGCGACGTGGAGGCGATCATGGACGCACCCGCCCTCGCCGGGGTCCACCACCTCAAGCTGCCGGTGAGCGACCTCGAGCGGTCCCGGTCGTGGTACGAGAGCCGCCTGGGGTACGAGCTGGCGAGGGAGTTCGTCGAGGGCGGCACCCTGATGGGCGTCGCGCTGCGCCACCCCAACGGCGGGCCCGGGCTCGCGCTGCGGCTGGACCCGGACCGGGCGGCGGCCGCCGCCGGGTTCGACTACTTCGCCATCGGCGTGCCGGACAAGGACGCCCTCGAGGACCTGGCCGGACGGCTGACCGCGCTGGGCGAGCACCACGCCGGCGTGCACGTGGCCTCGACCGGCTGGATCCTGCCGCTGCTGCACGACCCGGACGGTCACGAGGTGCGGTTCTACACCATCGCCCACCACACCGAGTGGGACCCCTCGGGCGCCGTCACCCGGGCGACCGACGCTCGGGAGGGCGCCGAGGCACCCGCCGCGCAGCGGGCGCGCCACGCCGGCTGGCCGTAGCCCCCGGGTCAGCCGGCCGAGGTCGCCGGCTCGACCGCGGCCGCGAAGACGTGCGCGGCGACGTCGACGGGCAGCGAGACCCCGGCGGTGTCGTCGGCCCCGTCGCGGACGACGATGACGCGGCCGTCCTGGCGGCGCACCCGCACCCGCTGCCCGGGCAGCAGCCCGGCGGCGGTGAGCAGGCTGAGCGCCTCGTGGTCGACCTGGGCCGGCTCGCCGATGCGCCGCACCACGACCACGGCCGGCTGCTCGCCGGCCAGCTCGAGCAGGCTGGTCACGCCCGAGCCGGAAGGCCTCGTTCGGCTCCTCGCCCAGCTCGTCCAGCCCGGGGATCGGGTTGCCGTAGGGGCTCTCGCGGTGCTCGCCGATCAGCGCGAGGATCTTGCGCTCGACCCGCTCGCTCATCACGTGCTCCCAGCGACAGGCCTCCTCGTGGACGTACTCCCACTCCAGCCCGACGACGTCGAGCAGCAGCCGCTCGGCGAGGCGGTGCTTGCGCATGACGCGGGTGGCGATCTGGCGACCCTCGGCCGAGAGCTCGAGGTGGCGGTCGCCGGCCAGGGTGAGCAGGCCGTCGCGCTGCATCCGGGCGACCGTCTGGCTCACCGTGGGACCGGAGTGACCCAGCCGCTCGGCGATCCGGGCGCGCAGCGGCACGATGCCCTCCTCCTCGAGCTCGAAGATGGTGCGGAGGTACATCTCGGTGGTGTCGATGAGGTCGGTCACGTGTCATAGCCTCTCATCCGTGCCCGACACCATCCTCTGGCTGAGGCGCGACCTGAGACTGGCCGACCACCCGGCGCTCGTCGCGGCCCACGAGGCCGCGTCCGGCGGGTCGGTCCTGCCGCTGTTCGTGCTCGACCCCACGCTCTGGGCGTCGGCCGGTCCGGCGCGGCGGGCCTGGCTCGACCGCCTCCCTGCGCTCCCTGTCCGAGCAGTACGACGGCGCGCTGGTCATCCGGCACGGGTCACCGGCCGAGGTGCTGCCCCGGCTGGCCCGCGAGGTCGGCGCGGCCAGCGTCCACATCAGCGCCGAGTCCACGCCGTTCGGCCGGCGCCGCGACGAGCGGGTCCGCGAGGCGCTGGGCCGCGACGACGTCACGCTGGAGGCCGCCGGCACGCCGTACGCCGTGGGCCCGGGCACGCTGACCACCGGCGGCGGCACGCCGTACCAGGTGTTCACCCCCTTCGCCCGCGCCTGGCGCGCGCACGGCTGGCCGCGTCCGGCCGCCGTCCCGGGCGACCTGCGCTGGGTCCGCCGGGTCGACTCCGAGGACCTGCCCGAGGTCGGCGACGGCGTGCCCGACCTGCCGCCCGCCGGCGAGCCGGCCGCGCTCGAGCGCTGGCACGCGTTCCTCGACGAGGGCATCGAGGACTACGCCGAGCGCCGTGACCGGCCGGACCTGGCCGGCACCTCGATGCTCTCGGCGTCGCTGAAGTACGGCGAGGTCCACCCGCGCACCCTGCTGGCCGACCTGTCGGCGCTGCCGCACCCGCGGGCCAAGGGCCCGACCACGTTCGCGACCGAGCTGGCCTGGCGCGAGTTCTACGCCGACGTGCTCTGGCACCGGCCCGACTCCGCCTGGGGCGACCTCAAGCAGGGCCTGCGGACGATGGCGTACGACGACCCCGCCGACCACCCCGGGCTGCTCGAGGCGTGGCAGGAGGGGCGCACCGGGTTCCCGTTCGTGGACGCCGGGATGCGCCAGCTGCTGGCCGAGGGATGGGTCCACAACCGGGTGCGGATGATCGTGGCCAGCTTCCTGGTCAAGGACCTGCACATCTGGTGGCCGCACGGCGCCCGGCACTTCCTGCGGCACCTGCGCGACGGCGACATCGCCTCCAACAACCACGGCTGGCAGTGGGTGGCGGGCACCGGCACCGACGCGTCGCCGTACTTCCGCATCTTCAACCCGGTCACCCAGGGGCGCCGGTTCGACCCGGACGGCGACTACGTGCGCCGCTACGTGCCCGAGCTGGCCGCACCTGGCCGGCGCGGCGGCGCACGAGCCGTGGAAGGCGGCCGACGGCTACGCGCACGGCTACCCCGAGCCGATCGTCGACCACGCCCACGAGCGCGAGGTCGCGCTCGAGCGCTACGCCGCCGCGAAGGACTGACCCGTCCGACCCCACCGCCCCGGCGCCCGCCTCCGGTGCCGCCGCGCTACGGTGCGGCGGTGACTGAGTCGTTCCTCATCCCCGCCCGGTTCTGCGGGCCACCGGCCTCCGGCAACGGCGGCTGGACCAGCGGTCACCTCGCCCAGCTGGTCGACCCCGACGCGGCGGTGACGGTCCGGCTGCGCACCCCTCCGCCGCTGGACGTCGAGATGGACGTCGCCCGCGCCGACGACGGGACGGTGGAGGTCTGGGACGGGTCGACGCTGGTGGCCTCGGCCATCTCCGCCGAGCCGCTGGACGAGTCGCGAGGTGCCACGCGCCGGTGTCCTTCGCCGAGGCCGAGGCCGCCGGCGCGTCGTACGAGGGGCTGGTCTCGCCACCCCTTCCCCACCTGCTTCGCCTGCGGCACCGACCGCAGCCCGGACGACGCGCTGTGCCTGCGCACCGGGCCGCTGCCCGGGTCCGACACGGTGCGCGCCGCGGCCTGGACGCCGGCCGAGTCCACCGCGGAGATCGTCTGGGCGGCGCTGGACTGCCCGGGGGCCTGGGCGTCGGGCATCGCCGGCCGTGAGATGGTGCTCGGCACGATGACCGCGCGGGTGCACGCGCTGCCCGCGGTCGGCGCAGCCGTGCGTGGTGATGGCCTGGCCGCGGGGCTCCTCCGGTCGGCGGTTCCTCAGCGGGACCGCGCTGTACGACGGGACCGGCCGCCTGCTCGCGCAGGCCGAGGCGATCTGGATCGCGGTCGACGCGGCCTCGGTCCGCCCGGTGTGAGCCAGGCCACTTCGGCCGTCGGAATGCGCCACGGTCATTGATTGTTCAACCACGCATGACGACGCACCCCGACACCCAGAACGACCTGCAGGACCTCGAGGCCCAGTTCCGGTCCGAGCTCGAGCTCTCGCCCGAGGCCCAGGACCTGCTGTTCCGGGAGGCCCGCACGGCCAACACCTTCACCGACGAGCCGGTCTCCGAGGAGCAGGTGCGGGCCATCTACGACCTGGCCAAGTGGGCCCCGACCTCGATGAACAACCAGCCGCTGCGGATCGTGCTGGTGCGCAGCCCGGAGGCCCGGGGCCGCCTCGTCGAGACCATGGCCGACGGCAACAAGGCCAAGACCTCGACCGCCCCGCTGGTGGCCATCCTCGCCACCGACCTGGCCTTCCACGAGGAGTTCCCCCGCACGTTCCCGCACTTCCCGGGCGCCCGCGACATGTTCGCCGGCAACGACGCCATGCGCGCCGAGAGCGCCACGCTGAACGGCACGCTGCAGGTGGCCTACTTCATCCTCGCCGTCCGCGCCGCCGGGCTGGCCGCCGGCCCGATGACGGGCTACGACGCCGAGGCGCTCAACCGCGAGTTCTTCCCCGACGGCGAGCACCGCGTGCTCACGGTGGTCAACATCGGCAAGCCGGGCGAGTCCGCCTGGATGGACCGCCTGCCCCGCCTCGACTACGACGAGGTCGTCACGACCGTCTGACCCTCCGGCCGCACCCCTGCGTGGGTGCGCGCGGCGCCCCGAAACCCCCTCCCGGTGGCGCCGTCGGCGGCCGGCCCGTCGCCGCCAGCCCCCTCGGCTGTGCGACGGGCCGGCCGCTTCGTCGTCGCCTCACGGCCTGCCACGGCAGCGGTGTCCGCGCCGGGAGATTTCGGTTGCCGACCCGATCACCGCGACATACGGTCTGGGGTACACAAGAAGGGAGGTGGTCCGCCTAGTGAATACCCAACGGACGTGTGAGGTGGCTGCGCGCTAGCCAGCCGATTCCACTGGCCCCCCTCGGGTGCGCCAGCCCGGACGGCAAGGGTGAACCGCAATCCACAGCAGTCCACCGCAGCCCGCGAGCCTGTGCGACTCGTCCATCGCACCCCGGCACCAGCCGGGAGCTCGCGGGCTGTTCCATGCCCGCCGCGCGGTCAGCCGCGCAGCGCCGCCGCCTCGCGGGCCAGGCCGCTCGATGCGGCCCCAGTCCCCCGCGGCCACGGCGTCCTTCGGCGTGAGCCAGGACCCGCCCACGCAGCCGACGTTGGGCAGCGCGAGGTAGTCGGCGGCGTTGGCCATCGAGATGCCACCGGTCGGGCAGAACCGCAGGCCCGGCATGCGGGCCGGCGACCGCCGACAGGTAGTCCCGCCCGCCGCTGGCCTCGGCCGGGAAGAACTTCATCGCCGCTGAGCCCGTGCTCGGCCAGGCGCATCATCTCGGTGAGCGTGGACGACCCGGCCAGCAGCGGGATCCCGGTGTCGAGCGACCGCCTGCAGCAGCCGGGGCGGTGAGCCCGGGGTGACGATGAACTGGGCACCGGCGCGCCGTACGGCCTCGGCGTCCTCCGGCGTGGTGACCGTGCCGGCACCGGTGACGATCTCGGGCACCTCGGCGGCGACCCGCTCGATCGCACCGATCCCGGCGGCGGTGCGCAGCGTGATCTCGATGATGCCGACACCGCCGCGCGGCCAGCGCCCGGGCCAGCGGCACCGCCTGCGTCGACGTCGTCGATGACGACCACCGGGCACGACGGGGCTGACGGCCAGCAGGGCCTCGGCGGTCAGGCGGCGTGGGTGGACACGCTGGTCATCGGGTCTCCTGCAGGTGGGTGAGGGCGGGCGTGGCGGGGCCGAAGACGTGGGCGCCCTGGTCGGCGCGCCCGACGGCGTCGCGGAAGCTGGCGAACAGCTCGCGGCCGGTGCCGAAGGTCGTCCTGGTGCGACGGCGGCGCCGGCCGAACGGCCTTCCCACTCGGCCGGATCCACCAGCACGTCCAGCGTGCCGGCCTCGGCGTCGAGCCGCACGACGTCGCCGTCGCGCAGCCGGGCGATCGGACCGCCGTGCACCGACTCGGGCGTCACGTGGATCGCCGCGGGGATGCTGCCGGACGCGCCGGACATGCGGCCGTCGGTGAGCAGGGCGACCTGGTGGCCGCGCTTCTGCAGCACGCCGAGCGACGGCGTCAGCGCGTGCAGCTCGGGCATCCCGTTGGCCGACGGGCCCTGGTCGCGGATGACGACGACCACGTCCCGGTCGAGCTCGCGCCGGGAGAACGCGGTGAGGAACGCCGACCTGGTCGGTGAACACCCGGGCGGGCGCCTCGATCACGCGGTGCTCGGCGGCGACCGACGACATCTTGATCACGGCGTTGCCGAGGGTGCCGCTGAGCATCCGCAGGCCACCGTCGGGCGCGAACGCCTCGGCGACCGGGCGCAGCACGTCGGGGTTGCCGGTGACGGGCGGCACGTCGCTGCCAGACCAGCGCGCCGGCCTCGTCGAGCGCCGGCATCTGCCGGTAGCGGCTCAGACCGGGGCCGGCCAGCGTCAGCACGTCCTCGTGCAGCAGCCCGGCGTCGATCAGCGTGCCGACCAGGAACGGCGTGCCGCCGGCGGCGTGGAAGTGGTTCACGTCGGCGGGGCCGTTGGGGTACATCCGGGCCAGCAGCGGGACGACCCGCGGACAGGTCGTCGAAGTCCTCCCAGGTCAGCTGCACGCCGGCCGCGGCGGCCATCGTCACGAGGTGCATGGTGTGGTTGGTCGAGCCACCGGTGGCGAGCAGCGCGACGACGCCGTTGACGACGCACCCGCTCGTCGACGATGTCACCGATGCCGTAGACGTCGTCGCCGGAGGCGATCTCGGCGACCCGGCGGGTGGCGGCGTCGGTCAGCGCGGCGCGCAGCGGGCTGTCCGGGTGCACGAACGCGGCGCCGGGCAGGTGCAGGCCCATGACGTCCATCAGCAGCTGGTTGGAGTTGGCGGTGCCGTAGAACGTGCAGGTGCCGGGCGAGTGGTAGGACGCGACCTCGGCGGCGAGCAGGTCCTCGCGGCCGACCTTGCCGTCGGCGTGCGCGCGACGGACCGCGGCCTTCTCGGCGTTCGGCAGCCCGCGAGGACATCGGGCCGGCCGGGACCATCGCCGTGGGCAGGTGCCCGAACGCGAGGGCACCGGCGACGAGGCCGGGCACGATCTTGTCGCAGACGCCGAGCATCAGCGCGGCGTCGAAGGCGTCGTGGGACAGGGCGATCGCCGTCGGACATCGCGATGACGTCACGGCTGAACAGGCTGAGCTCCATGCCCGCGCGGCCCTGGGTGATGCCGTCGCACATGGCCGGCACGCCGCCCGCGACCCGGGCGACACCCCCGATCGAGCGGGCGGTCTCCTTGATCTGCTGCGGGTAGGTCTCGTACGGCGCGTGCGCCGAGAGCATGTCGTTGTACGACGTGACGATCGCCGATGCTCACGGCCGAGTCACCGGCGAGGGCCACCCGGTCGGAGCCACCGCAGGACGCGACGGCGTGGGCGAGGTTGCTGCAGCCGAGGTCGGCGCGGGTGGGGCGGCCACCGCGCTCGGCGGCGGCCTGGGAGATGCGGGACAGGTAGGCGGTCCGGGTCTCGCGGCTGCGCGCGATGACCCGCTCGGTGACGTCGGCGACGACACGGTGCACGGGGACGTGCGTGGGGGGAAGCGGCGTGGTCGGACACGGGTGCTCCTGAAAGGTGCGGTCGGCCAGGGAGAAACTGGCGGAACGGCGACGATGACGCCCGCGTGTGACAGCGATCACGCTACGGCACCACCGCGGCGCGTCGGCAAGCGACGCGCCGCATCATTTCGCTATGTGGACAGATCCACACAGAGGAACACAGGAACGGGCCCTTTCCAACACAGATCCACCACCGACGTCACAGCCGCCGGGCGGCCGGGCGCTCAGCCGAGGAGGGTGCGGACCAGCAGGTCCGCGGCCTCCGCCGGGTCCCACTCCATCGTCGTGGCGCCCACGGTGAGCTCGGTCCAGGACCATCCGGGGGTGTCCGCGTCCCTGAACGACGGGGTCAGCGCGACCCGCTCGCGCTCCATCAGCGAGACGACCCGCTCGTCCACCTCGGCGGCCGGGCGCGGCACGTGCACCCGGAAGGCGTTCGTGTGCGGCGGGTCGGGCGTCACGCCCAGCCCGCGGTCGCGCAGCGCCCCCGCCAGCTCGACCGCGCGCCGGTGGTAGTCGGCCATCCGCGGCAGCTCGAGGCGCAGGCCGCGCAGCGCCGCCACGGCGTACGGGTGCAGGGAGTAGAGGGTGCCGCCCATCCGGGTGCGCCACTGGCGCGCCTCGTCGATGACGTCGGCCGGCCCGGCCACCGCGGCACCGGCCAGACCACGCAGGCCCTTGTAGAAGGACACGTAGACGCTGTCGGCGAGCGCGGCGACCTCGTGCAGGTCGTGGCCGAGGTGCGGCGCCGACTCCCACAGCCGCGCGCCGTCGAGGTGCAGCGGCACGCCGCGCTCGCGGCAGGCCCGGGAGAGGTCGCCCAGCTCCTCCCACGAGGGCAGCAGGTAGCCGCCGTCACGCAGCGGCAGCTCCAGCAGGACCGCCCCCAGCGGGCCCGGCACCGCCGCGAGGTCCTCGACCGTCGGCGTGCGGGGGCCGTCGCTGAGGTGCTCGTAGCGCAGCCCGTGCAGCAGCGCCGGGCCGTCCTGCTCGTGGTGGAGCAGGTGCGACAGGGCCGGCAGCGCCACCCGCGCCGAACCCTGGCGGTCGGTCCAGCAGCGCAGGACCGACTGCTGGGCCATCACCCCGCTGGGGAACATCGCCGCGGCCGGCTTGCCCAGCAGCTCGGCCACCTGACGCTCCAGCTCGGCCACCGGGCCGTGCTCGCCGTACCGGTCCCAGCCCCCGTCCGCGCCCAGCAGCGCCGTCTCCTCGGCCAGGTCGGCCAGCAGCTGGGCCGGCGAGGCGGGCGCCCCGGCAGCGAGGTGCCGCGTCACGGCCGGCATGGCCTCGCGCCGCCGGTCGGCCACCGACCGCCCCGCCGCCGCCGGGACCTCGGTCTGGGTGGACGCGTCCTGGGTGAGGTCGGTCATGGCTGGCGGCGCTCGACCCGCCAGGCGGCCGCGTCGTCCAGGCTGCCCTCGCCGACGCGCACGAACACCAGCCGGTCGTGCAGCCGGTTGCGCCGGCCACCCCAGAACTCGACCTCGTCGGCGGCGATGCGGTAGCCGCCCCAGGAGTCCGGCACCGGCACGTCGTCCGGGCGACCGTGGTCGGGCCACTGCTCCGCCCGGCGGGCGTAGGCCTCCTCCAGCCCGGCGCGCCCCTCGATCAGCCGCGACTGCTCCGAGGCCCAGGCGCTGATCCGCGAACCCCACGGCCGCGACTGGAAGTAGCCGGTCACCTCCTCGCGCGAGAGCGGTACGGCGACGCCGCGGAACCGGATGGCGCGGTACATGGCCGGCCAGGTCAGCGACGCCGCGATCGCCGGGTTGCCCGACAGGTGCAGGCCCTTGGCCGACCCGAGGTTGGTGACGAAGCCCGGCCCGGCCGGGTCGAAGAAGCGCATCAGCACGGTCCGCACGTCCGGACGGCCCTGCGGCGTCCACGGTGGCCACGGAGAGCGCGGCCGGCTCCGGCACGTCGGGCACCGCGCGCGCCCGCTCGTTCGCCTCGTCCACCCACCGGCTGGCCTGCTGCCAGGGGGTGGGGGCCAGCTCGGCCTCGGTCAGGCCCTCACCCTCGTACTCCACACGATCCACGGCGCTCATGGCGCCGACACTAGTGTGGCCCGGAACCGACGAGCCGAAGGAGGCCCGATGGCGGGCAAGGGCGCGAGCGCGGGCAGGACGGCGGCCATGAGGACCGCGGTCCGGCTGAGCG
Source organism: uncultured Actinomycetota bacterium (assembly GCA_963828995.1). Classification (GTDB taxonomy): domain Bacteria; phylum Actinomycetota; class Actinomycetes; order Actinomycetales; family Dermatophilaceae; genus CAVRTM01. The sequence continues at coordinate 99,125 of CAWHHB010000008.1, forward strand.
TGAAGTACGGGCCGGTGGCCTACCAGGCGGTCAAGCACGGCCGGGAGCCGGCGCGCGAGCTGGCCGAGAAGGTGCTGGCCAGGTCCTCGATGCGCCGCCGGGCCCGGTCGCACGCGGCCAGCGTCGTCGAGGGCTCGGTGCTGCGGGTCTTCCACGGCGAGGAGCAGGTCTGGGTCGTCTTCAGCGGCGACGCCCCGGTGGCCACGCACCCGCCCGTCGACGTCCCGCTGCCGACCCTGCTGCAGCACGCCGACCTCACCCAGCGCCGGCGCCCGGCCGTGGACGGGGCCGGCCCGACCGCCCGGCTCAAGGCGATCCGCCGCCGCGACTGACCCCGGGTCAGGGCGTGGGGTGCCGGGCGTCGTACCGCAGGAAGCCGCGCTGGGAGGCGCTCAGCGCCCCCACCGCGACCACGCAGGCGATGCCGCCGGCGACCGCCGCGAACGCCTCGCCGTAGGCCGCCGCACCGGTCCCGGCGACCAGGTCGCCGAGGCGCGGGCCACCGGCGACCACGACGATGAACACGCCCTGCAGCCGGCCGCGCAGGTGGTCGGGGGTGGCGGCCTGCAGGATGGTGTTGCGGAAGACCGAGCTGACCGAGTCGGCCGCCCCCGCGCAGGCCAGGCAGGCCGCGCCGAGCCACAGCGCCGTCCCCCGCTCCACCAGCGTGCCGGCGCCGGCCACCGCGAGCCCGAACCCGGCGATCGACACCCCCCACAGGGCCACGGACACGACCACCGCCACGCCCTGGCGGTGGACCGCCCCGAGCCGGCCGGAGAAGACCATGGCCAGGACCGAGCCGACCGCCACGGCCGCCGACATCAGGCCCACGGTCCTCGCCCCGCCACCGAAGGCGAGCGCGGCGACGGCGGGGAACAGCGCCCGCGGCTGGGCCAGGATCATCGCGCAGAAGTCGGCGAGGAAGGTCATCCGCACGTTGGGGCGGGTGCCGAGGAAGCGCAGCCCGTCGAGCACGCTGGCCAGGCCCGGACGGCGACGCGCCTCGCCGGGGCCGGCGTCGGGGTCGGCCTCCGGCGGGATCGGCTCGAGCCGCAGCAGCCCCCACATGGCGAACGTGAACAGGGCCGCGTCGAAGGTGTAGGCCAGCCGGTAGCCCCCGGCGTCCACCAGCACCCCGGCCAGCAGCGGGCCGGCGGTGAGGTAGAGGTTGGTGGCGAACACGTTGAGGGCGTTGGCCGCCGGCAGCAGCGACAGGTCCAGCAGCCGCGGGTAGATCGACGAGCGGGCCGGGCTGATCACCCCGAACGCCGCGCTCTGCAGGGCCACCACGAGGTAGAGCCACCACAGCGTCGGGTGCCCCAGCCAGGCGTAGGCCGCGTTGGCGATCGAGACCGTCCAGCCCACCAGCCCCGCGACCAGCGCCACCAGCCGCCGGTCGTGCGCGTCGACGAGCGCCCCGCCGTACAGGCCCATCACCACCAGCGGGACGAGCGCGAACAGGCCGACCAGGCCGACCGCGAACGAGGTGCCGCTGAGCGCGTAGACCTGCAGCCCGATCGCGACGACCGCCAGCTGCGCCCCGATCCCGCTGAGGGTGAACCCGGTGAACAGGCGCCGGTACGACGGGTTGACCCGCAGCGGGGTGGTGTCGAGCAGGACGGGCACCTCGGCAGGCTACGCGGGGCGTGCGGTGCACAATGACAGGCGACCCGCAACGGTGCGGGGCACGGAGTGAGGCGGGCAGCATGAGCGGGTCGACCGAGCACGCGGACTTCAAGCCGGGACTCGAGGGCGTCATCGCCTTCGAGTCCGAGATCGCCGAGCCCGACCGGGAGGGCGGGGCCCTGCGCTACCGGGGCGTGAACATCGACGACCTCGTCGGGCAGGTGACCTTCGGCCACGTCTGGGGCCTGCTCGTGGACAACGAGTTCAACCCCGGGCTGCCGCCGGCCGAGCCGTTCCCGCTGCCGGTGCACACCGGCGACGTGCGCGTCGACGTCCAGAGCGCGCTGGCCCAGCTGGCGCCGGTCTGGGGCTTCCGCCCGCTGCTGGACATCGACGAGGCGCAGGCCCGCGAGGACCTCGCCCGGGCGTCGGTGATGGCCCTGTCCTTCATCGCCCAGTCCGCCCGCGGGCAGGACCGGCCGATGATCCCGCAGCGCGAGGTCGACAAGGCCCGCACCATCGTCGAGCGGTTCATGATCCGCTGGCGCGGCGAGCCCGACCCCCGCCACGTCGAGGCGATCGACGCCTACTGGGTGTCGGCCGCCGAGCACGGCATGAACGCCTCGACGTTCACCGCCCGGGTGATCGCCTCCACCGGCGCCGACGTGGCCGCCTGCCTGTCCGGAGCGGTGGGGGCGATGAGCGGGCCGCTGCACGGCGGCGCTCCCTCGCGGGTGCTGCACATGCTCGAGGGGGTCGAGCGCACCGGCGACGCGGGGGCCTACGTCCGCGAGGTGCTGGACCAGGGTGACCGGCTGATGGGGTTCGGCCACCGCGTCTACCGGGCCGAGGACCCGCGCGCCCGGGTGCTGCGGACCACCTGCGAGCGGCTGGGCGCGCCGCGCTTCGAGGTGGCCGCCGCGCTGGAGAAGGCCGCGCTGGAGGAGCTGCACGCCCGCCGGCCCGACCGGGTCCTCGCCACCAACGTGGAGTTCTGGGCGGCGGTCCTGCTGGACTTCGCCGAGGTCCCCGCCTCGATGTTCACCCCGATGTTCACGTGCGCCCGCACCGCCGGCTGGTCGGCGCACATCCTCGAGCAGAAGCGCACCGGCCGCCTGATCCGGCCCTCCGCCCGCTACGTCGGCGAGGGCCCGCGCGGGCCGCGGGAGGTCCGCGGCTGGGACGACGCGGCCGAGCTCGGCCACGCCGACTGAGCCCGCCACGCACCGGCGTCCCAGCAGCCGGACCCCCGGTCCCACAACCTGGACAGCAGTGACAGACTGCTGGCCTGACAAGGGCGTCAGACCCAGCGAACTCCGTGACCCCGCCCACCGGCTCCGACCCGAAGGTGACCCTGTGACCGACGCCGCCACGATCAGCATCCCCGCCGACCTCCTGCCCCGGGACGGGCGCTTCGGCTCCGGCCCCAGCAAGGTCCGCCCCGAGCAGCTGGAGCACCTGGCCTCGCTCGGCCGGACGGTGATGGGCACCTCCCACCGCCAGGCGCCGGTGAAGAACCTCGTCGGGTCCGTGCGCGAGGGCCTGGCCGAGCTGTTCAGCCTGCCCGACGGCTACGAGATCATCCTCGGCAACGGCGGGTCCACCGCGTTCTGGGACATCGCGGCCTTCGGCCTGGTCCGCGAGCGCGCCCAGCACCTGGCCTTCGGTGAGTTCTCCGCCAAGTTCGGCAACGTCACCCAGAACGCCCCGTTCCTCGGGGACTCCACGATCGTCAAGGCCGAGCCCGGGTCGCTGAGCACGCCGCACGCCGAGGCGGGGGTCGACGTCTACGCCTGGCCGCACAACGAGACCTCGACCGGCGTGATGGCCCCGGTGCGGCGCGTGGCCGGCGCCGACGACGACGCGCTGGTGCTCGTCGACGCGACCTCCGGCGCCGGCGGCCTGCCGGTGGACCTCGCCGAGGCCGACGTCTACTACTTCGGCCCGCAGAAGTGCTTCGCCGCCGACGGTGGCCTCTGGCTGGCCGCCTTCTCCCCCGCCGCGCTGGCCCGCGTCGACGAGATCGCCGCGTCCGGGCGCTGGGTGCCCGACTTCTTCAGCCTGCCGACCGCGATCGACAACTCCCGCAAGAACCAGACCTACAACACCCCCGCCATCGCCACCCTGGCCATGCTGAGCGACCAGATCGGCTGGATCAACGGCCAGGGCGGCCTGAAGTGGGCCGTGTCGCGCACCGCCGACAGCTCCTCGCGCCTCTACGAGTGGGCCGAGGCGACGTCGTACACCCAGCCGTTCGTCACCGACCCCGCGCACCGCTCGCAGGTGGTCGGCACGATCGACTTCACCGACGACGTGGACGCCGCCGCCGTCGCCAAGGTGCTCCGCGCCCACGGTGTCGTCGACGTCGAGCCCTACCGCAAGCTCGGCCGCAACCAGCTGCGGGTGGCGATGTTCCCGGCGGTCGACCCCGACGACGTGTCGGCGCTCATCGCCTGCATCGAGCACGTGGTGGCCCAGACCCGGGGCTGACCCCACCCGCTCCCGACGCGCGACGGCGCGGTGCCCGGTCCACGACCGCGCACCGCGCCGTCGTTCGTTCCCCACCACCGGCCGACGGCGGTACGGCGCGCCGGTGGCGGGCGCGCCGGTCCGCGCAGCCCGGGGACGGCTGGGGCACGATGACCGGCATGGACGACGGCAGCGGGACCAGCAACGGCCAGCGGCGCGGCATCACGGAGGCCGCACACCTCGGGGACGAGAGGACCGTCCTGCTCGGCCTCCTCCAGCGCCAGCGCGACCTCGTCGCCTGGAAGCTGCGCGACGGGACGGACGACGCCCTGCGCGCGGTCTCGACGCCGACCGGGCTCACCCCGCACGGCATCGTGCGGCACCTCACCAACGTCGAGCGTTCCTGGCTGCGTCACGTCTTCGCCGACGAGCCGGACCTCGCCTTCGACTGGACCGACGACGACCCGGACGGCGAGCTGCACGTGCCCGCCGGGATCTCGATGGGCGACCTGCTGGACGACTACGCCGCCGAGTGCCGGCGCTGCGACGCCGTCGTGGCGGCGTCCTCGCTCGACGACGTCTCGGCCCACCGCGAGGTCTCGCTGCGCTGGGTCCTCTGCCACCTGGTCGAGGAGACGGCGCGGCACCTGGGCCACCTCGACCTGCTCCGCGAGCACGCGGACGGCAGCGTCGGCGAGGAGCCGGCGCCCTAGCGGGGCCCGGCCCCCTCAGTGCCGCAGGGAGCCGACCACCGCGGCGACGAGCAGGGCCGCGAGCGCCACGAGGACGATGACCCGGCGGAACCGCGGCGTCATCAGGCCGCCACCTCGGGCACCGGCTCACTGGGCACGTCGCGGGTCACGAGCACGTGCGGCCGGGCGTGCAGCTGGTAACGGATGGACAGGCTCTCGCTGCGCATGAGGTAGATCGTCGCACCGACCAGGGCGAGTGCCACGGCGATGGTCCCCACCAGGATGGTCCAGCGCGGGCCCCAGGTCGCGCCGATCCAGCCGATCAGCGGCGCACCGAGCGGCGTGCCGCCCATGAAGATGGCCATGTAGAGCGCCATGACCCGTCCGCGCATGTGCGGGTCGACACCGAGCTGGACCATCGAGTTCGCGCTGGTGAGCACGGTCAGCGCGCTCAGCCCGACCGGCACGAGCAGCACCGCGAACCACAGGTAGCTGGGCGCCAGGGCGGCCGCGCCGCTGGAGACCACGAAGCCGGCCAGGGCGACCAGCAGGATCCGCAGCCGGGGCCGCGGGCGGCGGGCCGACATCAGCGCCGCCGAGAGCGAGCCGATCGCCATGATGGAGCCGAGCAGGCCGTACTCGCCGGCCCCCTTGTGGAACTGCTGGGTGGCCATCAGCGCCGTCGTGAGCTGGAAGTTCATGCCGAACGTGCCCAGCACGAACACCAGCACCATGATGAGGATGATGTCGGGACGGCGCCTGACGTAGCGCAGGCCGTCGCGGATCTGCCCCTTGCCGCGCGAGCGCGGCGCCGGGCGCAGCAGCTCGGTCTTCATCTGGGTCAGGGCCAGCAGCACCGCGACGAAGCTGAGCGTGTTGACGAAGAACGCCGGCCCGGTGCCGACGGCGGCGATGACCAGCCCGGCCACACCGGGGCCGAGGATCCGGGCGGCGTTGAACGAGGCGCTGTTGAGGCTCACGGCGTTGGCCAGCGAGGTGCGCGGCACCATCTCGGAGACGAACGTCTGGCGGGCCGGGTTGTCGATGGCGGTCGCGAGGCCCTGCAGCAGCGCCAGCAGGTAGACGTGCCAGAGCTGCACCACGCCGGTGACGACGAGCACACCGGTCAGCAGCGAGGTCACGGCGAGCATGCTCTGGGTGACGAACAGGATGCGCCGCTTGCGGAACCGGTCGGCGACCATGCCCGCCCACGGGGCGAGCAGCACCATCGGCGCGAACTGCAGCCCGGTCACCACGCCGAGGGCGATCGGGTCGTGGTCGGTGAGCTGGGTCAGGACCAGCCAGTCCTGGGCGACGCGGCCCATCCAGGTGCCCACGTTGGAGACCAGCGCACCGGCGAAGTACACGCGGTAGTTGTAGATGGACAGCGAGCTGAAGGTGGGGCTCATTCGCCGGCCACCCTCAGCAGGATCTCGCTGGCCCGGGCGAGGGTCTCGCGCTCCTCGACGCTCAGGCTCTGCAGCCGCGTCGCCATCCACTGGTCGCGCCGACGGCGGGTGTCCTTGAGCAGGGTCTGGCCGGCCGGCGTCAGGGAGAGGATCACCTGGCGGCCGTCGGTCGGGTCGTCCTGACGCGAGACCAGGCCGCGCTCGACGAGGCCGGCCACGGTGCGGGTCATGCTGGGGGCGCTGACCTTCTCGATGCCGGCGAGCTCGCGCGGGGTGCGCGGCTCCTCGGCCAGCCGGGCCAGGACGCTGAACTGGTGCGGGGCGACGGCGTCGGTGCTCTCGAACCGCACCCGGCGGCTGATGCGCATGCAGGCGAGCCGCAGGTCGTTGGCGAGGTGGGCCAGCCCCGTGGGACTGGACACGCTGGGGTGCTGCTTCGTGCGGACTGTCATGGGCTCCCTCCCGTTTCTCCTTAGCGTAACTCATTACTTTGGCTAAGCATTCCCGGTAGTCGTTGTCCGGATGCCGGTCTCCGGAGGTGCCGAGCAACCACCCCGACCCCGGCCACACCGTGACCGACCTACCCGCGCCCCGGCCGGCAGTGGGGGCTTGCCTGCACGGCCTCGCGAGTGCTACAGAAGAGGTGTTGTACCAGCTTGCGAAGCCTGTCCGACCGCCCGCGCGAAGAGAGTGCGACCCCGTCCGACGCCCCCGACGAGGGCCTCGTGGTCGCAGCGCCTCATGGCAACGGAGCAGCGGGCCGTGCGGACACCTCTCGCAAGGCCCCGGTCGCGGCGCCGCCGCGGCCGGGGACACCCAGCAGAACGCGAGAGGCGCCGGTCACCGGCGGAGGCAGCATGAGCGGCAGCACCCCCGACCCCTACGCCCTCCTCGGCGTCCTGCCGACGGCGACCGCCCCGGAGATCGCCCGCGCCTACCGCCGGCTGCTGCGCGACCACCACCCGGACACGAGTACGGGAGGGCAGCCCGGGCCGGGCCACCCGCTGGCGCTGGACGAGGTGCGGGCGGCCTACGCCCTGCTGCGCGACCCGGCCGCCCGGGCCGAGTACGACCGGGCGCGGGCCGACCGCGACCGTGCACCGGCGGCGCCGCCCTCGCGACCGCAGCCGGACCCGCGCCGTACGGCGCACGTCACCGTGGTCGCCCCGCCCGTGCGCGTCGTCGCCCCCGAGCGCGACGTCCCGGCGCAGCCGGACATCAGGGTCGGCCCGGTCCTGTGGCGGCCGGCCCGCTGACCGGGCGTCGTCAGCGGCCCCGCCCGCTGACCGGGCTCAGCCGGGGGCGACCCCCGCGTGGTCGGCCAGGGCCTGCGCGCTGCCGGCGCCGGACTCGCGCGCGCAGTGCGCACAGCAGAAGAACACCCCGTCGGCCTCGACGCCGTGGCCGACGATCTTGCAGCCACAGTGCTCGCACACCGGTGCCATCCGGTGGATCGCACACTCGAACGAGTCGAACGTGTGCACGCTGCCCGCCGCGTGCACCTCGAAGCTCAGCCGGTAGTCGTTGCCGCAGACCTCGCAGACCGCCATGGTGCCCACCCTCCCGATCGCCGTGCCCCTGCCGTCCCGGTCAGCGAACCACCGGCACGGGACGGCCGCAACACCCCCGACGGCGGGGCCGCTCGCGGCGCGGGTCAGCTGACGCCGAGCAGCTGCTTGACCGGCTCGATCGCGAAGTAGAGGACGAACAGCGCGGAGACGACCCAGAGGAGGGGGTGGACGGCGGCGGACTTGCCGCGGACGACCTTGATCAGCGTGTAGACCACGAGCCCGGCGCCGATGCCCACGGTGATCGAGTAGGTGAACGGCATCAGGACGATGGTGAGGAACGCGGGGATGGCGATCTCGAGGTCGTCCCAGGAGATGCCCCTGACCTGCTGCATCATCAGGAAGCCGACGATGACCAGGGCCGGGGTCGCCGCCTCGTACGGGACGACCGACACCAGCGGCGACAGGAACGTCGCGATGAGGAACAGCACGCCGGTGACCACCGAGGCCAGGCCGGTCCGTGCCCCCTCACCCACGCCGGACGCGGACTCGATGTACGACGTGTTGCTGCTGACGCTGGCCGCGCCACCGGCCGCCGCGGCGACCGAGTCGACGATGAGGATGCGCTGGGCGTTCGGCGGGTTGCCCTCCTCGTCCAGCAGCCCGGCCTCCGCGCCGATGGCCACCATGGTGCCCATCGTGTCGAAGAAGTCGGCCAGCATCAGGGTGAAGATGAGCAGGCACGCCGAGACGATGCCGATCTTGCTGAACGAGCCCAGCAGCGAGAAGTGGCCCAGCAGCCCGAAGTCGGGGATGTCCAGCAGCTTGCTCGGCAGCTCCGGGACGTTGAACCGCCACCCGGTGGGCTTGACCATCTTGCCGGCGACGGTGGAGCTGCCGATGTTGGCGACGGCCTCGACGACCATGGCCAGGATGGTTCCTCCGACGATGCCGTAGAGGATCGCGCCGCGGACGCCCTTGACCAGCATCACGATCATGGCCAGCAGCACGACGACGAACACCGCCAGCGGCCAGCCGTTGAGGTAGCCGCCGATGCCGAGCTCGACCGGGGTCGCGGCACCGGCCGGGGTGCGCACGAACCCCGCGTCGACCAGCCCGATGACGGTGATGAACAGGCCGATGCCGACGCTGATCGCCGTCTTCAGCTGCGTCGGCACGGCACGGAAGACCGCCTGCCGGAAGCCGGTGAGCACGAGCAGCAGGATGATGATGCCCTCGATGACGATCAGGCCCATGGCGTCCGGCCACGTCATCCCGGGCAGCTTGGCCACGCCGAAGGCCAGGAACGCGTTGAGCCCCAGCCCCGTCGCCAGGGCCAGCGGGTAGTTCGCCACCACGCCCATGAGCAGCGTCATCACCCCGGCCACCAGCGCCGTGCACGCCGCGACCATCGCCAGGTTGGGCGTCTTGCCGCCGCCGAGGAACGTGCCCGTGGAGTCGGCCTGGGTGCCGATGATGATCGGGTTCAGCACGACGATGTAGGCCATCGTGAAGAACGTGGCGAGCCCGCCCCGGATCTCCCGTCCGACCGTCGACCCCCGCTGGGTGATCTGGAAGAAGGAGTCGATGGCGCTGCGCGGCGCGGTGGCGGTCCGGGGACCGCGGACAGACGTTGGCATGGCGGACACCTTAGGGCGTCGGCCGGGTGCGGTGGCGCACTGCTACCCGGGCCCGTGGCTAGGCTGTCACCGTGAGCCAGTCGTCGACGCCCGGGCCGCGCCCGGTGCCCCAGCCGCTGCGGGTCGACACCGGACGGGTCCTGCTGGTCGGCATCGCCCTCTGGCTGGTCGCCCTGGCCGTGACGCTGCTGGTCCCCTCACTGCACGAGGGCGAGCGCAGCTGGTGGCCGTGGGTGTGCGTCGCGGCCACGGTGGGCGGGCTGCTGGCGCTGACCTACGTGCGCCGCGGCCGCGGCAACGCCGAGACCGCCTGACCCGCGCCTGACCCGCGCCCGGCTCGTTCAGCGCTCCGGCCACCCGAACCGCACCCCGGTCAGCTCCTCGCTGCGCTGCCACAGCGCCGAGGCGAGCGCCGCGTCGCGGGCGGGACCGCTGCGGCGCGCCGTACCGACCGGACCGCGCATCTCACCCAGCCACGACGGGCCGGTGTAGCTGCCCGGCTCGGCCTCGGTCGCGGCGTACAGCGTGGGGTTGGCGCCGGCCGCCGCCGGCTGCAGCAGCACCCGCGACACGACCGGGCCGACCGCCCGGACGACACGGCTGGAGCCCAGACCGTCGGGGCTGGTGAACAGGTTGGTGGCCGTGACGCCGGGGTGCGCGACGGTCGAGGTGAGCCGGGGCGCGTGCTGCTCGGCCCGCCGCTGCAGCTCGGTGCCGAAGAGCAGGTTGGCCAGCTTGCTGTTGCCGTAGGCGCGCTGCGGCTGGTAGCGCTCCGCCGGGTTGGCGTCCAGGACGTCGGGGCCTCCCTGCCGGTGGGCCAGCGAGGCGACCGTCACGACGCGGGGCGACGGGGCCTGGAGCAGGGCCGGCAGCAGGCGGGCGGTGAGCGCGAAGTGGCCCAGGTGGTTGGTGCCGAACTGCAGCTCGTGCCCCTCGGCGGTCGGCCGCCACGAGCGCGGCATCATCACGCCGGCGTTGTTGACCAGCAGGTCCAGCGGCCCGGACCAGCCGGCGGCGAACCGCTCGACCGAGTCCAGCGAGGCCAGGTCGAGCTCGGCGACGCTCACGTCCGGGTGCCCGTCGAGCGCCCGGATGCCCTCGGCGGCCCGCTCTGCGGCATCGACCTTGCGGCAGGCCAGGACCACCCGGGCGCCGTGGCGGGCCAGCTCGGCGGCGGTGACCAGGCCGATGCCGGAGTTGGCACCGGTGACCACCGCCGTGCGGCCGGACAGGGACGGGATCTGCGCAGGGGTCCAGGACATGGACCGCACGCTACGTCACCGCGTCGCGGCCGCCGTCACGCCAGGGAGTCGACGGCGTACTCGTCCAGGGCCAGCTCGTCCGCCGGACGCGGCTCCTCGAGCACGACGTCGATCTCGCTGTGCGCGCCGCAGCCGTGGTCAAGGCTCACGACGCGACCGTCGGAGGGCGACCAGGCGTTGGCGCAGACGCCGAAAAAAGACCGGAGTGCACCAGCCATCGGCACGAAGAACCCGCACGTGGAGCACGGCGCCGGGGCCTGCTCGGCGACCGGCGTGCTCGGGCCGTTCTCGCCGTCGTACCAGCGCTGGGCGGCGGCCTCGCGGCCCTCGCTGGACAGGACGCGCTTGCGCCCCAGCCCGAGCTCCCACTGCGCGGCCTGGTCGACGTCCTCCTCGCCGGTGGCCTCGAAGCCGGGCACCAGGCGCTGGTCCTCCTCGATGTAGGGCAGCACGTCGCCGGCACCGATGTCGCCGGGACGCAGCCGCTGGTCGTAGGGCAGCCACTCCGGCGACAGCAGGGCACCCTCGCCCGGCACCAGGTTGGTCTCGCAGACCGTGGCCTTCTTGCTGCGGGGGGCCCGGGCGACCGTGACCGCCCAGCGCCAGCCGGGGTAGGCCGCGGCGGTGCAGGTGAAGTAGTGCGTCGCGAGACGCTCGGCGTCCATCACGGCACCCTCGTGGTCGCCGACCGTGTCGGGCTCGGCGATGCCGACGGCGGCCTCGCGGGCGAGGTCGACCGCGGCGAACAGGACGGCGTCCGGTTTTCCTGCCACGGCGCTCAGGCCCCGGCGCTCTCGAAGTCGCCCGCGACGGCGCGCAGCACTGCGGCGACCTTCGTGGAGGTCTGCTTGTCGGGGTACTTGCCCCGGCGCAGGGTGTTGGAGACACCGTCGAGGAGCTTGATGAGGTCCTCGACGATGAGGCTCATGTCCTCGGCCGGCTTGCGGTTGCGGGCCGCGACGGACGCGGCGACCGAGGGCGCCGGCTCGAGGACGCGGACCGAGAGGGCCTGCGCGCCACGGCGGCCCTCGACGATGCCGAACTCCACGCGGGTGCCGCCCTTGAGCGTCTCGACGCCCTCGGGCAGGGCGTTGGCGTGCAGGAAGACGTCGCCGCCCTCGTCGTCGCTGAGGAAGCCGAAGCCCTTCTCGGCGTCGTACCACTTGACCTTGCCTGTAGGCACTGCCCACCTCTTGCTCGTCTGGGGCCGGTCCGGGGTGGCCCCGGGCACGGCTGGAAGGCGCACGTTGCGCTGGCCTCAAGGCTAACCGCATCTGCCAGCGGATTTCGCCCGTATCTTCCGGGGCCCGGTGCGCCGGGTGGAAAACCGGTTTCGGCCTGTCGGTGGCCGTTGACAGAATCGACCAGTGAGCACCCCCACCCGCCCCGCACTCTCGTCGTTCTGGCATGACCTGCCGCGCGACGGCAAGCTGCTGCTGTCCACCGTGGCCATCGAGACCCTCGGCACCGGGCTCGTCCTGCCGTTCGGGGTGATCTACCTGCACGAGGTGCGCCACTTCCCGGTCGAGACCGCCGGCATGCTGCTGGCCGTGCCTGCCGTCGTCGGCATGGCCGTGGTCGGGCCGGCCGGGTCGCTGATCGACCGGCTGGGCGCCCGCCGGATCATCCTCGCCGGCATGACCGCGCAGATGGTCGGCAACGTGCTGCTCGCCTTCGCCGGCACGGTCTGGATGGCGGCCCTGGCGTTCGCCCTGCTCGGCGCGGCCGGCGGGGTGTTCTGGCCCGGCTTCAACGCGATGATCGGCGCGGTCGTGCCGTCGGCCATCCGGCAGCGCTACTACGGCGTCAACTTCACCCTGGTCAACCTCGGCATCGGCCTCGGCGGGCTGCTGGCCGGGCTGGTCGTCGACGTGCACCGCCCGGGCACGTTCCTCGCGGTCTACCTCGGCAACGCCGCCAGCTTCCTCGCGCCGCTGGCCGTGCTGCTCGGCCCGCTGCGCCACGTCACCGGCAAGGTCGAGGCGCCGCCCGGCGAGGACGACGGGCCGGCCGGTGCCGTCACCGTCCTACCTCACGCTGCTGCGCGACGGCGCGCTGCGCCCGGTGCTGCTGCTGACCTTCCTGTCGGCGTTCGTCGGCTACGCCCAGATGGAGGCGGGGTTCACCGCCTTCGCCCGGCTCGTCGGCCGGGTCTCCCCCGGCACCATCGGCCTGGCCTTCGCGGTCAACACCGCGGTCATCGTCCTGCTGCAGCTGTTCGTCCTGCAGCGGATCGAGGGCCGCCGGCGCACCCGGGTGATCCTCGTCCTCTGCGCGATCTGGGCCGTGTCGTGGAGCTGCCTCGGCCTCGCCGGGCTGGTCCCCGGCACCTTCGCCGCGGCCGCGCTCGTGGTCGCCTGCGCCGGCATCTTCGGCCTGGGTGAGACGTTCCTGCAGCCGACCATCCCCGCGATCACCAACGACCTGTCACCGGACCACCTGCGCGGTCGCTACAACGCGATCATGGCGGCGGCGTTCCAGGGCGCGGCCATCGCCGGCCCGGCGGTGGCCGGCGTGATGATCGGGGCGGGCTGGCACGGCGGGTTCATCGGCCTGCTGCTGCTGGGCTGCGCGGCGATGGCCTGGATCGCCCTGCGGACCGAGCGGCGGATCCCCGCGGCGGCCAACGGCGTCCTGCCGGCGCAGGTGCCCGCCACCGAGCAGGCCCCGACGCCGTGCAGGCAACCACCCTGCACGACGTCGCGGCGCGCTGACCCCGGTCGGTCGCGGACTCAGGCCGGGGAGATGCCCCAGTCGCCCTCGAACTCCTGCCCGGGGGCGAGCACGACGAGGTCCTGGCCGCTGCGGAACGCGTCCGGCGGGCAGGTCATCGGCTCGACGGCCACCCCGCTGGTGCGGCGCAGCGGCTCGGGCAGCGAGTCGCCGGTGAACACCTGCAGCCAGGGGTAGGCCTCGGCGTCGGCCCACACGGTGACGGCCCGGCCGGTGCCGGGGTGGCGCAACCCGACCCGCCAGCGCCCGTCGGCGTACGGGATCACGTCGGTGAAGGCCGTGTCGAGCTCGGCCCCGCCCAGCAGCCCGCCGTCCCGCCAGTCGTGCGGTCCACCGTCCACCGGCTGCGTCCCCACCGGCAGCAGCCGCTCGGGGTCGACCTGCAGCGAGGAACCAGCGGGGACGGTGAGCTCCAGCTCGTCGACCCTGGCCTCGCCCGCGGTGACGTAGGGGTGGACCCCGAAGCCGAACGGCGCGTCGCCGGTGCCGACGTTGCGCGCGTGCGGCCGGACGGTGAGGCCCTCGGCGTCCAGCCGGTAGGTCACCCGCAGGTCCAGGGTCCAGCTCCAGCCCTGCTGCGGGTGCAGCCGGTACCCGACGGTGAGGTGGTCCTCGCCGTGCTCGAGCAGGGACCACGTCGCCCAGCGCACGAGGCCGTGGATGGCGTTGCGCCGCGCCGGCTCGCTCAGCGCCAGCTGCCGGGTCTCGCCGTCGCGGTCGTACCGGCCGTCCGCGATCCGGTTCGGCCACGGCATCAGCAGCTGGCCGCGGCCGGCGTGGCACTCCTCCTGCTCGCCGTAGCCCCACAGGACGTCACGGCCGGCGTCGGTGAAGGTGCGCAGACCTCCGCCGACCTCGACGACGACGGCCTCGAGGTCGCCGGAACGGATGGTCCACTGCTCGCCGCTGGGCGGGATCGAGGTGCTCACCGTCAGCACCCTAGGGCCAGGGCCGGGCCGTGCATGGTCAGACCGGCCCGCTCGTGGCGTCCGCACCGCGCAGGATCTGCACCGCCGTCTCGCGCATCTCGACCTTGCGGATCTTGCCGGTGACGGTCATCGGGAAGCCGTCGACGACGTGGACGTAGCGCGGCACCTTGTAGTGGGCCAGCCGGTCCCGGCAGAACGTCGCGCACGTCGCTCACCGTCAGCGGCGTCGTGCCCGGGCCTCATCACCACCCACGCCATCAGCTCCTCGCCGTACCGCTCGTCGGGCACCCCGACGACCTGCACGTCGGCGATCGCCGGGTGGGCGTAGAGGAACTCCTCGATCTCGCGCGGGTAGATGTTCTCCCCGCCGCGGATGACCATGTCCTTGATCCGCCCGACGATCGCGAGGTAGCCGTCGTCGTCCATCGTGGCCAGGTCACCGGTGTGCATCCACCGCGTCGGGTCGATCGCCTCGGCGGTCTTGTCGGGCTGCTCCCAGTAGCCGAGCATCACGCTGTAGCCGCGGGTGCACAGCTCGCCCGGCTCGCCGCGCGGCACGGTGCGCCCGGTGGCCGGGTCGACGACCTTGACCTCCAGGTGCGGCATGACCCGGCCCGACGGTCTCGGTGCGCCGCGCCAGGTCGTCGTCCACCCGGGTCATCGTCGACACCGGGGAGGTCTCGGTCATGCCGTAGCAGATGGCCACCTCGGACATGTGCATCTCGGCGACCACCCGCTTCATCACCTCGACCGGGCACGGCGAGCCGGCCATGATCCCGGTGCGCAGGGTGCTCAGGTCGTACGACGCGAAGTCGGCCAGGCCCAGCTCGGCGATGAACATCGTGGGCACGCCGTACAGGCTGGTGCAGCGCTCCTGCTGCACCGCGTGCAGGGAGGCGACGGGGTCGAAGGACGGGGCGGGGATCACCATGCAGGCCCCGTGCGAGGTGGCCGCCAGGTTGCCCATGACCATGCCGAAGCAGTGGTAGAAGGGCACCGGCAGGCAGATCCGGTCCTGCTCGGTGTAGCCCACCAGCTCGCCGACGAAGTAGCCGTTGTTGAGGATGTTGTGGTGGCTCAGGGTCGCGCCCTTGGGGAAGCCGGTCGTGCCCGAGGTGTACTGGATGTTGATCGGGTCGTCGGTGTCGAGCCCGGCCATCCGCTCGGCCAGCCGCTCGGGGTCGACGCCGGCGCCGCGGTCCACCAGGTCGTCCCAGCCCGGCTCGCCGATGAACACCACGTCGGTCAGCCCCGGGCACTCGCCGCGCACCTGCTCGACCATCGCGCGGTAGTCCGAGCTCTTGTGCGACGACGGCGCTGACCAGCAGCCGCAGCCCGGACTGGTTGACGACGTAGGCCAGCTCGTGGCTGCGGTAGGCCGGGTTGACGTTGACCAGCACCGCGCCGATCTTGGCCGTGGCGTACTGCAGCAGCGTCCACTCCGCGCAGTTCGGCGACCAGATGCCGACCCGGTCGCCCGACCGCCACCCCGTCCGCGAGCAGCCCCCGGGCGAGCGCGTCCACGTCGGCGTCCATCTCGGCGTAGGTCCACCGGCGGCCGGTCGGGACGTCGACCAGCGCCTCGCGGTCGGGGAACCGGGCCACGGTGCGCGCCAGGTTGCCGCCGATCGTGTCCCCGAGCAGCGGAACCGAGGACGTGCCTGAGCTGTACGACGGGAGCGCTGCGGTCACGAGTTCCTCCGTGGTGCGGACGGGTGTGTCGGCCACATCCTTCCCAGCGGGAGGTCGGGCGGCAAGGCACGGGGCCGGGGCCGATTACCGTAGGTGGGTGGCCACCCTCGCGTCCCGGCGCTCCTCCCCCGTCCGGAGCCTCGCCGACGACGTCCGCGGGCGTAGCGACGACCAGCTGCGGGCCCTGGTCCGCCGGCGCCCCGACCTGGCCCGGCCGGCGCCGTCCGACCTCACCTCGCTCGCGGCGCGGGCCGGCACCCGGGCCAGCGTGCAACGCGCGCTCGACGGCCTCGACCGCGGGCACCTGCAGGTGCTGGAGGCGCTCGTCGTCGCCGGCGACCCGGTCGACCTCGACCGGGCCGCGGCGCTGCTGGGGTGCTCCACCCGCGCCCTGGCCCGCTTCGTCGACACCCTCTGGACGGCCGCGGTGCTGTGGCGCGGCCCCGACGGGCTGCACGTGGTGCGCGCGGTGGCCGAGGTGCTCGGGCCGCACCCGGCCGGTCTCGGCCCGTCGTTCGCGGACCTGCGGGGGTCCGTCCCCGGCAGCCACGCGACCGGCGAGGCGATCGACGCCCTGGTGGAGCAGGCCCCGCCGGACGCCCGCGCCATCCTGGACCGGCTCACCTGGGGGCCACCGGTCGGCGTGCTCGGCACCGCCGGGCCGACCGCGACCGCGGGCACCTGGCTGCTCGCCGCGCAGCTGATCAGCCCGCTGTCGGCCGACCACGTCGTGGTGCCGCGCGAGGTGGCGCTGCGGCTGCGCGGCGGTCGACTGCACCGCGACCTGGACCTCGAGCCGCCGCCGCTGGAGCTGACCACGCACCCGGCCGACTCGGTCGACGACGCGGCCGGCGGGCAGGCCTCGGAGCTGCTCGGGCTGGTCGACGAGCTCGCGTCCGACTGGGGCCCCCGGCCGCCGCGCGTGCTGCGCGCCGGCGGCCTGGCGGTGCGCGACCTCCGCCGGCTGGCCACGGTGCTGGACGTGGACACCGCCCACGCCGCCTTCGTCGCCGAGATCGCCTACGTCGCGGGGCTGGTCGCCGACGACGGGTCGCTCGAGCCGGTCTGGGCGCCGACCCCGGCCTACGACGAGTGGCAGCAACGGCCGTCGGCGGAGCGGTGGTCGGTGCTGGCGGCGGCGTGGCTCGTCTCCGGCCGCGCACCGCACCTGGTCGGCTCGACCCCCTCGGGGGGCAGCGGCACCATCAACGCCCTCAGCAGCGACGTGCTGTGGCCGCCGACCCGGCAGCTGCGCGGCGACGTGCTGCACGAGCTGGCCGACCTGCAGCCCGGCGAGGCGCCGGCCCGCGCCGCCCTGTCCGCGCGCATCCGGTGGCGCCGTCCCCTGCGCCGCGCCGAGATCGTCGACGCCGTCGTGACCGCCGTGGTGCGTGAGGCCGAGTGGCTCGGCGTCACCGGCCGCGGCGCGCTGGGCGGTGCCGGTCGCGCCCTGGTGGGCCGCGAGCGCGGGGCGCCCGCCGACCTGCGGGCCGCCGCCACGTCGATGGCCTCGCACCTGCCCTCGCCCGTCGAGCACGTCCTGCTGCAGGCCGACCTGACCGCCGTCGCCCCCGGTCGCCTCGAGGGCAGCCTCGCCCAGTTCATGCGGCTCGTCGCCGACGTCGAGTCACGAGGCGGAGCCACCGTCTACCGCTTCTCCGCCGCCAGCCTGCGTCGCGGCCTGGACGCCGGCTGGTCGTCGGCGCAGATCCTCACCGGGCTGCAGGACGCCAGCCGCACCCCGGTGCCGCAGCCGCTGGAGTACCTCGTCGGCGACGTCGCCCGTCGCCACGGGCAGACCCGGGTGGGCTCGGTCACGTCGTACATCCGCAGTGACGACGAGACGGTGCTGGACAGCATGCTGGCCGACCGCGGCCTGTCCGCGTTGCAGCTGCGCCGCATCGCCCCGACGGTGCTGGTGTCGCCCGTGCTGGCGGCGACGACGCTGGACATGTTGCGGGACAACGGTTTTGCGCCGGTTGCGGAGACGACGGACGGCGGCGTGATGGTGCCGCCCACCTCGCACCACCGCACTCCGGCGCGCCGGGCGCCGTCCTCCGCCGCGCTCACCTCGGTGGTGGACGAGGAGTTCACCGAGACGCTCGTGGCCGCCCTGCGCGCGGGCGAGGCGTCGGCGGACTACGACCGGGCCCGCGAGGAGTCCCAGCCCGGCCCGCGGCTGCCCTCGACCGAGCCGGCGGTGACCCTCGCGCTGTTGCGCGACGCCGCCGCCGACCAGCACGGGGTGTGGATCGGCTACGCCGACGGCGAGGGCAGGGCCACGCGGATGTTGTTCTACCCCAAGCGGATCGACGGTGGCCGGGCGGTCGGCATCGTCGACGGCTCGAGCATCGAGCGCGCCTTCTCGATCCACCGGATCACCGGCGCCGCCTCGGCCTGAGCGTCTTGACCCGGTGGGCTGACCTGCGCCGCCCGCCGGTCAGCCGCGCAGGTCGCGCTTGAAGCCGACGTGGCTGGCCTGGAACCCCAGCGCCTCGTAGAAGGCGTGGGCACCCTTGCGGCTGGTCGACGACGTCAGCTGCACCATCGCGGCCCCGCGCCGCGCGGACTCCTCGACGGCCCACTCGATCAGCACGGTTCCGAGCCCGCTGCGGCGCTCGTCGACCCGCACGCGGACCGCCTCGATCTGACCGCGGAGGGCGCCCTGGTGCGACAGACCCGGGATCAGCGTCAGCTGCAGCGTGCCCACCACCTCGCCGGCACGCTCGGCCACCGCGAGCACCTGGTTCGGGTCGCGCGAGAGCGCGACGAACGCGCGGGCGTACGGCGCGAGGTCGTCCGGGTTCTCCCGCCCGGCGCCGAGCGGGTCGTCCATCAGCAGCCCGACGATGGCGGCCAGGTCGTCCAGGCTCGCCGGCCGGATGCTCACGTCCCCTGGCGGCGGCGTCGGCCGGCCGGGCCGGCCCGGGTCGCTGCGCTGGTCCGGCTGCGGCGTGGTGTCGGTCATGCTCCCCCCAGCGCCTTGACGACCCGCGAGGGCGACGGGCGCCCCAGCTGGCCGGCCATCCAGACGCTCGTCGCGACCAGGGCGTCGAGGTCGACACCGGTCTCGACGCCGAGCCCGTCCAGCGCCCAGACGAGGTCCTCGGTGGCCAGGTTGCCGGTGGCGCTCCGGGCGTAGGGGCACCCGCCCAGGCCACCGGTGGAGGCGTCGACGACGGTGACTCCGTCCGCGAGCGCGGCGAGGGTGTTGGCCAGCGCCTGCCCGTAGGTGTCGTGGAAGTGCACCCCGATCCGGTCCGTCCCGATGCCCCGCTTGCCCAGCGCGTCGAGCAGCCGGTGCACGTGGCCGGTGGTGCCGACGCCGATGGTGTCGCCGATGCTGAGCTGGTCGCAGCCGAGGTCCATCAGCCGCTCCGCGACGTCGACGACCTGCCCGATCGGCACGTCTCCCTCCCACGGGTCACCGAAGCACATGGAGACGTAGGCCCGCACCCACACGCCCTCGGCCCGGGCGCGCTCGACCACCGGCGCGAACATCGCCACCGACGCCTCGACGCTGCGGTTGAGGTTCTTGCGGGCGAAGGTCTCGGTGGCGCTGCCGAAGATGGCGACCGCGGAGACCCCGAGGGCCAGCGCCCGGTCCAGGCCCTTCTCGTTGGGCACCAGCACCGGCCGGCGCGGGCCGAGGCCCTCCTGGCCGAGCAGGCCGAGCAGCTGCTCGGCGTCGGCGAGCTGCGGCACCCACGTCGCGGGGACGAACGAGGTCGTCTCGACGGTGTCCAGCCCGGCCGCCACGAGCCGGCGGACGAACTCCGCCTTCACCGGCGGTCGGCACCACGGTCTTCTCGTTCTGCAGGCCGTCGCGCGGGCCCACCTCGTAGATCGTCACGCGTTCCGGCAGGCCGCTCATCGGCTCCCGCTGCGGTCGTCGCATCGTGCACCTCCAGATCGGCGACCATCCTGTCAGGACCGGTCGCGCCGCCGCTCCGCCGGGCGTCCCGACCCGCGGGGCCGACGGGCGCGGCCGACGGGCGCCGGCGCGGCCCCGCACGTTGGTACGTTGGGCGTCACCGCCCGGAGAACGGGCCACCACGGGGAAGGCACTGCCGCATGACCGAGCCCACGAACTCAGGCGACGACCGCGACCCCCAGGACGCGGGCCCCGGCGACGGCACGGGTTCCGGGGAGTCCGGCGGGCCCACCCCGTACGAACCGGAGCGTCCCGACCCCACCGCGCCGATCTGGTCCGACCCGACCGCGTCGCTCCCGGAGACACCCCGCCCTGCCGCCGACAGCCCGGCCGAGCCCCCGGTCGCGCCCGGCCCCGCGGCGCCCTCGCCGTACGCCGCGCCCGGGTCCACCCCCTCGCCGTACGGAGAGCAGCCGCCGCCCCCCGCACCGGCGAACCCCTGGGCGGCACCGGACCAGCAGCCGGGCCAGCCCCAGCAGGGGCACGAGCAGCAGGCGTACGGCCAGCAGGGGTACGGCCAGCAGCCGTACGGGTCGTCCGGGCAGCCGCCGTACGGCCAGCCGGGGTACGGCCAGCAGCCGTACGGTCCCCAGGGCTACGGCCAGCCGCCGTACGGGCCGCAGAGCTACGCCAGGCCGTGGGGCTCGACGTCCGGCAAGGCGACCGCGGTGCTGGTGCTCGGCATCGCCGCGCTGGTGCTGTTCTGCTGCTACGGCGCGGGCGTCATCCCGGCGATCATCGCCCTGGTGCTCGCCCCGGGCGCGAAGCGGGAGATCGTCGCCTCCGGCGGCGCCCTCACCGGGCTGGGCCAGGTCAAGGCCGGCCAGATCACGTCGGTCATCGCCCTGGTCCTCACGGTCCTCGGCGTCATCGCCGTCATCATCCTGGCCGCCACCGGCACCTTCGACCACAGCTCGGGCGACTTCTCCAACACCTTCTGACCCGCCGCGTCGGCCCGGGCCGGGGAACACCACCGGCCCGGGCCGCGTTGGCCCGGAGACCATGACTGACGGACCCCTGATCGTCCAGAGCGACAAGACGCTCCTGCTCGAGGTCGACCACCCCGACGCGGAGGCCGCCCGCCGGGCCATCGCGCCGTTCGCCGAGCTCGAGCGTGCCCCCGAGCACGTCCACACCTACCGCCTCACCCCGCTCGGCCTGTGGAACGCCCGCGCCGCCGGCCACGACGCCGAGCAGGTCGTCAACGCGCTGATCACCCACAGCCGTTACGCGGTCCCGCACGCCCTGCTCGTCGACGTCGCCGACACGATGGACCGCTACGGCCGCCTCTCGCTGGAGAAGGACGGCGACCGGCTGGTGCTGCACAGCACCGACCGCCCCGTGCTCGAGGAGATCCTGCGGCACAAGAAGATCCAGCCGCTGCTCGGCGAGCGCCTGGACGACTCCACCGTGCTCGTGCACCCCTCCGAGCGCGGCCACCTCAAGCAGCAGCTGCTCAAGGTCGGCTGGCCGGCCGAGGACCGCGCCGGCTACGTCGACGGCGAGGCGCACCCGATCGCCCTGGACGAGGCCGACTGGTCGCTGCGGCCCTACCAGCAGCAGGCGGTCGACGGGTTCTGGCACGGCGGCTCCGGCGTCGTCGTCCTGCCCTGCGGCGCCGGCAAGACCCTCGTGGGCGCCGGCGCGATGGCCCGGGCGGCCGCGACCACGCTGATCCTCGTCACCAACACCGTCTCCGCGCGGCAGTGGCGCGACGAGCTGCTGCGGCGCACGACGCTGACCGAGGACGAGATCGGCGAGTACTCCGGCGCCCGCAAGGAGATCCGGCCGGTCACCATCGCGACGTACCAGGTGCTGACGACCAAGCGCAAGGGCGTCTACTCGCACCTCGACCTGCTCGACGCCCGCGACTGGGGCCTCATCCTGTACGACGAGGTGCACCTGCTGCCCGCGCCGATCTTCCGGATGACCGCCGACCTGCAGGCCCGGCGACGGCTCGGGCTCACGGCGACGCTGGTGCGCGAGGACGGTCGCGAGGCCGACGTGTTCAGCCTGATCGGGCCCAAGCGGTTCGACGCGCCGTGGAAGGACATCGAGGCCCAGGGCTACATCGCCCCCGCCGACTGCGTCGAGGTGCGGGTCACCCTGCCCGACGCCGAGCGGATGACCTACGCGATGGCCGAGGCGGAGGACCGCTACCGGCTGAGCTCCACCAGCGACAGCAAGAACGCCGTCGTGCAGGCCCTGGTCGACCGGCACCGGGGCGAGCCGACCCTGGTCATCGGCCAGTACCTCGACCAGCTCGACACGCTGGCCGACCGGCTCGACGCCGACCTGATCACCGGCGAGACCAGCGTCGCCGTGCGGCAGAAGCTGTTCCAGCAGTTCCGCACCGGCGAGATCGGGCTGCTGGTCGTGAGCAAGGTCGCGAACTTCTCGATCGACCTGCCCGAGGCCAGCATCGCCATCCAGGTGTCGGGCACGTTCGGCTCCCGCCAGGAGGAGGCCCAGCGCCTCGGCCGGGTCCTGCGGCCGAAGGGCGACGGGCGCACCGCGCACTTCTACACCGTCGTCGCCCGCGACACCGTCGACGCCGACTTCGCCGCGCACCGGCAGCGGTTCCTCGCCGAGCAGGGCTACAGCTACCGCATCGTCGACGCCGACGACGTCCTGCACCCGACCGAGCCCACCGAGCCGAGCGACACCCCCTGACCGCCACCCGGCGGTTCGCGGCCCCAGGTGCGGCCCGGGCGGGGTGTGGGTAAGGGAGCGACATGACCCCACGTCACGACACCGTCCTGCTCGACGTCGACGGCACCCTGGTCGACACCACCTACCACCACGCGCTGGCGTGGGCGCGGGCCTTCCGCAGCCTCGACGTCGACGTGGCCCTGTGGGAGGTGCACCGCGCGATCGGCATGGGCGGCGACAAGCTGGTGGCCGCGGTCGCCGGCGACGAGGTCGAGCAGCGCCACGGCGACGAGCTGCGCCAGCGCTGGCAGGAGGAGTACGAGCCGCTGCGCGCCGAGGTGCGACCGCTGCCCGGCGCCACCGAGCTGGTGCGGCTGCTGAAGGACCGGGGCTTCCGCGTGGCGCTGGCGTCCTCGGGCAAGCCGGAGCACACCGACCAGGCCGTGGAGCTGCTCGGCATCGGCGACCTCGCTCGACGCCGTCACCACGTCCGAGGAGACCAGCGCGTCCAAGCCGGAGCCCTCGATCCCCGAGCGGGCGCTGGAGAAGGCCGGCGGGACCAGCGCGGTCATGGTCGGCGACTCCACCTATGACGTCGAGGCCGCCCGCCGGATGGGCGCCCCGTGCGTCGCGGTCCGCACCGGCGGCTTCGGTGTCGACGAGCTGCGGGAGGCCGGCGCCGTCCTGGTGGCGGCCGACCCGCGCGAGCTGCTGAGCGCCGACTGGGACCGGCTCGCCACCGCCGAGGCCCCGCCGGAGCGGTGAGCCGCCGCCCGTCCCCGCTCCCAGCCAACTCTCAGATTCCGAAGCCAAGATGAGCTCGTGACCTCCACCGCGCCCGAGGCCCGGCTCCTCGTCGTCGAGGACGAGCCCAACATCCGTGAGCTGCTCGCGACGTCGCTGCGCTTCGCGGGCTTCGAGGTCCACGTGGCCGGTGACGGCGCCACCGCCCTGAAGCAGGCCGCCGACCACCAGCTCGACCTCGTCGTCCTCGACGTGATGCTGCCCGACATGGACGGCTTCACCGTGACCCGCAAGCTGCGCGACACCGGCCGGCTGCTGCCCATCGTCTTCGTCACCGCCCGCGACTCCCTCGACGACAAGATCAAGGGCCTGACCGTCGGCGGCGACGACTACGTCACCAAGCCGTTCAGCCTGGAGGAGGTCGTGGCCCGCATCCGGGCGGTCCTGCGGCGCACCCGCGGCGAGGTCGCCGACGAGGGCACGATGACCTTCGCCGACCTCGAGCTGGACGAGGACTCGCACGAGGTCCGCCGGGGCCGCCGGGTCATCGACGTGTCGCCCACCGAGTTCAAGCTGCTGCGCTACCTCATGCTCAACCCCAACCGGGTGCTGTCCAAGGCCCAGATCCTCGACCACGTGTGGGACTACGACTTCCGCGGCGAGTCCGGCATCGTCGAGTCCTACATCTCCTACCTGCGGCGCAAGATCGACGTCGAGGACCCGCCGCTGATCCACACCAAGCGAGGCGTCGGCTACGTGCTGCGCCTGCCCCCCGAGTCCGTATGACGGCTGGTTCGGTCACCGCCGCGATGCCGGTCCGGGCCCGGCGCAGCCTCGGGCGGCGCATCGACTCCCTCCCCCTGCGGGTGCGGCTGGTCGCCGTCGTGCTGGTGCTGCTGCTCACCGCGCTGACCCTGACCGGCCTGACCACGATCTTCCTGATGAAGCGGTCGCTGATGACCGCCGTCGACCGCGACCTGGCCCAGGCCGCCGTCCCCACCGCCTCCCAGGCGCTGGACCAGCTGCGCAGCAACCGCCCCGGCACGCTGCCCACCAACTACGCCGTGCGGTTCATGCCCGCCAACGGCGACGCCGATCATCGCCGGGCCCACCTCGACCGCCGAGCGCTTCCAGCACCCGGACATCCCCCGCCTCGAGATCGACGACCCCCGGGTGCTCACCCACGAGCCGTTCACGGTCGGCTCCATCGGCGGCGGCGGACGGTGGCGCGTGGTCGCCGGTGCGACCGACGGGAACATCGCGACCTACGCGGTCGCCGTGTCGCTCAACAACGTCGACACCTCGGTGCGCGACATGCGCAACTGGGCCGTCCTCATCGGCGCGACGGTGATGCTCGCCTGCGCCGTCACCGCCTGGTTCGGCGTGCGCCGGGCCTTCCGGCCCCTGACCCAGATCGAGGACACCGCCGCGGCCATCGCCGCGGGCGACCTCACCCGGCGGATCCCCGCCCGCACGGCCCAGGACGAGGTCAGCAGCCTGTCCACGTCGCTGAACGTCATGCTCGCCCAGATCGAGCAGTCCTTCGCCGTCCGCGAGGCCTCCGAGGAGCGGATGCGCCAGTTCGTGGCCGACGCCTCGCACGAGCTGCGCACCCCGCTGGCGGCGGTCCGGGGCTACGCCGAGCTGTTCCGCCAGGGCGCGGTGAGCAAGCCGGAGGACGTCGCCACCGCCATGCGCCGGATCGAGGAGGAGGCCACGCGGATGGGCGGCCTCGTCCAGGACCTGCTGCTGCTGACCCGCCTGGACGACCAGCGCCCGGTGCGGCTCGGCCCCGTCGACCTGACCGTGCTCGTGGCCGACGCGGCCCAGGACGCCCGCGCGCTCGACCCCAGCCGCACCGTCACCGTGGTCGGGCTCGACGGCGAGCTGGCGCCGACCACGGTGCAGGGCGACGACGCCCGGCTGCGCCAGGTCCTGACCAACCTCGTCGGCAACGCGATCAACCACACCCCCGCCGGCACGCCGATCGAGATCGCCGTCGGCCGCCGCGCCCCCGGCCGGGCCGAGGTGCAGGTGCGCGACCACGGGCCACGGCGTCGACCCGGAGAAGGCCCGCCGGGTGTTCGAGCGGTTCTACCGGGCCGACCCCTCCCGCGTGCGCGGCAAGGGCGGCGGCAACGGCCTGGGCCTGGCCATCGTCGCCGCGATCGTGGCGGCCCACCACGGCAAGGTCGGCGTCGCGCCGACCCCGGGTGGCGGCGCGACGTTCGTCGTCGACCTGCCCACAGGAAACTCCCAGCAACCGTCCAGCGCCGTTTGACACGGGTCGGGTTGAGTGGACCTACCAACCTCGAAGGAGCTACCCCCGATGTCGCAGACCCCCACGCCTGACTCCCCACAGCAGCCGGAGTCGTCGCAACCGACCCAGCCGCTCTGGTACGGCGAGCCATCGCGCCAGCAGCCTTCGCCCGTCGGCGCGACTCCTTCCCCGGCCGGTCCCCCGTACGGCGCGCCGCCGCCCGGCCAGCCGCACGCGCCCTGGGGCCGCCGCCGAGGGCGCCTCCCAGCCGGCCCGGGGCCGGCGCCGCCGGTGGACCGAGATCACCTCCGTCGCCGCCCTGGCCGCGGTCCTGGCCAGCGGCACGACGTACGCCGTCACCCGCGGCGACGTCACCGCGGACACCTCGACCGCCGCCACCGCGTCGACCAGCCGGGTCACCGAGTCCGCCCCGGTCGCCCAGGCCAACGCGCAGGCCCCCAACTGGAGCGTCACCGCCGG
This sequence comes from uncultured Actinomycetota bacterium, assembly GCA_963828995.1. GTDB lineage: Bacteria > Actinomycetota > Actinomycetes > Actinomycetales > Dermatophilaceae > CAVRTM01. The sequence continues at coordinate 125,155 of CAWHHB010000008.1, forward strand.
CGCCGTCTCCCCCAGCGTCGTGGCGATCACCGTCAAGAGCAGCCAGGGCGGCGCCCAGGGGTCCGGCGTCCTCATCGACGCCAAGGGCCACATCGTGACCAACAACCACGTCGTGGTGGGGGCCGGTGGCCAGTCCCAGCTCTCGGTGACGCTCAACGACGGCCGCACCTACAGCGCCAGCGTGGTCGGCACCGACCCCTCCACCGACCTGGCCGTCATCAAGCTCGACAACGCCCCCTCCGACCTCACCCCGATCCGGGCCGGCGACGCCGACACGCTCAAGGTCGGCGACCCGGTGATGGCCGTCGGCAACCCGCTCGGGCTGGCCGGCACCGTCACCACCGGCATCGTCAGCGCGCTGAACCGGCCGGTCACCACCAGCCAGGAGGACAACCAGCAGCAGGACCCGTTCGGCCAGAGCCAGCAGCAGGGCGAGCCGGTCGTGACCAACGCGATCCAGACCAGCGCCGCGATCAACCCCGGCAACAGCGGCGGTGCGCTCGTCAACGCCAGCGGCCAGCTCGTGGGCATCAACTCCTCGATCGCCTCCGTCGGCTCCTCGGGCACGGGCTCGGCAGAGCGGCAACATCGGCATCGGCTTCGCCATCCCGGTCAACGAGGTGACCTCCATCGCCGACCAGCTGATCGCCGGCGGCAAGGCCGAGCACGCCTACCTCGGGGTCAGCACCCAGGACGACACCGTCAAGGACGGCACCGCGCAGCGGGCCGCCGCGTCGGTGACGCAGGTGGTCAGCGGCACCCCGGCCGACAAGGCCGGGCTGCGCAAGGGCGACGCGATCGTGGCGGTGGACGGCGAGCCGGTCGACAGCGGCCTCTCGCTCGTGGCCCAGGTCCGTGAGCGCGGCGTCGGCGACAAGGCCAAGCTGACCATCGTCCGAGACGGCCAGCGCCAGGACATCCAGGTCACCCTGGCCAGCAAGCCCAGCACCGGCCAGTAGCAGCGGCATCCCGCTTCGCTACCGCGGGGCGCCTTCCGCGGGCTAGGCTGCACGGCTCACCCCCTGCACCTGCCCGCGGAAGGCCGTTGTCGTCATGTCGGTTGCCCCGGAGCTCCAGCGCGAGCGCGACCACCTCGCCCGCGCCCGTGCCGAGCTCGCCCGGATGCGCGAGCAGACGCTCTCGCTCGAGGCCCACGGCGGGGACCGCGTCTCCAGCGAGTTCCTCGCCTCCACGCTGCACCGCCGGGCCCAGTCCCTGGTGGACGACCCGACCTCGACGCTGTTCTTCGGCCGGATCGACCGCCAGGGTGACGCGGACGGGTCAGCCGGCGCCGTACCCGCGCGGTGGGGGCACGGCGGCTGCGGTGATGGAGCGGTACTACGTCGGCCGCCGGCACGTGGCGGACGCCCACGGCGACCCGGTCGTCATCGACTGGCGGGCCGAGATGTCCACCGCGTTCTACCGCGCCTCGCGGGCCACCCCCATGGGCGTGGTCCTGCGCCGCCGGTTCGGCATCGACCGCGGGGCGCTCACCGCGTACGAGGACGAGCACCTCACCGACCCGGTCGAGGTGACCGGTGCCAGCGACATCCTCGCCACCGAGATCGAACGCCCCCGCGAGGGGCCGATGCGCGACATCGTGGCCACCATCCAGCCCGAGCAGGACGTCATCGTCCGGGCCGACGTGGCCACCACGATCTGCGTCCAGGGCGCACCGGGCACCGGCAAGACCGCGGTGGGGCTGCACCGCGCGGCGTGGCTGCTCTACGCCTTCCGCGACCGGCTGGCCCGTGCCGGTGTCCTGGTCATCGGCCCGAACCGCGCCTTCCTCGACCACATCGGCGCGGTGCTGCCGGCGCTGGGCGAGGTCGAGGTCAGCCACGCGACCATCGAGGACCTGCTCGCGACGGTCCCCGTCCGCGGCGTCGACAGCGTGGAAACCGCTGTGCTCAAAGGCGACTCGCGTCTGGCCGAGGTGCTGCGCCGGGCGGTGTGGTCGCACGTCCGCGACGCGACCGAGGCCCTGGTCCTGCCCCGCGGGGCGCACAAGTGGCGCATCCCGACGTACGAGGTGCAGGAGATCCTGGACGAGCTCCGCTCGCGCGGCGTCCGGTACGACGCCGCGCGGCAGATGCTGCCGCACCGGCTGGCCCACGCGGTGCTGCTGCGGATGGAGCAGGCCGGCGACTCCCCCGACGACCGGGTGCAGGACACGGTCGCCCGGTCGGCCGTGGTGCGCCGGTACGCCGCGACGGTGTGGCCGGCGCTGGACCCCCGCGCCGTGCTGTTCGAGCTGCTCGCCGACCCCGCCGCGCTCGCCCGCGCCGCCGACGGTCTGCTCGACGAGGACGAGCAGCGCCGGCTGCTGTGGACGTCACCCCCCAGGTCCCGTGGCGGCGCCCGGTGGTCGGCCGCCGACGCGGTGCTGCAGGACGAGATCCGCGACCACCTCGAGCGCACCCCCAGCCTCGGGCACGTGGTGCTCGACGAGGCGCAGGACCTCTCGCCGATGCAGCTGCGGGCGGTCGGGCGCCGGTGCTCCACCGGGTCGGCGACGGTCCTCGGCGACATCGCCCAGGGCACCACGCCGTGGGCGACCGACTCGTGGACGTCCTCGCTGCGCCACCTCGGCAAGCCCGACGGGCACGTCGAGGTGCTGGACCGCGGGTTCCGCGTGCCGGCAACGGTCATCGACTACGCGGCCCAGCTGCTGCCGTCGATGGCACCGGGGCTCGGCGCCCCGGTGTCGGTGCGTGAGAACCCGGGCCGGCTCGACATCGAGCGGGTCGACGCCCGGGAGCCTGCTCGACCGCCTCACCGTCGTGGTGCACGACAGCGCCGCGGCGGCCGGGGTCGATCGGCGTGATCGTCGCCGACGCGCACGTGGGCCGCGGTGTCAGCGGCGCTTGTCCGGCAAGGGGATCGAGCACGGCCTGCTCGGCGCCGACCACGGGGACGTGGAGCACCAGGTCGACGTGGTGCCGGCCAGCGTGGCCAAGGGGCTGGAGTTCGACCGGGTCGTCGTGGTGGAGCCGGCCGCCATCGCCGCGGCCGAGCCGGATGCTCGCACCGGGCTGCGCCGGCTCTACGTCATCCTCACCCGCGCCGTCTCCGAGCTCACCGTCCTGCACGGCGAGGACCTGCCGGAGCAGCTTCGGTCCTGAGTGGCCATCGCGACGGGCCGCCCGGTGACAGACTGTGCGCCGTGCCGGCCCTGATCACGTGGTGGACCCTCGACGTCCGCGCCCTCGCCCCCGACGCGCACCACGACGCCGTGGCCCGCACCGGTGCCGACCTGCTGGCCCGGTGGTCCGAGCCCGGTCGCCGCTACCACGGCACGACGCACCTGGTCGAGATGTTCTGGGCGCTGGAGGATCTCGAGGGCGCCGGCGAGATCGGGGACCGCGAGGCCTGCCTGGCCCGGCTCGCGGCGTGGTTCCACGACGCCGTCTACGACCCGCACGCGCTGCCGGGCGCGAACGAGGCGGACAGCGCGTCGTACGCCGTCACCGCGCTGCGACCGCTGGCGTCTGTCCGCGGCGGAGATCCGCGCCGTCGAGGACCTCGTGCGGATGACCGACGGGCACAACGCGCCGGCCGATGACCCCCTGACCGCGGCGTTCCACGACGCCGACCTGTGGATCCTGTCCGCACCGCAGGAGCGCTTCGACGCCTACTGCGCCCAGGTGCGCGAGGAGTACGCGTTCGTGCCGCAGGACGCCTACCGGGCCGGGCGCACCGCCGTCCTGCGCCCGTTCACGCTGCGGGAGACGATCTACCGCACCGCCCACGCACGGCACCACTGGGAGCAGCCGGCCCGGGTCAACCTGGCCCGCGAGCTCGCCCGCCTGCGCGGCTGACCCGGTCGCGACGCCGGCCCTGGTGGCCCAGCCGGCCGCGACCGGGTCAGCGCGACCCGCCTCAGCGGCGCCGGGCGATCACCCAGGTGATCACCGCGGTGACCGCGCACGCGGCGACGAGCGGGCCGAACCGGCGCAGCAGGACCGGGCCCATGACGTGGCCCAGGTCCAGCTCGGCGGCGGCCGGCTCGGCCGGCGGCCGGCGGGTGGGCGCGGCAGGTGACACCGGCACGGCGGTCGAGGGCGCCAGGGCGCGCCGCGGCACCCGCGGCGGGCCTGGCACCCTCGCGGGGTGCGGCCGCGGGCTCGGCCGACGGCCCCGCCGCCGGCCCGTCGGCGTCGACCACCGTCGGACCCGGCACCACAGCCGCCACGGGTCCGGTCGCCGAGCCGTCCGGGCCCTCCGGCCTCCGCCGGCGGCAGCGGCGGCCGTCCCGCCGCTGCCGGGGCTCCGGCCGCGCCGAGCTCGCCGCCACCGAGGCGGGTGGACAGGCAGCTGGCGAACTGGTCCAGGATCTTGCTGCCGACGTCCTGGATCACGCTGCGGCCGAACTGGGCCGGCCGGCCGGTGATCTTGAGGTCGGTGTGCACGACGACCCTGGTGCCCTCGCCGTCCTCGCGCAGGTGGGCGGTGATGATGGCGCCGGCGGTGCCGTTGCCCCGCTTGTCCTTGCCCGTTGGCCTCGATGACGACGCGTCGCGCCGCCTCGTCGCGCTCGAGCCAGGTGCCCTTCCCGGCGTACATCAGGGCGATCGGGCCGAGCTTGATCTTGGCGGTGCCGGTGAAGTCGTCGCCGTCGACGGACGTGATCACCGCCCCGGGGAAGCAGGGCGCGATCAGCTCGAGGTCGTTGAAGGCGGCCCAGGCCTCGTCGACCGGCATCGGGACGGTGAAGTCGTGCTCGAGGTCCACGGGTGCCTCAGCTCGCCCCGGCCGCGGTCGAGCACGGCCCGACCGGTGAGCACCCCGGCGAGGTGCCGTCGGTACTCCTCGTCGCCGTTCGCGTCGTTGGGCGGGGTGGTGCCCTCGCCCGCGGCGCGGGCCGCGGCCTTGATCGCGTCGGCCGTCGCCGGCTGACCCACCAGGGCCTGCTCGACGCCGCGGGCCCGCACGGGCACGGAGCCCATGTTGGTCAGGCCCACCCTCGCCTCGGCGATCGTGCCGCCCTCGACCCGGACGGCGGCGGCGACCGCCACGACCGACCACGCCTGCGCGACGCGGGAGAACTTCTCGTAGGCCGCACCCCAGCCGGTGTACTTGGGCACCCGCACCTCGACGAGGATCTCGCCCTCCTGCACCGACGTGGTGAAGAAGTCCTGGAAGAACTCCGCCGCCGGCACCGTGCGCTGGCCCGAGGGACCGGCGATGACCAGCTCGGCGTCCAGCGCCAGCGCCGGCGCGAGCAGGTCCCCGGCCGGGTCGGCGTGCACCAGCGCGCCGCCGAACGTGCCCCGGTGGCGCACCTGCGGGTCGGCGACGGTCTCGGAGGCCGCGGCCAGCAGCAGCGCGTGCTGGCGCACCAGCGGGTCACGGGTGACCGTGTCGTGCGTGGTCATCGCGCCGATGACGATCGGCGTCGCCGTCGTCGCGGACGCCGCGCAGCGCGTCGATCCGGCCCAGGTCGACGACGACCTCCGGGGCGGCGAGGCGCAGCCGCAGCACCGGCAGCAGGCTCTGCCCGCCGCCGAGGACCTTGACGTCCTGGCCCGAGCCGCCCACCTCGGCGAGCAGGCGCAGGGCCTCCTCGACGCTGGTGGGGGCGTGGTAGTCGAACGGTGCCGGGATCATGCCTGGCTCCCCTCGGTGTCGCTGCCTGTGGAGCCGCTGCCGGGTGGGCCGCCCGGGGCGTCGCCGCGGGCGTCGGCACCGGACTCCGACCCGACCCCGCCGGACTGGACGTCCTCGGGCCAGTGCGCGCCGGCCGAGGCCGCCTCGCCCTCGCCGGTGACGGTCGACGCGCCGGTCTGCACGGCCCGCCACACCCGCAGCGGCGACAGCGGCATGTCGATGTCCTTGACCCCGAGGTGGCGCACCGCGTCGAGCACGGAGTTGACCACCGCCGGCGTCGAGGCGATGGTGCCCGCCTCGCCGACTCCCTTGACCCCCAACGGGTTCGTCGTCGAGGGGGTGGTCGTCCGGTCGGTCGTGAAGTGCGGCAGGTCGGGCGCCCCGGGGACGAGGTAGTCGACGAACGTCGCCGTCGTCAGCGTGCCCTGGTCGTCGTGGATCGCCTCCTCGTAGAGCGCCTGCGCGATGCCCTGGGCGAGGCCGCCGTGCACCTGGCCCTCGACGATCAGCGGGTTGACGACCTCGCCGATGTCGTCGACGCAGACGTAGTGGCGGATGGTGACCCCACCGGTCTCGGTGTCGACCTCGGTGGCGCACAGGTGGGTGCCGTGCGGGTAGGAGAAGTTCTCCGGGTCGAACGTCGCGTCGGAGTCCAGCGTCGGCTCGACGCCGTCGGGCAGGTTGTGGCGCGGGAACACCGCGAACGCGATGTCGCCCATCGCCACGCCCTGGTCGGTGCCCCGGACGGTGAACCGGCCGCGCTCGAACTCCAGGTCGTCCGGCGTTGGCCTCGAGCAGGTGCGCCGCGATCACCCTGGCCTTCTCGATGACCTTCTCGGCCGCCTTGACCACCGCGATGCCGCCGACCACCAGCGAGCGCGAGCCGTAGGTGTCCAGGCCCTTGTGCGCGATCTGGGTGTCGCCGTGCAGCACCTCGACGTCCTCGAACGGCCACGCCGAGCTGGTCGGCGACGATCTGGCTCCACGCCGTCTCGTGCCCCTGGCCGTGCGCGCTCGCGCCGGTGATGACCTCGACCTTGCCGGTGGGCAGCATCCGGATCGACGCGGACTCCCAGCCGCCGGCGACGTAGTCCGAGCGCACCCGAGCACCCGCGACGGCGCCAGGCCGCACATCTCGGTGAACGTCGAGATGCCGATGCCCAGCTGCACCGGGTCGCTTGCGCTCGCGGCGCTCGGCCTGCTCGCGCCGCAGGCCGTCGTAGTCGAACAGCTCGCTTGGCCCTGCGCGGTGGCCGCCTCGTAGTTGCCGGAGTCGTACTCGAGCCCGGCCACCGTGGTGAACGGGAACTCCTCGTGCTTGATCCAGTTCTGCTCGCGCACCTCGAGCGGGTCGCGGCCGAGCTCGACGGCCAGCTCGTCCATCATCCGCTCGATGGCGAACGTGGCCTCGGGCCGCCCGGCGCCGCGGTAGGCGTCGGTCCAGGTCTTGTTCGTGAACACGTTGGTGCAGGCGAAGCGGTAGGCGGGGAACTTGTAGATCGAGTTGAACATGAAGGCGCCCAGGATCGGCACGCCCGGCGGTCACCAGGCCGAGGTAGGCGCCCATGTCGGCGAGCAGCTCGACCTTGAGACCGGTGACGGTGCCGTCCTTGCGTCGCCGCCAGCGTGAGCCGCTGGATCTGGTCGCGGCCGTGGTGCGCCGGTCATGATCGACTCGGTGCGGGTCTCGGTGAACTTCACCGGCTTGCCCAGGCGGCGGGCGACCAGGAAGGTCACCAGCTCCTCGGGGGTGAACTGCAGCTTGCCGCCGAAGCCGCCGCCGACGTCGGGGGCGATGACCCGGATCTTGGACTCCGGAGACGCCGGTGCACGAGCGCCAGGATGACCCGCAGGATGTGCGGCACCTGGGTGGCCGACCACATGGTGATCTGCTCGCCGGTCGGGTCCACGACGGTCGAGCGCGGCTCCATGAACGCCGGCACCAGCCGCTGCTGGCGGAACCGCCGCTCGATCACGACGCCGTCCGACGCGCGCCTGCGGCGATGGCCGCCTCGACGTCGCTGCCGGTGCCCGCCTCGGCCGAGTCGAAGACCCAGGTGGCGCTGCGTTGTTCGTGCCGAGGTCGGCGTGGACGAGGTCGGCACCCGTCGGCGATCGCCCGCCTCCATGTCGAGCACGACGGGCAGCTCGTCGTAGTCGACGTCGACCAGGTCGGCGGCGTCCCGGGCCTCGCGCAGCGTGCGCGCCGACGACGACCGCGACGGCCTCGCCGGCGAACGCGACGTGGTCGACCGCCAGCGCCGGGTGGCGCGGCGTCTTCATGTCCGGCGTGATCGGCCACGCGGTCGGCAGGCGAGCCCTGCTCGGCGTCGAGGTCGGCGCCGGTGAGCACCGCGACGACGTTGGGCGAGGCCTTGGCGGCGGAGGTGTCGATCCGAGGTGATGCGGGCGTGCGCGTAGGGGCTGCGCACGAAGGCGAGGTGCAGCATGCCCGGCAGCACGATGTTGTCGGTCCACCGGGTGCGGCCGGTGATCAGCCGCTGGTCCTCCTTGCGGCGGCGCGACCGGCCGACCTCGCGCCTCGGGGCGGTCGTCGACGGCGGTCACTGTGCCGCTCCCGCGGTGGCGGCCGCCTTCACGGCGGCGACGATGTTCTGGTAGCCGGTGCACCGGCACAGGTTGCCCTCGAGACCCTCACGGATCTCGGTCTCGTCCGGGTCGGGGTTGTCCTTCAGCAGCGCGCAGGCCGACATGATCATGCCCGGCGTGCAGAAACCGCACTGCAGCGCGTGGTGCTCGTGGAACGCCTTCTGCATCGGGTGGAGCTCGCCGTCGGTGGCCAGGCCCTCGATGGTCGTGACCTCGGCGCCGTCGGCCTGCACCGCGAGCACGGAGCACGACTTCACGCTGGTGCCGTCGAGGTGCACGGTGCACGCCCCGCAGTTGCTGGTGTCGCACCCGATGACGGTGCCGGTCTTGCCGAGGGTCTCGCGCAGGTAGTGCACGAGGAGCGTGCGGGGTTCGACGTCATCCGAGTAGGACACTCCGTCGACGCTGACGGTGATGCGGGTCATGCGGCCTCCACCTCTGAGGGACGCGACCACGCCGCGAGCCACGGCGTCCCCGCGGCCGGCTGGCCACGTCGCTGTGGCTCGATGCCTTGTCATCCAACGCTCTCGGGACGCACAGCACAAGGGGTTCGGCGGACCTCATAGAGATGTCAACGACCCGCCGTCCCGATCTGACCGGTTTGGACCCGCTCAGTGGGTGGCGCCGTGGTGGATCGGTCCCTCGAGCTCGGCGAGCCGCCGGCCGCGGCCGCCCCACCGCAGCTGGATGATCTCGGCGGCGATCGAGACCGCGGTCTCCTCCGGGGTGCGCGCGCCGAGGTCCAGGCCGATCGGCGAGCTGAGGCGGCCCAGCTCCTCGTCGGTCAGACCGGCCTCGCGCAGCCGGTCGAGGCGCTCCTCGTGCGTGCGCCGTGACCCCATCGCCCCGACGTAGGCGACGTCCAGCCGCAGGGCGACCTCGAGCACCGGCACGTCGAACTTCGGGTCGTGGGTGAGCACGGCGAGGACGGTGCGGGGGTCGACGCGGCCGGACTCCACCTCCGCCGCGAGGTAGCGGTGCGGCCACTCCACGACCACCTCGTCCGCGTCGGGGAACCGCGAGCGCGTGGCGAACACCGGCCGCGCGTCGCAGACCGTCACCCGGTAGCCGAGGAAGCTGCCCACCCGCGCCACGGCCGCCGCGAAGTCGATCGCACCGAACACGACCATGCGGGGCTTGGGGGCGTACGACGCGACGAACACCCGCATCCCCTCACCGCGCCGCTCGCCCTCCGGGCCGTAGGTCAGGGTCTCGGTGCGCCCGCTGGCCAGCAGCCCCCGGACGTCGTCGGTGACCGCCTCGTCCGCGCGCGGCGAGCCGAGCGTGCCGAGCACCGGCTCGCCGGAGTCCTCGGGCCGCACGACCAGCCGCCGCCCGACGTGGGCGGGGTCGGGGTGGGCGATGACGGTGCACACGGCGACCGGTCGGCCGGCCTCGATGTCGACCGCGATCTCCTCCGAGCTCGGGGAAGCTGTCGCGGTCGACCCGCTCGACGAAGACGTCGAGGATGCCGCCGCAGGTCAGGCCGACCGCGAACGCGTCGTCGTCGCTGACGCCGTAGCGCTGCAGCGCGGGGCGGCCGCTGTCGCGCACCTCCTGGTTGAGCTCGTAGAGGGCACCCTCCACGCAGCCGCCGGACACGCTGCCCACGGCCTGGCCCCCCGGCCCGACCAGCATCGACGCGCCGGCGGGCCGGGGCGCGGACCGCCACGTCGCGACCACCGTGCCCACGCCGACGCTCTCGCCGGCGCGCCACCAGGCCATCAGCTCGTCCAGCACCTCACGCACGCTGCAGCACCTCCATCAGCTCCGCGTAGGCACCCAGCGAGTGCCCGGCCACGAAGTCGTCGACATACGGGAGCACGGCGGCGATCCCGCCCTGCACCGGCCGGTAGCCCTCCTTGCCGCGGTGCGGGTTGACCCACACCAGGCGGTGGGCGAGCCGGCCCACCCGCTGCACCTGCTCGGCCAGCAGCGCGGGGTCGCCTCGTTCCCAGCCGTCAGAGCAGATCACGACGACCGCACCGCGCGCCACTCCCCGTTGCCCCCACCGGTCCACGAACGCGCGCAGCACCTCACCGAGGCGGGTCCCCCCGGACCAGTCGGGCACCTGTTCACCGGCGGCGCGCAGCGCCTGCTCGACGTCGCGGTGGGCCATGGCCGCGGTCAGCCGGGTCAGCCGGGTGCCCATGGTGAACACCTCGACCCGCGAGCGTCCCTGGCCCACGCCGGAGCGCACGCTGGCGTGCGCCAGCCGCAGCAGCACGTCGGCGTACGGCGTCATGGAGCCCGACACGTCGACCAGCCACACCACCCGCCGCGGCTTGCGGCGGGCGCGGCGGTGCCGCAGCGGCCCGGCCTCGCCGCCGCGGCGCAGCTCCTCGCGCAGGGTGCGGCGCACGTCCAGCTCGCCCCGGTGCGACGGCCGGCGACGGGAGGACCGTTGCGACGGCATCCGCACGTCGAGCGCCGCCAGCAGCAGGCGCATCTGGGCCCGGGCGGCGTCGTCGAGCTCGGCGACGTCGCGGTGGCGCAGCACCTCGGTCTGGCTGGCGGCGGCCCGGACGTTCGGCGTCTCCTCCTCCTGCCGCTCCTCGACGCCACCGCGGCCGACGTCGGACAGGTCGGCGACCGGGGACGTGCGCGCCCGCTGGTAGGGGTTGGCCGGCACCGTCGCGGGCCAGCTTGCCCTCGAACCACGCCGCGAAGGCCAGGTCGTAGGGGCGCAGGTGGTCGGGGTCGCTGCACAGCGTCGACCGGCCGGCCCAGTAGAGGGCGGCGCGGTCCGTGACGCCGACCTCGGCGGCGGCGGTGAGGAACGACGCCGTCCGGTCCGGCGTGACCGGCACACCGGCCGCGCGCACGGCGCGGGTGAAGCCGCCGAGCAGCAGCAGGATCTCCTCCGCGGGAGCACCGGGCGGGGAGGACGTGGCGCCGGCCGTGGCCACGGGCACCGCTCAGCCGGCCAGCAGCCGGTCGAGGTCGTGCTGCACGCGGGTGGCGTCCTCGCGGTACTTCAGCACGGCGCCGAGGGTGGTGGCCGCCGCCTCGGTGTCGAGGTCGCGGGCGCCGAGCTCGACCAGGCACCGGGTCCAGTCCAGGGTCTCGGCGACGCCGGGCGGCTTGAGCAGGCCGTAGGTGCGCAGCCGCTGCGTGGCGGCGGCGACCTGCTCGGCCAGGGCCCGCGGCACGTCGGGCAGCCGGGTCTGCACGATCTCGATCTCACGCGCCAGCGAGGGGTGCTCGACCCAGTGGTAGAGGCAGCGGCGCTTCAGGGCGTCGTGGACCTCACGGGTGCGGTTGGAGGTGAGGACCACCAGCGGCGGCACCTGCGCGGTGACCGTGCCCAGCTCGGGGATGGTCACCGACCAGGTCGAGAGCACCTCCAGCAGGAAGGCCTCGAACTCGTCGTCGGCCCGGTCGATCTCGTCGACCAGCAGCACGCTCGGGCTGGTGCGCAGGGCCCGCAGCACCGGCCGCTCGAGCAGGAAGCGCTCGTCGAACAGGGACCGCTCGGCGGTCTGGACGTCGACCGGTGAGCCGGCGGTGCGGGTCGCCTCCAGCGCCCGCAGGTGCAGCACCTGGCGGGTGACGTCCCAGTCGTAGAGGGCCTGCGAGGCGTCGATGCCCTCGTAGCACTGCATCCGGACCAGCGGTCGCGCCCGTGCTCTCGGCCAGCGCCTCGGCCAGGGCGGTCTTGCCGGTGCCGGGCTCGCCCTCGAGCAGCAGCGGCCGCCGCAGCCGCATCGCCAGCCAGGCCACCGTGGCCAGGCCCTCGTCCGGCAGGTAGCCGGTCGCGCGCAGCGCGTCGGCGAGGTCCTGTGGCGACGCGGGCGCGGCCCGTCCGGGGGTGGCTGCCTGCACGGTCATGTGCACAGCATGCGCCATCGGGCGGCGTGCGGCGCGGGAGTCATCACCGCTGGGCGGCGTAGATCGGCCACCAGTGCCGGGTCCGGCACTCCCGCTCGACGACGTGCGGGTCGCCCCAGGTGAGGTCGTCGGCCAGCCGTGCGCGGTGGCCCGCCGAGCAGCCGAAGACCACGAAGCTCGCCTGCGGCACCGGCCAGGGGTAGCCGTCCGGCTCCGGGTCCCAGACCGTGTTGCGCGCGTAGCCGAGCAGGGTGGGCAGGGACGCACCCGACACCGTGCGCCCGGCCAGCGCGGCCAGGGCCAGGGACGGCGCCTCGTCGCCGACCGGGGCGGCCGGCAGGTCCAGCCCCCCGTCGCGGCGCCGGGCCAGCGCGACGGTGCCGCGCGGACCCAGGACGAGCAGCCGCACGACGACGGTGGCCGGCGGCGGGTGCGGCTGGGTCGAGACGATGACGTCGAACCGGTTCGGCGGCGGGCATCCAGTGGGCGTCCCGGCGGGTGAGGACGACCCGCTCCCCCTTGCGCTTCTGGATCCGCAGGCCGCTGGCGCGCAGGATGCGCACCAGCTCCTTGCCCTCGACCGGGAGCGCGCCCGCGGCCACCAGCGCGTCGTACCGCTCCTGCGGCACGTCGTAGTGGTCGCCCTCGAACGCCCGCGCGGGCACGCCCACCTCCTGCGGCGAAGGCGTGCAGCTCGTCGGCGGAGACGTCGCTGATGAGGTGGGACCACAGCCGCCCGTGCGCCGGCCAGCGCGGCGGGTCGATCCAGATGCTCACCACGTCTCCTTCCCTCGGGGTCGACCCTACGTCGCGGCGGGGTGCGCTCCCGCCTGTGGACGACGCCGGGCCCGCCGCCCGCCGGGCCCGGTTACGGTGCCGGAGCCGTGGGACCCGCGCCGCCCGGCCGGGCCATGGCGAGCGACACGACGAAGGGGAGACCGATGAGCAGCAGGTTCCAGGTCGACACCGCCCGCATCCAGGCCGCGTCCGGCGACATCACCCGCATCTCCGGCGAGATCGAGTCCAGCGTCAAGGCGATGATGGGCAAGCTCAACGCCCTGCAGGACGCCTGGCAGGGCAGCGCCGCCACCAGCTTCCAGGGAGTGACCCGCGAGTGGGAGCGCACGCAGCACACGGTCCGCGAGTCGCTCGACAGCATCAGCGCCGCGCTGCACCGGGCGGGCGCGCAGTACAGCGAGGTGGAGCAGGCCAACACCGGCATGTTCCGCGCCGGCTGACCGGGCGCCTGCGGGCGCCCACCTCGGGCGGGACCGCCGCGCACAGCCGGCGGCTCCGGCGGGCTGGCCGGACGGCTCCGGGGACGACGAAGGGCGGCTCCCCCGCTGGGGGAACCGCCCTCTGCCGTTACGGCGTGGGTGCTGCTGATCCGGGGATCAGAAGCCCATGCCACCCATCTCGTCGCCACCGGGGGCAGCCGGGGCGTTCTTCTCCGGCTTGTCGGCGATGACGGCCTCGGTGGTGAGGAAGAGCGCGGCGATGGACGCCGCGTTCTGCAGCGCGGAGCGCGTCACCTTGGCCGGGTCGATGATGCCCTCGGCGATGAGGTCGACGTACTCGCCGTTGGCCGCGTTCAGGCCGTGACCCGAAGGCAGGTTGCGCACCTTCTCGGCCACGACGCCGCCCTCGAGGCCGGCGTTGATCGCGATCTGCTTGAGCGGGGCCTCGGCCGCGACGCGCACGATGTTCGCGCCCGTGGCCTCGTCACCGGTCAGGTCGAGCTTGGCGAACGCGACGTCGGTCGCCTGGAGCAGGGCCACGCCACCACCGGCGACGATCCCCTCCTCGACAGCAGCCTTGGCGTTGCGCACGGCGTCCTCGATGCGGTGCTTGCGCTCCTTGAGCTCGACCTCGGTGGCCGCGCCCGCCTTGATGACGGCCACGCCGCCGGCGAGCTTGGCGAGGCGCTCCTGGAGCTTCTCGCGGTCGTAGTCCGAGTCGGAGTTGGTGATCTCGTTGCGGATCTGGTTGACGCGACCGGCGATGGCGTCGGCGTCGCCGGCACCCTCGACGATGGTCGTCTCGTCCTTGGTCACCACGACCTTGCGGGCCGAGCCGAGCATGTCGAGCTCGACGCTCTCGAGCTTGAGGCCGACCTCCTCGGAGATGACCTGGCCACCGGTGAGGATGGCGATGTCGCCGAGCATGGCCTTGCGGCGGTCACCGAAGCCGGGGGCCTTGACGGCCACGACGCTGATGATGCGGCGGATCTGGTTCACGACGAGCGTGGCCAGGGCCTCACCCTCGATGTCCTCGGCGATGACCAGGAGCGGCTTGCCGGCCGTCTTGGTCTTGTCGAGCACCGGGATCAGGTCCTTGATCGAGCCGACCTTGGAGTTGACCACGAGGACGTACGGGTTCTCGAGCACGGCTTCCATGCGCTCGGGGTCCGTGACGAAGTAGGGCGAGATGTAGCCCTTGTCGAAGCGCATGCCCTCGGTGAGCTCGAGCTCCAGACCGAAGGTCTGGCTCTCCTCGACCGTGATGACGCCTTCCTTGCCGACCTTGTCCATGGCCTCGGCGATGATCTCGCCGATCTGGGTGTCAGCGGCGGAGATGGAGGCCGTCGAGGCGATCTGCTCCTTGGTCTCGACGTCCTTGGCCATCGCCAGCAGCTGCTCGGCCACGGCGGCGGTCGCCTGCTCGATGCCACGCTTGAGCGCCATCGGGTTGGCACCGGCGGCGACGTTGCGCAGACCCTCGCGCACCATGGCCTGGGCCAGGACGGTGGCGGTCGTCGTGCCGTCACCGGCGACGTCGTCGGTCTTCTTGGCAACTTCCTTGACCAGCTCGGCGCCGATCTTCTCGTACGGGTCCTCGAGCTCGATCTCCTTGGCGATGCTCACACCATCGTTGGTGATGGTCGGAGCGCCCCACTTCTTCTCCAGGACGACGTTGCGGCCCTTCGGACCGAGGGTCACCTTGACGGCGTCGGCGAGCTGGTTCATGCCCCGCTCGAGACCGCGGCGAGCCTCCTCATCGAATGCGATGATCTTGGCCATTCGGGTGGTTCCTCCCACGCGAAACGGATGTGGCGACCGCCTGGCGCCCGCGACGGACGGACCGGGGCCCGACGTGCGCCGTTCGCACGCGTTTCCCAGCCCTCGACAGGCGGTCGAGGTTGTCACTCTCATGTCGAGAGTGCTAACCCCATGATTAGCACTCGACCCCCGCGAGTGCAAATGCCCCCGGCCGGCCGCAGGGGCGCCACCTGCGAGGATGCCGGCATGCCTGCCGCGCCCACGACCGTCCTGTTCGACGCCGACGGGGTGGTGCAGCAGACGCCCCCCGGCTGGGAGGCCGAGCTGCACGCCACGCTGGGCTCCCCGCCGGAGGTCGAGCGGCTGCTGCGTGGAGCTCTTCACCGCCGAGCTGCCGGCGCTGGCCGGCGAGCGCGACTTCACCGAGGTCACCACCGAGGTCCTCGAGCGCTGGGGGCTGGCCGACCGCACCGACGCCGTCCTGGCGTTCTGGACCCGCCTCGAGCTCGACCAGGAGGTCACCGCGCTCATCCGCGAGCTGCGGGCCGCGGGCGCCGCCTGCTGGCTGGCCACCAACCAGCACGAGCTGCGGCGGGCCTACATGAGCACGAGCCTGGGCTACGACGAGCTGCTCGACGGCCAGCTGTACTCCTGCGACCTCGGGGTGGCCAAGCCCGACCCGGCCTACTTCACCAGGGCGGTCGCGCAGATCGGCTGCGACCCCGGCGCGGCGCTGTTCATCGACGACCGCGAGCCCAACGTGCTCGGCGCCCGCAGCGCCGGGCTGCGGGCCGAGGTCTTCCACCTCTCCTCCGGCGCCGACGCGCTGCGCGCCATCCTGGCGGCGCACGGCCTGCTGTGAGGGCGGGGACAGCAGGACGCCCGCCTCGGGTGGGTCCGGGACGGGCGGGCTGCGCTCGGGGGGTGGCCGCTCAGGTCCACCGGTGGGGACGGCTCAGAGCTGGACGCCGAGCCGGCGGGCCGAGCGCGCGCGCTGGCGGGTGGACCGCAGCCGGCGCAGCCGCTTGACCAGCATCGGGTCGGCCTCGAGCGCGGCCGGGCTGTCGATCAGGGTGTTGAGCACCTGGTAGTAGCGCGTCGCGCTCATGTCGAACAGCTCGCGGACCGCCTGCTCCTTGGCGCCGGCGTACTTCCACCACTGCCGCTCGAAGGCGAGGATCTCGCGGTCGCGCTGGCTCAGCGCACCGCTCTGCGCGCTCTCGATCGGTGCAGCGTCCATGGGCCCCTCCGGATGATGTCCTTGCGCCGCCATCGTAACCGGCGAATCACACGGCTGTCATTCGAACCCCGCAGTGGGCGCGGGCCGCCACCGGTCGGGGCGCAGGCGGTCACGCCATCGTGTCCAGGATGGCGGTGATGTCGTCCTCGGTGGTGCTGGGGTTGACGATCGCGAACCGGGTGACCGTCTCACCCTCGTGCGAGGTCGGGACGACGAAGGCGACCTGGTCGGCCAGCAGCCGGTCGCTCCACTCCTGGTAGTCCTCGCGGCGATCCAGCCGACCCGCCGGAACACGATCACCGAGAGGTCCGGCTCGCGCAGCGCCTCGACGTAGGGGCGCCGCGCGATCTCGGCCTCGGCGAAGCGGGTCACCTCCAGCGTCCGCTCGATCGCGGCGGTGTAGGCGCGGGTGCCGTGCGTGGCCAGGGAGAACCAGAACGGCAGGCCGCGGGCCCGCCGGGTCAGCCCGATCGAGTAGTCCGTCGGGTTCCAGTCCGGCGCGGCGGTGAGGACGTCGAGGTAGCTGGCCTTCTGGGTGTGGGCGGCCCGGGCGAGCGCCGGCTCGCGGTAGAGCAGGGCGCAGCAGTCGAACGGCGCGAACAGCCACTTGTGCGGGTCGACGATGAAGGAGTCGGCGTGCTCGATGCCGGCGTACAGGTGGCGCACCGACGGCGCGGCCAGGCCGGCGCCGCCGTACGCGCCGTCGACGTGCAGCCAGAGGCCGTACTCGCGGCACACCTCCGCGACCGAGGCGAGGTCGTCCACGATGCCGAAGTTGGTCGTGCCCGAGGTCGCCACGACGGCGAAGAAGGTGTCCGGGCCCTCGGCCTCGAGCACCCGGCGCAGCGCGTCACCGGACAGCCGCTGCGAGCTGTCGGCCTCGACCCCGACGAAGTCGGCGTCCATGACCTCGCACGCCGACAGCGATCGAGGAGTGGGCGCTGGACTGCGCCGCCACCTTCGTGGGCCGGGGGCCGCGGCCGCCGGCCTCGGCGTGCCGCACCCGCGCCACCGCACGGGCCGTCACGAGGGCCGACAGGTTGCCGACCGTGCCGCCGGGCACGAAGACCCCACCGGCCGACGGCGGCAGGCCGGCCAGGTCGGCGACCCAGCGCAGCGCCGCGTTCTCGGCGTAGACCGCGCCGGCGCCCTCCAGCCAGGAGCCGCCGTAGATCGAGGAGGCGCCGACGACGAGGTCGAACATCACGCTGGCCTCGGTCGGCGCGCACGGGATGAAGGAGAGGTAGCGGGGGTGGTCCGTGGACAGGCAGGCCAGCGCCAGCTGCTCCTCGAAGAGCTTCAGCGCGGCCAGGCCGCCCATCCCGTCGGGGGTGATGGTGTCACCGGCGACGGCGTCCAGCTCCGCCTTCGAGCGGGGGCCGTCCAGCGGCACCGGGTCCAGCCGGAGCCGCTCCTCGGCGTAGCGCAGGACCGCCTCTCCGAGCGCTTCCGTGTCGTCATCGAAGCCATGCACGGCCGCGAGTCTACGGCCGCGCCCGGTCGCCCCGGAGCCCCCGCCCGGCGCTCGATACTGTGGCCGGCATGCCTGCCGCCAGCGCCCTGTCCGACCTCGTCCACCCCACCTGGGCGCAGGCGCTGGACCCGGTCGAGGCCGACGTGACCCGGATGGGCGACTTCCTGCGCGCGGAGGTGGCCGCCGGCCGCGGCTACCTGCCCGCCGGCGAGCAGGTGCTGCGGGCCTTCGGCCAGCCGCTGGACGCGGTGCGGGTGCTCATCGTGGGCCAGGACCCCTACCCCACCCCCGGGCACGCCGGTCGGCCTGTCCTTCTCGGTCGCCCCCGACGTGCGACCCGTGCCGCGCAGCCTGCAGAACATCTACAAGGAGCTGGGCACCGACCTCGGCCTGCCGGCGCCGCCCAACGGCGACCTGTCGCCGTGGGCCGACCAGGGGGTGCTGCTGCTGAACCGGGTGCTCACCGTCCGCCCGGGCGCCGCGGCCAGCCACCGCGGCAAGGGCTGGGAGGCCGTCACCGGCCGGGCCATCGCCGCCCTGGTCGAGCGGGGCGGCCCGCTGGTGGCCATCCTGTGGGGACGCGACGCGCAGACCCTCGGACCCGCCCTCGGTGACGTCCCGCGGATCGAGAGCGCGCACCCCTCACCGCTCTCGGCGAGCGGCGGCTTCTTCGGGTCGCGCCCGTTCAGCCGCGCCAACGACCTGCTGCGCGAGCAGGGCGCCGACCCGATCGACTGGAGCCTGACATGACCTCCTCGCCCGCCCGGCAGCGCGAGCCCGGCCGGTGGAGCCGGTACGTCGCCGTCGGAGACTCCTTCACCGAGGGCATGAGCGACGAGGACCCGGCTGCGCCGGACCGCTTCGTCGGCTGGGCCGACCGGCTCGCCGCGCACCTGGCCGTGGCCGTGGCCGAGGACTTCGGCTACGCCAACCTCGCGGTGCGGGGGCGGCTGCTGGGCGACATCGCCGGCCGGCAGGTCGACGACGCGCTGGCACTGGGACCGGACCTGGTGAGCATCGTCGGCGGGGGCAACGACATCCTGCGCCCGAAGGCCGACATCGACGCCCTGGCCGGCGAGCTCGAGGCGGCGGTGGCGCGGATCCGGGCGACCGGCGCCGACGTCCTCATGGCCACGCCGGTGGACCCGCAGGACGCTCCGCTGGTGCGGCACACCCGCGGCCGGGCCGCCATCTACACCGCGCACATCTGGACCATCGCCCGCCGGCACGACGCGTTCGTCATCGACCAGTGGGGCATGACGGCCCTGCGCGACTGGCGGATGTGGGCCGCCGACCGGATCCACATGACCGCCGAGGGCCACCGGCGGGTGGCGCTCAACGCGTTCACCACGCTCGGCTTCGACTCCCGACGACGCGGACTGGTCGACACCGCTGCCCCCCGCGCCGTCCATCTCGCGCGCCGACGCGGTGCGCGCCAACGCCCAGTGGGCCCGCGAGTACGTCGGGCCGTGGGTGCAGCGCCGCCTGCGCGGCCAGTCCTCCGGTGACTCCGTGAGCGCCAAGCGCCCCACCCTCCTGCCACCGGTGCGGCCCGAGGACTGACGGCTCGGGTCAGGACGGGGAGAGGGCGCGGACGACGAGCCGGCTCAGCTCGCGGAAGGCCTGCGCGTCGCTCAGGCCGGCCCGCTCGGCGAACTCGCCGCGCTGGATCGCCTCGATCGTCAGCCCGACCCACGTGGACACGAACGTCGCGTCGACCGTGGCGATGGCCCGTGCCGCCGCCGCCTCCTCCAGCAGGGTGCGCACCCGGGCCGTCGCGGCCACGGCGTTGTCCCGGTAGGTCTGGCGGGTCGGGCCGAACGCCGCGACGTCGGTGATGAACTGCCGGGACGCCGGCTCCAGCGCCTCCGCGATGGCGTCGAGGTAGGCCTCGAGCCTCCGGCGGGGGGCCCGCCGCGCCGAGACCCTCGCCTCGACCAGCGTCGTGCAGCGGCGGAAGAAGTGACCCACCACCCGGACCGCGAGCTGGTCCTTGCTGTCGGCGAGCGCGTAGAGCGTGGTCTTCGAGCAGCGCAGGCGTCCCGCCATCTGGTCCAGGGTCAGGTGGGCGAAGCCCTCGGCCAGGAGCAGGTCGGTCAGGCGGTCGAGCAGGTCGAGCTGTCGAGCCGTGGGCGTGCGGGCCATGACGCGATCCTACCCACGGTCCACCAACTTCAACCGGACTGAGAGCGATACTGGCGTACCATCTGCCGTATCATTCGGGCATGCCTGCCGAACGCCTGATGCCCACCGATGACGGCGCCGACCTCATCGACCTGACCCGCGAGATCTGCTCCGACCAGCTGGCCCCCAAGGCCTCCGCCGCCGAGGCCGCCGCGGAGTTCCCCCGCGACACCTTCGCCCTGCTGGGCAAGTCCGGGCTGCTGTCCCTGCCCTACGCCGAGGAGCTCGGCGGTGGCGGCCAGCCGTACGAGGTCTACCTGCAGGTCGTGGAGGAGATCGCGTCGGCCTGGATGAGCATCGCGGTCGGTGTCTCGGTGCACTCGCTCACCTGCTACCCCGTGGCGCAGTTCGGCTCCGACGAGCAGAAGGCGACCCTGCTGCCGGGCATGCTCGGTGGCGACCAGCTCGGCGCCTACTGCCTGTCGGAGCCCCAGGCCGGCTCGGACGTCTCCGCGATCTCCACCCGGGCCACCCCCGAGGCGGACGGCTCGGCGTACCGGCTCAAGGGCACCAAGGCGTGGATCTCGCACGCGGGCCACGCCGACTTCTACACCGCGTTCGTGCGCACCGGCGAGCACCCGAGCAAGGGACTGTCCTGCTTCGTGGTCCCGGCCGACACCGACGGCATCTCGTTCGGCGCCCCCGAGCGCAAGATGGGCCTGCACTGCGACACGGTCCGCCAGGTCATCTTCGACGGCGCGCTGGTGGACGCCGGGCGGATGGTGGGCGACCCGGGCCAGGGCATGTCGATCGCCCTGTCCGCGCTGGACTCCGGACGCCTGGGCATCGCGGCCGCGGCCACCGGCCTCGCCCAGGCGGCGCTCGACCTCGCGACGTCGTACAGCCAGGAGCGGCAGCAGTTCGGGCGGTCCATCAGCGAGTTCCAGGGGCTGTCGTTCCTGCTCGCCGACATGGAGGCCGCCGTGACGTCCTCGCGGGCGACCTACCTGCACGCGGCCCGGCTCAAGGACGCCGGTCGACCGTTCAGCAAGCAGGCCGCCGTGGCCAAGCTGATCTGCACCGACGCGGCGATGAGGGTCACCACCGACGCCGTGCAGGTGCTCGGTGGCTACGGTTACACCCAGGACTTCCCGGCCGAGCGCTACATGCGTGAGGCCAAGGTGACCCAGATCTTCGAGGGCACCAACCAGATCCAGCGGCTCGTCATCGCCCGCCAGCTGCTGCGCGGCTGACCGGCGTCCCGCGCCACGCTCCCGAAAGGACACCCCTTGCAGATCAACGCATCCACCGTCGCCCTCGTGACCGGCGGCGCCTCCGGTCTCGGCGAGGCCACCGTCCGCCGGCTCCACGAGGGCGGCGCGGCAGTGGTCATCGTCGACCTGCCCGGCTCCCCGGGTGCGGCCCTGGCCGAGGAGCTCGGCGACCACGCGGTCTTCGCACCGGCCGACGTCCGGGACGAGGCGCAGGTGCTCGATGCGATCGCGGCGGCCAAGGAGCTCGGCGACCTGCGGGTCGTCGTCACCTGCGCCGGTGTCGGCACGCCG
This sequence comes from uncultured Actinomycetota bacterium, assembly GCA_963828995.1. Taxonomy (GTDB): domain Bacteria; phylum Actinomycetota; class Actinomycetes; order Actinomycetales; family Dermatophilaceae; genus CAVRTM01. Next base: position 146,608 of record CAWHHB010000008.1, read on the forward strand.
GGGCGGATCGTCGGCAAGCGGGGCCCGCTGGAGCTCGAGGCCTTCCGCAGCGTCGTCGAGATCAACCTCGTGGGCACGTTCAACGTGCTGCGGCTGGCGGCGGCGGCCATGCTCGACAACGACGAGGTCGACGGCGACCGCGGTGTCATCGTCATGACCGCCTCCATCGCGGCCTTCGACGGCCAGGTGGGCCAGGCCGCCTACGCCGCGTCCAAGGGCGGCGTGGCCGGGCTGACCCTGTCGGCCGCCCGCGACCTCGCCGACAAGCACCTGCGGGTCGTCACGATCGCCCCCGGCACGTTCGAGACCCCCATGCTCTCGGGGCTGCCCGGCGACGTGAAGAGCGTCCTGGAGGCGCAGGTGCCGCACCCGTCACGCCTGGGCCGGCCCAGCGAGTACGCCTCGCTGGTGGCGCACGTCGTGGACAACCCGATGCTCAACGGCGAGGTCATCCGCCTCGACGGCGCCCTGCGGATGCCGCCGCGCTGACCCGCCCGGGCGCGCCCGCGCGCCCGACTTCCTGACGCCGTACGACGAACCGGCGCCGCCCCTGGTCAGCCGGGGACGGCGCCGGTTCGGCGTTCACCTGCACCACGTGGCGATGCTGCCGGAGCAGCCCCACGGGGATCAGGCCGGGGTTCAGCCCGTGACCGGGAGGTTCGTCTCGGTCGGGGTCGGGGTCGGGGCGTCGCTCGGCGGGTCGGTCGGCGTGCTGGTCGCCGTCGGGGTGCTGGTCGCGGTCGAGGTCGGCGTGCTCGTGCCGGTCACGGACGACGTCGGCGTGCTCGTGCCGGTCGCGGTCGAGGTCGGCGTGCTCGTCGCCGGTCGCGGACGAGGTCGGCGTGCTCGTGCCGGTCGCGGTCGGCGTCGGGTCGGACGCCGCCGCCGCTGCCTCACAGGTGGCACCGGCGACCTGGACGCTGTCGGACCCGGCCCGGATCAGCAGGCCGTAGGCGCCGGTGGCGCTGCCCTTGGCGTAGGTGGCGTGGGCGGTGGCGGTACCTCCGGTGAAGGTCACCGTCCTGGCAGCGGTGTAGGTGCCGTTGAGCGCCGACGGGCTGGCGCCGGCGATGGTCACGGTCGCCCGGCCGTTGCTGCAGGTCGTGCTGATGGTGGCGGCCGTGACGGTGCCGTAGCCCCAGCCGAACGAGGTGACGGTGGCACTGGACCTGCCCGTGCTGGTGGCGACGGTCGCACCGCCCGCCTTGACGAAGTCACCCTTGACGCCGCCGGACGCGGCGTGCGTCGCACCCGTCGTCGTCGTCACGACCGGTGCGGCGGCATGGGGCTCCGCGCCCGAGGCCTGGATGCCGAACGCCGCCGCGGTGTTGCTCGCTGCGGCCGAGCCGGTGCCGGCGAGAGCCAGGAGGCTGGTGGCAGCCACCACGCCGGCAGCGGCGGAGAGCCCGAACAGGCCCTTCTTGCGGTTCATCGTGGGTGTTCCCTTCGTCATGGATCAGGAGGTGATGGAGATCGGGGTGCCCAGGGGCAGCTTGCGGAACTGCTCCAGCGCCGCGCCGGGCACGCGCACGCAGCCGTGCGACACCGCACCGAGCCGGCCGGACCGGGTCGGCCAGCCGTGCACCGCCACCGTGCCGGGACCGCCGCCGTAGCCGTCGAGCGTGTCGGAGTGGCTGCCGGTCGCGAAGATGACCGGCGAGTAGGACTGGTTGCGGTCGGTGAACGAGGCGAGCAGGAAGGTCTCCCCCACCGGGGTGGGGGTGTCGGGCATCCCGTGGCCGATCGCCCAGGACCCGACGGCGGAACCGGCGTGGGTGACGGTCATCCGCTCGGAGCCGAGGTCGATCCGGACCGCCCACGTGGTGTGTGCGGCCCGCAGCCGGCCGTCGGGCACCCAGGCCGTGGAGCCGTTGGGCCTGGACGGGAGCCGGACCCTGGACCAGCCGGGAGCCCGTTCGAGCACCGGCAGCCACGTCTCGAGGCCGAGCTGGGTCCTCGGGATGCGGGCCACCGCCGGGCCGCCGGGGCTGGCGAACGCCGCCACCGTCTCGTCGACGGTGACGACCGTGCCGTCCGACCGGCCGGTCAGGTCGACCGGCGCCGCCTCGGTGGTGCCGTAGGTCGTGGCCTGCGGCAGCCGGGACAGCTCGCTCCTGCTGACCGGTACGGCGGCGACGGGCGCGGCTGCCGGCGCCGGGGCGGTGGCCACCGGGGCCTGCCGGCGGCCGGGCTGCCGGCGGCCGGGCTGCCGGCGGCTGACTGCACCGCAGAGGGCTGGGCCTGCCCGCCCCGGGTGTGCGCGGTCGCGATCCCCGCGACGGCCAGCCCGCCGAAGGCGAGGCCGGCGCCCACGACGATGCCCAGGCCTGAGGTGCCCAGGCTCGACAGGAGCCCGCGCAGGCCGCCCGGCGTCGGAGCTGGTGCCACTGGTGAGATCCCCTGTCTGTGCTGCGACGTGCCTGCGCGTGGAGCGGGCACCGGGGTGGTCCGGACCGGCCGGACCACCCCGGTGAGGGTGCTGCTACTTCCCGAAGCCGCTCAGGAACGCGGCACCGTTGGGCGTGCCCACACCGGTGACGTTGTCCCAGCCGGCCTTGGACTGCAGGTCGTGCTGCGGCTTGCCGTCGAAGCCGACGACGTAGTCGCCACCGGCACCGCTGCTCGGGTTGAACGGCAGGTAGACACCGGTGCTGCTGGCCTTGACGTCAGTCAGCGCCGAGGTGCCGAACAGCTTGTACAGCGACGGGGAGGCCAGGCCGACCTTGCGGCCGGTCTGGGCCTTGGACAGCGCGACCACCGACGCGACCACCGGCGCCGCGAGGCTGGTGCCGCCGGTCGGGTCGTACGGGCCGCCGAGCTCGGTGTGGATGAGGAAGCCGGTGAACGGGTCGGCCAGCGCGGCGACGTCCGGCACGGCGCGCTTGCCCGCCGGGGCCTTGCCGACCTGCCAGGACGGCTGCGCCCAGCGCGAGCTCACACCGCCGCCGGCGCCGCCGTAGTACCCCCGGCTGACGAAGATTGCGCCGGTCTTCTGGAACAGCGTGTCCTCCCAGCCGGTGCGGGCCACGACCTTGCCGGTGGAGCCCATGCCCTCGGAGGTGCCGCCCACGGAGGTGACGTAGGGGTAGGCCGACGGGATGCCGACGCCCTTGGCGCCGCCCGGCGTTCAGCTCGGAGTTGTTGCCGTTGTCGCCGCTGGAGGCAAAGACGCTGATGCCGGCCAGGGAGGCCTGCAGCGTGGCCTTGTTCCAGCCGTCGTTGAGGCTCGCGTCGTACCCGGCGTCGGTCGAGGACCCGAAGGACATCGACACGGTCGTGGCCTTGCGCTCCTTCACGACCTGCTGGAACCGCGTCAGCATGTCGGCGAGCCCGCAGCTGCGCGAGCCGTAGTAGATGATCCTGGCCGAGGGCGCGATGGCGTGCGAGGACTGGACGTCCAGGGCCTGCTCGCTGCCCCATCCGTCGGTGCCGCCGCACTCCGACTGGTACCGCTCGCCCGCGGAGGGGTAGGCCGTGTAGCTGGCCAGCGCCGGGTAGCCCGCCTGCTTCATGTACTCGTTGGTGATGTTCTTGAGGTTGGTGAGGTTGTACGCACCGAGGATCGCGATCGTCGGCGCCTGCGCCTTGGCGGAGGTCACGCCGTACATCTGGGGCAGCGACTGCGGGCGGTAGCCGCAGAGGATGTTGGACTGGTTGGTGTAGCGCTTGACCGAGGTGTTGCTGTGCTGCCCCCAGTAGCTCGCGCAGCGCTTGTCACCGGCCGTGCTGGGCGTGGCGGTCGCGAGGTGCGACGACGCCAGCGAGGGCGCCTTCCGCGCGGCAGCCACCGGGGGCAGGGAGACGTGGTGCGGCGTGGTCAGCGCCATGGTGTTGAGGCCGACGATGGAGCTCACGCCGAGCGAGGCGGGGACGGCCGGCGCCGTGGTGGGCACCAGGCCGCGGTGACCCTCGAGCTGGGCCGTGGCGAGGGTGGTCCTCAGCGCGCGCTGCATGGTGGAGACGGGGGCCTTGGCCTGCACGGCCCCGGAGACCCGGTCCACCGAGGTCACGGTCACGCCCCGGGAGCGCAGCCACGTCGCGACCTTGTCGACCTGGGCCTGCGTGGCGCCGAAGGTGCGGTCGTACTCGGCCTGCGAGATGACCTTGCCCTGGGCGACGTACTGCTCGGCGAGCCGCTGGTTGCGCATCGGCAGCTGCAGCGAGACGTCGACCGTGGAGGAGGCGGCGGCCCGACCGGTGACGTGCGGCGTCGTGGCACCGGGCGCCGAGACCCAGGAGGGGACGGCGGAGGGCACGGAGACCTCGCGGTCACCGGACCCGGCCGCCGGCATCGCGAAGGCGGTGGTCACCGGTGCCGCGATGAGCGAGGCCGCGGCGACCGTGGCCACCGTGAGACGTCGTCGTTGCATGATTCTCCTTTGTCGAGGTGCTGCCGGACTGGTCACGCGGGTTGGCCGATCGTCACCGAGGTGGTCACGAGGACGGCGAGCCCGCAGGGGCTGGTGAGGTCGGGGTGCACCGTCCCGAAGAGCCTGACATGCACGACCTGCGGGGTGCCGGTGGGCTGGCCGTCAAGGCTCTTCAGCGACCTGGCGGAGGCGGCGATCCGCCGCACCTCGGGCGTGACGCCCACACCCGTGAGGGCGTAGCGGTCGCCGCTGTCGGACTGGAACACGACGCAGGTGAGGCCGGTGCTGCCGATCAGCCCGCTGAACCTGCGGTCACCGGGCCTGGACGACGGGGCGCCCGACGGGGCCGCAGAGGTGGCGCTCGCGCCAGGCGTGGAGGAGGCACTGGGGCGGGTCGCGGAGCCCGCCGGTGAGGTCGTCGTACCGGAGGAGCTGCACCCGGTGAGGACGACGGCGACGGCGAGGCCGGCCAGGGCGGGCCTCGTCAGCGTGTGCACGCGGTGCACCCCCGTCCGTCGTGCAACCCCCCGGCCGCGTCCCGCCAAGGTATACCAGCCGCGGGCGGCCCGGACCGTCCAGGAGCTCGCCTCTCTGCCACCCCTCCATGATCGACCGCGTGACCCTCTCGTCGCAGCCGCCCACGATTCTTGGTGACTCATGGACACCGCCGGTACGACGGCGCACCGCCCACGCCGCCGCCGTCCACACCGCCACCGCGGGTCGGCGCCGGCGTGGATACCCTCCGGTGACAGCGCAACGAGAGGACACCCATGGACCAGCCGGACCGTGCCCGACGGGTCGCCGGTGTCGTCCTCGCCGCGGGTGCCGGGAGCCGTCTCGGCCAGCCGAAAGCCCTGGTGCGCCTGGGCGGCGAGCTCCTGCTGGACCGCGCCGTGCGGACCCTGCGGGCCGCGGGGTGCGACCCCGTCGTGGTGGTGCTGGGCGCCAGCGCGCCCGAGGCCCTGGCGTCCGCCGACGACACGGCCTTCGAGCCGGTGACCAACCCCGACTGGCCCACCGGCATGGGGTCGTCGCTGCGGGCCGGGCTGCAGGCGGTCAGCGGCCGGGCCGATGCGGCGATCCTGTCCCTGGTCGACCAGCCGGGGATGACCGTCGCCACCGTCCAGCGGCTGCTCGCGTCGTGGCGCGCCGACGGTCGCGCAGCCGTGGCGACGTACGACGGCGCACCGCGCAACCCCGTCCTGCTGCCGGCGACGACCTGGGCCGACGCCGCCGGGAGCGCGGTCGGCGACCGCGGCGCGCGGGCCTGGCTGCGTGCCCACCCGGGCGAGGTGAGCGAGGTCCCCTGTGACGACGTCGGGTCCGCCGACGACATCGACACGGCGGCCGACCTGCGACGCCTCGGCGGCTGATCGCGTGGAGCGAACCGCTCGCACCGGCTAGGTTGAGCCGCATGTCGCCTGCGGGGAGCACCAGCCCGGCCGTGGAGCTCGAGGTCGGGGACCGAACGGTGCGCCTGTCCAACCCCGACCGCGTCTACTTCCCGGCCACGGGCGCCACCAAGCTCGACCTGGCCCGGTACTACCTCGCCGTCGGCGACGGGATCGTCCGCGCCCTGCGCGAGCGGCCGTGCATGATGCACCGGTTCCCCGAGGGGCTCAGCGGCGACAAGGTGCACCAGAAGCGGCTGCCGCACGGCGCGCCACCGTGGGTCGAGACGGTGCGGGTGGCGTTCCCCTCCGGGCGCCATGCCGACGAGCTCTGCGTGACCGAGCTGGCCAGTGTCATCTGGGCGGTGCAGATGTCCACCGTCGAGTTCCACCCGTGGAACTCCCGGCGCGCGGACACCGAGCGCCCGGACGAGTGGCGCATCGACCTCGACCCCATGCCCGAGTGCGGCTTCGACACGGTGCGCCGGGTCGCGCACGTCGCCCACGAGGTGCTCGACGAGCTCGGCGCGGTCGGCTGGCCGAAGACCTCGGGCGGCGCGGGCCTGCACGTCTACGTCCGGATCGAGCCCCGGTGGGGCTTCGCCGACGTACGGCGTGCCGCGCTGGCCTTCGCGCGCGAGGTCGAGCGCCGCGCACCGCGGGAGGTGACCACCACGTGGTGGCGCAAGGACCGCGACCCCCGCGCGCTGTTCGTGGACTACAACCAGAACGCCCGCGACCACACGATCGCCAGCGCCTACTCGGTGCGCGGGGTGCCGGAGGCGACGGTGTCGACGCCGATCACGTGGGCCGAGGTCGCCGACGTCGAGCCGCGTGACTTCACCATCGCGACGGTGCCCGCCCGGTTCGCGGCGCTGGGCGACCTGCACGAGGGCATCGACGACGCGGTCTTCTCCCTCGACACCCTGCTGGACTGGGCCGCGCGCGACGAGCGCGAGGGGGTGCCGGACCCGGGCGGGCCGGCCGATGTGACGGCCGGCCGACCCGGCTGAGCCCCGCCGGGAGGTCAGGGGGCGATGCCGACGTACTTGGTCTCCAGGTACTCCTCGATCCCCTCGAGCCCGCCCTCGCGGCCGAAGCCGGAGTGCTTGACCCCGCCGAACGGGGCGGCCGGGTTGGAGACGATGCCCTGGTTGATCCCCACCATGCCGAACTCCAGGCCTTCGCTGACCTTCAGCATCCGGGACAGGTCCTGGGTGAAGGCGTAGGCGGCGAGGCCGTACTCGGTGTCGTTGGCCCGCGCGATCGCCTCCTCGTCGGTGGCGAACGTGCTGATCGCCGCGACCGGGCCGAAGATCTCCTCGCGCACCAGCCGCGCGGTCGCCGGGACGTCGGTCAGCACGGTCGGCTCGAAGAAGTAGCCCGCGCCCTCCACCGGCTGCCCACCGGTCAGCACGGTGGCGCCCAGCTCGACGGCGTCGGCGACCAGCTCGGCCACCTTGTCCCGCGCCTTGGCGTCGATCAGCGGGCCGACCGTGACGTCGTCGTCGGTGCCGCGCCCGACCGGCAGCTCCCCCATCCGCTTGGCCAGCCGCTCGGCGAACTCACCGGCGACCGACTCGTGCACCAGGAACCGGTTCGCCGCCGTGCACGCCTCGCCCATGTTGCGCATCTTGGCCAGCATCGCCCCGTCCACGGCCTTGTCGATGTCGGCATCCGCGAACACCAGGAACGGGGCGTTGCCGCCCAGCTCCATCGACACCCGCAGCAGCTGCTCGGCCGACTGCTCCACCAACGCCTTGCCCACCGGCGTCGACCCGGTGAACGTCAGCTTCCGCAGCCGCTCATCGCGGATCAACGGCTCCATCACCGACGCCGTCCGCGAGGTCGTCACCACATTCAGCACCCCCGCCGGCACCCCACACTCGGCCAGCACCTGCGCCAGCAACAACATCGTCAACGGCGTCTGCGAGGCCGGCTTGACCACCATCGTGCACCCGGCCGCGATCGCCGGCCCGATCTTCCGCGTCCCCATCGCCAACGGGAAGTTCCACGGCGTGATCATCAACGTCGGCCCCACCGGCTGCTTCATCGTCATCAACCGCGTCGCCCCGTTCGGCGCCGTCGACCACCGCCCCGCGACCCGCACCGCCTCCTCGGAGAACCACCGGAAGAACTCCGCCCCATAGACCACCTCACCGCGGGACTCCGCCAACGGCTTGCCCATCTCCAACGTCATCAACAACGCGAAGTCCTCCGCCCGCGCCGACACCGCCTCGAACGCCGACCGCAGGATCTCCCCCCGCTCCCGCGGCGCCGTGCCCGCCCACCCCGGCTGCGCCGCCACCGCCGCATCCAACGCCGCCCGACCATCGGCCACCGACGCATCCGCCACCTGCGTCAACACCTCACCCGTGGCCGGGTCCTCCACCGTGATCGTCGCCCCGTCACTGCTGTCCCGCCACACCCCACCGATGAACAGACCCGTGGGAACACCCGCCAACAAAGACTTCTCAACGTCGTTCAGTGCCATGGTTTCTCAGCTCTCTGGTTGTGGGGAGGGGACGGCGAGTGCGCTGCGGTCAGGCGAGCGCGACGAAGGCCTGCTCGAGGATGTCGAGCGCCTCGGTGAGCAGCTCGTCGGGGGCCGAGAGCGGCGGCAGGAAGCGCAGCACGTTGCCGTAGGTGCCGGCCGTGAGCGTGACGACGCCCTGGCGGTGGCACCAGGCGTTGACCGCCGCGGTGAGCGCGGGGTTGGGGGTCCGGTCGTCGCCACCGGCGACCAGCTCGACGGCGGTCATCGCGCCCCGTCCGCGGACGTCGCCGATGACGTCGAACTTCTCGGCCAGCTGGTGCAGCCGGCCGAGGAACAGCTCACCGACCTCACGGGCCCGCCCGCGCAGGTCCTCGGTCTCCATCGTCTCGATCGCTCCGAGCGCGGCGGCACACGCGACGGGGTTGCCGCCGTACGTGCCACCGAGGCCACCGGCGTGGACGGAGTCCATGACGTCGGCGCGGCCGGTCACGGCGGCCAGCGGCAGGCCGCCGGCGATGCCCTTGGCCGTGGTGATGAGGTCGGGGACGACGCCCTCGTGCTCGCAGGCGAACCAGTCGCCGGTGCGGCAGAAGCCGGTCTGGATCTCGTCGGCGATGAAGAGGATCCCGTGCTCGGCGCACCAGTCCGCGACCCGCTTGAGGTAGCCGCGCGGCGGGACGATGAAGCCGCCCTCGCCCTGGATCGGCTCGATGATCACGGCGGCGACGTTGTCCTCGCCGACCTGCGCGTGGACCTGGGCGACCATCTGCTCGAACGCCTCGTCGGCGCAACGCTCCTCGCCGGTGGCCCACCGGTAGGGGTAGGCCATCGGCACCCGGTGGACGTCCCCGGCGAAGGGCCCGAAGCCCTCCTTGTAGGGCATGTTCTTGGCGGTCAGCGCCATCGTGAGGTTGGTCCGGCCGTGGTAGGCGTGGTCGAACGCGACGACGGCCCGCCGCCCGGTGAAGACCCGGGCGACCTTGATGGCGTTCTCGACCGCCTCGGCGCCGGAGTTGAACAGCGCCGTGCGCTTCTCGCCCGTGCCGGGGGTCAGCTCGTTCAGCTTCTCGCAGACCGCGACGTACTCCTCGTACGGCGTGACCATGAAGCAGGTGTGGGTGAAGTCGGCGACCTGCTCCTGCACCCGCTCCACCACCCGCGGCGCGGCGTTCCCGACCGTCGTCACGGCGATGCCGGAGCCGAGGTCGATCAGCTGGTTGCCGTCGACGTCGACGAGGATGCCGCCGGCGGCGCGCTCGATGTAGACCGGCAGCCCGGTCCCGACACCGGCGGACACGGCCGACTGCTTGCGGCGCTGCAGCTCCTGGGACCGGGGTCCGGGGATCGCGGTGACCAGGCGACGGCGCTGCTCGACGGGGGTGGACGGCATCGGTGCTCCTCGGGGCGCGGTGGGGACGGGGCCACGGCAGCGGCCACGTCAGCGCCCAGCGTGCAACCGACCATGCCATGCTGTCCAATACCTGATCCGCACCGTTCCCATGCCCGGGAGGCATCGCCATGCAGCTGCGCACCCTCGGCTACTTCCTGGCCGTCTCCGACGCCGGCTCGGTCACGGCGGCCGCCCGCGCGGTGCACGTCACCCAGCCGTCCCTGTCGCGCCAGCTGCGCCAGCTCGAGCACGACCTCGGCATCGACCTGTTCGACCGGCGCGACGGGCGGCTCTCGCTCAGCGCCGCCGGGCGGGCCTTCCTGCCGGTCGCGCGGGACCTCGTGGCACAGGCCGCCGCGGCCCGCGAGGCGGCGGCCTCGATCGCGGCCGGCCGGATGCAGCACCTCACCATCGCCGCACCGGGCACGACCCTCACCGACGTCGTCGCGCCGTTCCTCGCCACGCTGCGCCCCGACGACCCGCTGCCCGCCGTCTGGGAGGAGGTCCCCTCGGGGGTGTACGACGCGCTGCCCCGCGGAGCCGACCTCGTCATCGGCACCACCCCGCCGCCGCACGGGCTGGGCTCCATCCCGCTGGCCGAGCTGCCGGTCTGGGCCTCGGTCCGGCCGGATCACCGCTGGGCAGAACGCGACTCGGTGCCGCTGGCCGAGCTGGCCGGCGAGACGCTGCTGCTGCTGACCCGGGACTTCCACCCGCGGCGGGCCCTGGACCAGGCACTCAGCCGGGCCGGGGTGGCCTGCTCCTCGGTCCTGGAGTTCGGCACGCCGCAGGTGGCCCAGGCGGTCGCCGCCGCCGGGCGCGGCATCGCGGTCGTCTCCGACGACCCGCGGTTCGGCCTGCACCCGCTCGAGGTCGTCGGTCGCGACGGTCCCGTCCGGATCACCCTGTACGCCGCGTGGCAGCCCCAGCACCATGGCGCGGCGACGATCGCGGACGTCGCACGACGGCTGAGCGACTTCTGCGTGGCCCGGTACGGGCCCCAGGTGGCACCGCGGGGCGACCGGCCCCTCAGTGCGGCCGCAGCACCTTCCCCGGGTTGAGCAGGTGTCGCGGGTCGAAGGCGTCCTTGACCGCGCGGTGCACCGCCAGGCCGGTCTCGCCCAGCTCCGTCTCCAGCCAGGTCCGCTTGAGCAGCCCGACACCGTGCTCACCGGTGATCGTGCCGCCGAGGTCCAGCCCCAGCTGCATCACCGCGCCGAACGCCGCCTCGGCCCGCTGGACCATCGCGGGGTCCTGCGGGTCGAACACCACCGACGGGTGCATGTTCCCGTCACCGGCGTGACCCGCGCAGGTCACGAGGACGTCGTGCTCCCTGCCCACCCGGGCGACCCCCGCCAGGAGCTCGGCCAGGCGCGCCCGCGGGACGCACACGTCGTCGACGAGCTCGGCGCCGAGCGCCTCGTGCGCGGGCCCGACCAGTCTGCGGGCCTCGACCAGGACCCGGGCCTCGTCCTCGTCGCCGGCGACGAGCGCCTCGGACGCGCCCAGCCGGAGGCTGGTCCGCACGAACGTGTCGAGGTCGGCCGCCGCCAGGGCCGGGTCGTCGGACTGGGCGATGAGGATGGCCCCGGTCTGCGGCGGCAGGCCGAGGTCGCGGTACCGCGTGACGACACCGACCGTGGCCTCGTCCATCAGCTCCAGCAGTGAGGGCCGTACGCCGGCCGCCAGGACCTCGTTGACGGCCGCGCACGCCGTCGCGGCATCGGGGAAGAACGCGGCCGCGGTCATCGGCGCGGCGGCCCGCGGCCGCAGCGCCAGGGTGACCTCGGTGACCACCCCGAGCGTCCCCTCGGAGCCGACGAACAGGTGGGTCAGGTCGTAGCCCGCGACGCCCTTGGCCGTGGCCCGGCCGGTGCGCAGCACGGAGCCGTCGGCGAGCACGACCTCGAGCGCGCGCACGAAGTCCCCCGTCACGCCGTACTTCACACAGCAGAAGCCTCCGGCGTTCGTCGCGACGTTGCCGCCGATCGTGGACGTCTCCCACGACGCCGGGTCCGGCGGGTAGAACAGGCCGTGCGCCGCCACCGCCCGCGACAGGTCCGCGTTGACCACCCCCGGCTGCACCACGGCCGTCTGCTCGCCCACGTCGATGGACAGCACCCGGTCCATCCGCTCCAGGTTGAGCAGGATGCAGCCGTCGACGGCGTTCGCGCCGCCGGACAGCCCCGTCCGCGCCCCCTGGGGCACCACCGGCACGTTCCAGCGGGACGCCACCTGCAGGACCGCCGAGACCTCGGCGGTGGAGGTCGCGCGCACCAGCGCCGCCGGCGTGCCGGCCGGGCAGAACCGCGCGTGGTCCGAGGCGAAGCCGCGCATGATGTCCGGGTCCGAGACGACCGAGCCCCGGCCGAGCCCGGCCGTCAGCGCGCGCACCAGGTCGGCGTGGTCGGCGCCCACGTGCTCCCCGCAGCTCACGGCGTCGGCTCCCGTCAGCCGACGACGTGGTGGATGACGGTCGGCCGGTCCGCCGCGAGCGCCTGCACCGCGAGGGGTCCCAGCTCGTCCGCGGTCCGGGCCACCACACCGTGCGCGCCCACCGCCCGCGCCAGCGCCGCGAGGTCGGGGCGGTGCAGGTCGACCGCCTGCGGTTCGATGCCCCGGTCGAGCATCTGCTCGCGGATCTCGGCGTAGCCCCCGTTGTCGACGATGACGACCGGCAGCGCCAGCCGCTGCTCGGTGGCGGTGACCAGCTCCTGGATGCTGAACATCGCGGCGCCGTCGCCGAACAGGCCGATGACCGGCCGGTCCGGCTGCGGCGACCTTCGCACCGATGGCGGCCGGCAGGCCGTACCCGAGGGTGGCGTAGCCGGTCGGGTAGAGCAGGCGGTTCGCGGGGGTGAACGGCCAGTGGTGCACGGTGCCGTAGTACGTCACCTGCGAGCTGTCGCCCGCGACGACCGTGTCGGCCGGCAGCGCGGACGCCAGGGACTGCTGGATGCGCGCCCAGGGGCCGGCATCGCGCTCGGCGTCGTCGCGCAGGGCCGACCGCCACTGCTCGACCCGGCTCCCGGCGCCGGGGCCGGGGCGGCAGCTCGCCGAGCAGCGCCAGCACCTCCGCCAGGACGGCCGAGGCGTCACCGACCACGGCGAGGTCCGCGGCCACGTTCTTGTGCATCTGCGCCGGGTCGACGTCGACCCGGATGACCGTGCGCACACCGGGCGACCCGGGGGCGATCACACCGCCCCACAGGTCGGAGTCCCCGACCTCGGTCCCCACGAGCAGCAGCACGTCGGCGGCGTTGACCGCGGCGTGGGCGGCGGCCAGGCGCACCGACGCGCCGAGCGCCGCGGGGTGCCGCTCGTCCAGGATGCCCTTGCCGTTCACGGTGGTCAGGACGGGCACGCCCCGGTCGGCCAGCCCGCGGATCTCGGCCGCAGCGGCTCGCGCTCCCCCGCCGGCGATGACCAGCGGGCTCTGCAGCCGTCCGAAGGGCCTCGGCCACGGCCTCGAGGACCGCCTGCGGCGGCCGGACGGCGCCGGGCGTGGGGCGGGCACGGACCGGGCGGCGCTGCCACGGCCCCTCCAGGACGTCGACCGGCACCTCGAGGTGCACGGGGCGGGCGCGCCGACCGGCGAACCCCTCGAAGACGTCCGCGACCACCTCGGGGATCTCGTCCGCGCTCTCCACGCGGATGCTGCGGCCGCACACCGCATCGAGCGCCGCCTGCTGGTTCTTCACCTCGTGCAGCCAGCCGACGTCCGCACCGACCCGTCCCCGCGGGGCGCCCGGGGAGATCGCCAGCGTGGGCACGGAGTCGGCGTAGGACGTGGCCAGCGCGGTGATGGCGTTGGTGATCCCCGGGCCCGACGTCGTGATCAGCACGCCCGGGCGCCCGCTGACCCGGGCGTAGCCGTCGGCCGCGTAGCCGGCGCCCTGCTCGTGGCGGGTCACCACGTGCCGGATGCCGGACTGCGGCAGGTACCGGTAGAGCTCCAGGTTGTGCGTGCCGGGGATGCCGAACACGTCGCGGACCCCGTGGGCCACCAGCGCGTCGACGACGGCCGCGCCGCCGGTGACGTGGTCGGCCATCACCGGGGCTCGGGCCGGGGCGCCATCGCGCTGATCAGCTCGTACGCCGCGTGCGAGGCGGCGATGCCGGTCACCTCGGCGTGGTCGTAGGCCGGCGCCACCTCGACGATGTCGGCGCCGACGAGGTTGAGGTCCGCGAAGCCGCGCAGGATGTTGAGCAGCTCCCTGCTGGTCAGGCCACCGGCCTCCGGCGTGCCCGTGCCCGGCGCGAAGGCCGGGTCGAGCACGTCGATGTCGAGCGACACGTAGGTGGGGCGGTCCCCCACGCGGGCCTTGATGCGCTCCACCGACGCCGCGCCAGCCGAGGTCGTCCATGTCGTGGGCGCCGACGACCTGGAAGCCGAGCACCTGGTCGTCGGTGAGGTCCTCACGGCTGTAGAGCGGCCCCCGGATGCCGACGTGCATGCTGCCGGTCTTGTCGACCAGGCCCTCCTCGCTCGCCCTGCGGAACGGCGTCCCGTGGGTCACCGGCGCACCGAAGTAGGTGTCCCAGGTGTCCAGGTGGGCGTCGAAGTGCACGACGGCGATCGGGCCGTGCATCTCGTGCATCACCCGCAGCAGCGGCAACGCGATGGTGTGGTCGCCGCCGATGGTCATCAGCTTGGCACCGGTGTCGACGATCGCCCGGGCGCCCTCGTCGATCTGGCGCACCGCCTCGCTGATGTCGAAGGGGTTGCAGGCGATGTCACCGGCGTCGGCGACCTGCTGCACGGCGAAGGGCTCGATGTCCTGGACCGGGTTGTAGTTGCGCAGCAGCTTGGAGGACGCACGGATGTGGCCGGGACCGAACCGGGCGCCCGGGCGGTAGCTCACGCCCGAGTCGAACGGCACCCCGACGATCGCGACGTCGGCGCGCTCCACCTCGTCGAGGCGGGGCAGCCGCGCGAAGGTGGCGGGGCCGCCGTAGCGGGGAGTCACCGTCGCGTCGACCGGGCCGCGGGCGGGAGTGGAAGTCATCTGTTCACAGCACCTTCGAGAGAAACGTCTTGGTCCGGGAGTGTTGGGGGTTGGTGAAGAGCGTTGCGGGTTCGCCCTGCTCGACGATGACGCCGCCGTCCATGAAGACCACGCGGTCGCACACCTCGCGGGCGAAGCCGATCTCGTGGGTCACCACGATCATCGTCATCCCCTCTGCGGCAAGGCTCTTCATGACGTCGAGCACCTCGCCGACGAGCTCGGGGTCCAGGGCGGAGGTCGGCTCGTCGAAGAGCATCAGCGTCGGCTCCATCGCCAGCGCGCGGGCGATGGCGACCCGCTGCTGCTGACCACCGGACAGCTGGGCGGGGTAGGCGGCAGACCGGTCGGAGAGGCCGACCCGGTCGAGCAGCTCCAGGGCGCGGCTGCGGGCGGAGTCCCTGCTCTCGTTCTTGACGAAGACCGGCGCCTCCATGACGTTCTCGAGCGCGGTGCGGTGCGGGAAGAGGTTGAACCGCTGGAACACCATGCCCACGTCGCGACGGGCGGCAGCGACCTCGCGGGGCCGGAGCTCGTACTTCTTCCCGCCGGACCGGCGGTAGCCGACGAGCTGGCCGTTGACGCTGATCTCGCCGCCGTCGATGCGCTCGAGGTGGTTGATGCAGCGCAGGAACGTGCTCTTGCCCGACCCCGACGGCCCGAGCAGCGAGACGACCTCGCCCGCCGCGACCTGCAGGTCGATGCCCTTGAGGACCTCGTGGTCGCCGAAGCTCTTGCGGACGGCCCGGGCCAGGACCATCGGCACGGCGGCGTTCGTCGCGGCGGCCATCAGCGACCTCCGACCACGAAGCGGTTGCGCCGGCGGGTGGCCTGCAGCACGCCCCGGCTCATCCGGCGCTCGATGCGGGTCTGCACGATCGTCAGCAGCGTCGTGAGCACGAGGTACCAGATGCTGGCCACGATGAGGAGGGGGATCTGCTGGAAGTTGCGGCCGTAGATCAGCTGGGCCGTGGTGGTCAGCTCCGGCAGCCCGATGACGAGGCACAGCGAGGTCAGCTTGAGCATCGAGATCGCCTCGTTCGCGGTCGGGGGCACGATCAGCCGCCCGGCCTGGGGCAGGACCACCCGGCGGTACGTCGTCAACGGGCTCATGCCCAGCGCCTGCGCCGCCTCCGTCTGTCCCCGGTCGACCGACCCGATGCCGGCCCGCACGATCTCGGCCATGTACGCGGCCTCGTTCAGCCCCAGGCCCAGGATCGCCGCGGTGAACTGCGTGATCAGCGTGTTGGTCGGCACGCTGGCGAACGACGGCCCGAACGGGATGCCGAGGCTGATCTGGGGCAGCACCGTGCCGAGGAAGAACCAGAACAGCAGCTGCACGAGGATCGGGGTGCCCCGGAACAGCCCGACGTACGCCGTTGCGGCGCCGCGCAGCAGCGGGTTCTCCGACAGCCGCATCACGGCGATCACGGTGCCGAGGACGACCCCGACCAGCATCGCGACGACCGTCAGCTCGAGCGTGACCAGCAGGCCCTGCAGGATCGACCGCTCGAACAGGTAGCCCGCCGACGAGGTCGAGCCGGAGCCGGGGCGAGGTGAACACGAAGTTGACGAACATCGCCGCGAGCACGAGCAGCAGCGCCGCCGCGACCCACCGGCCGGGGTGGCGCAGCCGGATGATCGGCTCGTCCGCGTGCGGCGCGACCGCCGTCGGCGCTCTCAGGAGGGGCAGTCATGGTCACGTCCCGGAGTTGATCGACGCGTCCTTCAACGCCTGGCTCTGCAGGTTCCACTTGGCCAGCAGCTCGTCGTACCGGCCCGAGGCGATGACCTTCTTCAGGGCGCCCTGGACGGCGTCCCGCAGCTGCGGGTCCTTCTTGGGCACCGGGATGCCGACGGGGAGGGTGCCGAACGGCTTGGCGTCGACCTGGAAGGACTGCGGCGCCGTCTTGACGTTGTAGGCCAGGGTCAGGTCGAGGGCGACCACCGCGTCGGCCCGGCCGGACTGCAGGGCCTGGACGGCGCTGGCCTGGTCGGGGAACGGCTGCTTGGTCACGGCCGGCTTGCCGGCGGCCAGGCACGCCTTGGTGATGTCGTCGACCGACAGGTCACCGGTCGAGCTCTTCTCGACCGCGGCCGTCTTGCCGCACAGGTCGAGCTTGTCCTTCAGGCCCTTGGGGTTGCCCTTGGCCACCATGAAGGTGACGCCGGAGTTGAGGTAGTCGACGAAGTCGACCGTCTCCTGGCGGGCCTTCTTGTCGATCATGCTCGTCAGGCCGAGGTCGTAGCGGCCGGCGTTGAGGCCGCCGATGATGCCGTCGAAGTTGGTGTTCTGGAAGTCGAACTTCACCCCGAGCACCTCGCCGAGCGCCTTGCCGAGGTCGGCGTCGAACCCGAGCACGGTCTTGTTGTCGGTGTCGAAGAACTCCATCGGCGGGAAGCTCACGCCGGAGGCGACCCGCACGGTGCCGGCCGAGCGGATGGCCGCGGGGAGGGAGCCGGCGAGCGCGTCGTCCTTGGGCAGCGCCGAGGCCGAGGCCGAGGCGGACGCGCTGCCGCCGGACGAGGACGGAGCGGCCGCATCGGGCGCGGCACACCCCGAGGCGACGGACGCCGTCGCGAGCGCGCCGACGAGGACGAGGGAACGAAGCCGCATGGTGGTCTCCAGATTGTTTTCCGTCAGACAACAAAGGTTGCAACAGCAGCATCGAGGGCGCCACAATGTCGTGTCAAGGGTTCACGACGAATCGACCGGCCGGAGCCGGGTAGTGGAGGATCTGCCGCATGCGCCCGCTGCCCGTGTCACCGACCAACAACGGAGTGCGCATCGGCGCCAAGCTGCGGGCCGCCCGCAAGGCGCACGGCTACACCCTCGACCAGCTGGCCCTGTCGGCCGGGCTGACCAAGGGCTTCCTCAGCCGGGTCGAGCGGGACGAGACCTCCCTGAGCGTGGCGTCCCTGATCACGCTGTGCGAGGTGATGAGCCTGGATGTGGGGTCGCTGTTCGCCGTACCGGAGGTGGCCCTGGTCCGGCGCGAGACCGCCCCGACCATCGACCTCGGCGGCACCGGCGTGAACGAGCGGCTGATGACGCCGCGCGGGCAGTCACGCCTCCAGGTCGTGCACACCGCCGCCGAGCCGGGCGGGAGCGGCGGCGAGGAGCTCTACACGATCAGCTGCGAGCTCGAGGTGCTCTACGTGCTCAAGGGGTCGGTCGACCTCGTCCTGAGCGACCGCCGGCAGCGGCTCACCGCCGGCGACGCCCTGACCTTCGCCGGTGGCGAGCCGCACACGTGGGTCAACGCCAGCTCCACCCGCCCGGCCGAGATGGTCTGGGTGCTCGTGCCCGCCCCCTGGAGCGGCAGCACCTGACCCCGGCCGGGCCGCTCGACGCCCGGTGTCGCCCCGGGAGAACGCTGCTCAGCGCTCGCCCTTGACCGCCAGGACCGGGCACTCGGCGTCCAGCAGCACCGACTGGGCCGTGCTGCCCATGAGCAGCTTGCCGACCGGGCTGCGGTGCCGCAGCCCGATGACGATCAGGTCGGCGCGCGCCTCGTGCGCCGCGAGGACGATCTCCTCCGAGGCCTCCCTGCCCCGCACCGGCTGGTGCAGCGACCACGGGACCCCGGTCGCTGCCAGGGCGCGTTCGACCCGCTCGACGTCCTCGGCCTGGGCGAACCGCCTGTCCACCAGCGCGTCCCCGCGCGAGGAGTTGACGACGACCAGGCGGGCGCCACGCAGGCGGGCCTCCTCGGCACCGCGACGGAGCGCGGCCTCCCCGGGCGGGCCGGGGGCGTATCCGACGACGATGACCATCAGGCGTCCTTGAAGCTCGGGCGGCGGGGGTTGCGACGCCGCAGACGGACCAGCAGCGGCCACAGCAGCAGCACCGCGATGATGACGTAGATCCCGACCGCGAGGGGCTCGCTCCACAGCGTCGACACGTCGCCGCCGGCGACGGACAGGGCCGTGCGCAGCTGGCGCTCGATGCGCGGGCCGATGATGACGCCGATGATCAGCGGCAGGATCGGCAGGCCGAAGCGGCGCATCATGAACCCGACCAGGCCGAAGACCAGCAGCAGCACCAGGTCGAAGGACTGCAGGTTCACCGCGTAGGCGCCGAGGCTGGCGAAGAAGAGGATCCCGGCGTACAGGTAGGGCCGCGGGATCTGCAGCAGCTTGGCCCAGGCGGGAGCCAGCGGCAGGTTCAGCAGCAGCAGCAGCGCGTTGCCGATGAAGAGGCTGGCGATCAGGCCCCACACCAGCTGCGGCTCCTTCTCGAACAGCAGCGGCCCCGGCTGGATGCCGAACCCGGTGAGCGCGGCCAGCATGATCGCGGCCGTGGCGTTGGTCGGCAGGCCCAGCGACAGCATCGGCACGAGCGTCCCGGCGGCCGAGGCGTTGTTGGCGGCCTCGGGTCCCGCGACCCCCTCGATCGCCCCCTTGCCGAACTCGTCGCCGTGCTTGGAGAGCCGCTTCTCGGTGATGTAGGACAGGAACGTCGGGATCTCGGCCCCGCCGGCCGGCAGCGCACCGAACGGGAAGCCGAAGGCGGTGCCGCGCAGCCACGGCTTCCACGAGCGCTTCCAGTCCTCGCGGCCCATCCACGGCTGGCCGACCGGGATGATCTGGGCAGCCTTGCGGCGCAGGTGTGCTGCGACCCACAGCGCCTCGCCGAGGGCGAAGATGGCCACGGCGACGACGACGATGTCGATCCCGTCGGCCAGCTGGGCCTGGCCGAAGGTCAGCCGCGGCTGACCGGAGACCCGGTCCAGCCCGATCAGGCCGATCGCGAGACCCAGGCCCAGGGAGCAGAAGCCGCGCAGGCGCGAGGAGCCGAGGACGGCAGAGACGGCCAGCAGCGCGAGCAGCATCACGGCGAAGTAGTCGGGGGCACCCATGCTGACGGCGAACTTCGTCACGATCGGGGCGCACGCGACGAGCAGCGCGGTGCCGATCGTGCCGGCCACGAACGAGCCGATGGCCGCGGTGGCCAGCGCCTGGGCGGCCCGGCCCCGCTTGGCCATGAGGTTGCCCTCGATGGCGGTGACGACCGAGGACGACTCCCCCGGGGTGTTGAGCAGGATGGAGGTCGTGGAGCCGCCGTACATGCCGCCGTAGTAGACACCGGCGAACATGATCAGCGCGCTGGTCGGCGGCAGGGAGTAGGTGACCGGCAGCAGCAGCGCGACGGTCATCGCCGGGCCGATGCCGGGGAGCACCCCGACCGCGGTGCCGAGGATGACCCCGATCGTGGCGTAGAGCAGGTTCATCGGGGTCGCGGCGGTGGCGAACCCCTCCATCAGGGGGCCGAGGTCCATCACAGCACCCCCTGCAGCACGCCGGCCGGCAGGTGGATGCCGAGCCCGCTGTAGAAGCCGTAGAACGTCCCGAGGGAGAGCGCGACCGAGATCAGCGGGTCACGGACCAGGTGCCGGCTGCCGAGGGCGAAACAGCTGCCCCAGAACAGGATCGCGCCGGAGATGACGAAGCCGAGGCGGTCGATGAGGACGATGTTGGCGACGAAGGCCACCAGCAGCAGGCCGACGGTGCGCCAGTCGCTGGGGTGGTCGAGGTCGACGTCCTCGCCGCCCTCGACCTCACCGCGGCCGCCGCGCACGACGTCCAGCGCGAGGAACACGGCACAGACGACCAGCATCGCGCCGACCACCAGCGGCATCGGCCGGGTGCCCACCGGGTCCGCCGCAGCGGACACGGTGGGCAGGCCGAGACCGTCGACGAGCACGACGACGCCGACCAGCGCGAGGAACGCCGCCACGCCGAGCTCGGCGCGGCCCCGGAGGAACGTCACGGCTGGACCAGGCCCAGGGTGGTGAGGATGTCGGCGACCCGCTTGTCCTGCTCGGTCAGGAAGGAGGCGAACCCCTCACCGCTGAGGTAGGCGTCGGTCCAGCCGTTCTTGGCCTCCGCGTCCTTCCAGGCCTGGCTGGCGTGCATCTTGTCGATGACGCGCGACCCACCTGGCCTTGTCGGCGTCGCTGATGCCGGGAGGGGCCACGACCCCGCGCCAGTTGGTGAAGGCCAGGTCCACGCCCTGCTCCTTGAGCGTCTTGACGTCCGGCAGCGAGCCGAGCCGCTTCTCGCCCGTGGTCGCCAGCACGCGCACCGAGCCGGACTTGATCTGGTCGAGGTACTCCCCGGTGCCCGAGGTGGCGAAGCCGATCTTGTTGCCGAGGATCGCCGGCAGCAGGTCGCCGCCGCCGTCGTACGACACGAAGTTGACCGTCTTGGCGTCGATGCCGACCGCCTGGGCGAACTGCATCGGCAGCAGGTGGTCGGGACCGCCGGGGTTCGAGCCGCCGCCGACCGCCATCTTGGGGTTGGCCTTCCACGCCTTCACCAGGTCGGTGATGCTCTGGTACGGCGAGTCCTTGGCGACCATGATGCCGCTGGGCTCCTCGATCAGCCGCGCGATCGCCGTGGTGTCGGACAGCTTCGCCGCGGACTTGTTGGTGTAGGTCGCACCGACGACGCCGAGACCCATCATCATGCTCAGGTCGCCGTTGCCCTTCTCGTTGACCAGCTTGGCCAGGCCCACCGTGCCGCCGGCGCCGGAGAGGTTGAAGACCTCCACGCCGGTCGCGATCTTGGCGTCGTCCATCACCTTGGCGCCGGTGCGGGCGGTCACGTCGTAGCCACCGCCGGGCGAGTTGGGCACCATCATCCGCAGGCCGGACACGGGCTTGCCCTCGGCCGCGGCGTCGGCGCTGGCGTCCGAGCTGGTGGCGCCGCAGGCGGAGGCGGTGAGGACGGCGAGAGCGGCGACGCCGACGCTCAGGGGCTTGGTGCGCATGGAGACCTCGTCTGATCGGTGGTGCAGGGGAAGCGGTTCGGAGGCGAGCCTGCTCGTCCCGGGCCGGTGGGTCACGCTTTGGGCGACAAAGGTCATTGAGTTGATTGTGGTCACGCTCGCAGGCGGGACAACCCGGTCACCACTGGGTCAGAATCATCGGGCGTCCAACGAGGGACGCCGGCGTACCCGGAGGTGAGCAGTGCCGCGCCACGTCACGCTCGCCGGCCAGCTGCTGGCCCTGCAGCTGCTCATCGTCCTCGGCGTCCTCGCCGGCGTGACCGCGGTGTCGATCGCCCAGTCCGGCGAGACGACCCGGCGGGCCGAGAGCCGGCGCGCGCTGAACAGCGCCGAGAACGTGGCGGGCAACCCGTTGGTCCGTGAGCGCCTGCCGGTCGCGGACCCGCAGAACGAGAACGCCCTCCCCGCCACGGCCGAGGCCTCGCGGGCGCTGTCCGGCGCCCGGTCCGTGCTGCTGGTCAAGCTCGACGGCACGGTGGTCACCTCCGCCGACCCCGCACAGGTCGGACACCCGTTCCGCTTCGCCCGCCCCGAGGTGGCCCGGGGCCGGTCGTGGACCGGCCTGGTGGACATCGGTGCCCGCACCGTCGTGTCCGCCCAGGTGCCGGTGTTCGCCCCGGCGCAGGGCCGCATCGTCGGTGTCGCCGTCGTCGAGCGGGGCTACCCCTCCGTGCTGCAGCGGTGGCACGACGCGGTCCCCAACCTGGTGACCTACCTGGGCATCGCCGGCGCCCTCGGGGTGGTCGGGTCGCTCCTGCTGGCCCGCCGGGTCAAGCGCCAGACGCTGGGGATGGAGCCGCAGGAGATCGCCCGGCTGGTGGAGCACCGCGAGGCGATGCTGCACGGCGTCAAGGAGGGGCTGGTCGGTCTCGACCCGGACGAGCGGGTCACCCTCATCAACGACAGCGCGTGCCAGCTGCTGGACCTGCCCTACGACTGCGTCGGCCGCAGCCTGTCCGAGCTGTCGCTGGAGGGCCCGCTGCGGGACGTCCTGACCGGCCGGCACCACGGCACCGACCTCGTCGCCCTGGTCGGTGACCGGGTGCTCACCCTCAACCGCAAGCCGATGACCTCCCGCGGGCGCGTCATCGGCTCGGTCACGACCCTGCGCGACCGCACCGAGCTCAGCGAGCTGCGGCAGGAGCTCGGGGTGGTGCAGCAGGCCACCGACACGCTGCGCGCGCAGACGCACGAGTTCGCCAACCAGCTCCACGTGATCTCCGGCCTGGTCCAGCTGCGCGAGTACGACGACGTGGTGCGCTTCATCGACAACGTCAGCCGCGGCCGGGCCGCCCTGGACGAGGAGGTCGCCGCACGGGTCGAGGACCCGGCGCTGGGGGCGCTGCTCGTGGCGAAGGCCAGCCTGGCCGCCGAGCGCCGGGTCAGCCTGCGGTTCGCCGACGGGGCCCGGCTGGGCCGCGTCGAGGAGGACCTGTCGGTGGACCTGACCACGGTGGTGGGCAACCTGGTCGACAACGCGCTGGACGCCGTGGCGCAGACGGCCGGCGACGACGGCGCGCGCTGGGTCGAGGTCGACCTGCGCGAGGACGGCCCCGACGTCGTCGTCGTGGTCCGTGACAGCGGCCCGGGTGTCGAGGCGGGGCTGGAGCAGCGGGTGTTCGAGCGGGGCTTCTCCACCAAGACGCCGGGCGCCGAGGCCACCCGGGGCTTCGGCCTGGCCCTGACCGGCCTGGTCTGCCGTCGGCGCGGCGGTGAGGTGACCGTGCACAACGAGGAGGGCGCCGTGTTCACCGCCCGCCTGCCGCGCACGGAGGTGCTGGTGTGATCCGCGTGCTCGTCGTCGACGACGACTTCATGGTGGCCCGGATCCACCGCGGCTTCGTCGAGCAGGTGCCCGGCTTCACCGTCGTGGGCGTGAGCTCCACCGGCAGCCAGGCACTGGACGCCGTACGGACGTCACGACCGGACCTGGTGCTGCTGGACATCCACCTGCCCGACGTCAACGGGCTCGCGCTGCTGCCCCGCCTGCGTGAGGTGCACCCCGACCTCGACGCCATCGTGATCAGCGCCGCCCGCGAGGCCGACACGGTGCGGCAGGCGCTGCGCGGGGGCATCGTCCACTACCTGCTCAAGCCGTTCTCGCGCGAGGACCTGCGCGAGAGCCTGCTGCACTACGAGCGGTCCTACCGCCGGCTGGACGCCGAGGACACCGCCGAGCAGCAGGACGTCAACCGGGTCTTCCGTCGCCCCGGCGGCACGACGACCGACGACCGGCTGCCCAAGAAGCTCAGCCCCGAGACCGCCGACCTCATCGAGCGCACGCTGCGCGAGGCGGGCCGTGACCTGTCCGCCACCGAGTGCGCCGAGGCGGTCGGCCTCGCCCGCGTGAGCGTGCGCCGCTACCTCGAGCACTTCGTCACCGCCGGTCAGGCGCAGGTGCGGCTGCGGTACGGCGGCGTGGGGCGCCCCGAGCGCCGCTACCTCTGGCATGCGTGACCCCGCCCCGACCGAAGGACCCCCCATGGACCTGCCTCCCTCCCCCGCTGCCACCGCCGACCTGGTCGACCAGCACGGTGCCGCCCTCGCCAGCTGCGACGTGCAGCTGCGCCAGTACGGCGGGCGCACCTCGTTCGGCGGGCTGGTGCGCACGGTGCGCTGCCACCAGGACAACGCCCTGGTCAAGCAGGTCCTGGCCACGCCCGGGCAGGGGCAGGTGCTCGTCGTCGACGGCGGCGGCTCGCTGCACTCGGCGCTGATGGGCGACCTCATCGCGGCCTCGGCCGTCGAGCACGGGTGGGCCGGCGTGGTGATCCACGGCGCGGTGCGCGACGTGGCGGCGCTGCGCGAGCTCGACCTGGGCGTCAAGGCGCTCGGGTCCAACCCCCGCAAGAGCGCCAAGGACGGCGCGGGCGAGGTCGACGCCGCCGTCTCCTTCGGCGGGGTGACCTTCCGCCCGGGCCAGCGGCTGTGGAGCGACGAGGACGGCGTCGTCGTGCTGGACGAGGCACCCGCCGGCTGAGCCGGCGCTGGCCCGGTCAGGCCACGCCGGCTCCGTCGCGAGGTGACGTGTCGGCCCAGGCGCCGGCGCCCAGGTGCCGGGAGACCCAGGGCTCGACCGCGGCGAGGTAGGCCTCCGGTGCGCCACGCCGGACGTCGTGACCGGCACCGGCCACGACCACGACCTCCAGGGCCGGGTTGTCCAGCGCCGCCAGCTGCCGCCGGGTCCGGGCGCCGATCAGGACGTCGCCCTCCCGGTCTCCGGTGACCACCAGGGTGGGGCGGGTGATCGCGGCGGCGACGTCCACCCAGGACGTGGACAGGCGCATCCGGTCGAGGTCCGCCGCCGGGGTCGTGGTGGGCGCCGGGCTGAACCAGGGCGGGTCCTCCAGGACGGCGGCGCAGACCAGGTCGGGGCGCACGGCGGACACGACTGCCGCCATCGCTGCCGCGATGCCGTGCCCCATCAGCAGCGCCTCGCCGGGGACCCTCCGCTTCTCCAGAACCGTGATGACCTGGCCGACCAGCACGTGGGCCGCGTTGGGCATGGCCGGCGTGGAGGTCAGGACGGGAGCGTCCTGGCGCCCCGCGGTCCCGGCGGAGAGGACCGGGCGGGGCGGGGACAGCTGGATGCGCGTGTCGGGCCAGCACCGACCGGCCCCGGTCAGCAGGTGCAGGTACATCAGCGTCCGGCCACCGGGCTGGCCAGCCTCGTGGAGGTGAAGACAGATCTCCGTCCTCATGCTTCCGAGCGTGACAAAGGTACGCACCGGCGACTCCATCAGCGCGCGTAGAGACCCCACCCACGTCTTGGGCTGAGCCCGCCTCCCGGCCCCGGAGGGGAGTCGCCGCCGCGCTCACCCGACGCCGGCCGGCCCGTGTCTCACCCGGTGTCGAATTATTTGCGTGAGGTACCCCGTCTATTAGCGTGAGGTACCCGGTCTGGCCGCCGACGGACTCGGGAACGGAGGGTGACCCATGGCGCAGGCCGAGGACCCGATGCGGTTCGCACCCCATGAGCTGCTGGCTGCGCTGGGGCAGGCCGTGATCGCCACCGACCTCGCCGGCACGGTCCTGTTCTGGAACGCCGGCGCCGAGCGCCTCTACGGGTGGACCGCCGAGGAGGCCGCCGGTCAGAACATCGGTGCGCTCACCGTCCCCACCGTCTCGGAGGAGGTGGCGGCCGACATCATGGCCGCCCTGCGCAAGGGGGTGCCCTGGTCGGGCGGCTTCCCGGTGCGCCGCAAGGACGGGACCGTGTTTCCCGCCCTGGTCACCGACTCCGGGGTCTACCGCGACGGCGAGATGGTCGGGATCGTGGGCATCTCGTCCAACCTGGGCACCGCACTGCGCCCGCTGCTCGAGCGCTCGACCGACGCCGCGGTGACCGTCCGGGCCGACTCGGTCATCACCTACGCCAGCCCCGCCGTACGGTCGCTCTTCGGGTGGGACGACGCCACCGTCATCGGCACCTCCATCGTCCCGCTGGTGCACGCGGAGGACCGTGCCGCGCTCGCGGAGTTCCTCTCCCAGGTGACGCAGCGACCCGGCGCCTACGCCCCCCTCGAGCTGCGCCTCCGGCGCTCCGACGCCACCTGGGTGTGGGTCGAGGCCGGGCTGACCAACATGCTGGACGACCCCGTCGTGCGCGGTGTGGTCTGCAACCTGCACCTCAGCGTCACCCGCCTGGCCAGGGAGCGCGCCGAGGAGCGCATCGCCCAGCTGCAGGAGGCGCTGGACTCCCGGGTCGTCATCGAGCAGGCCAAGGGTTTCCTGGCCGGCCGCGACGGGGTCCACCCGGATGCCGGGTTCGAGCGCCTGCGCCGCTACGCACGCGCCAACGACCTGGCCCTGCGCGAGGTGGCCGGCCAGCTCGTCAACGGCACCCTCACGCTGCTGCCCGAGGCCTGAGACGGCTACCGGGACTGCACGACTGCAGCCGGTGCGGTTCGTCTTGTGCTGATGGATTTCCCTGTCAAATGGTGCTACCAAGTACGTGTTGTGCCTTAGACCCGGCCCTCTGGCTCGTGGAGGTGGAGGCCGCATGAGCGGACGTCCCAGGACCTACCAGGTGCTTTGTTCGTCCATCGGCTCCACCTGGGCGGTACGCATCCCCGAGCTCGACCGGGAAGCCTCGGCGGCCCGGCTCTCGCAGGTCGAGGCCGTGGCCCGCGCGCTGGTCACGACCTACGCGCCCGACGACGGCGCCGCGGTCGACTTCACCATCGAGCTGATGCCCGATGCGATCTCGGCCGGCCTCGCCGCAGCGGCGACCGCGCGGGCGAAGGCGGTCCGGTCCCCCGTGGACGAGGTGCTGACCCGCCGGCAGCTGGCCCGCCAGCTGTACGTCGAGGGCCTCGAGGTCGCCGACATCGCCGCCGCGCTCGGCCTCTCCCCCGGTCGGGTGCAGCTGTTCATCAACACCCCCGACCAGCGGCAGACCGTGACCGCCGCGACGACCGCGCCGCGTGCTCACGCGTCGTACGGCGACGCGCAGCTCGGCGAGCTGAGGGCCGCCGACCGCCATGACCCCGAGGGGGCCGCGCTGCTCGACCCGGACGGGGCCGCGCGGCCGGCCCGCCACGGCTTCCGGCACGAGGCGCTGCCCTACCGCGGCGACCAGGCGTTCCTGGCCGGCACCGTCCCCTTCATCGAGGAGGGGCTCGCCCTGGGCCAGGCGGTCATGGTCGCGTTGCCGGCTCCCCGGCTGGAGCAGGTGCGTGAGGCGCTCGGTCCCGGCCTCGACGACGTCACGCTGGTCGACATGACCCGGCTGGGGCGCAACCCGGCTCGCGTCATCCCGGCGTTGCAGCAGTTCATCGACAAGGAGGGCCGCCACGGACGTGCGCTGCGCGGCGTCAGCGAGGCCGTGTGGCCCGGCCGGCACCCCGCGGCCCTGGACGAGTGCCGGCTGCACGAGACCCTGCTCAACCTGGCCTTCGACCCGGGCACCCCGCTGTGGCTGCGCTGCCCCTACGACCTGGAGGGCCTGGGCGTGCCGGAGGTCAAGGTCGCGGTGCAGAGCCACCCCCGGCTCGTGCGCGGCCCGTCCACGCTCGACAACCCGGCCTTCATGCGGCCGGCCTCGGGGTCCGTCGCGCTCGGCGGGGACCTGGCCGCCCCTCCCGTGACCGCCGAGGTGCTCCTGTTCGGGCGGGGCAACGTGCGCGACGTCCGCCAGCAGGTGAGCGCGAGCGCGCTCGACGCGGGCCTCGGGCCCGGGCCCACCGACGACCTGACGCTCGCCATCTGGGAGCTGGCCGTCAACAGCGTCCAGCACGGCGGCGGCGAGGGTGTGCTGCGCCTCTGGCGTGAGCCGGGTGCGCTCGTCTGTGAGATCCGCGACGGCGGCCACATCGACGACCCGCTCGCCGGGCGCCGGGCACCGACAGTGGGCGGCCACGCGCAGCGCGGCATCTGGCTGGTCAACCAGCTGTGCGACCTCGTGCAGCTGCGCACCCACGCCCACGGCACGACGGTACGGGTCTTCAGCTGGCTGTGACCCGAGCCCCGCTCCGCGGAGCGGGCTGCGCGGGTGCCTCCCTCAGCCGGGCTGGACGGTGTAGGTGACGGTCTGCACGCGGATCTGGCCGTCCTGGAAGACGAAGGTGTCGATGCCGTCGTCGACCTTGTGCCCACCGCCCTTGGCGCTCCACTCCAGGTAGAGCACGTCCTCCGCGAACGCGGTCTCGAGGTCCCACTGCGCCTGCGGCACGTCGGCCAGCAGCTGGGTGAACACCTGCCGGGCGCCGTCCTTGCCCCGGTAGACCTGCTTCTGCACCACCAGGATCGCGTCGTCGGCGTAGTCGGAGACGATCTCCTCGAGGTCCTCGGCTCCCAGCGCCTGCCCGTGGTGGGCAAACACCTCCTGCGGCGTGCGCGTGCTCATGGTCGTCCCCTCTCATCGGTCTGACCCGATCGAGCGTGCGGCGAGGGCCACGGTCACGGAAGGGCCCTGTGGCCCTGTCCCGTGTCCGGATGCGTGTCCCCGGCGGTCAGGTCGGTCACCGCGCGAAGAACAGCCGCAGCGCCGCAGCGATCGTCTCCGGTCTGCCGTACGTCTGTGCCGAGTCGTGGTTCAGCCCGGGCAGCCGCAGCACCGTCGACCGCGGAAGCACGGCGTGCAGGGCCTCGCGCGCAGTCGACGAACATCGGGTCGGTCTCGCCGCCGTACATCAGCAGCACCTCGGCATCGAGCTGCCGGTACTGCTCCAGGGTCCCCTCGGTGTCCAGCACCGGGTCGAGCTCCGCAGGCAGGCTGGCCACCAGCTCCCGCCAGGCCACGTCACCGGAGCGGGGACGTTGGTGGCGCAGGAACAGGTCGATCAGGCCGGCCCCGACACCGGACGGGAACGCGTGCACCGCAGCCCCGACGAGGCTCGACAGGTGCCCGCGCCGGACCTCCCGATCCACGCTCTCGTGGATCGAGAACATGATTCCCTCGCCCAGGTGCCCACCCCGGATCAGCTGCTGCATCGAGGTGAACGTGCGCCGGATGGCCGCGTCATCAGGTCCTCCCCAGAGCAGCAGCGGTTCGTACGCCGCCACCCTGCGGAGCTGCCCGAGCCCGATGGCTCCATGGAGGGCGAACAGGCCACCGTTGGCCGGTCCGAAGACGCACTCGGCCCCGGTGCGCTCGACCATCGCGGCAAGGTCCTCGTCCTCGCGCTGGATGCCGTAGGCGGCCCCGAACGGCCCACTCATCCCCCGACCTCGCCGGTCGGGCAGGTACACCGTGTACGCGTCGGCAAGCGCACTGGCGAGCTTCGTCATGTGCTGTGACGCGTTGACGCCGCCGTGCAACACGACCACGCTCGGCCCCCGACCCACCCGCCGGTAGCCGATCCTCGTGCCGTCAGCGGACACGACCGACCCCGTCGTCGCGACGTGTGCTCCGTGTCCCATGATGCTCTCGCCCGGCAGAGACGCCTCCTCACCTGACCAACGAACGGGCCGATTGAACAGCGCCCGCGCTCACTGTCAGGACGGTCCTCAGCGAAAGACGACGGTCCGGTCGTCATTGACCAGAACCCGGTGCTGGCCGTGCCAGGTCACAGCGCGGGCCAGGGCGAGACTCTCGGCGTCCCGGCCGACGGTGACGAGGTCGTCCGGTCCATAGGTGTGGTCGACCCGGATCACCTCCTGCTCGATGATCGGCCCCTCGTCGAGGTCGGGCGTGACATAGTGCGCCGTCGCGCCGACCTGCTTCACGCCCCGGGCGTACGCCTGGTGGTAGGGCCTGGCGCCCTTGAAGCTCGGCAGGAAGGAGTGGTGGATGTTGATTGCCCGACCTTCGAGCTCCTTGCAGAGCTCATCGGACAGCACCTGCATGTAACGCGCCAGCACGACGAGGTCGATCTCCTGCTCGTCGACCAGTGCAAGCAGCGTGGCCTCCGCCTCCTCCTTGGTGTCCGGGGTCACCGGCACATGGAGGAACGGCACGCCCGCGGCACAGGTCATCGCCCCCAGGTCCGGGTGGTTGGAGACGACGAGGGCGATGTCGACTCCGAGGCTGCCCACCTGCCAGCGGTAGAGCAGGTCGTTGAGGCAGTGACCGAACTTCGAAACCATCACGAGGACCCGGGTGCGGCGCGACGCGTCATGGAGCTGCCAGTGCATCCCGTATGTCTTTGCGAGGGTTGCGAAGGCGGCCTCCAGCTGCTCGCGTGTCCCCGAGGTCGCCTCGAAGCAGGTCCGCAGGAACAGCCGGCCGTGGACGGAGTCGTCGAACTGCTGGTGCTCGGTGATGTCGCAGCCACCGTCGACCAGGACGGAGGTCACCGCGTGCACGATGCCCGGCTGGTTGGTGCAGCTCAGGGTGAGGACGTAGCGGTTGCTCACGGGGTGGCCTTTCTCTCAGCACTCGACGACGTTGAGGGCGAGGCCGCCGCGGGCGGTCTCCTTGTACTTGTCCTTCATGTCTGCACCGGTCTCCCGCATCGTCTTGATCGCCTTGTCGAGCGAGACGTGGTGCTGTCCATCGCCGCGAATAGCCAGTCGGGCGGCGGTGATCGCCTTCACCGACGCCACGGCGTTGCGTTCGATGCACGGGATCTGGACCAGCCCGCCGACCGGGTCACAGGTCAGCCCGAGGTTGTGCTCGATGCCGATCTCCGCGGCGTTCTCGACCTGCTCGGGCGTCGCGCCGAGCACCTCGGCCAGGCCTGCTGACGCCATGGCGCACGCCGAGCCCACCTCGCCCTGGCAGCCGACCTCGGCACCTGAGATGGACGCATTCTCCTTGAACAGCAGGCCGACCGCGGCGGCGGTCAGGAGGAACCGCACCACTCCGTCGTCGCTGAACGAGGGGATGAACCGCCGGTAGTAGTGCAGCACCGCCGGAATGATCCCCGCGGCACCGTTGGTGGGCGCGGTGACCACCCTTCCGCCGGAGGCGTTCTCCTCGTTGACGGCCAGCGCACAGAGGGTCACCCAGTCCATCGGCGACAGGTGGTCATGGGTGGCGTCACCGCTGTCGAGAGCGCGGCGAAGGGGGGCCGCGCGCCGTCGCACCTTCAGGCCGCCGGGGAGCACCCCGTCGGTGCGGCAGCCCTGCTCGACGCACTCCTGCATGACGGCCCAGATCCGCAGCAGCCCCGCCCTCACCTCCTCCTCCGTCCGCCAGGTCAGCTCGTTGGCGAGCATCACCTGGCTGATCGGCAGCCCCGTCTCGCGGCAAACAGCGAGCAGCTCCGCACCGGTCGTGAACGGGTACCGCACCGGGGTGCTGTCGGGCACGATCCGCTGCTGCCCCGTCTCGTCCTGGTCGAGCACGAAGCCGCCACCGACCGAGTAGTAGTCGCGGACGCCGACGACCGAGCCGTCGGCCCCGAGCGCGGAGAAGCGCATTCCGTTGGTGTGGAAGGGAAGCCGCTTGCGCCGGTGCAGCACGACGTCCTTATCCACGTCGAAGGCGACGGTGTGCCGCGCGAGCAGGTCGAGGCGACCGGACTCCCGCACGGTCTGCACCGCGGGATCCGTCGCCCTGGGGTCGACGTCCTCCGGGAACTCGCCGAGCAGGCCCAGCACCACGGCCTTGACGCTGCCGTGGCCGTGGCCGGTGGCACCGAGGGAGCCGAACAGCTCCGCGCGGACGCCGGCCACCTCCTCGAGCAGACCGTCCTTCTCCAGCCAGGTCACGAAGGACCTGGCGGCCCGCATGGGGCCCACCGTGTGGGAGCTGGACGGTCCGATCCCGACGGAGAAGAGGTCGAAGACGCTCAGTGCCACGACGGGTCCTCGTGGTACTCCGTGCAGGCGTCAACGATCCAGTCGGCGAGGTAGCGCGCGAAGGAGGACCGCACCAGGACCCAGAAGTCGGTGGCCGTGTCGTCCCGCACGACGAGCACCACACCGGCGAGCGCCAGCAGGGTCTGCAGGCAGGTTCCCTGCGGAGCGACCTTCGGGTGCAGGTCGGCGGAGCATCCGTGCGCGAGCAGGTCGCGGGCGCGAGGACCGCGGAGCGAGAGCGTCGTCCGCTGCGCGGACACCTCGACCACCGCACCGTGCCCGGCCACCGCCTGCTCGATCGCTCCGAGCAGGTCGCTCCGGTCGGCCGGGGCGACGACGAGCCACTCGTCCGGGCCGAGCCAGAGCACCGACACCTCACCTGCGGTCACCGCCGTGCAGGCCTGCTGGGGCACGGCAACGCCCAGCACCTCGGCCACGGCAGCGCCGGCCGGCCCGTTCGGGTCGAGGCGCAGGTCGAGCTGCACCAGCAGTGGGAGCTCGCGCACCTGCACCCCGGCCGGCAGCGCCGCGAAACGGGATGTGGCCGAAGCCAGTGGGCTCACCCGGCGGGACCGGGTCATCGTCTCAACCGTCACGGCGGCTGCCCTCCTTGTCGAAAAGGACGCTGTCGGTGACCGTCACCGGCACCAGCTCGTCCCCGATGGGTACGTACAGGGTCTGGCCGATCCGCTCCCGGCCGGAGCGCACCACCGCCAGGGCGAAGGTGCGACCGAGCACCGCGCTGCGGTAGCTCGAGGTCACGTGCCCGAGCATCGGCACCGGTGGCGGTGGCAGCTGGGAGCACTCGACGACCTGACCGCCCTCGGGCAGCAGCACGGTCGGGTCGACCGGCAGCAGCCCGACGAGCTGCTTGCGGTCCGGGCGCTGGTTCTCGGGGCGGCTGAACGACCGCTTGCCGACGAAGTCCAGCTTCTTCTTCGAGACGACCCAGGCCATGCCCAGGTCCTGCGGGGTGACCGTGGCGTCGGTCTCCTGGCCGATGATCGGATAGCCCTTCTCGGCGCGCAGCACGTGCATGGTCTCGGTGCCGTAGGCGGTGATGCCGTACTCCTCACCCGCCGCCCAGAGGGCCTCCCACGCGGCCAGCCCATCCCACGCGCTGACGTTGACCTCGTAGGCAAGCTCCCCGGAGAAGCTGATCCGGGCGACCCGCGCGGGGACCCCTGCCACCGTGGCGTCCCGCCAGGTCATGAACGGGAACGCCTCGTTGGACACGTCAAGGTCGGGGGCGACGGCAGCCAGCACGTCGCGCGAGCGGGGGCCGACGAGCGGGATGGTGGCCCACTGCTCGGTGACGGAGGTGAGGTGGACCCGCAGCCCCGGCCACTCGGTCTGGACCCACTCCTCCATCCAGTCCAGGATCCTGGCCGCGTTGCCGGTGGTGGTGGTGAGCAGGAACTGCTCGTCGGCCACCCGGATCACGGTGCCGTCGTCGATGACCATGCCGTCGACGCCGCACATCACGCCGTAGCGGGCCGAGCCGGTCTTCAGGCTGCTCATGAGGTTCGTGTAGAGACGGTCGAGGAGCTCGCCGGCATCCGGGCCGCGGACGTCGATCTTGCCGAGGGTGGACCCATCCATCATGCCGACAGAGCTCCGGGTCGCCGCGCACTCGCGCAGCACGGCCTGCTCGATGTTCTCGCCTCCCCGCGGGTAGAACCAGGGCCGCTTCCACTGGCCCACGTTCTCGAACTCGGCGCCGTGCATCACGTGCCAGTCGTGGATGGGGGTGACGCGGACCGGGTCGTGCAGCTCACCACGGTCGCGGCCGGCGAGGGCCGCGAAGCCGACCGGGGTGTACGGCGGCCGGAAGGTCGTCGTCCCGAGCTCGGCCACGTCGGCTCCGAGTGCCTCGGCGACGATGCCGGACGCGATCACGCCGGAGGTCTTGCCCTGGTCGTGTGCGGTGCCGATCGTCGTGTAGCGCTTGACGTGCTCGACCGAGCGCAGCCCGGCGCCGGTGGCGCGCAGGATGTCGGCCACGGTCGCGTCCCGCTGGAGGTCGACGAACCGCGTGCAGGCGACGCCCTGGTCGGGCTCGGGCACCGACCAGAGCACCGTGGTGGGCTCGCCGGCCGGCGCCGACGCCACCTCTGGCAGCACCGAGGACGGGTCGGCCACGAGTCCGAGCTGCCCGAGGGCCTCCGCGGCGACCCGTGCCCCTCCCGCGAGGGCACCGTGGAGGGTGAGCTCGCCCGTCGCCGCTCCCGCGACGCTGGCCGCAGGGATCGTCGAACCCGGCACGAAGGCACCGAGATCGGCGTCGTAGCGCAGCTTTCCGCGGGCCTGGCTGAACAGGTGCACCGCGGGGTTCCACCCGCCGCACACGAGGAGCAGGTCGCAGGCGACCCCGCTCCGCGCGCCGAGCTCGCCCGCGGCGTACGGCGCCACGTGCGCCCTCGTCACCCGGTCGGTGCCGCTGGTGCCGGTCACGACCTGCCCCGCGCGGACCTCGATGCCGCGCTTGGCGCACTGCGCCGACCAGTGGGCGGGGGCCTGAGGGCGCGCGTCGACGACGGCACGAACAGTGGCGCCGGCGTCCGCGAGGTCGACCGCGGCGGCATACGCGCTGTCGTCGGTCGTGAAGACCACCACCTCGCGTCCCGACACCACGCCGTAGCGGTGCAGGTAGGTCCGGGCCGACGAGGCGAGCATGATGCCCGGCTTGTCGTTGCCGGCGAAGACGAGCGGGCGCTCGTGAGCGCCGGTGGCGACCACGACATGCCGCGACCGGATGCGCCAGACCCGCTGCCGGGAGAGGTGTGCCGGTGCGTCCAGTCCGAGGTGGTCGGTGCGCTTCTCGAGGGCGAGGACGAAGCCGTCGTCGTAGTAGCCGAAGGCCGTGGTCCGCTGGAGGACGGTGACGTCGGGAAGCCCGCTCAGCTCGGCCACCGCCGCAGCGACCCAGTCCAGCGACGGAGCGCCGTCGATCTCGTCGCGGCTGCCGAGCAGCGATCCGCCGGCCTCCGGCTGCTCGTCCACCAGGACGACCCGTGCACCGGACCGGGCCGCGGTCAGTGCGGCTGCGAGCCCAGCCGGCCCGGCGCCGACGACGAGCACGTCGCAGTGCGCGTGCACGGCGTCGTAGCGGGCCGGGTCGGGGCGGTCGGCGAGCCTGCCCTGACCGGGCAGGCCACGGGCCACGAGCCCGTCGTACAGCTCGACCGTGGTGGCGGTGAGCATCGGCTCGGGGAAGGGGGTCTCCACCTGGACGAGGGCGTTGGGGTCTTCGGCGCCGGCGGCCATGATGCCGCGAGGCCGGCCCAGCCTGATGCTCGTCGTGACCTGGTGGACACCGTTGGCGAGCAGGGCCGAGGCCAGGGTGTCGCCACGAAGGCCTTCGTAGCTCCGGCCGTTGAAGGTGAAGGAGACCGGGGCGTCGCGGTTGACCCGGCCGCCCTCGGGGAGGCGGAACGTGCTGCTCATGAGATCACCGGCTTGGGCTCGTCGAGACGGTAGACGGCGAGCATCTGGTGCGTCGCGGTGTCACGGATGGCGTTGAACCACCTGCGGCAGCCGGTCGAGTGCAACCAGCGCTCGGCGAAGGGACCCTTGGGGTTGTCCCGGAAGAAGAGGAAGTCGGCCCACTCGGCGTCGGAGAGCGCCGCCGTGTCGGTCGGGTAGGCGACGTGCGCCTGTCCGCCGTAGTGGTACTCGACTTCTTCGCGTGGCCCGCAGTGGGGGCAGTGGATGAGCTGCATGGAAACTCCTCGGTTTCAGTGCGCCACGCCGGCGGCGCCGTGCTCGTCGACGAGGGCGCCGGAGACGAACCGCTCCAGGGTGAAGGGGGCGTTGAAGGTGTGCGGGCTGTCGTTCGCGACGGTGTGCGCGAAGCACCAGCCGACCCCGGGGGTGGCCTTGAACCCGCCGGTGCCCCAGCCGCAGTTGAGGTAGAGGCCCTCGACGGGAGTGAGACCCACGATGGGCGACGCGTCGGGGGTGGTGTCGACGATGCCGCCCCAGCTGCGCAGGAGATGCGCCCTGGCGAAGATCGGGAAGAGCTCGAGCGCCGCGGCCATCTGCCGCTCGATGATGTGGAACGCACCGCGCTGGCCGTAGCCGTTGTAGCTGTCGATCCCGGCACCCATCACCAGCTCGCCCTTGTGCGCCTGGGAGACGTACACGTGGACGGCGTTCGACATGACCACCGTGGGGTGAACCGGCTCCAGCAGCTCGGAGACGAGGGCCTGCAGCGGGTGCGACTGGATGGGCAGGCGCAGGCCGACCATCTCCGCGAGGACGCTGGTGTGCCCGGCGGCGGCGAGCGCCACCTTGCCCGCCTTGATGGTGCCCCGGTTGGTGCGGACGGCCGCGATCCGGCCGTCGACGACGTCCAGCCCCTGCACCTCGCAGTTCTGGATGATGTCGACGCCCATGTCGTTGGCCCGACGGGCGTAGCCCCAGGCGACGTAGTCGTGCTTGGCGATGCCGGCCCGTGGCTGGTAGGTCGCACCGTGCACGGGGTAGCGCACGTCCGGGTCGATGTTGACGATCGGGCAGACCTCCTTGACCTGCTGGGGGTCGAGCCACTCGGCGTCGATGCCGTTGAGCTTGTTGGCGTTGACCCGGCGGATGGAGTCCCGGACGTCCTGCAGGCTGTGGGCGAGGTTCACCACGCCGCGCTGGCTGAAGAGGATGGGGTACTCGAGGTCCTCCTCCATCGTCTCCCACAGCTTGAGCGAGTGCTCGTAGATGCCCGAGCTCTCGTCCCAGAGGTAGTTGGACCGGATGATCGTCGTGTTGCGGGCCATGTTGCCGCCGGCGAGCCAGCCCTTCTCCAGGACGGCGATGTTCGTGATGCCGTGGTTCTTGGCCAGGTAGTAGGCGGTGGCGAGGCCGTGCCCGCCGCCGCCGACGATGACGACGTCGTAGGACGGCTTCGGGTCGGGGTTGCGCCAGAGGAAGTCGGGGTGGTCGGGGAGGTCGGCTCCCGGGGTGCGGGTCGTAGCGGTCATGACTGGTGCCCCTCGTGGGTCGGGTAGAGCGGGAAGCGGTCGGCGAGGGCGCTGACGCGGGCCCGCAGCCCGGTGGCCACCGCGTCGTCGAAGCCGGGCAGGAGGGCAGCCGCGATGATGTCCGCGACCTCACGGAACTCGTCCTCGCCGAAACCGCGGGTGGCCAGGGCCGGCGTGCCGATCCGGATGCCGGAGCTCACCATCGGCGGGCGGGGGTCGAACGGCACGGCGTTGCGGTTGACGGTGATCCCGACCTGGTGCAGCCGGTCCTCGCCCTGCTGTCCGTCGAGGTCGGAGTCGCGCAGGTCGACCAGGACGAGGTGGACGTCGGTGCCGCCGGTGAGGACCGTGATCCCGGCCGCGGCCACGTCGGCCGACAGCAGCCGGTCGGCGAGGATGCGGGCGCCGGCGAGGGTACGACGCTGGCGGTCAGCGAAGTCCTCCCCCGCGGCGACCTTGAAGGCCACCGCCTTCGCCGCGACGACGTGCTCAAGCGGTCCGCCCTGCTGGCCGGGGAACACGGCGCTGTTGATCTTCCTGGCGAGGTCGGCGGTGGAGAGGATGACGCCGCCGCGTGGGCCGCCGAGCGTCTTGTGCGTGGTCGTGGTGACGACGTGGGCGTGCGGGACGGGGTTGGGATGCAGCCCCGCGGCAACCAGCCCGGCGAAGTGCGCCATGTCGACCATGAGGTAGGCGCCGACCTCGTCGGCGATCTCGCGGAAGGCCGCGAAGTCGAGCTGACGTGGGTAGGCGGACCAGCCGGCGACGATGAGCTTCGGGCGGTGCTCGTGGGCGAGCCGGCGGACCTGCTCCATGTCGACGCGGTGGTCCGACTGCGTGACCTGGTAGGCCACGACCCGGTAGAGCTTGCCCGAGAAGTTGATCCGCATGCCGTGGGTCAGGTGGCCGCCGTGGGCGAGGTCGAGGCCGAGGATGGTGTCGCCCGGTTCGATGAGCGCAACCATGGCTGCCGCGTTGGCCTGGGCCCCCGAGTGCGGCTGCACGTTGGCGGCCTCGGCACCGAACAGGGCCTTCACCCGGTCGATGGCGAGCTGCTCGACGACGTCGACGTGCTCGCAGCCGCCGTAGTAGCGCCGTCCGGGGTAGCCCTCGGCGTACTTGTTGGTGAGGACGGACCCCTGGGCCTCCATCACGGCAAGCGGGGCGAAGTTCTCGCTCGCGATCATCTCGAGCGTGCCCCGCTGTCGGGCCAGCTCGGCCTCCAGCGCGGCAGCGACCTCGGGGTCCAGCTGCGCGAGGGGGGTGTCAAGCACCGCGGCGGCGGGTGCCAGGAGTTCAGTCATGGTCACGGTCCTTCGAACGTGTCGTGTGGTGATCCGAGAATGCAACACCGTTGCTCCTACGTCAACACCTGAAGTGGGAATGCTGGCCAACGAAAGCCCTTGACACCTGATTTCCGGGCGACCTACCGTTTCATCAGTCGCACATGCGTTGCATTCCGAGCAA
Source organism: uncultured Actinomycetota bacterium (assembly GCA_963828995.1). GTDB lineage: Bacteria > Actinomycetota > Actinomycetes > Actinomycetales > Dermatophilaceae > CAVRTM01. The sequence continues at coordinate 184,686 of CAWHHB010000008.1, forward strand.
CGTAAGCAGACCCGTTGCACCGCCTTGGTTACGAAGGAGTGGGCATGGCCATGACCATCGACCCAGCAGGCACACCGTCCGCCGTCGAGCGCGGGAACCCCACCGCCACCCCGACCGTGCTGCGCCGGGTTGTCGCAGCGAGCTTCATCGGCAACTTCGTCGAGTGGTTCGACTACGCCGTGTACGGCTATCTCGCCACTGTGATCGCCCGGGTCTTCTTCCCGGACGCCTCCCCCGCGACGGGCCTGCTGGCGACGTTCGCGGTGTTCGCGATCTCCTTCGTCATCAGGCCGATCGGTGGCCTGGTCTGGGGCCACTTCGGCGACCGGATCGGGCGTCGCACCGCGCTGTCGCTGTCGATCCTCATCATGTCGACGGCGACCTTCTGCATCGCCCTGATACCCGGTCACGACCAGATCGGGATCCTCGCCCCGATCCTGCTCCTGCTCGTGCGGATGGTGCAGGGCTTCTCCGCCTCCGGCGAGTACGCGGGCGCGTCGGCCTTCCTCGCGGAGTACGCGCCCGAGGGGCGTCGCGGCCTCTACACCAGTGTCGTCCCCGCCTCGACCGCCGCGGGCCTGCTCTTCGGCTCGCTGCTCGCGGCCCTGCTGTCCGGCGTGCTCACCGGCGGCCAGCTGGACTCGTGGGGCTGGCGGCTGCCGTTCCTGCTCGCCGCTCCCCTCGGGCTGATCGGCCGCTACATCCGGCTCAAGCTGGAGGACACGCCCAAGTTCCACGAGCTCGAGCTGCGCGAGCAGTCCAACGCTCCCCTGCGGATCCTGTTCACCGAGCACCGCCGCGCCATCGCCATCGCCTTCGGTGTCACCTGCCTCAACGCCGTCGGCTTCTACCTGCTGCTCAGCTACATGCCCACCTACCTGTCGACCCGGCTGGGGGTCGGCGAGACCGCGTCCTTCGTGGCCTCGGCCATCACCCTGACCTGCTACATCGGCTTCATCTTCGGCATGGGGCGCCTGTCCGACCGGTTCGGCCGCAAGCGCGTGCTCATCGCCGCCTCCATCCTGTTCGCGGTCCTCACCGTCCCGCTCTTCGCGGCCCTCGGTGCGGTCGGCATCGTCGGCATCGTGCTCATCCAGATCGTCCTCAGCGCGCTGCTGACGATGAACGACGGCACCCTGCCGGTCTTCCTCGCCGAGATCTTCCCCACGCGGGTCCGGTACAGCGGCTTCGCCTTCAGCTTCAACACCGCCAACGCCCTGTTCGGCGGCACCGCGCCGTTCGTCGCGACCCTGCTGATCAGGCTGACCGGCAGCGACCTGGCCCCGGCGTGGTACCTCGTCGCCGCGGCGCTCGTCGCGATGGGCGCGATGGCCCTGGCCCGCGAGACCGCTGACGCCCCTCTTGCCGACGACTGAACCACCTCACCACCTAGCCAACCATCCGGCACACCTGCCGATCACGTTGCACTGAAAGGAAACCCGCACCATGAACCTCGAACGACTCAAGGACATCCCGAACGGTGAGAAGGTCCAGCCGACCTTCTCGGCGGCGGAGTTCGAGCGCCGGCTCACCAACCTGCGCAAGCACATGGCCGACGACGGCCTCGACGCGGTGCTCTTCACGAGCTACCACAACATCAACTACTACTCGGACTTCCTGTACACCTCCTTCGGGCGCAACTACTTCCTCGTCGTGACCCAGAACGACGCCACGACGGTGTCGGCCAACATCGACGCCGGCATGCCCTGGCGGCGCAGCCAGGGATCGAACATCGTCTACACCGACTGGCGCCGCGACAACTACCTGTACGCCGTGCAGCAGGTCCTCGAGCGCCAGGGGCTGCGGCGTGGCCGCCTCGGGGTCGAGGACGACCACATCAGCACCGACCTGCGGGCCAAGGTCTCCGACGCCCTGCCGGGGTGGACCCTGACCGACGTCGCGGCCGCCACGATGCGCCACCGGATGGTCAAGTCGCCCGAGGAGATCGAGCTCATCAAGCACGGTGCGCGGATCGGCGACCTCGGCGGCGAGGCCATCCGTGCGGCCATCGCCGAGGGCGTCCCGGAGTACGAGGTCGCCATCGCCGGCTCCAACGCGATGATCCGCGAGATCGCCCGGACCTTCCCGCACGCCGAGCTGCGCGACACCTGGGTGTGGTTCCAGTCCGGGATCAACACGGACGGGGCCCACAACTGGGCAACGAGCCGCCAGGTGCAGCGCGGCGACATCCTGTCGCTCAACTGCTTCCCGATGATCGCCGGCTACTACACGGCGCTCGAGCGCACCCTCTTCTGGGGCGAGCCCTCCCCCGAGCACCTGCGGCTGTGGGAGGTCAACGTCAAGGTGCATCGCCGCGGCCTCGAGCTCATCAAGCCCGGCGCCGTGTGCAAGGACATCGCGGCCGAGCTCAACGAGATCTTCGACGCGGAGGGGCTGCTCGCCAACCGCACGTTCGGGTACGGCCACTCCTTCGGCGTGCTGTCGCACTACTACGGCCGGGAGGCGGGGCTCGAGCTGCGCGAGGACATCGAAACCGTCCTCGAGCCCGGCATGGTGGTGTCGATGGAGCCCATGATCATGGTCCCCGAGGGCCAGCCCGGCGCCGGCGGCTACCGCGAGCACGACATCCTCGTCGTCGGCGAGGACGGCGCCGAGAACATCACGAAGTTCCCGTTCGGCCCGGAGCACAACATCCTCGGGGTCTGACCTCACGGCGCGGCCAGGATGCTCGCACTCCTCCGAACGCGCCGAACCCGAACCCGACGCCGGCTGTGTCACCTCGTGTGGCATGGTCGGCGTTGGCGGTTTCGGGTGGACCGCCAACGCCGACGCCCGCGGGGGCCACCAGCCCCCGGGACCACGACCACCCCGAAAGGAACCCCGTGGCCACAGACGACAGCGAGGGCCGGGGCGAGTCACGCGCCTCGGCGTCGGTGCTGCTCAACGGTTTGCACGTGCTCGAGGCGTTCTCGATCGACGAGCCGGTCCTCGGCGTCACCGAGATCGCCCGCAAGGTCCACCAGCACAAGAGCACCGTCTCGCGCATGCTCTCCACCCTGGAGCGTGCCGGGTACGTCGAGCGTGACGACGGCAGCGGGCGGTTTCGTCTCGGCCTGGGCCTGATCGCCCTCGCCGGACCTCTCCTCGCCGACCTCGACGTCCGCCGCGTGGCGCTGGGCCCCCTGCAGCAGCTGACCGAGCAAACCGGAGAGACGACCGCGCTGATGGTGTGGAACGGTCACGAGTCGGTCGTCGTGGAGCAGGTGCAGAGCCCCAAGCAGGTCAAGCACACCGCCGCCATCGGCACCCGCTACGACACCTACGAGAGCGCCTCGGTCAAGGTGTTCCTCGCTGCGCTGCCCCCCGGGGAGGTCACCCGGCTGTTCGACCGGCGGCTGCTCGCCGGAACGTACGACCAGCACACCCTGGACAGCTACGTCGCCGAGCTGGACCAGGTCGCCGAGCAGGGCGTCGCGATCAACGACGGCCGCACGTCGGTCGAGGAGGTGGGCGTGGCCGCCCCGGTCCGCGACCACCGTGGCGTCGTCGTGGCAGCTGTGCTGCTGTCGGCACCACGGTTCCGGGTGCCTCCGGCGATGCTCGACGTGCTGGCCCGCAGCGTGGTCGACACGGCCGCCGAGGTCTCCGCCCGGCTCGGGGGCGTGACAGCTCCCTAGAGGGGTGAGGTGCTCCGGGACCAGGCTGAGCCCCGGCCACGAGGTTCTCGGTTGGGTGCGGTCACTGCCGGGGCCGTGCACGGTGGCGTAGGAGGCGACCCCGACCGGGTTGGCCCTGGCCCGGCTGCTGCCCCTGGATGAGGTCACCTGCGTGGTGGTGCCCATCCCGCAGCAGGAAGACGCCCGGGACCTGGTCCCGGCGCGGGAGGACGCCCGGCGTGATCTGATGCGGGACCGGCACGGGTGTCCAAGCTTCCGCTGCGCGAGGGAATCGTGTTCTCGGGGGGCAGGCGTGGACCGGCGCGCATGAGGCGTGGTTGGTGTCCCACCGCTTCGCCCGGCCCGGGGTGCGGTTGCCTTCGATGCCCCGTTCGCCCTCGCGGTCGAGGTCGGCGACTGGCACCGGTTCACCGGCGCCACCATCGGCTCGTTCGTCGAGCTGGTCCCCAGCGAGTTCACGTTGGGCCAGTACCGGGTGCAGGGGCCGATCACCAAGACCGGGAACGGCCACGCCCGCTGGGTCGCTTTCACGCAGCGGCGCAAGCGCCTCGTGGTCGCCAACGTCGCCGTCGCCCGCGAGCTCGCCGGGTGGTGCTGGTCCCTGGCGGTCATGGACGAGTAACCCCCACCACGAACTGGCTCGTGGACACAGGGCAGGGTGGCAGCGCGTGGAGCGACCCGCGGAGCAGTGATGAGCAGAACAGGATTCGCATTCCGGGGCCACGCTCGACCCTGGACACGCGGACCGCTCCAGCCGAACAGCCTGCCCTGCGGTAGCCAACCCGGGCAGTCGCTCTGACCGCCGCGTCGCCAACGACACGCTCACCCACGCCCACGCCCACGCCCGGGCCACAACAGAGGCGCCGTCCGGATCCCTCCGGACGGCGCCGCACCCTGCCCACCTGACAGGAGGCCACTACACATCAGCTGCGCACCGGCGCGCCGTCCCTCAGGATCCGCGCGTCGGGGAAGGACGGCACCTCGTAGCGGGTGTGGGTGCGCACCTCGGTGGTGACGTCGGCGGCGTGCCGGGCGATCTCCTCCAGGGTGGTGACCCACATGCCGTCGAGCGCCTTGACGCCCTCGATGAGCAGCTCGAGCGCGTGCGCCCGCGACGGGCGGCCGGAGATGAACGGGTGGTTGGTCAGCACCCAGCAACCGCCCTGCGCGTGCTGGGCGTCGGCCTCGAGCTGCCACATCTCGCGTGCCTTGGCCGGGCTCTCGATGACGCCGCTGCCGGTCCAGCCGGGGTAGAAGGCGTACTGCTCCCAGTCGTCCAGCGCCCAGTCGACCGGGACCTCGACGAGGGCGTCGGCCGACCCCGGCGCGACCGCGAACCGGTACGGCGCGTCGCCGTCGAGCAGGCTGGAGTCGTAGACGGAATCCGCGTTCAGCGAGCAGCCCCGGCGTCTGCCAGTTCAGCTCCCACCACGGTGCCCGGTAGCCGACCGGCACGACACCGGCCACCCGCTGCAGGGCCTCGAGACCGCGGTCGAGGTAGCGCGCCTCGGTCTCGCGGTCGATCCCCTGCATCTGTTCGTGGAGGTAGCCGTGGTGCCCGATCTCGTGGCCCCCGTCGACGATGGCTCGCACCACGTCGGGGTGGCACTCGGCGGTGAACCCGGGGACGAAGAACGTGGCCCGGATGTCCTGCCGCGCAAGGATCCTCAGGATCTTGGGCACCGCCACGCGCGGCCCGTAGGACTGGTGCGACATGAGCGACATCCGCGTGGCCGCGGCCGGGTCGTGCGCCAGGACGCACGACTCCGCGTCGACGTCGAAGGTGAACGACGCAGCAGCCCGTACGCCGTCCGGCCAGGTGAAGATGGGCTCCTCGGCTCCCGGTGCCGTCACCGCGGCGGTCACTGCTCGGCCCCGAGGACGGGCGTGACGAGGGCGGGCTCCGAGGGCGACTCTGCGCCGCGGGACGGTGAGGCCGCGCCGCTGTCGGAGGCCGCGGCGTACCGGCGGTGCACCCGGCCCCCGATGAGCGCGTAGGTGGCGGCAGCCGACAGGCCGCCGGCCAGCCACGAGAGGTCGAGGCCACCCATGGCACGGGCGGCGAAGCCCTGCAGGGCCGGCGTCAGGCCGTAGAGGAACATCCAGGTGAAGACGACGCCGACCGCGAAGGACGCCATCGTCGCCCAGTTGACGTCGGGCAGGCGCTTGGTGCCGACCGGCTCGAACAGGACGTCGGCGTCGATGTTGCCGCGGGCGAACTTGTAGTAGTGGACGAGCATGATGCCGCCCCACGCCGCGATCCAGGCGACGATGCCGATCAGCCAGGTGTCGAGGACGCTGCCGAGGTCGGCCTGGAAGACGAAGAACACCACGGCGGCCATCGCGAAGACGCCGACGAAGAGGCTGAGGGGGCGCCGGTTGACCTTGACGTCCAGCGCCTGGGCGGCCACCGAGAACGTGTAGATGTTGAGGATGTTGGTCGCGATCGGGCCGTGGACCACGAGCAGCAGGACGGGGATCGCCAGCGCGCCGAAGTTGTCGACGATGAGGGCACCGGGGTCCACCGTGCCGTTCTTGGTGGCCAGCGTGGCGCCGAGGACACCGAGCCAGACGACCGGGATGAACTGGCCGAGAGTGCTGGCGGCAGTAGAGCTTGCGCCGCGACATGCGTGCGACTGACGAAGCGGGAGTAGTCCGCGGCATACGTGAACCACGTGATCCCCCACCCGATGCCGATGGCGGTCATCACGCCGGACATCACGACCCAGCGATCGCTGCCGGTGAGGATGTGGCCGGCCGGGCCGGCGTAGCCCCAGTTGATGTCGAGGTGGAACCAGGCGACGACCGACATGGCCACCAGCACGAGGATGGTGGGCGGCACGGTCCACCGCTCGAACGCGGCGATGGTGCGGTAGCCGGCCCAGGAGATCGCGACCTGGATGCCCATGATGAGCGCGGCGACGCCGATCTTCCACGGGTAGTTGGTCGCGCCGGGGTCGACGACGCCGACCTTGCCCAGCAGCGCCATGACGAGGTCGAGGATGATCCAGGTGTTGACGGCGCACCAGCCCACCGCGAGGCAGGCCTGGATCGCGGCCGGCAGGTAGGCGCCGCGACGACCGAACGCGGACCGGGACAGCACCATGCCGGTGACGCCGGTGCGCTGGCCCATGAGGACGAAGAGGCCGAAGAGCGCCATGCCGATGAGGTTGCCGAGGACCAGCACGATGAGGGTGTCGCGCAGTCCGAGGCCGAGGCTGACCCCGAGTGCGCCGAGCACCCAGTTGATGGGGGCGATGTTGGCGCCGCACCAGATCCAGAACTGCCCGGACACGCTGTGGGTCCGGGCTTCCTCGGGGATCGGCTGGAGCACCTGCTCGACCTCGTAGATGGTGTGGGACTGGTCCGCAGAGCTCATCTGCGCCTCCATTCATGGCGGGTGGTACCGCTCAGAGTGACCTTCCGCGCAGGACGCCGACAAGATACATTTCGACAGTCAACAGCCATTTCGAATGGACGAAACGTCATGCCGATGCCCCTGCGGGAGGTGCTCAGGGATCCCACCGTCGTCGCCGCCGAGCCCCTCGTGCTCGCGGGTCGGACCCGGCTGGGGCGGCTCGTCACCTGGGTCCACACGAGCGAGGTGCTCGACATCGCCACGCTGCTGCGCGGCGGCGAGCTGCTGCTCGTGGGCGGGGTCAGCCTGGCGACGGCGTCGCCCGCGCAACGGGTGACGTACATCCAGGACCTCGCCGAGCGTCAGGTCGCGGGCATCGCCATCGAGACGGGCGGGCGGCTGCCCACCGTGCCCGAGGAGATGGTCACGGAGGCCGAGCGACGGCACCTGCCCCTGATCGAGCTGCGCCGCGTCGTGCGGTTCGTCGAGGTGACGCAGTCCATCAACGGGACGCTGGTCAACGAGTCGGTCCGCCGCCTCCAGCTCGCCGACCGGGTCTCGCACGCGCTGGCGGCGGGCCTGGCCGACGGTGCCGAGGTGGGCCGGCTGATGACCATCCTCGCGGCGGAGGTGAACGCCGACGCCACCCTCACCGCGCCGAACGGCGACGTCATCGCCGAGGCCCGCGCCGACCTGGCGGCCCCGTCACCCCGGCGCAGGACCACCCGATCGTCGCGCCGGTCAGCAGCGCCGGCGTGACCGTCGCCCTGCTCACCCTGAACCCGCGCCCGGGGGCGGACCTGCTCCTGCTCGACGCCGCCCGGGACCGCGCCCCGGAGGCCCTCGGCCTCGCCCTGCTCCGGTCGCGCCCTCTGTCGCGGCTCGAGCGTGACGCCCACGAGCTGCTCGGGCTCGCCGCGTCGGGTGGGCGCTCCCCACGCCGGTTCCTCGAGCTCGCCACCCGGCTGGGGATCAACGCGCACGATGCGTGGGTGTGCACGGTGGCACGGATCGGTCCCGGCCACGGGCTCACCGCGGGGATCGAGGCGGCGGTGAGCCTGCGCGGCCGGACGGTGATCAGCCAGATCGACCACGACTCCTACCTGTCGGTCGTGGCCCTGCGCCTCGGGCGCAGCACCCTCGCGGCCGCGCGCGCGGGAGTGATCGAGGACCTGCGTGACGTCCCGCTGCCGCCGCAGGTGAAGGTCGCGGTCGGCCCCGGGACCCGGGTCCTGACCGGCATCGGCCACGACCTGGCCGAGGCCAGGTCCGCCCTCGACCTCGAGGAGGACTCCCGGGACGTCGTCGTCGATGCGGTCGCCCTGGGCGTGCCGCGGCTGCTGGGCGCGCTGAACCGGCCCGAGCTGGTCGACGCCTTTGTCGAGGAGCAGCTCGGCGACCTGCTCGAGCTGGACCGCCGTCGCAAGGGCCAGCTCGTGGAGACCCTCGCGATGTACCTGCGCCAGTCCGGTCGCAAGACCGACACCGCGGCGGCCCTCCACCTCCAGCGCCAGAGTCTCTACCAGCGCCTCGACCGCATCATGGCCGCGCTCGGACACCCCGAACCGGGGTCACAACGCTGGGGAGCGCTGACCCTCGCCGTGGAGCTGGAGGTCGCGAGACGTCGCGCCCGCGACGATCCGTGAGTGCCGTGATCGACGCTGGGGACTGATCATGAACGGTCCTGAAGTCCGCTGGTGAGAGAGCCGACGAGGGGACTCGAACCCCTAACCGCCTGTTTACAAGACAGGTGCGCTACCAATTGCGCCACGTCGGCAGATGCGTGTCCGCCGGCCGGGCCGGTGGACGCCGAAATGCTACCTGCTCACACCACTGGCCCGGACGCATGCCGTCCGGGCCAGTGGTGCTACCGAGCTCGTGCCCTGCCGCAAGGTCTGGGCGGCAGGGCACGATCGAGGTCAGTGGCGGTTCAGGTACGCCTGCAGCGCCCGCACGGTGTGGGCGTTGAGGTGACCGGCACCGTCGTGGCTGGCACCGATCCGGCTCTGCAGGGCGCGGACGGTGTTGCGGCCGACCTTGCCGTCGGCGTGCACGCCGACCTTGCGCTGCAGGGCGCGCGCGGTCTGCGGGCCGAAGGCGCCGTCGGCGCGCGGTGCCGACCCAGCGCTGCAGGGCGCGGGTGGTGTTCGGGCCCATGACGCCGTCAACAGCGAGCCGGCCGCTGTTGGAGGTGTGCTTGAGCGGGGCTGCGGTGGACGCTGCGCGACGGGGCCTGGGACGAGCCGCCGTTGCCGCGGCCCAGGCCGGCCCTGACGCTGCACACGGGCCAGGCGCCGGGGCCCTGGGCGCTGAGCACCTTCTGGGCGATGGCGATCTGGGCGCCCTTGCTGGCCAGGTCGGCGCGCGAGGCGTAGCGCGCCGCCGCCGAAGCCGTTCCAGGTCTGGTTGGTGAACTGCAGGCCACCGTAGAAACCGTTGCCGGTGTTGATGTGCCAGTTGCCACCGCTCTCACAAGCGGCGACCCGGTCCCAGACGCCGGAGGCCTGGGCAGGCGCGCTGACGGCGATCCCAGCGGCGACGGTGGCGGACCCTGCAACGGCGATGCCGAGGATGCGGCGACGCAGCGAACCGGATTTGCGCAGGGCAGCGTGCTTCGGGCTGTAGTGCATGGGGGGAGTCCTCTCCTGACGAGCGCCGGTGAGGTTAGCTGTCGGGTTCGGACTGTCAGGTGCCCGGCCGGCGTACCGGCTTCACCCCAAGACCAGGCCGCGGCGTGGTCATCATTGGGTTCCCCACCCTCGTTTCTGCCCGGATGATCCGGAAAATGCCCGCTGAACGAGGTTTGGCGCTGCGGGCACGCAAATTGGGTGTTGGCGATGTGGAGTTGTCCACGCGGAGCGCGGTCGTGATAGAGCCGCGATGACGACTCTCAGCCACAATGACGAGAACGGTACGTCACGAGACGGTAAAGAACAAGCCAGCGTCCCCCCGGCTTTGGGGGCGTCAGCGGCGGCGGGCGCGCCGCTGACGGATGATCCCGCGGTCCAGCGGGCGAGGCCATGGTCTCCCCCAGGACCGCCCCGGTGGCGATCGCGAGCGCGGCGGCCGACGCACCGAGCAGGGTGGTGAACCCCCCGGTGGTCGCGGCCGAGACGGCCTGCGACCCCCGCCCGACGACCGTGCCGGACACCAGCTCGAACATGCCGTGGAAGATCTTCAGTCCCGGCAGCAGCGGGGCCACGGCAGGCACGATGAGCACCAGGCCGGGCGCACCCAGCCTCAGCGCGACGAGCCGGCCGCCGAACCCGATCGCCACGCAGGCCAGGGCGAGGGCGCTGAGGCTGCCCAGGCCGGCCGCGCTCGTGCGCGAGGTCCACGCACAGGACACCCAGACCGCCCAGCGCTCGCGGCCGGCAGCACGAGCCGGCGCCGGCTGCGCAGGGTCACCGAGCTGGCGGCGGCACCGAGGGCACCGGCGGCCACCCGCACCGCGGTCGACGCGCCCGCGCCGGCGAACGAGAGCGCGTCGGGAGCAGCGAGCCCGAGGTCCAGGGCGTGGTCCGACCCGCAGCGCCAGGGACAGGCCCGCCGCGACGCCGACGATGATGCCGGCAGCGGTCAGCAGGACGCCGAAGAGCCGCCCGACCCCGGTGACCGGGTAGCCCGTGATGGCGTCCTCGACCGAGGAGGCCATCGCCCGGCCCGGCAGCAGCACGACGATGCCGCCGGCCACGACGTAGGCGAAGTCCTGGGCACTGACACCGAGCCATCCCGAGTGGCCGAGGACGAAGGCCACCCAGGCGAACACCGTGGCGATCGCGGCGCCGCAGGCCGACACGTAGAAGGCGGGCAGCCCCACCCGGCCGAGGACGAGCCCCACCCGGTCGACGATCAACGCCGACACCAGGCCCGAGCAGGATCGAGGTCGCACCGGCGCCGAGCAGCATCGCGACCGACGCGGCGAGCCCTCCGAAGGCCAGGGACACGAACCATCGCGGCCACGGGCGCTTCTGCCGCCGGATCCGGCGGAGCCTGGCGGTCGCCTCGTCGAGGTCGATGCCGCCGGCGGCCAGGTCCTCCACGAACTGGTGCACCGTGACCAGCCGGTCGAAGTCCCGGCTGGAGCTGCGCACCACCCGCAGCACCGTCATCAGCGTGCCCGCGGGCGTGCGGCACTGCACCAGCAGCGACTGGTTGGTGATGTCGACCTCGAGGTTGTCCAGCCCGCAGGCCGCGGCGACCGCGATGACGCACGACTCGACGTCGCGCGCACCGGCGCCGCACCGCAGCATCAGCTCGCCGGTGCGCACGGCGAGCTCCATGGCGGTGCCGGCCTCGTCGTCCGCAGCCGGTCAGCTCCAGCTGGTTGGGCTCGCGGTACGGCGTGTGCCGCAGCGACTCCACCAGTGGCATCGCCTCAGTCGGCTGCTCCTCGCGCCACACCATGGGCCGCGCCCGCCCGATCGTGTCGGCGAGCTCGTCCACCATCGTCGCGACGGGCCCCGACGGAGCACTGACGGCGTCGTCCGCCTCCCCGACCCGAACCGGCTCCGGAGCGTCGGCTCGCTCCGGACCGGTCGCCTCCCCGGCTCGACCGCTCCCCGGCGTCGTCGTCGGTGCCGGCCAGGCGGTCGCTCGTGTCCATCGGGCCACGGTAGACCGCGGCGCCGTAATGCCCGAAATGTCGCGAATGTCCTCAGCGGTGGCGCAGCGAGGCGAACGGCAGCTGGTCCGCCGTCCACGGCGACCAGTCGGGCATGCCGGCCTCGCAGCCACGCCCAGACCCCGAGACCGGCGCCGGCCAGGAGCAGCGCCGTGACGAGGATCTCGCTGGCCGACCTGCCCGCGGACGCCGCCACGGACCAGGCTGCGCGCCCCCCGCCGCAGGGAGGCTCCCCCGGGTCCCCACCAGGCGGTGAGGATGCCCAGGAACGCGCCGGCCGCCAGCGGGCGCGGAGGTGTCGGGGTGCGGGTCGCCGCCGGTGAGTCCGACCACCGCCAACGCCGCCGAGAACGTCGTGGCGACGCGCGACGACGGCGGGCAGCAGCAGCGCGACGACCGTGCCGAGGGCTGCGCTGAGCAGGTGCCACGGGCTCGCGGCCACCGCGACGGGCACGTCGCTGCGCCGCCGGCCGCCGGCGTGGCGCCGGACGACCAGGGACGTCATGGAGCGGTCGGTGAACCGGGCCACCCAGCAGGCGAGCACGAACACCGCCACGGCGACGACCGGCCAGACGGCGGTCAGCCCCACCAGCGCGACCGTGAAGGCAAGCAGCGTGCCCGAGCGCGGCGGCCTGTCCGATGCGGGGGTCCGGCTGGCCGGGGCCGGCGTGCGCGGGCCACCTCACCGTCGGGCTGCTCCCCGTCGGGCTCCGGCCGCACGGGCGGCACGGCCTGCCCGGGCCAGGAGTCGTGGTCCACCGGCAGCGGACAGCCGACGGCGCGGCACCGCGGGCCGAGCCGGCGGGTCCGCGACCTGCGGGCCGCCGGCCGGGTTCGCGACCGGACCGGGGACCGGGCGCGCGCGTCGTACGGCTCCATCACCCTGGTCCGCGTCGGGGACACCACCGCCGTGGGCTCGGCAGCCGGCCGGGACGCCGGTACGACGACCGTCGCCGGGGCTCCCGCGGCGTACCGGTCCAGCGCCTCGACGACCTCGTCGGCGTGCGGACGCCCGGCTGAGTTCGGCGACAGCGCCGCGGTGAGCAGCGGCGCGAGCCGCGGGTCCACCCCCGTGAGGTCGGCCTGACCACGGCGCACCCGGTCGAGGACGACGTCCATCGGGCCGCGGCCGAACGGCGGCTGCCCGGAGGCGGCGAAGGCCAGCGTCGCCGCCCAGCCCCACCAGTCGGTCGCCGTCGTGACCGGGGCACCCTCGACGACCTCCGGCGAGAGGTAGCCGGGCGTGCCCATGACCAGACCGGTCATCGTCAGGCGGATGTCGTCCGCGACGTGGGCGATGCCGAAGTCGATGACCACCGGGTCGCCGTCCAGCAGCAGGACGTTCGCCGGCTTGAGGTCGCGGTGGACGACCCCTGCCCGGTGGATCGCGGTCAGCGCGTCGGAGAGCCCGCGCCCGAGCCGCAGCAGCGCGTCACCGCGCAGCGGCCCGGTGTCGGCGACCACCCGGTCCAGCGGCGGCCCGGGGACGTAGCGGGTGACGATGTAGGGCCGGTCGCCGTCGGTGTCGGCGTCGAGGACCGCAGCCACCCGCGGGTCGCGCACCCGGGCCAGGGTCTGGACCTCGCGCGCCAGCCGGGCGCGGGCGTCGTCGTCGTGGGCGATGTGCGCGCGCAGCACCTTGATCGCGACCGCCCGGCCCGACGGGTCCACGGCCAGGTGCACGACCCCCATGCCGCCCTCGCCGAGCTGCTGCACGAGTCGGTAGGGACCCAGCCTCTCGTCGCCGCCGGACGCCATCGGCTCGACCTCGCCGCCTCTCGCCGCCCCGCTCCTCATGCCCCCACGGTATGCCGTGAGTCTGGGCAGGTCGACCAGGCGCGGCTACTGCTGGATGTAGCCGACCAGCTGGTCGCGCTCGGCCTGCAGCTCGTCGATGCGGTGCTTGACGATGTCGCCGATGCTGACGATGGCGCGCAGCCGGCCGTCGACGACCACCGGGATGTGGCGGACCCGCGCTCGGTCATGGTGCGGGCGAGGTCCTCGATCCCGTCGTCGGGGCGTGCACGTGACCACGTCGCGTCGATCATGATCTGGGACACCCGCTGGTTCAGGACGTCCGCGCCGTCGCGGTGCAAGCGGCGGACGACGTCCCGCTCGCTGACGATGCCCGCCACGGTCGCGCCGTCGTCGTCACTGACCACCACGGCGCCGATGCGGTGCTCGTCGAGGACGGCGATGAGGTGCTCGACGGTGTCGTCTGCTGCGCACCGTCAGGACCAGGTCACCCTTACGTCGGATCACGTCGGAGATGCGCATGTGCTGAAGGTAGTGCGCAGGAGACATCGCCCGCTAGGGATGGCCGTCGCCGACGGCGGGGTAACCGTAGGGTGGCACGCATCCCCGACGCAGGAGTTGATCTGGAGTGAGCACGGCCACCCCGACGTTCGATCTGGTCATCGCAGCCAACCGGTTGCCGGTCGACCGCGTGGTCGGCCCCGACGGGGAGGCGACCTGGCGGCGCAGCCCCGGCGGTCTCGTCACCGCGATGGAGTCGGTCATGCGGGGCCGCGAGGGGGCGGCCTGGGTCGGCTGGGCCGGTGAGCCGGGCGAGGCGCCCGAGCCGTTCGAGCAGGACAACATGTACCTCGCACCGGTTCCGCTCTCGGAGGACGAGGTGAGCCGGTACTACGAGGGCTTCAGCAACGACACCCTGTGGCCCATCTACCACGACGTCATCGTGCCGGCGACGTTCCACCGGGGCTGGTGGAACACCTACCGCGACGTCAACCGCCGGTTCGCCGAGGCGGTGGCCAAGGTCGTCTCACCCGGCGGCACGGTCTGGGTGCACGACTACCAGCTGCAGCTGGTGCCGGCGATGGTCCGCGAGCTGCGCCCGGACGTGCGGATCGGCTGGTTCAACCACATCCCCTTCCCGCCGGTCGAGCTGTTCGCCCAGCTGCCCTGGCGCCGCGCCGCTGGTCGAGGGGCTGCTCGGCGCGGACTTCCTCGGCTTCCAGCGCACCGCCGACGCCGAGAACTTCCTGCGGGCCTGCCGGCGGATGCTGGGCATGACCACCAAGGGCGACACCGTCGTGTTCACCCCCCACGGCTCGGGCGCGCAGGAGCGCACGGTCCGTGCGAGCGCCATCCCGATCTCGGTGGACTTCCGCGGCCTGGACCAGCTCGCCCGCACCCCCGAGGTCATCGCCCGGGCCAAGGAGATCCGCGAGTCGCTGGGCAACCCGCGCGTGCTGATGCTCGGCGTCGACCGGCTCGACTACACCAAGGGCATCCGGCACCGGCTCAAGGCCTACGAGGAGCTGCTGCACGACAAGGAGATCTCCCCGCCGGACACCGTGCTGGTGCAGGTGGCGACCCCGAGCCGCGAGCGGGTGGAGGCCTACCGCCAGCTGCGCCAGGAGGTCGAGGCCACCGTCGGGCGGATGAACGGCGAGTACTCCGACATCGGCTCACCGGCCGTCCAGTACCTCCACCACGGCTACGGCCGCGAGGAGATGGCGGCCCTGTTCCTGGCCGCCGACGTCATGCTGGTGACCCCGCTGCGCGACGGCATGAACCTCGTCGCCAAGGAGTACGTCGCCTGCCGCACCGACCTGGGCGGGGCCCTGGTCCTGTCCGAGTTCGCCGGCGCGTGGCACGAGCTGCACCAGTCCTTCGTCTGCAACCCGCACGACATCGCGGGCCTGAAGCAGACGATCATGTACGCGATCAACACCCCCGCGCCCGAACGGCGCCGGCGGATGAAGGCGCTGCGTCGCCGGGTCGCCGACCACGACGTGCAGCGGTGGGCCGAGCGCTACCTCGAGGCGCTCGAGATGGCCCCCCGCAAGCCGCAGCGTCAGCGGCTGCAGCAGGACCAGGCCGAGCAGACCGGCGCCAGCGAGGACCGGGCCAACCGGGCCGTGGCGGACCTCGCCTCCGAGGCGGTCCGCCGATGAGCCCGCTGCCCGACGGCCTGCGCTGCGGCCGTCACGCACGCTCGCCGCCCGCCCGAAGGTGCTCGTCGCCACCGACTTCGACGGCACGCTGGCCCCCCTGGTCACCGACCCGCTCGACCGCCCGCGCCGCCGACGGCGGCCTGGAGGCGCTGCGGGCGGCCGCGGCGCTGCCGGGCGTCACGGTGGCCCTGGTCTCCGGGCGCGACGTCGACGACCCTGGGCCGGTTCGCGGGCGTCCTGCCCGACGAGCCGCTGGTCCTCGTCGGCAGCCACGGCGCCCACTCCAGCCTCGACGACGACGGCGACGAGCCGCTGCTCAGCCCGCAGGAGTCGACGATGCTGGCGCAGGCCACCGCGGAGGCCGAGGCGATCGTGGCCCGGCACCCCGGGGCCCGCATCGAGCACAAGCCCGCCTCCGTGGCGGTGCACACCCGCGGCATCGACCCGGCGACCGCCGAGGCGGCCCTGCGGGAGGCGGCGGCCGTGCCGGACCGGGTGCCGGGCCTGCACGTCATGCCCGGCAAGCAGGTCGTCGAGCTGGCCGTCCTGGCCACGAACAAGGGCACCGCCCTGGTCGACCTGGCGCGGCGCGCGCGGCGCGGAGGCGACGCTCTACCTCGGTGACGACGTGACCGACGAGCGCGCGTTCGAGGCGCTGGACCCGGACGCCGGTGACGTCACGGTCAAGGTCGGCGACGGGGACACGGCCGCGGCCTGGCGGGTCGACGACGTCGCGGACGTGGTGGCCACCCTGCGGCTGTTCGTCGAGGCCCGAGGCCTCAGACGGCCTGATCGCCGTACAGGTCCGGCGTGCGGGGCGAGGCGTGCGGCTCCGGGCTGCGGGGCGAGCCGTGCGGCGCGACGGCAGCGGGGCACTGAGGGCACGACGCCGTACGCCGGCGCGGCGTGCGGCACGGCGCCGGTGGAGCCGCGGACGACCAGCTCGGGCCGGAAGACGTACTCCGCGCGGGGCGCAGGCTCGCCCGCGATCTCGTCGATGAGCGCGCGCACGGCCGCCTCCCCCATCGCCTGGACGCTCTGCCGCACCGTCGTGAGCGGCGGGTCGGTGAACGCGATGAGGGTCGAGTCGTCGTACCCCACCACGGACAGGTCGCGGGGCACCTCGAGACCACGCTGCCGGGCGGCCCGGATCGCGCCCAGCGCCATCAGGTCCGAGCCACAGACGATCGCGGTCGCGCCCCTGTCGATCAGGCGGCTGGCGGCCGCGGCACCACCCTCGACGGTGAACATCGTGCGCTGGATGAGGTCCTCGACGTCGTCGCGCCCGAGCATCGTCATCATCGCGTTGCGGAACCCGGCGATCTTGCGGATGACCGGCACGTAGCGGTCGGGCCCGACGGCCAGCCCGATGTTGGTGTGCCCGAGCTGCACCAGGTGCCCGATCGACAGGTCCATCGAGGCGACGTCGTCGTTGGAGATGAACGGGGCGTCGACGCCGTCGATGTAGCCGTTGACCAGGACGATCGGCAGCCCCCGGTCGCGCAGGGTGACGTAGCGGTCGGGGTCGGTCGTGGTGTTCGCGTGCAGCCCGCTGACGTAGATGATCCCGGCGACGCTGCGGTCCAGCAGCATCTGGACGTAGTCGTCCTCGTGCACCCCGCCGGGCGTCTGGGTGCACAGGACCGGCGTGTAGCCGCTGCGGGCCAGCGCCGTCTCGATCACCTGGGCGAACGCCGGGAAGATCGGGTTGGTCAGCTCCGGGCGTCACCAGCCCGACCAGCCCGGCGCTCTTGCGGCGCAGCCGGCTCGGACGGTCGTAGCCCAGCACGTCGAGCGAGGTGAGCACCGCCTGCCGCGTCGCGTCGGCCACCCCCGGCTTGCCGTTCAGGACGCGGCTGACCGTCGCCTCGCTGACGTCGGCGTGCTGGGCGATGTCGGACAACCGCGCCTTCATGGCTGGCACCTCTGCTCCGTGTGAGTGTGTCCTGGTCACAGTGTGGGCCACACCCACACGTCGACCTGGGGCTGGTCCGCCACCAGGGACACCGTCCCGACGCCCTGCACCAGCCCCGCACCGTAGACACTACGAGCCTTCTCGACTCCCGTCAGGTGTCGGGCGGAGAGCGTCAGGGGGGCGTGGGCGGCCCGGGCACAGTGGACCAGTGCCGTCTCCTCCGGCGTCTGCCGCAGGAAGACCAGCGTGTCGTCGTCGGCGTGGACCCAGCGCAGGCCACCGTGCCGGAGGGCCGCACTCGCCCGACGCGCAGCGATGAGCCCGCGGTAGACCTCGAGCAGCCTCTCGTCCCACTGGTTCTCGTCCCACGGCATCGGCCGGCGGCCGTCCTCGCCGAAGTCGCCGCGCATGCCGATCTCGTCGCCGTAGGTCACCATCGGGATCCCCGGCATCGTCATCAGCAGCCCGGCCGCGACGTCCACCTGGCGCGGGTCGTCGCCGACGAGGCTGCGGACGCGCGTGGTGTCGTGCGACCCGACCAGGGTGAAGCTGTGCTGCACCGTCCGCCACGGGACGATCGCCGAGAACTCGCGCATCGTCTCCAGCACCGAGCGGCCGCCCAGCCGCGGCACCATCAGCGGCGACCCGAGGAACTTCGGGGCGTGGCCCCGGCTCCGCAGCCAGGTCCACACCGGCCGGGTGAAGCCGGCGTAGTTCATCACGCCGTGCCACCCGTCGCCGAGGGCGTCCTGGCTGTAGTCGTGGACGTGCTCACCGACGAGCAGCGCGTCCGGCCGGACGTCGGCCATCGCGGCGCGCATCAGCCGGGCCACCTCGTGGTTGTGGTCCTGGTCCTTGTAGCGCCCGGTCATGTTGGCCACGTCGACCCGCCAGCCGTCCAGACCGGCCGCCCCGCCGAGCCACTTGCGCACCACCCCGTCGGGGTCGTCGAACACCCGTCGCCGCAGCTCGCCGCTGTCGTAGTTCAGCTTGGGCAGCGACGGGACCCCGAGCCACGAGACGTAGTCGCCGTCCTCGTAGAGGTAGAAGCCGTGCTCCTCGCTCCCGGGGTCCGCCTGGGCGCGACGGAACCACTCGTGCCCGGCGCCGGTGTGGTTGGTGGTGAAGTCGCCCATGACCCGCAGCCCGCGGTCGTGACAGGCGTCGACCAGGCGGGCCAGCGCCTCGTCGCCACCGAGCACCGGGTCCACGGCGTCGAAGCTCGACGCGTCGTAGCGGTGGTTGGACCGCGAGGGGAAGAACGGGGTCAGGTAGACCACGGTGGCCCCGAGCGAGACGACGTGGTCCAGGTGGGCGGTGATGCCGTCGAGGTCGCCGCCGTAGAGCTGCTGCGCGATCCGGCTGCGGTCAGTCGTGATGGGCTCGTCCCAGTCCGCGGGGTCCGCCCACTCGGGGGCCTCACGGTCCACGGCCTTGGCGAAGCGGTCCGGGAAGATCTGGTAGACCACGGCATCCAGCGCCCAGGCGGGCGGGGCGTCGTACGTCACGAGGCGGAAGTCCGCCGCGTCGGGCACGTCGCGGACGTGCATGCCGGTGCCGTTCAGCCAGGCGTACGACGACGGGCCGCCCTCGAGGATGAACCGGTAGCTCGTCACGGGGTTGTGGCAGGTGAGGTCGGCGCGCCACCACGTGTCGGTGTCGGTGCGCCGGTCCACCACCGCGTCGGAGAACTGCTGCTCCCCGTCGGGCGCGGTGCGCAGGTGCACCGCGGTGACCCCCGCCTCGTGCGGGACCCGGACGAGGACCTGCACCGTCTCCCCGGGTGCGGGACAGGCGTTGGAGACGTAGAGCGCCGATCCGTCGTGGTGCGGCTGGGACAGCAGTCCCGAGGGTCCGAGCCGTCGACGGCCCGCCCGGTCACTTCACCGACCCCTGGGTCAGGCCGCCGACGAGCTGCTTCTGGAAGGCCAGGTAGAGCAGGACCGTGGGCACGGAGGCCAGCAGGGCCCCGGCGGCGAACTGCCCGAACAGGCTGTTGGCCTCCTTGCCGATGGTCATGCCGTAGAGACCGACGCCGAGGGTCTGGGTGTCGATGTCGCGCAGGAAGATGCTGGCCAGCAGGAACTCGCTGAACAGGCCGACGAACGACACCATGAACACGGTGACCAGGATCGGCATGACCAGGCGCAGGGTCATGGTGAAGAAGATCCGGGCGTGGGAGGCACCGTCGACCTTGGCCGCCTCGTCCAGCTCGCGGGGCACCGTGTCGAAGTAGCCCTTGAGCAGCCACACGTTGGCACCCATCGCCCCGCCGAGGTAGGCGAGGATCAGGCCCCAGGGGCTGTTCAGGCCCAGGACGGGGAGGACGTCACCGACGGCCACGAAGGTGACGTAGAGCGCCACGAACGCGAGCAGGGCGGGGAACATCTGCAGCAGCAGCAGTGACAGCAGGCCCGGCCGGCGGCCGACGAACCTCAGTCGGGAGAAGGCGTACGCCGCACAGGCGCCGATGAAGACCGAGCACAGCGAGCGCGACGCCGGCGATGAGCAGCGAGTTCTTGTACCAGGACACGTACGGCCGCGCCCCGTCGGTGAACAGGCTCTGGAAGTTGGCGAGCGAGCCACTGGTCGGGAGCAGCTGGCTGGTCTCGAGCGAGCCGGCGGGGTTGAGCGCCGCCGACACGATGAACACGATGGGGAACAGCGACCAGATCAGCGCGACGACGGCGAGGCCGTGCCGCCACCAGGTCCCGTTGCCCGGACGCCGGCGCGGGGGCGCCGCGGGAGGCGGTGTGAAACCGGCACCCTCAACCTCGTCGTGGGGGATCGCCACGCTCTCGCGCTGGTAGACCTCCGACATCAGTTCACCTCTTCCAGGGACTTGGTCCGACGGAATCCTGAGTAGCTCAGCAACGCGACGATGATGAAGATGAAGATCGAGACCGCCGCAGCGAACCCGTAGTTCGGGGTGGTGCCGCTGAAGGCCAGCCGGTAGGCATAGGTGATCAGCAGGTCGCTCGAGCCGATCGAGGTGTTGCCCGCGTCGAAGGGGCCGCCTCCGGTCAGCAGGAAGATCAGCGTGAAGTTGTTGAAGTTGAAGGCGAACGAGGCGATCAGCAACGGGCCGACCGCGACGAGCAGGAGCGGCATGATGATCGACCGCAGCATCCGGAACGCGTTGGCGCCGTCGATCTTGGCCGCCTCGCGCACGTCGCCCGGGATCGACTGCAGGGCACCCGTGCAGACGATGAACATGTAGGGGAAGCCGAGCCAGAGGTTGGTGACCAGGATGGCGGCCTTGGCAGCCCACGGGTTGCCCAGCCAGTCCACGTTCAGCCCGGTGTAGCTGTTGATCAGCCCGAAGTCCTGGTTGTACATGGACTTCCACACCAGCGCGGTGATGAAGGTCGGCAGGGCGTACGGGAGGATCAGCAGCGAGCGGTAGATCGCCTTGCCCCTCAGCCGCGGGTCGTTCAGCAGCAGGGCCAGCAGCATGCCCAGGAGGAACGTCGACAGCACCGAGAACACCGCGAAGAACATGTTCCAGAGGAAGATCTTCACGAAGCCGGTGCGCAGCGTGTCGTCCGTCAGCACCCTGGTGAAGTTCTTCAGCCCGACGTTCTCCTTCCAGCCCTGCGCGAACGCCTCACCCTGGCCGTCCTTCGGCACCCACTCCGCGTTCCGCGGGACGTACTGCTTCTTGGTGGCGCTGTCGGTCAGCGTGTCGGTGGCCTTGTCGTAGGAGACGCTGGGCTTGCCCTCGAACGCCTCGCTCAGGCCGACGCGCTTGATCCCGCCGCCGTCCGGCGTGGGCACCGCGAACGTGGCCAGGTCCTTGCGGGCGTTGACCTGTCGGGCGTTGAGGATCGTGTAGCCGGGAGCCGCGGTCACCTTGCCGAGCGGGCTCTTCTCCACGCCGTCGGCCGTCAGGTCCTCCAGCCCGCTGGCGTCGCCGAGCAGGGTCTTGCCCTTGGGGTCGGTGAGCAGGAACACCGGCGGCGCGGTCGCGATGTCGGCGCCCTGCTTGACCGCCACGCTCAGCTTGTACCGCGAGCTGCCCGGCACCTCCTGCACGGAGTTGGCGATGATCGAGTCGATGCTCTCCTGCTTGCTGATCCGGTGGCCGTCACCGAAGTTCGTGAACGCCGTGCCGACGGTGTAGACGATGGGCCACACCTGCAGCGCCAGGAGGAACAGCAGCCCCGGCACGAGGTACTTCAGGGGGACGGCGCGCCGGGTGCCGTAGACGGCCAGGATCGCCATGGCCACGAAGGCGACTCCCACGACCGCCAGCCACAGCCCCTGGGTGACCAGGCGCTGGACGATGACACCGGCCAGGGCGACGACGGCCACGATCAGGACCCACTTCAGGGCGGTCGCCCACGGTGGTGGCTTGGCCGAGCCCTGGATCGGGCGGTGCTCGGTCGAGACGTCTGCCTGGGCCATGGGTACCTCCGGTACTGCGGGCAGGTGGTGCGGGGACTGAAGGGGCCGTGCGAGCTGTCAGGAGCAGGCTGGCCGGCCGCGCGCAGCGGCCGGCCAGCCCTGGGGCCTCCTGGTGTCAGCCCTTGTTGATGTTGGCGACGATCTCCTTCTGGGCGGCCGCGAAGCGGGCGTCCACCGTCGCCTTGCCCGAGATCACGTCAGCGGCAGCCTGGCCCAGCGGGCCCCAGACCGAGTTCATGGCGGGGATGTTCGGCATCGCCTTGCCACCCTTGCCGGCCGCGTGGAACCCCTGGACGTCCTTGTCGGACTTGGCGACCTCGTTGTAGGCCTCGGTCAGGGCCGGCGGGCGGCCACCGGCCTGGAAGAGCGCGAGCTGGACGTCCTTGCGCGACACGTAGTTGGTCACGAACTCCTGCGCGAAGGCGGCGTTCTTGGCCTTGGCCGACACGTAGAACATCTGGACGCCCAGGAACGGCTGCATCGGCTTGCCGTCGATGCTGGGCAGCGGGCTGATGGCGTACTTGATGCCGGCCTTCTTGGCGTTGGGCGTGGCCCAGGGACCGGTGAAGAAGTACGGCGCCTTGCCGCCGTCGAAGATGGCCTCGGCGTTGGTGTCGTCGACGTTGGTCGTGAGGACCTTGGCCTTGCCGAGCTTGGCCAGCTCGGTGGCGCCCTTGATCGACCCGGCGCTGTTGACGATCACCTTGCTGGCGTCGTAGTCGCCGTTGGCCTTGGTGGCGAAGATGCCGCCGCCGAAGGCGCTCAGGTAGGGGTAGGTGTAGTAGGCGTTGCCGACCTTGCCGACCTGCTGGACGAGGACGTTGCTGACCTTCTTGTTGGCCTTCTTGATCTTCTCGCCGGTGGCGACGAGGTCGTCCATCGTCTTGGGGGCCTCGGGCGCGAGCGCCGTGTTGCGCATCAGCGCGATGTTCTCGACCGCGTAGGGCACGCCGTACTGCTGGCCGTTGTACTTGGTGGCGGCGATCGCCTTGGGGTCGAACTTGGCTGCGACGTCGGCCGCCAGCGGCACGGGCGCGAC
Organism: uncultured Actinomycetota bacterium; assembly: GCA_963828995.1. Taxonomy (GTDB): domain Bacteria; phylum Actinomycetota; class Actinomycetes; order Actinomycetales; family Dermatophilaceae; genus CAVRTM01. Next base: position 207,587 of record CAWHHB010000008.1, read on the forward strand.
GGTGCCGTTCTGCACCAGCTCACCGAGCCAGTCGTGGGCGCCGACGATGACGTCCGGGCCCTTGCCGACGTTGGTGGCGTCCTTGAACTGCTGGCGGGTGTCGGTGACCACCTGGACGGCGACCTTGATCCCGTTCTCCGAGCCGAACTGGTCGGCGTACTTCTTCAGCGGTCCGGCGCGGTCCGCGTCGGACCAGATGACGAGGTCGGCACTGGCATCGCGTGCGGGGGCACCGGAGGTGGTCGGCGACGGCGCGGCGGCCGTGGTGGTGGTGCTGCTGCCCGAGGCGGCCGGCGTCTTGTCAGCGGCGGCGGGGGTCGAGGACCCACCGCACGCGCTCATGAACAGGGCCGCGACACCGGTGACGGCGGCAGCGCCAATCGCACGCTTGTGCATTGAGGTTTCTCCTTGAGAGGCCTGGGCCAGCCCTGAGCCGGCCCGAAAGTGTGCAAAAGGTAGCAACTTCTTGCAGGCCTGCGGAGGTTTCTTGCAAGAAATTGCAGGAAACGTTTCAGCAACTTCGTTCCGTTTTCAACCACTTTCGCCTGCGACGCACAACCCTGAGCGGCCGACCTCTGGCGGGAAGGGGGTTCCATGGGTCAGACTGCCCCTCACGCCGTGACACCGACGTCACTGGCGCGCGTCACCCCTTTACAACGGATCGTCCGGCACGTTCCTGCCGGTGAAGGAAGGTTGATCTCCCATGGCCACAGTCAAGTTCGACAATGCCTCGCGCATCTATCCCGGCAACGACAAGCCCTCGGTGGACAAGCTCAACATCGACATCGAGGACGGCGAGTTCCTCGTCTTCGTCGGCCCCTCCGGCTGTGGCAAGTCCACCAGCCTGCGCATGCTCGCCGGCCTCGAGGAGGTCAACGAGGGCGACATCTACATCGGCGACCGCAACGTCACCGACCTCTCGCCCAAGGACCGCGACGTCGCGATGGTCTTCCAGAACTACGCGCTCTACCCGCACATGTCGGTCGCCGACAACATGGGCTTCGCCCTGAAGATCGCCGGCATCAACAAGTCCGAGATCAGCAAGCGGGTCCAGGAGGCTGCCAAGATCCTCGACCTCGAGGAGTACCTCGAGCGCAAGCCGAAGGCCCTCTCCGGCGGTCAGCGCCAGCGCGTGGCCATGGGCCGGGCCATCGTCCGCCAGCCGCAGGTCTTCCTGATGGACGAGCCGCTGTCCAACCTCGACGCCAAGCTCCGCGTCCAGACCCGCACCCAGATCGCCTCGCTGCAGCGCCGGCTCGGTGTCACCACGGTCTACGTCACGCACGACCAGGTCGAGGCCATGACGATGGGTGACCGGGTCGCCGTCCTCAAGGACGGCCTGCTGATGCAGTGCGACACCCCGCGGCGGATGTACGACCACCCGAACAACGTCTTCGTCGCCGGCTTCATCGGCTCCCCCGCCATGAACCTGCTCGAGGTGCCGGTGATCGACGGCGGGGTCAAGTTCGGCACGAGCGCCTACCCGATCGAGCGCGAGCACCTGGCCAGCGCCGGCCAGCAGGTCGACCGTCGGCGTCCGTCCCGAGGACCTCAGCATCGCCACCGACGGCACGGGCCTGCCCGTCACCGTCGAGGTGGTCGAGGAGCTCGGCGCCGACGCCTACATCTACGGCTCCACCGGCGAGGGCGCCGACGCCAACCCGGTCGTGGCCCGCGTCGACGGCCGCACGCCCCCGCAGAAGGGCAGCGTGATCAACCTGGTTCCCGACCACGGCCACGTGCACCTGTTCAACACCGAGACCGGTCAGCGCATCGGCGACTGAGCAGTCCCCTCGACCAGGAGGTGGCGGTGCCCGATCGGGGGCGCCGCCACCTTCTGCTGTCCGAGGCCGCCCGCAGGACGACGGACGGCGGTGGGGCTGACCGGCGGCAGACCGCGGCGCGTGCCACGATGGTCCCGTGGCACTCGAGATCACCGCTGTCCGGCCCGACCCCGCCCTGCTCGACCTGCCGTGGTCGACCCCGCTGGAGCAGTGGCCGGAGAACCTCCTCGCCGCGCTCCCCCGCGGGATCTCCCGGCACATCGTCCGGTTCGTCAAGGTGTCCGGTCGCGTCATCGCGGTCAAGGAGATCAAGGACGACCTGGCCCGGCGCGAGTACAACATGCTGCGGCTGCTGCAGAAGCTGGACCAGCCCTGCGTCGTCCCGTTCGGTGTCATCAGCGGGCGCGTGACCCCGGACGGCGACGAGCTCGACGCCTGCCTGCTGACCCGGCACCTGCAGTTCTCGCTGCCCTACCGCGCGCTGTTCAGCCAGACGCTGCGCCCCGACACCGCCCAGCGGCTGATCGACGCCCTCGCCGTGCTGCTCGTCCGGCTGCACCTCACCGGCTTCTGGTGGGGCGACGTGTCCCTGTCCAACACGCTGTTCCGGCGCGATGCCGGGGCCTTCTCGGCCTACCTCGTCGACGCCGAGACCGGGGAGATCCGCGACCAGCTCTCCGACGGCCAGCGCGAGCACGACCTGGACATCGCCCGGGTCAACATCGCCGGCGAGCTGATGGACCTGGCGGCCGGCGGCTTCCTGGACGAGGTCGCCGACCCGGTCGAGATCTCCCAGCTCATCGTCGACCGCTACCGCTCGCTCTGGCGCGAGCTGACCGAGCGCGAGCGCTTCGAGCTCGGCGACCGGTGGCGGGTCGAGGAGCGCATCCGGCGGCTCAACGGGCTCGGCTTCGACGTCGACGAGCTCTCCATCTCCACCGACATCGGCGGCTCGACCATCCAGATCCAGCCCAAGGTCGTTGACGCCGGCCACCATTCGCGGCGGCTGCTGCGGCTGACGGGGCTCGACGTCGAGGAGAACCAGGCTCGCCGGCTGCTCAACGACCTCGACGCCTACGGCGCCGCCCAGGACCGCCAGAACGACGACGAGGAGCTCGTCGCCCACGACTGGCTGGCCCACGTCTACGAGCCGGTCGTGCGGGCCGTGCCGCGCGACATGGCCCGCAAGCTCGAGGCGGCCGAGCTGTTCCACGAGGTGCTCGAGCACCGGTGGTACATGTCCGAGCGGGTCGGCCACGACGTGCCGATCACCGATGCGCTCCAGGACTACGTCGCCACCGTGCTGCCGGGCAAGCCCGACGAGGCGGCGGTCGTCGGCGTCGACACGGTGGAGATGCCGGTCGTGGCGATGTTCCCCCCGGGTGACCGGCCGCGCAAATGACCGCCCCGTAGGCAGGTTTTACCCCTAGGGTGTCGGCGCGTGGGAAATTCCCACGCGCAGCGCACATCGTCTGCCAAGGGGTCCTTCTTCCATGTCCAGCTACGGCAGCACGCCGCCACCGCCTCCTCCTCCGCCGCCGGCCGGCGGTTCGAGCAGCAGAGCTACGGGACGGCAGCGTCCGTCGCGCCGTTCGCCTCGTGGATCCAGCGCGTCGGCGCCTACATCGTCGACTACCTCGTCTATCTGGTCCCGTTCGGGATCCTCAGCTTCGTCTTCCAGCCGAGGGCGACGACGGCCACCGTCAACGGCCAGACGACGACCACCAGCTCCGGCGGCAACCTCGTGCTCGCGCTGATCTTCGGGCTGCTGGCCCTGGCGGTCGTCATCTACAACCGATGGGTCCTCGGCGGCCGCGGCCAGAGCCTGGGCAAGCGCGCGCTCAACCTGCGCCTGGTCGGCGAGCAGACCGGCCAGCCGGTCGGCACGCTGATGGCCGTTCGTGCGCGACATCGCCCACGTCGTCGACAGCCTCATCTGCTTCGTCGGCTACCTGTTCCCGCTGCTGGGACTCCAGGCGCCAGACGCTCGCGGACAAGATCGTCAAGACCGTCGTCGTCAAGGCCTGAACAGGCGCTGACCGATGACAGCACCGGCCAGGCCCGGAGCCGTGAGGACCTCACGGCTCCGGGCCTGCGCCGTTCCCTGGGCGCCGCGGCCGCCGCCGCGGTCGGCCTCGCGGTCCTGCACCGCACCGGGGGGCACGACCTCGGCCCGCTGGCCCGCTGCTGGTTCAACGCGGCGACGGGCCTGCAGTGCCCGTTCTGCGGCGGCCTGCGCAGCATCGCGGCGCTCAGCGAGGGACATCTCACCGAGGCCCTGTCGCTGAACCTGCTCGTCACCCTGGTCGTCCCGCTGGCGGCGGGGATCTGGTTGCGGCGCATGGTGTTTGCGCTGCGCGGACAGGTCGTCGACCAGCCCCGCACGGGCGAGCGCGGCTTCGCTGTGATGTGCGTGGTCACCCTGGCCTTCGCGGTGGTCCGCAACACGCCGTACGGCGCCTGGCTGGCCCCCTGACCGCTCGAGCCGCCCGGCACGCGGCACGGGCCGCCCCGGCTCCGGTCGGAGCGGGGGCGGCCCGTGACCTGTGTCGTCAGAGCGCCCGGCGGCGGGCCACCTCGTACAGCGTGACGCCCGTGGCGATGCCGGCGTTGAGCGACTCCACCGCCGAGGACATCGGGATCGAGACGATCTGGTCGCACGTCTCGCCGACCAGCCGGGACAGTCCCTTGCCCTCGGACCCGACGACGACCACCAGCGGCTCGCTGGCCAGCTCGAGGTCGGGCAGCTGCACGTCGCCGTCCATGTCCAGGCCGAGGATGAAGAAGCCGGCCTTGCGGTACTCCTCCAGCGCACGGGTGAGGTTGCTGGCCAGGGCCACCGGGATCCGGGCCGCGGCACCGGCGGACGTCTTCCAGGCGCTGGCGGTCAGACCGGCCGACCGGCGCTCGGGCACGACGACCCCGTGACCACCGAAGGCCGCGACCGAGCGGATGATCGCGCCGAGGTTGCGCGGGTCGGTGATGCCGTCCAGCGCGACGATGAGCGGGATGCCCGGGGTCTCGGGGTTGACCAGGTCGCTCGGGTGGGCGTAGTCGTACGGCGGCACCTGCAGGGCGAGCCCCTGGTGCACGGCGCCGTCGGTGAGCCGGTCGAGCTCACCGCGCGGCGTCTCCAGGATCGGGATCGAGCGCGAGGTCGCGATCTTCAGCGCCTCGCGGACCCGGTCGTCGGAGTCGATCCGGCCGGCGACGTACATCGTGGTGACCGGCACCTCGGCGCGCAGCGCCTCGACGACGGAGTTGCGCCCGGCGACGATCTCGCTGGAGCCGCGCGCCTTCTTGGGGGCGCGTCCGGCCGGACGGCCCGGTGCGCTCCTGCGGCCAGCACCGGATGCGGCGTCCCGCTTGGCCGTCCGGGCCGCGTTCTTGGCCGCCGGGTGCTTGGTGCGCTCGACCGCCTTGGGCGTGGGCCCGCGCCCCTCGAGGCCCTTGCGGCGCTGACCGCCACTGCCGACCTGGGGGCCCTTGCGGGTGGTGGGCTTGCGCATGGCGCCGCGGCGCTGGGAGTTACCTGGCATGGGAAGTCGCCTTTCAGGCGTCGATGGCGTCGGGGGCGTCGATCACGTCGACGGCCTCGGGGCGTCGGGCGAGCGACCAGCGCGCGCCCGTGGCGGTGTCCTCGACGGCGATACCGGCCGCCGTCAGCTGGTCGCGGATGGCGTCCGCGGTCGCGAAGTCCCGGGCGGAGCGGGCCGCCGCACGCGCCTCGAGCTGGGCCGACACCAGGGCGTCGAGCGCGCCGAGCGCGTCGTCGGCGGAGGTCCCCGACGTGGCCTGCCACTGGGTCGCGAGGGGGTTGACCCCGAGCACGTCGGTCATGTCGACCACGAGCAGGGCGGCGTCGCGGGCCACCTCGTCGTCGCCCTCGTCGAGCGCGGTGTTGCCGGCACGGACGGTCTCGTGGATGACGGCGAGCGCACCGGACACGTTGAGGTCGTCGTCCATGGCGGCGACGAACTCGGGCGGCAGCGCGCGGACGGAGGGGTGAGCCAGCCCGGCGCCGGGCAGGTCGGCAGCGGGCAGCGCCCGGCGCACGAAGCCCTCGATCCGGTCGACCGCCGCCTCGGCCTCGCGCAGGGACCCCTCGTGGTACTCGATCGTCGACCGGTAGTGCGCCGCGCTGAGGTAGTAGCGGACGGCGAGGGGACGCGCGATCTGGATGATCTCGCTGACGAGCAGGGAGTTGCCGAGCGACTTGCTCATCTTCTCGCCGCTGATGGTCACCCACGCGTTGTGCAGCCAGTAGTTGGCGAACCCCAGGCCCGCCGCCCGGGACTGGGCCTGCTCGTTCTCGTGGTGGGGGAAGCGCAGGTCGACGCCGCCACCGTGGATGTCGAAGGTGTCGCCGAGGTACTTGCGCGCCATGCCGGAGCACTCGAGGTGCCACCCGGGTCGGCCGCGGCCGAAGGGCGTGGGCCAGCTCGCCGTCTCGGGCTCGCCCGCCTTGTGCCCCTTCCACAGGGCGAAGTCCCGCGGGTCGCGCTTGCCCCGGGGGTCGGCGTCCGCGGCGGCCTCCATGTCCTCGATCCGCTGGTGGGTCAGCGAGCCGTAGTCGGCGTAGCTGCGGACGTCGAAGTAGACGTCGCCGCTGCCGTCGGCGGCGGCGTAGGCGTGACCCTTGTCGACCAGCGTCTGCATGATCTCGAGCATCTCGGTGATGTGACCGGTGGCCCGCGGCTCGTAGGTGGGCGGCAGCACCCCGAGGGCGTCGAGCGCCGCGGTGGTCGCGCGCTCGTTGGCGTAGCTCCAGGCCCACCACGGCTGCCCGGCGGCGGCGGACTTGGCCAGGATCTTGTCGTCGATGTCGGTGACGTTGCGCACGAGGGTGACCTCGAGGCCGTGGCCGCGGGTCAGCCAGCGGCGCAGGATGTCGAAGGCGACCGCGAACCGGACGTGGCCGATGTGAGGGGCGCCCTGGGTGGTGAGCCCGCAGATGTAGATGCCCGCCCTGCCGGGTTCGATCGGCTCGAACGTGCGCAGGGAGCGCGTGGAGGTGTCATGAAGGCGAAGGCTCACCCGGTCAAGGTTACCGGCGCGTCGCCGTCCTCCGAGCCACGCGGGCGCCGTCCACCGTCACCGGCCACCGCCTGCCCAGACCCACTTCGTGCGCCCCACCCGGCGAAACCGGGGCGCGGTGGGCGCCGGAGGCCGAGCCAGCGGCACGAAGTGGGTCTGGACCGGGCGCGAGCGTCCGGACAGGACGGCTCAGTGGCCGCGGTCGATCCACTCCTGCAGGTGCGGCGCCTCGGCGCCGATCGTGGTGTCGTCGCCGTGGCCGGTGTGCACCACCGTCTCCGGCGGCAGCGTCAGCAGCCTGTCGCGGATCGACTCCACGATGGTGGGGAAGTCGCTGTAGGAGCGGCCCGTGGCACCCGGCCCACCCTTGAACAGGGTGTCGCCGCTGAAGACGGCCCCGAGCGAGGGCGCGTAGAAGCAGCAGGCGCCGTAGGAGTGGCCGGGGGTGTGCAGCACCCGCAGCTCGGTGCTCCCGACCGTGAAGACGTCGCCGTCGGCGAGCTCGCCGTCGGGGGTGACCGGGTAGACCACGTCCCACAGGACCCGGTCGGCCGGGTGCAGGTAGGACGGCGCGCTGGTCGTGTCGGCGACCTCGCCCGCCGCGGTGATGTGGTCGTCGTGACCGTGGGTGCACAGGATCGCCAGGACCTTGCGCCGGGCCACGGCCCGCAGGATCGGCCGGCCGTCGTGGGCGGCGTCGATGATCACGCACTCGGTGTCGTCGCCGACCACCCAGACGTTGTTCTCGACGTCCCAGGTGCCGCCGTCGAGGCTGAAGGTGCCCGAGGTGACGACCCTGTCGACGCGGACCTCGCCGCTCACAGAGTCACGACCGAGCGCAGGACCTCGCCGCGGTGCATCTTGTCGAACGCGGCCTCGATGTCCTCGATGCCGATCGTCTCGGAGACGAACGCCCCGAGGTCGAACCGGCCCTGCCGGTAGAGGTCGACCAGCATGGGGAAGTCCCGCGAGGGCAGGCAGTCGCCGTACCAGCTGGACTTCAGCGCCCCGCCGCGGCCGAAGAGCTCGATCAGCGGCAGCGTCACCGTGAGCTCGGGGGTGGGCACACCGACGAGGACGACCGTGCCGGCCAGGTCGCGGGCGTAGAACGCCTGCTCGTAGGTCTCGGGCCGCCCGACCGCGTCGACGACGACGTCGGCGCCGAAGCCGCCGGTGAGGGCGCGGATCGCCTCGACCGGGTCCTGCTCCTTGCTGTTGACCGTGTGCGTGGCGCCGAACCCCTTGGCCCACTCGAGCTTGCGGTCGTCCACGTCGACGGCGATGACGGTGGTGGCGCCGGCCACCACGGCACCGGCGATCGCCGCGTTGCCGACGCCGCCGCACCCGATCACGGCCACCGAGTCGCCGCGGCTGACCCCGCCGGTGTTGACGGCGGCACCGAAGCCGGCCATGACGCCGCAGCCGAGCAGGCCGACCGCGTTGGGGTCGGCCTCGGGGTCGACCTTGGTGCACTGGCCGCTGGCCACCAGGGTCTTCTCGATGAAGGCGCCGATGCCGAGCGCCGGCGACAGCTCGGTCGCCGTCGGTCAGCGTCATCTTCTGGGTGGCGTTGTGCGTGTTGAAGCAGTACTGCGGCTTGCCCTTGGCGCAGGCCCGGCACTGACCGCACACGGCGCGCCAGTTGAGGATGACGAAGTCACCGGCCGCGACGTCGGTCACGCCCTCGCCGACCGCCTCGACGACGCCGGCCGCCTCGTGCCCGAGCAGGAACGGGAACTCGTCGTTGATGCCACCCTCGCGGTAGTGCAGGTCGGTGTGGCACACACCGCAGGCCTGGATCCGCACGACCGCCTCGCCCGGTCCCGGGTCGGGGACGATGACGTCGACGACCTCGACCGGCGCTCCCTTGGCGCGGGCGATGACTCCCTTGACCGTGCTGGGCATGTGGCACTCCTTCGTGGGCGGCGGGGTTGGCAGGAGCCTAACTTCCACGCTCCGGTCCCGACAGCGGCCGTCCGGCCGCCCGGGGTCGTGGTCAGTTGAGCCCGTAGGGCATGTGCGTCAGCTCGGTGGCCGGCACCGCCTGCAGCGCGGCGACGAGCGCGGTCTCACGTCGCAGCAGCGCCAGCTCGGCGCGCAGCCGGGCCGCGGTGTCGGGCTGCTCGAGCAGCCGCTGGCGGTCGGCGAGGTCCAGCCGCATCGCCGCGGCGACCAGGTAGGACAGCCTGCGCGGCTCGGAGGGGTCGGTCACCTGGCCGTCGCCGCCGAGCAGGTCACGGTAGGCGTCGAAGTGCCGCGCGACCGAGCGGGCGAAGATCGGCGCGCCGTCGCCGTCGGACTCGCCGAGCCGCTCCACCAGGCCCATGAGGTACGGCGTGCCGGCCGTCGCGTCGATGTCGAGCAGCCGGAACCGGGTGCACCCGACGCTCACGACCTCATAGCGTCCGTCGTCGAGGGCGGTGACCTCCTCCAGCTGCGCGGTGCAGCCGGCGGGGTGCAGCGCCTCGAGCGCACGCACGCCGTCCTCCCCGACCTCGCGACCGGAGCGGATCGCGACCACCCCGAACTCGCGCGGCGACCCCTCGGGCTCGGCGACGAGCTCCTCGACCAGGGTGCGGTAGCGCGGCTCGAACACGTTGAGCGGCAGCACCAGCCCGGGCAGCAGCACCGACCCCAGGGGGAACAGCGGCAGCATCTCGGGCACGGGTCCGAGCCTAGACGCGACGGAGCCACGAGCGCAGTGGCGATCGCGGCGACGCCCTCGCCGCGACCGGTCAGCCCGAGGCCGTCGGTGGTGGTGGCTGCGACCGACACCGGGGCGCCGGCCGCCGCGGACAGCGCCGCCTGCGCCTCGTCGCGTCGCGGGCCCGAGCTTGGGCCGGTTGCCGATGACCTGCACCGCGACGTTGCCGATGACGAACCCGGCCTCGGTGACGATGCGGGCCGCCTCGGCCAGCAGGCGGACCCCGGCGGCACCGGCCAGCTCGGGCCGGTCGGTGCCGAAGTGCGTGCCCAGGTCGCCCAGCCCGGCGGCCGCGAAGAGCGCGTCGCAGGCGGCGTGCGCCGCGACGTCCCCGTCGGAGTGGCCGGCGAGACCCTGCTCACCGGGCCAGCTCAGGCCCGCCAGCGCCAGGGGGCGACCGTCGCCGGCGAACGGGTGGACGTCGACGCCGATGCCGGTGCGCGGCAGGTCCAGCCGGCTCCCGGCGCTGTCGGGTCCGGCGGTCGGGCGCTGCGGCGGCCGGGGCTCCGGCGGTGGCGGGGTCAACGGACACGATGGGAGTCCTCCTGCAGGATGGTCCGGGCCAGGTCGAGGTCGCGCGGCGTGGTCACCTTGACCGCGCGCGGGTCTCCGTCGATCACCATGACCGGCACGCCGGTCAGCTCGACCAGGGCGGCGTCGTCGGTGGCGCAGGAGCCGCCGGCGTGGGCGCGGTCGAGGACCTCGCGCCGGAACCCCTGCGGTGTCTGGATGGCGCGCAGCCGCTCGCGCGAGGGGGTCGAGGTGACGCGGCCGGCCTCGTCGACGATCTTGACCGTGTCGCTGACCGGCAGACCCGGCACCACCGCCGGGCTTCCTGCGCCCACCTGCGCGATGACCGCCTCGAACAGCGAGGCCGGGGCCAGGGCGCGGGCCGCGTCGTGCACCAGCACGACCTCGTCCTCCGCGGCGAGGGCCCGCAGGCCGGCCTGCACCGAGGCACTGCGCTCGGCACCCCCGGCCACGACGTCGACCTGCGCGGCACCGCCGGCCTCGGCGGACGCCGTCGCGGACACGGCGCGCGCGTCGTCCAGGCACCCGGCCGGGGCGACGATGACGACGTGCCGCACAGCAGCAACGGCCAGCACGCGGTCGAGGGCGTACCTCAACAGCGGCTGGCCGTGCAGCGGGACGAAGGCCTTGGGGACTCCGGCCCCGAGTCGCACACCGCTACCGGCGGCGACCAGGATGACAGCGATGCTCAGGAGGCGAGAACCTCGTCGAGGATGGCCTCGGCCTTGTCCTCGTTGGTCTTCTCGGCGAGCGCGAGCTCGGAGACGAGGATCTGACGCGCCTTGGCCAGCATCCGCTTCTCACCGGCGGACAGCCCGCGGTCCTTGTCCCGGCGCCACAGGTCGCGCACGACCTCGGCCACCTTGATCACGTCGCCGGAGGCGAGCTTCTCGAGGTTGGCCTTGTAGCGCCGCGACCAGTTGGTCGGCTCCTCGGTGTGGGCTGCACGCAGGACCTCGAACACGCGGTCGAGACCCTCCTGACCCACGACGTCGCGCACACCCACGAGGTCGCAGTTGTCCGCCGGGACCTCGATGGTCAGATCTCCCTGGGCGACCTTGAGCACCAGGTAGAGCCTGTCCTCGCCCTTGATGGTGCGAGTCTTCATCTGCTCGATCAGCGCCGCACCGTGATGCGGGTACACGACCGTCTCGCCTACCTTGAAAACCATATGCTTTGTGCCCCTTTCGCGACCTCCACGATACCACGGGGTCACGGTTGTCCGGAACCCGTCTCATGGCGTTTACGCAGGTCAGAGGCCATGTCGGCGGCGTCAACGGCCTTGACAGATGCCGCGTCAGCGTGCTTCACGCGCACAGCGGGCGGACCGTGGCCGGGTGACTGGGCGCCAGCCACGGGGTCGATGCGGGCCGTCCACCCGGGAGCGACCCCTCGCCCGCCCGTCCCGGAGACCCCGCGGCCGGATGTTCTGACGGGGTCGCACGACACCCGATGTCGGTGCGAGCGCCGGGCACGAGGCCGCTACTCTTGCCCCGTGACTCGCCCAACGCCTCGCACCCCCCTGCTCGCCGTGCGCCGCAGCACGTCCGCCCTCACGGTCGGCGCCGCCGTGGCGGGGGCTCTGGCCCTCTCCGGCTGCCAGGTCACCTCCCCTCAGCAGACGACGGTGCCCTACCAGCCGGCCGACGGCGTGAACCTCACCCTCGGCGACGTCAAGGTCAATGACCTCGTGGTCATCTCGAGCGCCAAGGGCAAGGAGGGGGTGCTCTCGGGACAGGTCATCAACAACGGCCCCCAGGCGGCGACCGTCACCTTCACCGCTCCCGGCGGTGGGCCGCAGCTGACCAAGAAGGTCGCCGCCGGCTCCTCGGCCGCGCTGTCCGGCGAGGCCGGCGTCAGCCCCGTCACGCTGCCCACCGTGTCGGTCGAGCCGGGCTCGCTGCTCGACCTGACGATCGGGACGAGCGCCGCCGGCACCGACCAGGTCGCGGTTCCCGTGCTGCTGCCCGACCTGTACTACTCCAGCATCACCCCCGCCGCGCCGTCCGCCAGCGCCACCACGAAGTAGGCGTCGCCGCGGGCCCCTCGCGCACGGCGCGGGGTCTCCTCCCGCGCGGGCACCCGTCGTACGGCTCAGGCGGCCTCGAACTTGTAGCCCAGCCCGCGCACGGTGACGATGAACCGCGGGTTGGCCGGGTCCGGCTCGACCTTGGCCCGCAGCCGCTTGACGTGCACGTCCAGGGTCTTGGTGTCACCGACGTAGTCGCTGCCCCACACCCGGTCGATCAGCTGCATGCGGGTGAGCACCCGCCCGGAGTTGCGCAGCAGCAGCTCCAGCAGCTCGAACTCCTTCAGCGGCAGCGCGGTGTGCGAGCCGTTGACCGTGACGACGTGGCGCTCGACGTCCATCCGCACCGGCCCCGACTCGAGGGTGGCAGGGACCAGCTCCTCCGGCTCCTGCAGCCGCCGCAGCACGGCCTTGATCCGGGCCAGCAGCTCGCGGCTGGAGTAGGGCTTGGTGACGTAGTCGTCGGCGCCGATCTCGAGCCCGACCACCTTGTCGATCTCGCTGTCCTTGGCGGTCAGCATGATCACCGGGACCGCCGAGCGCTGACGCAGGGCGCGGCACACGTCGACGCCGGACAGCCCGGGCAGCATGAGGTCGAGCAGCACCAGGTCGGCGCCGCTGCGGTCGAACTCCTCCAGCGCGTCGGGGCCGGTCTCGGCGACCGCGACCTCGTAGCCCTCCTTGCGCAGCAGGTAGGACAGCGGGTCGGAGAACGACTCCTCGTCCTCGACAACCAGGATGCGTGTCATCGGGTGACCTCTCGTGACGTCGACGTGCCCGCGGGGCGGGGCGGGGCGAGCGGCCGCAGCCGCGGGAGGTCGGGACGGAGGTCCACTGGAGGGCGCGGCGGGCAGCCGCATGGTGAAGGTGGACCCGCGGCCCTCCTCGCTCCACACGGTGACCTCGCCGCCGTGGTTGGCGCAGATGTGCTTGACGATGGCCAGCCCGAGGCCGGTGCCGCCGGTGGCGCGCGAGCGGGCCGCGTCGACGCGGTAGAACCGCTCGAAGATGCGGGCCTGCTCGGCCTGCGGGATGCCCTGGCCCTGGTCGCTGACGTCGACCTCGACCAGGCCGTCGTCGCACCGGACGCCGACGGCGACCCTGGTGCCGTCGCCGGAGTAGTTGACGGCGTTGCCGACCAGGTTGCGGATCGCGGTGGTGAGCAGCTCGGGGTCGCCGAAGACCTTGGCGTCGCCGGTCAGCGAGACGGCCAGCTCGATCGAGCGCGCCTCGGCGACGAGTCGGCTCTGGTCGACCGCATCGGACGCGGCGCGCGACGACGTCGACGAGCACCGGCTCGTGCAGGGTGTCGGCGACCTGCAGCCGCGACAGGTCGACGATCTCCTGCACCAGCTTGGTCAGCCGCTCGCTCTCGACCTTCATCCGCCTGCGCGAACCGGGCCACGGCCTCGGGGTCGTCGTTGGCGTCCAGCACGGCCTCGGCCAGCAGCGCCATCCCGCCGACCGGCGTCTTCAGCTCGTGGCTGACGTTGGCGACGAAGTCCCGGCGCACCTCCTCGACCCGGCGGGCCTTGGTGCGGTCGTCGACCAGGAGCAGCACGTGCGCGCTGCCGAGGGGGGCGACCCGTGCGGCGACGGTGATCCGGCCCCGGCCGAGCGGGCCGCGGGCCAGGTCGAGCTCGGCCTCGCGGATCACCCCGTCACGCCGTACCTGCCGGGCCAGGTGACGCAGCTCGGCGTGGGCCAGCTCGGAGTCGCGCACCAGGCCGTAGACGACCGCGGCCGGGCTGGCCTTGACCACCTGGTCGGCGGAGTCCACGACGATGCCGCTGGAGCGCAGGACGGCGAGCACGTCGGCGACGCCGGGCGGCAGGGCCGGGGGCTCGGACTCGGGGATCGAGCGCTGGGAGCGCTCGGAGAAGCGCACGCTGCCCACCGAGACCGCACCGATGAGCATGCCGATCACGCCTCCGAGCGTTGCCGCTGCTGTCGCATCCACGGCACTCAGCGTACGCAGCGCGGCACCCTGCCCCGGACGTCGCGGCCGCCCTCCGCACGTCGATCCCAACTGTTCACCTGGGTGTCCAGGACCGTTCACGCCCGGGTGGGAGCCTCGTGGGGCCACGCGAACGGCGCGGGCGCGACCAGACAGAGACAAGGGAACCATGCGCGACGCCTTCCACGAGGACCTCGACTCGATCTCCGACCAGCTCGTCGAGATGACCCGGCTGGCCGGCTCCGCGATGAACCGGGCCACCACGGCACTGCTGGACGCCGACATCCACCTCGCCGAGAGCGTCATCGCCGCCGACGAGCAGATCGACGGCCTGCGCAAGGAGCTCGACGACCGCTCGATCGACCTGCTGGCCCGCCAGCAGCCGGTGGCCACCGACCTGCGGATGGTCGTCACGTCCATGCGGATGAGCGCCGACCTCGAGCGGATGGGCGACCTGGCCCGCCACGTCGCCAAGGTGGCGCGGCTGCGCTACCCGCAGTCCGCCATCCCCGCCGAGGCGCGCGCGACCGTGCTGCAGATGGGCCAGGTGGCCGAGCGCATCGTCGCCAAGGCCGGCTCGGTCATCGCCGGCAAGGACGTCGAGACCGCCGTCACGCTCGAGCGCGACGACGACGAGATGGACCGGCTGCACCGCGAGCTGTTCAACATGCTGCTGGACGACACCTGGACCCACGGCACCGAGGCCGCGGTCGACCTGACCCTCGTCGGGCGCTACTACGAGCGGTTCGCCGACCACGCGGTGTCGGTCGCCCGGCGCGTGGTCTACCTGGTCACCGGCGAGTGGCACACCGAGGCGGAGCTCGACGGCGAGGAGTGACCCCCTGACCGGACGCACCGGGGCGCCCGAATCCGGCCTCGTCAGAGGTCGGATTCGGGCGCTCCGGTGCGTTCGGTCGGGGCCTGGACGGCGACCCGGGCGTACGGCGAGGCACACGTCGCGATACCGGCGTGGCGGGTCAGTCGGCGTTGAACCGCTCGAGGGCCCGGGCGAACGCCTGGACCTCGGCCCCGGTCCACCCCTGCAGCCGCTCCTGCAGCGCCTCGCGCTGGGCGGCCATCGACTCGGCGATGACGGCCTCGCCGCTGGCCGTGAGGCGCAGCGCCTTGCCGCGGGCGTCGACCAGGTCGGTCGCCTGGACCAGCCCGTCCCCGACCAGGCCGGCGAGCTGCCGGGAGACGGTGGACTTGTCCAGCAGGTAGTGGGCCGCGATGTCGGCGGCCCGGCTGTCCGGGTGGTCGTGCAGGAAGTCCAGCAGCGACCGGTCGACCAGCGAGAGCTGCGGCGCCTGCGCCCGGGAGCGGGCCCGCCCCCGGCGGGCGATCGCCGTGAGCGCGCGCTGGATCGACGCCACGTCCTGCGGGGACGGCGCTCCCCCACCCTCGTCGGTCATGCCGCGTGCCACCTGCTCCCTGTCGTCCGGACGACCATCGTGGCATCCGGCGTATAGTTGTATTATGCAACTGCGACTCCTGGGCAGCCCGCTGCCCTCCTCACCACCGCCGACGAAGGACCCGATGAGCACCTCCACCTCCCCCCGGCACCTGGCCGACGGCGCCGACCGCCGACGCCCGGCGGATCCGGCGGCGCCCCTGCCCGCACCCCCGCGCGCGCCCGGGCCGGCGCCCGGTTGCGCACCCCGGCCGGCCCCGCGCTGCGCGCCGTCGCCGACATCGGCCGGCACCTGCTCATCCCCCTGTTCCTCGCGACCGGGATGGCCCTGGCCTACCTCGGCGCCTTCCACGAGCCGACCCCGCACGAGCTGCCGACCGCGGTCGTGGGCACCAGCGTCGAGGCGAGGGTGTTCGCCCAGAAGCTCAACGACGGCGCCCACGGCGCGCTGACGGTGCGCACCGTCGCCGACGGCCGACGACGCCCGCCGGCTGATCCGGCAGCGGGAGATCTCCGGGGCCTACCAGACCGTCGGCGACCACGCCGTCCTGTTCGTCTCGCCCGCGGCCTCCGCCACCACGGCCACCGCCGTCACCGAGGCGTTCGCCCCGATCGCGTACGCCACGGGCCGGCCGCTGCAGGTGCAGGACGTCGTACCGGTGGGGCCCTCCGACCGCAGCGGGCAGGGCCTGTTCTTCCTGCTGGTGGCCCTCAGCATCGGCGGCTACACCAGCGCGATCGCCATCTCGGCCGCCGCCGCGCACCTGCGGGTGAGCGGCCGGGTGGGGGTGGCCGTCGTCATGACCGCCGTCGTCGCCGCCCTGGGCACGCTGGTCGCCGGCCCGGTCTACGGGATCATCACGGCCCACCACGTGGCCATCTGGGCGCTGGCCTGGCTCTACTGCGCCGGCATCACCCTGATCGGCCTCGGGCTGCACCCCATCTTCAAGCGCTGGACCACCCCGCTGCTGACCATGCTGTTCGTGATGCTGAACTTCACGTCCTCCGGAGGCGTCTTCCAGAGCGCCCTGATGCCGCGCTTCTTCTCGGCGCTGCACGGCTTCTGGAACGGCGCGGCCTGGCTGGAGGCGGCCTCGTCCCGCACGTACTTCGACGGGGCCGACATGGGGCGTCCGGTCCTGACGCTGGCGCTGTGGGCCGCCGGCGGGCTCGGCCTGATCGCCCTCAGCCACACGTGGAGCGTGCACCGCAACCGGATCGCCGACGAGGACGTCGCCGTGTCGGCGGAGGAGGAGGGCGTCCTCGCCACCTGAGCGAGCACGCCGTACGTCGCAGCAGACGCCGGTGGCGGGTCGGGAGCTCCCGACCCGCCACCGGCGTCTCTGGCGTGCGGTGCCGTCGTGCCCCGGGGTCAGCGACCCTGGTTGGCCACGGCGGCGATGGCGTCCTTGGCGGCCTCGGGGTCGAGGTACTCCCCGCCGCGCTGCAGCGGCTCGAGGTCCTCGTTCAGCCGGTAGACCAGCGGGATGCCGGTGGGGATGTTCAGCCCCGCGATGTCGGCGTCGCTGATGCCGTCGAGGTGCTTGACCAGGGCGCGCAGGCTGTTGCCGTGGGCCGCCACGCAGACGACCTTGCCGGTGCGCAGGTCCGGGGCGATCGCCTCGTCCCAGTACGGCAGCAGCCGGTCGATGACGTCCTTGAGGCACTCGGTCGCGGGGGCGGCGTCGCCGAGGTCGGCGTAGCGCGGGTCGCCCGCCTGGCTGAACTCGTCGTCGGCCCCGATCGACGGGGGCGGGGTGTCGAACGAGCGGCGCCAGAGCATGAACTGCTCCTCGCCGTACTGCTCCATCGTGGCCTTCTTGTCCTTGCCCTGCAGCGCGCCGTAGTGACGCTCGTTCAGGCGCCAGTCGCGGCGCACCGGGATCCAGTGCCGGTCCGCCTCGTCCAGCGCCAGGTTCGCCGTCGTGATCGCGCGGCGCAGCAACGAGGTGTGCAGGAGCTCCGGCAGCACGCCGGACTCCTTGAGCAGCGTGCCGGCGCGGACGGCCTCGGCGCGACCGCGGTCGGACAGGTCGACGTCGACCCACCCGGTGAAGAGGTTCTCGGCGTTCCAGACGCTCTCGCCGTGACGCAGCAGGACAAGGGTGTAGGTCATGGCGGGAAGTCTAGGACGCAGCGCTGCCGCTGCGGCCGGTGCTCCCGGCTGTCGGGACCGATCCCCCGGTCTCCGCGTCGTCGGGCCGCTGGCCGTCGGGCTCTTCGCCGCTCGCCTCCCCGCCGTCGGGCTGCTCGCCGTGGGGCTGCCCGCCGCTCGGCTCCAGCAGGTGGGCGAAGGCCTGGAGGTTGCGGGTGGACTCTCCCCGGGAGACCCGCCAGGCCCACTCCTTCTTCATCGACTCCAGGAAGCCGAGCGCCAGCAGCTCGTTGAAGGCCCCGTCGGCCGCGTCGAGCACGACCCCGAGGATCTGGTCGAGGTACGCGGCGTCGGCCCCGGCCAGCGGCACCCGACCGGTGACGTAGACGTCCCCGGTCTTGTCGATCGCGTAGGCGAGGCCGGGCAGGCGCAGGTTGCGGCGCAGCAGGTAGCGGTAGACCGCCTCGTGGTTCTCGTCCGGGTTGCGCACGACGAACGCCGACACCGACAGCGACTGCTCGGTCACGACCAGGGAGCACACGGTGCGCAGCTTCTTGTCGCCGGGCAGCGTGACGACCAGCTCGCCGGGGCGGCCGCCGAGCTCCCACTCCAGCCCGGCGTCGTCCAGGAACGCACGGACCGCGGCCTCGACCTGCTCGGCTTGGCTCATCCCGGCATGCTAGCCACCGCCCCGGCCCGCGCCGGGACCCACTTCGTGCCGGTGACCGGGCGTTTCGGGGCCCGGAAGCCCCGAGTTCGCCGACTGGCTGGCACGAAGTGGGTCGGAAACCGGGAGGGAGGGGGCGCGGAGGCTGGCGTGGTCGCGCGGGTCAGGAGCCGACGGGGGTGGCGTGACGGGCGGCGAGCGCCTCGGCGTAGACCTCCAGCAGCTGGTCGGTGGTGTGCTCCCAGCCGAACTGCGAGGCGTGGGCGACCCCCCGGGCGGCGAGGTCGCGCGCGGCGGGCGTCGTCGTCCAGCAGGCCCTCCAGCGCGGTGCTCCAGCTGCGGGTCTCGTGGTCGGGCACGAGCACGCCGGCGTCCCCGACCGCGGTCGGCAGCCCCCCGACGGCGGCGGCCACCACGGGGGTGCCGCTCGCCTGCGCCTCGACCGCGACCAGCCCGAACGACTCGTTGTACGACGGGACGGCCACCAGGTCGGCGCTGCGGTACCACTGGACCAGCTGCTCCCGGGCGACCGGCGGCACGAACCGGACCTGCGCCTCGATCCCCAGCCGCGCGGCGAGGCGCTCCAGCTGGCGGGGGGTGTCCAGGCCGGTGCCGCTCGGGCCACCGAGCACCGCCACGACCAGGTCGGAGCGCAGCTCCGGCCGGCGCGCGAGCAGGTCGGCGGCGGCGCGCAGCAGCACGTCCGGGGCCTTGAGCGGCTGGATCCGGCCGACGAACAGCAGCACGCGGGCGCCGGGCGGCAGGCCGGTCGCGGCCCGGGCGGCGGCCCGGTCGCCGGGGGTGAACAGCTCGAGGTCGACGCCCGGGGGCACCACCCGGACCTTGGCCGGGGTCGGCGTCGTACAGCTCGACCAGCTGGCGGGCCTCGTCGTCGGTGTTGGCCACCAGCCGGTCGGCGGCCTCGACGACCTGCGCCTCGCCGATCTCGCGCCCCGGGGGCTCGGGCGTGTCACCGTCGGCGAGCTGGGCGTTCTTGACCCGGGCCATGGTGTGCATCGTGTGCACGAGCGGCACCCGCCAGCGGTCGGCGGCGAGCCAGCCCACCTG
This sequence comes from uncultured Actinomycetota bacterium, assembly GCA_963828995.1. Taxonomy (GTDB): domain Bacteria; phylum Actinomycetota; class Actinomycetes; order Actinomycetales; family Dermatophilaceae; genus CAVRTM01. The sequence goes on from CAWHHB010000008.1 coordinate 226,870, forward strand.
GCCGGAGAGCCAGTAGTGGGAGTGCACGAGGTCGTACCACCCCTCGGGCCGCGCGGCCTCGGCCCGCATCACCCCGGCGGCGAAGGCGCACAGCTGGCCCGGCAGGTCCTGCTTGCCCAGCCCCTCGTACGGCCCGGCGGTGACGTGGCGGACCACCACCCCGGGCGCCAGCACGTGGTCGGGCGGCAGCCCGCCGGTCGTGGCCCGGGTGAACACGTCGACCTCGACCCCCCGCCGGGCCAGGCGCAGGGCGGTCTCCACGACGTAGACGTTGAGCCCGCCCGCGTCGCCGGTGCCGGGCTGCTCCAGCGGGGAGGTGTGCACGCTGAGCATCGCCATCCGGCGCAGACGGGGCACAGCGGTCATGCGTCGCTCCTAGCGAGACGGGCGGTCCGGCTGGACCGACAGGCGCAACGTCGGGCCCCACACGTGTATTTCGTTGCGCCGGACCTGCCGCAGGTCCACGGCGGTGGGGACGTCGGCGTCGATCCCCACCGTGTAGCCGAGGAGCGTCGTGAACGCCGGCTGGTCGGGGCCGGTCTGCGGCGCGGCCCACCAGACCCGTTCGCGCAGGTTGCGAGCGGGCAGCCGCGGCGGGATGCCCACGGTCAGCGGCTGCCGCGCGGCGTGCAGCACGACCAGGTCGGCGCCCGGCACCGTGACCCGCAGGTCGACCCGCTGGCCCACCCGGCTGGCGGTCAGGGTCAGCGGCAGCGAGTGCCGCTCGTCGTCGAACACCACACCCCGGTAGGTCGCGCCGCGCGCCGAGACCTCGACGCTGTCGATCCGCACGTTGTCGAGGGTGGCGTCGAGGTGCTCCCGGCGGTCGGCGCCCCGACCCTCCAGGTGGCCGCGAGCGGCCGACACCAGCGAGCCCTGCACCACGGTCTCGAACGCGACCTGGTCCTGGCGCTGCACCCGCAGGCCGGCGGCGTACATCGAGACGGTGAGCCCGTCGCCGAGGGTGACGACCCCGCGTGCCCCCTGGGCCACCTGGAGCAGCCTCGGCTGGACGTCCACCAGCGACGAGCGCCGGTCGAACAGGGTCCGGCCGACCGTGCCGACGCCGAGGACCGCGACGGCTGCGAGCACCACCGCGAGGAACCGCACGCTCCTGCTCCGCCTGCCGCCGACCACGGCCCCAGCCTATGCAGCCGCCCGGGCGGGGACGCCGCGCGGTTGGGAGGTGCGGCCCGGCTGCGCATACCCTTGCCCGTCGTGGCATCCCAGCGACCGGTCGGCACCATCACCCGCGGGACCACCAACCCCAACCGGCTGCGCCGGGTCGACCGGTGGCTGACCGGGCCCCACGCCTGGCGGCTGCACCGGGGCGCCCAGGCCCCCGTCGTGGTCGACCTCGGGTACGGCGCGTCGCCGGTCACCGCGGTGGAGCTGCACCACCGGCTGCGACGGGTGCGCGCGGACGTGCGCGGTCGTCGGCATCGAGATCGACCCGGCACGGGTGCGCGCGGCCCTCCCGCTGCAGCGGGAGGGGCTGACGTTCGAGGTCGGCGGCTTCGAGGTGCCCCTGGCCGGCGGCGCCGCCCCGGCGGTCGTGCGGGCCTTCAACGTGCTGCGTCAGTACGACGAGGGTGAGGTCGGGCAGGCCTGGCAGGCGGTCTGCGCCCGGCTGGCCCCCGGGGGCCTGCTGGTCGACGGCACCTGCGACGAGCTCGGCCGGCGCAGCACGTGGGTGGCGGTGACGGCCGACGGCCCCCGCTCACTGACCCTGTCGCTGCGCCTGGCCGGCCTGCAGCGCCCGTCCGAGGTCGCCGAGCGGCTGCCCAAGGCGCTGATCCACCGCAACGTCCCCGGCGAGCGGGTGCACGGCTTCCTCACCGCGCTGGACGCCGCGTGGGCACGTCAGGCGCCACACGCGTCGTACGGCGCGCGCCAGCGGTTCCTCGCCACGGCGGCGACCCTGCGCGGCGACGGCTGGCCGGTCCTGGACGGCCCGCGCCGCTGGCGGCTCGGGCGAGCTCACCGTGGACTGGTCGGCCGTCGCCCCGCGCTGAGCACCTCCTGGGCCGGGACAGCACGAGGGCCGGGCGACAGGTGTCGCCCGGCCCTCGTGAACCCGTCTCAGCCCTGCGGCTGCCGGGCGTAGTCGTCCTCGAGCCGCTCGATGTCGCTCTCGTCGAACGTCCCGAAGGCGATCTCGAGCAGGCGGCCGGCGGCGGTGCCGCTGTTGCCCATGCGGTGCCGCGCGCCCTGCGGCACCCAGACCCGCTCGCCGGGCTGGGCGGTCCAGCAGCGGTCGTCGACCTGGATGTCGATCGGGACGTCGAGCACCTGCCACATCTCGTCGCGCTGCCCGTGCGTCTGCAGCGAGAGCCGGTGACCCGGCTCCACGGTGATGATCTTGACCGTGCAGGTCTCGTTGGAGACGAACTGCTCGAACTGGCCCCACGGACGCTCGGTGACGAACACCTCGTCGCTGCGGTCGCGTGCTGCGATCGACATCTTTACCTCATCATCTGTTCTTGGCTCGCGTGTTGGCGGCAGCTCATCTGGTTCCTGGCTCGCGTTTGGCTGCCAATTGTGCCCTACGCCGTGGAGCCCTCGGACAGGAATGCGCCGACGAGGTCGCGGACGGTCCGGCGGTGACGCCACATGATCCCGCCCGGGGGCAGCACCTCCAGCCGGGCCTCGGGCAGGGCCTGCGCGAGGTGCTCGGCGACGGCCACCGGGTGCGCCGGGTCGTCCTCCTGGGCGAGCACGAGGACCGGCGCGTGGACCCGGCGCAGGACGCTCGCGTCGGTGAGCGGGACGGCGCCCGGCAGCGCCCGCAGCGCCCGCGAGACCGGCGTGCCCACCAGCGTGCTGGCCTGGCGACGGCACCAGACGCGGACCGCCGGCTGGCTGCGGACCGCGACCGGCTGCTCCTCCAGCAGCAGCCGCGCCACACCCTCGACGTCACGCTCGTCGGCGAACTCGGCCATGGTGAGGAGGCGGTCCATCGCCGCGTCCGTGCGCGGCCGGTCGACCACCGCCGGGATCACCAGCACCAGCCGGTCGAACCGGTCCGGCTGCTGCTCCAGCAGCGAGCACAGCGCACCGGCACCCATGCTCACGCCCAGGGCCCGGGTCGCCCCGACGTGCCGGGCGACGGCGTCGAGCTCGGCCGCGAGGGCGGCGTAGGTCCAGTCGGTCTCGGGGGCGGCGGACGCGCCGTGCCCCCGGAAGGAGAAGAAGGTCCGGCTGCCGGCGACCCCGGAGCCGAACGGCCGGGTGGTCTCGATCGAGCCGGCCAGCCCGTGGGCGAACACGGTCGAGGGCAGGCCCGACCCGGTGGTCAGGACCTCGAGCGCGCCGCCCGGCCCGTCGACCAGCGAGGTCACCGGACCGGTCTGCGCCAGGCTCACCAGGAGCCGTAGGGCCCGTGGCCGGACGACCCCCGGCCGGTGATCCGGCGCAGGGCGGGACGCACGTCGGCGAGGTAGACCGCCGCGGCGACGACCGGCAGGATGCCGATGCCGAGCGGGTTGGTCGCGGTGACGAAGCCGATCGCGACGGCCACCACGAGGATGAGCGTCCAGATCTGCTTGGTCAGCTTGCCGGCGGCGGTGAACTCCTCGGCCCGGTGCCGCAGCGCGTCGACCAGCGCGAACACCTCCATCGCGAGAGCGGCGAGCCCGAGCAGGAGCGCGATGTAGAACTGCAGACTTCCGACGACACCCATGGCACCCATGGGGACAGCGTACGGGGGCCGCGGCGTGGCCGGCCTCAGATGTCGACGACGAGGGTGAACGGGCCGTCGTTGACCAGGTCGACCGCCATCATGGCCCCGAACCGGCCGGTCGCCACCTCCACCCCGCGACCGCGCAGGGCCGCGACGACCGCGTCGACCAGCGGCTCGGCGACCGGGGCCGGGGCCGCCGCGTTCCAGGAGGGCCGGCGCCCCTTGCGGGTGTCGGCGTAGAGGGTGAACTGGCTGACCACGAGCACCGGGGCCCCGGTGTCGGCCACGGACCGCTCGTCCCGCAGGATCCGCAGCTCGGCGATCTTGCGGGCCATCGCCTCGACCTGCTCGGGTCCGTCGTCGTGGGTGGCGGCGACCAGGGCCAGCAGGCCGGGCCGGTCGATCGCCCCGACCACCTCACCGTCCACGCTGACGCTGGCGCGGGTGACCCGCTGCAGCACGGCCCTCACGGCGGGCTCAGAGACCGACGGCGACCACGGCACCGACCCGGTCGCCGTGACCGAGGACCGGCGCGTCGGCGAGCTCGGCGAGCACGTCCGCCTCGACACCGAGGCGGGCGAGGGCCGCCGCCATGACGACCGGCCGGGCCCGCTGGGCGCCGTCGGCGATCTTCAGCGCGATGCCGCGGCCGTCGGGCAGCCCGAGGGCGTAGACGCTCTCGGCGCCGTCCTTGGCGACGGCGCCGGGCAGGCCCCGGATCAGGGACGTCACGTCGCGACGGGTGCCGCCGAGCCACTCCGGGTGGGTGCGTGATGGCCGTGGCCACCCGGGCCTCGTCGGTGCCCTCCGCGGCGGAGGCGAGACGACCGAACGCCCGGGCCAGGCCGGTCAGCGAGATCGCCATGACGGGGGCGCCGCAGCCGTCGATCCCGGTGGCGGCCACCGGCTCGCCGGCCAGCTCGACCAGCGTCTCGCTCCATCGGCCTGCTGCAGCGGGTGGGCCGGGTCGCGGTACGTCGCCAGGTCCCAGCCGTTCACGACGCAGGTGGCCAGCATCGCGGCGTGCTTGCCGGAGCAGTTCTGCGCCAGCGCGCTGGCCGGGCGGCCCTCGGCGATCCACGCCCGGCGCTCGTCCTCGTCGTACGGCAGGTCGGGGGTGTTCTGCAGGTCCTCCTCCTGCAGCCCCGCGCCGGCCAGGATGCGGCGCACGCCCTCGAGGTGGAACGCCTCGCCGGAGTGGCTGGCGCTGGCCAGGGCGAGCAGCTCACCGTCGAGGTCGAGGCCGGCAGCGCAGCATCGCGAGCGCCTGGAGCGGGCTTGTTGGAGGACCGGGGGAACGTCGGACCGGTGACGTCGCCGACCGCCAGCAGCGAGGCCCCTGCGCCGTCGACGGCGACCACGCTGCCGTGGTGGACCGACTCCACGAAACCGGACCGCACGACGTGGGCCAGGACGGGGGCGGCGGACAGGGACGAGGAGGGGGAGGTCACGGCGAGAGCCTAGAACCCGTCCGGGAACGCCGGACGGCCGGTCGACCCGAGGGTCGACCGGCCGTCCGTCAGGCGGCGAGGGGCGCAGGAGCGCCTCAGCGCCCCGGCGCGGTGGTCAGTCGCCGACCTTGGTGGCGGCGGCCTTGGTGGCCTTGGCCGCGGTCGACGCCGTCTTGCGGGCGCTGGTGGCCGTGGCCTTGGTGGCGCGCTCGGTGGAGGCGGCGCGCTTGCGGGCCGTGGTGCTCGTGCGCTTGGCGGGGGTGCGGGTGGCGGCGGCCGACTTGCGCACGGCCTTGGCGCTGGTGGCCGCCTCCTCCTGCACCGACTCGGCCACGGTCTCGACCGCGGCGGCCGCCTCGTGGCGACCGGTGGTCACGCGTCGCGCGGGCCGCACGCTGGGTCTCGGCGGCAGCCTTGCGGGCCGTGGTGACGGCACCCTTGCCGAGGCGCACGGTCGTGCCGGCCTGGGCCAGGAGGTCCTGGGTGGACTTCTGGGTGCGCAGCCGCTTGACCAGCTTCTCGCCCCGCTCGGCCAGGTCGTCGTAGGACTCCTGGGCCTTGCCGGCGATCTCGAGGGTGCGGTTGAACGCCAGCGTGGGCACCTGCTGCGCCTGGCCGGCCACGCGGCCCGGGAGCTCGGTGAGGTCGGCGACCGAGAAGTGCACGCGGGCGGCCGCGGCACGGTCGCGGGCGTCGCGCACCTTCTCGACGGCGAGGTCGGTGACGCCGACGGCGACGTAGACGGCGCTGTTGTCGGTGACGGTCCTGCGGATGTCGGTGACGAGGGTCATGACGATCTCCTTGACGTGGTGGTGGTGTCGGCTGCCGGCGTGGTCGTCCCCGTCGCGCGAGGGCTGCGGGAGGCCTTCGGCGTCGGGCGACGCCGGGCAGCGGGTGTCTTCGGTGGAGCCGGCGGCTCCGTGTGGTCCTGCGCGGCCCCGGGCCGGCGACGTCGGCGGCCGCGGCGGCCGCATCCGTCGGCCGGTGGGGCCGGGAGTGGTCGGGGTGGGCGTCGCGTCCCCGGCGGCTGCCTCGTGGCTGCCCCCGACGAACGACTCGTAGACGTCCAGCAGCACCGAGCGCTGCCGGTCGGTGAGGCGTCGGTCGGCGAGCACCGCAGCCCGGACGTCGACCACGGGGGCGTCCCCGTGGTCGGCCTGCTCCTCCAGGATCCCGGCGCGCACGTAGAGCGACTCGGCCGAGATCCGCAGACCCCGGGCGAGCTGCTGCAGGATCTCCGCGCTGGGCTTCTTCAGGCCCCGCTCGATCTGCGAGAGATACGGGTTGCTGACCCCCGCGACCTCCGAGAGCTGCCGCAGCGACAGCTGGGCCGCCTGGCGCTGTTCGCGCAGGTAGCCGCCCAGGTCGTGCACGGAGATCGGAGCGAGCTTGGACATGACCCCAGTGTGCTTGCTGTAGTTAGCAGATTGCAAACCCAGCAAGCGTGACCCGACTCACAGGCGCGGCGCCATACCGGACGAACCGGGACCAACCGGCCCAAGCCGGCTCAGCGGGTCACGATCTCCGTCTGGGCCGCGGTCAGGCCGGCCACGGTGAGCACCGCGTCGAGGGGGGTGTTGCGCTTGACCAGGGCGAGGGCGATCGGGCCGTCCTCGTGGTGCCGGCCGACCGAGGTGAGGCTGCCGACCGTGCGCCCCTCCAGCTCGAGCGGCGTCGCCGTGGGCGGGCAGGGTGTGGCCCGAGCCGTCCAGGTGCAGGAACACCAGCCGCCGCGGCGGCCGGCCGAGGTTGTGCACGCGGGCGACGGTCTCCTGCCCCCGGTAGCAGCCCTTGTGCAGGTGCACGGCGGTGCGCAGCCAGTCGACCTCGTGGGGGATGGTGCGGTGGTCGGTCTCGAACCCCAGCCGGGGCCGCCACGCCGCGATGCGCAGGGCCTCCGCGGCCCAGGTGCCGGACAGCGGCCGGTCACCGACGGCGGCGGCCAGGTCGGCCCGCGGCACGAGCAGCTCGCGCCAGGCCCGCTGCTCACCCGGGTGCTCGGCGACGGTGCTGTACGCCGCGGTGTCACCGACCAGCCGCGGCCACGGGTCGCTCCAGGCCAGCGGCTCACCCGGCACGGTCGCGGCCCGCAGCGGCTCGCCGACCACGGCCCAGTCGGCCGTGACGTCGGCGACCTCGACCCGCAGCATGAACCGCATCGAGTTCAGCCACGCGGCGAGCGCGCCGGACGTGCCGGGCTCGGTGGTGATCCAGGTGGTCTCGCCGTCGTCCACCAGGTGCAGGTCGTGCTCGATGTGGCCCTTGGGGCTCAGCACGAGGGACTCGGCGGCCACCAGGGGCGCGAGGCCGGTGAGCATCTGGGTGGTGATCGAGTGCAGCCAGGACAGCCGGTCCGGTCCGGTCACCGTGACCACGCCCCGGTGGGACAGGTCGACCGCCGCCAGGCCCTCGGTCAGCAGCCGCTGCTCGCGCAGCGGGTCGCCGTAGTGGGCCGCGACGCCCGCGTCGGCCCCGTCGGCCGCGACGGCGCCGGGCGTCGCCAGCAGGGGGCTGGGCGGGGTCGTCGGGGTCGTCATCGGGTCGACTGCTGGGAGCACGCTGCACACCATCCGTGGATTGCCATGTGTTTGACGTCTGCGACAAAGCCCTCGCGGGCCAGAAGATTCCCGACGAACGCGTCGGCCTCGCCGATCGGGCTCTCGGTGACGCGCCCGCAGCCGAGGCAGACGAGGTGCAGGTGGTCGGCGTGCTCGGCCAGGTGGTAGGTCGGCGCCCGGTGGTCGAGGTGGGTGTGGGTGACCACGCCGAGCTCCTCGAGCGCCTCGAGGTTGCGGTAGATCGTCGACAGCGGGAGCGCGGCGCCACCGTCGCGGGCCACGGTGGCCGCGAGGGCGTCGGGGGTGGCGTGGCCCGAGCTCCTCCACGGCCGCGATGACCCGGCGCCGCTGGGGCGTCATCCGCATGCCCCGCGCGCGCAACGAGGCGACGATGTCCTGCACCCTCCCGAGCGTACCCGCCGTGTCCGGTCGCGAATCCATGGAAGAACGGTCGACCGACCTAGACTGCCACGCGTGCTAGACGAGTTCTCGACCGACCAGACCCACCGCCCGGCCCCGACGCGCAGGCGCCACGCTGCGGCGGGTGCTCGCCATCCTGACGGCGACGGTGCTCGTGCTCGTCGTCGGCGGGGCCGCGGCCTACCTGGCCTTCCTCAACCACACGGTGACGAGCAACGTCAAGCACGAGGCGCTGCTGCCGTCGGCCGAGGACGACCCGCAGGCGCCCACCAAGGACCCCGCCGCGGGGCAGGCCCAGAACATCCTGCTGATCGGCTCGGACAGCAGGGGCGCCGTCGCCGGCGGCCGCTCCGACGTCATCGTCCTCATGCACGTCAACAAGGACCGCACCAAGGTCCACCTGGTCCACTTCCCCCGTGACCTCTACGTCCCGATCCCCGGGCACGGCAAGGACAAGATCAACGCCGCCTACGCCTACGGCGGGGCGCCGCTGCTGGTCCGCACCATCCAGGACCTGGTGGACGTGCCGATCGACCACGTCGGGCTGATCGGCTTCGAGGGCTTCAAGGCGATGACCGACGCCGTCGGCGGGGTCAAGGTCTACGCCGAGGAGTCCAGCACCGGCATCACCAAGGGCTAGAACACGCTGAACGGCGCGCAGGCGCTGGCCTTCGTGCGCGAGCGCCACGAGCTCAGCGAGGGCGACATCTCCCGCGGCCGCCGCCAGCAGGCCTTCATCAAGGCGCTGATGCTCAAGGGCCTGTCCAGGGACACCCTCACCAACCCGGTCACCCTGGCCAGCTTCATCGACGCCGGCACCAGGAACCTCACCCTCGACAAGGACTTCTCCGTGGCCGACCTGCGCTCGGAGGCCTTCGGGATGCGGGGCATCCGCGGCAACGACATCGTCTTCATCACCGCGCCGTTCAGCGGGTTCGGGACCAGCCCGGCCGGCGGCTCGATCGACATCGTCGACCAGCCGCGGATGCAGGACCTCTCGGTGGCGCTGCGCAGCGACGACCTGGCCAGCTTCCCCGCCGGCAAGCAGATCCCCTGACCGACCCGCCGGCCGGGACTCGGCGGCGCGACCTCAGCGGCAGGACAGGGCGACCGCTGAGGCAGGGCCCGGGTGACCTCGTCGGCCATCTGCACGAACAGCTCGTCCTCGCGCCGGAACGGGTCGACGACGTCGGCCTGCGACGCGTCCAGCGGCGGCTCGAGGCCACGGCGTGCCGCGACCGCGCGGACGACGGACCGCAGGCGGGCCTGCGACTGCGGCGGCGCGGGCTCCAGCAAGCCCGGGTCGAGGGCGGCGGCGAGGTCGGCGAAGTCGCGCAGCGCGAAGACGTAGCGCAGCGCCCTGGGGTGCAGCGTGGCCACCTCGCCGCGGTGCCGGCGGGTGGCGGTGAGCACCAGGTCGGCCCCGGCCACCATCGCGGGCGTCAGCTGCCGGGCCAGGAAGGTCTCGGGGTGCAGACCCCGGGCCGTCGCCTGCGCCGCGGCCCGCTCGTCCATCGGCTGGCCGGCCAGCGCGCCGGTGCCGGCGCTGGTCACGGTGATGCCCACCGCGCCGTCCGGGCGGCGGGCGTCCAGCTCGCGCTGGAGGGCGAGCTGGAGGAAGGGTGACCGGCACACGTTGCCGGTGCAGACGACCAGGACGCTCCCCCCTGTCGTCACCGGGTCAGCCGACGCGCTTCAGCTCGGCCGAGGCGTGGCTCTGCAGCGGCTGACCGACCGCGGCCATGTCCATCGCCCACATCAGGTTGCCGTTGACCAGGCCGAACATCCGGGCGCCGGCGTTGTACTCCTTGGCCACGGGGCTGCGCATCACGCCGTCGGTGCGCATCTCGATGGCGGGCTTGGCCGGGTCGCGCCGGCCGACGTACATCTCGAGGATGCCGGTGCTCTGGGTCAGCAGCAGCTCGATCTCGCCGCCCTCGACCGGACGCCAGATGCCCAGCTCGGTCGCGAGCGGCCGGACCCGGTTGCCGGCCTCGTCGAGCAGCCAGGTGTGGCTGTGCCACTCCAGGAACGGGCGGCCGTCGTGGGAGACCACGACCTCCTGGCCGAAGTTGGCCGACTCGATCGTCGGGTAGCCGACGACACCGGCGCCCTCCCAGCGGCCGACCAGCCAGGCCAGCGGGGCGAGCTCGGGCGCGAGGGTGGAGTCCAGTTCGAACGGCATGTCAGCGCGGACCCCGCACGAGCCGGTAGACGACGTAGACGGCGAACCACGTGATCACCGCGGCGCTGGCAAGGAGCAGGAGGATATAGAACGTTTCCACGGACGGAATCGTAGCCTTTGCGCATGACTGCTCCCTCCCGCCGGCTCGTCGTCAAGGTCACCGCGGGCGCCGAGGCCCCCGAACGGCTGTCCCAGGCCGTCACCGTGGCGGCCACCGCGGTCGCGAGCGGGGTGCCGGTGAGCCTGTGGCTGACCGGTGAGGCGTCGTGGCTCGCGGTGCCCGGACGGGCCGAGGAGCTCACCCTCCCGCACGCGGCGCCGCTGTCCGAGCTGCGCGACCTCCTGCTCGAGTCCGGCCGGGTGACCGTCTGCACGCAGTGCGCCGCCCGGCGCGAGCTGACCGGTGCCGACCTGCTCCCGGGCGCCGAGATCCGGGGCGCGGCCGCGTTCGTCGAGGAGATCCTCGCCGACGACGTGCAGGCGCTGGTCTACTGACTCAGCCGACGAGGAGCCGGGCCACGACGTAGACGACGACGCCGCAGCCGAGCACCGAGGCCGAGGCGCAGGCGAGCTGGCTGCGCCGGCCGCTCATCGCCGGCAGCACGCCGAGGACACCGCGCAGGGTCGAGCTCACCGCGGCACAGAGCAGGCCGAGAAGCGCAGCCGCCGGGATGCTCACGCCGCCGAGCACCGCCGCGACACCGACCGCGGCGACCGTCCCGGCGACCAGGGCCAGCCGGCACCAGCCAGGGACGCAGCCGGACCCACCGGGCGAGCAGGTCCACGAGCGCCGCGACCCCGAGGGCCGCCCCCGCGACGGCCATCACCGCGCCGCCGTCGGCGGTCTGCGCCAGCGGCACGAGGCAGGCCCCGGAGACCACGAGGGCGAGCCCGGTGACGACGGACACGACGGACTCGACCAGCCGCGGCCGGCCGTCGCGCCGCAGGAGCTGGTGCAGGAACGCGACGAGCATCGACAGCGCCAGCGCCGCCGGCATCCAGCGCAGGAACGGGTCGGTCCGCGTCAGCGCGCCGGTCAGGACGGCCGCCACGGTGCCGAACGCGAGCACGGACGTCGTGCCGCGAGGGCTGGGCAGCCCCAGCAGCCCGGCCCAGCCCCAGGCGAGGACCCCGCCACCGAGGGCGACCGCCGCCGCGACGAACGGAACGCCGGCGAGGACGCTGAGGACCAGCAGGCCGCTGAACGCGACCACCGCCAGGGGGACGAGCGGGCGCACCCGCGGCTGCGGCACCACCGGCACGGCCCGTCCACGGGCCCGGGGGTGGCCGCTCCCCGCGCGCGTCGCTGCGACCGGGTCGGCGCAGCGGCGGCCGGGTCGGGTCGGGCGTCGCTCACGGCAGGCATCCTCGCACTACCCCCCGGCGAACGGCGGCAGCACCTCGAGCATCGCGCCCTCGGTCAGCCGGACGGCCGGGGTCGCCGGGCGCCCGTCGAGCAGCACGGTGGCGACCTGCAGCACCGGCGCCAGGCCGGCGTGGGCCGCCCGCGCCCGGGCGAGCACGTCGGCGACCGTCGCACCGCTGAGGACCTCGGTGTCGACCCCGGCCGCCGCCCGGGCACCGGCCCAGTAGCGCACCGTCACCTGCGGGGGCGCGTCCGCCCCCGGTGCCGCGGCAGTCGTCATACCAGCGTCTCCTCGTCCGTCGGGGTCTCACGGTGCGAACCTCCCGGCGGGTCGCCGGGGTCTGGCTTATTCTCGCAAGGGTGGCTCACCTGTTGTTGCTGACCAACACGCTGGCGCCGAGCGCCGAGGTGCTGCCGGCGCTGGGACTGCTCACGCACCAGGTGCGCATTCTGCCCGCCGAGCCGGCCGCCCTGGTCGACGGGCCCACCTGCGACCTCATCCTCGTCGACGCCCGCCGCGAGCTGGCCCTCGGCAAGTCGCTGTGCCGGGTGCTGCGGGCCACCGGCATCTCGGTCCCGCTGCTCGCCGTGCTGACCGAGGGCGGGCTGGCCGGGCTCAACGCCGACTGGGGCGTGGACGACGTGCTGCTGGAGAGCGCCGGGCCGGCGGAGGTCGAGGCGCGGCTGCGGCTGGCGATGACCACGATGACGCGGGTCGCCGACGACGAGCCGGAGCAGCTGCAGATCAGCGCCGGCGACCTGGTGATCGACGAGGCCACCTACTCGGCGCGGGTCGGCGGCCGGCTGCTGGACCTGACCTACAAGGAGTTCGAGCTGCTCAAGCACCTGGCCCAGCACCCCGGCCGGGTCTTCACCCGGGCCCAGCTGCTGCAGGAGGTCTGGGGCTACGACTACTTCGGCGGCACCCGCACCGTGGACGTCCACGTGCGCCGGCTGCGGGCCAAGCTCGGCCCCGAGTACGACGTGCTGATCGGCACCGTGCGCAACGTGGGCTACCGGTTCGTCCCCGAGGCCGACCCGCGCGAGGACGACGACGCGCTGACCTCCGTCTGAGCGGCGGCCGCCGCACGGCGGACACCGGCTCGCGCGCGGCCGGAGCGACCCGGCGGGCGCCGTACGACGGACGGCCCGGACCGCTCCTGCTGGAGGCGGGTCCGGGCCGTCGCGGCGTGCGGGTGGGCTACTGCTTGGTGATCCGGTCCAGCGGCAGCGGGGTGTAGGGGCTGACCGTGGGCAGGTAGGCGGCGAACCCGTCGATGTCGAGGCCGCCGATGTACTTGCCGGTGCCCTTCGTGAAGGCCGGGAAGTTGTCGCCACCGTCGGAGAGGAAGTTGTTGGTGACGATCCGGTAGGTGGTGGAGGCGTCGTTGGCGACGGGGCTGCCGTTGATGGCCACCGACGTCACCTCCGGGCCGTTCGCGCCGTCCTTCCAGGCGTACTTCAGGCCGGCGGACACCTGCAGGGTCTTGCGGGCGGTGCCGGCGTTGTTGCCGCTCCACTGCTGCTGCAGCAGGGCGTAGATGTCGGCGCCGGTGAGGTCCATCGACACGAGGTAGTTGTTGAACGGCTGCACCGTGAACGCCTCCTCGTAGGTGACGACCCCGTCACCCTCCGCGCCGCCCTTGTAGGTCAGGTCGGAGCGGATGCCGCCGGGGTTCATGAACGCGACGACCGGGGTCTTGCCGCCGGTGACGACCGAGGCGTCCTTGACCTGGGCGTCGGCGATGAGGTCGCCGAGGGTGGACTCCCCCGCGGCGTTCTGGGCGCGGGTGATGTCGGTGGAGATCTGGCCGAGGACCTTGCTCGCGATCGGGGCGACCAGGGTCTTGTAGCGGTTGATCAGCTGGGTCTCGTCGGAGGCCTTGGCCACGTCGCGCGATGACCACCATGTTGGTGCCCTTGACCGAGGCCCGCACGATGTCGTCGGTGCGGGTGTCGTACTTCAGGTCGGTCTCGGTGAAGAGCCGGCCGAAGGAGGACGCCGAGGTGACCAGCCGCTGCTGGCCCTTGGGGTCGGGCACGTTGCAGACGTAGGGCTGGTGGGTGTGCCCGGAGATGACCATGTCGATCTGCGGGTCGAGGTTGGCCGCGATCGGCAGGATGGCCGAGTCGGCGGTCAGGCTGCCGCCCTTGCCGCAGGTGTAGTCGTAGGTCGCGTTGGCGTCGTAGACCTTGCCGTCCGGGACCGGTCCACTTCTGCACGGACGGGGTGCCGCCCTGGTGGATGAGCACCACGATCGCCTTGACGCCCTTCTTGCGCAGCTCGGGCACGAGCGCGTTGGCGGTCTTGACCTCGTCGTTGAACTCCAGCCCGGCGACGCCGGCCTGGGTGACGATGGTGGGGGTCTCCTTCAGGGTCATGCCGATGAAGCCGACCTTGGCGCCGTGGCCGAAGTTCTTGATCCAGTACGACGGCAGGATGGTGGAGCCGGCCCTGGCGTCCGTGGCCGCCGGCGTGCGATGCCGGCCTTGGCGGTCGCCGACTTGGCGTAGCGCGACGTTGGCGGCGAGGAAGTGGAAGTTGGCCCCCTCGAAGGTGCCCGCGGCGCACGAGTTCTGGTTGTCCTTGCCGTCACCGTCGTCCAGGCAGCCCCCGGCCTGGAGCCGCTGCAGCTCCTTGTAGCCCTCGTCGAACTCGTGGTTGCCCACGGCGCTGGCCTCGAGGCCGAGCGCGTTCATGGCCTCGATGGTCGGCTCGTCGTGGAACGCGGCCGACAGCAGCGGCGAGGCCCCGACGATGTCACCGGCGGCGACCGTCACGGTGTTGCGCTGCCCGGCCCGGGCCTCGCGCAGGTGGGTGGCGAGGTACTCCACGCCACCGGCGTCGGTGGTCACGTCGGTCACCTTGCCGCCGACCAGCTGGTGGTCGGTCACGATGCGCCCGCTGGACCCGCCCGGCGCCTCGAGGTTCCCGTGGAAGTCGTTGAAGGACAGGATCTGGAGGTCGAGCGTCTTGTCCCTGGGGTGGGCACTGGACGTGCCGCTGGTGACGGCCACGCCGGTGCCGGCGGCGAGGACCACGGCCAGGACACCGGTCAGGCGTCGCTTTCGTGAGGTGGTCATGAGGCTCCCTGCTCATTTAGTACGCGAGGTATCGGGCGGTTTGCCCGGGCCGGGGCAGGCTATGGCCTGGCGCCGACGGGGAGATCCGGACAGGTCGCGTCGCGGTGGCTCCTCCGAGCATGTCCGGCACCGTAACAGGTCACGCCAGGTCACCGGTCCGACACGACAGAACACGTCACGGTCAAATGCCGCTGCAGTACGACGGAAGACCAACTAGGTGCCAACTGGTCAGCACGGACGGCCCGGCCCGCCGCGCCTAGGCTCTGATGCCCGTGCCGACCGGCGCCGGGACGCCGGGTCGCGCGTCCGCGCGGTGACCGGGTGACCGGGCGGCGGCCGCCCGTGATGGAATGCCGGACATGCAGGTGGACGCCGTGACCCGGCTCGACGACGCACAGGCTGGCGCGGTTGCCGCGCTGGCGGAGGCCGCCACCGCCGCGGACGGCGTGGGCCCGCTCTCGGAGCACGTCCTGCTGCACGTGCGCAACGGCTCCGCCGCCGACGAGGACGGCCACTCCCCCGCGCACCTCCTGGCGCACGACCAGGGGCGGCTCGTGGGCTACGCCCACCTCGACCCCGACGAGCCGGCCGAGGGCGTGAGCGCCGAGGTCGTCGTCCACCCGGACGCCCGCCGCCGCGGGGTCGGGCGCGCCCTCGTCGCCGCGCTGCGCTCGGCGGCCGGGGCCGGTCCGCTGCGGCTCTGGTCGCACGGGCACCTCGAGGCGGCCCGCGACTTCGCCGCCGCCGACGGCTTCACCAGCGTGCGGGAGCTCTGGCAGATGCGCCGCCCGCTGGGCGCGGACGCCCCGCCGCTGGCGCCGGTCAGCCTGCCGGACGGCTTCGCGGCGCGCACGTTCCACCCCGGCCGGGACGAGCAGACCTGGCTCTCGGTCAACGCCGCGGGCGTTCGCCTCGCACCCCGAGCAGGGGCGGATGACCCTCGATGACCTGCTCCTGCGCGAGGCCGAGCCGTGGTTCGACCCCGCCGGCTTCATCCTCATCGAGCAGGTGAGCCCGCCGCCGCCGGCCCTCGCGGCGTTCCACTGGACCAAGGTGCACGGTCACGACGGCGGCGTGCACCCGCCGGTCGGCGAGGTCTACGTGGTCGGGGTCGACCCGTCGTACCAGGGCTCCGGCCTGGGCCGGGCGGTCACCCTCCTGGGGCTGCACCACCTGCAGGACCAGGGCCTGGCCTCGGCGATGCTCTACGTCGACGGCGACAACGCGGCGGCCGTGGCGACGTACACCCGGCTGGGCTTCGAACGGACGGCCGTGGACGTGATGTATTCGCCTGCTGTTCACCGATCGGTGCAACCATAGGCGGTATGAGCGTGGACGCCGGAAACCCCCCGACCGCGGACGCCGCCGACCAGTCGGTCATCTCGATCACCAGCGCCAGACCCCGGTCGGCCAACGGCCGGTTCATGCGCGTGGTCCCCTCCACGCACGGCGAGGTCGGGCCGGACGGGCTGCCGGAGGACCGCTTCCTGGACCGCGAGATCTCCTGGCTGCAGTTCAACGAGCGGGTGCTGCAGCTGGCCTCCGACCCCGCAGATGCCGCTGCTGGAGCGGGCGCGCTACCTGGCCATCTTCGCCAGCAACCTGGACGAGTTCTTCATGGTCCGCGTCGCCGGGCTCAAGCGCCGGATCGCCACCGGCATCGCCGTCCGGTCGCGCCTCCGGCCTCGAGCCGCGCGAGGTGCTGGAGCAGATCACCCTGGTCAGCCAGGAGCTGATGGCGATGCACGCCGCGGTGTTCGAGGAGGACGTCCGGCCGGCGCTGGTCGAGCGAGGGCATCGTCATCGTCCGCTGGGACGAGCTGGCCGAGGGCGAGCAGGTCGCCCTGCACGGCATGTTCCGCGAGTCGGTGTTCCCGGTGCTCACCCCGCTGGCCGTCGACCCGGCGCACCCGTTCCCCTACATCTCCGGGCCTCTCGCTCAACCTCGCGGTCGTGCTGGTCAACCCCAAGACCGGCAACGAGCACTTCGCCCGGGTCAAGGTGCCGCCGCTGCTGCCCCGGTTCATCCGGGTGAGCGACCAGGCCGCGGACTCGCCGCTGGCCGACCTCTACAACACCCGGTTCGTCCCGCTCGAGGACATCATCGCCGCGCACCTGGACCAGCTCTTCCCCGGGCATGGAGGTCCGTGAGCACTTCATGTTCCGGGTCACCCGCAACGAGGACCTCGAGGTCGAGGAGGACGACGCGGAGAACCTCCTGACCGCGCTGGAGAAGGAGCTGACCCGCCGCCGGTTCGGGCCGCCGGTGCGCCTCGAGGTCGACGACGACATGGACGACCACGTCATGGACCTGCTCATCCGCGAGCTCGGCGTGCACGACAGCGAGGTCTACCGCCTGCCCGCGCCGCTGGACCTCACCGGGCTCAACCTCGTCGCCGACCTCGAGCGCACCGAGCTGCGCTTCCCGCCGTTCGTCCCCAAGACCCACCCCGACCTCGTCGGCCGTCGAGAGCTCGCAGCCCAGCGACATCCTGGCCTCGATGCGGGGCAAGCGACGTCCTGCTGCACCACCCGTACGACTCGTTCTCGACCTCGGTGCAGGCCTTCATCGAGCAGGCCGCGGCCGACCCCAAGGTGCTGGCCATCAAGCAGACGCTCTACCGCACCAGCGGTGACAGCCCCATCGTCGACGCGCTCATCGACGCCGCCGAGGCCGGCAAGCAGGTGCTCGCCGTCGTCGAGATCAAGGCCCGCTTCGACGAGCAGGCCAACATCAGCTGGGCCCGCAAGCTCGAGCAGTCCGGCGTCCACGTCGTCTACGGCATCGTCGGGCTCAAGACCCACGCCAAGCTCTCGCTCGTCGTCCGCCAGGAGGCCGAGGGGCTGCGCCGCTACTGCCACGTCGGCACCGGCAACTACAACCCCAAGACCGCCCGGCTGTACGAGGACTTCGGCCTGCTCACCTCCGACCCGCAGGTCGGCGAGGACCTCAGCCGGCTGTTCAACCAGCTGTCCGGCTTCGCGCCGCGCAGCCGGTTCAAGCGCCTGCTCGTGGCGCCCCGCACCGTGCGCTCCGGCCTGATCGAGCAGATCGAGGCCGAGATCGGCCCGCCAGCAGGCCGACGGCCCGAGGCGGCCGGCTACATCGCGCATCAAGGTCAACTCGATCGTCGACGAGGCGCTCATCGACGCGCTCTACCGCGCCTCGCAGGCCGGCGTCCCGGTCGACGTCTGGGTCCGCGGCATCTGCGCGATGCGCCCCGGCGTGCCGGGCCTGTCCGAGACGATCCGAGGTGCGCTCGGTCCTCGGCCGCTTCCTGGAGCACTCGCGGGTCTTCCTGTTCGGCGGCGGCGGCGAGCCGCAGGCCTGCATCGGCAGCGCCGACATGATGCACCGCAACCTCGACCGCCGGGTCGAGGCGCTGGTGCGGATCACCGAGCGCGCGCACGTCGCCGAGCTGCAGTCCCTCATGGCCCGGGGCATGAGCGACGACATCGCCAGCTGGCAGCTCGCCGAGGACGGCCGCTGGATCCGCCACCACCTCGGCTCGGACGGGCTGCCGCTGGAGGACCTGCAGAGCGCCCTCATCGAGATGCACAGCAAGCGACGGTGGAAGGCCCGCCGGCGGTGACCGCCGGCGCGGCCGGCGCGGGCACGCCGGGCGGTGCCGCCGGGCAACCCGCCCGTCCTGCCGGCGCTGCGGGCGCCCTGCCGTGGCGGCACCAGCGGGGCCGGCTGCAGGTGGCGCTGGTGCACCGCCCCCGCTACGACGACTGGGCCTGGGCCAAGGGCAAGCTCGACGCCGACGAGCAGTGGCCGGCCGCGGCCGCCCGGGAGGTGCAGGAGGAGACCGGCTACACCGTGCGGCTCGGGCGCACGCTGCCCACCTCGACCTACACGCTGCTGGACCGCACCGGCGCCCGCGTGACCAAGGAGGTCCGCTACTGGGCCGCCGAGGTGATCGCCGGCGACGGCGTCCTGCAGCACGAGATCGACGAGGTCGCGTGGCTGGACGTGGCCACCGCCAGCACCCGCCTGGACTACGCCCGCGACCGCGACCAGCTGCGGGCCCTGGTCCGGGCCGACCACGAGGGGACGCTGGCCACCTGGCCGCTGGTCCTGGTCCGGCACGCCCACGCCGCGGCCCGGGGCGCGTGGTCCGGCGGCGACGACCGGCTGCGCCCGCTCGACCGCGCGGGCCGGCAGCGCGCCCTGCGAGATCGGCCCGCTGCTGGCCGCGTACGACGTGCGCCGGGTCGTCTCCTCCGATGCCGTGCGCTGCGCCGACACGGTCGCCCCGTACGCCGCAGGCGCGCGGCATCCGGCTGCGGCTGCGCCCCGGCCTGTCCGAGGAGGGGCACCAGGCCGACCCTGCGCCCAGCCTGGGCGTCGCTGGGCCGGCTCATCAGCCGCGCGCAGGCCGGCCGCCCTGTGCAGCCACGGCCCGGTGCTGCCCGGCCTGCTGGACCAGCTGCGCAGCCTGGCCAAGGAGGCCGACCCCCAGGTCACCCAGCTGCTGACGGAGGCGATCGACGAGCGGATGGCCAAGGGCGAGGTGCTGGTGGCCCACCTGGTCGGCAGCGGCGAGCAGGCCCGGGTCGTCGACGTCGAGCGCCACCTCCCTGAGCCCGGCACGGACGTCGTCCCTGCCGGCGGCGCGGCGTCGTACGCGTTGCTGACCCGCTCCTGAACCGGCGTTCACCTGCGCCTTGCCGCGGGGCCAGATGCGGGCCGTTCGTTTCGTCCTGCGCCGTTCACCCGGCGTTCACCCGCTTCGGAGTTCCACGTCACCCGGGCTGCCTAGCGTCGCCGTGACGGACGCAGAAGCCCGTCGTTCCCCTGTGCTGTAGGAGAGGTCCAAACCGTGAAGACTCTGACTAGCCGGCGCATCGCCTGCCTCTCGGGTGCTGCCCTGGTCGGCTCGCTGGCCCTGTCGGCCTGCGGCTCCGACAACAACACGCTCCGACAGCGCGGCACCCGGCGCCAGCAGCTCGGGCTCGCAGCGCGAAGGCCGCCTGCGCCAAGGGCACCCTGAACGGCGAGGGCTCGACGGCCCAGAAGAACGCGATCGAGGAGGTCATCTCCACGTTCCAGGACGCCTGCGCAGGGCGCGACCGTCAACTACAACCCCACCGGCTCCGGCGCGGGCATCAAGCAGTTCATCGCCGGCCAGGTCGACTTCGCCGGCTCCGACTCCGCGCTGAAGACGGAGAGAAGGACGGCGTCGTCGAGCAGACCGCCGCCGCCAAGGCCTGCGGCTCCCCGGCCTGGAACCTGCCGATGGTCACCGGCCCGATCGCCGTCGCCTACAACGCTGAACGGCGTCGACAAGCTCATCCTCACCCCGGACGTCATCGCCAAGATCTTCAACGGGCCAGATCACCACGCTGGAACGACCCGGCGATCGCCAAGGTCAACCCCGGCGTCACGCTGCCGCGGCACCGCGATCAAGGTGTTCTTCCGCTCGCGACGAGTCCGGCACGACCGAGAACTTCACCAAGTACCTGCACGCCGCCGCGCCCGCCGTCTGGACCGCCGACCCGGCCAAGAAGTGGACCGGCAAGGGTGAGGGCAAGGAGAAGACCGCCGGCGTCGCCGGCGCGGTCAAGACGACCGAGGGCGGCATCACCTACGTCGAGTGGTCCTACGCCAAGGACAACGAGCCTCGGCATCGCCCAGGTCGACAACGGCGGCGGCCCGGTCGAGCTCACCGCCGAGTCGGCCGGCAAGGCCGTCGCCACCGCCACGCAGGTGGGCAGCGGCAACGACCTCAAGCTCTCAAGCTGGACTACACCACCAAGGAGGCCGGGCGCCTACCCGATCGTCCTGGTGACCTACGAGATCGTCTGCTCCAAGGGCAAGGACCCGGCCAAGGTCGGCGCTGCTCAAGGCCTTCCTGAAGCAGTTCTCCTCGCGCGGAGCAGCAGAAGGCCCTCGAGACCATCGGCTACGCCCCGCTGCCGGCCGAGGTGGCCAGGCCAAGGTCGCCGACCGCCATCAACGCCCTCTCCTGACCCCGGATCGAGCTGCACCTCCTGCACATGGTCCAGCGTGACCGGCGCCTCCGCCGTCGACGCACACCGCCGTGACCGGCGCTCCGGCGCCACGAGCGCCCGGCTCCGGCGGCGACCGCGCCTCCACCGGACGGCTCGGCGACCGGCTCTTCGGCGGCGCGGCGACAGGCGCCGGCCTGCTGGTGATCGCGCTCGTCACCCTGATCGCGGTCGTTCCTGCTGTCCCAGGCCGTCCCGTCGCTGGCGCGCGACGACGCCAACTTCCTGACCTCCACCGAGTGGAACGTCGCCGGCGACCACCCGCGCTTCGGCATCGCCAACCTGCTCTGGACGACCGTCGCCTCGTCGGTCATCGCGATGCTCATCGCCGTGCCGCTCGGCGTCGGCGTCGCGCTGTTCGTCACCCAGTACGCCCCCCGCTGGCTGAGCCGGCCCGCGGCGTCCCTGGTCGACCTGCTCGCGGCCGTGCCCTCGATCGTCTACGGCCTCTGGGGCGCCTTCGTCTTCGGCCCGCACATCACCGGCGTCCAGTCGGCGCTCAGCGCGGTCCTCGGCTGGATCCCGTTCTTCGCAACGACACCGGCGACGTCGACAGCTCCGGGCACGATCTTCGTCGTCGGGATCGTGCTCTCGATCATGATCCTGCCGATCGTCACGGCCCTCTCCCGCGAGGTGTTCGCCCAGACGCCCGACCACGCACAAGGAGGCCGCGCTGGCCCTCGGCGCCACCCGCTGGGAGATGATCCGCACCGCGGTCCTGCCGTTCGGCCGCCCCGGCGTGATCAGCGCCTCGATGCTCGGCCTCGGCCGCGCGCTCGGCGAGACCATCGCCGTCGCGATCATCCTGTCCACGCTGGCCAACGGCACGCCGTGGTCGTGGTCGCTCTTCAACGGCGGCGAGACGTTCGCCTCCAAGATCGCCAACAACGCCGGCGGAGTTCGACAGCCCGCAGAAGACCGGCGCGTTCATCGCCGCCGGCCTGGTGCTGTTCGTCCTCACCTTCGTCGTCAACGCGATCGCGCGCATCGTCATCGAGCGCAGGAAGGCGTTCACCGAATGAGCGACCATCGAGACCACGCTCGACGCCGCGCCGCGGCGTCGCACGCGACCTGCCGGACTTCCAGGGCCGCTCGCGCGGCCGGGCGATCCGCAACCAGATCGCCCGCATCGTCATGTGGGCCGCGTTCCTCCTCGCCATGGTCCCGCTGGTCTGGATCCTGTGGCACGCGTCGTGATCAAGGGCGTGCGCAGCTGCTGCTCGACGTCGCACTGGTGGACCAACTCCCAGCGCGGCATCACCGCGCGTCACGTCGGCGGCGGCGCGTTCCACGCCATCCTGGGCACGCTCATCGCAGGCCGCTCGCCACCGCGGTCATCGCCGTGCCGATCGGCATCCTCACCGCGATCTACCTGGTCGAGTACGGCCGCGGCAGGCTCGCCCGGGCGGTCAGCTTCATGGTCGACATCCTCACCGGCATCCCCTCGATCGTCGCGGCGCTGTTCATCTACGCCGTGTGGGTCACGACGTTCGGCTTCCAGCGGGTCGGCTTCGCCGTCTCCCTCGCGCTGGTGCTGCTGATGATCCCCGTGGTCGTCCGCTCCACCGAGGAGATGCTGAAGCTCGTGCCCAACGAGCTGCGCGAGGCGTCGTACGCCCTCGGCGTGCCCAAGTGGAAGACGATCGTCAAGGTGGTGCTGCCGACCGCGTTCTCCGGCATCGTCACCGGCGTGCTGCTCGGGCTGGCCCGGATCATGGGCGAGACCGCCCCGCTGCTGATCCTCGGCCCGTACACCAAGAACATCACCACCGACCTGTTCGGCGGCTGCATGGCCGACGCTGCCGACCATGATCAACATCGACCGGCACGCGAGGCCCTGCAGCCGGCGGTCGACCGCATGTGGGCCGCCTCGCTGACCCTGATCCTGCTCATCCTCGTGCTGAACCTGGCCGGCCGCCTCGTGGCGCGCACCGGCAAGGTCCGCGGCTGACCCCCAGTTTTCACAGAGAGACGAAGAAACCCATGGCCAAGCGCATCGACGTCAAGGACCTGAACGTCTACTACGGGTCGTTCAAGGCCGTCGAGGACGTCACGATGACCGTCGAGCCGCGCTCGGTGACGGCGTTCATCGGGCCCTCCGGCTGCGGCAAGTCGACCTTCCTGCGGACGCTGAACCGGATGCACGAGGTGATCCCGGGCGGCCGCGTCGAGGGGTCGGTGCGCCTGGACGACGAGGACCTCTACGCCCCCGGCGTCGACCCGGTCGCCGTGCGCCGCACCGTCGGCATGGTGTTCCAGCGGCCCAACCCGTTCCCGACGATGTCGGTCTGCGACAACGTGGCGGCCGGCCTGCGGCTCAACGGCGTGAAGAACAAGAAGCTCATCGCCGAGACGGTCGAGCAGTCGCTGCGCCGGGCGAACCTGTGGAACGAGGTCAAGGACCGGCTGAACAAGCCCGGCGCCGGCCTGTCCGGTGGGCAGCAGCAGCGGCTGTGCATCGCCCGCGCCATCGCCGTCTCGCCCCAGGTGCTGCTGATGGACGAGCCGTGCTCGGCGCTCGACCCGATCTCGACGCTGGCGATCGAGGACCTCATCACCGAGCTCAAGAGCCAGTACACGATCGTCATCGTCACCCACAACATGCAGCAGGCGGCCCGGGTGTCGGACCGGACGGCGTTCTTCAACCTCGCGGCGACGGGCAAGCCCGGCCGGCTGATCGAGATGGACGACACCCCCAAGATCTTCAGCAACCCGACCGAGCGGGCGACCGAGGACTACATCTCCGGCCGCTTCGGCTGAGCCCGACTCCCGCGACGCCGGTCAGACCGCAGCGATTCGCCGCCAGCAGCAGCGGCATCTGAGGACCCGAGGCGGGCCGGCCGACTGACAGGCCGAAGTGGTCCTGGGCTGACGACGTTGTCCACCAGGCCCGCGTTCGAGCGGCCCGTCCTCGCACAGGCGCCAGCGGCACAGCCGTCGCCAGCCGAGCGGGCCCGCAGACCGTCGTCGCGTGCTCGACCTCGTGGCCGCTCGTCGAGCGCCGCTCGCCACCAGCGCTCAGCGACCGCCGCTGCAGCCTCGGCCGGCCTGACCGCTGACGTCCTCGCCTGGGCGTCGCCGCGGGCTGCTCGCTGCGGCTCGACACCGCTCGGTCTGCAGACGCTGACCTGCGCCACGGGTCTGGTCCGACGGCGCCGGCCCTCGCGCGCCAGCACCTGCGGCTCGTGGCCGCGACTCGCGTCGACCGCGACCGCGGAGCCGTGCCGTCGACCCATCGCACGTGCGCCGCAGCGACCTGGCTGCACGGCCTGCCGTCGCCGTCGCCGACGCGCTGCGCGCCGGGCTGACCACGGTCCCCGAGCTGCGCAGGCTGCGGCACCAGCAGCGCCGCTGGCCCGGCATCCGGGCGCCGACGACGGCATCCCGCTGATCGACCCGCTGCGGGAGACGTGGCTGGAGTCGTTCTCGTTCACGCCGGCTGTGGCAGCTCGGCGTCCCGCTGCCGGAGTGCCAGGTGTCCGTGTACGACGCTCCGCGGCCGCTTCGTCGGGCGGGTCGACGGGATCTGGCGTGACGCGCGGCACCGTTGCCGAGGCCGACGGTGCCGGGAAGTACCTCGGCGAGCTGCACCCCGACGGGCCCAGCGGCGCGGCGGCGGCCCGGCTGGTCCTGGCCGAGAAGATCCGCGAGGACCGGCTGCGCGGCACCGGGCTGGAGGTCGTCCGGTGGGGCTCCGGACGTACGTCGCGCCGCGCCGGCCTCGCAGCGGGTCGAGGCGGCCTGGGAGCGCGGTGACCTGGCCGCTTCCGTGGCCGGCTGGTGCCCGCCAGCCGTCGGGCGCCAGCACTTCGTGCCGGGCCGGCTGACCGGCGAGCGCCGCGCCGCCGACTCGAGCACATGGTCGCCGACCCGAGCCCACTCGGCCGATGGCGCGGGATCGCCGCCCGACGCCGAGTCCGAACGGTGCTGGGCGGATCGGGCGGGCTGAGCGGCGGGAGCGCCGGGGGCTGCTAGTGGAAGGGGAGGGTGACCACGTAGGCGAGGGCGGCGGCGAGACCGGCGCCGGGGAAGGTGAAGATCCACGCGCCGACGATGCTCTTGGCCACGCCCCAGCGCACCGCGGTCAGGCGCTTGGTGGCTCCGACGCCCATGATCGAGGAGGTGATGGTGTGCGTCGTGGAGATCGGCGCACCGAAGCTGAGGCCCGCGATGTACAGGATGGACGCGGCCGTGGACTCGGCGGCGAAGCCCTGCGGCGGGTCGAGGTGGATGATCTTGCGCCCGAGGGTGCGCATGATCCGCCAGCCACCGGCGTAGGTGCCGAGGCTGATCACGATGGCGGACAGGACCAGCACCCAGATCGGGATGCTGTCGCCGGAGTGGTAGCCGCCGACGGTGAGCGCGAGGACCACGACACCGGCGGTCTTGGCGGCGTCCTGCAGACCGTGGCCGAAGGCCATCGCCGCCGCCGAGCCGCTCTGGGCGTAGCGGAAGCCGCGGGAGACCTTGCCCGGCGTGGCGTGGCGGAAGGACCACAGCAGCAGGGCCATGACGAGGTAGCCGATGATGATGCCGGCGATCGGCGAGATCACCATCGGGATGACGATCTTGTCCAGGATGCCGCCCCACTTGACGGTCGCCCCGGCGGCGAGCGCCGCACCGGCGAGACCGCCGATGAGGGCCTGGGAGGAGGAGGACGGCAGGCCGTACCACCAGGTCAGCATGTTCCAGCCGATGGCGCCCACCAGCGCGGCGCCGACCAGGAACAGGCCCTCGGTGCCGGACGGCGCGTCGATGATGCCCTTGCCGATGGTCGCGGCGACCTTGGTGCCGAAGAACGCACCGAACAGGTTCGCGACCGCGGCCATGCCGAGGGCGATGCGCGGGGTCAGGGCCCGGGTCGACACCGACGTGGCGATGGCGTTCGCCGCGTCATGGAAGCCGTTGGTGTAGTTGAACCCCATCGCCAGGGCGATGACGATCGCTGTGGGGAGCCATGTCCACGAGAGTCAGGACTCCTTGACGGCGATGCTCTCGACCGTGTTCGCGACCTTCTCGAACGCGTCGGCCGCGGCCTCGAGCTCGTCGATGACCTCCTTGAGCTTGAGCACCGTGATCGCGTCGCTGCCGCCGTTGAACAGCTCGGCCAGCAGCCGCCGGTAGACCTGGTCGGCCTGGTTCTCCAGGCGGTTGATCTCGATCCAGTACTCGGACAGGTCGCTCATCGAGCGCAGCCGCGGCATGGCCTCGGCGGTCAGCTCGGACATCCGGGTGAGCACCTCGACCTGCGCCGTGATGCCGGCCGGCAGCTCGCCGATGCGGTACAGCACGATCAGGTCGACCGCGGCCTCCATGAGGTCCATGCAGTCGTCGAGGTTCGACGCGAGGCTGTAGATGTCCTCGCGGTCGAACGGGGTGATGAACGAGGAGTTCACCTTGCGCATGATCGCGTGCGTGGACTCGTCCGCGGCGTGCTCGATGTCGCGCATGGCCGCGGCGATCGGCTCACGGTCGGACTGCGGCACCCCAAGGAGCTTGGTCAGCTGCTGCGACCCGTCGATGAGGTGGCTCGCTGAGGTCGCGAACAGGTCGTAGAAGCTGGTGTCCTGAGGAGTGAGGCGAAAACCCACGGGGAGACTCCGGTCATCGAGAAGGTGGCCGTAAGGGATGTTAGAGGCACTTGGACGCCGAAACACAACCGGGCGTTCACCGCGTGCGCCGCCGGGGGCTTCACCGGGACGGGCTACGGCCCCGCTCTGCCGGTGGTGCATCGCTCAGCCCTGCGCGGCGCCGTCCTCGTCGGCCTCGGGGAGGACACCGAGCAGCCGGTCGATCTCCTCCTGGGTCAGCGGACCGGTGCTGGAGGTCGCCGCGACCACCAGGTCGCCGACGAGCTCGATCTCCGACTGGAGGTCGTCGTCGGTGAGGTTCTCACCAGAGGAATCCGGGGCGGTCATACGACCAATCTAGGGCCCCGGTGGACGGACGGGGTGACAAACCCCGGATCATCGTCCGGCTGCACGCCCACAGCGAGGCAGGTCATCATGTGCTCATGTCCCCGGCAGCCCCCCGCGACCGCGGACCCGACGACCCGGCCAGTGCCAACGGGCACGCCGGCCCGTCGGTCGGCACGAGGGAGCGGGGCTCCTTCACCTTCGGCACGTGTCACGGGTGCGGGTGG
Source organism: uncultured Actinomycetota bacterium (assembly GCA_963828995.1). Classification (GTDB taxonomy): domain Bacteria; phylum Actinomycetota; class Actinomycetes; order Actinomycetales; family Dermatophilaceae; genus CAVRTM01. The sequence goes on from CAWHHB010000008.1 coordinate 253,773, forward strand.
AGCGGTCCGGGGCGGCGGGCCCGGGCGCTGGCCGCGCAGGACGCCGTACGGCACCTGGAGGCCGGCTGCGAGGGTGCGATCACCCCGCACGCGGTCCGGGGTGGGGCGGCCGGGGCGGAGTCGGACCGGGCACCGAGGTGAGAACACTCACGGAGCACCGCCGGAGGGAACGTCTGTGCGTCGGGCCGGGAGCGCCTCACGGCACGTGGCCGCTCGTAGCGGCGTGATTTGGGACCCGGGGCTACCGCGGCCCGACGCACAAGAACTGTAACCCCCCGCCCCCGCAGGCGCGCAGTTTCCCCACAAGACGGGGCCGGACCGCACCCGCCCGGGTCAGAGCAGGTCGTCCTGGCGCCAGAGCCGGGCGCAGGCCTCGAGGTCGTCGCCGGTCGTCAGCATCGACGCCGCGCGACGGGTCTGGGCCGCGCCGCCGAGCGGGTCGTGCTCGCTGCGGGCGTCGGACTCGTCCGCCCGGTGCGCGCGCCCCGAGGCGACCACCCGGCAGAACGCGGCCGCCCGCTCGAGCGCGATCGCCAGGTCGCCGTCGAAGACGCCGGTGAGGATGGCGTCGGTGAGCTCCTGCAGCTCGGCCGGCCCCGGGGGCTCGGCCACCCCGGCGACGACGTGCGGCACGTCGGCGAACCGGATCCCGGCCACGTAGTCGGCGCTGGCGCCGACGGGGTCACGGCGGACCCACTCCCGCAGGGCGTAGAGCCGCCAGAGCGCGCCGGGCAGGCTGCGCGCCGGCCGGTCGGCCCAGAGCTCGGCCAGCGTGGACAGCCCCAGGTCGTCGACGAGGGCCACCAGCCGGCGGGTCAGCTCGGGCTCGCGCGCGGCCCGGCCGGTGCGCACGATCACCGCGGCGGTCTCGTGCGCGACCTCGGTCACCTGGGCCGGGTCGAGTGACGCGGCGCCGGCCCGGGAGTCCATCGACACCGGGCTGAAGAAGGCCGGGCGTCGTGGTGTGGGCCGCTCCCCATGCGCATCTGCCATGCCCCGAGTTTGGCACGGGGCCGGGCGGGTACGCCGTGCGGCGGACCGGCAACGATGCCGGTCCGGACCCGACGGCCCGACGAGGCCGTCCGGAGGGGAGCAGGACATGGCGTCATCGTCATCGGTGGAGACCTCACGGATCACCACCGACATCCCGGCCCGGCTGGACCGGCTGCCCTGGGCCGGCTGGCACTGGCTGGTCGTCGTCGGGCTCGGCACCGTCTGGATCCTGGACGGGCTCGAGGTGACCATCGTCGGGTCGATGTCCGACGCCCTCAAGCCGAGCGGCACGGGCTTGGGCATGACCAGCGCCGACATCGGCATGGCCGGGGCGATCTACGTCGCCGGGGCCTGCGTCGGGTCGCTGTTCTTCGGGCAGCTGACCGACCGGTTCGGACGCAAGAAGCTGTTCCTCGTCACCCTCGGGGTCTACCTCGTGGGCACGGTCCTGACCGCCCTCTCGATGAACCCGATGTGGTACTTCGCCTGCCGCTTCCTCACCGGCGCCGGCGTCGGCGGCGAGTACGCCGCCATCAACTCCGCGATCGACGAGCTGATCCCCGCCAGGTACCGCGGCCGGGTGGACCTGGCGATCAACGGCTCGTTCTGGCTCGGCGCGGCCGCCGGCTCGATGCTCACCGTGGCCCTGCTCAACCCCGACCTCGTCCCGGCGCAGCTCGGCTGGCGGCTCGCCTTCGGGCTGGGCGCCATCCTCGGCCTCGGGATCCTCGTCGTCCGCCGGCACGTGCCCGAGAGCCCGCGGTGGCTGTTCATCCACGGCCGGGAGGAGGAGGGCGAGCAGATCGTCCGCCAGATCGAGGACACCATCCGCGAGGAGACCGGTCACGACCTGCCCCCGGTGTCCGAGAGCATCACCATCCGCCAGCGCAAGAGCATCAGCGTCGCGATGATCGCGCGCACCGTCTTCACGCTCTACCCCCGGCGCACCGTGCTGTGCTTCCTGCTGTTCGTCGGGCAGGCGTTCCTCTACAACGCGTTCTTCTTCACCTACGGCGACACGCTGTCGACCTTCCTCGGCGTCAAGCAGACCGGCTGGTTCCTCGCGGCCTTCGCCGTGAGCAACTTCGTCGGCGCGCTCACCCTCGGCCCGCTGTTCGACACCATCGGCCGGGTCAGGATGATCGCCGGCACCTACATCCTCAGCGGGATCCTGCTGGGCGCCACGGGACTCGCGCTCGGCTCGGTGACGGCGGTGACCCTGACGATCGCCGGTGCCGTGGTCTTCTTCTTCGCCTCGGCCGGTGCGAGCGCGGCCTACCTCACCGCCAGCGAGGTCTTCCCGATGGAGACCCGGGCCCTGTGCATCGCGTTCTTCTACGCGATCGGCACGGCGGCCGGCGGCATCTCCGGGCCGCTGCTGTTCGGGTCGCTGATCGACAACGCCTCGGCCAGCAAGGACATCACGCAGATCGCCAGCGGCTACTACATCGGCGCCGCGCTGATGATCATCGGCGGCCTCGCCGAGGTCTTCCTCGGGGTCAAGGCCGAGGGCCAGAGCCTGGAGAACATCGCCAAGCCGCTGACCGCCGAGGACGCCGACACGGACTCCGGCCCCGGCGGCGCCCGACCCCAGCCCGCGAACGCCTGAGGAGGGACCGTCATGCCGATGCCACCACCCAAGCCGTCCACCGAGGGCCCCCGCGACCGCCAGGTGGCGCACGAGATCGCCCAGATCGCCAAGGCCCTGCGCACCGAGGGCCCGACCGACGCCGCCGCGCTGGAGGAGCGCCTGGCGGCGCGCTTCTGGGAGCCCGGCCGGTTCGAGCGGCGCTCGGCCACGCCGTCGCCGACGGACTGGTCGTGCACACCGCCGACGGCCGGTACGCCGCGACCTGAGGCGCAGTCGCCGTACGACGCAGAAGCGGCCCGGCCCGGACGATCTCGTCCGGGCCGGGCCGCTTCGTCGTCGGGATCGCGGCGCGGGTCAGCCGGCGGTGACCGGGCCGAGCACGGCCGCGGACCGGGCCGGCAGCGTCAGCACGCCGTCGGCCAGGCGGGTGCCCTCCGGCTCCCACGCCAGCACCACCGACGGCGCCGCGGCGCCGGCGCCGACGGGCACCGCGCGCTCCTGCTCGCCGAGGTTCACGACGGTGCGGTAGGACCCGCGGGTCATCACCAGCACGCCCGTCTCGAGGTCGTGGTCGACCCCGACCGCGTCGAGCCGGCCGTCGTGGAGCTCCGGCGCGAGGTGCCGCAGCGCGATCAGCGAGCGGTACCAGCCGAGCAGGCGCGCGTGGGTGCCCTGCGCCGGCTCGCTCCAGTCCAGCCGCGAGTGCTCGACCGTCTCGTCCGCCTGCGGGTCGGGCACGTCGTCGCGGTCCCAGCCGTGCGAGGCGAACTCGTTCTTGCGTCCCTCCTGCACGGCGCGGGCCAGCTCGGGGTCGGTGTGGTCGGTGAAGTACTGCCACGGCGTCGAGGCGCCCCACTCCTCGCCCATGAACAGCATCGGGGTGTAGGCCGAGGTCAGCAGCAGCGCCGCCCCGCAGGCCAGCACGCCGGTCGGCAGCAGGTGCGAGAGCCGCTCCCCCGTCATCCGGTTGCCGACCTGGTCGTGCGTCTGCAGCGACGCGACGAACCGCCACCCGGGCGTGTGCTCGGTGTCGACCGGGCGGCCGTGGGTGCGCTGACGGAACGAGGACCAGGTGCCGTCGTGGAAGAACGGCGTGGTGAGCACCTTGGCCAGCGCGCCGGGCGTGGCGAAGTCGGCGTAGTAGCCCTGCGACTCGCCGGTCAGGGCGGCGTGCAGGCCGTGGTGGATGTCGTCGGCCCACTGGGCGTGCAGCCCGGTGCCGCCCGCCCCGCCCGGGCCCCGGGGCGCCACCGTCGCCGGGTCGTTGCGGTCGGACTCGGCGATCAGCGTCAGCGGCCGGCCGACCTCCGCGGCGAGGGCGTCCACCCGCGTCGACAGGTCCTCCAGCACCGGCAGCGCCCGGTCGTCGTACAGCTCGTGCACGGCGTCCAGGCGCAGCGCGTCGACGTGGAAGTCGCGCAGCCACATCAGCGCGTTGTCCACGACGTAGGCGTGCACCGGGTCGCTGAGCGGTCCGTCGAGGTTCAGCGCCCAGCCCCACGGGGTCTCGTAGCGGTCGGTGAAGTACGGACCGAACTCGCCGAGGTAGTTGCCGTCCGGGCCGAGGTGGTTGTAGACGACGTCGAGGCAGACGCCGAGACCGCGGGCGTGGCACGCGTCGACGAACCGCTGCAGCGCCTCCGGGCCGCCGTACGGCTCGTGCACCGACCAGGGCGCGACCCCGTCGTAGCCCCAGCCGTTGACGCCCGGGAAGGACGCCAGCGGGAGCAGCTCGACGAGGGTGACCCCGAGGTCGACCAGGTGGTCCAGCCGGGCGGTCGCCGCGTCGAGCGTCCCCTCGGCGGTGAACGTGCCGACGTGCAGCTCGTAGATGACGCTGTCGGAGAGCTCCACGCCGGTCCAGCCGGCGTCGGACCAGGCGAACCCGGTCGGGTCGAACACGGCCGACGGCCCGTGCGGACCCTCGGGCAGCCGCCGCGAGCGCGGGTCGGGGCGGGGGTCGCCGCCGTCGATGCTGAACCAGTACGGCGCACCCTCGTCGGCCGCGGCGGCGGCGCGCCACCAGCCGCCGTCACCGCGGGTCAGCGCGACCCGCTCCTGCCCCAGCAGCAGCTCGACCCGCTCGGCGGCACTCGGCGCCCAGACCTCGAACTCGCGCATCGCACTCTCCTTCGTCGTCATCGGGACACCAGCAGGGCCACCGGCAGGTCGGCCAGCACGTCGGCCACCGCGACGGTGCCGCCGGTGAGGACCCGACCGGTGAGCTCGTCGCGCCACTCCCCCTCGGGCAGCGTCACCGTGGCGTCACCCCAGCCGCCGCCGGCCGCCAGCCGGTGCGGGGCGCGGGTCACCAGCGCGGCCACGTGGGCCTGCCGGGCCAGGCCGAGCGCGCTCGCGACGCGCCCGACCGGGGCGGACCGCAGGAAGCCGAGCGCGTGCTCGGAGGTCGCCGGCAGCGGGTCGTACGACGCCCCCTCGCCGAACACCTCCGGAGCCCGGCGGCGCAGCCGCAGCGCCCGCGAGGTGGTCAGCAGCTTCTCGTCGTCGAGGTCGGCCGGACCGGCGCCCTCGTCCAGCCGGGCCAGCCGGGCCACCCGCGCGGCGTAGTCCACGGCGCGGCGGTTGTCGGGGTCGACCAGCGAGAGGTCGACGACCTCGCAGCCCTGGTAGGTGTCCGGGACCCCCGGCAGGCACAGCTGCAGCAGCTTGGCGGCCAGGACCGTCGCGCGGATGCCCTCGGCGTTGGCCGCGACCGCGTCGGCGACCGCGTCGTGCAGGTCGCCGGGGGCCAGGGCCCGGTCGGCCAGGGCCAGCACCCGCGCCTCGTAGGCCTCGTCCCCGTCGATCCAGGCCGTGCGCTGCTTGGCCTCGCGGACCGCCTTGACGAGGTAGTCGTGCAGCCGCTCGGGGGCGATGAAGCCGACCCCGACCAGCGTCTGCCACAGCAGGTGCGCGGTCGGCCGGTCGACGTCCGCGGCGGCGGCCGCCTCGCGGAAGACGCGCGAGCACCGCTCCCAGCTCCCGGCGTCGCCGGCGACGGCCAGCAGCCGCGCCCGCACGTCCTCACTGCGCTTGGTGTCGTGGGTGGACAGCGTGGTCATCCCGCAGCGGCCAGTCCCGCTGCTCGGCGGCGGCCCACTCGTGCAGGGCGGCCGGGCTCGCGTGGTCGAGCACGGCGGGGTCCCCGCCGACCTCGTTCAGCGCGACCAGGCGGTGCCAGCGGTAGAAGGTGGTGTCCTCGATCCCCTTGGCCATCACCGGTCCCCAGGTCTGCTGCAGCCGGATCGCGAAGTCCACGGCCGCCGGGTCGTCGCCCTCGACCTGCGCCAGGTGCATCAGGAGCTCGAGCTCGGGCTCGAGGTCGAGCCGGGCGGCCACCGCACCGACGAACGCGTCCTCGATCCGCTTGCGCGCCAGCGGGGACAGCCGCTCGTCGGGGTGGACGTAGGCGCGGTAGACCTCACCGGCGACGAGCAGCTCGACGATCGCCTCGCGCAGCCGCTCGGGGTCCTGCTCGGGCAGGGCCTCGCGGGCCCGGCGGGTCAGTCGCTCGACCTCCGGGCCGAGCGACTGGTCGATGACCTGGCGCTTGGACGCGTCGACCGACCGCTCCACGTCGGGCTGGCCGCCCGCCTCGGCCCAGGCCCGGTCGAGGGCCGGGGCGGTGGCCGGGTCGACCAGCGCGGTCTGGATCGCCTGCATCGCGTCGTACCCGGTGGTGCCGTCGCAGGCCCAGGAGGTGGGCAGCCGCTCGGAGCCCTCGAGGATCTTCTCGACCCAGATGAGCGTGCCGGGGCGGGTGGCCTCGCGCAGCTGGGTGAGGTAGCCCTCGGGGTCGGCCAGCCCGTCCGGGTGGTCGATCCGGAAGCCGTCGATGACGCCGTCGTGGTTGAGCGCCAGCAGCACCCGGTGGGTGGCCTCGAAGACGTCGGGCAGCTCGACCCGCACCGCGATCAGCTGGTCGACCTCGAAGAAGCGGCGGTAGTTGAGCATCGCGTCGGACTCGCGCCAGCTGGCCAGCTGGTAGTGCTGGCGGGCCAGCACCTCGGCGATGTCGTCGCCCTCGGTGCCCAGCGCCACCGGGTAGACGTGCTCGAAGTAGCGGATCACCGGCTGGCCGTCGAGCTCGTCGAGCACCAGGTCGCCGGCCTCCAGCGTCTCGGCGAGCGTGCTGCCGAGGACCGGGAGCCCGAGCCGGCCACCGCCGGACTTCCAGTCGATGTCGAACCAGTGCGCGGTGGGGGCGTCACGGCCCTTCCCGCAGCACCGCCCACAGCGGGGCGTTGGCCGACTCGGGCGCCACCAGCGCCATGTGGTTGGGCACGACGTCGACGACGAGGCCCAGGTCGAGCTCGCGGGCGGCTGCGGCGAGGGCACGCAGCCCCTCCTCGCCGCCGAGGTCCTGGGAGACCCGGGTGTGGTCCAGCACGTCGTACCCGTGCATGGAGCCGGGGACGGCCTGCAGGACCGGCGAGAGGTAGAGGTGGGACACGCCCAGGGAGGCGAGGTAGGGCAGCTGCGCCTGGGCGTCGGCGAACCCGAAGCCTTCGTGCAGCTGCAGCCGGTAGGTGCCGGTCACGGTCATTGCCAAGGCCTCCGAAGAATCTGCTGTTGTGTCATCTGTGTGTCCTGCCGGCCATGCTCCCAAACGGTGTGGCGCGCCGGTGCAGCCGTCTCAGCCCCGCCGCCTCCGTCCCAGCCCCCGAGGCCGGGGTCCCTGCGCATACTGGGGCGATGATCTCCGTCCCCACCGCCCGCCGGCTCCGCGACGCCGGCCTCACCTGGACCCCGGACCGTGGCGACCGCTTCATCGTCGCCGACCGCGACATGGACGACGAGGTCTTCGTGCTCAGCGACATGACGGTGGACGTGCACCGGCGCCCGGAGGGCACCCGGCTGGGGTTCAACGGCACGACCGAGTGGGCGCTGGACTCGGTGGACGACACCGACGCCCTGTGGCTGCCGCGCGAGGGCCAGCTGCGGGCGCTGCTCGGCGGGACGTTCCTCTCCCTCGAGCGGGCCGACGGGCGGTGGCGCGTCACCATCGCGGTCGCCGGCACCCGGTCGACGCACGAGCACGAGGACCCCGAGGAGGCCTACGCGCTCGCGCTGCTCGAGCTGGTCACCGCCAGCGCCGCCTGAGCGTCACAGCGGCTCGAAGCCGGTGGTCCGCACGACCGCCTCGCCCGCCTCGTCCGACGCGGCGAGGTCGACCACCGCGGTGATCCCCCAGTCGTGGTCGCCGGCGGGGTCGTCGACGACCTGGCGGACGAGCCACTGGCCGGCCTGCTCCTCGATCTGCAGCATCTGCGGGCCGCGGGCGTCCGGGCCGGTGCCCAGGTGGTCGTGCTCGTCGAAGTACTCCTCGATCGCGTCCTGCCAGGCGTCCTGGTCCAGGCCGCCCGCCTCGGCGTCCAGCTCGGCCAGGTCGATCCAGCGCCGCCGGGCGGCCAGCTCGACCCGCCGGAACATCGCGTTGCGCACGAGCACGCGGAAGGCCCTGGCGTTGCCGGTGATCGGGCGCGGCTGGCTCTGGTGGTCGCCCGGCCGGACCGGCGCGCCGTCGACGGCGTCCGGGTCGGTCAGCTGCTCCCACTCGTCGAGCAGGCTGGAGTCGGTCTGCCGCACGACCTCGCCGAGCCACTCGATGAGGTCGGCCAGCTCCTCGGTCTTGGCGCTGTCGGGGACGGTCTGCCGCAGCGCCTTGTACGCGTCGCTGAGGTAGCGCAGCACCAGGCCCTCGGAGCGGGCCAGGCCGTAGAACGCGACCACCTCGCCGAACGTCATCGCCCGCTCGTACATGTCGCGGACCACGGACTTGGGTGACAGCGCGTCCGCGTCGACCCAGGGGTGGCTCTGCCGGTACATCTCGAAGGTGGCCTCGAGCAGCTCCTGCAGCGGCTTGGGCCAGCTGACGTCCTCCAGCAGCTCCATCCGCTCGTCGTACTCGATGCCCTCGGCCTTCATCTCGGCCACGGCCTCGCCGCGGGCCTTGAACTGCTGGGCGTAGAGCACCTGGCGCGGGTCGTCCAGCGTCGCCTCGAGGACCGACACGACGTCCAGGGCGTAGCTCGGGGACTCCGGGTCGAGCACGTCGAAGGCCGCCAGCGCGAACGGCGACAGCGGCTGGTTGAGCGCGAAGTTGCTCTGCAGGTCCACCGTCAGGCGCACCGTGCGGCCGGTCTCGTCCGGCGGGTCCAGCCGCTCGACCACCCCGGCCGCCAGCAGGCCGCGGTACATGTTGATCGCCTGGCGCACCAGGCGGTGCTGGGCGCCGGGCTGCTCGTGGTTGTCGCGCAGCAGCGAGCGCATCGCGGCGAACGGGTCGCCGGGGCGGGTGATGACGTTGAGCAGGGTGGAGTGGCTGACCCGCATCCGGGAGACCATCGCCTCGGGCTCGGCGGCCACGAGCTTGTCGAAGGTCTGGTCGCTCCAGGTGACCGCGCCCTCCGGCGGCTTCTTGCGCTGGACCTTGCGCCGCTTCTTGGGGTCGTCACCGGCCTTGGCGAGCGCCTTCTCGTTCTCGATGACGTGCTCGGGCGCCTGCACCACGACGGTGCCCGAGGTGTCGTAGCCGGCCCGGCCGGCCCGCCCGGCGATCTGGTGGAACTCGCGCGCCTTGAGGATCCGCTGGCGGCTGCCGTCGTACTTGGACAGGCCGGTGAACACCACCGTGCGGATCGGCACGTTGATCCCGACGCCGAGGGTGTCGGTGCCGCAGATGACCTTCAGCAGCCCGGCCTGGGCCAGCTGCTCGACCAGCCGCCGGTACTTCGGCAGCATCCCGGCGTGGTGCACGCCGATGCCGTGGCGGACCAGGCGCGAGAGCTGCTTGCCGAAGCCGGTGGCGAACCGGAAGCCGCCGATCATCTCCGCGATCCGGTCGCGCTCCTCGCGGCTGGCCACCGGGATGCTCAGCAGCGACTGGGCCCGCTCGAGCGCCGCGGCCTGGGTGAAGTGGACGACGTAGACCGGGGCCTGGTGGGTGGTGAGCAGCTCCTCGAGGGTCTCCTGCAGCGGGGTGAGCACGTAGCTGTAGGACAGCGGCACCGGCCGGTCGGCGGAGGTGACGACGGCGGTCGGCCGGCCGGTACGACGGGTGAGGTCGGTCTGGAACCGCTCGACGTCGCCCAGCGTGGCCGACATCAGCACGAACTGCGCCTGGGGCAGCTCGAGCAGCGGCACCTGCCAGGCCCAGCCCCGGTCCGGCTCGGAGTAGAAGTGGAACTCGTCCATCACCACCTGGGCGACGTCGGCGTTCCGGCCCTGGCGCAGCGCGAGGTTGGCCAGCACCTCGGCCGTGCAGCAGATGATCGGCGCGTCGGCGTTGACGCTCGCGTCGCCGGTGAGCATGCCCACGTCCTCGGCGCCGAAGATGTCGCAGAGGGCGAAGAACTTCTCCGAGACCAGGGCCTTGATCGGTGCGGTGTAGAACGTCACGCCGTCCCGGGCGAGCGCGGCGAAGTGCGCGCCGGTGGCGACCAGGCTCTTGCCCGACCCGGTGGGCGTGGACAGGATCACGTTGGCGCCGCTGACGATCTCGATCAGCGCCTCCTGCTGGGCCGGGTACAGCTCGATGCCGCGGCCCTCGACCCAGCCGGCGAAGGCGTCGTAGATGGCGTCGGGCTCGGGCTTGGGCGGCAGCAGGTCGGAGAGTGTCATGGGACCCCCATCGTCCCTGCTGTCGGGCCCTGCGGCGAAACCAGGGGGCGTTACAGCAGGAACCGGAACAGCGGGCTGTCGCTGGCGACCTTCTCGATCCGCGGCGGCGCGGCCTCCATCCGCGCCAGCAGCGGGGCCAGGTCCTCGGGGGCGCCGAGCTCGATGCCGACCAGCGCGGGCCCGGTCTCGCGGTTGCTGCGCTTGACGTACTCGAACATCGTGATGTCGTCGTCGGGCCCGAGCACCTCGTCCAGGAACCGGCGCAGCGCGCCCGGCTCCTGCGGGAAGTCGACGAGGAAGTAGTGCTTGCGGCCCTCGTGCACCAGCGCCCGCTCGACGATCTCGGCGTAGCGGCTGACGTCGTTGTTGCCGCCGGACAGCACGCACAGGACCCGCTGGCCCGGCTCGACGTCGACGACGTCGCCCAGCGCGGAGGACGCCAGGGCGCCGGCGGGCTCGGCGATGATCCCGTCGGACTGGTAGAGCGCGAGCATCTCGCTGCAGACCCGTCCCTCGTCGACGGCGACCAGCTCCGGCCGCCCGTCCCGCACCACCGGGTAGGTCAGCGCGCCCGCGCACCGGACGGCCGCGCCGTCGACGAAGGTGTCGATGTCCTCCAGCTCCAGCGGCCGGCCCGCGGTGACCGCCGCCGCCATGCAGGCCGCGCCGGCCGGCTCGACCCCGACCACCCGCACCGACGGGTGCCGCTCGCGCAGCCACGCCAGCGAGCCGGCGAGCAGGCCGCCGCCGCCGACCGGAACCACGAGGACGTCCGGCGGGCCGCCGAGCTGGGCGATGGCCTCGGCGACGACCGTTCCCTGGCCGGCGATCGTGCGGGGGTCGTCGAAGGCGGGCACCAGGGTCGCCCCGGTCGTCGCCGCGTGCTCGTACGCCGCCGCGGCCGCCTCGTCGTAGGTGTCGCCCACCACGACCAGCTCGACCGCCCCGCCGCCGAGGTGGGCGATCCGGTCGCGCTTCTGCCGGGGCGTGGTCCGCGGGAGGAAGACGACGCCGTGCAGGTCCAGCAGCCGGCAGGCGTAGGCCAGCCCCTGACCGTGGTTGCCGGCGCTGGCGCACACCACGCCGGCGGCCCGGGCGGCCGGGTCGAGCTGGGCCATCAGGTTGTAGGCGCCGCGCAGCTTGTAGGAGCGGACCACCTGCAGGTCCTCGCGCTTGAGCCAGACCTCGGCCCCGGTGCGGTCGGACAGGCGCTCGTTGCGCTCGAGCGGGGTGCGCGTCACCACCCCCTCCAGGCGCGCGGCGGCCGCGTCGACCGCGGCGGCGTCGATCACGGGGTCGGGCCTCGCGTCGGTCCCGGGGGCGGCCGTTGCGTCGACCGCGGTGGCTGGGTCGTCGCCGGTGGGGGCTTCGACAGCGGCGGCATCCGGGGCGGGGCTCATCGCCCCATCGTGCGCGGTCCCCCTGAGGGCCGTCCGGACTGCCCGCATCGCGGAAGGGGCGCCGCCGCGCCGTGGGTGAGGACCCCGCATTGTGGGCAAGGACAGGTCGACAGCCGCCAACCCGAGGAGTGCTCAATGGCCGGACAGACAGCGGACGCCGTGGTGATCGGCGCCGGACCCAACGGGCTCGTCGCCGCCAACGCGCTCGTCGACGCCGGGTGGGACGTCGTCGTGCTGGAGGCCAACGCCGAGGTCGGCGGCGCCGTGCGCAGCGCCGAGGTGACGGCACCGGGGTTCGTGACCGACCTGTTCAGCGCCTTCTACCCGCTGGCGGCGGCCTCACCGGTGATCCGCGCCCTCGACCTCGGCGCCCACGGCCTGTTCTGGGAGCAGTCCCGTGACGTCCTCGCCCACGCGCTCGACGACGGCCGCGCCGCCGTCCTGTCCACCGCAGGTGGCCCGCACCGCCGAGAGCGTCGACGCGTTCGCACCGGGTGACGGCGAGGCCTGGATGGAGATGTTCGAGCAGTGGCGGCGGATCCGTGACCCCCTGCTGGACGCGCTGTTCACCCCCTTCCCCCCGATCACCTCGACCGTGCGGCTGCTGCGCCGCCTGGGCACGGCCGGGACCGTGGACCTGGCCCGGCTGTCGGTGACGCCGGTACGACGGCTGGCCCGCGAGCGCTTCCGCGGTGCGGGCGCCGCCCTGCTGCTGGAGGGCAACGCGATGCACAGCGACGTGCCGCCGGACGCGGCCGGCAGCGGCGTGTTCGGCTGGCTGCTGGCGATGCTCGGCCAGGACGTGGGGTTCCCGGTCCCCCGCGGCGGCGCGCAGCAGCTCGCGTCCTCGCTGCAGCGGCGGGTCGTCGCCGGCGGCGGGGAGGTGCGCACCGGCGCCCGGGTCACGTCGATCGTCGTGTCCGGCGGCCGGGCCGTCGGGGTGCAGCTGGAGGACGGGACGACCGTCCGTGCCCGCAAGGCGGTGCTCGCCGACGTGGCTGCGCCCTCGCTCTACCGGGACCTGGTCGGCGCGCAGCACCTGCCGGCCCGGTTCGTGCGGGGCCTCGACACGTTCCAGTGGGACAACCCCACCCTCAAGGTCAACTGGGCTCTGGACCGGCCGCTGCCCTGGCGGGCCGAGGGAGCCCGCGGTGCGGGCACCGTGCACCTCGGCGCGGACTCCGACGGGCTCGTCGACGTCGGGGCCGACCTGTCGGTGGGCCGGGTGCCGGAGCGGCCGTTCGTGCTGTTCGGGCAGATGACCACCGCCGACGCGACCCGCTCCCCCGCCGGCACCGAGTCGGCCTGGGCCTACACCCACGTGCCGCACGGCGTGGACTGGACCCGGGAGGAGGTCGACGCGCACGTCCAGCGGGTGGAGGACGCCGTCGAGCGGGTGGCCCCCGGGTTCGCGGCCACCGCGGTGGCCCGGCACGTGCAGGCCCCCGGCGACCTGCACGCCGCCGACGCCAACCTGGTCGAGGGCGCGATCAACGCGGGCACCTCGGGACTGCACCAGCAGCTGTTCATGCGGCCGACCCCGGGGCTCGGCCGGCCCGAGACGCCGCTGCCGGGCCTCTACCTCGCCGGCGCCTCGGCGCACCCCGGCGGCGGGGTCCACGGCGCCTGCGGCTGGAACGCCGCCCGCGCGGCGCTCGCGTCGTCCGGCCGGGCCGGCGCGGCCAAGGACCTCCTGGTGCGCACGGCATGGGGCCGGCTGCTCAAAGACGCCTGAGACACTCGCTTAGTCCGAGGAGGAATCTTCCGAGACGTCCGGTGATGCGGCCCGCTCGCGGCGGTACGACGCAGTGCCGGACTGCGCTGGTCACGGCAGGAGCGGGCGCGTGGCAACGCTGAGCGGTGGTTGACCGCGGCTATCCGAGCAGCTTCCAGTGCCCCTCGCTGACGACCTCGACCGTGCCGTCGGCCACCTTGATGGCCGTCTGGTCGTCGATGGCGTACGCCGGACCCGCGATTTCGGCGGCCCACGGCTCGGCCTCGGCCATGGTGTTGCCCGGGAAGACGTCCAGGTGGGGGAAGATCGAGAACTCGACGACCCCTAGGGTCCTGTCGTCCGGCGCGGACGGCCACTCGACGAAGTCGGCACCGATCCGGGGAGTCATCACCATGCTCCCGGCGCTCACTCCCACCCAGACCGTCTCGGGAAGTGACGGTAGGAGGTCCGCGAGTCCGGACTGCCGCATCCAGTGGCACAGGTACGTCGCATCGCCGCCGTCCACCAGCAGGACGTCCGCCTCCCTGACCCAGGGGACCCAACGCTCCTCGCCGATGCTGGGGAGCGCGGCGAGCTCGAGGACGCCCAGCGACTTCCACCCCATAGAGGTCATGCCACCCCACGGAGGCGCGCCACTGACGAAGCCACGGACCGAGGCCGGCCCACACATCGGGTGGCCCCATTGCGCCGTGGGGATGCAGAGGGCTGTGGAGTCGGCGATCGGCTTGCCCAGCAGGTCGACCAGCGCATCGCGGATACTCGTGTTCGTGACGCCCCCGGACGTGAGAAGAAGCTTCAAGATGCCTCCCGATGAGAGTGCCATGAATGCGTGTGACGTACAGACGGGAGACCACCGCCAGATTCATCGCTCTTGGACGGGGCAGACTACCGCCAACAGGCCACTCGCTTCAGCGGTCAGCAACAACGCCCGCAGGAGCGAACCCACACGTCGTACGACCGCCCGACCTTGATCCGGTCGTCTCCCGGCGCCGATCGCGGCGAAAGGACGCGGGCGCGGCAGCGGGCGTTGCGCCGGACACGCCGGGTGTGCGATTCCGTCCTGGAGTCATGTTGCGTGGCCACCATCTGCTTCCGGTTGGTCGGTTCGACTCCGGCGCGGGTCGCGGTTGACATCGGAGGTGCTCCCGGTGGCAGCTCCGTGATCGGCCCGCTCACCAGGCTGACGCTGAACACGGCCGCGGTACGGATCGTCGGTACCGGACTCGGGCGGGACCTTCGAGGTGACCGACGAACGCAGGCGAGATCGACCTGACCTTCGCAGCGGCTCCGATCTCGGTGAAGGCGAAGACCGATACCGGCAAGGTCACGGTCACTGTGCCGGGCGCGCAGATGTACGACGTCACCGTCACCACGAATCTGGGCAGCCAGATTGTCGCGGTCGAACAGGACCGGTCCTTGGCGCATCGGATCGACAGCTCGCTGGCGTTGGCGCTGTGGACGTCAAGAAGGGTTGACCGCAGGGCGGGTGCCGACGTCACGGGAGCGCCACCCTCTTGAGGTGCGGTTGCGCCTGTCGCGCGATCGCTACGGCGTGCTGGGTGGCGCCGACGAGGAAGTCTGCGATGGCGGCGTGTAGATCTCAAACGCCACCTTGTTCAGCAGGCTTTGCGCCGTCTGCACACCATCGAAGACCCCGACGGTCAGGTTGCTCCATATCACGAGCGTCACCTTGTTGCCGGGATCGTAACCACTGAAGGCATTGAACCCCGGCATCTCGCCGAAGTGGTAGTACATGGTGGCATTCGGGGCGAAGGTCTGCCGCTCAATGCCGTAGCCGTACTGCGCTTTGGCGGGTTTGTCAGGGATGGTGGGCTCCGGGCTGGCCATCCACTGACGCTGAAATTCGGGGTTGAACACACGGCCCTCAACCAGCGCTCGGATCCAGGTGGCCTGTTCGTCGGCGGTGGAGATGGCTCCCCCGGCCGCTGTGGCATAGGACGAGTTCTGGTGGGTGTAGTCGATGGGCGCCAGCGTTCCCGCCTTGGCCGCGGCCTGCACGTCAGGCGGATAGGGAATGTCCACCAGGGCGAACGCGGAGCCGCCGTACATGTAGCCGTGCGAGTAGGGATCACGTATCGAGGTGTCCGTGACCGCCGGGAGCACGGTCTGTGTGAGCCCCAGCGGACCATACAATCGGTCCTGGAAGCTTTGGGCCAGCGGCTTGCCATCGACCTTCTCGGCGACCAGGCCCAGCAGGGCGTAGTTGGTGTTGCTGTAGTCCCAGGCGGTACCGGGTGGGAACACCGGCGGATGCGCGTACCCGATTGCCAACACCTCCTGCGGTGTCCAGGCCTTCGCCGGGTCCGCATCGAGGGTCGCCGCGAACCCGGGATCGCTGGTGTAGCCGTACAGGCCGCTGCGCATCTTCAGCAGCTCGGCGATGGTGATGTTCTCGCCGTTGGGCACGTTCGCCACGTACTTCGAGATCGGATCGTTGAACTGAAGCTTGCCCTCCTGCGCCAGCAGCACAATGACCGCGGCGGTCATCGTCTTAGTGATCGAGGCGATCCGGTAGTGAGTGTCTACGCCGGGCGGGACCGCGGCGCCCCGCTGCGTCGTGCCGACCGCGGCCGTGAAGTTGCCCTGGGGGGTGCGAACCTCGACGACGACGCCAGGGATCAGCAGCTCCTTGGCGGTTGCCTCGACGGCGGCCTGGAGCGCGGCCGGGTCGATCGTCTTCAGCGGGGACGGGCCGCTCGAAGCGGTGGTACCGGTTGACCCGGTCGATGCTGGTGACCGGTTCGCCGAACAGGCCGCGATCACCACGACGACGCAGACTGCCAGTCCAGCCACGAGGACAGCCCCACGTCCTCGCCGGAATCGACGCCGTCCGATACCAGAGCTCATCTTCCTGCTCCGAACGTTTCATGCTCGTCTTGCGGGACGGGGTGGCACGAACACGTGACCGGGTCCCTGGACGGGCTGCCTTCGGTTGATCTCGGCATTGCTGGGCAAACCCGACATCCACGGTACCAGCCCCTCGGCCTCCGTTCTTCCAAATCGTGGAGAAGGCGTCCATGGCGCCTGTCAGCCCTGGGTTCCGTCGCTGACGAGGCCATGGTTGCTCCCGCACCCGTCAACGGGAGTACGACGAGCGAGGCGGTCAGTGGTGGGATCGACCACTACGAGCTGGGCTTCGGCGATCTTCCAGCGTGGCAAACAACGGAAGTCGCGTGGTCGGCCGCCAGGGACAAAGTCCGGGAGGACCTCCTTGAAGCCGGCATCGGCGCACAGAGTAGCTGCAGCTTGCCGTTCATAAACGTCCGGCGGGCACGCTGACAGTTGATCTCCTTCCTCATGCGAACGTCGTGCTCGGCGGTCAAACGGTTGCCGAGGACGTCATCAAATGCCGTCGGCGGTCCGTGGGATGAAGCGGGCCGAGAGGTTCCTCGCTAACCGGTCAAGGCCGAGGCCCTTCATGATGCCGCTGGCTTCGGGACATCTCGGCCGGCGGCGTCAAGACGAGCTGGGTCGCGGCGACCGTCGACCCTCACGGGCCTGGTCCCGGGCACGCCGTGCGGTCGCGACCACCGCCGCCCCAGAGCCGGCGGCAACCAGGGCACCGACCCCGACGCCGCGCAGCCAGTGCCGGCCCCACTGCCCGTGCACGGCCTCACCGGCCGGCTGCGGCTCGAGCACGTTGCCGGGGTGCGGCCCGACCCGCTGGCGGGACTGCCCGCCCCAGCGCATCAGCGGGGTGACCAGCAGGTCGAACACCCCCGGCAGCAGCCGGAACCCGGTCACGGTGAGGCCGTTGGCGAGGCCCACCGACACCTCCCGCCGTGGCCGCCCGATCGCCCGGACGACGGCCCGGGCGACCTTCTCCGGCGGGTCCACCGGCGGCGGCGGCCGGCCGATGCGACCGGTGTAGCTGCCGGCCTGGGCGTAGACCGGGGTGTCGACACCACCCGGGGAGACCAGGCTGATGTCGACCCCGGGCGTCTGCCGGGCCTCGATCTGCAGGGTGCGCACCAGCCCGTGGACGCCCCACTTCCCTGCGACGTACGAGCTCATGTACGGCGTCGCGATCTTGCCCAGCAGCGAGCCGACCAGGACCAGCCGGCCGCCGCCCTGGTCGCGGAAGAGGCGCAGCGCCGTCCGCGCGACGCGTGCGGTGCCGAGCAGGTTGACGTTCAGGGCGTGGTCGAAGACCTCGTCGGGGACGTCCTCGAGCCGGCCGTAGGCGACCACCGCGGCCGAGTGCACCACGGCGTCGACCCGGCCGAAGCGCTCGACCGCCGCCGCGAACAGCGCGCCGACCGCGGCCGTGTCGGCGACGTCGGTCGGCACCACCAGCACGGTGGCGCCCCGCCGGACGCAGTCGCGCTCGACCTCGGCCAGGGCCGGTGCGGACCGCGAGGCGAGGACCAGCCGGGCACCCGGCCGGGCGAGCTGCTGCGGCCGTGGCGCGCCCGATGCCGCTGGAGGCGCCGGTCACGAGCACGACCAGGTCGCGGACGTCCGCGTCGGTGCTCATGGCTGGAGCAGCACCTTCACGCAGCCGTCCTCCTTCTTCTGGAAGATGTCGTAGCCGTGGGCCGCCTCCTCCAGGGGCAGGAGGTGGGTCGCCAGGGTCTCGGTGCCCAGCGGGTCGGCGTCGTCGAGCACCAGCGGCATGAGGTCGTCGATCCAGCGCTTGACGTGGCACTGGCCCATCCGCAGCTGGATGCCCCGGTCGAACATCTCCATCATCGGCATCGGGTCCATCTCACCGCCGTAGACGCCGCTCAGCGACACGGTGCCGCCGCGGCGCACGGCCTTGATCGCCGTGTGCAGCGCGTCGAGCCGGTCGATCGCGAAGCGGTCGATGAGCGGCTGCGCCAGCGCGTCCGGCAGCAGCCCCGCCGCCGCCTGGGCCGCCTTGCCCCGCGGCGAGCCGTGCGCCTCCATGCCGACGGCGTCGATCACGGCGTCCGGGCCGCGGCCGCCGGTGAGCTCGAGCAGGGCCTGCGCGACGTCGTCGACCTCGTTCATGTCCAGCACCTCGATCCCCTGCGCCCTGGCCATGGCGAGGCGCTCGGGCACCAGGTCGACCGCGATGACGCGCTCGGCTCCCTGGTGCCGCCCGATCCGGGCGCAGAACTGGCCGACCGGTCCCAGGCCGAGGACGGCGAGCGTGCCGCCGCGGGGCACGTCGGCGTAGGCGACGGCCTGCCAGGCGGTCGGCAGGATGTCGGAGAGGTAGAGCCAGCGCTGGTCGGTGTGCGCGTCCGGCACCTTGATCGGGCCGAAGTGGGCCTGCGGGACGCGGAGGTACTCCGCCTGGCCGCCCGGCACGGCGCCGTACAGCGAGGTGTAGCCGAACAGCGCGGCGCCCTTGCCCTGCTCGCGCACCTGCGTGGTCTCGCACTGGGCGTACAGGCCGCGCGAGCACATCCAGCACGAGCCGCAGGAGATGTTGAACGGCACGACGACCCGGTCGCCCGCCTTGAGGTGGGTCACCCCGGGGCCGACCTCCTCGACGATGCCCATCGGCTCGTGGCCGAGCACGTCGCCGGGGGTGAGGTACGGCGCGAGGACCTCGTACAGGTGCAGGTCCGACCCGCAGATCGCGGTCGAGGTGATCCGCACGATCGCGTCCGTCGGCTCCTCGATCGTCGGGTCGGGCACCGTCTCCACCCGGACGTCCCGCTTGCCCTGCCACGTCAACGCTCTCATGCGACAACCCTTTCCGGAGGTGGTGTTTCGTTGCCCTGGCCCTCTACCCGCTCTGCCGTTGCCGACACCTGCCCCGGGCCGGGACCGCCCCGAGGGCGGTCGTCAGCGGGTGGTCGCCGGCGAGGGGTCGTCAGCGGGCGGTGAGGTCGCGGCCCAGCAGCCGGCTCGCCCACGGCGGCTCGACCAGCGGCCGGAAGGCCGTGGTGACGGCGCGGGTGGACAGCACCGCCGTCAGGGCGAGGGCCGCGAGGACCAGCAGCAGGAAGCGCGGGATGCTGTCGAACCAGGTGCCGAACCAGCCGGTCTGGCGCAGCGCGTAGATCGGGAAGACGTGCAGCAGGTAGACGTACATCGTCGCCTGGCCCCACCGGCCGAGCCGGTCGGACGTCGACCGGACGAGGACGAGGACGGCGAGGCACAGCAGCACGGACAGGCCGGTCAGCACCAGCCGCTCGACGCCGGGGATCCAGCCGTCGGCACCGAGGTCGGCGTAGTTGGTCTCCAGCTGGAACCAGGCCCGCAGGTCACCCGCCCGGGCGGCGTCCACCCCGAGCAGGCAGGCCGCCGCGCCGCTGACGAGCACCGCGACGGCGATCATCCGGACCGGCCAGCGGTCTGCCGCCGTCCTCAGCGCGCGCCACCCGCCGCGCTGCTGCACGGCCCACCCCAGGACGAAGAACGGCAGCATGCCGAGGGTCCGCGACATGTCGAACCGCGTGCCGATGCTCGGCATGAACCCGCTGGCCACGCCCACCGCCACCGCCGCGGCGACGGGGAACCGCAGGGCCGCGAACACCGGCAGGACCAGCCGCCACACCGCGAGCGCGAAGAGGAACCACAGGTGCCAGTACGGCGCGCCGAGGTCGAGCGAGAAGCGCCCCTCGACCCGCCACACGACGACGGCCCAGATCACGCTGAAGACGACGTACGGCACGAGCAACCGGGTGACGACCCGGCCGCCGTCGCGCCGGGTGAGCGGCTCGGCCTTGGCGAAGACACCTGACACCAGGGCGAACAGCGGCATGTGGAAGGCGTAGATGAACAGGTAGAGCGCGTACATGGCGCCGCTCTCGTCCAGCTTCTCGATCGAGTGGCCGACCACGACGAGCGCGATCGCCAGCAGGCGCACGTGGTCCCAGTACGCGTCGCGGGGTGCGACGCGCCCGGCGGCCCCGCTCTCGGAGCGGTCCACCTCGTGGTCGGGCAGCGTCGAGCTCACCAGCGGCCTCCTCACCGGGCTACCGCCGGCGCAGGTAACCCATCACCTTGCGGCCCACGACCTCGGTGGCCCGCCCCTGCAGCTGGTCGATCCGCTGCTGCTGCTTGCGGACCTTGGCGCGCAGCCCCTGGATCACGGCGTCCCTGTCCTGGAGGTCCTGCGCCGCCCGCTCCCGGGTGCGCCCGAGGGCCTGCTCGAGCATCGCCGCCTCCGCGGGCGCGCCCTGCTGCAGCACCCGGCGCAGGTGCAGCAGGTTGAGCTCGGCCAGGAAGTCCGCGTAGTAGTCCATCGCGTAGTGCACGTAGTAGGCGCCCCACGGATGCGCCTCGAACGTCGGGTAGTCGCGCCCGGTGAGGTCGATCGCGGCGAACCCGGTCGACTCGCACGCGTAGTCGTCCAGCTGGCGCCACAGCTCGTTGTAGCGGGGCAGGTCGATCTTGGCCAGGTTCTTGGCCTTCTGCAGCGGGACCACCTTGCCGGAGTCCGCGAGGCGCAGCGTGCCGGTGTTGTGGCCGCGGTGGACCACCACGGTGGTCCCGGGGCTGACCTGACGGACGTGCGCGACCAGGCGGTCGAAGGCGTCCTTCCACAGCTCGAGGTAGGCCTCGGTGTCCCGCTCGAGCCGCAGCTCGGTGAGCGGGCCGGCCGCCTTGAGCGCCTTGTAGTACGGCGTCGGCCAGAGCTTCCAGCGGTTGTTGGTGACGTACCGGCCGTCGGCCAGCTGCAGCGCGCCGAAGTGGATGTCACCGAAGAAGTCGAGGATCAGGTAGTCCGGCGCCAGCTCGCCGAGCTCGGCCAGGAACTGCTTGGAGAAGTCGGTGCGGACGTTCCACAGGTCGTAGTCCGAGGCCTGGTGCAGCTGGTCCTCGGCGATCTCCGAGGGGGGCGACATGACGCTGATCAGCGAGGACTGGTTCTGCATCAGCACGGTGCGGTACCACTGCTTGTAGCCGGGGTTGAACCGCGTGTTGAAGTTGTCCCGCGTGATGCAGCTGCCGAGCACCGCGACGGTCAGCGGCTCTCCCCCCGCACCGGGGTCGTTCACCTGATCGGACTGCACACCAGCTCCTTTGCTGTGAACGACGACGGCAGGGTGGGTCAGCGTAGCCGCGCCGCCCGCAGCGCGCGGGCCGCCTTGCGGCGCGCGGCGCCGGCCCGGCGCCGTACCCGGGCGACCGTGCTGCCCGGGCGCGGAGCCCCGCTCAGGCGGCGCGTGGCACCGTCGGACCCGCGCGTGGAGGCCTCGATCTCGTGGACGACGCGCTCACAGCACCGGCCGTCCCGCAGCGGGAAGGTGGCCTCGATGCGCTGCTGGTACTCCGCCGTCGGCTGCGGGCCGTCCTTGAGGCTCTGGACGATGCTCTGCACGGCGTCGTCCAGCTCGGTGGTGACCGGGCCGAACCCGTCGCGGACGTAGTCGAAGTAGCCGCGGCGCCCGACGTGCCCACCGTTGAGCACGAGCTCGCCGTCGAACTGGAAGTACACCGTCGGACGGTCGATGTAGGCGGCGTTGAAGGCGATCGAGGAGTAGTCGGTCACCAGCAGCGCGGACCGCGCGAACAGCTCCTGGACGTCGTAGTCGTGGAAGTTCAGCGCCCGCACGTGCGGCGGCAGGTCCAGCTGCGCCAGGACCGGCTGGATGTTGGGGTGCGGCAGGAAGCCGACCGTGAGGCCGTGTCGCTCCGCCGCCTCGGCCAGCTCGGGCGACTTCAGCAGCCCGAGCCAGTTGGCTGCGTAGTCGGTCGCCATGAAGTCCTCGAGCACGATCGTCCGCTTCTGCGACCCGACCTCGAGCGGCGGCACGAGCCAGTCGCGCCAGGTCGGCGTGATGAGGATGAGGTCGCGCTGCTCGGGGCCGAAGCGCTTGCCCTGCTCGAGGAGCCGGTCGAACCGGGGCAGCCCGGTGAGCTTGGTCTCCTTGGCGGTGAACGTGTACGGCGAGTGGTCGCCGACGATCGAGTCGTACTCGGGCTGGGTGCTGGTGATGAACAGGTCGATCCGCTTGTTGTTCAGCCACTGCGACAGGTCGTCCTTGATCACCCCGTGCTGCAGGAAGGTGAACCGCCACGACGGCTGGGTGAAGCGCACGATCGCCGGCGGCCGCATCACCGGCACGTCGGCGTGCGAGGAGATGAGGTGGGCGCAGTTGGCCATCAGCAGCTTCCAGCGCAGCGACCCGTGCGGGATGACCCGGTTGTAGCCCTCGGCCTTCGAGCTTCTTCCAGTCCGGCGTGCCCTCCTCGATGACGAACCACGCGTTGATGTCGCGGCGGCTGCGTCGCAGGTAGCGGAACAGCCGCTCGCCGCTGTCGTCCCCGTCGTGGATCCGGTCCATCAGCACCCAGGCGTTGCCGAAGGCGCGGCGTACCGGCCAGGTCCGCGACAGCCGGCGCGCGAGCCGGTCCTCGAGCGTCGGCGTGGCCTTGCGCCGCGCCGGGGTCGCCGTGCGTCGTGCCGCGGGGGCCAGCTTGAAGGCGCGGCGCATGTCGGTGACCCGGACGGCGTTCACGGGGAAGCCCGGCGCCGAGAAGCGCAGGTCGACGTAGCGGCCGTCGAGCTTGACGCGGAGCAGCTTCAGCGGCAGCCAGACGACGCGCTCGTGCAGCAGGGTCCGGCCGTGGTAGCTCATGTCGCGGACCTTGGCGTAGGTCGGGGCCATCTCCTTGCCACGACCCAGGAACGTCTCGTGCGGCAGCTCGCCGGTGAAGTGGTAGCTGACCTTGACCAGGCCCTGGTCGTTGTCCAACGCCCCCATCACCGCGAAGCTGGTGTGCCACGGCTCCGGCCGGTAGGAGTGGAGCAGGATCTCCTTCCAGGCGCGCTTGAGCGGGCGGATGTCGAAGCTCGCGATGACGTCGTCCGAGAGGAGCTCGGTGATCTGGCGCATCAGGTCGTGGAACTCGTCGGCGACCTCGCCGGTGGCCGCGGTCAGGACGCCCGAGCCCGCGTCCTGGGAGCTGAAGTACCACGACAGCTCGTACAGGACGTAGTTCTGCAGCCACTCCGGCGCCTCGCCGCTGGCCGCCGCGGTGTCGCGCAGCAGCGACAGGTAGCCGTTGCGCAGGACCTTGGTGTAGCGGTCGGGGTCGACCAGGCTGGTCTGCAGCGTGGAGCTGGCGTTCTGGCGCTTGCGGTAGTGGTAGCGCGCGCTCGCCACGAAGCCGACCTCGGGGCTCTCACCGGCCAGCACGTAGCGGCAGCAGAAGTGGCCGTCCTCGAAGTTGGGCCGCACCGAGGGGTCGAACCGCAGGTCGTGCTCCTGGAGCAGCGACAGCCGGAAGAACGCGGCGGGGGCGCTGCCGTGGAAGTACTTGGGCAGCTCGTCGAGGTTGCGCAGCCGGTTGCCCTCGCGGAAGTGCATCCGCAGCGGGTGGTTGTCGGTGAGCTCGCCGGTCGCGTCGTTGAGCATGACCCGGTTGGTGCCGACCAGCAGCGTCTCCGGGTTCGCCCGCAGGAACGCGTCGACCTCGCCGAGGTAGTCGGGCTCGATGACGTCGTCGGGGTCGGTGAACGTGACCCACTCGCCGCGGGCCACCTCGAGGCCGAGGTTGCGGGCGGTGGACTGCCCGCCGTTCTCCTTGGTCAGCACCCGCACCACGCCCGGTCGGCGCCGCTCCCAGTCCCGCAGCAGCACCAGCGACTCGTCCGTGGAGCCGTCGTCGACCGCGACCACCTCGAGCTGCCCGGCCGGGAAGGCCTGGGCGTCGACCGAGGCGATGAAGGCGGGGAGGTACGTCGAGACGTTGTAGACCGCGGTGATGATGGAGAACCGCGGTGAGGTCTCGGGGCCGGGGACGAGCTGCGTCATCGTGATGAGGGAACCGTTCTGCGAGGGCGGGGACCTGGCGGAGGCCTGTCGAAGGCTCAGGAGACCGCGCCGGAAGAGCGCCAGCCGCCGGCAAGAATACATGCGGCGTTCACCCCGCCGGGTCCCGCGCCCTCACGGGATCAGCCCCGCGAGGCCCTCGCCACCGCCCTGGTGAGGCTGGGTTCGAGGTACGGCGCGAGCGTGGTGGCGAAGGTCTTGGTCATGTGCGAGGCGTCGGAGTAGACGGTCACGCCACCGATGACGGCCGGGCAGGTGGCGCCGTCGCAGAGGTGGTCGTTGAGGTCCACCGTGGACACCGAGGCGACCCCGGCCTCCCGGGCCGCCTGCACCAGCGGGTCGCGCGGCACCCACCGGGTGCGTGGCCCGGCGCAGGCCAGGAGCCGGTCCTCGTGCTGGGCGACGCAGTCCGGCACCGACTTCAGCGTCGCGCCCGGGGTGGCCGTGTCGTGGATGACCAGGACGTTGGTGCGGGCGTGGACCCAGCCCGCGACGACCTTGCGGTAGCCGGCCAGCCAGGCCGGGTAGCTGTCGTCGAAGGTCCGGCCGGCCGCGGCCCGCCCGTTGCGCTCGGAGGTCACGACGAGGTCGAACTCCCCGGAGGAGGTCTGGTCGAGCACCTTGCCGGCCCAGCTGAGGCAGCCGCGCTGCTTGCGCTTGGCGTCCCAGGCCACCGCCGCGCGGTTCGCCGTGCACTCCGAGGCGAGGAAGGTCGTGACCTTCCACCCCTTGTCCCTCGCCACCTTCTCGAGCGCCGGCAGCCAGTGACCGGCGTGGGAGTTGCCGACCAGCGCGATCGACACCGTGCCCTTCGGGTCACCGAAGACGCACCGCCGGACCCCGGTGAACGGGGCCGGCTCGAAGCAGTCGCGGTCGTAGGCCTCGGTCTTGTCCTCCGCTGCCTGCGCGGGTGCCGGCACCGACGGACCGCGGGTGGACGGCGCGCAGTCGGTGCCGCCGGCCAGCGCCGCCGCGCCGAAGCACTCACCGCCGTCGGAGAGCGCCTTGGCGAGGGTGGCCCGGGCGGTGTCCTCGCGTCGGCCGACCTCGACCGTCTGGGCGACCCCGAGGGCGACGACCACCGCCATACCGGCCGCGGCGAGCTGGAAGGAGCGGCGCACGGGCACGCCCTGCACCGCGAACCGGAAGCGGTCCTCGACGTAGGTCTTGCTCAGCCACGCGAGCACGGCGGTGACCAGGATGATCGCCGCCTTGTCGAGGCGGCCGAGGTGCGAGCCGCTGACGTAGGGGACGAGCACGACCATCGGCCAGTGCCAGAGGTAGACCGAGTAGGAGATGTCGCCGAGCGTCTGCACCGGCCGCAGCGCGAGCAGCCGCACCGGTGAGGCGCCGGTCTGCGCCGGCGCAGGCGCCGATCACCGCGGCCGCCCCGAGGACGGGCAGGGCCGCCTGCCAGCCGGGGAAGGGGGTCGCGCCGGTGTAGCGCAGGGCCGCGACGAGGATGGCGCCCAGCCCGGCCCAGGCGAGCAGGGCCCGCAGCCATCCCGGTGTGGCGGACAGCCGTGGGCCGGCCCCGGCGGCGGCGATCGCCAGCAGCGCGCCGACGCCCAGCTCCCAGATGCGGGTGGGGGTGACGAAGTAGGCGCTGGCCGGCTCGGCGACGGTCGCCGTGACCGAGAAGGCCAGGGAGGCGGCGACGACGACGCCGAGGCCCGCGGACACCACCGCGCCGGTGCGCCAGCCCCGACGGCGGGAGAGGGCCACGAGCAGCAGCATGAGCACCGGCCAGACGAGGTAGAACTGCTCCTCGACCGACAGCGACCAGAAGTGCTGCACCGGCGAGGCGGCGTTCTCCGCGGCCAGGTAGTCGACCGAGGTCCGGGCCAGCTGCCAGTTCTCGACGTACATCGCGGCCGCGATGACCTCGTGGGCGGTGGTGGCCCACTGGGTCTCGGGCGCCACCAGCCGGGTCGCCACCGCGGTCGCGGCCAGCACCAGCAGCGAGGCCGGCAGCAGCCGGCGGATCCGGCGGGCCCAGAACGCGGCCAGGTCGCGCGCGGTGCGCGGCGGCCGCGGAGTACAGGTGCGAGGTGATGAGGAAGCCGGAGATGACGAAGAAGACGTCGACACCGACGAAGCCGCCACCGAGCCGGTTCGGCCACAGGTGGAACAGCAGCACCAGGGAGACCGCGATCGCCCGCAGTCCCTGGATGTCGGCGCGGAAGGCACGAGCCGTCCGCGGTTGCTGCCGGTCGGGTGCGGGGGGCGCGGGGGGCGCGGACGCGGTCCGCACAGAGCTCGTCACCGGCAGGGACCCTCGCTGTTCTCGACGACATCGTGCCCGGCGAACCTACCCGAGCCGGGACGGCGCGTCCGACCACACCTCGCGGCGGGGCCCATCAGGTGCCACCGGGCCAGAGCGCGTCGGCCACCGTCGCCGACGCCCCGGACACCGGTGACCCGTCCGCTCCGTCGGCCCGGTGGGCGAGGGCGCGCCGGACCAGGTCCAGCACGTCGGCGGCGCTGGTGCCCGGCTCGAGCAGCAGCGCCGGGCGGCCGGTGACGGCGTGGTCGCCGGCCAGGGCGACGGTGCCGACGACAGCGGCGTCGGCGGCGAGGAGGAGCTCGTCGACGCGCGGGTGCCACCGCAGGTCGAGCGACCGCACCCCCGCGGGGGCCGCCGGCTCGGTGCCGCCGCAGACCAGCACGACGACGCCCGGGGGCAGGGCTCCGGCGACGGCGTCGAGGCCGACCGGTGCGGGCGCGGGCTGCCAGCGGCCGTCGGTCGACGCGCGCTGCCAGGCCGGGGCCCAGAGCAGCGCCAGGTCGTCCTCGCCGAGGCCGAGCGCGGCCCGGGTCGCCGCCCGGCGCCCGGACGTGTCCGGCCCGAGGAGCAGGTCGCGGCGCGGCCACCCGGCGTCGAGCCGGGGGCCGGTCCAGCGGTAGCCGTGCGTGGCCGGGTCGAGCGGGTCGTGCTCACCGGCCCCCAGCACCAGGCTCCAGCGGCTGCGGGCGCCGGCCAGGGCCTGCTCCAGCGGAGCCGGTGCCAGGTCCTCCAGCCAGGGCCCGCTGGCCGGGTCGGCCGGGTAGCCGCGGAACACCTGCAGCACCTGCTGCCCCGGCCTCGGCCGCAGGAACGGCACGCCGTCACCGGCCAGGACGATGGAGCCGGCGACGGCCAGCTCGTCGTACCAGCCGGGGCTGCCGACGAGCACCGGCTCGGCGTCCTGGGGCACCTCGCGGGACGGGTCCGAGACGGCCCAGACCACGCGTCGCCGGTCGCCGCGGCGGCGCAGCTCGCGCAGCAGCGCGAGCGGCGAGTCGCCGGCGTGCTCGCCGTCGCCCACCTGCATCAGGACCGAGTCGCCCACCGGTCCGGCCGGTGCGCCGAGGTGGCGCTCGACCAGGGCGCGCTGCCCGTGGGCGCTGGCCGCCGCGACGGGAAGGGGCGGCGCGACGTGCAGCACCGGCTGGTGGGCGTTGCCGCGCCGCAGCTCGACCTCGAAGCCCGGCGCCCGGTGCCGCAGCACGGTGCGCGCCACGAGCGCCGCGGTCAGACGCGGGCGCACGACCAGGCCGTCGTCGCCGACCAGCTCGAGCAGCCAGGACCCGGCCGGCGGCGGCCGCAGCCCGCGACCCCACGGGTCGACGGCCAGGGGCACGACGCACCGGAACCCCGAGCCCGCGGCGCCGATGGGCTCGAGCTCGCCGGCCGGCCACGGGCCGACCTCGCCCGCGCCGTCGCGCACCAGCCGCGGTCGCCACGCGCCGGGGGCGGGTCGCAGCCACCGGCCCTCGAGGACGACCGCGTCGTCGCCGAGGACGACGTCCTCGACCACCGCGAAGTGCGCCGTCTCGCGCAGCTGGACGTTGCCCCGCTCGGTGCGCTGGGCGGTCAGCGCGGCGTCGGCCGTGACCGGCCACCACTCGTGCGGGCCGCCGGCGGGCCAGGCGAGGCGCTCGGAACGGCGTCCCTGGACGAGGTCCACGGTCCAGAGCCGACGCTCGGGCGGGACGTCGCCCCAGGCGCGGGCGTCCGGGTCAGGCAGCTGCGCCGCGAAGGCCAGGGTGCCGTCCTCGTCCGGCCGCAGGTCGGCGGTGACGGTGCTGGCGCCGGCCGCCCTGAACCGCAGCTGCAGCGGGCCGCGGGCCAGGTCCAGCAGCCGGGACTCCGCGCCGCGGCCGGTCATCCGCAGGGTGCCGCTGACCGCGCGGCCGCTGACGTCGAGCGACACCAGCAGGGCGCGGGGCCGGCGGACCTCCAGGCGCAGCCCCTCCGCGCCGTCCAGCACCGGCACCACGGCCAGGCCGTCCTCGGCCCGGACCGAGGGCAGCTCGGCCGCGCTCGAGCGGGTGTCCCGTGAGCGCAGGGCGCCGGTGCGGACGACGCCCGCGACGGCGCTGGTGAGCTCGAGGCGCCACGTGGCGAGCCGGCCCGGGCCCCCCTGGTCGGGCTCGTCGGCGAAGGTCAGGGCCAGGATCTCGCGCAGGTCGACCCGGGTGACGAAACCCGAGGGGGCGTAGGACTGGTAGGCGTGAGCGCCGAAGAGGTCGGCCTCGGGGTCCTCGCGCGGCTCCACCGGCAGCTCGTGCCGGCGGCCGGAGCCGTCCTGCACCAGCACCGCCCGGACCTGCACGTCCTGCCCGGCGAGGTCCACCAGGCGGGGGTGGGCCCAGCCGGTCAGCTCCAGCACGCCGGCGTCGTCGAGGGCGGCGCCGCGCAGGGACGCGATCAGCCGGGTCTCGTGGGCGGTGAGGGCGCGCAGCCGCTCGGGCACCTCCGGCAGCGGGGGCGCCACGACCGGCGCGGCCCCGGTCCCGGCGCCCGGCGTCCGGGGCGGCGTCCGGGGCGGCGTGGGGGGCGGCGAGCGTCGGGAAGCAGGCCAGCACCTGCCCGTCGCGCACCTCGGTCGGGATGTCGCGGGGGTTCTCGCGCTGCCAGCGCAGCAGGTCGACCAGCGCCTGGCGGTGGTCGCCGGCCAGCAGCCAGGCCTGCAGCTTGCGCCCGACCCGGACCCCGGCCAGCACCTCGTCGTCGGCGTCGGCGAGGAACCCGCGCACGGCGGCCCCGAGGACCGACCAGTACTCGTCGTCCGCCTCCTCGAGCTGGCGCACGAAGCCGTGCAGGTCGAGGTCCAGCACCCGCCGCAGCCACGCGTCGCGGACACGTGGGGAGGTCTCCTCGAGCAGCGCGGCCGCCTGCTGCTTGGCGGCGATCCGGTCGCGCAGGTTCTGCACCTCACGCTTGCGCTGCCCGGTGGAGGTGAGGTTCTCGCGGGTCCGCCAGTGGTAGGTCACCGTCCGCAGCACGTCGAAGCGCCGGGCCCGGACGAACGCCTGCATCATCGGCACGTGGTCCTCGTAGGCCACGCCTTCGGGGAAGCGGATGCCCTGCTCCTCCCAGAACGACCGGCGCAGCATCCGGTTGCAGCAGATGACGTCCATCACCGCGGTCGGGAAGTCCTCGAGGCTCGTCCCGATC
The DNA here is from genome assembly GCA_963828995.1 of uncultured Actinomycetota bacterium. Taxonomy (GTDB): domain Bacteria; phylum Actinomycetota; class Actinomycetes; order Actinomycetales; family Dermatophilaceae; genus CAVRTM01. Next base: position 283,282 of record CAWHHB010000008.1, read on the forward strand.
CGGTCGCGGTCGTGCACCTGGTCGATCCACGGGGCGCTGGAGAACGTGCCGTGCCACAGCCGCCGTACCGAGCCGACCACGAAGTCGGAGCCGGACGCCTCCAGCGAGGCGACCATCGTCGCGTAGGCGTCCGGGGGCAGCAGGTCGTCCGGGTCGAGGAAGGTGACGTAGCGGCCGGTGGCCCGGAGCAGGCCGCGGTTGCGGGCCGCGCCCTGCCCGGCGTTGGCCTGGCTCTCCACCACGAACCGCGGGTCCTCGGCGGCGTGCCGCCGGGCGATCGCCGCCGAGCCGTCGGTGGACCCGTCGTCCACGACGATGACCTGCAGCGCCTCGTGGGTCTGGGCCCGCAGGCTGAGCAGGCAGGCGTCGATGTAGTCCTCGACGTCGTGGACCGGGATGACCACGCTGACGGTCGGCGCGGCACCGTTCCCGCGCGAGGCGGCGCGGGGCAGGGGCAGCTCGCCGGACACGCGGCGCAGGCCCCGGCGCAGCGTGCCGAGCGCGGAGCGGACCGAGGTGGTCGAGGCTGCGGGGCCCATCTAGCGGCCCACGAGCTCGGTGACGGCAGCGGCGAAACGGTGCACAGGGTCTCCTTCGTCGGCTCCGAGCAGGTAGGCCGCGACGCGCTCGCGGTCGGCGCGCCGTACGTCGGCGCCCCGGGCGTCGGCGACGTCGTCGGCCAGGGTGCCCAGGTCGGGCGTCCACAGCGCGGCCCCGCCAGATGACGGGAACTCGCGGCGGTAGTCCGCCTCGGGCAGTGCTTGCGGGTTGGTCATGACGTACGGCTTGTGCGAGGCCAGGAAGTCGGTGACCACGCTGGACACGTCGGTGACCAGCATGTCGGCCTCGTTGAAGGCCTCGTACAGGCCGGTCACCCCGGACACCACCTGGTGCGGCCCGCCCGCTCGCCGCACGAGGCCGGTGACCGCCCGCGCCGCCGTCGCGAACGCCGGGTCGACCGAGCCGGACGCCGGGTGCGGCTTGACCAGCACGCGCACCCCGTCGAGGGCGAGCAGACCCCGGACCAGGCGCTCGCCCATCACCTGCAGCGAGGAGTAGCTGTATTCGGCGTAGAAGCCCTCCCACGTGGGGGCGTAGAGCACCGTGAACAGGCCCGGGGTCACCGGGCTCCCGTCAGCGGCGCGGGTGATCTCGGCCAGCTGCGGCCGGCCCACCTCGCGCACCTGCTCGTCGCGGACGCCGACGTCGGCGAGGCGGTAGCGGTCGCGGCCGGCCGGGCCGGCGACCCACACCTCGTCGTAGATCCGGCTGAGCGGGGTGAAGCTCCCGCCCTTGTCGCTGTCACCGTGCCCGACGAACACGTCGGTGATGCCGGGGACGCGGATCAGGTGGTTGTTCTGGGTGATGTTGGTGGGGTACATCGCGAGCGCGATCGACGGCACGGCCAGGGCCTCGACGTCCCCGGGCAGGGGCAGCCACACGGCCGGCAGCCGCGTGCTGTCCAGCTGGTCGAGGTGCACCCGCTGGCGGACGAGCACCAGCACCGGCACGTCCAGCCGCTCCAGCACCGGCACCCAGACGTTGAGGGCGTGGGTGCTCGACGGCGGCCCGCCGAAGTAGATGACGACCCGCGGCGCGAGGTCCACGACCGCGGCGCGCACCGCGGCGACGACGTCGTCGCGGCTCCGGGCCGGCAGGGCCCGCACCCGGGCCGCCAGGGGGATGCCGACGGCGAGCGCGAGGACCGCGCTGAGGCCCAGGCCGGCCAGCAGCCAGCGACCGGTCGCCCCGGCCGCGACCAGCAGCAGTCCCGCCGCCACGGGCAGGTCGAGGACCTCGGCAAGGAGCGTCGACGCCCGGCGGGCCCGGCGCGAGACCGGCCGCTCCGCCGGCACCGCGAGCCCGGGCACCCGCAGGTGGCGCCAGGCCAGCGGCCAGACGGTGCGGGCGAGGACGGTGCGCTGGCCGGCCAGCAGGCCGGCCCGGGCCACGTGCACGGCGGCGAGGGCCGCCAGGCCCGCGCCGGCCAGGTCCGCCGGCGCCCCGCCGACCCGGACGACCAGCAGGAGCAGCAGCCCGTCGCGGGCCAGCATCCGCAGGGTGGGACCCAGCTGCAGGCCGTCCATGAGCTGGGCCACCTGGGGCCGGAGCACCGTGACGAGCAGCTCGGCCACCGCGAGCACCGCGGCGACCAGGGCCGCCGGCGCGACCTCCCCCAGGGCGGCCGTGGCGCCGAGGAGCAGGTAGAGCATCCCCACGCCGGACGCCTGCAGCACCAGCCTCATCGTGCCTCCTCCAGCCGGTCGCTGCGCGGGGACGGGGTGCGGGCGACGAACGCCGCGACCTCGTCGACGAAGTCCTGCATCGGGTCCTGCCGGTGCGGGCCGAGCAGGTAGCGGCTCAGCTCCTCACGGGCCCCGGCCATCGGGTCGGCGCCCACGGCCACGTCCACCAGCGGCAGCACGTCCTGCCCCGGTGCCAGCACGGCGCCGCCCCGGGTGGTGGGGAAGCGGGAGTGCAGCTCCTCCGCCGGGAGGCGCTGCGGGTTGGTGACCAGGTAGGGACGGCCGCAGGCGAGCCAGTCGCTGAGCACGCTGGAGACGTCGGAGATCAGCAGGTCGGCCTCGTTCATGGCGTCGTACAGCGCCTCGGGGCCGTCGGGCACGCGGGCGTGCGGCGCGCCGGCGACGAGGGCCTCGATCCCGGCGAGCGCGGCGAGCACGTCCTCGCGGCGGGCGCCCGAGGCCGGGTGCGGCTTGAACAGCACCCGCACGCGCCCGGAGGCGACCATCGCCCGGACCGCCTCGAGCCCCGGCGAGGCCACCGAGCAGTAGTCGGACTCGTCGTAGAAGCCCTCCCACGTGGGCGCGTAGAGGACGGTCGGCACCGGCCCCGCACCGACCGGGCGGCGCACCAGACCGGCCGTCTGCGGACGGCTGACGAGGCGCACCTGCTCGGGCCGGACCCCCTCCCCGGCCGTGACGTAGCGGTCACGGCCGGCCTCGCCGGCGACCCAGATCTCGTCGTACACGCGGGTGACCGGGCTGAAGCTGCCGGCCTTGTCGCTGTCGCCGTGCCCGATGAACGCGTGCCGGAGACCGGGGAGGCGGATCATGTGGTTGTTCTTGACCACGTTGGTCGGGTAGAGCACGACCCGCATGGACGGGACCTGGGCCGCCTCCACGTCGGCCGCCTGGGGCAGCACGACGACCGGCAGCCCGGCGAGGTCCAGCTGCTCGAGGTGGTGGGCCTCCCGCAGGACGATGAGCACCGGGTTGGTGAACCGGCGGATGGTGTCCAGCCACACGCGCAGGGCGTAGGTGCCCGAGTCGGGGCTGCTGAAGTACACGACGACCTCGGGCGCGAGCCGGGTGAGGGCGTCGACGAGGGTGGGCATCAGGTCGGCGGTGGCCGGCGCCTGGGCGCTGGCCCGCTCCACCCGCAGGGCCTCGCCCACGAACGCGAGGGCCACCAGCAGCGTGACGACCAGGCCGCCCCACGCGGGAGCCCAGGAGTCCAGGGCCAGGGACAGCACCACGCCGGCGAGCAGGAACACCTCGACCGGCGGGACGCTCACGGCACCGGCGGTGGCGCCCGGGAAGGTGGCCGGGGTGATGGCGGGAGGGCCGGCCGGCAGGCCGACACCCTCCAGGCCCCGCCAGGCGATCCGGTGCCGCAGCCGGCGCCGGCTGCGCCGCTCGAGCACGGTCCACAGCCCGCAGGCCACGGCGACCAGCCCGGCGCCCAGCAGCAGGCTGCCCGCCAGCAGCCCGGTGACCCCGGGCTGGGCGGCCACGACGAGGCCCAGCAGCACGACCCGGAGGAAGAACCGCTGGACCGGCCCCATCCCGGCGGCGTCGAGGCGCTCCTCGCTGTCCGGCCAGGTCCGCCGCACCCACGGGTCGACGACCAGGGCGGCAGCCACGCTGACGAGGACGGCTGGCAGCGAGCCGGCCACGGCACCGACCAGCAGCGCGACGTACGGCGCCGCGAGGGCCGGCAGCCAGCGCCCGCGCGGCGACGCGCCGCCCTGCGCGTGCGACACCGTGTGGGCACGGCGGTGGCGGCCCCAGAGACTGCTCAACATTCCTCCGGACACCACGGCCGGCGGGGGCGGACCGTGACTGGCGCTGTGATCAGGACGAACGGGCACGCCGGCCTCCGGCGGTGCCCGAAAGGTCCGCAGTCTACAGGCGGGGCCGACCGCTCCGGGCCGGAGCGCGGCGGCTCCGCGGGCGGTCAGTCGGCCTGGCCGAGGTCCCGGACGGCGCGGGCCTCGATGTCGCGCAGCACCTCGTCGGCGGTGGCGGAGCTGACCTCCCCGGTGCGGCGGGCGTCGAGCACGACGTTGCGCTCCACCTCGCTGGCCCGCTCCAGCAGCCGTTCGAGCTGCTCGGGTGCGGCCTCCCCGGCGGCGCCGGTCCGGGCGTCCGAGAGCGCCTGCTGCGCGCGGGCGTACGACTCGTACTGCAGGACCACGGCCCGGCGGACGTCGTCGGGCACCGCGGCGTCGCCCGGCGCCCGCAGGTCCTCCAGCACGGCGGCCGCCGCGCGGGCCCGCAGCTCGGCGACGGCGGCGCCGTCGTCCGCCTCGGTGCCGACCCCGAGCCACCGCACCAGCGGCGACAGGGTGAGGCCCTGCACGACCAGCGTGACCAGCACGCAGACCAGGGCGACCAGGACGATCTCGGAACGACGCGGGAAGGCGGCGCCGGACGCGACCAGCTGCGGCAGGGCCAGCGCCGTCGCCACCGTGACGACCCCGCGCATGCCGGCCCAGGTGACCACCGTGGTCTCGCGCCAGCCGTGCAGCACCTCCGCGTCGGCCCGGCGCTGCAGGGCGCGGGCGACCGCGACGGCGGGGTACATCCACGCGGCCCGCGACAGGACCAGCGTGAGCAGCACCAGGACCGCCAGCGCGACCGTCCCCTCCCCCGTGTCGGTGTGCGTCAGCACCGTCGTCAGCTCGAAACCGATGAGCGTGAAGGTGAGGCTGCTGAGGACGAAGTCCAGGTAGTTCCAGACCGCGCGCCCGAGCAGCCAGCCCTGGGCGGTGATCGCGGGGTGACCGTAGCTGCGCAGGTACAGCCCGAGGGCGAGGACGGCGAGGACCCCCGAGCCGTGCAGGTGCTCGGCGCCGAGGTAGGCCACGAACGGCAGGACGACGGTGACCGTGGTCTCGGCGGGCGCGTCGTGCAGCGCCGCCAGGGCCACCCGCGCCAGCCAGCCGAGGGCGACGCCGAGACCGAGGCCCACCACCACGGCCAGCAGGAGGTCCAGCGCCGCGGCACCCGCCGACAGCTCGCCCGTGACCGCCGCGGCCACGGCCAGCTGGTAGAGGACCAGCGCCGTGGCGTCGTTGAACATGCCCTCGCCCTCGAGCACCGTCACCACCCGCGCGGGCAGCCGCAGCCGGCGGGCGACCGCGGTGGCCGCGACCGGGTCGGGCGGGGACACCACCGCCCCGAGCACCCAGGCGGCCGCCCACGGCAGCCCGCCGGCGTGGGCGACGACGGCCACCACGGCGGTCGTCGCCACGGTGAGGCCGACGGCCAGCAGCAGGATCGGTCCGGCGCTCTCGCGGAACTCCCCCGCCGTGGTGCGCTGCGTCGCGGCGAACAGCAGCGGCGGCAGCAGCACGGGCAGGATCAGGCTGGGGTCCAGCTGCGGCTGCGCCACCCCCGGCACGAGGGCGACGGCGAGCCCGAAGACCGTCAGCAGCACCGGCTGCGGCACGTTGACCCGGTCGCTCACGGGGGTCAGCACGACGACACCCACCAGCAGGGCACCGAGCAGGAGCAGCTCGCTCACGCGACCCTCCTTCCCGGCGTCACGGGGACCGGGCCTCCCGCGAGAGTAGCCACGGCCGGGGCCGCGCGTCTGCGGCTCGGCGCACCGCGGGCGGATGGGTCCTCGCCGGGTCTGCTGGAGCTCGCCGACGTACCCGTCCTGCTCGTACCCTGAGCGACGCCGGGCCCACCGTGCGCAAACGCGGTGAACTGCACCTTGTTGAGAGCGCCGCGGGGTGATTCACTGTGGCCTGCGTCAGGCATTCGTCTGCATTCGTCCAACGTGGGGTCAAGAACCGGCGTCCCGCCGACCCCTGCTGGCGAGCAGCGATGTCAGGGGGTGAGCTGGGGCTCACGAGGCCGGCCGAGGTCGGCGCGAGAGGGGGCGGGTGTGGCTGGGACGGGGGCTGACGTGCCGGGTGGGCGGGCATGGGCGGGACGTGGGTGGCGGGCGCCGCCGGAGTGCTCCGGTGAGCACCACCACACGGAGCACCACGATGACTGAGGACGGCGCGGACGACGCGCAGCCTCCTGACGCCCCGGTGGGGTCCGACGACCCGGTGCCGTACGACGCGCTGCACTACACGGTGCAGCTCCCGGCCACGCCCTACTCGGTGGCCGCGGCCCGGGCGATCTCCCGGGCCTGGTGCCAGAGCGCCGGCGGCGAGCGCGACGGCGAGGCCCTCGAGCTGCTGGTCAGCGAGGCGGTCACCAACGCCGTGCGTCACGCCGCCCGCGGCCCCCGCGACCTGATCACCATCGACATCACGCTCACCCACGGAGGTCATCGAGACCTCCGTGTCCGACCACGGCCCGGCCTTCACGGCCGCCGCGACGCCGCCGGACCTGGAGCAGACCAGCGGCTTCGGGCTGCACATCATCGCCCACCTGGCCCGGACGTGGGTCGTCGAACGCCACGCCACCGGCAACCGGATCACCTTCACCCTGTGACGAGGCCCCGCTCGACGGCGTCGGCCACCCGCTGCACGCCCGGCGCCCCGAGGATCACGGTGTAGTGGTTCACGTCGGGCACGGCGGTCACGCGGACCGCCGGCGGGACCTGCAACGCGGCCAGCCGCGCCTCGTCGTACAGCCCCTGGGGCTCGTCGAACATCCCGCGGGAGGCCCACAGGTGCTCGACCGGCACCCCGGCCTCGACGGCCGACGCGCACCGCCCGGTGCACCTCCGGGTCGGCCAGCACGCCGGCCCCGTCGGCGCGCACGGCGTCGGCGACACAGCTGCTCACCCACCCGTCGCCGTCCCGGACGAGGTCGTGCAGCAGGTACGCCCGCAGCGCGTCACCGTCGGACGAGGCGAACACCGACCGCAGCGCCGGGTGCTCGCGCCAGAAGTCGAGGTAGGCCTCCGCGTCGGCGAACCGCATCGACAGCCGGGCCATGGCCGGGCCGATCACCGCGTGCAGCGCCGCGTCGATGTCGAGCCCGGCCGGCGTCGCGAACGCCAGCCCACCATCGACCAGGACCGCGGCGCGCACCCGCCCAGGATGGCGGGCCGCCGCCAGGGCGGCGACGAACGCCCCCATCGAGTGGCCCAGCAGGACCACCCGCTCGCCGCCCAGCTCGTCGGCGACCGCGAGCAGGTCCTCGACGTGCTCGCCGAGACCCCACGGCCCCTGGACGTCGCGGCTGCCGGCGCGCCCCCGGAGGTCGGGCGCGACGAACCGCACCGACGCCGGCCCCGAGGCGCCGGGAGAGCTCGTCGGCGACCGGCCGCCAGGACAGCGCGTTCGCGGTGATGCCGTGCGCCGCGATGACCAGCGGCCGCGCCTCGCCTGCGGACCCGGGGCCGCGGTGCCCCGTGAGGTCGTGCACCTCGAGCCCGCCGCCGGGTCGCTCGACCCGGAAGGACACCTCGACCTCGCCAACGCTCACCGCACACCTCCTGCTCGGCGGGGCCCGGCCGGCCCCGAGGCACGGTAACCCACGCCGGACGACGACCGGCGTCGGGGAACCATTGACCCACCGACGGCCACCTGCCAGAGTCGGGCGGCACGACACAGTCCAGACACGTGACGGGGGTTCCCATGGCAGTGGCGAAGAAGGTCCACGTCCTCGACTGCGGCGCGATGAGCTGCGACCTCACGTGGCTGCTGCTGAAGCCCGGCCGCTCCATCCGGACGCGGGCCGACCGCGACAAGCCGGTCGAGTGGTACCCCTGCACCACCCACGCGGTGCTCGTCGAGACCGACGAGGGCACGATGCTCTGGGACACGAGCTGCCCGCGCGACTGGGAGACCCGCTGGGTCCCGACCGGGCTGCAGGAGTTCTTCCCCTACGACCAGGTCACCGACGAGCAGTACCTCGACGCCCGGCTCGGCCAGCTGGGCGTCTCCCCCGAACAGCTCGACTACGTCGTCATGTCGCACCTGCACTTCGACCACGCCGGCAACGTGCGCACGTTCGCGGGCAGCGGCGCCCGGCTGGTGTGCAACGACAAGGAGAAGGAGTTCGCCTTCGGCTACGACGGGGCCTTCAACGGCGCCCACCTCAAGGCCGACTACGAGGGACTGGACTTCGAGACGGTGTCCGGTGACGTCGAGTTCCTGCCCGGGGTCACGCTGCTCGAGGCTCCGGGCCACACCCCCGGCACCATGTCGATGCAGGTCGAGCTCGCCGACTCCGGCACGATGATCTTCACCTCCGACGCGATCTACATGGGCGACTCCTACGGCCCTCCGGCCACGCCCGCCGCGATCGTCAACGACCTCGGCGCCTGGTACTCCTCGGTCGAGAAGATCCGCGGCATCGCCGAGAAGACCGACGCGACAGTCATCTTCGGCCACGACGCCGACCAGCTGCGCGGCCTGCGCCTGGCCCCCGAGGGCTCCTACACCTGACCGCCCGTGCACGTCCGCGACGACGAAGGAGAGGCGATGACCACGCCCGCGAGCTACCACCCCGCCGACCCCGAGAGCGTCTTCACGTACGGCGCCCCGCACCTGAAGTTCGGCCACGGCGCCGCCGACGAGATCGGCTACGACCTCAGCCTCACCGGCGCCAGGCGGGTGCTCGTCGTGACCGACCCGGGGGTGGCGGCCACCGGCAACCCGCAGCGGGTCGCCGACCAGATGGGCCAGTTCGGCATCGAGGCCCACGTCTTCGAGGGCAGCCACGTCGAGCCGACCGACGAGAGCCTGCTGCGCGCCATCGACTACGCCCGCGAGTCCGGCCCGTGGGACGCCTACGTCGCGGTCGGGCGGCGGCTCGAGCATCGACACCGCCAAGGCGATCAACCTGCTGATGACCAACCCCGGCGAGCTGATGGACTACATCAACGTGCCGGTCGGCGGCGGCAAGGCCCCGGTCAACCCGCTCAAGCCGCTGATCGCCGTGCCGACGACCACCGGCACCGGCTCCGAGAGCACGACGATCTGCGTGATGGACGTGCTCTCGCTGAAGGTCAAGACGGGCATCAGCCACGCCCGCCTGCGCCCCACGCTCGCCGTGATCGACCCCTCGCTCACGCTCACCCAGCCCGCCGGCGTGACCGCCGCCGCAGGCATGGACATCCTGTGCCACGCCCTCGAGAGCTACACCGCGCGGCCCTACACGTCGTACGAGCGCAAGCGGCCCGAGCAGCGGGTGCCGTACTGCGGCTCCAACCCGATCGCGGACATGTGGTCCGAGAAGGCGCTGAGCCTGCTCGCCGAGTCCTTCCGCACGCGCCGTGCACCACGGCGACGACGAGGACGCCCGGGGCATGATGGCCATGGCCGCCACGTTCGCGGGCATGGGCTTCGGCAACGCGGGTGTGCACATCCCGCACGCCAACGCCTACCCGATCGCGGGACGGGTCAAGGACTTCCACCCCAAGGACTACCCCGCCGACGAGCCGATGGTCCCCCACGGCATGTCCGTCGCGCTCACGGCACCCGAGGCGTTCCGGTTCACCTTCGACGCCTCGCCGGAGCGGCACCGCCGGGCCGCCCTGCTGCTGGCTCCGGGGGCCGAGACGAGCCGGACGACCCCGCCGAGCTGCTCCCGTCGGTGCTCATCGCCCTCATGCGCGACATCGAGATCCCGGACGGCATCGGCGCGGTCGGCTACGACCGAGTCCGACATCCCCGACCTGGTCGACGGCACGATGAAGCAGCAGCGGCTGCTGGCCACCGCCCCCAAGCCGGTGACCGAGGACGACATCGCCGGCATCTACCGCCGCTCGCTGACCCTGTGGTGAGCCCGGACGTGCCCATCTACGACCTGCGCTGCCCCCAGGGCCACACCCTCGAGGTGATCCAGTCCCTCACCGCCCCGCTGCCGCAGTGCCCCTCGTGCGGCGCCACGACGCGAAAGGTCCCGTCCCGCTTCGGGATCGGCGGGCGGGCCGGGGTGCCGCCCGCGCCCGAGCAGATGCCCCAGACCTGGAAGGGCACGTACGACGGGGACCGCGACTACGTCACCTCGCTGCGCCGCACGGCCGAGCGGCGGGAGGCCTTCGAGCAGCGGCACCCCGAGGTGGCCGGTGACCGGCGTCCGATCGTGGCGCACGAGGGCCGGTTCGAGCAGGCGCCGCTGCGCCGCGGTGACCCGGTCCCTCCCCTCACGACCGGGGGCGACGCGCACCGCCCACTCCCATCCGCATCCCCCTCCGCACGGGTCGGGGCACCGGCCCTCCCCTAGAGTCGACTGAGTGACCGGGACCGACGCCGACCTGCTGGCCGCCCTGCACCGCGCCGGGGTGGGTGACGTGGACGACTCCGGCCTGGCCCGGGCGCTCTACTCCTCGGACGCCTCGCTCTACCGCGTGCTGCCCGCGCGTCGTCGTCCGTCCCCGGCACGTCGGACGAGATCGAGGCCACGCTCGGGGTCTGCCGCAGCCTGGGCGTCCCGCTGACCGCTCGTGGCGCCGGCACCTCGATCGCCGGCAACGCCGTCGGCCCGGGCGTCGTCGCTGGACACCAGCCGGCACCTGCACCGCGTCCTCGACGTCGACCCCGAGCGCGCCGTCGCGGTCGTGGAGCCGGGCGTCGTCCAGTCCTCCCTCCAGGCGCCGCGCGTCCGCACGGCCTGCGGTTCGGCCCCGACCCGAGCACGCACAACCGCTGCACCATCGGCGGGATGATCGGCAACAACGCCTGCGGGTCACGCGCGCTGGCCTACGGGCGCACCTCCGACAACGTCACCGGGCTCGACGTGGTGACCGGGTCGGGCACCCGCCTGCGGCTGGGAAGCGCTGCGGGACAAGGCAGCTCGGCGTCGGCGCGAGGCGCTCACGGTCGCGCTGCGCCGACTCGTGGAGTCCGACCTGGCGGCGATCCGCACCGAGCTCGGCCGCTTCGGCCGCCAGGGGTCCGGCTACTCCCTGGAGCAGCTGCTGCCCGAGCGCGGGTTCGACCTCGCCCGCGCGCTGGTCGGCAGCGAGGGCACGCTGGCCCTCACCCTCGGCGCCACCGTGCGCGCTGGTGCCCGACCCGTCCGCCCGGGTCCTGGTCGTCCTCGGCTACCCCACGATGGCCGACGCGGCCGACGCCACCCCGGGGATCCTGCCGCACCGGCCCACCGCGTGCGAGGGGCTGGACTCCCGCATCGTGCAACGGGTGCGCGACGTGCCGGCGGCGGTGGTCCCCGACCTGCCGCGCGGCGACGGCTGGCTGGTGGTCGAGCTCGCCGGTGACGACCCCGCCGAGCTGGCCGCCCGCGCCGTACGGGTGGTGGCCGACGCCGGCGCCCTCGACTCCCTCGTGGTCACCGACCCGGCCGAGGCGGCCGCCATCTGGCGGATCCGCGAGGACGGCGCCGGGCTGGCGGCGCGCACCAGCGACGGGCCGCCCGGCGCACGCGGGCTGGGAGGACGCCGCGGTCCCGGTGGCGCAGCTCGGCCCCTACCTGCGCGACTTCGAGGCGCTGCTCGCCGCAGCACCGCCTGCATGGCGTGCCCTACGGCCACTTCGGCGACGGCTGCGTCCACGTGCGGATCGACTTCCCGTTCGGCGCAGGCCCTCGCCGGCCGACGGCGGCCGCGCGGGCTACCGCGCCTTCGTGGAGGACGCGGCGCGGCTGGTGGCCGGCTACGGCGGGTCCATGTCGGGTGAGCACGGCGACGGCCGCGCCCGCAGCGAGCTGCTGCGCCCCGATGTACTCCGCCGAGGTGATCGCGCTGTTCGGACGGGTCAAGGCCCTGTTCGACCCCGAGGACCTGCTCAACCCCGGCGTCCTCGTGCGCCCGGCGGCGCTGGACGCCGACGTCCGGGTCGCCGAGGTCGCGCCGCACCGGCAGGGCCTCGCCCTGGCCTACCGCCACGACGGGGGCGACCTCACCGCGGCGGTCCACCGCTGCACCGGCGTCGGCAAGTGCCGCGCCGACCTGTCCGCGACCGGCGCGGTGATGTGCCCGTCCTTCCAGGCCACCCGCGAGGAGAAGGACTCCACGCGTGGCCGGGCCCGGGTGCTCCAGGAGATGCTCGCCCCGACCGGCCCCGTCCGGGACTGGCGGTCGCCCGAGGTGCATGCGGCACTCGACCTCTGCCTGTCCTGCAAGGGCTGCGCCCGCGACTGCCCCACGGGGGTGGACATGGCGTCGTACAAGTCGGAGGTGCTGCACCAGTCGTACCGGCGCCGGCTGCGTCCCCGCTCGCACTACACGCTCGGGCCAGCTGCCCCGGTGGGCCGATCTCGCGGCGCGGGCGCCGCGGGCTGGTCAACGCCGTGATGACCTCGGCGGCCGGCGGCGGCTGGCCCGCTGGTCGGCCGGGGTCGACCAGCGCCGCGACCTGCCGACGTTCGCACCACTGACCTTCCAGCAGCTGTGGGCGGCCCGGACCCGGGCCGACCGCGGCCGGTGGCGCGCCGGTCGCGCTGTGGGTCGACTCGTTCACCGACCACTTCGCGCCCGCAGGTGGCCGTCGCCGCCGTGCGGGTGCTCGAGGCGGCCGGCTACCAGCGTGCAGGTCGCCGGCGACGACACGCGTGCTGCGCCCTGACCTGGGTCACCACCGGGCAGCTCGACGCCGCGCGGACGATCCTGGCCGCACACGTCCGGACCCTCGCCCGGTACGTCGACGCGGGTGTCCCCGTCGTGGGGCTGGAGCCGTCCTGCACGGCCGTGCTGCGCGGCGACGCGACCGAGCTGCTCGACGACCCGGCCGCGGCCCGGGTCGCGGCCGGCACCCACACCCTGGCCGAGCTGCTGGCCGCCACTCCCGGCTGGACGCCCCCGTCGCTGGACGGCCTGGAGGTGGTCGCCCAGCCGCACTGCCACCACCACGCCGTCATGGGCTGGTCCGCCGACGCGGCCCTGCTGCGCACGCGCCGGCGCGACGGTCACCCGGCTCGGCGGCTGCTGCGGCCTGGCCGGCAACTGGGGCGTGGAGCGCGGCCACCACGACGTGTCGGTGGCGGTGGCCGCGCAGCAGCTGCTGCCCGCGGTGACGGGACCTCGGCCCCGCGGCGGTCGTGCTGGCCGACGGGTTCTCCTGCCGCACCCAGCTCGACCAGCTCACCGACCGACGCGGGGTCCACCTGGCCGAGCTGCTGGACCGCGCGAGCCGGTGACCGTCCGTCGCAGACCGCGCCGGTCAGCGGGCCGGCCCGGCGCTCCTCAGCAGTGGCCCCACAGCCCGACGTGGTGGCTCCTGGCCTGGCGCTCCGCGGCCTTGAACTCCGGGCGCAGCCGGTAGCTCGGCCCGTACGAGCGCTCCTTGGCGTAGCCGGCGCGGATCGGCTTGATGTTGAACAGGCTGCCGTGGACGTAGACGTAGGCGAACAGCCTGCTGCCGTCGCTCTGGTCGTGCCTGGGGTCGGTCTTCAGCGTGACCCGCCGGCCGTCCAGCCTGCTGCTGGCGTACCGCGTGGCCTGCGTGGCGTAGCAGGCACTGCCGCTCGAGGCCGCCACCCCGATCAGGCGCACCTCGCGCGTCCTGCCGTTGATCCGCACCCGGATCGAGTCGCCGTCGATGACGCTGCGGACGGTGCCCGAGTACGAGCGGGCCCGCGCCATCGGCGTCACCATCACCGGCGGTGACGCCGCGGTGGTGGTTGCTGCCGTTGCGGTGGCCGTGCTGGTTGCCCCCGTCGCGGCCGAAGCCGGAGCCGCCGCGACGAGCGGCACCGCCAGTGCCGCCGCCAGCCCCCCGGCGATGTAGACCGTTTTCATGGTGTTCCCCTCAGTCGACACATGTCGACACCCTTGTGGAGCACCAGCGTCACGCTGCGTCCGCGCACCGACAAGTCCCCGGAACAAGGCTGGTACATCACCCCTTTCGAGGGTTGTGCCGACCCGCGACCTGTGCTGCCGTGAAGGGTCCTCCCCTGCGGGGCCCGTCGCGCACACGGCCTCGGGCACCCACGGCCGACCCACCCCTTCGGAGGTTGCCATGATCATCCGCGTCTTTCGGGCCCAGCCTCGTGCCGGGCAGGAGGCGGCGTACGAACGGCTGATCCGCGTCGACTCGATGGACCTCGTCCGAGCCCAACCCGGGCTGCTGGCCCTCTACGCGGGGCAGGCGGTCGGCGAGGGCCCCACCGGCGAGATCGTCATGGTCTCGGTGTGGGAGGACCAGGCCTCGATGGAGGCGTTCACCGGGCCGGACTGGCGCACGCCGGTCGCGCTGCCCGACGAGGACCAGCTGGTCGACTCCACGGAGGTGCGCAGCTACGCGTCCTGGACGTGAGAACCGTTGGCGGACAAGGGGGTGGGAGCCCGCCAGGTCAGCCCAGCGCGCGCCACACGACGGCGCTGACGACGCCGTTGGCGGTCAGGTGGCGCTTCCTCTCGAACGCCACCACGGCGCTCCGGGTCTGCGGACCGAACTCCCCGTCCACGAGCCGCAACCCGAGCGCCTTCTGCAGCACCTTCACCGCGCCGCCCTTCGAGCCCAGCCTCAGCGTGACCTTCACGTACGCCGCGTACCTGGCCCTGGCCACCGGCTTCGCCGCAGCCACAGGGGTGGCCGTGCCGAGGGCACGCCACACCGGGGTCGTGACGACGCCGTTGGCGGTCAGGTGGCGCTTCGTCTCGAACGCGACCACGGTGCTCCGGGTCTGCGGACCGAAGTCCCCGTCCACGAGCCGCAACCCGAGCGCCTTCTGCAGCACCTTCACCGCGCTGCCCTTCGAGCCCAGCCGCAGCGTGATCTTCTCGTACGCCGCGTACCGGCCCTTGGCCGCCGGCTTGGGTGCCGGCTTCGGTGCCGGCTTCGGCGCGGGCTTCGGTGCCGGCTTCGGCGCGGGCTTCGCCGTCCCGAGGGCACGCCACACCGGCGCCGTGACGATGCCGTTGGCGGTCAGTCGGTGCGCCGACTGGAAGGCGACGACGGCGCTGCGGGTGCCCGGGCCGAAGTCACCGTCCACGAGGCTGAGCCCCAGCGCCTTCTGCAGCACCACGACCGCGGTGCCCGTCGAGCCGTACTGCAGCGTCGTGTTCTCGTAGGCGTCGTACGGTCCGCCGCTGGTCTTCGGCGGGACGGGCGCGGTCGCCTTGAGCAGCGCGCGCCAGGTCCCGACCCCGACCAGCCCGTCGGCCGCCAGGCCGTGGGCCCGCTGGAACGTCTGGATCGCCGTGACGGTGGCCGGGCCGAAGCCGCCGTCGGCTCCCGTGCCGACCGCGCTCTGGACGGCCTGGACCGCGGGGCCGGTGGAGCCGTTGCGCAGCGTCATCCCGGAGTAGGAGACCAGCGAGCGGTACAGCGTCGAGGCACCCGCTGCGGCGTAGACCTTCGGGTAGGACGGGCACGCCGTCGCGCGGAAGGCGGTGTAGGCCGGTGCCCAGTTGAGGTCGGGCACGCGGCACGGCCCGAAGTCCTGTGCCGCAACGGACTTGGTCCACCACGAGGTGCGCCCCATCGCCCCCTCCCACGAGAGCGAGAGGTGGACGTGGTTGCGGTGGCAGGCCGTGTCGCTGCTGGCCGCGGTGGTCGTCGCGCAGCTGGAGTAGGGCCGCCAGCCGGCCGCGGGGTTGTAGGCGCCCCAGATCCGGTTGTTCCAGATGATGTACATGACGCCGAGGCGACGGGCGTTGGCCGCGACGTTGCCCTTGGCATCGGTGGCGGTCAGCCAGTTGACCACCGCGTTGCCCCGGGCCCTGCCCTCGACGGTCCGGACGTTGGTCATCCAGTCCACCGCGCGACCGTCGTAGTGCTCGGTCGTCGACAGCCCGTCCGAGCCGCACGCGCGCGAGAACCCGGTGGTCGTCCCCGGGTACGTCGCCCGGAGCAGCGCACCGAGCTTGAGGCTGCCCGGCTTGTCCTTCGTGTCGCAGGACACCGCCGGGACGTACGCCGCCAGCCGCTCCAGGGCGACCGGCAGCCCGGACGGCGCCGCCGGCACCGGCGGGACCGGCGGGACAGCGACCAGAGCCGGCGCGACGGCCGGAGGCGCGGCCGCAGCCGGGGCTGCGGCGGCCATCGTGGTCTGGCCGAGCGAGGCGGCCAGCATCACGGTGACGCCGGCACCGGCGAGCACGGCACGGGCTGGAGTGGACACGGCGGCGCGTTGGCGCAGACTCATGGGGCGTCCTTCGGTCAGGTTGGACCTGCAACGACCCCCTATCGGCCGGCTCCGGTCGGGCCTGAGTGGTTGACCCGGACCCCGCGGTGACACGGGACCTTGGCCTCTGCGCCCGCGTCCCCACCGCGCCGACCATGTGGTGTCGGCGGTCGGCCGACGTCAGGACCCGTCTCGAGGGGGACACCGTGCGAAGGACCATCGCCCTCGTCGCCGGGCTGGCCCTCACCCTGACCGCGTGCGGCGGGACGCAGCCCGAGACCGTCACCGCCCCCTCCAGCACCTCGCCGTCCGGCGCGGCCGCGTCCACGTCGGTGCCGCCGACGGTGACCTCGACGAGCAACCCCACCCCGACGGCCACCTCGACCAGCAAGCCCCCTGCACCCGCGACCTCGACCAGCAACCCCACGGCGCCGGGCACCGCGACGCCGACGCCGGTGTCGTTCCCCTACGTGCCACTGTGGCCGTTCGCCTCGGTCGCGGCCGCCGAGCGGTGGCAGCAGGAGGCCGGGTCGGGCGGTCACCAGCCGTGGCACCTGGACGCCGACCAGGTCGCCCTGACCTTCACCCGGACCTACCTCGGCTTCACCGAGATCGACCGGGTGGTGGGCCGGAAGGTCGGGGAGGCTGACGCGCACATCAGCGTCGGGTACGCCACGGAGGGCGGCCGCACCGGCACCGCGGCCGTGCTCCACCTGGTGCGGATCGGCTCCGGGGCCGACCAGCCGTGGGAGGTGGTCGGCACCGACGACACCGACTTCTCCCTGACCCGCCCCCGCTACGGGTCCACCGTGTCGGGCACCGTCACCGTCGGCGGCCGCATCAGTGGCGTGGACGAGAGCATCCGGGTGACGGCCAGGCAGCCGGCCGGCACGGTGGGGTCCTTCTGCTGCGTGCCGGCCGGCGGCGGTCAGGAAGGGCAGGCGTGGACCGCGCGGGTGCGCCTGACGGACCCCCGGGAGGGGCCGCTGACCTTCGTCGCCTCCACCGGCGGGCACCTCCTGGAGGTCGAGCGCTTCACCATCACCGGCGTCCACGCCACCCGCTGAGGGCCGGAAACCGGGCCACACCCTCGCCGGATGGCCGGGGCTTGCCCCTGCTGGTTGAGTGGAGCCCATCGGACGACACGCTCGGAGGTAGCTCGATGAAGGCAGTGACCTGGCACGGCAAGCGCGACGTGAGGGTGGACACGGTCCCCGACCCGGTGATCCAGCAGTCCGACCGACGCGATCGTGAGGATCACGTCGACCAACATCTGCGGGTCGGACCTGCACCTGTACGAGACCCTCGGCCCGTTCATGGGCGAGGGCGACATCCTCGGCCACGAGCCGATGGGCATCGTCGAGGAGGTCGGCAGCGAGGTCACCAACCTCTCGCCCGGCGACCGGGTGGTGATGCCCTTCCAGATCTCGTGCGGCCACTGCTTCATGTGCGACCGCCAGCTCTACACCCAGTGCGAGACCACCCAGGTGCGCGACCAGGGCATGGGTGCCGCCCTGTTCGGCTTCTCCAAGCTGTACGGCGAGGTCCCGGGCGGCCAGGCGGAGTACCTGCGGGTGCCGCAGGCCCAGTTCACCCACATCAAGGTGCCCGACGGTCCGCCGGACGAGCGGTTCGTCTACCTCTCCGACGTGCTGCCGACGGCGTGGCAGTCGGTCGTCTACGCCGACGTGCCGCAAGGGCGGCAGCGTGGTCGTGCTCGGGCTCGGCCCGATCGGCGACATGGCCGCCCGGATCGCCCAGCACCAGGGCGCCGGCCAGGTCATCGGCGTCGACCTGGTGCCCGAGCGCCTCGCGCGGGCCCGCCAGCGGGGCATCGAGGTGCTGGACCTCAAGGGGGTCGACAACCTGGGCGACGCCATCCGCGACATGACCGACGGCCGCGGCCCCGACTCGGTCATCGACGCCGTCGGGATGGAGGCGCACGGCTCACCGCTGGCGCAAGCTGGCCCAGCAGGTCACCGGGCTTCCTCCCCGACGCGATCGCCGCGCCGTTGATGCAGACGGCGGGCATCGACCGGCTCTCCGCGGTGCACTCGGCCATCGACATCGTGCGCCGCGGCGGCACCATCTCGCTGATCGGCGTCTACGGCGGCATGGCTGACCCGATGCCGCTGATGACGATGTTCGACAAGCAGATCCAGCTGCGGATGGGTCAGGCCAACGTCAAGCGGTGGGTCGACGACATCATGCCGCTGCTGACCGACGCGGACCCGCTGGGCGTCGACACGTTCGCGACCCACCGGTTGCCGCTGTCGGAGGCGCCGCACGCCTACGAGATCTTCCAGAAGAAGCAGGAGGGCGCGGTCAAGATCGTCCTCAAACCCTGACGACGGCAGGCGCGACGCCCCGCGCCGCGCGGCGTACGGGTCAGGTCTCCTGCAGGACCGACAGGATGTTGCCGGCGGGGTCCGTGAACCACGCGATGAGCGGGCCGCCGCCGCGGAAGATGCCCTTCTCGTCGGCGTCCAGACCGGGGTAGCGCTCCAGGGCGACGCCGCGCTCGGTGAGCGCGTCGACCGCCTTGTCGATGTCGTCCACGGGGAAGTTGAGGACCGTGTAGGACGCCGGGACGTGGTCGGGCCGGGGGTAGACCAGCACGTCGGCGCCACCGGCCAGGTGCAGCCGCAGCAGCCCGTGCTGCTCGGACACGGCGAGGCCGAGGGTGCCGCCGTAGAACTCCTTCGCCCGCTGGATGTCGTCGACGGCGAATCCGCTGAAGGCCAAGCTGCGCTCGAACATGACGATCTCCTTCTCGAGGAAGCGGTGGTGAGCTGTTGAGACCTCGCGGCGTCGTCGAACTCATCGGCCGCCGGGTGTCGGGCCCGCCACCTAGCATCGGCACATGGTCGAGCGGGTGCCGGCGAGGGAGCGCGAGCTGCGGGGGCGCCGGCTCGTGTCGCAGCGGGTCTGCGGGCCGCGGTTCGCCTCGGTCGCCGAGGCCGCCGGCGGGATGCTCGCCACCCAGGCGCAGGACTTCCACGGGGCGAAGTGGGCGCTGGCGCTGCGGTCGACCGGCCGCGAGGTCGACGTCGACGCCGCCCTCGCCTCCGGCGGCCTGGTGCGCGGCTGGCCGATGCGCGGCACGCTGATGTTCATGGCGGCCGCCGACGTCCGCTGGCTGACGACGTTGCTGGCGCCACGGTCCTTCGCGGCGAGCGCGGGCGGGTGGCGCGCCACCGGGCTCGGGGCCGACGACTTCGCCCGGGCTGCCGACCTGGCGGGCGCGGCGCTGACCGGCGGTGTCGCGATGGGTCGGACGGCCCTGCTGCAGGTCCTCGAGCGCGGCGGCGTGGCCACCGGCGGCGGTCGCGGCTCCCACCTCCTGCGTCATCTCGCCGGCACGGCACTCATCGTCTTCGGCCCGCCCCGCGGCACCGAGCAGACCTTCGCCCTGCTGCACGAGTGGGTCCCGTCGGCACGCGTGTGCGAGCGCGAGGAGGCCCTCGGCGAGCTGGCCCGCCGCTACGTCGCCGGGCACGGCCCCACCACCGCGCGTGACCTCGCCTGGTGGAGCGGGCTGACCCTCGCCGACGCCCGCCAGGCGGTGCGCCTCGCCGGCGACACCATCGGCGAGGTGTCGGTCGCCGGGGAGCCCTACCTGGTGGCGGCGGACGGTCCTCCCCCGCCGCCGGCCCGCGAGACCGTCCGGCTGCTGCCCGGCTTCGACGAGCTCCTGCTCGGGTACGGCGACCGGTCGGCGTCACTGGCCCCCGGTGACGTCCCGCGGGTCGTCCCCGCCCGCAACGGCCTGTTCCTGCCGACGATCGTCGCCGACGGCCGTGTCGTCGGCACCTGGCGGCGCACGCTCGGCGCCGACCGGGTCGAGCTGGCCGTCGAGCCCTTCGCACCGCTGGGTGCCCGGCGCCGGTCCCGCCTCCGGCGTGCTGCCGCCGACTACGCCGCCTACCTGGGCCGCGACCTCGTCCTGGCCTGACCGGTCACAGGTGAGGCATCACCTCCCGGGCCACCAGGCGCAGCTGGTCGAGGTCGTGCAGGTCAGGCAGCTGGAGGTACAGCCGGGTCACCCCCAGGTCCCGGTAGCGGCCGATCTTGTCGAGCACGTCCTCGACCGTGCCGGCGAGGCCCAGGGTGCGCAGGAGGTCGAGCCCTCCCCAGGCCGCTGCCCGCCGCTCCAGCTCGGCGTGGCTGTCGGCCACCGCCAGCGTCTGGGCGGCCGACAGGACCATCGAGCCCGGGTCACGGCCGACGGCCTCGCACGCCGCCCGGACGCGACCGATCGCGGTCCCGGCCTCCTCGAGCGAGCAGAAGGGGGGCACGTTGAACTCGTCCGCGAAGCGGGCGGCGAGGTCAGGGGTGCGGCGCGGTCCCTTGCCGCCGACGATCAGCGGGGGGCCGGGCTGCTGCACCGGCCTGGGCAGCGCGGGGTGGCCCGAGAGCGTGTAGTGCGCGCCGTCGAAGGAGAAGCTCTCCCCGGGCGGCGTCGTCCACAGACCGGTCAGGATCCTCAGCTGTTCCTCGAGCCGGTCGAACCGCTCCCCGACCGGCGGGAGGGGGACACCGAACGCGGTGTGCTCGGCCTCGTACCAGCCGCCCCCGAGGCCCAGCTCGACGCGGCCACCGCTCATCGCGTCGACCGTGGCCACCGTCAGCGCCAGCATGCCGGGCAGCCGGAAGGTCGCCGACGACACCATCGTGCCCAGCCGGATCGTGCTGGTGTCGCGGGCCAGCCCGGCCAGCGTCGCCCACGCCTCCGTCGAGCCGGGCCCGGGATCCGTCTCGCCGATGCGCATGAGGTGGTCGGAGCGGAAGAACGCGTCGAAGCCGAGCGCCTCGGACTCCCGCGCGGCGGCCAGCAGCTCGGCGTACGTGGCGCCCTGCTGCGGCTCGGTCATCACCCGTAGCTGCATACCGCGACCCTAGGCCCTGCCACGGCCGGACGCCGGTCGTCGGCCCGACGGGTTGCGCACACCGCCAGGACAGGTCCCGCGACGACGGACAGGGGCCGGGTCTTGTCAGGTGGAGAGCGAAAACGATTGCTGCTGTTGACGGTTGCCGCTGGTGCGGATCACTGCTGTCGTGTTGCCGCCGGCTGCTCCGAGGTGAGCCCGAGCTGGGCCATCATCGCCCCGGTGTCGAGGTACTGGTGCTGCGACAGTGCCTTGCCGTCGCGGAACTCGTAGACGTCACACAGGTGCAGGGTCACCGACCGGCCGGTCGCGGCGATCGAGCCGGCCGCGGTCCTCAGGGTGCCGGTGTGGGTGCCCTGGCCGGTGAACTCCACCACGACGAACGGGTCGTCGGCGACGACGCGGTCCACGGTGATGCGCCCGTCGGGGAAGGCGTCGGCCCACATGGTCGAGAACTGCCTCGACCCGTCCGGGCCGCGGAACTGCTGGCCGAGCCGACGAAGGTGATCACCCCCTCGTCCGCCCACAGGGCGGCCCCCCTGTCGAAGTCCCGCGCGTTCCAGGCGTCGTACATGCTGCGTGCGAGGGTTGCGTTGTCGGTCATCTGAGCCTCCGTCCAGGCTCCTGCCACGTCGCCAGCACCACGCTGGACCGGGCCTCAGGAGGACAACAAGATGCGCTAAGCCCCACTTGCGGCGGTGCACCACGTACGCTCCTTTTGTCCGATACAGGGGGCCGTGCACGTGGAGGTTGCGTGGTGTTCCCATCCCAGTTCATGCCCTGTGTGGAGTGCGGCGAGTCCGTCCACCAGGCCGCGTCAGCGACGCACCGCTGCGACCCGGAGCGGCTGGCGGAGTTCGCGGTGTTCCGGATGAGGGAGAGCATCGCCCGGTTCGAGGACGACCTGCTGACCTATCTGTGCACCTCCCGCGGGCAGTTCGACGCGTGGCTCGCCGCACGCCAGGTGCGCGGGCACCGGCTGCG
This sequence comes from uncultured Actinomycetota bacterium, assembly GCA_963828995.1. Taxonomy (GTDB): domain Bacteria; phylum Actinomycetota; class Actinomycetes; order Actinomycetales; family Dermatophilaceae; genus CAVRTM01. The sequence goes on from CAWHHB010000008.1 coordinate 305,348, forward strand.
GTAGGCGCCCGAGCCCGCTGCCGCCCGGACACCGGACACCGGTTGCCGGGGGCCGGTCCCCGGTGGTTGGCTTTCCGGCATGACCGCACCGGTCGTCGCCGCGGGATATGACCCGGACTTCCTCGGGGTGCGGGCGCCGGTGCCGCGGCCCGCGCAGCAGACCACGGAGCTGCCCTACCTGCACTTCACCGTGCTGCTGGACCCGGTACGACGCCTCGCGGCCACGACCGCGGTGAACATCGACGGGGCCGACCTGCGCGACCTGGACCGGGTCGACGCCTGGCACCTGGACCCCCGCGTCCCGGCGGACCAGCAGACCGGCGAGGAGGTCTACGCCCACAACGACCTCGACCGGGGGCATCTGGTCCGGCGTCGGGACCCGGTGTGGGGGCCGCCGGAGGTCGCGCAGAGCGCCAACGAGCAGACCTTCGTCTACACCAACGCCGCACCGCAGGCGTCGGTCTTCAACCAGTCCAAGCTGCTGTGGGCCGGGCTGGAGGACTACGTGCTGGACCACGCCCGCACCTACCGGCAGCGGCTCAGCGTGTTCACCGGCCCGGTCCTCGCCGCCGACGACCCGCCCTACCGGGGCGTGCAGATCCCCCGGCTCTTCTACAAGATCGCCGCGTGGGCCACCACCGAGGCCGGCAGCACGGACGTGAGCCTCGCCGCCACCGGCTACGTCCTCGACCAGACCCCCGAGCTGCCCGACGTCCAGGCCGCCACGACGCGGGCCCTGCTCGCCGGGGAACCGCCGCCACTGGGGCCCTACCGGACCTACCAGGTGCCCATCGCGGACATCGCCACCCTGACCGGGCTGGACCTCGGCCCGCTGGTCGCGGCCGACCGTCTCCCCGCACCGGTGCCGCTCCCGGCCGGCGCACTGGTCCCTGCCACCGCCGCCACCCTCGGGCGCTGGCAGCGCCTGGACAGCGCCTCCGACATCCAGCTCTAGCCGACCCGCGACGACGTCCGCCAACCTGCCGCGAGCACCCCGCGGGACCAAGGTCCGTTCCGGCCGCGGCGGCACCGGCATACGTTCCGGCGGGAGGCTGGCACGGAGACCAGGCACCGCCCCGGTCGCCGGAAGCCAGTCAGGACAGGCGGACTCGGGAGGAAGACATGACCACCACCGCACCTCAGGGGCCGTCCGTCGTCACCCCGCCGGATGCGGCGACCCGGCTCGACCTGTACCGCACGATGGTCCTCGCCCGGACCTTCGAGGAGGCGATCCTGCGCGAGTACCACGCCGACAAGGGGCCCGGCTTCGACATCGGCAAGGGCCTCGTGCCCGGCGAGATGCACCTGTCCGCCGGCCAGGAGCCGGTGGCCGCCGGCGTCTGCGCGCACCTCACCCCCGACGACGCGGTCACCGCGACCCACCGCCCGCACCACTTCGCGATCGCGCACGGCGTGGACCTGGACCGGATGACCGCCGAGATCTTCGGCCGCGAGACCGGCCTCGGTCGCGGCCGGGGCGGCCACATGCACCTGTTCGACCCCGCGGTGCACTTCTCCTGCTCGGGCATCATCGCCGAGGGCTACCCGCCGGCCCTCGGCCAGGCCTTCGCCTTCCAGCGCCAGGGCACCGACCGGGTCGCGGTGGCCGTCACCGGCGAGGGCGCGGCCAACCAGGGCGCGTTCCACGAGTCGCTGAACCTCGCCGCCCTGTGGAAGCTGCCGGTCGTCTTCGTCATCGAGGACAACGACTGGGGGATCTCGGTGCCGCGCGCCGCGTCCACCGCCGTGCCGTCCAACGCGGTCCGCGCCGCGGCGTACGACATGCCGGCCGAGCGGATCGAGGACAACGCCGTCGAGGCGGTGTACGACGCCGCCGGGCGCGCGGTCGCGCGGGCCCGCGCGGGCGACGGCCCGACGCTGATCGAGGTGCACACGCTGCGGCTGTGGGGCCACTTCGAGGGCGACGCCCAGGGCTACCGACCGGACCTGAAGGACGTGCCCGGCCACGACCCCATCCCGACGTACGAGCAGACGCTGCGCGAGGCCGGCGTGCTCGACGACGACGCCGTGGCCCCGGATCCGGGCACGCGGCCGCGGCGCGCGTCGAGGACGGCGATCACGTTCGCCAAGCAGAGCCCGCTGCCCGACCCGTCCGACGCCACGGCCTACGTGTTCGCCTGAGGAGACGACGATGACCATCACCGAGCCGCCGGTCGCCCCCACACCCCACGGCAGCCACCGCCTCACCACCTCCAAGGCGATGGTCGAGGCGATCGAGCCAGGAGATGGAGCGCGACCCGTCGGTCTTCTACCTCGGCGAGGACGTCGGCGCCTACGGCGGCATCTTCAGCTCGACCACCGGCCTGCTCGAGCGGTTCGGCCCGACCCGGGTGCATCGACACCCCGATCTCCGAGACCGCGTTCATCGGCCTGGCCATCGGTGCCGCCGTCGAGGGCATGCGGCCGATCGTCGAGCTGATGTTCGCCGACTTCATGGGCGTCTGCCTGGACCAGATCTACAACCACATGGCCAAGATCCACTTCGAGTCCGGCGGCCACGTGAAGGTGCCGATGGTGCTGACCACCGCCGTCGGCGGCGGCTACTCCGACGGGGCCCAGCACTCGCAGTGCCTGTGGGGCACGTTCGCGCACCTGCCCGGCATGAAGGTCGTCGTCCCCAGCAACCCGTACGACGCGAAGGGCCTGATGACCTCGGCGATCCGCGACGACAACCCGGTCGTCTACATGTTCCACAAGGGCGTCATGGGCCTGCCCTGGATGGCGAAGAACCCCCGCTCGATCGGCGACGTACCCGACGGCGAGCTACGACGGTGCCGATCGGCAAGGCGCAAGGTCGTGCGCGCCGGGCACCGACGTCGACCGTGGTGACGCTGTCGCTGTCGGTGCACCACGCGCTCGACGTCGCCGACACGCTGGCCGCGCAGGGCGTCGAGGTGGAGGTGATCGACCTGCGCAGCCTGGTCCCGCTGGACCGCGGACGCGATCCTCGAGTCGGTGTCCAAGACCGGCCGGCTGGTCGTCGTCGACGAGGACTACCAGTCGTTCGGCCTGTCCGGCGAGGTCGTCGCGACCGTCACCGACGTCGACCCCGGCATGCTGCGCGCTCCGATCGCGCGGGTCGCCATCCCCGACGTGCCGGTGCCCTACGCCCGGCTGCTCGAGTACGCCGTGCTGCCCCGGCAGCGACCGCATCGAGGCAGGCATCCGCCGCGTGGTCTACCGATGACCGAGGTCGCGTTCCCCGCGCTGTCGAAGGAGAGCGCCACCGCCGAGGGCGTCGTCGCGACGTGGTTCGTGCCGGACGGGGAGACGCGTGCAGGTCGACCAGCTGCTCGCCGAGGTGCAGGTCGACAAGGTGGCCGCCGAGGTGCCGGCGCCGCACGCCGGCGTCGTGCACCTGCTGGTCGAGGAGGACGACGGCGGTCACGCCAGGGCACCCCGATCGCCCGGATCGACTGACGCCCGCGGCGGGACCGACACCCGCCGCGGGACGACACCCCTCAGGCGGGTACGGCGGGGCGGATGTTGGCGGTGCGGTGGAAGACGTTGTCCGGGTCGTAGGTCGCCTTGACCCGGGCGAGCCGCTCCAGCTTGTGACCGTAGCTGGCCCGCACCCGCTCCTGGCCGACGTCCGCCTCGCCGTTGAGGTAGCTGCCGCTCTCCACGGCGTGGGGGCTCAACGCCTCCCGGAACGCGCGGACCCACTCCGTCTCGCGCGCCAGCACCTCCTGCGACCACCCCAGCCCAGGATGAACGCCGTGTACCTGGGTGAGCGGCCACCGCCGAACGCCGTGTCGTCCTCGCCGACCCGGCTGTAGGCACCGTCGAGCCGGTAGAGGAACAACACCGACTCCGGCGACTCCTTGCGCCCCAGGTGCTCGGCGATGACCGCGATCACCTCGTCGGTGAGATCCGGCAGGTACAGGCCCTTGTCGTAGCAGTGGATCCCGAACGGGTTCGCCTCGTCGAACAGCTGCTGCAGCTGGACGTACGGCATCTCCGTCACGAACTCGAACAGCGGCGGCACGTCGCGGCGGATGCGCTCGGCCACGGCCTCGTGGCCGACCGGGTCGCCGAACCCGGTCAGCAGCAGGACGTACCCGGGCTGCAGCCGGTGCTGTTCCGGGACGAACGGGGCTGGTGGGGCGTTCACCCCGGCGAGGATGACGGAGAGACTCTCCGGCAGCGTCGCGACGACGTCCCGGGCCAGGCGCAGGGCGTCCGGCCCGTGGTCCAGGTCCCAGAAGAACAGCCCGAACTGCACCGTCGGGTCGACCTCCACCAGCTCGAACTCGAAGCTGGTCACGACGCCGAAGTTGCCCCCGCCGCCGCGCAGCGCCCAGAACAGGTCGGCGTTCTCGTCCTCGGCCGCCCGCAGCACCCGGCCGTCGGCCGTGACGACCTCGGCGGAGACCAGGGCGTCGAGGGCGAGGCCCGCCTGCCGGGTCAGCCAGCCCATGCCGCCGACGAGGGTGATCCCACCCACGCCGGTGTGGCTGACGATGCCGCCGGTCGAGGCCAGCCCGTGGGCCAGCGTGGCGGCGTCCTTGTCACCGAGGGTGGCGCCACCCCCGACGCGCGCCCGGCGAGACTCCGGGTCGACCGTGACGTCCCGCATCAGGCGGAGGTCGACCACCAGACCGTCGTCGACGCCGGACAGGCCCGGCGTGCTGTGCGCGCCGCCCCGGACGGCGATCTCGAGCTCGTTGTCCCGCGCGAACAGCACCGCGGCGCTGACCTCGGCCGCAGTGCGCGGCTGGGCGATCACGGCCGGCCGGCGGGAGATGGCGCCGTTCCAGAGGATGCGGGCCTCGTCGTACTCCCCGTCCTGCGGTGTCAGCACCGGTCCGGACAGCCGGGCCCGCAGGGCACCGACGTCCAGGTGGGTCGTCTGGGTCATGGTCCTCGTCCTCCTCCGTGACGGGAGGGGCTCGTGCACCGCGCCGGAGGGTGGTGACACCCGCCCTGGGGGCGACCGGGACGAACCGGCCGTGCCCGCCCCAGCCGGTCGGCACGGCGGCGGCTCCTCTGAGCGGGCCCATGCTAGGACCGCGCCCGCACGGCGCACATCCCCCAGGCCGGTCGCACCTGCGCCTCCACAGACTCCGCCAGGAATCCCGGCTGGGGCGCAACCCGGCGGATCGCCAGGAAACGTTGGCCGCGGCGCGGCCAACGTTGAGTGCCCGTCAGTCGCTGCCGGGCAGCGTGGCTGCGATCACCCGGGTGAGGACCCGGTGAAGGTCCATCAGCTCCGCGATGCTCATGCCCAGCCGGCTGACCACCGCCGGTGGGATCTTCAGCGCCTCCTCGCGGAGCTGCCAGCCCTTCGCCGTCAGGGTGAGGGCGAGGGCCCGCTCGTTGCCCGACTCGCGCTCACGTCGCAGCAGCCCCGCCGCCTCGAGCCGCTTCAACATCGGCGACAGCGTGGCCGGCTCGAGCTGGAGCATGTCGCCGAGCCTGCGAACCGACAGCGGTTGGTGCTGCCACAGGGCCAGCATCACGAGGTACTGCGGGTGGGTCAGACCCAGTGGCTCCAGGAGCGGGCGGTACACGCCGATCACGTTGCGGGAGGCCACGGCCAACGCGAAGCAGACCTGTTGCTCCAGGGCAAGCGGGTCCTCGAGCAGGGGGCCGTCCGGCGTGGTCTCGATCACGATCCTGAGCCTACCAACAGTTGGTACACTAACTGTTAGCGCACTACGACAATGGCGACCAGACACCAAGGAGATGCTGTGACCCAGCGGCAGGACCGGCCGGCAGGAGAGCCCCGGCGCTCTCGACGCGGTGCCTTCGGACGCCTCGAGGACTTCCTGAAGCCGCTGTTCGGCGGCGCCCAGGTGGGCCCGGCGCAGGCACCCCCGGTTCCGCCGCGCCCGGAGTGGGTCTGCGACGTCTGCCACCAGCCGGCGCGGGCGCACCGGTTCGACTCCTCCCAGCGGGGGCGGATGTACTGCCCGCCCACCGCCGCACCGGCCGACTGACGCGGCACCCCGGCAGTCAGGACCGACGGTGCCCGCCGAAGGTGTTCAGCACCTCCCGGATCTCCGGTCTGGCGGCGTAGGAGCCGGCGTCCAGGAACGCCTGCTGGACGATCTGGTCGATCCGGTCGCGGGCCATCATGTCGTTGCCCATCGTCTGCTGCTCGGCGGGGCCGGGCCGGAAGACGACCACCGCGGCGCCGCTCTCGCGCAGGGCCCTGACCTCGCGCCGGGCCACGTTGCCGGCGTGCCACCGGGACGCGCCGTACAGGTCGGCCGGGAGGCCCGTGGGGCCCGACATCGGTGAGACCACGACGACCAGGTCGAGGGCCTTCTTCCGCAGGATCGCGGCGTTCGTGGGCGAGTGCGCGCCCCCGTCGATGTACGTGTCGTCGTGGATCTGCACCGGGGCGAAGTAGCCGGGCAGCGCGCACGAGGCGGCGATCGCCAGGTGCAGCGGGGCATCCGGGCTCCCCGGCCGGCCGAACACCACCCGCCTGCCGTCGCGGCGCCGGACGGCGCAGATCCACAGGTCGCGCTCGGGCCAGGACTGCCCCTCGACCTCGGCGAGCATCGCCAGCCGCGTGACGATGTCGAAGCGGCCGGGGGCCAGCAGCGCGAGTACGGCGACCAGCGGGCGGAAGCGCCAGGGGCGGAACAGGGCGTGCTGGAGCATCTCCCGGGCGGGAAGGTCCGGCAGGCGCAGCAGGTGCCACGGCCGGAACGGCTCGAACTCGGGCCACTCGGTCCCCAGGATCTGGTGCAGGACCATGCCCTCGGCGGACAACGGGGCCCGCACGGCCCAGGCGGCGAGCTCGGAGGCCGGGACGCCGGCGCGCAGCAGGGTCCCGGTGATCGACCCGGCGGACGTCCCCACGATGACGTCCGCGGTGCGCGGGTCCCAGCCGTAGTCGTGCTCGAGCACCGCGAGCACGCCGGCGTGGTAGGCCTGTCCGACGACCCCACCGGCCCCCAGGACAAGCCCGACACCGCTCATGACCGCAGCATGGGACCACGGGGACGTCCAGGGGCAGGGTCCTTTGCCCTTCGTCCTGCGACGACCTCTGGTGATTGGCCGCCGCTCGGTGCGGACGGACCGATCAGGGCAGGCGCGAGGTGCTGTACGAACCGGTCGCGGCCCGTCGAGCGGGGTATGAAGTCGGCGCGGACCAGCGCGCGCAGGTTGTCGTGCCCGCTGACCAGCGGGACCTGGCTGACCACGGCCTTGACGCGACGGTCGATCGCGGCGACGACGAGGACGTGGCCGCCGGAGTAGCTGCTGCCCCAGATGCCGATGCGCTGCGCGATCGACCTCCGGCAGGGTGGTGCGCGTAGGTGATGGCGTGCCGGTAGTCGCGGACCTGCGCCCAGGGGTCGATCTCCTGACGCGGCTCGCCGTCGCTGGCGCCGAAGTTGCGGTTGTCGAACACCAGCGCGTTCAGGCCGGCGGCGGCGAAGACCTCGGCGTAGTGGTCGAGGTAAGAGCGCGCACAGGTCGCCGGCCCGGTGCGCGGCGCTGCCCCCGGGGGGCCGAAGGGCCAGCGCGACGGCACTCGTGTCCGGCATCCTGGCCATCCTGCTGGCGGCCTTCTGTCTGAGCCCGTCGGCCGGGACCGCTCAGCTCGGCCCGCCGCCCGGCTCATCCCCTCGCGGTGGACCAGCGCCGCCGTCCGCCGCATCGATCGCGGCGATCGCAGCGATCGCCTCCTCGATCGAGGGGTAGAAGTGGTCCCTGTCCAGGGTCTCGAACAGCCCGTAGCCGAGAATCAGGTCGTGCAACCTCGTTCGTAGCTCGACGAAGGCGAGGTGGACGCCGCGCTCGTTCAGCTGCTTGTCCAGCTGGTCGAGCATCGCCGCGGCGGTGACGTCGACGTCGGTCACCGCCTCGCACTCCAGCACGACCCAGCGGGCCTGCTTCTCGCGCACGAGCGAGCGCACCTGCCGACGGAACAGACCGGAGTTGGCGAAGATCAGGGGCGCCTCCCAGCGGAAGACCACGATGCCGGGCACCTCCTCGGCGCGGTCCCGGGTGGCGACGCTGTGCCAACCACGGCCCGCAACCCGCCCGAGCACCTCACCGTGCGGTGACCAGGTCCTGCGGAAGAAGATGAGGATCGACAGCGCGATGGCGACGAGGATGCCCGGCAGCACGCCCAGGAAGACCACGCCGAGGGTCGCCACGAGGGAGATCGTCAGGGCGCTGCGGCGGACCCGCGCGTAGCGGCGAACGGCCGAGAGGTCCATCAACGAGAACGCCGCGGTGATGACCACGGCGGCCAGGGCCGTCTGCGGCAGGTCGGCCAGCAACGAGTTGAGGAAGAGCAGCAGCAGGGCCACGGTCCCGGCCCCCACCAGCCCGGTCACCTGGCTCTTCGCCCCCGACTGCTCGGCCACCGCGGTGCGCGACCCGCTCGTCGACACCGCGAAGCCCTGGAACACCCCGGCCGCCACGTTGGCGGCGCCGAGGCCGACCATCTCCTGGTCGGGGTTGACCTCCTCACCGCGGCGGGCGGAGAAGCTCGTCGAGGTCGCGATGGTGTCGGTCAGCGACACCATCGTGATGCCCAGCGCCGCAACCAGGAGCGGTCCGACATCACTGACCTGGGTCCAGGGAAGGCTCGGCCTGGGCAGCCCCTGCGGCAGCGCGCCCACCGTCTTGACGCCGTGCGCGGACAGGTCGAGGACGGCGGTGGCGATGGTCGCGCCGGCGATCGCGATGAGGATCGCCGGCAGCTTCGACGAGACCCGGGGCAGCACGAGCAGGAGGGCCAGCGTCCCGAGGCCGACGGCTGAGGGTGGTCACATTCGTCTGGTCGAGGCTCTGCACGAAGCTCGTGATCTCGGTGACGAAGGAGTCCGCGTCGGTCGAGAAGCCGAACAGCTTGGGCAGCTGCCCGACGACGATGACGATGGCCAGGCCGTTCATGTAGCCGACCTGGACCTCGTTGGAGAGGAGGTCGGCGACGAAGCCGAGCTTCGCCACCCCGAGACCGATCTCGATGGCCCCCACGAGCAGCGCGAGAACGCCCGGCCAGGGCGATGGCGGTCGCGGGGTCGTGCGACGCCCCGAGGATCGGGGCGATCGCCGCGAAGATGAGCGGCGACACCGACGAGTCGGGGCCGAGCACGAGGAGCCGGGACGGGCCCATGATCGCGTACCCGACCAGGCAGGCCATCGTCGTGTAGAGGCCGGTGACCGCCGGCAGCCCCGCCAGCTCGGCGTACGCCATCCCCTGGGGCACGAGGATCGCCGCCAGGACCAGCCCGGCCACCAGGTCGGCCCGGATCCATGACCTGTCGTAGCGGCGCAGCTGGGCGAGCCCCGGGGCGTACCGGGCCAGCCTGGAGGGGCGGTGCTCGACGACGGCCGGGCCACTCATCTATGCGCCACCTCCTCGGGTGGCCCCACGATGGAGCCCGGACCCGGGAAGGCGCCTCATCCCCTCCGCATGAGAATCCGTGAGCCGGCCGGCTCCGCGCGGATCACTGGCGCGGATCGCCGTACGACGTCAGGACCCACCGTCCGTGAAGTAGCTGTGGACGTCGTGGAACGTGACGTCGGGCGGTCCCGGAATGCCGACCTCGGCGGTGATCGGGCCGATCTGGTCCCGGGCGAAGGCGTCGTACTGCTCACGGGTCTGCCAGACGTCGACGACCCGGATACCGCTGCCGGTCGCGGTGCACCAGTGGAACAGGGCACCGGGTGGGCCCTGGCCGCCAGGAGTCAGGTGCATCTTCTCGATCACCCGGTCGTACTGCTCCAGCGTTGCTCCGTTGAAGTCCATCACGATGCCCACAGCCATGACGCGCTCCCCGGGCCACGGCCGACTCGGTATCGGCCCTGCGGGCCACGCCCACCCTTCTACCCCCGTCCGGAACCGCCGTCAACGGGACTGCCGGCCGAGGTCCCGACCCGAGCCGGCTGGCTCAGGCCGGACGCACGAAGCAGGTGCGGCAGCGGGCCTCGTACGTGAACGTGCCGTCGTCAGGGAGCGGGGTGGAGGGTGCCAGCTGCTCGGTGAACGGCTCACCGCCCGCGAGGACCTGGGTGTAGACGGCGTTGAACTGCCGGCACTGGTCGCACACGGCGCGGCGGTGGAGGACGGTCTGCGGGCCGAGCTCGAACAGGGCCCGGACCGGGGCGAACAGCTCGCCCCGGTGGTCCAGGTCGATGCCCGTGGCGACGACCCGGGTGCCACGCTCGAGCAGGCCGGCCAGCGCGGTGATGTCCGTGACGTCGAACATGTGGATCTCGTCGACGCCGACGACCTCCACGTGCTCGTCGTCCAGGAGGGGAAGCAGGCTGTGGGTCTTGATCGTCTGCAGGCTGCCGCCGATGCGCGACGTGACCTGGTCGTCCCGCATGTGCCGGTCCGACTGGTACACGCGGTGGGTCACGTTGGAGTAGGCCAGCGGTGACATCTGGCTGACCAGCTCGAGCGACTTGCCGCTCTTCATCGGCCCGAGAACGAGGGTGAGATCCATACCTTTACCAGTGCCGTCGAGGAGACGCGTGGCACTTTCCGCGACCACGCCGGGCAGATCCTGCCAGCCAGAACCACTGGCGACCGACAGCGGGCCCGGTCACGGGCAGTCCACGACCTGCACCCCCGACGACAGCAGGTCGAACACCCCGACGATCCCCAGAACCAGCAGCGCGGCACCACCGAGCGCGACGCCTCTGGCGCGCCGCGCGTGGCCCGCGGCGCGCAGGACCCAGGGGGTGACCGTCGCCGCGAGCGCCGCCGCGGCGACCAGCCCGGCGGCGAGCGAACCGAGCAGGCCGTACCCCTCGTTCCCGCAGGCGTCCTGGAGGTACGGCGCAGCGCCCCGCAGGGAGAGCACGGCACCGAGCCCAGAGGGAGAGCAGCACCATCGCCGGCAGGAACACGACCGTCAGCAGCGCCCACCACCGGGCGTACGCCGCGCGTCGGCCCGGGACGGCGGCCGGCTGCGGCTGGTCGTCATTCACGGGCTGACCGTACGGCGCGTGCCAGCCGCGTGTCAGCCGTGTCGCGGGCGGGGCCTGCGGCCGATCAGCGCAGGTGCCGGCCGCTGTTGACGTCGACGGTCGCGCCGGTCATGTACTCGCACACCGGGCTCGCGACGACGGCGACCAGCTGGGCGACCCGCCTGCTGGTCGCATACCGCTGCAGGAGCAGGCTCTTCTCCGCGTAGTCCTCGGGCAGGTTGGCGACCGTGTCCTCGCCCATCGGGGTCAGGGTGATGCCGGGCGCCACGCAGTTGACGCGCACCTGCGGAGCCAGCTCGCGGGCCAGCGACCTGGTGAGGTTGACCAGCCCCGCCTTCGCGGCCGCGTAGTGCATGTGGTGCGGGGCGCCGGTGTGCGCGGCGACGCTGGCCACCGTGACGATGCTGCCCCCGGGTCGGATCGCGGGGGTCATCGACTGCAGGGCGAAGAAGGCGCCGGTGAGGTTGGCGTTCAGGACCGCACCCCACTCGTCCGCGGAGATCTGGCTGTACGGCGTCACCACGTTGTGGCCCGCGCAGAGCACGAGGACATCGAGTCCGCCGAGGGCCGAGGTCAGCGCCAGAGCGTCCCGTGCCGCCAGCTCGGGTGCGCTGAGGTCCAGCGGCGCCACCCAGGCGCGCCGTCCGTGAGCCCGCACGACGGCCGCCGCCTCCTCGGCGCCCTGCGGTGAGCTCCGGTAGGTGACCGCGACGTCGCAGCCCTCCTCGGCCAGGACCCCCGCCACGTCGGCCCCGATGCCGCTGGACCCGCCGATGACGACCGCGGTACGCCCGTGCAGGTCAAGATCCACCTCGCCCACTCCCCTCACCGCAGTCCCCGCACTGTATGCCGGACGACCGTCACCGCGCCCTCGTCCCGCGGCGCCCGATGCGCCGTCAGCGGTGGTTCCGTACCTGTCGATGTCCGCGGCGGACAGGTCCGTTTCGTGGAAGGCTGGCCGGGTGACCGACTTCGCCCGCGAGAACCTGTCCGGATCCCGTTTCGAGGACGTCTACCTCACCGACGCCCGGTTCCGCGACGTCGACCTCACCAACGCACGCTTCCACCTGGTCGACCTGACGGGGGTCACGATCCGTGGCGCCGCCCTGGTCAATGTCGACATCAGCGGCGAGATCGAGAACCTGCGGGTCAACGGCGTCGACGTCGTGCCGCTGGTGGAGGCGGAGCTCAACCGTCGCTTCCCCGATCGGGTGAAGATGCGCCCGGCCGACGCCGACGGGTTCCGTGAGGCGTGGGACATCCTCGAGCGGCTGTGGCCGCAGACCGTCGAGCGGGCTCGCGGGATGGCCCCGGAGCTGCTCCACGAACGGGTCGAGGGCGAGTGGTCCTTCATCGAGACGCTGCGCCATCTCGTCTTCGCCACCGACGCCTGGGTGGAGCGCGCGCTCCTGGGGGAGCCGTCCCCCTGGGACCCACTGGACCTGCCCCACGACGAGATGCCCGACGAACCCGGGGTCCCGCGCGACCGCGGCGCACGGCCGTCGCTGGAGGAGGTGCTTGCCCTGCGCGCGGACCGGATGGCCACCGTCCGCCGGGTGATCGCCGGTCTCACCGACGAGAGGCTGGCCGGCATGACCGAACCCGTCAGCGAGCCCGGCTACCCCGAGTCGCAGAGCTTCGCCGTACGCCGGTGCCTGCAGGCCATCCTCAACGAGGAGTGGGAGCACCGCCTGTACGCCGAACGGGACCTTGACGTACTCGCGTCCCGGCCGTCCTGACCGCTGGGCGGCGTCCGAACCAACCCACGCCCCCGGGGGGCCTGTCGTACGGTCGGGGCATGACGACGCACCAGGAGGCTCGCTCATCGGACGACGGGGGTGACCGGCCCTTCGTGCGCCAGGTCGTGCTCGACTGTCCGCACCCGAGAGCGCTCGCCGAGTTCTACCGCGAGCTGCTCGGCTACGCCTACCGCCCGGGCGACGAGCCGCCACCGGCGGGCCAGCCCGATCCCCTCGGCGGCGACTGGCTCGTCCTGCGGCCCGAGGCGGCCGACCCGTCGAGCGGCCGTGGGATCGCCTTCCAGCAGGCGGATGACTACGTGCCGCCCGTGTGGAGTGCCGGCGGGGAGCCGACGGCGCCGGGTCGCCAGCGGCAGATGGTCCACCTCGACATGACCGTCCTCGACGTGGACTCCCTGGCCCGGCAACGAGATCGGGCCACGAAGCTCGGGGCGACGATCCTGTTCGACCGCTCCGACGACGACGAGGAGCCGCTCTACGTCTTTGCCGACCCTGACGGTCATCCGTTCTGCATCTTCGTCGCCTGAGGTCGATCGGTGGTGGCCGCCACCGTCGAGACCGACGAGCAGTGGGCGCTGGTGGGACCGGCGTTCACCTTGTTGCGTCAGACAGCAGGAGGCGGGACGTCCGGGACCAGGTACGGACGCCACCTTCCCGACGCGTCCCGTCGGTGCTCGGCTCGGAACATGATCGGACACAAAGGTGCGCCGGAGTCGCCGGCGGCCAGGCCCAGCAGCGGGTGCAGGAACGCAGAGGTCGACTCGGCCGTCATCTGACGCGGATCGACCCACTCGGCGCGCACGATGCCGACGTCACCAGCGCGAGGTTCCTCCACCTGCACCGGCACGGCCCTGAAGAACATGATCAGACGCCGCTGACGACGCTCCGCCCACTCGTGCACGCAGGTGGCCATGAGGTCCTGGACGTGGACGGCGATCCCCGTCTCTTCACGGGTCTCCCGTGCAGCGGCCTGCTCGAACGTCTCCCCGTCATCCAGGTGCCCGCCGGGCACCTCCCATACCTCGGCACCCAGGCGCTCGTGCAGCACGGCGAGCAACCGACCTTCGTGAACGGTCCATGCGAACGCGGTTGCCCGGGTGTCCCAAGTCACGCGCGACAACGTAGCTGACGGACAGGCTTCAACCGCCGGAGTCCCTGAGGGGGCCTCGTCGTAGGCGGGATGGTGGCTGGCCACCTTGCGTGCCTCTGTGAGGTGCCCGCCCAGGTAGGCGCCGACTCCGGAGACGGTCGCTCCGGCAAGAGCAAGCCGCGCCCCCGTGCCATGCCGGCCCTTCCTGCGGGCGACCCACGACGCCGCGTAGGCACTGATCGCGACGGCGTTGGTCACAGCGTGCACGAGGCCCACCCTCTTCTCGCGCGGCGCCGCCGCCGACCACTCCGCCCACCCGGTCCAGGCTGTGGGGCCAACCGCGAGGAGTCCGGTACCGACGAGCCTCTGCGCCGCTGCGGACGAACCGCGCCCTCCGAAGAGGTCCAGCACGGTCGCGGAGGTCCATGTGCCGAGGACGACGTCGGTGAGCAGCGGGTGGACCGCGTGACCCAGCCAATCGCCGCGCAGCACCGAAGCGCGCGTCCCGCTGCCGAAGGCGGACCGGATCAACGGCTCCAGCGCTTGCACCGGCCTGTCGAGCGCCGTGACCCCCTCGAGCCGCAGGGTCCAGCGAACGATCGCGGGTGGCCTTTCGATCGAGCTCATTTGCTACTCCTCGCGGGCGTGCACATCGACGTCATCCTTGGCGCCGTCCGATACACGGTGCCCCGGGACACTCCCATGGTCAACAAGGCCGCTCCATGACCAGCGGGTGATCCGCAGGCCCTCCGGCACGTCATCGGGAGACCGCTCATACCGGTTCATCGTCTCGAAGGTTGCCCACGTGAAGTAGTCACGCAACACCGCCCGAACGGGATGATCCTCACCGAGCCCCACGTCCGTCAACGCGTGCTCGAAGCAGGCGACCGCGCGGTGGTTCATCTCCTCGTGGGGTCCGTTCCCGCTGTGCATGCGCACCACTGACGTTTCATCACCAAACCTGTCGGTGTAGGCACGCGGGCCTCCGAGTGCCTCGGCCCAGTAGGCGGCAAGTCGCGTGACGTGATGAGGGTCGAACCCGTGGCTGAACGCGTGACTCACGACCTCGTCGGCCATCACCCGGTCATGCCAGGCGGCGGCCAGGCGCTCAAGGCCTGCTTCGCCGCCAGCAGCCTCATACACGGTGGCCATGTTCGGCAGTGTGGCACAGCACCAGCACTCGTCGACTGGACCGCGCGTCACGGACGGCTGTCACAGCGTCCCTCCCTCCGGGACCGCACCCCCCTGCGCCGAGTGCAGCACGACCGGACGTTTCTGGCGCCGATCCGCCGCTCAGAGTAGGAAGGAATCACAGGAAGCCATCGAGGCCAGAGTCGCGAGCGGACCGGCTGAGCCTCTTGGTGTCAGGAGGAGAACAGCTTCCAGTGCCCCTCGGAGACGACGTCGACGGTGCCGTCGGTCACCCTGATGGCGGTCTCGTCGTCGATCGCGTACGCCGGACCCGGGATCTCGGCCGCCCATCTCTCTGCGTCGGCCATGGTGTTCTCCGGCAGGAGCTCGTGATCCAGGTGCGGGAAGATCGAGAAGTCGACGATGCCCAGCGTGCTGTCGCTCCCGGTGGGCGGCTTCCACCCGACGAAGTCCGCCCCGATGCGGGGGGTCATCACCATGCTCCCGGCGCTCAGCCCCACCCAGACCGTCTCGCGCAGTGATGGCAGGAGATCCGCCAGCCCGGACTGCCGCATCCAGTGGCACAGGTACAGGGCGTCTCCGCCCGACACCAGCAGGACGTCTGTCTCTCGGACCTGGGGGACCCAGCGTTCTTCGTCGATGCTGGGCAGCGCGGTGAGCTCCAGCACTCCCAAGGACTTCCAACCCAGCTCGCACATGGGCTCGGCGGATCGTCCGCTGATGAAACGCCATACCCCCGCTCCTGGACCGACCTGGGGATGCCCGTACATCGCAGTGGGGATACAGAGGGCGTTGGAGTCGGCGATGGGTTTGCCCAGCAGGTCGACCAGCGCGTTGTGGATGCTCGGGTTCTTGACGCCGGCGGAAGTGAGAAGAAGCCTCACGCTTGCCTCCTGTACGTAGCGGTCATGGCGCTCTCCTCGAGAGTCGGTGCGTTCGCCCATGAGAGGGTTGCTGCCATGGCAGGTGGAGCGACTCAGGGCCGCGAGGTGGTGCTCGAGACGGGTCGCCTGCTGCTCAGACCTTGGCGGGTAGCCGAGGCTGTCGTCCAGCGTGAGCTGTGGACCGAACGTGATCCACGAGTGCCGCCGCACCGCCGAATCGACGCGGACGGACACCCCACGGTCGCAGACCTCGAGGATTCGATCCGCACCAACCAGCCATCGTCGATCGGGTTGCTGGCGGTCGAGCGGAAGGCCTCTCGTGACGTCATCGGCTACTGCGGGCTGATCGACAGCGGACGAGGATCGGAAGGGGAACCGGAACTGGCGTTCGAGCTGCTACGCCGAGTCTGGCGTCAGGGATACGCGACCGAGGCCTCGTTGGCGGTTCTGGACTGGGCGAGATCGTCCGGGTACGAACGTCTGTGGGCCACGGTCTGGGAGTGGAACACCGCTTCTCGCCGTGTGCTGGCCAAGGTCGGGTTCGCCGAGACCGAGCGGAAGGAAGTGGACGCGGTCTACGGGACCACCCTGTTCACCACGAGACGGCTCTGACACACCCCATGTTTGGCCTTGAGGCTCGTCGTACACGACCGAAGCAGGTGGATTGGATGCCCTCGGACCACAGTGAGGGCGTGATCCCGGCGGTGCGAAGCCGAAGTGCCTGTCGGCGCCGCGCCCGCGAGCCGCTCGGGCGAGCGCGGCCACTGTTCGAGCCTGGTCAACGCGCGCGCGCGAGCCGCCTCGCCAGGGTCGGAACCACGATCGCCGCGGCGACGGTGTGCAGCGTGATCAGGGTGGCGGCGGAGCCGGCGTCGAACCCGAACGTGAGATCCGGGACGAAGGACAGAGCGGTCAGGGCGACCGTCGTCCGCACGAACGTGGCCCGCGGCCGACGCGCCTTGCGCGCCATGACGGCGGCGATACCGACGCCGACGAGCGAGAAGACCAGCGTCAGTTGCGCGAACCCGGCGATCGGGATGCTCGCGCCGGTGTTGTCGGCGAACGAGACGCCGGCGGCCGACGCGATCGCTGCGAGGACGGTCGTGGCGACCGAGGCCACGACGGCAGCGGCGACTCCGTGCTTCCATACCGGTTGCCGTTCGGCCGCCGGGGTCGGCGCGCTGGGGGTCGTGCGGGTGGGGATCTGCCTGGTGGTCAACATGCCGAGCTCCGTTTCCTCGGCGGGGCGCCCGGTGCGACCCGCTCATACCCCCTCCACGAACGGCCGGGTACGGATCCGACACGTCGCGAGAAGTCTCCTTCGGGCCGATGCCCGGGTGACGCCGCACCGCCACGCAAGGCTTTCTGTGGCAGGTTGTCGTATCGAGGGGATGCCGTTCGTGGTGGGAGCAGAAGGCGGTCATCGGGACCGCCCGGAACTGAGGAGAAGTGGGATGACGCACTACTTGTTGACCGTGCACGGCCCGGCCGAGATGGACGAGTTCGGCAACTACGGCTCCAAGGAGGAGATGGAGGAGGCGTTCGCCGCGACCGGCGCCTTCAATGACAAGCTTCACGCCGATGGCTACTGGGTCTTCGCCGGTGGGCTTCAGTCGGCATCGACCGCGACCGTCGTCGACGGCCGGGGTGAGACGCCGGTGATGACCGACGGCCCCTACCTCGAGACCAAGGAGGTCATCGGGGGTTTCTGGGTCATCGACGCGCCCGACCTCGACGTGGCGCTCAAGCTCGCGGCCGAGGGGTCCAAGGCGTGCCGGGGCAAGGTCGAGGTCCGTCCGTTCGACGGCCTCGCCTGAGCCGGCCCGAACGACGACTGATCGATGCAGGGCGGAACGGCGGCCGTCGAGCGGGTCTTCCGCGAGGAGTACGGCCGCCTGATCGCCTCGCTCGTCCGCCGCTTCGGTGACATCGACATCGCAGAGGAGGCGGCGGGTGAGGCGCTCGTGGCCGCGTTGGAGAAGTGGCCGGAGTCCGGCGTACCGCCCAACCCCGGCGGCTGGCTCACGACCACCGCAGGCAACCGCGCGATCGATCGGCTCCGCCGCGAGAAGCAGCGCGACGCGAAGCACCAGGCGGCCTTCATGTACCACGACGACACGCCCCACGAGCGCACCGGACCGGTCGAGGACGACCGATTGCGGCTGTTGTTCACCTGCTGCCACCCGGCGCTCGCACCGGAGGCGCGGATCGCGCTGACGCTCCGCCTCCTCGGTGGGCTGACTGTGGCTGAGATCGCGCAGGCGTTCCTCGTACCCGAGACCACGATGGCGCAGCGGATCACCCGGGCGAAGAAGAAGATCGCGGCGGCGAAGGTGCCCTACCGGGTGCCCGAGGCCGCCGACCTCCCGGAGCGGCTCGGCAGCGTGCTGGCGGTGCTGTTCCTCGTCTTCAACGAGGGCTACCTCGCCACCGGCGACGGCGACCCGGTGCGCGCCGAGCTCACGGGCGAGGCCATCCGGCTGACACGGGTCCTCCGCCAGCTGCTCCCCGAGGAGCAGGAGGTGACCGGTCTGCTCGGGCTGCTGCTGCTCACCGAGGCCCGGCGTGAGGCCCGTGTGCGGAATGGGCAGCTGGTCCCGCTCGGCGAGCAGGATCGCGCCGGCTGGGACCGCGGGCTGATCGCCGAGGGGCACGACCTGGTCCGCGAGTGCCTCGCGATCAACCGACCCGGCCGTTATCAGATACTCGCCGCGATCAACGCCGTCCACACCGACGCCCCCACCGCGTCGGACACGGACTGGTCGCAGGTGGTCGCCCTGTACGACCAGCTGACCCGGCTCGATCCGTCGCCGATCGTCGCACTCAACCGCGCGGTCGCGGTCGCGGAGCTGGACGGCCCGAAGGTCGCCCTCACTCTGGTCGACCGGCTGCCGCTCACGGGCTACCACGCATGGCACGTCGCCCGCGCCGACCTGCTCCGCAGGCTCGGCCGGACCGCCGAGGCGAAGGAGGCCTACGACGCCGCCATCGCCGCCACCCAGAACTCCGCCGAGCGCGCCTACCTGAGCAGGAAGCGCGGCGAGTTGGTCTGAGCGGTCTCACGACTCGGGCATGGACGCAGGTGGATGCTGGGCACAGCTGGCATCCGCGCAACCCTAGTGGGCCGAGCGAGGAGCGGCCCCCGATGAGTCGGGGGCAGTTCCGCCGCCCGAACGCGGTCCGCTCGTCGGAAGCAGCGCCACCACCGCGGCAGAAGAGGGCGTTCGCTCGGGTGCGTCAGGAAAGCGCACGCCTCCAGGCTTGCTCGTGTCGCACGATGAACGCGGCGGCGCCTTTCCAGTGCTCTCCGTGTCCCTCGACGTACATCGACCCCCACGGTTCCCGGCCGGACTCGTGCGAGCGCCGGAGAAGGTCGTGCATGGCGCGTGCGCGCTGGGCCATCGTCGTCGGCAGCGCAGCGCGGAGGAGGTCGTCGGCGTCGTAGCCGTCGAGGAACGCGACCAGGCGACCCACGGCGAGGTCCAGGTCCTCGTCGGCGAACAGATGGCCGAAGGAGATCGCGGCATACGCGAGATCCCACAGTCGAGTGCTCGGCCCGGACCCGTCCCAGTCGATGAAAACGAGACGTTCCCCGTCGATGATGAGGTTCCAGGTCGCCAGGTCGTTGTGGCACAGTAGGTTCGGTCGGTCCGCTGGGAGGAGTACCTCCCACGCGTCGGGAACGGGCAAGCCGACGCTGGCGTCGTGGATCGTGCGGACGAGGGCACCGATACGGCGCAGGAGCGAGGCGTCGAGCGGGCCGCGGTCCATCGCGAGGTCGCCCGGGACGTACTCGAGGACGAGCCGGCCCTGGTCGTCACGGCCACGCGGCTCGGGGAGGTCGACGCCCCGGTCGCGCAGAGCGCGCATGTACGCGACCGTGAGTCCCGTCGTCTGCAGCCATGGCTTGTGCACCGTGTCCCCGATGCGCACCACGCTGGCTGAGGCGTTCCCTCCTGTCAGCGCTTCCTCGTCGCTGTTCGTGGCGCCCACCCGGACACCGTAGCGGGTGGGGCGCTTTGCCTGATCGACGTTCGGCTCTCGGCATGACCGGACACACGCTCATCACATGCCGACGGCACCGTCCGTCGCCTCACGCAACAGGTCGAGATGACCGCAATGCCGTGCGGTCTCCTGGATCATGTGAATCATCGCGTACCGCAGTGTGAAGTCCATGCCCTCTCCGCGGGCGGCGTCGTCGAGGTGGGAATCTGCGACCGCGCGTCGAGACCTCGTGCACTCCTCGACGTAGTCGGCCACGATCGTGGCGAGCGTGTCGCCGGGCTCGATCCGGAAGTTGCTGTGCAGGTCGTCGTCGGTCCACGGCCAGGTCACGTCGAGGTCCGCGAAGTCGATGCTGAACCAGAACCGCTCCGTTCCGGTCAGGTGCTTGACCACGGTGGCCGGCGTCAGCGCGGACGGCGAGACAGCCGCGGTGAACGCCTGGGCGTCGGTCAGACCGGCCACCTTGTTGACCACCGTTGCGCGATAGAAGTCGAGCATGCTCTCCAACATCGCCCTCTCGGAGCCGTGCTGGATCGGTCGCGAACGCGCCACAGGCGTCACATCGGTCATGGCGACAGCCTAGACAGGAAGAGTTCAGTCTCCGCTGACCACAGCGAGCCGGACGGCGGCAGATCCGGTAAACCTCCAGCTGACCAGGTCCTCGTCTTAGCCGGGTGTCGGCTTGCGTTCCGGCTGCGCTGGATACGGGATTCTGTAGCGCTAACGACTCGTGTCGGCAGACGATGCCGGTGAGGATGTTGCGTCGCTGGCAGAGGCAACAGAGTTGTCTGACCGAGTGGCTGCGTCCGAGGACGCATGATCGCCGTCGGCTGCGAAGTCATCGCGTCCGGCGTAACCCGGCCCACACCGCACCGCGCAATGCGGTTCCGACGTGCATTGATTCATGGGATAGCTCCGCGATCCGGATCGGCCGGGCGTGCGCGAAGAAGAGGGACCCACCCAGTCAGAGTCCGGCGAACAGGTCGGTCTCGGTGATGCCGGGCCCCTGGCCCTCACGGATGAACCACTCGGTGCCGAACGCGTGCTCGAAGGCCTCGTGCGGCAGGGCGAGAAAGAAGGACTGCTCGCTGATCTGGCTGGCGTGGGCCCGCATGGCGCGGCGCTTGTGGTCGGCGTAGCCCCTGACGTCGACCTCGGCGGTGATCTCGGCCTCGGGTTTGCCGAACCCCGGGTCCGCCTCCAGGTCGGGCGTCTCGACGCCGGCCGCCTTGGCCTGCTCGGCGATGGCCGGCCAGCCGCGGAGCAGGTGGTCGCGGTTGATCGTGTTCTGGTAGACCCGAGGCGTGCCCGCGAGCTGGGCCGCGCGCAGGCCCACCCGGTGCACCTGGATGTGGTCGGGATGGCCGTAGCCCCCGTTGTCGTCGTAGCAGGTCAGCACGTCGGCCCGCTCCTGCTGAAGGATGGCGGCCAGCCGGTTGGCCGCTTCCTCGACGGAGGCGGTCCAGAACGAGCCCGGCGCCTCGTTCTCAGGTGTCCCCATCATCCCGGAGTCCACGTAGCCGAGGAACTCCACCCGGTGCACGCCGAGAATCTCCGCTGACGCCTGCGTCTCCAGGACCCGGCGGCGCCACAGCTGCTCACCGTCAGCCAGGAACCCATCGGGCACCTCGCCGTGCTCACCGCGAGTGGCAACGACCAGGACCACCCGGTGGCCCTCGTCGGCCGCCTTGCGCATGACCCCGCCGCACGCGATGCACTCATCGTCGGGGTGCGCATGGAACGACACGAGCGTGGCCATGCCGGCAATGTACCCCTCACCTCCCATCGACCACGACGCTGACGCTGACGCTGACGGGCAGGCCGCGGGGGTTCAGTTCGCCGGCCATCCTTGGACGTTCAGGCCGGGCATGCCCGGGACTACGGGATGAGGCCACCCGGCAGGAGCTCCCAGTGCAGCCCGTCGCCGAAGGTGCCGTCGGTGAGCGGGTCGACGGCATGCTCACGGCCGTAGACGACGAACCCGTTGGACTCGAGGACCCGGTTGCTTGCCGCGTTGTCGGCCGCCGTCTCGGCGACGAGGCGGCGCAGGCCGAGTCCGCCTTGTCCGATCGGCGTGAGGGCGTGCCGGATCGCGAGGCGCGCCGCGGTCCTGGCCGCGCCCCGACCGCGCCCGCTCGGGAAGAGCTGATAGCCGAGCTCGCCGACGTCGCCGGTCATCGGCCCTCCTCGGCTGAAGACGGTGACACCACCGAGCGCCCGGTCGGTCGCCGCGTCGGCAACGCACCACTCGACCGACCTGGCCTCCGACATCAGCTCGCGACGACCGAGCAGCCACTGCGGGAACATCTCTCGGCCCAAGCACCGAGCGGGGCGGCATCCAGTGCTCCGGGTCGTTGCGCTCCTCGACGGCGTGGATGTCCTCGTCGCGCCACGGTCGCAGCCGGATGCCGTTCTCGTCCATGACGGGCGGCTCGAACCAGGGCAGCCGCGGCGTCAGGTCGTCGCCGCTCGCCAGGCTGGCGTGCCACGCGTCGAGCGCGGCAGCCCCGTCCGGGTCGCTGGGGTCGACGTGACTTCCCGGCAGCGTGCCGTGGAACGTGAACCCGGTCGCCCACGCCACCCGCCGCGAGCCCCAGTTGCCGACGACGGCGCGCCAGTGAAGGCGCGTCAACGGGTCGCCCCAGGGGCCCGTCTCGAACGCATGGGCGGCGGCGAGGCGGACGGCGCGAGACATGACTCCCGCACCGCGGGCAGCGGGATGCAGACCGAAGGCGAGCGTGGCGGTGTCGGTCGACTCGCCGCGACGCAGCTCGATCGTGCCGGCGAAGCGGGCCCCGCCGTCGTCGACCCTCTCGACCGCCCACGCACGAGGCCCCGCAGGGTCCTGCCACGCTGTGACCAGGCGTTCGACGAAGTCGGACGCATCGCCGCGGGTGTAGCGGCGTGGCACGCTCGTGAACCGCTGCGAGTCGGCATCAAGGGACTGCTCGACGATGACGTCGACGTCGTCCGGCGTGTGCGCGCGCAGCCGGACCACCCCGTCGGTCAGGGCGGGAACGACGTTGACGATCGGGGCAGTCATGCGCGCCAGCCTGCCACGCGACGTGGTCACCCGCCGCGGAGACTCGAGGTGCGCCTTCCTGATGTCGCCTGGTCCACCGCACCGCTCAACGCGGCTCGTCGCTGTCAGCTGAGCGTCTGGGCGACCGTGATCCGGTTGCCCTCGCTGTCCGCGACCTCTGCCAGCCGAATGCGCTCCTGCGGCCGCTCCCTCGGTTCGCCGATGACGCGGCCGCCGGCCGCGACCACGGCCGAGACCGCGCCGTCGATGTCATCGACCTCGAAGCCCAGACCGGTCGGCGTGTCCGCGCCGGCGCCGCCCGCGTGCAGCGCCACGGTTGCCCCGGCGACGTTCACCTCACTCCACTCCGGTGAGCTGACCGCCAGCTCGCCGCCGAGCGCGTCCGTGTAGAACCGCACGGCGCGCTCCATGTCGGCGACGACGAGCATGAAGTAGGTCTTGGAGACGCGCACGGCTGCCATGGCGTCACGCTACGGCAGGCGCAGCACTGACGCCGGTCGAGGACGCGCTTGACCGGCCCGGCTCGCGACCACCGCGGGTACGTTGAAGTCGTGACCGACCCGACACCGGCGCCCCTGACCCCGGACGTCCACGAGGCTCGTCGCCTGTTCCCGGCGACCGCAGATCGCGCCTACCTCAACACCGCAGCGGTCGGTCTCGCCAGCCGCCGGCTCGCGGACACCTACCACGAGCTGATCAACGACTGGACGACCATCGGCTTCGACTTCAGCCGCGGCGAACGGGCAGCCGACGCGGCACGATCGGCGGTGGCGACGCTGATCGGTGCCGACAGCTCCGACGTCGCGCTGATCCCCTCCGTCTCGTCGGCGGCGGGGTTGGTCGCTGCCCAGTTCGGCCCAGCCACCCGGGGCGAGAACGTCGTCATCGGAGCAACGGGAGTACAGCTCCAACCACTTCCCCTGGCGGCAGCTGGCCGACAAGGGGTACGACGTCCGTCAGGTCCCCTTCCGCAACGGTGGGCTGGAAGCCGAAGACGTCGCGGTGGCAGTGGACGCCGGGACGCAGCTGGTCGCCTTCAGCGGCGTCCAGGCATCGACAGGGCACCGGACCGACATTGCCGCGATCAGTGGTCTCGCTCGCGCCGTGGGCGCGATCGTCTTCGTCGACGGGTCACAGCTGGTCGGGGCGCTCCCGGTGGCCCACGACCTGCCGCACATCGACGTGCTGACGGCACCGGACCACAAGTTCCTGCTCAACGCAGGCCGCGGCATGGGGTACTGCTACCTGTCACCCACCGCGCAGGCTCGGTTCACACCGATCAACGCGGGCTGGAGGGCGGCGAGGATCCCGTTCGACAGCTTCTTCGGCCCCCGGATGGACCTCTCCCCCACGGCGTCGCGGTTCGACAGCTCCATCAGCTGGCTCGCCGCGATCGGCCACCAGGCCGCGCTCACCATCTTCGACGACTTCGGGCCCGACCGCCTCTACGCACGCAATCACGAGCTCACCACGGCCCTCCGGGGTGCGCTCACCGACGTCGGGTGGGAGCCGGTCGACCTGCCCGAACAGAACCAGAGCACGATCGTCAGCGTCCCGCTCGGCGACCTGGAACCGGCGCCGCTTCTCGCTGCACTCTCGGACCAGGGAGTCGTCTGTTCGGAACGGGACGGCAACCTGCGGCTGACGATCCACTTCTACAACCACGAGGACGACATCGAGCGACTTGCAGGGGCACTGACGCTCGCCAGGTGAGGGCGGGCGTCCCACGCCACGCTCGACGCCCAGATCGCGACGAGCGTCCCTTCCCTCACCCTGATCCTCTGACTATCGTCAGAGGATGGACCGGGATGCCGTGGATGTCGTCCGCCGCTTCAACCGCACGGTGACGCAACGCGTCGGAACCCTGCAGTCCGGCTACCTCGCCCGGGACCGATCTCTGGGCGCTTCTCGGGTGCTGTGGGAGATCGGGGCGGAGGGGCGGGACGTGCGAGACCTGCGGGCGACGCTCGACCTGGACTCGGGATACCTGAGCCGGCTGCTGCGTTCGCTCGAGCGCGCCGGGCTGGCGAAGACCCAGGCCGACCCCGAGGACGGTCGCGTCCGCGCCGTACGGCTCACACCGGCCGGCATCGCTGAACGGGCGGCTCTCGACGACGAGAGCAACACCCTCGCCTGGTCGTTGATCGAGCCGTTGAACCAGGCTCAGCGTGCTCGGCTGCTCGAGGCCATGACGACGGTCGAGCGGTTGCTCACGGCTGGCCTGGTCGAGATCCAGATCGAGGATCCGGGCAGTGCCGACGCGCGGCGGTGCATCGAGGCCTACTTCGCGACCCTCCACGAGCGGTTCGACACGGGCTTCGACCCTGCCGTGAGCATCCGCGCCGACGAGGCGGACCTCACCCTCCCCGCCGGCCTGCTCCTGGTGGCTCGGCTCCACGGCCGTCCCCTCGGATGCGGGGCGCTGAAGCTGCACGGTCGGCGCCCCGCCGAGATCAAGCGGATGTGGGTGTCGGCTGATGCGCGCGGCCTCGGGCTCGGGCGGAGGCTGCTCGCCGAGCTCGAACGGGAGGCGTGGGCGCGCGGGGCGCGGCAGACCCGGCTCGAGACCAACCGTTCACTGCTGGAGGCCATCTCGCTCTACCGGTCGTCCGGCTACGTCGAGGTGCCAGCGTTCAACGACGAGCCCTACGCCCACCACTGGTTCGAGAAGCCACTCCAGCCGCCGCAGCCCTGACCCCAGGAGGAGGTGACCGGGACGTCGGATCGCTGCACGGTCCCTGCGGGTAGGCTCACGCGCTCGGTCGGCTACTCGGGAGGGTCCTTGCCCGCGCGCACTCGCGCCACCGTGCCCCGCCGTCCCCCGGCGCGCACGGGTCGCCCCACGGGCGCCAGCCGGCCGGCCGGCGCGCGGCGCGCACCCCGTCGCCCGCCCGCGCGGCCCGGGACCCGGAGCCGGAACCGGCGTCGCACCCGTCGCTGGCCCGGCGCACGGACCACGGTGCTGGCGGTGCTGCTGGCCCTCCTCGTGGTGGCTGCCGTCGCGGTGCAGGTGCTGCGTCCCGCTCCGGCCGTGGTGACCGGCGTGATGCCGGGCTCGTTCACCGGCTACGCCTTCGACACCTGCGAGGCCCCCAGCCAGCGGCAGATGGACGCCTGGCTCGAGCACTCGCCGTACTGGGCGGTCGGCATCTACATCGCCGGGGAGAACCGGGCCTGCCCCCGCCAGCGCCACCTCGACGCGGCCTGGGTGGCCGCCCAGTCGGCACGGGGCTGGCGGCTGCTGCCGTTGAGCGTCGGGCGTCAGGCACCCTGCAGCGTGAGCACCCGCTGGTCGAAGATCGACCCGTCGCCCGGCCACGGGTACGTCGCTGCCCGGGGCCAGGGCCGCGACGAGGCCACCGACGCAGCGGCAGCCGCGCGGGACCTGGGCATCGCCCGGGGCAGCACGCTGTGGCTCGACATGGAGGCGTTCGACATCTCCCGCGCCCGGTGCCGCGACGCGACGCTGGCCTACGTCTCGTCGTGGACGCGGGCAGTGCGCGGCGGCGGGTACCGCTCGGGCTTCTACTCCAGCGCCGCCTCCGGCATCCAGATGCTCGAACGGGCCCGCGGGGCCGCCCCGGGCAGGGATGACCTCCCGGACCAGGTCTGGGTCGGCGAGTGGAACCATCACCACGACACCGGGTCGGCGTACCTGTCCAGTGACGGGTGGTCCGGCGGGCGGGTGCACCAGTACGCCGGCACCCATCCGGAGACGTACGGCGGCGTGACCCTGGGGATCGACAGCAACTTCATGGCCGTCGGCCGGGGGACGGTGGCGCCGCCCGACCGCACGCCGTGCCCGACGCCTCGGGTCTACCCGACGCTGCGGGACGGCGACCGGTCCCCCGGCGTCGCGGTGCTCCAGTGCCTCCTGGAGGGTCGGCGTCTCGTACGACAGGACACCTCGGCCAGGTACTGGTCCGGGACCGCACGGTCGGTCACCGGCTTCCAGCGGTCGACCGGTCTTCCGGCGACCGGGGTGACCGACCGGCCGACCTGGGTGGCGCTGCTCAGCCGGGGCTCCCAGCCCCTGCTCAAGTACGGGTCCGGCGGCGAGGCCGTGCGGCGCCTCCAGCGCGCGCTCACCGCGGCCGGGAGCGCGGGAGTCTCCGTGACCGGGGTGTTCGAGGCACGCACCCGCGACGCCGTGAGCCGTTACCAGCACGCGCACGGCCTCCCGGCCACGGGCGTGGTGACCGCGGACGTGTGGAAGCTGCTGCAGACCGGGCGCTGACCGGCGGCGGGGCGCTGCCGCGTCGATGGCGCCCGATCCGGACGAGCGCTCACAGGGTCGCGACAGGCTCCCGACAGGAGCCGCCGGACCGGGCGCCTCACCCTGGACAGGTGAGCACCGCAGACGTCCGGGTGGATGCCGTCGCCCTCCCCTCCGCCTCGCCCCATCGCGCCGGGCTGACCCGTCGGGTGCGCGGCCTGGCTCTCCTGTGCCTGGCCTGCACCGCTCTGCTCGCCCCGTGGGTCGCCTACCTCGCGACGTCGCTCCCTTCAACCCACGTCACGACGGACTGGAACGGCGCGTGGGTCGGCTTCGACGTGCTGCTCATGGTCCTGCTCGGGGTCACCGGCGTGCTCGCCCGTCGACAGCACCCGCTCCACGCCCCGGCGGCGTACGCGTGCGCAGCGTTTCTCGTCGCCGATGCCTGGTTCGACGTCACGACGTCCGGCAGCAACCTGGCCGTCTCCCTCGGCAGCGCCGCGCTCGTCGAGCTCCCGCTGGCGGCCTACCTCGTCCGCCACGCCACCCGCGTCACCAGTGAGGCCACGCGAGCGGCCACCCCTGGCGCGTGATGGGAGCAGACCGGGCCCCCTGGCCGGCACGAGCCACGGACCTCCGGGGATGGGGGCAGAGAGTGCGACACCTGCTGGCGGTCGGACGACCGAGGCGCCTACCGTTGGCACGGGGCACCTGAACCGTCACCAGGGCGAGAGGGAGCGACATGGCCGACGACACCGCCACGCCCAACGAGAAGACCATCTCGGAGTTCCGCGCCAACCACGGCCGGGTCGGCGGCCCCTTCGAAGGCGCACCGCTGCTGTTGCTGCACACGATCGGTGCCCGAACTGGCACCCCGAGAGTCCACCCGCTGATGTACCTGCCCGATCAGGGGCGGTATCTCGTCTTCGCCTCACGGGGTGGTAGCGATCGCAACCCCGACTGGTACATCAACCTGCTCGCCCACCCGGACACGCGGGTCGAGGTCGGCGACGACGTGGTCGAGGTGCATGCGGCCGAGCTCACCGGCCAGGAGCGCGACGAGCGCTACCGCGACCAGGCGCGGCTCCACCCCGGCTACGCGGCCTACCAACGCAACACCTCGCGGACCATCCCCGTGGTCGCCCTCACCCCGACGTCGGCGTCGGTCGGGGAGCCGGGCGCCTCGCCGTAGGCGACGGGGTGGCGGCCGACCCGGGCACTCAGTCCTGCAGGGCAAGGTCCACGGCGGCAGCCACATGCAGAGCGGTGGTGGCGAAGGTGGGTACGGGGCAGTCATCGGCGGTGATCAGCAGCTCGATCTCGGTGCAGCCGAGGATGATGCCCTCGGCTCCAGCGCCGACGAGTCGAGCGATGACGCCCTGGTAGGCCACGCGTGATGCCCCGGTGATGACCCCCAGGCACAGCTCGTCGTAGATCACCCGGTGGACGAGGGCCCGGTCGTCCGCTTCCGGGGTGAGCACCGTCAGGCCGTGGCTGGCGAGCCGGTCACGGTAGAAGTCCTGCTCCATCGTGAACGCCGTACCCAGCAGCCCGACAGTCCTCAGGCCGGAGGCCCGGACAGCGTCGGCCGTGGTGTCAGCCAGGTGCAGCAGCGGGATGCTGACGGCGTCCTGTATCTGGTCGGCGACCTTGTGCATCGTGTTGGTGCACAACACAAGCAGGTCGGCACCGCCGGCCTGCAGTCCCTGGGCCGCCGTCGCCAGTCCGGCGCCAGCCTCCTCCCAGCGGCCCTGGGTCTGCAGCTCCTCGATGTCGGCGAAGTCGACTGAGTACAGGATGCAGCGCGCCGAGTGCAGCCCGCCGAGCCGATCCCGCACCAGTGCGTTCGCGAGCCGGTAGTACTGCGCGCTGCTCTCCCAGCTCATCCCGCCCAGAAACCCGATCGTGCGCATTCGCCGCCTCTTCCGCTCGTGGTGACGCCCAGTGTGCCCCGAAGGAGGCCGAGCAGGGCTGCTGCCCGGTCACCCACGAGGCCGCGTGAGCGAGGCCTCGTGGGTGACCGGGCAACCACTCCACCGCGAGCAGGCACCGCGCACCGTCCAGGGGCCGTCAGGCCAGCGCCGAACCTCCGTCGACGACGGCCGCCAGCTCGCGGAGCCGGGGAAGAGCGCGCGAGGTGAGAAGGTCCTTGCGGACGTCAGGTGAGACGGCGAGGCTGTCCTTCCACAGGGACCGGCCGGCCATCGCCCCACGTGCCCCGTTGGCGACCGCGGTCTCCACCTGGTTGATGAACGTCGCGTGGTCGACGCCGGCCGAGAGGACTGCCCACGGGACGCCGGAGGCGGCCGCCGTGACCGCCGCGCTGGCCTCTGCGGATCCGGGGTACGGGAGCTTCAGCACCTTGGCACCGCACTCCACGGCGATCCTCGCGGCATCTGCGACCAGCTGCGGGAAGGCGGCCTGGTAGTCCTCCTCGCTCTCGTCCTCGAGGCGGTAGGTGAGGACCTCGACGATCAGGAGGAGTCCTTCCTCCTCACAGGCCTTCGCCAGGTCCCGGATCTCGTCGCCCACCCTCGAGTCCGCACCCTGCCGGTCCGGGCGCAGGTAGAAGAGCATCTTCGCGACATCGCCGCCGAGCTCTCGCACGGCACGCGCGGTCACGCCGTCGACGTAGCGGGTGTAGCGCAGCCCGTCGACGGTCTCGAATCCCGAGGCATCCATGCCAACCACGAGGGCTGTGCCACGAGCGAGGGTTGCGTCGTCGACGACCTGCGGCAGTGCCACCTCGGGGTCGAGCAGGATCGCGGGAGCGTGGTTCCCGAGATATCGCACCAGATCCGACTTCGCCTCGGCGAGCTGGTCGGGGGTGACGGATCCGGGACCGTCCGGCGCATCGGTCATCACCGCCTTCATGCCGTTGCGCTGGTCCGCTGCCACGATCAGCATCCGGCCGGCCGGTGTCGAGATTGCGGCCATGCCACGTCGCTCGAGCGTCGTGAGTTCATTCATGAGAGGGCTCCTCCATCGGTGGTCGAGCGACGTCGCTCGGGGTCGTTTCCTCCGTCATCGCGGTGTCATCGCGTGACGGCCGGTTCATCTGGGGCGCTCGCGGGCGCCGTGCGCAGGCGGTCGTCACACCGCCGCCTCGGGCCGCGACCTGTGCGGAAGCAGCCGGGCGGCGAAGAGGGCGGCGCCGTAGGCGGTGTCCTGGTCACGGTGGGACACCCTGACCTCGGGAAGCACCTGTGCTCGTGCTCGCTGGACGCTCTTCATGCCGGCCCAGCCGCCGGTGAGCAGGGTCGAACGTGCCGCGGGTATGACGTCGTCCAGGGCGTCGACGAGGAGCGTGATCTCGTCGTTCCCGTGTCGTAGCACCGCGTTGAACAGCTCGGCCGGGCTGACGCCGTCCGCACGGACCGTCACCGACAGGACGCCGTCGTCGTTGCGCGCACCGCGCACGTCCACGGCATCGGCGGCGAGGCCTCCCCCGAGGGGGAGCGCGTGCGCCACGTCGTCCAGCTGGTCCCGGCCCGCCTTGTCGGAGATCCCGCACAGCTGCAGCGTGCGCCGCATCAGGAGACCGCTCTTCACCCCGGCGACGACGACGTGCTTTCCGGGTACGACGTGACGCACGGAGTTGATCAGGCAGTCAGCGAGTCGTTCGCGGGCCGCGAACGGGATCGGCCCGTCGAGCACGCGCAACAGCACCTCGGCGGTACCCATCGACACGTGGTAGCGGTCTGCGGGGATGCTGCCCCCGGACACGGCGGAGACCAGGTGGTCGTGGCCCGCCACCGTGACGCGCGCACCGGCGAAGGCC
This sequence comes from uncultured Actinomycetota bacterium, assembly GCA_963828995.1. Taxonomy (GTDB): domain Bacteria; phylum Actinomycetota; class Actinomycetes; order Actinomycetales; family Dermatophilaceae; genus CAVRTM01. The sequence goes on from CAWHHB010000008.1 coordinate 336,211, forward strand.
GGGGGGAGCCAGCCCGCGGTGGCCGCTCCGAGGACCGTTCCGGCATCGACCAGCGGAGGAACGAAGTCGCCGCTGACGCCGAGATGGTCCAGCATCTCGCCCCACGGCTCCCCCGAGTCCTGGTCGAGCAGACCGGTCCTCGACGCGAGCGAGTACTCGCTCGCCTCTTGGGCTCCCAGCGACGCGGCCACGTACTCCGGGAGGTTGAACCACCGAAGCCCTCGGAGCTCGAGTCCGTTCTCGCGCAGGTGGAGGAGCTTCGCCACCGACACCTGGGCGCCGACGGGGAGGCCGGTGCGGCCGGCGAACTGGCTGCGCAGGCGCTCCGGCATCGAGTCGATCTGCTGCTGTCCGCGCGGGTCGAACCACGCGAACCCGGGAGCAACGGCGACGCCGTCGCGGTCGAGCAGCATCCCCGTCTCCCCCATCCCGGAGATCGCCACCGCCTCGACGACGGGCTCGCGGCCGGGGAGGAGGGCGAGGAGCTCGACGGCCGCTGACTGCAGCAGGTCGGCCAGGGTGGCGAGGAGGTCGTCGGCGTCCATCTCGGTCGTGCCGCCGGGGCCGCCCCGCCATGGCGTCGGGCGCTGGTGAACCAGCAGCTCGGTGCCGTCCTCGTCCGCGACGAGGACCTTCACCCCGGTGCTGCCGAGGTCCAGCCCGGCGACGAGGCGTCCTCTCACGCCGTCCGCGCGGCATCGTCCCGCGGACGACCGACGAGGGGCCGACAGGTGGATCTCCGGCTTCACCCCCGTCGCGGAAGCGGGTTGCTGCGACACGTCACGCGGCCTTGACGGTGAGGACGGGGCAGTCGGCGTCGAGGAGAACCCGTTGCGCGACGCTTCCGGTGATGAGCTTGCCCACCGGCGTGCGCCGGCGCAGGCCGATGACGATGAGGTCGGCCACCCGGTCGGAGACGCCCGAGAGAATGGCCTCGGCGGGGTCGTCATCAAGGTCGAGCTGCCTGATCTCGTGGACGATGCCAGCGGCCTCGAGTCGCTGCGACAGGGCGTCGACGCCGCGCTCTGCAGAGATGGGTTCCGGTGACCCGGCGGGCCGCTCGGCGCTGTTGATGACGAGAAGGCGCGCACCGGAGCGACGCGCCTCGTCGATCGCCCGGTCCAGTGCGGCTCTTCCTTCGGGCGTCGGGCGGTAGCCAACGATGATGGTCATGGTGGTTCCTCTCGGGTGGTGCGCGAGTCGTCAGCGTCGGGTCGATGGGCTAGCGGCCGAGGGCGCGCAACGTGCTGGTCAGCTCTGCGGTGTCGCGAACCTCCCAGTCGGCCTCGCCGGCTATCGGTGAACCGGCCTCTGCGACGACACCGATCGTGATGCCCGGCAGCGAGGTCCGGTCCCGCCAGCGCCTGACGCTGGCAAAGGCCGGGATGTCACCGACGTCGTCTCCGGCGTAGACGACGGCGTGCGTTGTCCTGTCGACGAGCCGCTCCAACGCCGTTGCCTTGTCGATGCCCCGGAGCCGAAGCTCCAGGACCTCCTTGCCGAGGTGCAGCTCCATGCCGTGGGTGGCGGCCAGGTCGGCCAGCGGTCCGGCAAGGGCAAGCTGCGCCGCCCGGGGGTCCGCGGCCATCCGCGTGTGGACCACCAGGGAGAGCCGCTTGTCCTCGATCCACACCTCCGGATCGGTGACGGTGGCTCTGACCACGGTCGGGACCACGCGGCGAAGGTCGTGGATGCACTCGGGGGTGGGCATCGTGTGCAACACCCCGTCCTTCCACCACTCGGCGCCGTACATTCCCTCGATGACCAGGTGGGGAATCGCGGCCAGCTCCGCCCCTGCGACATCGAGCAGAGACTCCACACTCCGGCCGGTGATGACGCCCACGGTGGCACCTGCTTCGGCGATCCTGCGCAGCTCCTGTGCCGCGGACGCGTCCAGGCGCGCGTCGCGCGGGTGAGGCGTGACCGGGGTCAGCGTCCCGTCGAAGTCGATCCCGACGACGGCCCGGGAGAGGTCGTCGATCACGCCCATCGCGGACGCCGGCCCGGTGCCGGGCGCGCCCTGCCTTGTCACAGGCACTGGTCCTCCACCTCGGGTTCCGTTGCCGTGCTGTGGGGCCGGTGTCGTCGGCCGGCCCCACAGCGCCGCGTTCAGCACGTGGACTTGTAGATCGCCTTGGCTCCGTCGCCGTTGACGTTGTCCTTGGTGATCACGGTGAAGCCCGTCTGGACACTCTTGGGAACCGCGACGCCGTCGAGCGTGGACACGGCCGCGTCGACGCCGTACTTGCCGATGGTCTCGGGCTGCTGGGCGACCAGCGCCTGGACCGTTCCCTCCTTCAGCGCCTTGACCTGGTTGGGCCCGGCGTCGAAGCCGACGATGTCGACGCTGCCCTGCTTGCCGGCCTGGCGCAGCCCGGTCGCACTGCCTTCGGCGCTGAACAGGTTGGCGGCGAAGATGCCCACCATGTCGGGATCCTTCTGCAGCGCGGCGCTGGTCAGCTGGGCCGCGGTCGCGGGGTCGTTGTGCGAGTACTGCACGCCGACGTAGGTGAACTTGGGGTCGGCCTTGACCGCCTCCTCGAAACCCTTGACCCGGGCGTCGACGGTGGAGACGCCGGGATCGGTCGACATGACCATGACCTTGCCGCCCTTGGGGTTGAGCTGCTTGATCGCCTCGAAGGCTGCCTTTCCGCCCCCCTCGTTGTCGGAGGCGATGGCCGAGGCGGCGATCGAGGGGTCCTTCAGGGTGGTGTCGACCAGGACGATCTTGATGCCCTGGGCGGCGGCGGCCGCCAGCGGCGTCTGCATCGCCGTGACGTCGGTCGGAGCGATGAGGATGGCGTCCGGCTTCGAGGCGGCCACCGAGTCCACGATCGGCTTCTGCAGGGTCGGGTCGAACTTCTGGGGACCCTGCGTGTTGGCCGTGACCCCGAGCTTGGCCGCCTCCGCCTCCACACCGCACTGCATCGTGATGTAGAACTCGTCCCCGGCGACGCCCTGGATGAACGAGAGCTTGTAGGGCTTCTTCGCCTTGGCGGGAGCCGTGACGCTCGTGGCGGTCGCCTCGGGGGACGCGCCGCCGCTCGAGCCGGCGGTGCTCGAGGCCTGGGGCTTGCTGGACGAGCAACCTGCTGCGGCGAGCGCCAGGATGGCGACGACCCCCGCGGACTTCACAGCGCTGGAGCGGTTCACTTGGGAACTTCCTTTCACTTGTTCCGGCGCAGCAAGGCGCGCAGAGGGTTGGTGGAGCTGGCACCGCGAAGGGCAGCGGCCCGCCGCGACTGGTCGACGTAGACGGCTGCAACCAGGACCGTTCCGACGGCGACGCCCTGCCAGAACGGCTGGACCCCGATGATCACGAAACCGGCCTGGAGCACGGCCGGGATGAACAGGCCGACGACCGTCCCGAAGATGGAGCCCTCTCCGCCGAAGATGGACGTACCACCGATCACCACGGCGGCGATCACGTTGAGGTTGGTGAGGGACTGGCCGGCGATGGTGGTGGTGCCGAACTGGGCGAGGGACATCGCTCCTGCGAACCCGGCGAGCGTCCCGGAGAGCGCGTAGATCCGGATGAGGTGCCGGTCGACCCTGACACCGACGCGCCGGGCTGCTTCCTCGTTGGAGCCGACCGCGTACGTGTAGCGGCCGAACTTCGTGCGATGCAGCACGATGCCGCCGATGATGAGGACGATCAGGGCGATGAAGGGCAGCGACGGGATGCCGAGGATCTTGACGTAGGTGTTGAAGTCCGTCATGGCCTCGGGCACCGACCGCACGTCGATCCCTCCCGTGATGACCTGGGCGAGCCCGAGAGCCACCGACAGGGTGCCGAGGGTGACGATCAGCGCCGGGATCTTGGCCTTGGCCACGAGGGTTCCGTTGATCACACCCCAGAAGACGCCGCTGACGAGGGCGGCGAGGATGCCGATGATGGCGGTCCCCCAGCCCTGCCCGCCCACTGCCTCCATGACCTTGGCCGCGACGACGCTGGAGAACACCAGCACCGAACCGATCGACAGGTCGATCCCGGAGGTGATGATCACGAACGTCATGCCGACCCCGAGCACCGCCCACACCGCAACGTTCTGGGAGATCAGCGAGAAGTTCGACGCGGAGAGGAACTTGCCCCCGGCCGCGACCGAGAAGAACGCCACGATGATGACCAGGACGCCGAGGATCCAGACGGACTGGGTGTTGCCCAGGCGTTTCAGGAGGGACTGCTGCCCCTCATGGGTGTCGACAACAGCGACATCTTCGGGCGGGTGGATGACGCTCATGCCGCTTCTCCGCTCTTGTCCAGGGCGCCGGTCATGGCGCCAACCAGCTCCTCGACCGAGGTCTTCGAGGCGTCGAAGGTGGCCACCCGCCGGCCCAGGCGCAGCACCTGCACCCGATCGGCCACCTCCAGCACGTGCGGCATGGAGTGCGAGATGAGGATCACCGCGATGCCCTTGGCCTTGACCCGCTTGATGCTCTCCAACACGTTCTGGGTCTGGACCACGCCCAGCGCCGCGGTCGGCTCGTCGAGGAACACGACCTTGTCGGCCCAGCTGATGGCCCGGGCGATCGCCACCTGTTGCCGCTGACCGCCCGACATCGAGCCGATCGGCGCCGACATCGACCGGACCGTGCCGCCGAGCTCGGCGAAGCTCTGCTTCGCCTTCTCCCGCATGGTCTTCTCGTCCATGAACCCCAGCCGACCGAGGACGCCCTTTCGGGAGAGCTCACGGCCGAGGAACATGTTCTGGACCGGGTTCAGGTGCGGCGCCAGCGCCAGGTCCTGGTAGACGACCTCCATGCCCAGTGCGGAGGCTTGCTGCGGCGACGTGATGTGGACCGGCTTGCCTTCGAACCTGATCTCTCCGGTGTCCAGGGCCAGGTTTCCGGTCAGCGCCTTCACCAGGGTGGACTTGCCGGCGCCGTTGTCGCCGATCACGGCGACGACCTCGCCGGGGTTGATGTCGAAGTCGGCCGCATCGAGCGCACGGACATGCCCGAAACTGCGCGACAGACCCTTCGCTTCGAGGATGGGTTCAGTCATGTGATGTACCACCTTGTGTGGGGGCGGAGCCCTTTTCGAGTGTTCTGCTGTGCGTCGAGGGATCTGGCGCGTTGGCCGCGTGGGCCGGAGGGCCGTCTCGGGGTGGGGCGTGCCGCGGAGGTGACCGCTGGTGTCCCGGTACGACGCTCCGCTGTTCGGTCTGCGCCGTCATGTGTGTTCACCTCGCTTGGTCGTGCGATCCTGCGTTGGCGACTAGGGGACGATGACAACCTTGTGAGCAGTGCGGTCCCCGGCGACGGCGTCGAGTGCCTTGCCGTAGTCGTCCAGGGAGAACCGGTGCGTGATGATGCCGTCCGTCCTGGCCCGGCCGGATCGCAGCGCGCGGATCGCGGCGCCGAACGAGGTCATCTCGGCGAAGGAGCCCTTGATGGTGATCTCGCGGCGGAACACGTCGAACGGGTGGAAGCTCACGGTCTCGTCGGCTCGCGTGACTCCGTAGACCAGGACGGTGCCGCCGTTGCGGGTCAGCGGTACGCAGATGTTGCCGATCGCGGTGGAGCCGGTCGCCTCGACGACGTAGTCGTACCCGTCTGCACCAGAGGCCTCGAGGAGCCGGGCGCGGTTGCCCTCCATGTCGGCCCGATCGATGAGGACCGTCTGGTCGACGCCCAGTGCCCTGGCCGTCTCGAGCTTGAACGGCGTCGGGGCGGCCACGGTCACCGAGGCGGCGCCTCCGCTCCTGATCAGCTGCGCCAGGAGCAGGCCGGTCGGTCCCGCACCGAAGACGAGCGCCGTGGCACCGGGGCGGATCTGGAGCGACTCCAGGCCGTGCATGGCACAGGCGGCCGGCTCGGTGAAGACGGCGGTGTCGGGGTGGATGCCCTCGACGGAGAAGACCAGGTCCTCTCGCACCGTGGCGTACTCCGCGAAGAACCCGGGGAAGTTGCTGCCCAGCCCCTTCATGTCGGAGCAGAGGATGAGACGGCCTGCGAGGCAGTAGTCGCACGTACCGCAGTACACGTTCGGGTTGACGGTCACCTGCTCACCGACAGCGAACCGGCCCGTCCCCTCCCCGAGGGCGTCGATCGTGCCCACGAGCTCGTGGCCCGGGGTCAGCGGGAAGACCGCACCGAAGTCGCCGTGGTGGATGTGCACGTCCGTCCCGCAGACGCCGACCTGGTCCACCTTGATGCGCACCTCACCCGGCCCGGGCTCGGGAGTCGGGAACCTCCTTGACGCTGTACTGCTTGGGGGCGTCGTAGACGACTGCCTTCATGGTGACTCCCTGGCCGTTCCTGTATGGGCGGGTCTGTCCTTGTCGCGGCCCGGGCCGCAGTGCCTGCGTCGTCGGGAGGGCTGTCGCCACGGCCTGTCAGCCGTCGCGAGCCGGCCCGGAGGCAGTCGGCTCCCCCCCGGTTGCCGCTGCCCCCACCGGAGCCGCCCTGACGGATCCGGGTTGACCGTTGCCAGCCCTTCGCGCACCTCGACAGTACGCCGGTCCGGGCCCGTATGTCACCGGTGTCATAGAGTTTTTTTCTTCAACATGTCACCGGTGACACACACAGGTGGCATCGGTGACCACGAGAGCCGGTCCACCGGCTGTGGGTCGGTGGCGCGGCCGGCGCGCTGCCAACAGCACGGCAGCAGGCAGCACCCAGCACCCAGCGGGCGCAGTCACGCGCCCGGCCGGGCGCCGTTCAGCGGCGGCCTCAGGCCCCGCGCTGCTCCCGTGCTGCAGGCGGCATGGTCCTCGGGTCACCACGGCGGACGGCTCGCCCGACGGGCTGAGCGCACGACGCCCGCTCGATCAGCGAGACCGGCAGCACGGTGCGCCGGCGCCGCCGCTTCGCGGGTTCGGCGATGCGCAGGAAGAGGCGCTCCGCCGCGAAGGTGCCGACGGCGCCGGGGTCCTGGTCGATGACGGTCACCGACGGCTCCAGGGACGCGGCCATGGGAAAGTCGCCGAAGCTGACGAGGGCGAGCCCGTCACCCCCGAGGCGCTGCAGGGCGGGAAAGACAGCCACCGTGCTGCGTGCGTTCGAGGAGAAGATGGCGGACGGCGGGTCGGCGAGCCGCGTGAAGCCCTGGAGCGTGGCGTCGAGACTGGTCGAGTCGGTCTCGCCGAGGTAGACGATCTCCTCGTCGAACCCGACTCCGGCTTCGGCCAGGGCCTCGCGGTACCCCTGCAGTCGCTGCCTCGTGGTGGGCGCACGGATGGAGTCGCCGATGAAGGCGATGCGCCGGTGGCCGTGGTCCAGCAGGTGCGTCGTGGCGAGCCGAGCCCCCCCGAGGTCGTCCTCGATGACGCAGTCCGCCGCGATCCTGGCCGGTGCCCGGTCGAGGAACACCATCGCCGTCCGCTGCAACCAGGGGGCCAGGTACGACTGGTCGCCCGAGACGGGACAGGAGATCAGTCCCAGGACCTGCCGTTGAAGGAGGGCCTCAACGGCACCCTGCTCGTAGTCGGCGTCGTACCCGAGGCTGGTGACGATGACAGCGGTCTGGCGCGCCCGGGCCTCGACCTCGACGGCCTGGATGATCTGGGCGAAGAACGGGTCGGCGATGTCAGGTACGGCGACGCCGATGGCGGCATCCCGACCGCTCCGGAACGAGACGGCGAGCATGTTCGGCACGTACTGCAGGTCGTTGACGGCCGCATTGACCCGGTCCCGGACGCTGTCCGAGACGTAGCGGTCGTTGTGCAGCACCCGCGAGACGGTCTTGGCGCTGACACCGGCACGTTCTGCCACCTGGCGCATCGTGGCCATGGTCGCCTCCTGCTATCGAGTTGGTGGGCGTGAGAGTACGACAACGCCGGCCGGCGGCCCTGAGGGCCCTCGCCGTCCATCAGGAACCACGGTCCCGAGGTTCCCGTGGCAGCGATGACAGGACTGCCTCGGCCATGGCGGCGGGGCTCAGGAGGGCATCCACCTCCAGGTGCGGCACCGCCGGTGGCTCCAGGTCGAGACCGGCGGACCAGTCGCCGCGCAGCTTGGCGAGATCTCGCCCCGCGCCACGCTGGTCGACGCGCCTGAGCACCTCGTCAGCGGAGATGCGCAGCCAGACCATGGTGGTGCTCGCACCGACCCGCTCCAGCCGGCGCCGCAGGGCACTCCAGGCCTGCGGATCGCGTCGCTCGAGGGTGAACGGAGCCACCATGACGGCGCTGATGCCGGCCGCGAGGTTGTCCTCCGCCAGCGAGGTGAGGGCCTCGTACCGGGCCGCACGCGTGCGGCGCGCGAACGAGGGGTCGTCGAGGTTGTCGGTTCCGTGCAGCTCGCCGATGACGGCGACGAGACTGGCGGTGGCGGTGTCGAGGTCCAGCAGGGCAGCGGGCAGACCCCGGGCAACGAGGGCGCCGACGGTCGACTTGCCCGAGCCCGGCGCACCGCAGACGAGCACCGCCAGAGGAGGGGCCGGCGGCGAGAACGGCTCGGCAGCCAGCCCGTTCGCCGGGTCGAGAAAGAGGTTCACGTGGCGTCACCCTTGCCTGTGAGTGTCTACCGCCAGCCCGAGGAGGGTGTTCCTGGCTGGGCGGCAAGATCAGAGTACGCGTCCACGGCAGATTATGTCACCGGTGACATACACGCGCCTCAGGAAGGGGCCCGCCGGACATCTCACCCGACTGGGTTGCGCCATTCGGCGGATGTCGACACCTGCTGCGCCGGGTCGATACTGGTGGCGCAGGCATTCGTGTGCGAGGTGGGTCCCATGACGTGGCAGCTGACCGGTGAGTACCTCGAGAACTGCAACTGTGACGTGCTCTGCCCGTGCATCACGTCGAGCTTGCAGGGTCCGGCCGACAACGACAGATGCGTGGTGCCACTGGCCATGCACATCACCGCGGGCCGGTACGACGACGTGTCGCTCGACGACCTGGGCGTCGTGATGATGGTCGACTCCCCCCAGGTGATGGGGGACGGTGGCTGGCGGGTGGCGCTGTACGTCGACGAGCGGGCGGACGACGCCCAGCGGCAGGCACTGGGCCAGATCATGTCCGGCACGCAGGGCGGACCGCCGGCGATGCTGGCCGGGCTGATCGGCGAGCAGCTCGGCGTGAAGTTCGTGCCGATCACGTTCGAGTCCGCCGACGACACCAAGCGCGTCACCGTGCCCGGCATCATGGACTTCCAGGTGACGGGCCTGCGCGCCCCGGACGGCCCGGTCATGCGCATCGTCAACGTGTTCCACCCGATGGGCACCGACCTGCCGATCGCCCGCAGCACGGTGGGGACGTACAACGACCCCGACTACGGCTGGTCCTTCGACAACACCGGCAAGAATGGCCACTACCGCGACTTCGCCTGGCAGGGCTAGGTCCACTGTCGCCATCTGGGCCACGCTCCTGGCGGTGGCCGCGCTCTGCTGGGCCTGGCTGCTGACGTGGTCCGCCGGGTCGTCCATGAGCATGGACACGGCGATGGGGATGTCCGGGGCGCCGCCGACACTGGCGGCGTTCCTGGGGGTCTGGGTCGTGATGATGGCCGCGATGATGCTGCCGTCCGTGGCGCCGGTCTCACGGACCTACCTGCGGGTCCTCCGCACGGGCCGGCCGCGCGGCGCAGCGCCCCTTCGCGTCGTGGGCCTGGTCGCCGGCTACCTGCTGGCCTGGGCCGCCTACGGCCTGGTCGCGTTCGTGCTGACCCACCGGCTGGACGCCCTGGCCGCGACCTCGGACCGCGCCCGGGTGTGGGCCGCGGCGGCCGCGCTCGCGGTGGCCGGGACCTACCAGTTCACCCCGCTCAAGGCCACCTGCCTGCGGCACTGCCGCTCCCCGCTCAGCGTGCTGCTGCACGTCGGCAACATCACCGGGCGGCTGCGCGACGTGCGGGTGGGTGTCTGGCACGGCGGCTACTGCCTGGGGTGCTGCTGGAGCCTGATGCTCGTCCTCGTGGCCGTCGGCGTGATGAACCTGGTGTGGATGGCCGCGCTGACCGTCGTGATCTTCCTCGAGAAGGTCTGGCGCCACGGCCGACCGCTCAGCCGGGCCGTCGGGGTGGGCCTGCTGGTCCTCGCCGTCCTGCTCCCCTGGCAGGCTTCGGTCCTCGGCCTCTGACCGGCCGGAGTCGTGGTCATCCTCCCTCGACGAGCTGCTGGCCACCGTCGATGTCGTACGTCGCACCGGTGAGGGCCGTGTTGGTCATGATGTGCACGGCGAGCGCTGCGACGTCCTCCGGCCCGACGTTCACGGCGCCCCCGCCCGGACCGGGCTGCGGCCCGCCCTGATCTGGGTGCGCAGCGACTTCAGCGCGCTGACGTAGATCTCGGAGAAGGTCGGGAACGGCTGGATGACGTCGCGCAGCACGTCGAGCGGCACCCTGGCGCGGATGGCCAGCGTGGCCTGCTGCAGCCACTCACCCGCCTCGGGCCCGACCGCGTAGGCCCCGGTCAGCCGTTCGCCGTCGCTGAGCAGTGTCAGGAAGCCCTTCGACTCGGCGTACGCGTGGGTGTAGGTGGCCGTCTTGGCCACCTCGGACAGCCGCGCGGTCACGCTGAACCGGGCCTCGGTGGCGCCGACCGCGGCCACCTGCGGGTCGGTGTAGACCACGTCCGGCACGGCCTCGTAGCTGGCCTCACGCGGCTCACCGAGGATGTTCGCGGCGACGACCTCGCCCTGGTACTTGCCGACGTGGGTCAGCAGCCGCACGCCGGTGACGTCGCCGACGGCCCACAGGCGCTCCCCGGCCCGCAGCTGCGCATCCACCCGGACGCCGTGCTCGTCGAACCGCGCGCCGGTCGTCTCCAGACCGAGCCCGGCCACGCGCGGGCGACGGCCGGTGGCGACCAGGAGCCGGTCACCGCGCAGCTCTCGGCCGTCGTCGAGGACCAGGACGTAGTCGGGGCCGTCGCGCCGCGCGGCGACGGCGTGCACGCCGAGCAGCAGCTCGATGCCGTCACGACGCAGCGCGTCGCCGAGCGCCTCGCCGAGCGGCGCAGGCTCGCGGGCCAGCAGGTGCCCGGCGGACTCGACGAGGGCCACCTCGCCACCCAGGCGGCGCACGGCCTGCGCCATCTCGGCGCCGACCGGCCCGCCACCGAGGATGAGCAGGCGACGCGGGACGGCCTTCATGCCGGTCACCTCGCGGTTGGTCCAGATGCCCTCCAGCTCCCGCAGGCCCGGGACCGGGGGCACGACCGGGTCCGAGCCGGTCGCCAGCACGACGTGCTCGGCCGTGTGCCGTACGCCGTCGACCTCGACCACGCCCGGGCCGGCCAGCCGGCCGGTGCCGCGGATCAGGTCGATCCCGTGGTCGGCCAGCCAGTCCTGCTGCCCGGCGTCGGAGTAGTCCGAGACCATGAAGTCCCGCCAGGCCAGCGCGGCCGCGACGTCCACCTGCGCAGTGGCCGCCACCTCCCGCGCCTGGTGCACCGCCTCGCCGGGGCGCAGCAGCGTCTTGGACGGGATGCAGGCCCAGTACGAGCACTCGCCCCCGACCAGCTGCCGCTCGACCAGGGCCACCCGCAGGCCGCCGTCGGCCAGCTCGCCGGCGCAGTGCTCGCCCGGCGAGCCGGCCCCCACGACGATCACGTCGTAGTCGTGGCCGTTCATGCGCCGGTCGCCTGGGCGCTTCGCTCGTCCACCATGTAGTCCACGGTCGCGCCACTGCGCGCCGAAGTCCAGAGGGTCTGCCGGCCGGGAAGCACCTGCCGCGTCGTGCCCACCGAGGGATAATCGGGACAGCCCGCCATCCCGCACCGTTCGGTCACGCACGCGGAGGCACGCGCAATGGAATACCTCGTCACCATGACCACCCGCGTTCCGGAGGGGACGTCGGCAGCCGCCGTCCAGGACGTCCGCGCCCGCGAGTCCGCACGATCGGGCGAGCTCGCCGCACAGGGACACCTGCTGCGCCTGTGGCGCCCGCCACTGCAGCCGGGCGAGTGGCGCACGCTCGGCCTGTTCGCCGCCGACGACGACCGGCAGCTCGAGGAGATCCTCGCCTCGATGCCGCTGCGGGTGTGGCGCACCGATGAGGTGACCCCGCTCTCCCCGCACCCGAATGACCCAGCCCGGCAAGCCGGTTCGCCCGGGTCGGCGGCAGGGTCATGAGCGAGCAGGACCACAGGGTCGCCCTCATCACCGGGGCTTCCCAGGGCATCGGCGCCGGTCTCGTCGCCGGGTACCGGCGGCGGGGCTGGGCGGTCGTGGCCACGTCCCGCACGATCAAGGCCGCCGGGGACCCGGCGGTCCTCACCGTCGATGGAGACATCTCCGACCCCGCCACCACGGACCGGCTCATCGACGCGGCACTGGAGCGCTTCGGACGCATCGACACCCTGATCAACAACGCCGGCGTGTTCATCGCCAAACCCTTCACGGACTACACCGCCGACGACTACGCGGCTGTCGTCGGCGTCAACCTCACCGGGTTCTTCTGGCTGACCCAGCGCACCATCACCGTGATGCTCGAGCGACGCGGTGGCCACATCGTCAACATCTCCACCACCCTCGCCGACTACGCCGACTCCAGCACGCCCTGCGCGCTGACCGCCCTGACCAAGGGCGGCCTCGCCGCGGCCACCAGGTCACTGGCCATCGAGTACGCGTCCCGCGGCATCCGGGTCAACGCCGTCGCGCTGGGCATCATCCAGACGCCGGAGCACGCGCCGGAGGCGTACGACGCGCTCGCCGGTCGCCACCCCCTCGGGCGGGTGGGGCAGGTCAGCGACGTCGTCGACGGCATCCTCTTCCTGGAGTCGTCGCCGTTCATCACCGGCGAGATCCTGCACATCGACGGCGGCCAGGTCGCCGGACACTGACCCCGAACCCGCGTGACGGACAGCCCTCAGCCACGCTCGACGGGTGCTTCGACGTCGTCGTAGACGCGGGCCGCAGCCAGCAGCCCGTCCGGGCCGCGTTCGTAGACACCGATTCCCGCCTGGGGCGGCAGGTCGTGGCTGCCCCAGCGGACGCAGACGTACTCCAGGGCGCAGCGCACGCCGTCGTCGGTCACGACACAGGGCTGCAGGCCGATGCCGCCGCCGGCGCTGAACCACCTGGTGAACAGCGAGCGCAGCTCACCCGTGCCGCGGTGGGTGTCCTGCGGGCCGATCGGCTCGCGGAGGTACCCGTCCGGCGCGAAGGTGCCCACGATGGCTTCGGCGTCACCGGCGTCCAGCGCGTCCTGGTAGCGGCCGACGACATCGCCGGGGCGGGCGGCGCCGGGCGTGAGTATCGGAGGCCGGACGTGGCGCCGTCCGTCGACCGGCCACTGGCTGCAGTAGGTGCGGAACACCACCGACCGGGTGTCGGAGGACTCGGCGACGACCGCCACCGGCCAGGCCAGCTCCCGCCCGTCGTCGACCAGGTGGGCCAGCAGCTCGACCACCGCGCGCCCGTCGACACGGGTGGAGGCGACCGTCTCGATCCGTGCGTGGCGCTCGGCCAGCCAGGCCTGGTTCCGGAGGACGAACTGCCGCAGCTGCCGGTGGCCGCGGATCTCGCCGGCGCGGGGGTCATGGACGACGACCTCGCCGGGCCACACGGTCTCCAGGGCGTGGGCGTCACCCTGGCTCAGCGCGGTGAGGTACTGCGCCACCGGATCAGCCTGACCGGCGGCGCGGGTCTGCCTGCGGGCCAGCTCCACGGCGCTGACGAAGTCCGGGAACCACGGCATCTCGACCCCACGCTCCTTCAACCGGCCGGGGCAGCGTCGCTGCGGGCTGCCGCCTCCTGCCCTCGGGCACCATCCTCATCCCGGCTCCGCCCGGACGAAACCCCCCGCGCGTCCGGGGGTTACCCGGGTGCCGGCGTCCTGCTTTGCTGGTGCAGACCAGGTCGGTGTCGCGGAGTCGAGACGAGCACCGTGCAGGTCGGCCCCGCGGCGCCGCGTGAGAGGCGGTCATCCCATGCGTTCCGACATCACCCCCGGCGGCGTCTTCCCCGACTACGCGCTGCCCGACCACACCGGCACCGTCCGCACCCTCAGCGAGCTCCAGGGCCGCGACCCGCTGATCCTGACGCTCTCGCGCGGCCACTACTGCCCGAAGGAGCACCAGCAGCACCTCGAGCTGGCGGCGTTCCAGTCGAAGGTCGCGGTGGCCTACACCCAGATGGTCACGATCTCGACCGACGACCACCACACGCTGCAGGAGTTCCGGGCATCGGTCGGCGCCCGGTGGACGTTCCTGTCCGACCCCGACCGGACGATCCAGAAGGACCTCGACATCCAGGAGTACACCGACCCCGACCACGACCCGATGATCCCGCACACGCTCGTGCTCAAGCCGGGACTGGTCATCCACAGCGTCTACAACGGCTACTGGTTCTGGGGTCGCCCGTCGGTTGACGACCTCTGGCGTGACCTGCGCGCGGCGACGAGCGAGATCCGCCCGGACTGGGACCTGAGCACGCCGGGACTCCGCGAGGCCTGGGCGGCGGGCGACCACTCGCCGTTCCACGGATGGGACAGGCGGTCCGGGCCACCGCCTGCCGCGCCGTGACGGGCCGGAGCGGCCTCGCCCGCGCCGTCAGCGGTGGACCACCGGCAGCGCGCTGTCGGCCTAGGCCTCGCCGGGCGGCCGGGGCTGCGCCGGCTCGGGGGGCAGTGGCGGGCGGGGCCGGTAGTCCGGTGGGGAGCCGCCGTCGGCGAGGGCGGCTTCGGAGTCGGCCAGCCCGAACCGGGTCCGCACCTGGGTGAGGAAGTCGCAGTGGGTGACCCTGGCCACCCGGGCTCGCTGAGGGGCGGCGTGGACGATGACCCAGTCACCGGGGTCCAGCACCCCGGTGAGCTGTCCGTCCACGCTGAGCGCGACCTGACCGGAACGCTCGAGCACCCTGACGGCCACACTCTGCCGCACGGACAGGACCAGGCTGCGGTTGAAGATCATGTGGGGCGCGACGGGCGTGAAGATCAGGGCGTCCAGCATCGGGGAGAGGATGGGGCCGCCGGCGGCGAAGCTGTAGGCGGTGGAACCCGTCGGTGACCCGACGATGAGCGCATCGGCGGAGTACGAGGCGAACTGCCGCCCGTCGATGTACACCGCGACGCTGGCCTGTCGGTCCCGGGCCAGCTTCTCGAACACGACGTCGTTGAGGCCGAAGACCTCCAGCGGCACACCCCAGCCGACGTCCTCGGGGTCGCTGGGGCGCAGCTGGGGGCACGGCATCACCGGCCCCCTCCCGTAGCGCAGGAGACTCTCCAGGCCCTCCGGCACCTCGAGCGGGCGGGAGGCCCTCAGGGTGAGGGCCATGCGGGCGTCCACCTGGTAGGAACCGCTGCGGACCGCATCCAGCGCAGCGCAGACGTCGGCGACGCTCACGTCGGTCAGGAAGCCCACCCGGCCCACGTTGACACCGAGGATCAGCGCACCGAGCGGGATGGCGACCCGTGACCCGCGCAGGAACGTCCCGTCGCCGCCGACGGTGACGATCAGATCGGGGTGCCCGGCACGCTCAGCCTCCTCGGCCGGGCTGCGACGCGGGTCGCCGCCCCAGACGTCGATGTCTGCGCAGGTGACATCGTGGTCGACAGCCCACCGGCGCACGTCCTCCGCGGTGCTCACCGCAGCCTCCTTGCCGCCGTGCGTCACCAGCCCGATGCGCTCGATGCTCATGTGGCTCCCTCCTTCCCCGTGCCGGTTCCTGTCGCTGCGTGGCCCACCCGCGGAGTCGTCTACTGGGCCGCGATGACCGCCTGCGCGACCGCCTCCGCGATCCGCTGGTGGCCGGCTGCGTTCGGATGGTCGCCGTCGGGAGCGAGCAGGTGGGTCTCGTCCCAGGTGTCGTCGGGGCCGCGGAACGCCGTGCGGAGGTCGACGGAGACCGAGCCGGTCGAACCGGCGATCGTGCGGATGGTGTCGTTCACGCTCGTGGTGACGGCGGTCGCGGCGTCGACGTAGGCCTGACCCTGCTCGGCGGCGTACTGGCCCCCCAACCAGACACTCCAGTAGTCGAGCAGCACCACGGCGACCCGGCGGCCGGCCGTCAGCTCGTGGATCCGGGCGACGATGGCCGTCAGGTTGCTCGCGATCTCGGGAAGCCGCTGCTCGTAGCAGGCGACGTCGGTGGCACACGCCGCCGAGTGGGCGACGTCGTTCGCACCCACCTCGACCGTGACCGCCTGGCTGCGCTCGAGGCGCCCGATCAGCGGGGCGTCGTGCTCGACCTGCGCGAGCACGTCACCGCTCTCCGCTCCGGCAACCGCGGCGTTGGTGATGCGGACCCGGTGACCGGCGGCGTGCGCGACGTCGGCGCCGACCAGCTGCGGGTACGGCGTGCAGTCACACGCGGTCCCGTACGGGACCGAGTCGCCCAGCGCCGTGGTCGCGGCCACCTCCTTGAGCTTCGCGACCAGCTCCGGGGGGAGCGTCGACGACGCTGACCCGGAGCCAGAGGTCCGGGTGCCGCTCACCGTCGTCGACGACGCACCGCACGCGGACGGACAGCCTGCGGCGACGACGAACGCCAACAGCGCAGCCCGCCACCGTGCCCGGGAAGCATGACCCGACACCGTCACCCCCTCAGTCTCACCGCCCCCGGGGCCGGCCGCCACCGTCGCGGTGGGGATGTCCTGGCACCCACCCGGTACCGTTGGCTTGTGCTGTATCGCGCCACCGAGCTCATCGCCTACCCGCTTCTGCGCGCGTACTTCCGCCCGGAGGTGCACGGCCTCGAGCACGTGCCCCGCACCGGTGCCGCGATCCTCGCGGCGAACCACCTGTCCGCCGCCGACGAGGTGTTCACACCGGTCGCGGCGCGGCGGCAGGTCGTCTACTTCGCCAAGTCCGAGTACTTCACCCAGCCCGGCTTGAAGGGGCGGTTCGTGGCCCGGGTGTTCACGGAGTTCGGTCACGTGCCGGTCGACCGCGACGACGCCCGGGCCGCGGCATCGACGATCCGGATCGGCACCGAGCTCCTCGGCCGGGGCAGTGCGCTGGGCATCTACCCGGAGGGAACCCGCTCGCCCGACGGACGGCTGCACCGGTTCCGCACCGGGGTGGCGCGCCTGGCGCTGAGCTCGGGTGCACCCGTCATCCCGGTCGGGCTGGTCGGCACCGACGGGGTCCTGGTCGAGGGCGACCGCCGCTGGCACCGCAGCCACGTCGAGGTGCGCTTCGGCCCACCGCTGGAGTTCGCCGGCAGGAGCGAGGACCGGCGGTCCTCCTCGGCGCTGCGGGAGGTCACCGAGGCCGTGCGCGTCGCCGTCCAGGCCCTGTCCGGGCAGGAGTACGTCGACCGCTACGCCAGCTCGGTCAAGGCCGGCGCGTAGGAGATCGACGGACAGCGACGGCCACCCGACCGTTCCGCAGCGAGCCGTTGTTGCCCGGGGGCAGGGCGAGGCCCTCGGAGAGGGTGAGCAGGTCGTTGTCCGACGTGACGTCGAAACCGTTGTCGCTCAGCATGCTTCGCAGGTGGTCCGGCCGCCACAGCGAGCGCCACGGCTCGCCTGCCAGCGGGTCCGGCTGTCGGGTCACGCGCAGCAGCAACCGCATCGCGACACGCATGACGCTCGTCGGCAACGACTTCGCCTGGTAGTTGACGACGAGCTGGCTGGCCGGCGCGGACAGCTCAGCGATCTGGGCGACCGTCGCCCGCACGTCGCCCGCGGTCAGGTACGGCACGACTCCCTCCCACACCCAGGTGGTCACGGCCTGTCGATCGAAGCCGGCGCTCTCGAGGGCGGGACCAAGACGTTCGGCCGCCAGGTCGACGGCCACCGGGACGACCCGCCCGGCCATCGGGACGAGGCCGCCGATCCGGCGTAGCTTGTCCTGCTGCGAGGCCGGGTGGTCGACCTCGAACACCGTGGCCCCGGCCAGCTCCGGCATCCGCCAGGCCCGCGCGTCGAGCCCCGCACCCAGGAGGACGAGCTGCCCGGCGGCGTGGCCACGGATCGCCGCGTCGATCGAGATGGTCCGCGGCACCATCGTCAACCCGGTCCGCCGAACCATCTCGTACGCCACCCGGTCGGCTGCCTCGGTGGGCACCCGGTCGGCGCGCACGCGGTCCACGACGACGTGATCCGCCGGGTCGAGCAGCTCCCGCGCGACCGGGTCGGAGAACCGGCCCACGGCGTACCGGCCGTCCGCGGTGGCCCGGCCCTGGCAGACGAGGACAGCCGTGGAGCTGGCAGCACGCTGGATCATCCGGGCAGTCTGCCAGCGCCGTGACTCAGCCCGGGCCCTGCCCGGCGTCGATCTGCTGGGAGAGGTAGCGCTGCAGGCCGACCAGGCGGATCGCGTCGAGCTGGCTCTCGAACCAGTCCGCGTGCTTCTCCTCGTCGCGGACCATGTCCTCGAACACCGCTGCGGTGCCGTGGTCCCGGAGGCCGTGGCACTCCTCGGCGGCGGAGTTGAACTGCGCCACTGCGGCCCGCTCGCTGGCGAGCGCCAGGTCCAGCATCTCCTCCGGCGTCTCGCCGACCTGGATCGGGTTCAGCCGCTGCACGTTCGGATGGCCGTCGAAGAGCAGGATCCGGTTGATGATCGTCGTCGGCGTCCTTCATCTCGTCGATCGACAGGTCGTAGAAGACCTTGCCGAGACGGTGCAGGCCCCAGTTGTCGAGCATCCTGGCGTGCAGGAAGTAGGTGTTCGTGACCGTGAGCTCGAAGGTCAGCGCGTCGTTGAGGAGCTCGACCACGCGGGGGCTAGCTGGCTGCACTGTGGACCTCCGGGAGGTACGACGCGTCGCTCGGCTCGTGCTGGCACACCAGCCGCTTGAGGAAGAACACGCAGGAGCCGCACGACTGGCCGGCGCCGGTGGCCCGGCACACCTCGGCGAGCGTGCGCGCCCCATCGGCGATGGAGGCGGCTACCGCCCGGTCGCTCACCACCTGGCAGTGGCAGACGATCATGGGCGTCTCCTTCGGCAGGTCGTCTGTCAACGGGTTGCCAGCCACGGTAGCAGCCCGAGTTAGGCAAGGCTAACCATGCTCGAATCGTGGCGGGCGGGTCAGCCGGGCCGCTCGGCCGTCGACGTGGCGAGCCGCGCCCGCACCGCGACCCCGGCGCACAGGATGACGACGAGGCCTCCGACGATGGTGGTCCAGGTGAGCCGCTCAGCCAGCAGCAGACCGGCCCAGCAGAGGGAGAGCACGGGCTGGACGAGCTGGACCTGGCTGACCTGCGCCATGGGCCCGATGGCCAGGCCGCGGTACCAGGCGAAGAAGCCGAGGAACATGCTCACCACACCGAGGTAGGCGAACGCGGCCCACTGCATCGGCGTGCCGGACGGGGTCTGCCGGGTCGCGGACCAGAGGGTCAGGAACACCATCAGGGGCGAGCACAGCACGAGCGCCCAGGACACGGTCTGCCACGCGCCGAGCTCACGGGCGAGCAGGCCGCCCTCGGCGTACCCGACGGCCGCGGCGAGGACGGCACCGAAGAGCAGCACGTCGGACCAGCGCAGGTGCCCCAGGCCACCCCACTGGGCCGACGCGAACCCCATCGCCGCCACCGCGCCGACGCCAGAAACGACCCAGAACATCACCGGCGGACGCTCGTGGCCGCGCAGGACGGCCATCGTGGCCGTTGCGGCCGGCAGCAGCGCGATGACGACCGCTCCGTGGCTGGCGGGGGCAGTGGTGAGCGCGAACGAGGTCAGCAACGGGAAGCCGACCACGACCCCACCGCCGACCACCGCGAGCCGCACCCACTGCCGGCCGTGAGGAAGGCGCTGGCGCGTCATCGCCAAGGCGGACGCGGCCAGGGCGGCCGCCACGACCGCGCGGCCGGAGCCGATGAACAGTGGCGAGAGGCCGCCGACGGCCACCCGGGTGAACGGCACGGTGAAGGAGAACGCTGCTACTCCGAGCAGCCCCCACATCAGCCCGGCGACCGGGGCGGGCGATACCACCCGGCGCACATTCGAGAGTAGCGCTACTATGCTGCGTCATGAACCACGATAGCAGTTCCCGGATTGCCGAGGTACTGCGTGACTGGATGGCGACCGCCCCGCCCGGCGCGCGGCTGCCGTCCACCCGAGCCCTGGTCGCTGAGCACCACGCCAGTCCCGTGACGGTGCAGCAGGCACTGCGCGACCTCACGAGCCAGGGCCTCATCGAGACCCGACCGGGCGTCGGGACGTTCGTGCGGGCCGTGCGCACGGCCAGACCCTCGGACTACGGCTGGCAGACCGCAGCCCTCCGCTCGCCGCAGGCCCGGATCCAGACGGTCGCGACGGCGATGCGCACCGTCCCGAACGACGTCATCGCCCTCCACGCGGGCTACCCCGACCCTGAGCTCCTTCCCGGTCGCCTCGTGCGCTCGGCCCTGACCCGGGCCGTGCGCGGCGACACCGCGCTGTCGCGACCCCCGGTTGCGGGTCTGCCCGAGCTGCAGTCCTGGTTCGCGCAGGAGCTCGGCACCGCCAGCCCGCTCGGCGTGGCCCCACCCACCCCGAGCGACGTCATCGTGCTGCCCGGGAGCCAGAGCGGCCTGAGCTCCATCTTCCGCGCCCTCGTGTCTTCCGGGCAGCCGCTGCTGATGGAGTCCCCCACGTACTGGGGAGCCATCACGGCGGCCGCCCAGGCGGGGGTCCGCGTGGTCCCGGTGCCCACCGGTCCCGACGGTCCCGACCCCGGCGAGCTGGCGCGCGCGTTCGACGAGACCGGCGCCCGGGTGCTCTACGCACAGCCGACCTACGCGAACCCCACCGGGGCGCAGTGGTCGACCGAACGCGCCGAACAGGTCCTGGCCGTCGTGCGCGACCACGGCGCCTTCCTCGTCGAGGACGACTGGGCCCACGACTTCGGCATCAGCACCACGGCCCGGCCGGTCGCCGCCCAGGACGACGCCGGCCACGTCGTCTACCTGCGCTCGCTCACCAAGAGCGTCTCCCCGGCCCTGCGCATCGCCGCCGTCATCGCTCGCGGACCGGCCCGCGAGCGCATCCTGGCCGACCGCGGGGCCGAGTCGATGTACGTCAGCGGCCTGCTCCAGGCCGCCGCCCTGGACGTCGTGACGCAGCCGGCCTGGCAGACCCACCTGCGCAGCGTCCGCGAGCAGCTCCGGGCGCGCCGTGACCTGCTGGTCGACAGCCTGCACGAGCACGCCCCGACGGTGCACATCGACCGAGTCCCCACCGGCGGGCTGAACCTGTGGGCACGCCTGCCCGACGGGACCGACCTGGACCAGCTCGCCCAGGACTGCGAGCGCGCCGGGGTGCTCATCGCCCCCGGAACCGAGTGGTTCCCCGCCGAGCCCGCCGGCGCGTTCCTGCGGCTCAACTACTCCGGCCCGAACCCGGCAGCCTTCCCCGAAGGGGCCCGCATCCTGGGGAAGGCACTCGACCCCCACGGCAGCTAGGTCCGTCACGGGGTGGCGCTGACAGCCAGCCAGGGCTAGAACGTGCTGTGTCGTCCGTTCGCGATGACACCCGTCCGCGGCGACGAGGTGCGCCGGCGCGCTTCGTGGAGGCTGCCTCGCTCCCTTCGACGAGGAGGACCCGCACGCCTGCGGGATGACTCGCAGCGCTGGGCGCGAGGGGCTCTGTCGCCGGTGCTGCTGGCGCTCACCGCCACGCCAGGCGCTACATCTACCGGACAGTCGATCGTCGTCGACGGCGGCCTCTGGTTCTCCTGAGCCCACCCCTCACCACGAAGGGACGCCCGTGCACCTCTACCTCGACACCGCCGACCAGGCCGCCGCCGAGTCGCTGCTGACGACCGGACTGTTCGCCGGCCTGACCACCAACCCCACGATCCTCCAGCGTGCCTCACAAGGGGTGGCCGACATCCCCGACATCTATCGCTGGGCCACCGCCGCCGGCGCACGCGAGGTGTTCTTCCAGGCCTGGGGGGAGGACACGCCGACACTGGTCGAGCGGGGCCGACAGCTGCGGGAGCTCGGCGACGAGGTGGTCGTCAAGCTCGTCGCCTCACGCGCCGGTACGGCGGCCTGCGCCACCCTCGCCTCCGAGGGGATCCCGACCCTGCTGACCGCCGTGTACAACCCCGGCCAGGCCATCGTCGCGGCGGCCGCGGGCGCGACGTACATCGCTCCGTACCTGCGCCGCCTCACCGCCTCCGGACGGGACGGTCTCGCCGACGTCCTGGCCATGCATCAGGTGCTCACCGCCACCGGAAGCGGAACCAGGGTGCTGCTCGCCAGCATCCCCGACGTCCCGTCGATGGTGGCCCTGGCCCGGCACGGCGTCGACTGCTTCACCATGGCACCGACCGTGGCCGAGGAGTTCTTCACCGACGAGCTCACCGCCGAGGCGGTGGCAACGTTCGAGCAGGCGGTCCTCGAGACGTCCCGATGACCACCGCGCCCGCGACGCGAGCCGGCCATCGTCGTCGCCGGGGACGCGCTCATCGACCTCACCCCGACCACCAGCGTGCACGGCACACCCGCCTTTGAGCCGCATCCGGGCGGGTCCTGCCTGAACGTGGCCGTCGGCCTGGGCCGCCTCCACGTCCCCGTGGCGCTGCTGGCCAGGATCTCCACCGACGGGTTCGGGGAGCTGCTGCGCGCCCACCTGGCCGACTCCGCGGTGTCCCCGAGCCACCTGGTCGACACCGACGACCTGACGACGCTGGCCGCCGTGCACCTGCGGAACGACCAGGCGACGTACTCCTTCCACGCGGCCGGCGCCGCGGACCGCGGTCTGCTGCCGCAGCACCTGACGCCGCTGCCTCCGGGAGCGGCCCTGCACCTCGGGTCGATCGCGCTCGTCCTGGAGCCGGTCGCCTCCACGCTGGAGGCACTGCTCCGGCAGGAGGCCGGCCGCCGCGTCATCAGCCTCGACCCGAACATCCGGCCGGGGCTGATCCCCCACCGGGAGTCCTACCTGCGTCGCTTCGAGGGCTGGGTGCCGTTGGTCGACGTGCTCAAGGTGAGCGAGGAGGACCTCACCTGGCTGCAGCCGGAACGGACCGAGGACCAGGTCGTCGCGGACTGGCTCGCCGCCGGGGTCTCCCTCGTCCTGGTCACCCACGGTGCGCAAGGTGCCCGCGCCAGCACGGCGACGTCGTCGGCCAGCGTGCCCGCTCCACCGGGTCAGCGTGGTCGACACGGTGGGCGCCGGCGACGCGTTCATGGCCGGCGCGCTCGCCCACCTGCATGCGCACGGCCTGCTCGAGCGCGAGCTGCTGCGCGCTCTCGACGGCCCGCACCTCACCGAGCTGTTGCAGGCAGCAGCCCTGGTGGCCGCCGACACCTGCACCCGTGCCGGAGCCGACCCGCCTCGGCACTTCCTCGGCCACCAGACAGCACCACTCGGATGAAACACGGCACACGATCACAAGGAGAAGGCCAATGAAGGCCGTCGTCTATGACGCCCCCCGCAGCTTCACCGTTCGAGAGGTGCCGACCCCCGAGCCCGGACCGCGTGAGGTCCGCGTGCGGGTCACCCAGACCGGGGTGTGTGGGACCGACCTCCACCTCCACGAGGGTGAGTTCCTCGCCGCCTATCCCATGATCCCCGGACACGAGATCGTCGGCGTCATCGACCGCACGGGCGAGGAGGTGGAGGATTTCGAACCGGGACAGCAGGTCGTGCTCAACCCCAACTCCAGCTGCGGGAACTGCGCGTTCTGCCGCGCAGGTCGTCGGCTGCTGTGCCCCCACATCGCCGGTCTCGGGTCAAACCGCCCCGGCGGGTTCGCCGAGTACGTCGTCGCACCCGTGGAACAGGTCTTCTCCGCCGAAGGCATGGACCCCGACACCGCGGTGTTCACGGAGCCGACGTCATGCGCCATGCACGGCACCGACGTCCTGCGCCCGGCTTCCGGCAGCACGGCGCTGGTCCTTGGCGCCGGGCCGACCGGCCTGCTGCTGGCCCAGCTGGTCGCCAGGTCCGGTGCGGCTCATGTGACCGTGGCTGCGCCGGTCGCCTTCCAGCTGAGGACCGCGCGAGCCCTGGGCCTCGACGCCACGTTCGAGATGGACCGGAACGACCTCGCCGGCGACGTCGCCCGCCTGCTCGCACTGACCGGCGGCGCCGGCTACGACATCGTCATCGACGCCACCGGCGTCGCCAGGGTGATCGAGGCATGCCTGTCGCTGACCCGGAACGGCGGAACCGTCCTGTTCTACGGGGTCGCGGGCGAGCAGGACCGCATCCAGGTGTCGCCGTACGAGATCTTCCGGCGAGAGCTGACGATCAAGGGCTCCTTCGCCGAGATCGACTCCTTCCCGGCAGCCCTGGTCGCCCTGCGCTCCGGCCGGGCACGAACAGACGGCATCATCACCCACCGCTTCGCTCTCGAGCAGTACGGCGACGCGCTCGACGCCGTCCGCGGCGACAGCTCGGCACACAAGGTCGTCATCACCCCTTGAGGCCTGTTCCGCAATCACCTCTGCGTCGCCTGACGAAGGTCAATCACGAGGGTCTAGAACGGCTCAGTGCCGTAACGGCTCATGACGGCAAGGATGTCGGCCGGGTCGAGTCGCCCGTCGGGACCGGGATGCAAGCCGGCGAGCTCCCTGAGGTAGCCGATGTACCGCTCGGGGGTCACCGTGCACAGAAGGGTGGCCGGAGCCTGGTCGTCGGCGTTGGCGAAGGTGTGCGGGTCACCGATCGGCGCGGTGACCAGAGCGCCGGGGGTGGCCAGCAGCTCATCGCGGCCGCTGGTGAACTTCACGGTCCCGGCGAGGATGAAGAAGCTCTCGTCATGCTCGCGGTGGACGTGTTGAGGTGGCCCGGTCCATCCGGGCGCAAGCGTGCACTGCACGAGGCCCCACCGCCCGTCGACCGCGCTGCCGTCCGCGAGAACCCGAAAGTCCGCGCCGCCCGCAGTCCAGGTCTCGCCAGCCCCGGCAGCATTGAAGGTGATGGTCATGTGCCCTCCAAGGCCCTGCTCGTATGACCCCCACTGTCTGGCAGTTTGGCACGCACTTCGGGGTGCCGCACCCGTCGCTGAAGGTGACGAGATGGGTTCTGCCCGAGCGCTGCTCATGCGCCGGGCACTCGGAGGCGGTCACGCGTCGGGCCTCCATCGGTGACCCCAACCGTCCGCGGCAACCTCTCGGCGTCATCGGCGGCGGGCCGTAGGCTGAGCCTCATGAACGTTCTGTTCATCGCCAGCATGTCGGTCGTCGCCGCTGACCCGCCGCAGAGTCGCAAGCTGTTCATCGACGCCCTCGGCCTGCCGTTGGCGAAGTACGAAGCCGATGAGTACTACTCCAGTGAGAACATCCCCGGCAGCAAGCACTTCGGCGTGTGGCCGCTCTCGCAGGCGGCCGAGGCGTGCTTCGGCACGCCGACGTGGCCCGCCGACCGGGTGGTTCCCCAGGCATCAATCGAGTTCGAGGTCGAGGACGCAGAAGCTGTCGCAGCGGCTGGTGGCGAGCTCGAGCGCGCGGGCTTCGAGCTGCTCCACCCGGCGCGCACCGAGCCGTGGGGACAGACGGTGACCCGGATTCTCACTGAGGATGGCTTGATCGTCGGCATCTCCTACGCGCCCACGCTTCACGGCGAAGAACCTGCCTGAGCGGCCGGCGGCCGCGTGAGCAGGCCCGGCCAGACGTTCGGTCGCCGGGGTACCCTGCCGGGAAGATCTCCGCCCAGACCCACCGCCCCGTGATGGAGCCCGCGATGACGCAGCAGGACCCGACGGCCGACGAGCTCAGGTTGCGCCATGCCACCGTGTCGGCGCTGCAGGCGAGCCTGCTGCGGACGACCACGGTGGAGGCCTTCCTGCAGACGGTGGTCGACCGGGCCGGCGAACACGTCGCCGCGCACTCCGCCTGCACGCTGACGATGCTGCGCGAGGGCCGCTTCCTCACGGTCGCCAGCACGGACCCCGAGGCCACCGAGGCCGACCAGGTGGAGTACGCGACCGACTCCGGCCCGTGCGTCGAGGCTGCGCGCCGCGGTGTGGAGACCATCGTGCCGGACATGCGTGCCGAGGGCCGCTGGCCCGAGTGGGCCGCCGCGTCCCTTCGGCTCGGCTTCCTGTCTGCGGCCGCGGCCCCCGCCGATACCGGGGACGGCGCACAGCTGGCGATCAACCTCTACGGACGTGAGCTGGACGCCTTCGGAGAGCCGGAGATGCAGCGCGCCCGGATCTACGTCGACGAGGCGGCGCGGGCTCTGCGGCTCTGCCTGCTGCTGGCCGAGCAGACCGAGCGGGCGGAGCACCTGCAGTCCGCCATGGCCACGCGCAGCACGATCGACCAGGCCCTCGGCGTCATCATGGGACAGAACCGCATCTCCCGGGACGAGGCGTTCGCCATCCTGCGGTCGGCCTCGCAGCACCGCAACGTCAAGCTCCGTGAGGTGGCCGCGATGCTGATCGAGAACCTCACCGGTCACCAGGCCGCGGAGCCGCCGCCCTTCGGCAGCATGTCCAGCCGGTAGCACCGCGGTTCCACGACGGTGCCGCCCGTAGACGGCTCCGCACCCGTGGTTCCGAGCACCGTTCGCGGCTCAGCGCGACAGGGTCAGAGCGGGGCGCCGTGGATGACGGTGAAGGAGCCGTCGTCCTCCTGGGTGAGGTTCCAGACGCGGACATCCTTGCCGTCCGCCCCCGCGTCCTTCTCGTAGATCCGCACGGCGCCGTCCACCTCCCCGCCCATGCCGACGACCCGGTGCGTCCGCCCGTTCCGCTCGATCAGGGCGGAGATCGGCCCCACGAAGTCCGACACATCCCCCGGCTTCCGACCGTCGAGGTCGGTCACGGCGTACCGCTCGGAGGAGACAATGGGCTCTGGCGTGTTGAACGACATGGAAGCAGTCCTCGCGATCGTTCGAGATGCCCGGTGGCGCCGTACGACGCGGGTGCCCCGGCGTCACTGACCCCCGGAACCCCTCGCCGTACCCACGGTACGCGTCACCGCAACGGCGGGCGGAGTGTTCGGGCAGCTCGTCCCTGGGTGATCGGGTCATCGGCGCCCTGAACCTCTACGGCGACAGGCCGAGGAACTGCCGGTGGTCACGTCCAGCCGGCCCCGGACCGCCGCTCCGGGGGAGGGCCGGTCGGTCAAGAGCGCGAGACGTGACTGCCCGGCCCTGCGGTGCGAGCAAGACGATGAGCGACAGCCTCGTCGTGACGTCGGTCCTGCTCGGCGCCACCCCCGGACTCGACCGCGTCCAGGATCGTGAACGTCGTCAGCAGGCCGGTCACGCGGAGTATCTGCACGATCGACCAGGGAATCCCACGCAGGCTCATGCGGCCGCGCAGGTAGGTCCGCGCTTCCAGAAGCGGCTCCAGGCCCGCGCAGTCCATGAACGTGACGGCGGAGAGGTCCACCACCAGCTCTCCTGCGCCTGAGGCAGCCTGGTGGAGCCGGCTGCGCAGGACGGGTGCCGTGAGCAGGTCGACCTCCCCGCTCAGAACGAGGGTTGCCCCGTCGTAGGGATACAGCGACTGGGTGTCTGCAGAGCTGTCCATGGCATCGGCTTCCGTTGCACATCGCGGACTGACGTGCTGCCAGGGGCCGGGACAACGTTCGTGACTGCCCGCGAACCGACCGTGTACATCACCGTACCGACTTTGCGGGGAGACAACGACCCGTCGCCCGCGCGCAACACTCGCGTGAACGCAGCAGCGCCTGCCCATTCAGGGCGGGCGCTGCTGGTTGTGTTCGCGGTTGCTACCAGTCGACCCTCGAACAGTGCTGTTCAAGGGCTGAACAGCACGAAAAGGCGATCTGCGCACCAGGGTCTCAAGGCTGGTCCCCGTCGCCATTCTCCAGGTCGGACCACTGCCGGGACCGTTCCGCCCTTGACCCGACACGTCGGCCGGGTCGGCACCGGAGCCTGCCCTCGGGTGCCTCTGGTCACTACTGCGTGGCGAGCCTCGGCTCGTGAGCAGTCCGCGCCCCGCTGTCGTCGCGCGGAAGCGCGGTCCCGGCGGCCCCCCGGCTCTCGGGGGCGAGCTGGGACAGGAACCGCAGGACCTCGGCCACCAGGGCTTCCGCGGTGACATAGACCGCGTTGTGCGGGCTCCCGGGCAGCTCCACCAGGACGGCGCCCGGGATCAGGTCCGTTGCCTGCGCGTGCCCACCGGGCGGGGACGATCGGCTCGAGGGCACCGCGAAGCACGAGGGTGGGAACGCTCACTCGTGGCAGCTTGGTCTCGATCGGGTCCCGGAGTGCGGCGCGCAGGGTCGCCCACACCCGGGCCGGTCCCGCGTCGAGAACGTCGCGGGCCAGGATCGCGACCTGCAGCGGGTCCTCGTGCAGGAAGTCACGCAGCCCGCGGGCGATCTGCCGGGCTGCGGTACGGGCGTGCGGGTCGATGGTCGGCCCGGACAGAACCAGGGCGGCGCAGCGCTGCGGCTCCCGGGTGACCAGCTCCACCAGCACCTGACAGCCGAACGAGTTGCCCAGGAGCACCGCCGGGCCGAGCCGGTTGGCATCCAGCCACTGCGCCAGCGCGGCCGCGTGCTCCGGAACGTCCAGCGCCGGCCCGGGGTCACCACTGAGCCCGAACCCGGGCAGGTCCACCACGTAGACGTCGTGGTGGGCCGCCAGCAGCCGCGCGGTGGGCATCAGGTACCGGTGAGACACCGCGAGTCCGTGCACCAGCACCACCGAGGAGCGCCGGCCCGGCTGGGTGGCCACCCTGGCGTGAACGCGGACGCCGTCGACCATGGTCCACGAGCTGTGGAAGCCGTCAGCGGGTCTGGGGGCGGCGGTGGCCAGGGAGTAGCGGGCGCGGTGGCCCGGCAGCAGCGGCGTGAAGAGGCGTCGGCGGGCGGGGCGGGTCACCGGTGGAACAGCAGCCACAGGACGCCGGTCGCCAGCACCGAGATCAGCAGAGAACGCAGGCACCCGGCGCGCCCGGAGAAGAAGAAGAACATGCAGCGCCACGTACCCAACAGGCCCGATACTCATGCCCGCCCGAGGCGGGGGCCATCTGTCACCGTGTCCTCCAGGACCACCGGCCGCGTGCCGGTTCCCTGAGTTCGGGCATCCGACCGTACCGTTGGGCCATGGCGCCCTTCGACCGCGTGGTCCTGATCTTCAACCCCAACAGCACCGGCAACGCGAAGGACAAGGCGGCCGAGCTGCGCAATGCAACTGTCCGTCCGGGTGCCGCAGCTGCCGGTTGAGCTGTCCGCGACCCAGCACGCCGGTCATGCGCGTGACCTGGCCCGGGACGCGGCCCGGGTCGGGCAGCCGCTGCTGGTGTCGGTCAGCGGCGACGGCGGATACAACGAGGTCGTCAACGGCGTCATGGCCTCCGGCAGCGAGCAGGCGGTGTGCGCGGTCCTGGCGGCCGGCAACGCCAACGACCACCGCCGCACCACGCGCGAGCAGCCGCTGGTCGACACGATCGTCGCCGGGAAGGTGAGCCGGATCGACCTGTTGACGCTGACCGTCGACGGCGCGACGCGGTACGCCCACTCCTACATCGGGCTCGGGCTGACCCCGGTCGTGGCCGTCGACCTGGAGAAGGGCGGCAAGGGCTCGCTGCGGGAGATGGCGACCACGGTGCGCGCGTTCGTCCGGTTCCGCCCCTTCGAGATCGAGCGCCCTGACGGGACCAGGGAACGGTTCGACAGCATCGTGTTCGCCAACATCAACCAGATGGCCAAGGTCGCCACCCTGAGCCAGGACGAGGGCCGCCCCGACGACGGGACCTTCGAGGTGATCACGTTGCGGCACACCGCGAAGTGGCGGATCCTGACGACCGCGCTGCGGGCGGCGTCGCGTGGCTTGGGCCCGCAGCCGTCGGTGCGCGAGTACACGTTCACGACGGTCAAGCCGATGCCGCTGCAGATCGACGGTGAGGTGATGGACCTGCCCGCCGGTGCCGAGGTGCGCGTCGGGATCGCTGCCAGGGCGCTGCGCACCCTCCTGTAACCACCCCCGACATCGAGCTGCGCCGCCGCGAGGTCAGCCCACCTGGACCGGGAACCGGTGCCAGACGCGGTGCTGACCCATCAGCTCCACGACCTGGTCCAGCATCCGCGTGGCATCCTGCTCGATCACCACGCCCGGGGCGTCGGTCGGGAAACCGACGGCGGCGAGGGCCTCCTCGGCGCCGCCGAACCCACCGATCACCTTCACGTGCCGGAACGCCTCCTCCAGGAGCCGGTACATCTTCGGGGCGGGTTTGGGCGATCCGGCGACCACGACCGCGTCGAACTCGGTCGAGCGGGTCGTCAGCAGGGTGCGCTGGACGATGACCGGGTCGGCGGTCCCCGAGGTCAGCGTGCCCCCGTGGGGGGCAATGACCAGCGCCTGCATGCCGGCGGCGACGATCGAGTTCTGCAGGTCGGTCACCGCGGCCAGGTCGCTGGTCTCGTCCGCGATGATCCCGATGACCCGGCCGTCGGTGGGCCACGGCCGGCTGATCTGGGACAGGGCCGGGCTCGGCTCCACGTCCGCCGGCGCGACCGTCGCCGCGGGAGCCGGTAGGCCCAGGCCCTCGGCGACCTTCGCGGTCAGGTCGGCGTCGACGTTGGCCAGCACCTGCAGCATGCGCGCAGCTTGATCGGCCTGCTCGTAGCACTTGCCCAGCTCGAAGGTGAAGGCGTCGGTGAGGTGGTCACGCTCCACCTCGCTGAGGCTGAGGTAGAACATCCGGGCCTGGCTGAAGTGGTCGTCGAACGACGCCGGCGCCGTACGCGCCCTGACACCCTGCGACGGGCTGCGCCACCTCGACGTAGGCACCGAGCTCTTGCCCCGCGGTGAACGGCACGCCCCCGTCGAGGGAGTTCGGCCGGTACGGCGCGAGACCGGCGTGGACGGCGGTCTGGTGCATGCCGTCGCGGAACATGTCGTTGACCGGCGCGTGCGGCCGGTTGATCGGCAGCTGGGCGAAGTTCGGGCCACCGAGCCGGGTGAGCTGGGTGTCCAGGTAGGAGAACAGGCGTCCCTGCAGCAGCGGGTCGTCGGTCGGGTCGATGCCGGGGACGAGGTGTCCGAGGTGGAAGGCCACCTGCTCGGTCTCGGCGAAGAAGTTGACCGGGTTGGCGTTCAGGGTCAGCAGGCCCGACCGGCTGCACCGGCACCAGCTCCTCCGGCACGATCTTGGTCGGGTCGAGCAGGTCGATGCCCTCGAACGTCTGGTCGGGGCTGTCCGGCATGACCTGGATCCCGAGCTCCCACTGCGGGAACGCACCCGCCTCGATCGCGTCGGCGAGGTCGCGGCGGTGGAAGTCGGGGTCGGTCCCGGCGATGATCTGCGCCTCCTCCCAGACCAGGGAGTGCACCCCCAGCTTCGGCTTCCAGTGGAACTTCACCAGCGAGGTGCCGCCCTCGGCGTTCGACGAGCCGGAAGGTGTGGACGCCGAAGCCCTCCATCATCCGGAAGGACCGCGGGATGCCCCGGTCGGACATGTTCCAGAAGACGTGGTGGGTGGCCTCGGTGTGCAGCGAGACGAAGTCCCAGAAGGTGTCGTGGGCGCTCTGGGCCTGCGGGATCTCGCGGTCCGGGTGCGGCTTGGCCGCGTGGATCACGTCGGGGAACTTGATCGCGTCCTGGATGAAGAACACCGGCATGTTGTTGCCGACGAGGTCGAAGGTGCCCTCGTCGGTGTAGAACTTCGTCGCGAACCCGCGGGTGTCGCGGACCGTGTCGGCCGACCCGCGCGAGCCCAGGACGGTCGAGAACCGCACGAACACCGGCGTCGTGACGTCCCCGGCCAGGAACCCGGCACGGGTCACCGACGCCGCGGTGCCGTAGGAGCGGAAGACGCCGTGCGCGCCGGCGCCCCGGGCGTGCACCACGCGCTCGGGGATGCGCTCGTGGTCGAAGTGCGTGATCTTCTCGCGCAGGTGGTGGTCCTGCAGCAGCGTCGGGCCGCGCTCCCCGCCTTCAGCGAGTGGTCGGTGTCCGGCAGGCGCAGGCCCTGCGCGGTGGTCAGGTACGCACCGGCCTGGGCGCGGGAGTCCTCCGGCGCCCCGGTCGGCTTGCCGGTCGGGGACACGGCCTCCGGGGGACGCTGGTCGGCCTTGGTCGGGGCGGGCTCACGCGGTGCGGTGGGCTCCTCCAAGGACGGCGGTTCCGACGCCGGCGCTCCCGGCACGACGGCCGAGGGCGCCTTCTCCTCCGCCTCCGGGGAGGGTGCGGTCGCGGTTCGGGTCTGCAGCGGTCATGACACTCCACTCATCGAACGAGCCTCGGAGTAGTCCACCTACCCGCTCACGGCGCGGTTGACTCCTCCTCGGCAGGAGCGGTCCCGATCGCTTCCAGCAGAACGGCCCCCGGTCCCGGCGGTCGATCGCGCGCCGCGCCTGCCAAGGCCGCCGAGGGGCAGCTGGGCCGCCGATCCCTCATGCCGTGGTGGCAAGGTCAGAAGGTCGTGCGTTCTGGTCCCACGGCTCGGTGCGGCCGCTGGCACGGGAGAGGGTCGGTCACTTTGGGTTCGCGGTCTTCGGGGCGCCACCGACGCGGGCGATTTCCGGGATGAGCTCGTAGGAGCGTTTGTAGGTGTCGAGGATCGCCACACCTGCTGCGGCCAGCGGGATGCCGATCAGGGCCCCCAGAGGGCCCCAGACCGCCGCCCCCACGAACACCGCGGCGAGGGCGATCGCGGGATTGACGTCCATCGTCTTCTTGCTGACCCGTGGGGTGAAGAAGTAGGTCTCGATCTGCTGGTAGACCGCGGCGAACGCGACGATGGCCACCGCCCGCCACGGACTGGTGAAGACCGTGGCCAGCACGGGAAGGGCGACACCGAGGTAGGTGCCCACCAGCGGCACGAACTGCGCCGTGATGCCCACGAACAGCGCGAACGGGAGCCAGTACGGGACCCCGATCGCGAAGAAGAAGATGCCGTGGAACAGGGCGGACAGGGCGGCGAGCACGATCTTCGACACCACGTATCCGCCGGTCTTGGCCATGGTGATCTCCGAGACCGTGATGAACACCCGTTGGGCGCGTTGCGGCATGCCGCCAGCCAGGGTGCGGATGAAGTTCGGGCCGTCCGCGGCGAAGTAGAAGCCGAACACCACGATGGTGACGAGATCGAACAGCACGGCCGACAGCGAGCCGACGAGCCCGAGGACCCCTCCGGAGACGGTTCCTGCCCACGAGCCGACGGTCGACGGGGTGAGGTGGAGCGACGAGGAGATCGTCGACGCGTCCCAGTGCGAGCCGAAGCTCTGGTTGACCCATCGGATCAACGAGGTTTCGATGCCGGGAACGTTGCGGGCGAGCGCGGCGATCTGGGTGAAGAACAGTCGCCCGAAGATGACCGCGAGGAGCAGAGCGCAGACGATGGCACCTCCGCCCACGATGGCCGATGCCTGGCCTCGCGATCGTCCGCGGTGGATGAGCGCCCGGATGCCTGGTTCGAGCGCGGTCGCGAACAGCCATGCGAGCAGGATGAGGAACAGGAAGTGGCGGGTCACGGAGAACAGCCACAGCCCGAACAGCAGCGCCGCGACGAGACACATCAGGATCGCCCCGGAGCGGCGTACCGATCGGGTGTCGAATCGGATGGTGAGCTCGCGCGCGCCAGACGTGCGCCCGTCCATGGTTACCTGATCGGTGAGCGGGAGGTCAGAGTCGGCGTTGACAGCGGAGGCGCTCGCCATGGTCGGACCTGAGGGTGTGGGTCTCGTCGGCCCGTCGGCTCGTCGACGCGCGACCCCGACCCCGACCCCCAACGGCATCCCCCGATACCTGCGCCCCGCGAGTCCCCGGGCCGGCACGGCCCGGCGCTCCGTACCAGCTGACGTCGCGCCGTCTCTGCCTGTTCGCACCCTCACGGCTGAGCTCCCTCCTCGAGAGGCGCTGCAGCTCCTCGTCGATCACTGCCCCACACATCTCATGCCACCACGATAGGCGCGCTCCCCCACCGACCGGAGCACCCGGACAAGGGCGCCACACGGAGGGTCGGGGGTGGCGCCACCCCGGGAGAACCACTCGTGTCAGTGCGCTGGAAAGTACGACGTCCCACTCGAGACAACTGGTTTGAGGAGAAGCGATGACGATCACACGTACGACCACCGGGAAGGGTCTGCCGGCCGGCTTTCCCTTCAGCCTCGCCGCGGAGGCTGATGGAGTCTGTTTCATCAGCGGCATGCCTGCGCTCGACCCGGACGGTGTCTTCCAGGCGGGCACGTTCGACGAGGAGGCCAGCCTGGCCTGGCGCAACGTCGTGGCCATCGCGTCGGCCGCGGGCTTCTCCCCGGAGGAGATCGTCTATGCGCAATGCGTGCTGGCCGACATCGAGGACTACGCGAACGTCAACGCCTGGTGGCGCCGGCAGTTCCCCGATGTCAGCACCGCACCGGCACGGCTCACCTTCCAGGCGGGCGCGCTGCCGTTCGGCGCAAAGATCGAGATCCAGGCGGTCGCTGCCCGGGGGCGCTGATCCATCCGACCCGTCCTGGTCCAGCGGGCGGGGACCGTCGTCCGGTCCACCCGGGCGCTTACGGCGAGCTGGTCGCCGCGATGCGGGTCAGCAGCCGCCGCGATGCATCGTGCAGCTGCTGTAGCTCGTCGGGGCCCAGCGCGTCGATGACGAGCTCGCGCACGGTCCCGACGTGCCCCGGCGCGCTCGCGACGAGCTTGGCGTGGCCTTCGTCGGTGAGGATCGCGTTGGTGAAGCGCCCATCGGTCGGGTCCGGCTCGCGCCGTACCAGGCCACGGGCTTCCAGTCGTTTCGCCAGGTGCGAGAGCCGGGACAGCGAGGAGTGGGTCAGTTCGGCCAGGACGCTCATCCGGAGGGTCCGGTCGGGTTCCTCGGACAACCTGGCCAGCACGTAGTACTCGAGGAAGCTCAGCCCGGCATCACGCTGGAGCTGGCACTCCAGCGCCCAGGGCAGCGTCACGATCACGCTGTGGAGGGCTCGCCAGGCGGCCTCCTCGTCCTGGCTCAGCCAACGGGTCGCGCCAGACCGGGCTTTGGACGGTTGCGTGCCATGAGCGCGAGGCATGCGCGAAGCCTAGCCCGATCACTTGACAGTTCAAGTCCCAAGAGAAGAAACTGACTTGAGCGTTCAACTCATCGATGAACCCGCGGCCGACCAGAGGGCGGCGAAACCCGAGGTCGACCCGGCAGCCCGCACACTCGCCGACAGAACCCGGAACAAGAGGCACCAGCCATGAGCACGACCATCACACCTGACCGCTTCACGACCTTGCCGGATGACCAGACGCTGGCTGCGACCGCGGCGGCGCTGGAGGAGCACGGGTTCGGCGTCGAGGTGGTCGACGATCCAGCTGCCGCGCGCGAGGCCGTGCTGGCCCGGATCCCGCGAGGTTCGGCGGTGATGACCAACGCCTCGGTGACGCTCGAGGAGACGGGAATCGCGAACGCGGTCAACGACAGCGGACTGTTCGACTCGGCGCGTAAGCGGTTGCTGACGCTCGACTTCGCCACGGACGCACAGCAGATGAAGGCCATCGGCGGCCAACCGGACTTCGCCCTGGGCAGCGTCCATGCCGTCACCCGGGACGGGACGCTGGTCATCGCCTCGGCCTCTGGAAGCCAGCTCGCCTCGTACGCCTGGGGCGCGGCCAACGTCATCTTCGTGGTCGGCGCCCAGAAGCTCGTGCCCACCCTGGAAGCGGCCCGGGAGCGGATCTACCATCACAGCCTGATCCTCGAGGACGCGCGGGCGCAGGCCGCATACGGGCAGCACAGCGCCGTGGGAAAGATCCTCGAGATCCACCAAGACGTTCCCGGTCGGATCCACGTCGTGCTCATCCGTCAGCACGTCGGCTTCTGAGCGGCAGGAACCCACGCGCACCAGGAGACGCCATACGGCGAACGGTGCCTGAACGAGATTGGTGCGATGTTTCGGTCTCCGGCCCGGGCGACCTCCTCCTGGCGGTCCGCTCGTTGGGCCGGTTGTTCCGTCACACCCTGAAACAGCTCGGCCCCCGGACGCGGAGGCGTACCGGGGGCCGAGCGGGTCCACGTTCAGTCGACGAGTGCGGGCACCGGCTCCGGGGCCGCGTCGAGGCTGAACTCTGGTGGGCGACTGGCGCAATCCGCGGGTGAGCACGCACAGGTAGGCGATACCGAGGACCAGCCAGCCGAGACCGAGCATGACGGCGGTGTGGCTGAGCTTGGTGATCAGGTACAGGTCGACGGCTGCGCCGGCTGTGGGCAGGACGACGTAGCTGAAGATGCCCATCCGCTGGCCGGTTCGCCGGTGGCGCACCCAGGCGGCAATCACACAGATGTTGACCAGGCTGAAGGCGAGGAAGGCGCCGAAGTTGATGAAGGAGGTGGCGGTGCCCAGGGACAGCTTCATCGCGAACAGTGCGACCACGGCGATGAGGACCAGGTTGAAGATGGGGGTGCGGAACTTCGGGTGCAAGTAGCCGAAGGCTCGGCGGGGCAGGACGCCGTCGCGGCCCATCACGTACATCAGCCGGCTGGTGCTGGCCTGGACAGCAACGCAGGAGGCGAAACCGCCGAGCAGGCTGACGACATTGAGGACGTCGGCGAAGTTCTTGCCGCCGACGTCGACCATCACGGCATAACCGGCGGTGGACTCGTCGGCGAAGGCGCCACCGGGGTGGACCCACTGCATCAGCAGGGCGATGAGGAAGAAGATGCCGCCGCCGATGATGACGGTGAGCAGAATGCCGCGGGGAACGTTCCGGCGAGCGTCGCGCACCTCTTCGCTCAACGTGCTGATGGCGTCGAAGCCGAGGAATGAGTAGGCCGCGACAGCGGCGCCCGCGGTCACCGCGGTCAGTGAGGTGGCGGGGTTCCACATCGCGTGCGCGCCGCCGATGGCCGCGGTTCCGGTGATGCGGTGCACGCAGACGACGACCAGGGCAACCAGTCCCAGGACCGTCAGCGAGAGCAGCACCTTGTTCACCCGGTCGGCGATGACGATGCCGAGCACGTTCACCAGGGTCGTGGCCACGATGTTGACGACGAGCCAGCCCCAGACCGGGAGGACCGGGAACTCGACGTTCATGTACAGCGACTGGATCAGCCAGGCCACCATCGGCAGGAAGAAGTAGTCAAGCAGGATCGCCCAGCCGGCAAGAAAGCCGATCCGCGGGTCGAGGAGCTTGCGCGCGTACGTGTAGACCGATCCGGACGCGGGGTAGGTGCGCGCCATCTTGCCGTAGCTCAGCGCCGTCAGCGCCATGGCTACGGTGGCAACGATGTAGGCGGTGGGGGCGGCGCCTTTGGAGGTGGCGGCGATGATGCCAAAAGTGGAGACCACGATGCCGGGTGCCATGTAGGCCAGGCCGAAAACCACGATCGAGGGCAGGCTCAGCTTGGGGACGAGCTGGCTGGGGGTCTGGGACATGTCAGGCGGGCCCTTCGGTGAGGAGGTTGGCGCCTCGTCCGGCGCCCCAGGTGCGGGGGTCGATCTTTCCTGAGTAGAGGGGGAGGTCGAGCGGCACGTCACCGGGCTGGAACTGCTCCCACAGCCGGTTGAGGCCAGCGGTGCCGAATCTGCGGACGCGAGCGGCTTCGGCGAGGTCGATCACGTCGGTCAGCACGCATCCCTCGGCGCCGGGTGCCTGGGCCCGGACGCGTCCTTCGGGGTCCACCAGCAAGCTGCGGCCCACGGCGGTGGGAGCCGCACTGTTGATGCTGGCGACGAACACTTGATTGACGATGGCGTTTGCGCGGGCGAGGACGACTTCCTGTTCCCGGTCAATGGTCGCGGTTTGCACCAGGTTGATGATCAGGTCGGCGCCCATCCACGCCAGGTGCCGCGAGATCTCCGGAAACCACGCGTCGTAGCAGATCGAGACACCTACCCGCCCGTGCTCGGGCATGTCGAAGACCACGAACTGGCTGCCGGGGGTGGAGGTCTCGTACGGCCGCCAGGGCGCGATCTTGCGGTAGGCCGCGACCCGCGTCCCGGCTGGGCTGTACACCGGGGCGGTGTTGTAGACGTGGCCGTCCGCACCGAGCTCGTAGACGGTGCCGGGAAGCAGCCACACACCGACCTCACCGGCCAGTGCGGCCAGCTGCTCGTCCCGAGGTCCGCCCAGCGGTTCCGCCAGATCGCGCGGCGCTGCCGCCGGCTCGTCGGCCCCTCTCGTGGGGGTGTCCAGGTGGAGCTCCGGGTAGGCGACCAGGCGCACTGCGGGCCGTTGTCTGACCAGTTCCCTGAGGCTGGCGGCGAACCCGTCGAGGTCTCGGGAAGGGTGTGCGGGCGCTTGCACCAGTGCGAGCGGGAGGGGAGAACTCATGCGGAACCAACTCTCGTGACAGGGATCACATCGTTAATCAAACTTTAGTTAATGAATGACGGCGCGGTCAATGGCCAATTCGTCGTGACAGGATGACCGCATGCCCCGCGTCCGCGACCAGGCCGCCCGCCGTGCCCAGCTGATCGAGGCCGCGGCCCAGGCGGTGCTCCAGCGCGGCGCGGCCAATGCGCGCCTGCGAGACGTGGCGGACCAGGCAGGCCTGACCCCAGCCTCGGTCCTCTACTACTACTCCGACCTCGAAGAGCTGCTGGCCTCCGTCTTCGAACGCGGCACCCAGACCTACATCACTCAACGCCGCGACGCCGTACAGGCGTGCTCGGGCGCCTGGCCCAAGCTCGCCGCCTGCCTCCGCTCAGGAGTGCCGTTCCCCGGCGAGGCCGAAGTCTCCAGTCGGCTGCTGTACGAGCTGCTCCCCGTCACGTTCCGCAACGAAGCCGCCGCCTCCCAGCAGCTCACGTTCGTCGCCGAGCAGACCGAGCTCTACCAGCAGATCCTCGATGACGGCAGGCAGACCGGCGAGTTCCGACTCGTTGCCGACGCCCCCTTCCTCGCTCGCGGCTTCGTCGCGCTGGAGGACGGCTATGCGATCGACGTGCTGTCGCAAGCCGCCACGGCAGAAGACGTGACCCAGCGGCTGATGCGTCACGCGCGTCTCGTCACGCAGGCGGGTGACGAACAGCCGCAGCTCGGCTGAGCGTCACGCGCTGCGGACGAGTGCGCGGGCGGAACCGTCAGACCGGGCCCGTCGTGCCTCGAGGGCTCGGCAGCGCCTCGAACGGCGATCAGGGTCGGGCTGCAGGGCTCAGGCCGTGTAGGAGCCGTACGCGATGTCGTGGAGGATCCCGCCGGTTTGGCTCAGCAGGACGGTGCCAGCACGGGCCCTC
Source organism: uncultured Actinomycetota bacterium (assembly GCA_963828995.1). Classification (GTDB taxonomy): domain Bacteria; phylum Actinomycetota; class Actinomycetes; order Actinomycetales; family Dermatophilaceae; genus CAVRTM01. Next base: position 375,058 of record CAWHHB010000008.1, read on the forward strand.
AGGGGTGAGGTACTGCGACCTCGATCGGAGGAGGCTGGGTGGATGACGCTCACCGGCGATCGTCGGAGGCGGTTGTTCGGCGCGGGCCTTGCGAGCCTGTGGTTGGTCACCGTCCTCATCGTCGACCAGACCACAGCCCCGTCATTGGTACCCGCAGTGCTGTACGGCGTGGCCCCGCTCATCGCCTCCGCCGCCCTGCCCCCTGCAGCCACGGCCGGGTTCGGGGTGGTCGCGGTCGCGCTCACGACAGCCTCCATCCAGTGGAACGGCACCTGGGGCACCGCCCAGACGTGGGTCCGCATCGGCGACGTCGCGCTGGTCGCCGCCGCGGGAGTCGTCCTCGCCGCGGTCCGGACTCGCCGCGAGCAGCAGCTCGCCCGGGTCTCGCGCATCGCCGAAGTCGCCCAACGCGCCGTGCTGCCGCTCATACCCACCCACGTCGGGCCGGTCGCGGCTGGCGCCCGGTACCTGTCCGCCGCGGAGGACGCGCTCGTCGGCGGCGACCTCTACGACTGGTTCCACTCCGACCGGCGCATCTGCTTCATCGTTGGCGACGTCCGCGGCAAGGGCATCAACGCGGTCGAGCAGGCTGCACGCACCATCCGCGCCTTCCGCCAGTCCGCGGCCGGAGGAGCCGACCTCGCGTCGGCCGCCGCGGAAATGAGCACCTACATCGCGCCGTTCCTCGACGACGAAGAGTTCGTCACCGCTGCCCTGGTCCAGGTCGACGGCAGCGACCAGATAACGCTGGTCAGCTGCGGGCACCCTCAGCCCCTGCTCATCTCCCCCAACGGCGACTCGAAACTGCTGGACCTCCCACCCTGCCTTCCGCTCGGCCTGGGACGCATCTACGAGTCCGCCACCGTGCGCTGGGCACCGGGCGACCGACTGCTGCTGTACACCGACGGGCTGAGCGAGGCACGTGACGCCCACGACGAGTTCCTGCCCGTGCTGCCTCTCGCGGCGCTGCTGCGCAAGGCGACCGTCGAGGACGCCCTCGACAAGGTCCTGGGGGAAGTGCGCCGGCACGTACCCAAGGGCCGGTTCACGGACGACCTGGCCGTGCTGCTGCTCGAGAACGCCGGCGGCAACGAGCAGCTCGCAGTAGACCCACGCGACTCCCTGGTCAGCAGTCCCGCGCCAATGCCCCCAAGGGCCGCCTCTCAGGATGGCTCGACGGCCCAGCCGGCACCTGATGAGTTGAGCCCGGACAATCGCCCCACGCCGGGCCCTGTCATCGGCCTCAGAGACCTCAATCATGCTGCCTCAGATACCGCTGCCCGCGGGGTAAGCGGGAGCGGTATCGGGGTCAAGCACGCGGCCTCGGCCTCTCCCGCAGATCGCCTCAGGTAGTAGTCGCCGAACGAGAGACCGCCCTGCCCGCCGACCACGTCGATCATCCTGACCGACGCGCGAGCCCGAGCTGTGCGCGGAGCATCGGCGTGATCGTCATCCCGCTGGCCGCGACCGAGCGGCTGCGGTCGCCGCGTGTCCGGAGAGAGACGGGACTCCGGGGTAAACTCAGTAGCGTTCCCGGCAAGGACGGCGGGACACGCCGATCGCGTCCGGATCGCGCCCGTTGAGCACCGCCTCATCGGACGCGCGCTTCACCCGGGGGCCCTCCCGCACCGTTGCGTGGCGGGTTCCGCTGATGGCACGAGGAACGTGCCGGGCGCCGACAACACACAGCACTGTTCCGGTGTCACCGCGGCCCCCTGCGACGGCGGAGCCGGAACTGCCCTCGCTGTGCGCGCCGCGACGTGCCCGCACCATCCCCGACCCCGGAGACGGCCCACCTTCATGACCTCACCCAGCAGCACCACCACCGCTCCCCGGGAGCCGAAGGCCCCGACACCGGGCCTCGGCCTCGGTCCCGCCCAGATCGCCGCCAGCGCCCTCGCCGCGGTCACCTCCGCGCTGGCAGCGTCGTTCCTGGGCGTCGCCGGCACGATCATCGGGGCAGCCGTGGGCTCCGTCGTCGCGACCGTGGGCGCGGCGGTCTATGCCCACTCCCTGCGCACCGCGAGCAGCCGCATTCGCGAGCTGCGCCCCCAGGCCGGCGGGCCGGCGTCACGCCGAGCCCGGCCGGTGAGCGGGCCCGAACACACACCCGACGTCCCGTCCGTCCAGTCGCGCCGTTCCTTTGGCCGGCTCGCGGCTGTCGTCGTCGGCGTGTTCGCGGTCGCACTGGCCGGCATCACCGCCGCCGAGGCCGTGATGGGTCACCCCCTGTCGAGCAGCAACACCGCCGGCACCACACTCAGCCGAGTCGTCGACGACGGGACCAACACCCCGGCCCGGCACCAGGACGCCGTACCGGGTAGCACCTCCACCTCCGAGCCGAGCTCGTCCTCGAGCCCCACCGGCACGCCGACGACCTCCGCTCCCGGCACCGGTCAGGCCTCCTCACCGACCCCCACCGAGACCGCCACGCCCAGCGGGGGGCCGACCACCCAGCCCCCGGCCGGCCAGCCGTCCGAACAGCCGTCCGCGGCCCCCTCGGCGACGCCGACCGCACCGGCTCCGACCGCGCCGGCTCCGACGTCGGCGCCAGCCGTCGCCCCCGGCAGCGGGGCGACCACCGCCGGGCCCTGAGCCGCGGGCGGGAGATCGCACCCGGACGGCCGGCACACCTCGGGGTGTGCCGGCCGTCTCGCGTTCCGCGGCCCGAGCATCTCTGGTGCCATGGAACGTTGGGCTCCATCGCGGTTTCTGTCTCAGTGGTGGGAGCGCCTCATGCGGGCTCGGCGTCGGCATTGAGTTCACGGCACGGTCCGGGGCTCGGTCGGCCGGTTGCCAGGGTGACCGGTGGCTGTGGCTCGAGTGTTGGCCGCAATGGTGACGAGGCTGGCGAACATCAGCCCCGGTCCGAGCGACCCCAAGAGCGGCAGGTGTTCACTCAGCACGATGACGGCGAGGAGCGCGTTGGGTGGTCCTTGTCTGGGGCCCGCGCCGGTCACGGCATGTGCGTGGTCATCTCAGTCCCCGGCCCGCGTGCTGGCCGGGACGCAACTCGATGTCGATGGGGAAGGTGGGTGCGTCAAGGGCCTGGCGGACGTGCTGCACCGCCTGGTTCTCCAGGGTCCGGCGCACATCGGCGATGTCGGCGTAGTCGGCCAGCTCCACCCCCAGAACCAGCCGCTGGCTGGGCTCGGAGCGCAGACGTGCGGTCGTGCCGGAGACGCCGCGGATGCCGCGGACCTCATCCTGCACCGCGTCCGTCAGTGCGCCGGCATGAACCGTGGTCAGCCCGTTGCGGTCGTCCGTGGTCAGGTCCAGCCGCTGCAGGCGGTCTACCCGCAGCTGAGCGAGCAGCCACCGTGCACCCAGGAGAGCGAGCAGCAGGCACGTGGCCGCGACAGCCCACCAGAACCAGGGCCTGTCGGCGGCGAAGCGGCGCAGCTGCCGGGGCAGGACCGGACTGCTGGCCGGCGCCGCGCCGAACGCTCCCAGGCTGGTCGCGAGACCGAGGCCGCCAGCCAGCGCAAATAGCAGGCCCAGAAGGAAGAGGACGGCCCGGTTGGCGCCGTCGACGCGCCGGCTCATCGGCTTTTGCCCGTCACGATGGTGACTCGCGGGCGAAGCCTGTCAGCCAGGCCGAGCTGCTCAAGTTTGGCTGCGACCGTGTCGATCAGCTGCTGGTGGACCTGACCTTCGGTGCGCGAGGCGGTGTAGGCACGCACCTTCACCGTGCGCCGTCCGGCCCTGACGTTGACGGCGCGAACACCGCTGATGCGGCTGCCCGCCTCGCGCAGGCTGCGCTCGATCCCGCGACGTGACGCCGTGACCTGCACGCCCTCGATGTTCGAAGGCAGCGTCAGGTTGTGCGGCTTGCCGCGGCGCAGCGCAGCGAGCATCAGGAGCAGCCCCACCACGACAAGACCGGCCATGGCGGCGCGCACCAGGCCGTCGGTCAGGGTCCGTTGACCAAGCCAGGCGCTCCACTGCGGATGGGGAACCAGCCACGGCGTGCGACCCAGCTGGGCCAGCACGATCTCGCTAGCGGCCAGCAAGCCGCCCAGCAGCAGCACGAGAGCCAGCAGCGCCGCCAGGATCCGGTTCACGACGGTCATCCGTCACTTCCTTGTCGTGCGAAGGATCGGTGGTTCCGGCTGGGATCACCGAACGCGCCGAGGGGCTGCGGCGGGAACGCTCATGCTGACGACCTCGATGTCGACCTGCTCGACGCGGACGCCGGTGATTCGGGCGACGTCCTCGCGAACCTGGTCGCGGACGGCGTCGCTGACCGATCGCACCGACGCCGGCCAGTGAACCGCGATGGTGGCCTCGACCGTGGCGACCTCGCCGTACACCCGCGCGTGCACGTGGGCGCTCTCCTGGGGGCGGGCATCGCCGACGTTCACCCCGAGGACCCGGCGTGGCGCGGCCATCGCCGCCTCCACCTGAGACACGGCATGGCCGGCGACCCGTTCCACGATCCGGTCGGCCACGGACAGCGAGCCGCGCTCGGACGGGTCCCCCGGAACGGGCTGGGATCTGGGCTCCGCCTGGTCGGTCGCCATGGCAGCGGTCACCGTGGACCACCGCCGCCCGCCGCCAAGGTAGCTGGTCAGGTCGAGCTGGCCGGAGACGACCTTGCCGACGACGAAGCCGATCACGCCGAGTACGGCGGTGCCGACGAAGGCGTCAAACCCGCCCATGACCCAGGCGAGGCCCAGCAGCAAACCGGTGAAGAGACCCACTGTGGTGGGGGGCATGGCACAACCTCCGTGTTCAGGATGGACAAGCGGACGCTCAGCGCATCCGGCGGGTGGGGAACCGCCGATGTCGGTGCGGCGGAAGCCACGCAAACCAGCGGGCGCACCCTCTCGGCCGCCGGACGAAGGTGACCTCCGGCCCGGCCGTACCCGCACCGGCCCGAGGGGGCGCGGGGACGGTGTGGTCGCCACCCAGCCCCGTCGCGTCAGATTCCAGCCCTTGCCACGCCAGGATGAACGCGGCGGGGTCTCCGCCGAGGTCGGGGTGGTGCGCCCGCGCGACGGCTCTGCGCCGACGGCGAAGTTCCGGCTCCGTCGATGCCGTCACGCCGGCTCCTGGGACAGCTGCGCGGCACTGCGTTTACCGGGCGGCGCAACATCGGCAATGTGGACATCGACGGCGCGACCCGCAGCCAGCGAGGCGACAGCCGAGCGTACCTGCGAGGCCACCGAATGGACCGGGATCCCGGCCGCGGCTACAACGGCCACCTCAACGACCGTGTCGTCGACGCGAACACCGCCGACCCGGCGCCCCGGGAGGAAGGTCGCCACGTAGCGCGGCCCGCCGGGATGCAGCGACACCACCGCCGGGCAGCCCAACACCGCCGCCGCGAGCAGGTCGACCTCGGTGCCGGCCGCCGACCGGCGCACCTGGCTCACTGGACCCGCGCCGGCTCCGGTTGCGACTGGTCTTCATCGCTGGGCAGGTGAATGTCGTTGACCGAGATGTTGACCTCGGTGACCTCCAGTCCCGTCATGCCCTCCACCGAGCTGATGACGTTGCGGCGCACCGCCCGCGCAAGCTCAGCGATCGACACGCCGTACTCGGTGACGAGGTCGAGGTCGATCGCGGCTTGACGCTCGCCGACCTCGACCGAGACACCCTGGCCGGTGGCCTGCGAGGAGCCGGGAATCCGCTCGCGCAGCGCACCGAGGGTGCGGGCGGCGCCGCCGCCAAGGGCGTGCACCCCAGAGACCTCGCGCGCGGCGAGGCTGGCGATCTTCTGGACCACGCCGTCAGCGATGGTGGTCCGACCCTCGCTGGTCTGCAGTGCCGACGGGGCGGCCTGCTGCACCGTCGATGACGACGGGGAGCTGGATTGGCTGGTGTCGCTGGACTGGCTGCTCATGAGCGGGACTCCTTCGTGCGGGATGGCGGGCCGGAGGAGTTGGCCCGATGATGGCCGGAGGCGACTGCGTTAGCGACTCACACCACTTGGACACGCCTTGGGGCGAAGCGTTACACCACACGCGGGCCATCTGGCGGCCCCCGCCTCGCCCGTGGCTCTGGCGGCGGTGCGGCTCGGGAGCGACTTCGACGGTGACGTCGACGTCACGGTCCAGGCCGGCTGGGTGGAGCTTGCCCGAACCGGGGATGAGGAAGCATTCACCGCGTTGGTCCGCGCCCACCAGTCCTGCCTGTACGCCGTCGCACTACGGCTGACCGGCAAACCCGACGACGCCCAGGACGTGGTGCAGGACGCGTTCCTGCAGGCGTGGCAAGGGCTGCCCATGTTCCGTGGCGACGCACAGTTCTCCACCTGGATCACCCGCATCGTGATCAACCGCTGTCACAACCTGCGGCGGGGTACTCGGCCGACCGAGCCGCTTTGGGGTGACGACGGTGCACCGACCGTGCCACCAGCCGATGCCGTGGTCATCGCCAGCCAGCGCTGGCAGGCCGCGCAAGCCGCGCTGCTGGACCTACCCTTCGACCAGCGCGCCGCGCTGGTGCTGAACACGTTTGCCGGGTACACGCACGCCCAGACCGGGCGAATTCTGGGAGTCACCGAGTCGGCGGCTAAGGTCCGGGTGCACCGGGCTCGTAAGACGCTCTTGGCGCGACTGCAGGACTGGAGGTGACGCCCGTGGCAACCCAAGCCGACACCGGGGACCGCCTGCCGTGTGGGGTGCGCGTCGACGAGCTGCCGAATCAGGTCGCCGACCACGCCGTCGCTGACGTCCGCCCTCGTCTCTGATCGTGCTCCTGAACAGGCTGCCGGTGGAGAAGTGGTGGATCAGGTGGTCGATGCCGCTGATGATGTTGCGGGGTCGATCGAGCTGATGACGTCGGCGAGGGCTTCTCCCCACCGTGCCGCGCGCCGGCGCTGAAGTCGTGCGTCGGGGGGTGCCGGCCCGACCGGCTGACACCACCGCGGCGGCGCGGCTAGCGTGCCGGGATGACCGACCAGCCCGCGGATGACGTCCGCCGCCCGAAAGGTGTCGCTCCGGCGGCCGCGTCGTACGCCGTATCGGCTCCGGAGCACGCGGACCGAGGCCGCTGGGAGGAGCTCTACCGGGCGTACGCCGACTTCTACCGCGAGCCGGTGACCGCCGAGCAGCTGGACCGCGTGTGGTCGTGGGTCATGGACCCGACCCACGACGTCAAGGCGCTGCTGGTCAGGGACGCCGCCGGCCGCGCGGTGGGGCTGGCTCACTACCGCCCCTACTTCCGGCCGCTCGCTGCGACCGTCGCCGGGCACCTCGATGACCTGTTCGTCGAGCCCGCCGCGCGGGGCACCGGCGCGGTCGACGCGCTGTTCGCGGCCCTGCGCGCCGTCGCCCGGCAGCGGGGCTGGGGCAAGATCCGGTGGATCACCGCCGACGACAACCATCGCGCCCGCAGCAAGTACGACCAGGTCGCCGAGCGCACCATGTGGGTGGTCTACGACATGCCGGTGCCGACCGAGGCGTGAGGAGCCGACGGGGTTCGGGGAGGGTCGGTCGCTGCGAGAGGCGCCGGTCACGCCCCATGCGTGACGACCGCACCCACTGGCGGAGCCGCCCGCCCCAGATCCTGTTCGTGGTCCTTCCCTCGTAGTGCCCGCATCGGTGTCGTGCCGCGAGGACTATGGCTCCAACGGTGGGTCCCGCGTAGGGTGTGAGCCATCGGCCCCTTTGACAGCCAAGACCCTCAACGCTCGTGACCTGAGCTCGGGTCCGCACGGACCGATAGAGGCCCCGGCGCAGGCCGCCTGTACGCCGGGGCCCCGCCACGCGCGGAGGACCGGCGGGCTCCATGTCCCCGCGTCGCCACAACGCTGCGGGGCTTGTCAAGTGTTCGCACCCCGCCCAGCCCCGTCATTGGCCGCGCAACGCATGCAGGAGGAGTGCTGTCGCGCGTTCCGCCTATTGACGCCGGGCAGGGGACTTCCGCAGGACCATCTCGTCGAAGGAAGGCAGCGGCTTGATGAACGGCGCGAGCAGTTTCCCGGCCTCCTCGGTGGTGGTCACGTCGGCCGGGTCCATCTTGGTGATCTCGGCCCGGTCCGGGTCCGGTTCCCAGACGTCCTCGCCGACGAGCCGGCCGCGGTCGTCGTAGGGCCAGACCATCTCCTCGACGGACTTGTAGACGTAGTAGGCGTCCGGGTCGTCGACGTCGATGCCATTCGCGATGAGCGCACGTCCGAGGGTCTGCTGAGAGGCCATCGCCACGCTGGCGATGAACGTGTCGCAGACGGCAAGCTGCTCGTTCTCGGCGTAGAAGATCGATTGGTGCGTCTTGGCCCACATCGAGTAGAGGCCCTTGACCTGGTCCTGGCCCTCGAGCCTGGTCGTGGTTCCGAGCGCCTTGAAGCGGTAGACCGGCTTCTCCACCATCATGTCCGGGCTGAAGATCTCCTCATAGCGTCCACCGATCTCGAGATACCGGTGCCGGTAGTAAGCGGTCAGCATGAACCTGTGCCGCGGGTTCTCGGTGGTCATGAGGAGTCGTTCGACCGCGTCGTTGGTCTTGGTGATGTCGAGCTTTGCCATCGGATGCGCTCCCCATCTCTGTCGGTCCTGACGGACCTGGACCCACGCAACGCGAGGCGTCCCGCCCGTGCATCACCCCGTCCGGGTGACGCACGCGTGCTGGCAACGGCCAACGATGAGCAGGGGCTCCAGTGCCCACCGCGGGCGCAGGGAGTCCGAGACGCTCTGCCCCGGCGCGCTCCTGTGACTGTCTCGCCCCAGTCGTGAACGGGTTGCCTGGCCATGGCGTCGGGCTGTCGTCCGGGTCTAAAGTCGGCCCTGCCAGGACCTGCCGCGGATCGCCGCCCTTGTGACGCCCTCTCGACGCCCTTGTCGCCCCGACGCGACAGGACGAGCCATGAGGAGGACGGCATGAATGCTCAGCTCGACACCTTGCGCGAGGAGATCAGGGGGACTGTGACCGGACCCGATGACGAGGGGTACGACGTCGCGCGCACGGTCCGCAACGGCATGATCGACAAGCGCCCGGCCGTCATCGTCCAGCCGGTCAACGCCGGTGACGTGATGACCGCCGTACGCTTCGCTGCCGACAACGCCATGACCGTCGCCGTCCGGGGTGGTGGCCACAGCGTCCCGGGCTTCGGCACGTGCGACGGCGGCGTGGTCATCGACCTGTCGGCCATGCGCGGTGTTCGTGTTGACCCGCTGGCCCGCACGGCTCAGGTCTCGGGTGGTGCGACCTGGGGCGACCTGAACTCGGCGGCGTACCCGTTCGGACTGGCCACGACGGGCGGCATCATCTCGACCACGGGTGTCGGCGGGCTGACCCTCGGTGGCGGCATCGGCTACCTCGCGAGGGGGCTGGGGCTCGCCCTGGACAACCTCCTGTCGGCGGACGTGGTCACCGGGGACGGCACCTTCCACGTTGCCAGCGATGAGGACGACGCGGATCTCTTCTGGGCGATCCGGGGTGGTGGCGGCAATTTCGGCGTCGTGACCTCATTCGAGTTCCGGCTCAGCCCGGTCAAGGACATCTACGGCGGACCGATGTTCTTCGAGCTGGACAAGGCGGGGGATCTGTTCCGGTTCTACCGCGAGTTCATCGCCGACGCGCCTGAGCCGTTCGGTGGCTTCCCGGCGTACCAGATCGCGCCGCCGCTGCCCTTCATCCCAGAGGAGCGTCACGGGGAGCGGTTCGCCCTCATGGTGGCGTGCTGGTCGGGTGACCTCGACCAGGGCGAGAGGGTGTTGAAGCCGTTCCACGACCTCGCGCCAGTGGTGGCCGAGATGGTGGGGCCGATGCCCTACCCGGCCCTGAACAGCGCGTTCGACGCGTTGTACCCCTCGGGGCTTCGCCACTACTGGAAGGCCAATTTCGTCAAGGAGCTCACCGACGACGCGATCACCGCTCACCTCGAGCATGGGTCGAAGGTCCCCGAGCTGACCTCGACGATGCACATCTACCCGATCAACGGCGCCTGCCACCGGGTCGCACCGGAGTCGACCGCGTTCGCCTACCGCGACGCCAGCTTCGCCACCGTGATCGCGGGCATGTGGCCCGACGCGAAGGACGACGAGAGGAACACAGCCTGGGTCCGGGAGTACTACGAAGCCACGGCACCGCTCTCGGAGGAGGGCGGCTACATCAACTTCATGGCCGAGGACGACCAGGGCCGGATCCGCGCCAACTACAAGGGCAACTACGACAGGCTGGCCGAGATCAAGAGGACGTACGACCCGGCGAACCTGTTCCGGCACAACCAGAACATCCTGCCGTCGTAGGTCGCTCAACGACGTACTCATGTGCCGCCGCCCTTGGTGAGCTGGTTGACGCTGTCAGTACGGTCCGCCGACCGATCGTGCCGTCCGAGTCCCCGACCCTGGGACCGACCCACTTGCAGTTCGAGGCGCTGCTCACCGCCGCCAGGAACCCAGCACACCGATGCGACTTCGCGCTGGTCACGCGCACTCAGGTGAGAGCTGGTTGGCGAGTGGCCGGAGCGACGACGGGTGGCCTGGCGAAGTCTGACCTCGTGCAGGGGCCGGCACGCGACCAGTCACGCCGGGTGCGGTCAGGTTCTCCCTGCAGTGTTTTCCAGCAGGACGATGGCGAGGTCATCACCGAGCTGACCGCGCTTGACGTGACGCCGGATGGTCACCCTGAGGCTCGGCGCGATCAACGGCGCCTGGCACACCAGCACCGACCGCACCAGCGGTAGCGGCTCCTGAGATGCCGCGACCTCCGCACACGGCCCTGCCGGCTCGGGACACAGCCGGACTCACAGAGGGCGCACAGTGGGCATACAGGCCCCAGATGTACCGTGGAGGGGTGATTTCGGCACAGCGCCCGAGCCCGAGCGGCAACGAGCGCGCCCAGAACACCCCCGCCCCTACTCCTGATCCCCAGGGCGACCGAGCTCGATTCGCATGGAGCTGACCAGGCTGCACCTGAGTCCGGGCGCTTCGGAGCGCAGGCCTGCGGCTCTGGGGGGCACCCAGTGAACGCCGAGCCGCTGCGAGTGCGGTCACACACCACAGAACGAGTGTTCGTCCTCGAAACCGACGGCCCACTGGATGAAGACGTCGTCAAAGACCTGATCCTGGCGATCGAGCACGCGCTGGCCGAGCTGCCCCGAGCGGTCGTCTGCGACCTGTCCAGCGTCGTCGACGCCGAACCCGACGCCGTGGAGCAGATCGCGTCCGCAGGACGGCACGTACACCAGTGGCCCGGAGTGCCCGTCGCCGTGGCGTGCCCCGACACCCAGCTACGCGAGAAGCTCAGTGTCACAGAGCTCGGGCGGCACCTGCTCCTGGCCGCATCCAGGCAGGCCGCGCTGGCCGCCCTGGCAGAGGCCGCCGCAGCGCTCACCGCGACAACGAGCCTTCCGCCGCACCCGACAGCCGCCCACGACGCCCGCGAGTTCATCACCCGCACCCTCGCGGCCTGGCAGCTCGGCACCGCCAACGACACAGCGTGCCTGGTCGCCACCGAGCTCGTGACCAACGCGATGCTCCACGCCGGCACCACCATCGAGCTCAGCGTCGCGGCACACCAGCAGGACGTCCGCCTCACGGTTCGCGACCACAGCCCGAACCTGCCGCTGCACCGAGGCACCGACCACTTCGAGAACAGCGGTCGAGGACTGCTCATCGTCGGTGTGCTGTCACGGGCCTGGGGTGTCCTGCCGGCCCGCGACGGCGGCAAAGTCGTCTGGGCCGTCCTCGACACGGCCGCCTGACCCCAACCACGTCGGGCCTCAGCTACGTCACGCCCTGCTCGACCGAACCAACGCGCCAGCCGGACTACGGTCGAGCAGTGGCCGCCCTCGGCTCGAAGGGCAAGTTCACGCCCGTGGAAGTTGAGTCCACGGGCGTAGTCTCGCTAGGTGGAGTACCTCCGCACGCGCCAGCTGGACTGGCGTGGTCATCTGCTTCTCATTCACAACACTGAGCAGGAACGACGCGCCGAGGTCGCGGCATGGGTACAACGTGGTTTGGACCTCGGCGAGAAGGTCGTCTACATCGAACCCCCGGGCGTACCCGTCTCGCGATCGCTGGGGGCTGTTCTGGCTGAGCAACGGGTGCCCGTCGACGGTGCGGTGGACCGGGGCCAGCTGCGGATCGTCGTGGCGGACCATGACGTCTACTCCCCCGACGGACTGTCCGCTCTGGTCGACCAGGCCCTGGCACAGGGGTATCCCCGGGTACGTATGTCCGGGGAGGCTGAGACCGCACACGAGGTCATGTCGCCGATGGAGCATCTGGAGTTTGAACGGGCGACCGACCAGCTCTGCCGGACCAGTCCCGTGTCGGTTCTGTGTCAGTACAGTACGGACCTCACGCGCGGTGCGCTTTCTGGGGTCACAGAAACCCACCAGGACGGGGTTCGAGAACGGCTCCTGCAGACCGCTCGCCAACCCGAGGGCATCCTGCTCGCCGGAGAGGTGGACATCTCCAACCACAACCTGCTGCACTACACCCTCCAGGCGGCCAGCTCAGCGGCCGCGGACCCGTTCGTCGTGGATCTGGGACTGCTGAGGTTCGTCGACGTCAAGGGGGCCAGGGCCCTTCTGGCCGGAACGCGGGACTACCGTAAAGAGGGTGGCCACGTTCGGCTGCACGCACCACAACCAATGGTGAACCGGATGCTCCAGCTCTGCGGGGTGGAACAGACGGGAGGCTTGCAGGTGGACAGGTCATGAGGACCCTCGCCGACGACGGCGGCACCCGAACCAGCTCCGGCTTCAGCCACGACCTGCTGCTGCACGACTCCGATGCCGAGTTGGTCGCCGGAACGTCGGCCTTTGTACGGCAGGGTCTCGCGGCCGTCGGGAAGGTACTGGTGCTCGGCACGGACAGCCGGATCGCGATGCTGCGCGACGCACTGGGCACCCGCCCAGGACTGACCTACGCCCGAGACCGGGACCTCTACCAGTCCCCGACCGCCACGCTGTTCAGCCACCAGCGCGCATTCGAAGAGAGCTCCGAGCCAACCGCTCTGTGGGTGACCGGGACCGTTCCTCTTGGCGAGGACCGGGTCGACCAGGCCGCCTGGGCCCGGTACGAGTCGCTGGTCAACGAGGTTCTGGACCCGTACGACTTCCACGCCCTGTGTACGTACGACACTCAGGCCCTGCCCGGTCACGTCCTCGACGCAGCCAAAGCTACGCACCCTCACGTCAGCACGCACGGGCAGCTCGAACCAAGCCCGGAGTACCAGGCACCCGCCGCGTTCCTGTCCAGTCCGCTGGCAGCAGCGCCCACGCTCCTGCCTCAGCGCCCAGCCTGACGACGGACCTGCACGGCACACACGACCTCGCACAAGCCCGCCGCAGTCTCCGCCGCGGCATCGAGTCCAGCGGCTTGCCCCGTGCCATGGCCGACGACCTGCTCGCTGCAACCAATGAGGTCCTCACCAACGGCTTGGAGCACGGCGCGCCTCCGGTTCGCCTGGATCTCTGGGCCGAGCCGTTGAGGCTGACCTGCCGGGTCACAGACCGCGGCCGCGGAATGCCCGATCTGCTGTCCGGCTACCGCTCCGGCAGCCGTTCCGGCCCTCGGGGTCTATGGGTTGCGCGCCGGCTCTGCACGGAGATCGTCGTGCGCAACCCTTCACACGCCGGTTGCGACGTGGTGCTGACCACCATCTGAGCTCTCGCCAGCGCGTACCTGGACCTGCTCGCCCGCGCCCTCGGCGACCTCGAGCTCGGCGAGGAGGAACGGGTCGGCCTGCGTCAGACCGCGGCCATGTGGGGTCTGAACGACGATCGCGTGAGGCACCTCCACGCCCTCCACGTCCGCCAGGAGGACCACACCCGGGAGCACGACTGCGATCCAGACTCGCGCTGACCTGGCCGCCCTCACTGCTCGCCCGGTGACCGAACGGTTCTGACGTCCTTCGAGGGCCCCAGTCGCGGCCGGGCCGACCTCCGGAGCAGAACGCCGAGGACCACACCGGGAGCGGCATCGGACTTCCGGCAGCCAGCGCGGCGTAGGCGTCGCGCAACCCGTGAGGGCAACGGCGTCGGGTGAACGAGCCGAACACACGCCGGGCCTGAATCACCCGACGGTGCCCCGCGAGGCCACCCCACCTGATCGGACATCAGGACGCCGAGGTCACGCAGGGCCGTCCGTGGCCAGGATGGACGGACGCTACTCGAGGCCGTGAGCGCTGACTTGACGCTCGGCGAGCCACGCCTCGAACCTCCCGCGCGAGGTGTGCAAGTAGGCGATGAAGTCATCCTCGACCCTCGCGATCGCTGCGTGCATCCGGAACACCTCACGCTCGATCAGCAGCTCGGGTTCACAGCGATGGTCTTCCTTGCGGGACTGCTCGACCGACGCACCGCACTCGTCGCAGCGCTTGTACCTGAATGGGAACATCGACGCAGGCCTCCACCTGAGACAGCCCCCCTGAAGCGGACATACAGGAGGATACGGCGCGAAATTCCGCAAATGGGGCTTAGCGATCTTGTTGCTCCATCGGCCGCGACACGTAAGCAGGACATGAAGCAACACATGGTCTACCAGCCGAAAGCCCTCGGGAACAGGCTGATGTGGCCCCATCCGAGCTGCCCCGACCGAGAATGGTTCAGGCGTGCTATTCGCCTTAGCCGCAAGCGGATCGGCGGCCGGAGTCACGTCGCAGGCAGCCCATGCCACCGGACGGCTGGCGGTCCATGCCCAATCCTGATGGCGCTGGCTTCCTGCTGGTGCAGGACCCCGACCGCATCGACTACGGGCGCGGCATGGCGGACCGGGTGCCGCGCGGCGACTCGTTCCCCCCGTGCTGGCGGGCATGACGGCGTTCAACCCCGGCAACACGAGCACGGTGCGCGGCACCGACGTACTGCGGGACGCGGAGCGCCTGCCGGTCGTGGACAAGTCCGTCGCGATCATGCCGGTCACCGAGGGGCGGGTGATGGTGAAGGCGCAGGACGAGCGCGACACGGTGCAGGCCAAGCCAGTCGCGATGGGGGCCAATACCTCGGCGCTGCTCTCGGGCCTGGTCCACTGCGGCGAGCACTCGGAGGACTGCAAGGCGGTGCCCAGTTCCGGTCCGGCAACACGCGGTCGAGCGTGTCCACGGTGGCCTCCTGGTCGTGATGCGGTCGCCGCAACCGTGCGCGCTCGACCATGACAGGACATTCCGGCCGTCCGGACGTCGCTGTCGCGTCAGAGCCAGTCACGCTTGCGGAACGCTCCGTACAGCGCCGAGCCGATGGCTGCCATGGCGACCAGACTCACCCAGAACCCCCAGGCTCGACCGAATCCGGGGTACGGGACGTTCTGGCCGAAGTAGCCGGTGACCGCGGTCGGGACGGAGATGATCGCTGCCCACGCGGCCAGCTTCTTCATCACGTCGTTGAGCCGGTGGTCCTGCATCGACAGGTGCGTCTCGAAGATCGTGCTCGTCATGTCGCGCAGGCTCTCGGTCCACTCCGAGGCCCGCAGCGTGTGGTCATAGACGTCCTGGTAGTTCGCGGTCAGCTCCGGCCCGACGATGCGCAGGTCGCGCCGCAGCAACGTGTTCAGGACCTCGCGCATGGGCAGCACGACCCGCCGCAGCCTCACCAGCGACTTGCGCATCGCGAACGTGCGCTGCTGCATGTGCTTGTCCTGCCGGTCCTCGAACAGCAGGTCCTCGATGTCGTCGACCTCGTCGTCGAGACGTTGGACGGCCTCGAAGTGGGAGTCCACGACCAGGTCGAGCAGTCCATGCAGCAGTCCGCCGCTCCCACCGACCAGCAGATCCGGGGACGAGTCCCACCGGTCCGTCAGCTCATCGGGGTGGAACGCCGCGTCGTGGACGGTGACCAGGGCCCGGTCCGTGACGAACGCCGACACCTCCGCCAGGCTGAGGTCGGCCACGGTCTCCCCCACACGAGCCGAGTACACGGTCAGGAACAGGTGTCCCGGGTACCGGTCGACCTTCGGGCGCTGTCGGCGGTTGAGCGCGTCCTCGACCGCGAGCCCGTCGAGGTTGAGCTCCTCGCTGATGAGGCTGAGGTGGTCGCCGTCGTCGGTGCACAGGTCGAGCCAGACGAGGGTGCCGTCCTCGGTCAGGTAGTCCGAGATCTTCTCAGGGTCGAAGCCTTCTGCCTCGAGGGTGCCGTTTCGGTAGACCCGGGTGTGCGCCATGGGCGCAGATAGTGCCAGCCGGCCCTGTCAGTGCCGGCAGCGGCGCGCCGGGGCCGCGGTGGGCCTTGGCCCCGTCGGGCGTCCCGTCACGGTGGACCGGGCATCACCACACCAACCGAAGGTCACGATGGCTTACATCTCCGACTCCACCGACGACCACCGCTCCCGGGACGAGCCGCACTACCGGCTGTACTGGACGGCACACCTCGACGAGCCGGCTCCGCTCCAGATCCAGTCTTTCGACTACCTGGACTACGACCGTGAACGCTTCCTGTCCCCCGCGCGTTCGAGGACAAGCTGTCGGCGCAGGCCGGGCTCGAGCTGCTCATCCAAGACCGACTTCCGGCCCCGCGGACCTAAAGGTTGCTCCAGACGACGAAGGAGTTTGGAGCAGGCCCAGGACGCGCCACCGGCCGGCGGCAGATGCCCGACTGCGTGCCAACGACAAGCGGCCGACCGCTCGCCTCGTCACCTGGTCCGGGGCGGGTTCGGCAACGTCGAGTGGCGCACCCAGAAGGTGCGCTGCTGCTGGACCACCTCGTCGGCCTGGCCAAGTCCAGTTCCCAGCCCGGGCTGAAGGGGCGGTTCGTGGCCCGGATGTTCAGGGAGTTCGGTCACGTGCCCGTCGACCGCGTCGACGCCCAGGCCGCGGCATCGACCATCCGGATCGGCGGGTACGGGCATCCAAGCGTGCAAGCCGACCGGCTATTGCTCCAACTCCAGCCCCCACCCGGCGTAATCGAAGGCTCGGGCCACGTTGTCTAGCACCTGCTGTCGAGGACGATTGGTTGAATCGGGGATGCTGCGCGTGCAGACGACGACGTCCATGCCAGGACCGGCCAGGGCCTCGGAGTCGATGCGCAGTTCACCGTGAATGTCTTTGTACTGGATGCCGGTTGGTCCTAGGATTCGCACGCTGAACCCTTCGGACGAAATGACGCGACCGCGAAGCGTCTTCCTGAAACGTTCCGCCATGACGGAACCCAACCCATGGAAGTCGTCCGCTTCGAGCGAGTACTGCCGGTAGCGAGAAACGGTCCCCGAGTATTCGCCCTGAGCGCCGAGGCCGGTCTCGCGCATGCCGAGCCGCCGCAGAATGGCGATCGATGCGACGTTTGCCTCGAGTGCTTCGGCCCAGATCTCGGTGAGGTGCATCTTCGTGAAGCCGTGCAGCAGGCCGGCGCGCGCAGCGGCCGTGCCGAAGCCCCGACCCCAGAGACGGCGTTCTCCGATCAGGAAGCCCAGTTCGCGGCGCGTGGGCTGGCCACCTTGCAGCGCGACGTAACCGACGAGTCGTCCGTCCGTGTAGACCCCTAGGCGCGTGAGGTCCGCGGGTGGCTCTGTGATGAGTCGCTGTTGGAACGTCACGTGCTCCTGACGGCTGAGTCCCACAGTCCATCCTGCCGCGCGGCAGAACTCCTCATCGCCGCCCCAATCCGCTAGCCCTTCTGCTTCTTCTGGGGCCAGGGGTCGTAGAAGGACCTCAGGACTTGGCGGCTGGTGCATGTCGGCAACCGTAGCCGCGCGCACGCGCCTGAAATCCCGTCAGCGGCAGATAGTGCGTGTGGCCGCCCCTAAATCTGATCGTCCAGTAGCTCGACGTCTGACCCATAGACGTGGTCGCGGACGAGAGGATCGTTGGCGAGGATGTAGTCGACGACAGCCCAGAAGTCACCGAGGAACGGGTGGCTCAGGGCGTCCTCTCGACTCAACTTGCGGCCGAAGAGTGGTTTGTCCGCGAAGGCGGCTCCTCCAGTCACGAGCGATGCACCCGGCTCGTGCTGACCTTCGAGGGCGCCCACGCGGCACCCGAAGGTGACATGGTCATCAACGCCGTCCTCCCAGGTCGGGCTGAATACGGCGTCAATGAACGCTTCCTGTCCGTCATGGTGGTAACAGGACGCGAAGTAGACGGCGTGCGCATCGCCGTCCCGGCAGACGAACCCAGTGACCCGCTGGAACGGCTCGCCACAGTGGTCGCACGTGATTTCGGCAACGTTCCGATCGGGTTCGATCTCCAGCACACCGTCCTGTGACATGCGAGGACCGTACCGGCGTCCTTGCCGTTGATGCAGGGCAGTGAGCACACGGCACGACCAGCGGAATGTCCGGATGTATGGCCCTGCTGGGGGCATGATGCCGACGTGGATCAAGGATTCGTCGTGGTGCCGGACCATGCTGGCCGCCTGGACTTCGACCTGCGGAGCGCGTGGACCCCGCCAATGCGCGAGGCGTTCATGGCCTCCGGTGCTGACGGCCTGATCGCCAACTACGCCCGCGGGTTCGTCGGCCATGATCTGGAGTTCATCCGCGACCTGCCCCTCCGTCGCCTCGATGTCCTGGCACGGACCATCAGGGATCTGTCGCCTGTCCAGGACCTGTCCGACTCGCTGGAAGAGCTCAGTGTCCAGGCCGGGTCGATGACTCGCATCAACCTCGCAGCGTTGCCACGGCTTCGGGCGCTGTCCTGCTCCTGGGAGCAGGTCGTCGAAACCATCGCCGACGCCACAGGCGTCGAGGACCTGTACCTGGGCGCCTACGACGGCCGCGATCTGGCCCCGCTGGCTCACCTCACGTCGTTGCGGTCGTTGCGGATGAAAGACCGCCCGGCCCTTCGCTGCCTTGATGGCATCGAGTCCCTGCCCTGGTTGGCCCATCTCGGGATCTACCTCGCACCGCTCGAGGACACCACGGCACTGGCCCGCACCCGTTCACCCGTCCTGACCGAACTCGATCTGGCATCGTGTCGCCGCATCACCTCACTGGCAGACCTGAGCGGACTGACCGCGCTCCGGGAGCTCGATGTCAGCGAGGGCGGGAGCATCGAGAGCCTCGGGCCGATCGCGGGCCTGCTGCATCTGGAGCGCCTGTACCTCTACGGCTCGACCACGATCGCGGACGGCGACCTGACACCGCTGCTGGGTATGACCCGGATGCGGGACCTGCGCATCATGGGCCGACGCCACTACGCGCCCTCGGTGAAGGATGTGAAGGGCCACCTAGGGCTCGCCCCGTGACATTCCCTGCCCCATCTCGGCAGCTCGGGAGTTCGCTCTTCGCTGCAGATCCGGGCGTTCTCAGGGTCGCTCGAGCGCTGTCAGGTAGCGATCGGTCATCTTCGCCTGCATCCAGTGGCTGAATGGACCGCCGGCACGGGAGAGCCTCGTGGCCGGCTTCGAGAACGCGGAGACAGTGAAAGTGACTCGGTGCTCGCGATCCCGCTCCAACAGGAACAGCTCCTCGCCCTCCTCGGGATGGCCGGGGAGCGTTCCGTAGGCGAAGCCGACGCGGTGGGGTTCCTCGACGACGTACACGACACGGCAGGGGATGCGGAGCGCGATGGCACCGATCCCCAGGCGCATCATGAGGACGACGCCTTTCCCGGCGCGCGGCGAGGATGCGGCGACTCGAAGTCCGGCGCGTTCATGCGCCTGCCAGGTCATGAGCTGTTCGGCAGCCTCACCAAGATCTCGGCCGGGCAGGCTTCGCGTCCGGGTGAGGTGACGGTATCCGGCCGGTGCCCCTTCAGCGGTGGCCCCGATGTCGGCGTACGTGAACGTGGCGCGTGCGAGCTGAGCAGCCAGGTCGTCAGGTAGGGAGTCAACCACGGCGTCATCATGCCGCTTGCGGGATGACCCCACCGGAACGGTGCTCGGCGGAAGGCGTACCGCCTGAGGCATGAGGGGGCGTTCGCTGGACTGAACCAGCTCGACGCTGGAGTCACTCGGTCTGAGGCTGCGGCTTGAAGCGGCGAACCTCATGGGGCCAGCCGCAGGCCTCTGCGATCTTGCCCGCCCACATCTTGGCGGCCTCGTCATCGGCCACGTCCACCAGGGCGAACCCGCCCAGGAACTCCTTGGTCTCGACGTAGGGTCCGTCGGTGATCACCAACGTGCCACTGGTGGTGTCGGCGCTGTAGACCGGGCCGTCCTCCTCCTCCAGCCCTCCGGCGAAGACGTACACGCCGGCAGCCTTCATCTCGTCCACGACCGCCATGGCGAGCGGTCCGCGCCCGCGGAACCACTCCTCGGTGTGGTCGCCCACCCACTGCTGGTTGAAGTAGATGAGGTACTCGGTCATGACTGCTCCTTCTGCTCTGGCGGACCCGGTGGTCCGCGTTCACCTACCCCACGAACGGCGACAGGCGAATCCGACACGGCTATCCCTGAAATGAAACACCGGTGTTGGCGTGGCAGCGGAACGCACGCGCTCGCAGATCAGCATGACCGGCGATGTGCTCGGGGTCCGGAGGCCATGTTGGCGGCGAGGATGTAGTTGATGGACCGCTCGATCGCACGGCCGACCGCAGGAGACAGCGGCACAAGGACGACCTTGCCGCCCTTGGCCCGGCCTCGGAGCACCCTGTGGACGTGCTCTTCGCCGACGTCTTCGATGTCGCTGCCGGCGGCCTCGAAGATCCGCAAGCCCAGGAGCCCCAGCATCGTGACCAGCGCGAAGTCGCTTCGGGTTGCCGAGGGCGGACCTCTCGCAGCCACCGGACGCTTGGACTCAGCGCCGAGCGGCCAGATGCCAGCGTCAACCAGTTCACCAAGTGCGGCAAATCCGGACATTCGCATTCCGTCGAGCGAGCCGGGTTCCTGAATCTGGGAAGCGGCCTCGCACGCGCCGTGGCTTTGGTCGGGTAACAGGATTTGAACCTGCGGCCTTCCTCCAGAACGCGCCCCTGCTTTTCGGCGATTCTCGATCGCGTTGCTGCGCCGCGCCTCTCGGCCAGGGCGGCGCACGCCACTACCTGGTTCTGAGGGTCTACGGGCTCGCGGAGGGCTCGCGAGTCCTGGCGCGAGGAAGGGCCATTCGGCCGGCGACTCGGCTCCGGAGCAGCGTCCGCCCGTCAGTTCACGTTGATGCCGAAGGTGGATTCGTTGCCGTCGCTGTCGGTGATGGTCACAGGGCCGAAGGTGATGAATGGGGTCGACCCACTCCCTGCGCCACGATAGAAGCCGGAGGCGCCGGAGATTCGCAGAGCGAGGGCCGCAAGGGTGGCGGCTTGTTCCTCGTCGGCCACGAGCTTCGGCGTCGTGAGCGCGGCGTGGCCGTGGGCTTCGCCCCAGTCGCGCACTGCAGCAGCATCGCGGCTCATCTCGGGGATGATGCTGTCGTTCGCCCAAGCCCAGAGCCACGAGCCGGCGCCGGGGCTGTGGCTGCCGAGGATCTGGGCGGGCGCTGTGGCCGTCCTGTCAGGGAAGGTCCAGGTGATGCGGCCGGTGCCCTGGTCCAGTGCCCATTGGTCCGCCGTGCCCAGGCCCCATGCGTGAGCGTGCGCCTGGGCCAACCGCCCGATCATGTCCTGGCCCTCAAGCAGGAGGGTGCTCAGGTCCGGATTGTCGGGCGGCTGCGGCTCGATCCCCGGCTTTGCCCCGCGCTTGAAGATCCCCATGATGCGAAGTCTGGCATGGGCGACCGCGCGGGTTTGCGCATTGACCTCAGCGGCATCGCCGATCTGGTGAACCTAGGCTCCAGGGGCCCCGCCGGCTGGGCCGCTGCACCCCGACGTACTGGGAGGCGAGGTCCACATGCGCCGTCACCGAAGATCCGCTCCTCGGCAGATCCGGTAACCGCCGGGCCGCTCCAGCTCGGGCACCGAATAGGGACACACCCAGTAAGAGAGCGCCCAGCACCCGGGCGCTCCGGAGTCCCGAGATCAGCCGGCGGCCTTGATACCCGCTCGTCGTTGCGCCTCTGCGAGGCTGAGCACCAAAGCACCTGGCGGCGGAGAGACCGGACTGACCACCAACGCAGTAGGCCCGCGGAAGAAATTGGGCTCGAAGGGCTGCAGCCCTAGCGCCTCTGCGTAACGCACAAGCATGGAAGACGTGAACCGCTCCGAGACCCTTCTGTGCTTGTACGCCTGCTCATCCTCGAAATCCTGGACGGTGCCATTCGCATCGAAGCGCCATCGGACCCCATCGCGGACGACTGAGACCGTGCGCACATAGTTCAGGAACTGAGTTGCGACGGGCCCAAACATCTCGAACTGGCGGGCGCCGTAACTGGCTGGTCCTCCCGCTCGATCGGCCACGTCGGGCACGGAGACAACGACTGCCCCGTAGACATGCATGGTGCGGGCCAGATAACCAACGGTCGTACTCTGGTCGCCGCCCTGAACCCCGCAGTCAAACAGGGCGGTCCACTCCGGGTTCTGCGTGGCCACGATCAGTTCTCGAGGACGAACTCCCCCCGTCAAGGGCTCCAGCAGGTGGACGTGCTTCACGAGTCCGCCAGCCAACTTTTGTGACATGGCCGAGCCATGAACACGGGTACGCCACTCCACCAAGGCCTCATCTACCTCCTCAATGGGGGCCTTGAGGAACCCCATTGAAGAGGTTACGGGGGCGAACCGATCGCCGAGCAAGCTCGCAGAGAACTCGGTCATGGAACGGCGAAGAGGTTGACGGCCCCATGGGGATCGTTGGACATGATCCGTATTTTGGTGGGCTGATGCCACTGGTGACGACGGTCTTGCCGAACTGGGTCGTAGCCGAAGGAGGCGGCCTTCTGCTGGCGTCGTGTCAGGGAGCGCCTCCCTTTGCGGGGAACACGGCCGCCCACCGCTTCCAGCTCGTTTCGGACGCAGGCGCTTCTGCTTGGCGCAGTACGCCGAGGCCCGCGCGAGGATCTCCAGCACCCGGTGGCACCAGTTCCTCCCACTTGGTGCTGGCCAGGTCCTCCTCGAGCCCGGCGTCCACACCACGCGCCCTGTCCACCGGCACAGATGCGACTCGCTGATCCCCAGGTCCCTGGCGACCCGGGGCGCCAGCCCAGGTCTGCGGAAGCGGTCGCAACTGAATACACCATTGACGGACCACGTCGTGGCTCCCCTTCGGCACACCACGACGACGCACCAGCTTGATGTTCGAGGCGGTCACCGACGGCCGCTGCGCAGGACCTGCCGCTCGGGTGCTCGACCAGGACGGACCGGACGAGGGCCACGAGGGCCCCTGCGCCAGGAACGGGGTCAGCGGACCGGGCGCCCACTGGGAGGCTTTGGTCCCAGATCATGGTGGCGTACGGTCCTCCGGGCCAAGCAGGACCGTGACCCGCGCCGGAGACTCACCTGGCTCGGTATAGATCCGCAGCGGGAGATACCCGGTACGACCGACGTCGACTCGGGCAACAGTCGCCGCGACCGCGTTCCCCACCTCCAGCAGGGAAGACGTCAACGAGATCTCACCGTCGAAAACAAGCTCCCCTAATCCCGCACCGTCAGTGCCCTCCAACACGATGATTGCGACGTCGCCGTCGGTGTCCGGCCGGGTTGCAACGGAGATCGCGTGTTCCGTCGCCACCGCCCACTCCTCCCCGGTCTCCCAGTCGGGTAGATCGGCGGTCCCGACATCCTGGACGGTGATCTGGCCGTAAAGACCCAACGCAGTGGCGTCAGTGAGGATCCGGTTCATCCGAGCCCCGTCACACTGACCCTGAACCGATCTCCGTCGCTGATCCGGCGTTTCTGTAGCAGCGAGAGATCACGCCTCCTTGGATTCGTAGCTGGCGCAAGGGGTTTCGCGTGCGGTTCACCGCTCCGATTCACCAGTGGACAATTTGATCTCACGGTTCACCGGACCAAGCATCGTCGGCTGCATGAACAAGGGCCCATGCCTCCGCTACTCCCAGGTATGGGTCAATCAACGTCACCGGCGTCCTTGTCACTTGCCGCCATGTCGGCGTGGTCCCACCTTCAGGCGTGTACTCGACCTCGTACAGGCGGCGGAAGAAGCCAGGAGGCAATCGGCGGAGCCTGATCATGGCTGTAAATCCTGTACGTAGTTCCCGTAGCCCCGGCCTACTCGCGCCCATGTTGTGGAACGTGCTGGGAGCACAAGCGCACCCCCAGTGACGCCGCCGCAGCACAGGCGACGGTGACCTGCGACAGCGACGGCACCGTCGCCAGCGCAACCCTAAAGGTGGCGGAACCGCCCGCGCCACGAAACCGGAACAAACTTGCGAGCTCCCGCTGAATAAGGCCTGTAGGGTCCGTTCCCATTGACTTGGCTCAGCGCGGGGCGCCGGCGTCGCCGATCGCTCGCCGTGGATGGCTCGAGAAACACGCAGCGCCGGTGCCGGAATGACCCGCGCCTGGTGGGGGTCGGGGCCTACTCGACCAGGTCTCCAGCGAGCCTACGACCTCGCCGCGACCGACGTGGACGGGCAAAGGCACGGAGGCAAGCGGTGATGTGCTCACCGCGACCAACGAGCGCCGGCCCGGGAGCTTGCGTGCCGGGGCGCGGTCCCACACGGTCCAGCGACCCCCGGCTCGGCCGGATCCTGCGCGCGTGGAAGAGCCACGTCCTGGCCAGGCACGGCGCCCACTGCATCAGCAACGGGGAAACAGAGGCGATCAACCTCCTCATCGAGAAGACCGGACGCGTGGTCCACGACTTCAGAACCTTCGAGCACTACCGCCTCAGAATCCTGCTCTCCGCCTCAGGAACCCTCCCCTGTCGACGCGGCCCTGCCCACGCATTAACTCCGAAGAGTCCCGAAATCTGAGTGGGGCAGCCACTCAGAAAAACCAAGTCAGCCCGCTAGGTTCTCAGCTTCCATGAAGAGCGCCTCCGCAAAGTCAGCGAAGGACTCTCCACCCGCCGCTAGATAATCGCGCCTATTCAGGACAGCGATAGAATCATCTGCCCCTGGCCTCTTGAGGGCGTTCCTGAGCTCGGAAGCAAGCATGCGCCCCTCCACCGAAGTGGTCGCTTCGGCCAAAGCGAGGACACGGCGCGCGATCACAGGGTAGCGACGGATGACGCGAATGCCCGGTATGGCGGGCATCCGCACATCATCGAAGCTGCACCCACGAAATGCCACGTCCTCGAAGACAGCGCCTGAGAAGTCGACGCGGCGCAATGGTGTGGGCCTCGGCTTGTCCGGAAGGTCGCGACCGTCGAAGATGACGTCCCGCATCAGTCCGTCGAAAGTGCAACGCTCGATGTGACTCTGCTGGAACTCGACGCCGTCTAGTTTCGCCCCACGGAAGGAAGAGTCGACAAAAGATCCGCCAATGGCGACTCCGCCTCGCAGGTCAGCGCCGTCGAAACGGACACCCCGCCAGTCATTGGTTTTCGCTTCGTACCAAGTGGCGATTGCGGCGTCACGCAAGTCCGCCCGGGCGAATGAGCTTGACTCGATCTGACTATCCCACAACCGCCAATCCCGGCAACCCGCATCCTCGAAAACGCAATTCGAGATTGAGGCGGCCGAAAAACGCAGGTGTGCCAAGCGCGCGTAACTCAGATCGAGGGACGACCACTGCTGATGCTTGAAATGGAACAGCCCACCCATCAGTTGGAATCTCGAAGAGTCCGAAGCCTCCTGGGCAACTAGCGTCGGGGCAGGCAATTGAAGCCCGCGTAAGTCCACTCGGCCGTCATGCTGCGTTAGCCCGTCGGGGATATCCCCGACCCCGAGGAGCCAGCGGATGACCCGCAGTTGGCGCTCCTTGCCGTCCCTTGTGGACCAGCGTCGGCGAAGTAACGTTGAATTCATCTGGTGAACAATCCAATCCCCGAACCGAACGGCTCGCTGTACAAGTCCAAGTGATTCTGGGACTGTGCGGAAGTTGTAACGTCCCACCACGTGCCGGTTTCAATGTCATGGAAGTCCGGCCCAAACTCACCTGACTTGGAGACCCATAGGTGGCTCAGGTGGGGGTCGTTGCGCACCGCGTCCTTGACTGCCTTGTCGATCCATTGGCCCCGGAAACTGACTCAAGGTTAGGGCTCCGGCATGCTGCTCGAGCCTGCTTGGCCGTCATTGAGATCACCCCTGTTTCGCAGTCCGCTTGGCCTTGGCCACGTGTACGGCCAACCTCGCCGTGGTTTCGGAGACCACGGCTTGACCCGCGCCCGCACTGACCGACGCTGCCCCCATGATGGCGTCTCCAGCAAGCTTGGCGGCCTTCGCCCCCACGATGGTCGTGAGCAGGTCGGCGCTCAGTTCGACGATGAGCTTGCCGGTGTACTCGCCGGCCATGTAGTCGTCGCCGCCCTGGTAGGCGTCCCAGATGCCCCTGAACTCCTGGTAGTGGGTGACGCCCTCCACGGCCGCCCTGAACAGGCTGCCGACGGGGAAGTGGTGGATCAGGTGGTCGATGCCACTGATGACGCTGCGGGGGTCGATCGAGCTGATGACGCCGGCGAGGGCTTCTCCCGCACCGTGCCGCGCGCCGGCGCCGAAGTCGTGCGGCGGCGGCGGTGGCTGCAGGTGCGTGGTGGACGGAGCGTTGGACGTGTGGCCGCCGCGGCGCTCGGCGGCGTTGGCGCTGCCGCTGCTGCCGCCGCCGGTGTAGCCGCCACCGCCACCCTCGCCGTCCATGGCGAACATCAGCCCGGAGGGGTCGGAGTTGGTGATGGGGTTGTTGTCGGCGTAGGCGTACCCGTTGGCTTGCTGCGGGTCGTCCGGCGCCAGGACCGGGTCGACGCTGGTGAACCGGCCGGTGACCGGGTCGTACTCACGGGCCCCGACGTCGACCAGGCTGGTGTTGGCGTTGACGGACTTGTTCAGGAAGCCGTGGTCGCCAGGCCAGGTGCCACCGGTGATGAGGGGTATGGCGACGAGCCGTTCCGCCATAGAGCGGGGACAGGCGACGATTGCGGCATACTGGCCCCTCGGTAGGTGCGGAGCCGGCGGCCAGAACTACACGGGTGTTGTCCCGAGGGTTCTCCCGATTGAGGTCCGCACCCCCCGGGCCTCTGGGGGATGCGGACTTTAACTCTGACCTGCGGATACGTGCGGTGCATCTACGATCCAGGACCGGTCACCGGGAACGGGATCTTCGAGGTTCCGGAACGCCGACGTGTCACGCGGTGGAATCGGCCAAGCTCGTGCCCGCCGACTCCTCCCCCGCCTCCCCCGACTCGGCCGTCGGCCCAGAGCTCGTTCTGACCGCGCAACCAACTCGCCCATAGGGCTGTCGAGACCGCTCCCGGAGGCTCGTCCTTCAGCTCCTCAACGAACGCT
Organism: uncultured Actinomycetota bacterium; assembly: GCA_963828995.1. Lineage (GTDB taxonomy): Bacteria > Actinomycetota > Actinomycetes > Actinomycetales > Dermatophilaceae > CAVRTM01. Next base: position 402,093 of record CAWHHB010000008.1, read on the forward strand.
AGGGATACGCTCCGGCCGGTCTGAGGCAGGCGATCAGGGCCGAGTGCAGCTCGCCCAGTGATCGCCTGCAGCGGGATTGGCGACTCCAGCAGACTCACCGAGTCAAAACCCTTGAGGAGCGCCTGGATCCACTCCCTGCCGACTCTCCCCGAGCCTCGCGGGTTCCGACCCGAGCCGGACTCCCATTGGGTCAGGTGGGCAGGGTCCGCGGCCAGCGTGCCGACGAGGGCACGCACCTCGGACCCGGGCGTGCGCGGACAACCGCATCGGCAGTCGGTGGCTCCGGAGGCTGGCGGACCGGTGACCGGACCAACGGGTGATGACCTGTTCGGAAGCTTTGTCAGTCGACGAGCAGGTCCTGCGCCCAGAGACAACCGTCCTCCCGTCCTTCCAGGAGCAGCTGTGCGGGGTCAGTGCCCTTCGAGCGCGTCAGAGCTTCGTGCTGCCGCGGTAGAAATCTGTCAGGTCAGGGTTCTGCTCCACCAGCACGTCTTCAAAGGCACCCCAACCCCGTTGGGCAACGAAGCTCGCCTCAGCCCGCGAAATCGGCACTAACCATGCGATCACGATCGGATCATGGCCGCCCTCGAATGTCGCGAAGTTCGCTCGGGGAAGTATGCTGGCATCGCCGCATACAGAGCTTCCACAGGACGATCCGGGGATGAGCGGGCGCGTGCGGGCCGATGACGTCGCCGCGGAGCCAAGGCCCGATTTCCACGTAGCGCCGCTTGCGCCACTTGGTCGAGTAACCCAGGGATCGGGCCGTCTTGCAGGCTCTCAGGAGCGAATACCATCAATTCATGGTGTACGAGCCGCCCGGAAGTAGGCGAGGTCAGGGGATAACGACTGAGTGCCAAGGTGGCAAAGCTGATTACGCCCGGCCCTGAGCCGCTTTCGAATCGGACGATCTGGAAAGGCAACTTTTCGGCCCTCCGCGTTCTCGACGCGATCCAACGGTGATCGAGGCGCAGATACCGTGCGAAGTGTTCGTACCAGCGTCGTCATCGCGCCCCGAACCTTGCGTGCGTTGTGGCCGCCGGAGCGGTTGCACGCAGGACGCTCTAGCGAAACACCCGAGTTGTAATTGTCAAGCGCCTCCGGCCGCGTGACAGTCACGCGGAACTGTCGATTCGTCCAGGAGGGGTTGTGAGAGCCATGCCAATCGCGATGTGCGCCGCTGTTTGGAGGAACGAGCACCTCCGCCCCACAAGTCGGGCATAGACGGCCCGGAGAGGAGCGGGAGAGGGTAATGGCACGGCCGCCTCCTCCGCGGCTCTGGAGGGAACTTCTACTTCAACCAGCCCTTGCGGATCGGCGACCGATTTTCGCGGGCGATCGTCAGAGACGCCGTGCAAGGCAACACCGCCATTCTGAGGCGATCCGGCTTATGTCCCTGAAGTCCCTAAGCAATTTCGACAAGTATGCACGGCGCGTGGGGGCGGCGTGATGCACGCTGCTAGGACGCGAATGCCTTCATCGAAGCGAGCCGGTTCTACTACGCCTTCGACCTCGCCCGCCGGCTACTGGCACTGGCTTGAGGACCCAACACTCGACGGGCGCGGTGGCATCGATTCGGGCGGTCGAGGACGAGCATCGACTGCCGGCGATGTCGCCCTGGTGGAGTGGGCAAGCGCGTGCCAGATGCCTTCTGGCTCTCGGAGACAGCCGAATCGATCGGCGCCATGCGGGACGCGGTCACATGGGCTACGGCCCCAGACCGCCTCTTCACTCAGGCCGCTGTTGACGAGTTCATGGATTCCGCAGACCTGCGACTGGTGGCCCAAGCGGCTGCCATCGGAGCCGCCGTCGTCACCAGGGAAACGTCGGACCCCAATTGCAAGAGGCGAGTGAAGCTACCCGACGCGTGCGACGCGCTGGGCGTCCAATGCGTTCAGCCGTTCGAGGCGTGTCGCTCTCTTGGGCTCAGGCTCGCCTAGATCTGCAGCCACAGATGCAGACCGCTGGGCGGTGTGATCGCGAACGACCAAGCCCGCCCCATCGGGGCGAGGCCCACTTGGGGGCCCTCTCGCTGCCCAGATTGGGGCGAGTTGGGCGAGATCCCAGAGCCGCGTGAACGGGCTTCGGGTGCGGTACGACCACGAGGGCACGGTCGCACTGGAGGAGGCGTGGGGCCCGACCTCCGCAAGTCGGCCACTGCGCACCAAGGCACCCGGAGCTGCGGAATACCTGAGCGCGAGCTGACCTGGTCCATGCCCTTCGCTCGTCGCGCTCGGCACGCAGGCCAGCTAGCCGCGGCGGGCCAAGCACCAAGACTGCGGGCATACTGGCCCCTCGGTAGGTGCGGAGCCCGCGGCGAGAACTGCACGGGTGTGTCCCGAGGGTTCTCTCGATCAAAGTCCGCACCCCCCGGGCCTCTGGGGGGTGCGGACTTTAACTCTGACCTGCGGATACGTGCGGTGCATCCACGATCCAGAACTGGTCACCGGGAACGGGATCTTCGAGGCTTGGGACGTGGCCCTGTCAAGCGATGGACGCGACCTGCTCGGCGCACAGCGTCGCCCTTCCAGCCTCCCTGTCATGGTCGTCGTCCCAGAGCGCGTTCTGTCCGTGCAATCACCTGAGGCAAGCACTGGTTTCGCGTTTCACTACCCGCGGCATGAGCGGACGTCCCATCCTGATTGTTGGTGACCGGCGATACTCAGTGCATGAAGGACGTCCCGCTTGAGCCCTTCGTCTCCACTGAGCGGCTGGGTTCCCCGCATGGGTTTGCAGCGCGGGTGCTCGGACTTTCACGCCTTGCCGACGACCAGCGCACGGCCACCTGTCACTTGCAGGTCATGCAGGACGAGAACGCTTTCTGCGGGTACGAATGGGAGGGGCTCGCGCGAGTTCCAGGCGGCCCCACTTGGACCGACCTTCATCCTGAGTTGCGGTGTGACAAGTGCTCGGCAGTTGTGGGCGTTCAAGATGAGGATCGGAAGGGACAGTATCGCTTCAGCCTATGAAGCGCGCTTATCGGCGTGTGTGCCCGCTTTTCTACCTGACCGAGCGCGACCTCTCGCCGGACCAGCTCGACCTGATCGACGCTTCCACCCTGCTGTCATCGGGATGACTCGCTGCCTGAGGAAGAAGACCTTCGCGAGCCGGCGCGGGTACCGATGCTACTGGGGAGTGGGCCCAAGGGGATTCGATACCCACCTCTGACCTGTGGAGAGTCCTTACGGCGTGTGGGCATGTTCCGCACCGGCCACGAAGATCGGTCAGCGGCTCAGCAGCCGACCTGTCGCGGCGCAGGGCCACCATTCAGAACATGGCTGCCCAGGCGAACAGAGCGTTCAACGAGACACTCGTGCATGCAGACATTCACCGACCGGATGTCCCAAGCGGTACGTCACCGACGTCCTGCGCGTAGCACTGGTTCTCGCCGTGGCCGCTCTGGACTCGCTCGTCGTCGGTTCCGTCGTCGAAGCGGCGTCTTCTCTGGCACGCAAGGGCGCGCATGTCGACCTTCCTTCCGGTGAGGAGTGATCACGTCAGGAGTCAACCGAAGCTTGGGGCAGTCCCACTTACGGTTTGGACGCCATCGCCTCGCCGTAGGAGTCGTAGTACTCCTTGTGCTCGTACAACTTCCCATCCCGGTACCAGAACGCCATGGCCCAATCGCCGGAGTACGGCTTCCCCGTCGCCTTCGACTTGGCGTCCCAATGCCCAAGCGCCACGACCTTGTCGCCCTCTTCGATGAGCTCTTTCACTGCGAAACCCGGAAAGTCCTTGTTGGCATAGATGAGTCGGAAGAACTCCGCGACTCCCTCCTTGCCCTTGTAGACCTGCGCATAGGGCAGGATCTCCGTCGGTCCAGGACAGGTCCACGTGACGTCATCGGTGACCAGTTCGAGGATGGCGGGAACGTCACCCTTGCCGAACAGATCGTAGATGGTCTGGGTGGTCTCCTTGTTCGTCATCGAACTGATTCCCTTCCCCATGTCAGAACTAGCGCATCAGCAGCTGCAATTCTGCTGCAGATCAACATCTGAGAACTGCCAAGAACCTGACACCCAAACGACCCGACAGAGCGCCAGACCTCTCTCTTCCCTCTCCTCCATGCTCGGCGCAGCCCCTGCTGGTGTCAACGGCCGAAATTGCCCTTTCAGGCGCAGCCCACCCCACCCCACCGGGCCGCGACCGCTACATGTTCGTGATCAAGGGACCCGACGCGGTCCGGCAGCCCGCATGCGCGCGAGGCAGACACGGCTGCGGCGGAACCGCACCTGCGCTGGCGCCAGTCCAAGCAGAGATGCCGGCGGCTGTCCCTGCGGCGAAGAACCCCAACACGGCACGATCAGCGCGGCGAGCGAAAAATCCCTTGGGGTCCGGAGCGCCGGTCGCGCCGCCGTTGCACGGTGGGGACGGACGCTGATGACTCCGGCGATGGAGCTCGCTCCGCACAAGCCGTCGTTCCTCGACCTGCCCTATTCCCACTTGTCAGATCGGTCCCTGCAGTTCCTCGACGGCCAGACGTGCCGCCCGGACGAACTCAGTCACGCTTCCTCTTGCCACAACGAACACATCGGCTACTTGTTTCATTGACCTCAGGACCGGTGCCTGGCGAGGCTCGGTCTAGGTGCCCGGGTCGTCGCTCTCACATCGGCTGCCCTCGCTGAGGCGTGTGGCTCTCATTTGGCCTGCGTGACCCGGGCACCGATCCAGGGCAGGGAGAGGCTCAAGAGGGGTTTGCTCAGCTCGAAGTAGCGGTGCCCTCCCAGCTCGACAACCACATCGGATCGAGTCGTTGGGAGCGGTGATGAACAGCAAGTCCGAACGGCCTGGGCGGGTCGTGGTCGGGATGGACCCGCACAAGCGGTCGGTGACGATCGAGGTCATGGACGCCGACGAGCAGGTCCTGGGCGGCGGCCGGTTCAGCACCAACCCTGCCGGGTTCAAGGCGATGGCGGAGTACCTACGGCCATGGCCTGACCGGATCTGGGCGATCGAGGGGTGCAGCGGGATCGGCCGCCACGTCGCCTTGCGGTTGTTGGCCCAGGATGAGGCAGTCGTCGATGTGCCGCCGAAGCTCTCGGCGCGAGCTCGGGTGTTCTCGACCGGTCAGGGCCGCAAGACCGACGCCACCGATGCGCACTCGGTCGCGTTGGTCGGCACCCGGATGGCCGGGCTGCGGCCTGTGGTCGATGACGAGCAGCTCACGGTGCTGCGGGTCTTGGTTGATCGTCGGCGCTCACTTGGTGATGACCACACTCGGATGATCTCTCAGCTGCACCACCTGCTGCTCGAGCTGATTCCGGGCGGTGCAAAGAAGGACCTCTCTGCCGCTCAGGCCAAGGCACTGCTGGCCAAGGTCCGCCCTCGTGACGTCGCAGGCAAGACACGTCGACGGGTCGCGGCCGAGCTCATCGGTGACCTCGAGCGCGTGTACCAACGCCGCAAGGCCGCGGATAAGGAGCTAAAGGAACTGCTGGCGGTGACCGGCACGAGCCTGACGGGGCTCAACGGCATCGGCCCATCAGGTGCGGCCCGGTTGCTGGTCGAGGTCGCTGACATCACCCGTTTCCCCGACCGCGATCACTTCGCCTCCTGGAACGGCACCGCACCCATCGACGCCTCCTCAGGTGACCAGGTCCGACACCGGTTGTCGCGCGCCGGGAACCGACAGATCAACCGCGTCCTTCACATCATGGCGACCGTCCAGCTCCGCAACGAGACCAAAGGCCGTGCCTACTACGACCGTCGCAAAGCCGACGGGAAGACCTCGATGGAAGCGATGCGCGCCCTGAAGAGACGACTCTCGAACATCGTCTACCGGACCATGCTCGACGACGCGGTCGCGCACGCAACGGCCAGCGCGAGGACGGGCCCGGGAGGGCAAACGGGACACGACTCTGACTCCAGCGCGACCGGCTCACATCCCAGTGCCGGCTCTTCGGACAAGCCACTTCCCGGACCCGCCACAGCCGATCCTAGAACCCCACTCCCGGCGGCATGTCCGGACGCCCTCGGCCCCTGCGTGACAACCGCCCGCTACGACCCCTGTGACCGCAGAGGTCCATAGCCCCGGATGACCGCAGTCGAGCGCGCGGGGCCTCGGCACAACCAGCATCGCGGGGATCGCGCGGCGCGGGCGATGCCGGGGTATGGCGACGGCCCGGCTCCGCCAGAGGTGGGGACGGGCGACGATTGCGGCATACTTGCCCCTCGGCAGGTGCGGATCCAGCGGCCAGAACTACACGGGTGTTGTCCCGAGGGTTCTCCCGATTAAAGTCCGCACCCCCCGGGCCTCTAGCTCAGTTGGTAGAGCATCGGACTTTTAATCCGCTGGTCGTCGGTTCGAGCCCGACGGGGCCCACCACGTCTGACCTGCACAAACGCCGTCGCGTGTGGGTGTGACAGGGGGCTTCTGGGCGGCCACGTCTTCGCGATCAGGGGGCCGTGGCGCACCTACCTCGGCTGAGCCGACACGACGAGGCCCTCACGTACGGCGGCTGAAGGGCACGCGGCGAGACGGCCGCGCGCACGGCCGGCGCGCGGCGCGGCGTCAGATTCGACCCGCCGGCAACCATTTCCGCGGTCCAGGCGGTACTAAGGGTGTGGAACCGCATCGGGCGGCGAACGGCAGGGGGACGCGGTGCGTGAGGACTTCGAGGCGTACGCGTGGCGCGGGGTGATCTGCTGCACCGCAGGGCCTTCCTGCTGACCCACGACCACGCCCTGGCCGAGGACCTGGTGCAGGCGACCCTGACGAAGGCCTGGGGCAGGTGGCGCCACCTCGACGGCGACCCCGACGCGTACGTGCGCCAGATCATGGTCAACACGTTCACCTCGTGGTGGCAGCGGCGCTGGAACGGCGAGAGCCCCACCGGGGAGCTGCCCGAGACGGCCGGACCTGACCACGGCGACTCGGTCGCCAGCCGGGCGGACCTGGCCGGTGCGTTGGCGTCGCTGCCACGGCGGCAGCGCACGGTGATCGTGCTGCGTTTCTTCGACGACCTCACGGAGGCACAGACCGCGCACGTGATGGGCACCACCGTCGGCACCGTGAAGAGCCAGACCGCCAAGGCCCTGGCCGCGCTGCGTGTCGACCCCACCCTGACCCCCGCGCCCGTGAGGCGCCAGAATGTCGCCTTGGGAGGCGTCCCAGTGAGCCCTACCATCGAGGACCTGCGCTCAGCCCTGGCGGGGGCCGCCACCACCACGCCGCAGCCCGGTCGGCTCGTCGCGGTCCGTACGGCGATCGCGCGTCGCCGGCGCGTCCGTGCCGCCGGTGGTGCCGTCGCCCTGCTGGCCGTCGCCGCGGGTGTGTTCGGCCTGGCGGGGTCGTTGCCCTCCGAGCGGGCGGAGCCGCCGGCCACCGGGCCCACCACCGGCATGGCGACCTACCGGGCCGGCGGCAGGCTCATCGGCGCGGCCAGCCTCAGCGGCGCCATCGGCCAGAGCCGAACCTTCACCATCGTCCCCACCGGCTGGGGCCTTGCCGTGGCCGATGAGTGCACCGCGCCACCGGACCGGGGCGTCTACCTCGCCATCACGGTCAACGGCCACCGGTACAGCTCCGGTTCCTGCGGCTCATCCACGCGCGGTACGTTCGAGGAAGACGAGAAGATGTGGCGGCCGTTCGGGGGTCCGGATGGGCTCACCCACGACGATCACCGTCCGGGTGATGGCCGGGCGGAAGCTTGACCCCCACCCCGGGATGGCTCTGGACGGCGGCAGCGCAGCCCGCGCGTCCGTCGGGGTCTACCAGGATGTCCCCCTCGACGGCGAGTACCCGATGCCGGTGCGCCCGGCGACGGTACGTCGACCCGCGGGCCTGGGCGGTCCGGGCATCCACGGCCCCTTCAGCGTCAAGGCGAGGGTCACCATGCCCCAGCCCACAGGAACGTGGACCCGGACCCTGCCCTACTCCCAGACGCTGACCCTGGATGCCGTGACCTGGGCGCCAGGTCAGCTCCGGCTCCTGGTCGGCGGGAAGGTCGTGGACGGGTTGACCTCGTGGACCTACGACCAGAACGGCGGCGGGCTCGACCTCTCCCCGACCAACCTCCAGGACGCCGGCGTCCCGGTTCCGCGCGAGGGCGAGCCGATCACCATCACCGTCCAGGCGGAGCGGTTCACCGACCCCGCCTGGCAGGCCACCATCGGCGTCCACACTCCTTGAGCACGGCCGTCCGCCCGGTACGGCAGGCACCAGTGACGTACCGAGGGCGCCAGGTCAGGGCGTGGCCCCAGCGACGCCTTCCCGGCAGGCCGAGGGCGGCCGCGCCGGGCCGCCCGACCCGACCGGGCGTGCGCCGTGGGCAGGGTCAGGGTGCTCGGACATGTCAGGTCTCCCCCCGTTGCGTCGCCGGGTGATGCGGCGCGTCGGCGGCAGCGCCTTCTGCCCGCCCCGGGGCTGCAGATGGTGACCGAACCCGGCCATCGTGTCGTGGGCGTCGATCCCCGGCCATCACCTGGACACGCGGTGACCCCCCTCGACCTCCCTGGACTGGAGTGCCGCGAAGAGAAGCAGAGCGACGCAGGCCACGAAGAGGGCGAGCGCGATGGCCCGGAAGGGTTCGAACGAACCGGCGCAGTCAGGGTGAGGCAGCCGGTTCCAGTCATGGAACAGCGCACGGCCGCAGTACACCCACTCCCCGTCGGGCTCGGTGCCCGAGGGGACGGAACCGAAAAGTGCCCCCAGAGCTCCGGACAGCAGGCCGAGTCCCGCCGTCGCCAGTCGCTTCACCGAAGCAGGTGCGCCGACGACAGGTGCGGACCGGCAGGTGCCACCGGGTGATGAACACGCTGGGGTGCCTTGGTCTGCCACGTCGGCCCGTAGGTGACCTTGCCGACCTCCTTCGGGGTGTTGCCGATCGTCAGCGTCACCGCCTTGCCGCCGGCCAGGAACGTCAGCCGACCGTCGTCGTCATACCCGTCGTGGTTGCCGTCGAAGTCCGAGACCACCCTCACTCCCGGAGCGGCCTCGTCCTTCAGGCTCCTGATGGCACGTCCATGTCCCACGCGTCGGCGCCGTGCGGCGCTGCCGCGATGAGGCGCAGGATGCGGTCAACGGACTGGGCCGACTCCTTCAGGACGGACCGCGAGTTCGTGAAGACGAAGCCGGCATCGACCACCGCGTACGTCCGGTTCCTGTGCAGGGTCACCGTGGCCCTGTTGTCCAGGACCCGGATGGTCATCGCGCCGTCGTCATCCAGACCGTCCCGGTTGCGGTCCGACAAGCCGCTCACGGCCATGAAGTTCTTGCCCCATGCCCGGTTGTGCTCGGTGACGATCTCGGTCGCGGCGTGACGCATCGTGCCGCAGCGACCGGCCGTCGACCCCCGTGTCGTCGGCGAGAAGGCGGCCACGTCTGCCAGCCCCTCGCCCAGCTCCACCGCCGCCGTGGACCGCGGCGCCGTCCCGGTGGCCGCGACAGCCGAGGAGGCAGCGACGACAGGGACGACCATGACGACGGCGGTCGCGACGGCCGCGCACGACCCGGGTCGACGTGCGGGACATGGGTGCTCCAAGGGGGTGGGGCAGCCTCGAGGCCGCCGACGGATGGAGCGTGTCCCCACCGTCGAACCAGCCCGGCCGCACGCTCCGCGCCGAGACTACTGACCCGCCATGCCGCCAGCGGCAGAACGCATCAAACGGCCCCAACCACGCTCAGCTCGACGTCACCATCGCCACGTCGTGAACCCGCGGCGAGCCCCGTCGTCAGAACGCGCGGCGCGGTGGCGTCACCCTCGTCGCGCCGCAGGAGCCGCTCAGGATCCGACCCACGGCCGCCTTCTCGGCCCTGTCCATCGACAGGTGCCAGCGGTACTTGATCGCGGTCCACCGCACGGCGTAGGCACACCGGGCGGCAGCGCGCGGAGGCAGCCAGTGCGCCGGGTCCCGGTCTCCCTTGGAGGAGTTCACGTTGTCGGTGACGGCCTGCAGCGACCAGACGAGGCCGAGGTCGTTGGCGTAGGCCTGGCGCCGGCCGGCACTCCACCGCTGCGACTTCGCACCCGAGCGCCACGCCTCCGCCAACGGGACCACGTGGTCGATGTCGACGTCGCTGGCCCTCGTCCAGGTCCGGCCGTCGTAGTAGGAGTACCAGCGGCCGTACACCGCGCAGGACGAGCTCACCCGCGCCGTGACGGTGGACTCCGCGATCAGCACCTCCTTGCGGGTGTCGCACCGGTCGTGGTCGGCGTCGACCCAGTGCTTCCACGCCGCCCGGTTGTACCCGCCGGTGGTCTCGGCCGCCGTGGACACCCGTGTCAGCAGGGCCTTGGCGGTGATCGGAGCCGCGGCGTCGGCGGGGGCGGAGGACAGGCCGAGGAACGAGGCGCCGAGAACGGTGGCGAGGGAGGTGGCGATGAGAATGCGGCGCATGGCGATGGAGGTGCTTTCCTGCTGATGGGGTGGATGTAGAGGAGGTTAGCGCCGAGTTGCGGCGGTTTTCGCCGATATGCGGAGAGCCGCGACGGTTCGGTCCCGGCGGGTGCGGCCCTCCGACCACGCCGCCACGGTCGGCCGTCCTCCCCCGCTGCCGGTAGACTGGGCCACGCAAAGGGCTCCGTGCGCGTCTGTTGGGTGGGAAGACGCGCGATTCGTGCAGCCCTGGGAGCAGATCCGTGTCACCCCTCGACGTCCTACCGCCGGCTCTTCGCGCTCGCCGGCCCCCTCTACGTCCTGGTCGCCTTCCTCGGCCGACTGCCGCTGGCGATGAGCCAGCTCGGCACGCTGCTGCTGGTCTCCGGCGCGACCGGCAGCTACGGCGCGGGTGGCGCGTCGGCCGGGGCCCTGGCCGTCGCCAACGCGGTCGGCGCGCCGGTGGCCGGCAACCTGGCCGACCGGGTCGGCCAGCGCCGCGTGGTCCTCGTCCAGTCGCTGGCCGGCGCGGCCGGGTTGGTCACCCTGGTGTCCCTGTCCACCGCCGGTACGCCGTGGCCGGTCCAGGCCGGCGCGGCCGCGGTCACCGGCCTGGTGCTGCCCCAGGTCGGGCCCCTGGCCCGGGTCCGCTGGAGGCCGATCACCCAGGACGCGGGCCGCGACCAGCGTCGCCTCGTCGACGCGGCGTTCTCCTACGAGGGCGCCGCCGATGAGGCGTCGTTCGTCCTCGGCCCGGCCCTCGTCGGTGGCCTCGCGGCCGTGGTGGCCCCGGGCGCGGCGCTGGTCGTGGCCGCCGTCGTCCTGGCGGTCTTCGGCAGCCTCTTCGCCGTGCACGAGAGCGCCGAGCTGACCCGGCGGCTGCACGGCGCGCAGCAGCTCGTCGCGGGCCGGCTGCTCACCCCGACCCTGACCATCCTGGCGGTGGCCCAGCTGGCCATCGGGGTCGTGTTCGGCTCCGTCCAGACCGCGACCTCGGTGCTGGCCACCGCAGCCGGCGTGCCCGGGATGACCGGGTTGCTGCACGCGCTCCTCGGGGTCGGCAGCGTGATCGCCGGCCTGGCCGTGACCGCCCTCCCGTCCTCCTTCGGCTACGAGCGCCGGATGCGCCTGTTCGCCGCCCTGTTGCTGGTGCTCTCCCTGCCCCTGCTGCTGGTCGACTCCCTCGGCGTCCTCGCCGTGGCGCTGCTGGTCCTGGGCCTGGCCGTCGCGCCGTACATGATCAGCGTCTTCACCCTCGCCGAGCGGATCACCCCCGTGCAGCGCACCGGTGGCGCGATGACGGCCCTGGCCGCGACCACCGGCCTGGGCTACGCCATCGGGTCCGCCGTCGCCGGGCGCCTGGCCGACTGGGGCGGGCACACCCCGGCGTTCGCCGTCACCGTGGGCGCGGGGGTGCTGGCCACGGCCGTCGCCACGTGCGCGGCGCCCACCCTGCGGGCCCGGCAGGCCGCGACGGCACCGGACCGCGAGCCGGAGCTGGTCGACGCCTGATGCGGCCCCCCGTCCCGGCCGCTCGCCCTACGATCGGCCCATGACGGCAGAGCAGGTGCGCATCGGACTCGTCGGCTACGGCTTCGGCGGGCGGTACTTCCACGCCCCCCTGCTGGCCAGCGCGCCCGGCTGCGACTTCGCCGGGGTGGTGACCACCTCGGCAGCACGCCGGGCCGAGCTGGCGCGGGAGCACCCCGGCGTCCGCGCCTACGACAGCCTCGAGGCCCTCGCGGCGGACGGGGTCTCGGCCGTCGCCATCTCGACGCCGGCGCACACCCACGCCCCCGTGGCCCTGCAGGCCATCGGGCTCGGCATGGCGGTGGTGTGCGACAAGCCGTTCGCGCTCACCTCGGCCGACGCCCGCGAGGTGATCGCCGAGGCGGAGACCGCGGGTGTCGCGCTGAGCGTCTACCAGAACCGCCGCTGGGACTCCGACCTCCTCACCCTGCAGCAGCTCATCGCGCGGGGTCGACTCGGCGAGATCCAGCGGTTCGAGTCGGCGTTCGAGCGGTTCGAGCCGACGAGCGGACCGCCGCCGGCAGGCGGGGGGATCCTGCGCGACTTCGGCAGCCACCTGGTCGACCAGGCGCTGCTGCTCTTCGGGCCGGCCACGTCCGTCCATGCCGAGATGCGTCACACGGCGGACGAGCCCACCGGCTTCTTCCTCTCCCTGCACCATCGAAGCGGCACGCGGAGCCATCTCAGCGGTGACTGGCGGGAGGGCGCCCCGGCGCCGCGCCTGCGGGTGAGTGGCACCGAGGGCTCGTACGTCGTGCCGGCGATGGACTGCCAGGAGCGGCACCTGATCGAGGGTCGTTCTCCCGCGGGCGAACCGGACACCTGGGGCGCCGAGGACGAGGCCGACTGGGGGTGGATCCAGCGCGGGGACAGCAGGGAGGTCGTGCCGAGCGAGCGCGGCCGCTGGGACAGCTACTACCCGGCCTTCGCGGCCGCCGTCCGTGGCGAGCGGGACGTGCCCGTCGACCCGGCCGACGCCGTGCGCGCCCTCGAGGTGATCGAGGCCGCCGAGCGCAGCGCGGAGTCAGGAGCCGTCGTCCCGCTCTGAGGACGGACGGCCGGCGGCGCGTGGGCGGGCACCCGGGGTGCGCCCGTCGCCTCGCTCAGCTGGTGCTGCGCCCCGGACGCCGCCGCCGGGGCACCCTCTCGCCGTGCGCCCGCTCGCGGTGGGCCCTCACCCGAGGCGCGTTCGCCCGGCGGTCACTCTCCCGGCGTCGGCCGTCGGGGTCGTAGAGGACGTCGTACAGGCGCCCGCCCCAGGCCCGGTCGAGTGGTGACAGCCGCGGCGTGACGATCGGCCGCAGCCGGCCGGCCGGACGCGGCCCGCGCCGCCCACTGTCGTGCCACGCCTGCAACCGGGCGGCCGACGCGGCGAACGCCCGGACCATGACCCGCGGGTCGTCCAGCGCCTCGCCCTGCTCCTCGTCCAGTCCGAGGTGCTCGACCGCCAGCCGGCGGCGCAGCGCGACCGCGAACGGTGAGGCGCCGTCCGTGCTCTCGTCCCAGACCGCCGCGGTCAGCTCGGAGTCGTACGTCCACGACCTGCGGTTGAGGTTGTCCGAGCCCACCGAGGCCCAGAGGTCGTCGACGATGCAGACCTTCGCGTGCACGTAGACCGCTGTGCCCGCGAGGTTCTCGAGCCCGTAGAGCATCACCCGGTCACCGCCGGCCGCCCGCAGCGCGCGCACCGCCCGCTCGCGCCCCACGGCGTTCGGGGCGAGCGAGTGCCGACCGCCGCGGTCGGGGACGTGCGGCAGCACGGCGACCAGCTGCAGCCTGGGGTTGTCGCGCAGCGCCTGGGCGAACGGCGCGGCCACCTCGCTGGACCAGAGGTACTGGTCCTCGACGTAGATGAGGTCGCGGGCCGCCTGCAGCACCTTCTCGTAGCCGCGGGCGACGCTGCGCTCACCCTCGGGCGCGAAGGCGTAGCCACTGCGCAGCCGCGGGTAGGTCCGCAGCAGCTGCACGGCGTGCGTGCCGGCCGGCGCCGGGTCGGGTGACTGCGGCGGCAGGTTCGTCCGGACGGTGCGGGGCCCGCGTCGCCGGTCGTTCAGGCGCCGGACCGGGCTGCGGGTCAGCGCCGTCGGGTCGTCCCACCGCTCGCGGAAGACCATCTCCACGTCGCCGACGGCCGGTCCGGTGACCGCCAGCTGGATGTCGTGCCAGGCCGGGGTGGGCCCGTACTCCGCCGCCATCGGCTGCGCCTGCGGGTCCCCCGAGTGGGCCACGTCGTCGCCGCGGCTGCGGCACACGTCGATCCCGCCGAGGAACGCGACGTCGAGCTCGGGACGGCCGCGATGGCGCAGCACGAAGAACTTCTGGTGGTGCGAGCCGTTGGGCCGCACCCGCATGTCCAGCAGGCACTGCCCGCCGGCCGCCTCGATCGTCCGGGCCGCGACGGCGTTCTGCTCGGCCGAGAACTGCAGCGCCGCGGGCTGCGAGCGCCAGAGCAGGCCGCGGACGTCCACGCCGCGGCGGGCCGCGCGGGCCAGGACGTCGGCGACGCCGGTGTCCGCCCCCGGGCCGAGCCGCTGGTCGGCGTCCATCCGCCACCCGGCGAACAGCACCAGGTCGCCGGCGCGCAGCCCCTGCAGGGCGACCAGCAGCTCGGCGAAGTAGTCGGCACCGTGGACGAGCGCCCGCACCCGGTTGCCGCTCGTCCAGGCCAGACGGTCCGGGTGCCGCGAGTCCAGCCGGGTCCAGGGGTTGCCCCGCTCGGTCGCGTCGAGGAACCAGTCGGCAGGGGGCACAACAGGATGCCTACCCGCTCGGAGGCCGCGCGGGCAAGTCCCGGCCGCTCGCCGTGAGGGAGACTGGACCCGTGCTGTCCGCGCTGGCTCCCGCCCGCCGGCGGCTGGTCCTCGCCGTGGCCGGGCTGGCCGCGGCGCTGCTCGTGGCGCTGGTCACCCTGGTCCTGCACCGGGCGGCGGGTGCCGGGGCCCCCGGGGAGGCCACCGCGCCGGTGCCCCAGGACCGGCCCGGTCCGGTGCTGCTGGTGCCCGGGTACGGCGGGTCGGTGTCCGAGCTGGCGCTGATGGCCGCCGCGCTGCGGGCCCGGGGCAAGGACGTCACGATCGTCCGCGTGCCCGACAACGGGCTCGGCGACCTGCGGGACCAGGCCCGCGCGGTGGGCGCGGCCGCGACCACGGCGCGCTCCCGCACCGGCGCCCCCTCGGTCGACGTGGTCGGCTACTCCGCCGGCGGGGTGGCCGCCCGCTACTGGGTGCAGGAGCTCGACGGGCGGGAGCAGGCCCGGCGCCTGGTCACGCTCGGCTCGCCGCACCACGGCACCGAGGTCGCCGAGATCGGCACGCTCTTCGCCGGCGCGTGCCCCGTCGCCTGCCGTCAGCTGCTCCCCACCAGCCCGTTGCTGGGCGAGCTCGACCGCACGGACACCGCGGGCGGTCCCCCGGTCGTCTCCATCTGGACCACGCTGGACGACGTGGTGCTCCCGCCGGACTCGGCCCGGCTCGCGGGCGCGCTGAACCTCACCGTGCAGGGCGTCTGCGCCGGGTCGCAGGTGCGCCACGGCGGCCTGCCGGGCGACCCGGTGGTGCAGGGCATGGTCAGTGCCGAGCTGGGCGCCGGGCCGACCCGCACGCTCGGCGTCGCCGACTGCGACCGGCTCACCCGATGACCGCGTCAGCCGCCGCCCCGCCTCAGCTGGTGATGTCCTTGGTGGTGAAGCTGGCCCACGCGGCGCCGAGCAGCACGACGACGTACACCGCCTGGAGGGCGACGCCGCGCTCGACCTCCGACCAGAGGATCGGGTCGCGGAACAGGTCCACGAACGAGAGCCAGTACCGGGTGGGCAGGTACGGCTGCAGTGCCTGGGCGGCGTCGATCGTCAGCAGCAGCGAGGACGCGACGAGGAACGCCAGCGCGCCCAGGCTCGCCGTCAGCGGTGAGTCGCTCAGCGTCGACAGCAGCACGGCCATCGCCGCCACGCCCAGCATCGAGAACGCCATGTAGCCCACCGCCAGGACGACCCGCCACGCGATCTGGCCCGGCGTGAGCGACGTCCCCGAGACGCTGACGATCGCCTGCGAGATCGGCTGCGAGCCGAGCAGCAGCCGTCCGACCCCGAACCCCACCACCGCCACGGAGAGCACGGCGGCCAGGACGAAGACGAGCGTCGCGACGAGCTTGGCGACCAGCAGCCGGGTCCGCCCGACCGGGCGGACCAGCAGGTAGCGCAGCGTGCCCGCCTGCGCCTCGCCCGCGATCGAGTCGCCGGCGACGACCGCGACCGCCACCGGCAGGAACAGCGGCAGCACGATCGCCAGCGCCGCCACCGCGAACAGCGACCCGTTGGCCAGCACCGCCGAGAGGAACGCCGGTCCCTGGCCGGGCGGGGCGCTGATCCCGGTCACCGAGACGAGCACCGCCACGAGGGTGGGCAGCGCGTTCAGCAGCAGGATCGTCAGCCACGTCCGCGGGCGGCGGAACAGCTTGGCCAGCTCCACCCGCATCACGGCCGGTCCACCCGGTCCCCGGCCGCGCCGGTGCGCTCGTGCACGACCTCCTCCAGCGAGCGCCGCTCGGGGCCGAGCTCGTGCACCCGGATGCCGGTCGCGACCAGCCTGGCGTTGAGGTCGGCCGTGTCGGTGGCCCGGATCACCAGCCGGTCACCGTCGCGCGCCTCGACGCCGCCGTCGAGCAGCGCGACGACCGCGGCGGCGTCGGGGGTGCGCACGACCGTCCGGCCGGTGGGGGCCTGCAGCGTCTCCAGCTGCTCCTGCAGCACCAGCCGGCCGAGGTCGAGCACGCCGATGCGCGTGCACAGCTGCTCGACCTCGGCCAGCAGGTGGCTGGACAGGAAGATCGTCGTACCGCGTGCGTGCAGCACCTCGAGCAGCTCCCGCACCTCGCGGATGCCTTGCGGGTCAAGGCCGTTCGTCGGCTCGTCCAGCACGAGCAGCTCAGGCTGGCGCAGCAGCGCAGCCGCCAGACCGAGCCGCTGGCGCATCCCGAGCGAGTACGCCCTGACCGGCCGGCTGCCCACGCCGCCGAGGCCGACCTGCTCCAGCGCCTCGTCGACCCTGCGGCGGCGGGCGGCCGCCCCTCCCGTACCGGGGCCACTCGCGTCCAGCAGCCGCAGGTTGGTGCGCCCGCTCAGGTGCCCGTACGCCGCCGGCCCCTCGACCAGCGCGCCGACCGACCGCAGCACCTCATGGGCGTCCCGGGGCATGGGCCGCCCGAGCAGCTCGATCGTGCCCGACGTCGCCAGCACCAGCCCGAGCAGCATCCGCACCGTGGTGGTCTTCCCGGAGCCGTTGGCGCCGAGGAAGCCGTAGATGTCACCGCGGCGCACGTCGAGGTCCACCCGGTCGACCGCGGTGAGCGCGCCGAACCGCTTGGTCAGCCCCCACGTCCGGATCATCGGAGCGCGCCTGAGCTACGGCGCAGCTCGGTCGCCGCCGCGGTCAGGGTCGCCCGCGTGACCGTGCCGGTGAGCAGCCACGCGTCGCCGATCGGGTCCGCCGTGGTCAGCAGCAGGCCGAGCGGGCCGACGGTCAGGGCCACGCCGACCCCGGTGGTGCTCACCCCGGGGGCGGTCGCGAGCCGGCGCCGCAGCTCGCGCGCCTGTCCGCCGGGCAGCGGGACGGCGACCACCTCGGTCAGGCCCCGGCCGTAGACCCCGACCGCCCCGTACGGCCGCAGCCGGTCGTTGCGCGGCAGCCCCACCAGCGTCACCGGCGGCACGACGCCCCCGAAGCGGGAGATGAACGCCACGAGGTCCGGCACGGCCCGATCGCGGACGCGCGCCGAGGCGGGCGGTGCGAACGCGGTCACCGACCGCGCCGGCAGGTCCGTGCTGAAGTCGGTGAACTGCGACGTCATCGCCGGGACGGCCGCGCCCACCGCGACCACGTCCACCCGCAACGGGACCGCGGACCGCGCGTCGGCCCACACGTCGACGTGGCCGATGGTCGTCCGACGGTCGGCCGGCCGCAGCCGCAGCCCCTGGGTGTCCCTGCCGGCGACCCGGCGCGACGGCAGGGGCGACACCTCGGCGGCCGTGGCGTCACTCAGCATCCGCCGGGCCAGGCCAGGGGGCAGCAGGTCGGCCGCCACCGGCAGCCGCGCGGCCTGGTCCAGCAGGCCCTCGTCGAGGGTCGCGAGGTTGTTCTCGTAGTCCCAGGTCCACAGCCCCGTCGGGGTGCGGTGCGCCCCGCTCTCACCAGTGGTGGCGAGGCTGTCCACCCGCCAGTCCGAGGCGCTGCGCCACCACACCCGCAGCCGGGTGGGGCCCCCGAGCAGCCGGGTCACCGAGTCGAGCTCGCCGGTCACCGGGATGCTGAGGCCGCCCGTGGCGGACGCGTACCCCGAGTACGGCGTTCCGGCCGACCGCCCGATCCGGGCCAGCAGCTCCGCGGCCGGGATGGCGGCCGCGCGCCCGGGCAGCAGGCCGAGCACCGGCGGCGTGGCGAGCAGCATCCCGACAGCAACCAGGACCACGAGCCAGCGCCACCATCGGGCCATGACTCACGGTACGTCAGCCCGTGGACCGGGTCCGGGGCGGTCAGCCGGCCGCCTGGGCCGCGCCCGCGGCGAACACGTTGTCCGGGAACGCTCCACGAGCCTTGACCGTGCGGGACAGGCCGCCGGCGATCTCGGTCAGCCGCTGCGTGCGCTCCGGGCCGAGCCGCGCCCACGGCGCCGAGGCCATCGCGTCGGTGGCGGCCTCGATCGACTGCCTCAGCTCACGGCCCGCGGCCGTGAGCCCCTGCTCGTCGAGCAGCCCGGCGTCCTGCAGGTCACGTACGGCGCCGTCCCACTGCTCCTCCGACCACCCGCGCAGCGTCTTGGCCGCCGGCTCGGTGAACCCCCGGCCGGTGGCGGTGTGCGTGACGATCGCCTCGATGCCGCTCAGGCCGGCGCCCTGCAGGGCGGCGATGTGGCCGTCCCCGCGGTGCTCGCGCAGCAGCGAGACGGCGTGGAAGAGGACCAGGTGTGGCGCCTCGGGCCAGGCGAGGTCGGCCAGGCCGGCATACAGCGGGCGGCCGGCGGGGTCGAGGCCCACGGTCGCCTCGCGGGCCAGGTCGGCGGCCTCGGCGACGTCGCCCGACTCCAGCACCGAGGGGCCGAGCAGCCGCACCATCACCTCGTCCGCCGCCGCGTAGCGGGCGGCCACCACCGCGGCCGGCGTGGCCAGGGCCCACGCGCGGGGCAGGTGCCGGGCGACCAGCTCGGGGTTGAAGTTGTAGAACGTCGCGGCGGTCACCCCGGGCGAGACGGCACCCATCGCCGCCGAGCGCGCGGCGAAGTAGCACATCCGGCCCGGCCGCAGCCCGGCCGCGGTGAGGTGGGCCTCGGTCTCGGGCGCGAAGTAGACCATCGCGTGCAGCGGCTCGGTGGCTCGGTGGGCGCGGGCGGCGACGCCGTCGGGCAGGGGGGTCAGCACGACGCCCACCCTAGGGCGCGCGTCCCGGGCCGTACCGGAGCCCGCGCCGGTCGCTCCGAGCGCTCGGAGCGCTCAGAGGGCGCGCAGGTACTGCGGCGGCCACGGGGTGGACGCCGGCTCCACCTCGAGCTGCTGGGCGGCGTGCAGCGCCCAGTAGGGGTCGCGCAGCAGGGCGCGGGCGAGGAGGACGACGTCGGCCTCGCCCGTGGCGAGGATGTCCTGGGCCTGCTTGGGCTCGGTGATCATGCCGACCGCGCCGGTCGCCATGCCCGCCTCGTGGCGCACCCGCGCCGCGAACGGCACCTGGTAGCCGGGGCCGACGGGGATGCTCACGCCGGGGGCCAGGCCCCCGGTGGAGACGTCGACCAGGTCGACGCCGCGGCCGGTCAGCAGGCGGGACAGCTCGACGCTCTGGTCGGCGTCCCAGCCCTCACCCTCGGGCAGCCAGTCGGTGGCCGAGATGCGCACCAGCAGCGGCAGCCGCTCCGGCCACACCTCGCGCACGGCGTCGACGACGGCCAGCGGCAGCCGGGTGCGGTTCTCGAACGACCCGCCGTACTCGTCGGTGCGCTGGTTGGACGCGGGCGACAGGAACTGGTGCAGCAGGTAGCCGTGCGCCGCGTGCAGCTCGACGATCTCGAAGCCGGCCTCGAGCGCCCGGCGGGCGGAGGCGGCGAAGTCGGCGACCACGCCGTCGATGTCGGCCGGGGTCATCTCCGCCGGCACCGCGTAGTCGGCGAACGGCACCGCGCTCGGGGCGAGCGTCGGCCAGCCGCCGGCGCCGACCGGGACCGAGCCGCGCTCGGGCACGAACGGCGGGTACGTGGACGCCTTGCGGCCGGCGTGCGCCAGCTGGATGCCGGGGGTGGCACCGGCGGACGCGACCTGGGCCGTGATCGGCGCGAAGGCCTCGCGCTGCCGGTCGTTCCAGAGGCCGAGGTCGTGGGGGCTGATCCGGCCCTCGGCGCTGACGGCCGTGGCCTCGACGATGACGGCGCCGACGCCGCCGACCGCACGCGAGTGCAGGTGGGTGGCGTGCCAGGGCGTCGGGGCACCCGTGTCGGGCCCCTCGGCGGCGGCGGAGTACTGGCACATCGCGGCCATCCAGATCCGGTTGCGGACCGTGACGTCGCGGAGGGTGATGGGCTCGAAGAGGATGCTCACGTCCAGGTCCAAGCCCGGCGGGAACGGTCGCATTCCCCCACCGGGCCCGACGTGAGAAGTCCCACCCGGTGCGCCGGCGGGCGTGCCACGATGTGCCCATGAGCTACCTCAAGCCGCCGGCCCTGACCGTCAAGGTCTTCAACAAGCTGGCCATGCGCACCGCGATGTGGGGTGTCCACACCCTGGAGGTCGCCGGGCGCAAGACCGGTGCGCCGCAACACGTTCCGGTGATCCCGATCGAGCACGACGGCACGCTGTACGTCGTCTCGACCCGGGGCGAGGCGGAGTGGGTGCGCAACGTGCGCGCGGCCGGCGCGCTGCGGCTCGGCCAGAAGGGCGACCTCACGACGTACCGCGCCGAGGAGGTTCCGGTCGACGAGCGGTCGGACATCATCGCGGCCTACCGGGCCAAGGCCGGCCGGGAGGTCAACGGCTACTTCGCCAAGCTCCCGGCCGACGCGGACCACCCGGTGTTCCGGCTGACCCGCTGACCGCCTCAGTCCTCGGTCACACCGGCCCACAGGTTGATGCCCGCGTCCACGGCGTCCTTGTCGATCGCCTCGAGCTCGTCCGCGGTGAAGTCCATCTGGTTCATCGCGTCGAGGTTGATGTCGAGCTGCTCCACGCTCGAGGCGCCGATGACGGCCGAGGTCACCCGGGGGTCGCGCAGCGCCCACGCCAGCGCCATCTGGGCCAGCTTCTGGCCGCGGGCCTGCGCGATCTCGTTGAGGGACCGGACGTGCCGCAGCACGTTCTCCTCCAGGTGCGAGGCCTCCAGCGACCCTCCCCTGGCCGCGCGGGAGTCCGCCGGCACGCCGTTGAGGTAGCGGTCGGTGAGCAGCCCCTGGGCCAGCGCGGTGAAGACGATGCAGCCCATGCCCTGGGTCTCGAGCTCGTCGAGGAGGTCCTTCTCGATCCAGCGGTTGAGCATCGAGTACGACGGCTGGTGGATCAGCAGCGGCGTCCCGAGCTCGCGCGCGATCGACGCGGCCTCGGCGGTCTTCTTGGCCGAGTACGACGAGATGCCGGCGTACAGGGCCTTGCCCGAGCGCACCGCGTGGTCGAGCGCCATCATCGTCTCGGCGATCGGGGTCTCGGGGTCGAACCGGTGGCTGTAGAAGATGTCGACGTAGTCGAGGCCCATCCGCGACAGCGACTGGTCGAGCGAGGCGAGCACGTACTTGCGCGAACCGCCGCCCTGGCCATAGGGACCGGGCCACATGTCCCAGCCGGCCTTGGTCGAGATGATGATCTCGTCGCGGTACGGCGCGAGGTCCTGCTTGAGGAAGGTGCCGAAGTTGACCTCCGCCTGGCCGTAGGGGGGTCCGTAGTTGTTGGCCAGGTCGAAGTGGGTCACACCCCGGTCGAAGGCCCGGCGCACCACCGCACGCTGGGTCTCGGCCGGCTTGTCGTCGCCGAAGTTCTGCCACAGCCCGAGCGAGATGACGGGGAGCTTGAGCCCGCTCGAGCCGGTGAAGCGGTACTGCATGCTGTCGTAGCGGTTCTCCGCAGCGATGTAAGGGGTCATGCCCGCCAGTCTGCCGCAGCGCCGTCCGGCACGCCCACCGCGTCCCGTCGCATGGGCAGGTGCATGACGCCGTCCTCGTCGTAGTCGTCGCCGGAGCGCACGAACCCGAAGCCGGCGTACCAGGACTCGAGCTGGGTCTGGGCGCCGAGGTGGATGGTGCGCCCGGCGCAGAGGCCGATCGCCTCCCGCATCAGCCGGGTCGAGAGGCCACGCCCCCGCGCGGTGCGGGCGGTGACGACCCGGCCGATCGACCGGTCGGCACCGTCCTCGAGCACCCGCAACGCGGCGAGGACCTCGTCGCCGTCCTGCAGCCACAGGTGGCGGGTGCCCGGTTCGGTGTCGCGCCCGTCCACGTCGGGGTACGGCGACCCCTGCTCGACGATGAAGACCTCGCACCGCAGCTGGAGCAGCCGGTAGAGCTCGACGGTGCTCAGCTCGGCGAAGGTGGCGCAGCGCAGCACCGGGACGTCACGACCCACGGGTGCGGTCACCGCGCGATGGCGGGCTCGCCGGCGCGCAGCAGGAGCAGCTCGACGAAGGCGGTGGCGGTGCTCAGCGGGAGCGGCCACCGGCACGTCGCCGGCCGCCGCGGCGACGCTGTCGGGCAGGCGGCCCGGCGCCACGAACAGCGACGCGACCGCGGGGCTGCGTGCGCCGCGGCCGCGCAGCGACCGCAGGGCGTCGGCCGGGGAGGGTGCTGCGGCGGAGGCGAAGGCCGCCACGGCCGGTACGCCGCGTGCGGCGCCGAGGTCGCGGGCGATCCCCTCGGCGGCCGCGCGCGCCCGCGCCGAGCCGGACCCGGCGGAGGCGAGGACCAGGGCGTCGGGACGGCCGGGGCAGGCTTCGTCCAGCCGGGCGTCGAGGGCTCGCAGCAGCAACGCCCGTGCCTGCGGCTCGTCGCCGACGAGGGCGGGAGCGACGCTGACGTCCAGCCGCCCCGCGACACCACTGGCCTCGACGGCCCCGGGCACGTCGTGGGTGACGTGGTAGCCGGGGGTGAACAGCAGCGGCAGCACGCGCACCGACCCGAAGCCGTCGGCCGCCAGCCGGCGCAGCGCCACGTCGGGGGTGGGGTCGGTGAAGTCGAGGTGGCAGGCGCGCACCGGCAGCCCCGAGCGTTCGGACACCGCGACCACGAGGGCGTCGACGACCTCGGCCGCGCGCGGGTCACGGCTGCCGTGCGACAGCAGCAGGAGCCCGTGCATGCCGCCCCTCTCAGATGTCCCAGTCGTCGGCGTGCTCGGCCTCACCGGCGAGCGGGTCACCGATCATGCCAGCCGCCAGCGTCTGACCGCTCTGGGAGTCGATCAGCAGGAACGCCCCGGTGCGGCGGTGCCGGGCGTACGGCTCGGCGACGATCGGCTCGGCCGTGCGCAGCCGCAGGCGACCGATGTCGTTGAGCGCCAAGTCGTCTCCGGGCACGATCTGCACCTGGTCCAGGTCGAGCACGCCGTCGACGGCACTGACGATGGCGCGCGTGGTGCGGGTCGTGTGCTTCAGCAGCAGCCGGCTCTTGCGGCTCAGCGGCACGTCGGAGAGCCAGCAGACGGTGGCGACCAGGTCCCGGGTCGGCTCGGGCGCCTGCGCCGCCGCGGCGATCAGGTCGCCCCGGGCCACGTCGATGTCGTCGGTCAGCCGCAGCGCGACCGACATCGGCGCAAAGGCCTCGGTCAGCTCGCCGTTCGCGGTGTCGATGCCGGCCACGGTGGTGCGCCGCCCGCTGGGCAGCACGACCACCTCGTCGCCGACCCGGACCACGCCGGAGGCGATCTGCCCGGCGTAGCCGCGGTACTCGCGGTGGGCCTCGTCCCGCGCCGCCTCCTGCGGCCGCAGGGTCAGCTGCACCGGGAACCGGAACGCCTCGGACTCCGGATCCTCAGCAACGGGAAGGGTTTCCAGCACCTCGAGGAGGCTCGGGCCGTCATACCAGTCGGTGCGCGCCGAGCGGTCGACGACGTTGTCGCCCTCCAGGGCCGACACCGGCACGGTGCGCAGGTCGGGCAGCCCCAGGTCCGCGGCGACGCCGGCGAGGTCGGCCGAGACGCGCTCGTAGACGGCGGCGTCGAAGTCGACGAGGTCGATCTTGTTGACGGCGACGACGACGTGCGGCACCCGCAGCAGGGCGGCCACGGCCAGGTGGCGACGGGTCTGCTCGAGGACACCCTTGCGGGCGTCCACCAGCAGCACGACGGCGTCGGCGGTCGAGGCGCCGGTCACGGTGTTCCGGGTGTACTGCACGTGCCCGGGGCAGTCGGCCAGGATGAAGGAGCGGTCGGCCGTGGCGAAGTAGCGGTAGGCGACGTCGATCGTGATGCCCTGCTCGCGCTCGGCGCGCAGGCCGTCGGTGAGCAGCGCCAGGTCGGCGTGGGCCAGTCCGCGGTCGCGCGAGACCCGCTCGACGGCGTCGAGCTGGTCGGCCAGCACCGACTTGGAGTCGTGCAGCAGCCGGCCGACGAGGGTCGACTTGCCGTCGTCGACCGACCCCGCGGTGGCGAGGCGGAGCAGCGTGGGTGCGCCCATCAGAAGTAGCCTTCCTTCTTGCGGTCCTCCATGGCGGCCTCCGAGATGCGGTCGTCGGCGCGGGTCGCGCCGCGCTCGGTGAGCCGGGTCGCGGCCACCTCCACCACGACGTCGTCCACCGACGTGGCGTCGGACTCGACGGCGCCGGTGCAGGACATGTCGCCGACGGTGCGGTAGCGCACCAGCCTGGTCACCACGGTCTCGTGCTCGCGCGGCTGGGACCACGGCCCGACGGCCAGCCACATCCCGTCGCGCTGGAACACCTCGCGCTCGTGGGCGTAGTAGAGCTCGGGCAGCTCGATCTGCTCGCGGGCGACGTAGCGCCACACGTCCAGCTCGGTCCAGTTCGACAGCGGGAAGACCCGCACGTGCTCACCGGGTCGGTGCTTGCCGTTGTAGAGGTTCCACAGCTCGGGCCGCTGGTTGCGCGGGTCCCAGGCGCCGAACTCGTCGCGCAGGGAGAAGATCCGCTCCTTGGCCCGGGCCTTCTCCTCGTCGCGCCGGGCACCGCCGAAGACGGCGTCGAACCGGTGGTCCACGATCGCGTCGAGCAGCGGCTGGGTCTGCAGCGGGTTGCGCGTGCCGTCGGTCCGCTCGTTGAGGCGGCCGTCGTCGATGTAGTCCTGCACGTGGGCGACCTCGAGACGGGCGCCGAGACGGGCGACCGTGCGGTCGCGGTAGTCCAGGACCTCGGGGAAGTTGTGCCCGGTGTCGACGTGCAGCAGCGTGAAGGGCACCGGCGCCGGCCAGAAGGCCTTGGCGGCCAGGTGCAGCATGACCACGGAGTCCTTGCCGCCGGAGAAGAGCAGCACCGGCCGCTCGAACTCCGCGGCGACCTCACGGAAGATGTGGATCGCCTCGGACTCCAGCGTGTCCAGGTGGTCCAGCCGGAGCCGGCCGGCAGCCGCGCCGGGGGCAGCCGCCGCGGTCACGCCATCGGCGCGCACGCCGGTGCTCACGTCGGTCTCGTCGTGCTCACGTCATGGAGAACAGTGCTCATGTGTGGATCCCGCATTCGGTCTTGTCCTTGCCCGACCAGCGTCCGGCCCTCGGGTCCTCACCCGGGGCCACCCGGCGCGTGCACGGGGCGCAGCCGATCGATGGGTAGCCCTGTGCCACCAGCGGATTGCGTGGCAGGTCGTGCGTGACCTGGTAGGCCTCGACGTCCTCGTCGCTCCAGGCGACGAGCGGGTTGACCTTGACCAGGTCGTGCGTGTCGTCCCAGACGACCACGGGGGTGGCGGCACGGGTGGGCGCCTCCACCCGCCGTACGCCGGTGACCCACGCGGCCCGGCCCTCGAGGCTGCGGGCCAGCGGCTCGACCTTGCGCAGGAAGCAGCAGAGGTTCGGGTCGCGGTCGTGCAGCTGCGGGCCGTACTCGGCGTCCTGCTCGGCGACGCTCTGGCGGGGCAGCGCATCGACGATGGTCACCGGCAGCGAGCGCTGGACGACCGCACGGGTCTGCAGCGTCTCGGCGAAGTGGTAGCCGGTCTCGAGGAACAGCACGTCCACGCCCGGCAGCTCGGCCGAGAACAGGTGCGGCAGGATCGTGTCCTGCATCGAGGCGGCGACGATGAGGTCGCGCCCGAAGCTGCGGACCGCCCAGGCCGCGATGTCCTTCGCCGAGGCGCCCTCGAGCGCCGCACTGACCCTGGCGATCACCGCGTCGCGCTCGTCGTCCGGCAGCCCGCGCAGGTGACCGGTGTCGATCAGGGGGATCGTCGTCGTCATACCAGCAGCTCCTCGTCCGCTCGCAGTGCCCAGGTCGCGAAGCGCTCGCCCGGCTCGCGGTCTCCCACGAAGTTGCGCACCACCCGCTCGATGTAGTCCGGCACCTGCTCGGAGGTCGTCTTCAGGCCGCGGACCTTGCGGCCGAAACCGGCGTCGAGGCCGAGCGTTCCGCCCAGGTGGACCTGGAACCCCTCGACCTGGTTGCCGTCGTCGTCGGTGACGATCTGGCCCTTGAGCCCGATGTCGGCGACCTGGATGCGGGCGCAGGAGTTGGGGCAGCCGTTGACGTGGATCGACAGGGGCACGTCGATCGCGTCGATGATGTCGGCGAGCCGTTCCTCCAGCAGGGCGACGGTGCGGGTCGCCGTGGCCTTGGTGTCGACGATGGCGAGCTTGCAGTACTCCAGGCCGGTGCAGGCCATGGTGTGGCGGCGGAAGACCGACGGTGCGGCCTCCAGCCCGAGCTCGCGCAGGCCGTGCACCAGGGAGTCGGTGCGGTCCGGCTCGACGTCGAGGACCAGCAGCTTCTGGTGCGGGGTCAGCCGCACGCGCGTCGAGCCGTGCGCCTCGGCGGTGTCGGCGAGCTGGATCAGCAGCTCGCCGGAGACGCGGCCCACGACGGGCGCGGCGCCGACGTAGCAGCGGCCGTCCTTCTGCTCGTGGACGCCGATGTGGTCGCCGCGGTCCTCGGAGGGGGCGGGCGGCGGCCCGTCGGGCAGCGGGTGCTTGAGGTACTCGGTCTCGAGCACCTCGCGGAACTTCTCCGGGCCCCAGTCGGCGAGCAGGAACTTCAGCCGCGCCTTGTGCCGCATCCGGCGGTAGCCGTAGTCCCGGAAGACGGACACCACGCCGGCCCACACGTCGGGCACGGCGTCCTCGGCCACGAACGCGCCGAGCCGGACGGCCAGCCGCGGGTTGGTCGAGAGCCCGCCGCCGACCCACAGGTCGTAGCCGGGGCCGAGCTCGGGGTGCTCGACCCCGACGAACGAGATGTCGTTGATCTCGTGCACGACGTCGTTGGTGAGCATCCCCGTGATCGCGGACTTGAACTTGCGCGGCAGGTTCGAGTACGCCGGGTCGCCGATGAAGCGACGCTGGATCTCCTCGATCGCCGGCGTCGGGTCGACCAGCTCGTCCCGGGAGATGCCGGCGACCGGCGACCCGAGGATGACGCGGGGGCAGTCGCCGCAGGCCTCGGTGGTCAGCAGGCCGACACCCTCCAGCCGCTCCCAGATCGCGGGCACGTCCTCGACCCGGACCCAGTGCAGCTGGATGTTCTGCCGGTCCGTGATGTCGGCGGTGCCCCGGGCGTAGTCGCGGGACACCTCGCCGATGACCCGCGGTCTGCTCGGTGGTCAGGGCGCCGCCGTCGACCCGGACGCGGAGCATGAAGTACTCGTCCTCGAGCTCGTGCGGCTCGAGCGAGGCGGTCTTGCCGCCGTCGATCCCGGGCTTGCGCTGGGTGTAGAGCCCCCACCAGCGGAACCGGCCGTGCAGGTCGTCCCCGCTGATCGAGGCGAACCCCTGCTTGCTGTAGACGTCCTCGATGCGGGCACGCACGTTGAGGGCGTCGTCCTCCTGCTTGAACCGCTCGTTGGCGTTCAGCGGCTCGGTCTCGCCGAGGGCCCACTGGCCCTGGCCCCCCACCTTCGGTGCGCGCCGGGGACGATCGGTCCTGGCAGCGTCGGCAGCGGTATCGGTCATAACGCAAAGTTTGACATGTCCAAAGGCGTGCTAATGCATCGGTGTCATGATGCGGACGCCCCACAAAACCGACCAGATCAGTGGGAATGAAGGAGGTTCGCCTCAGTCGGACGTCGCCCCGCGCGCCGTGGCCAGCAGCGCCGCCTTGTCCCCGGCGTAGCCGACCATCCAGTGTGGCGCGATCCGGACGTAGACGATGTCGGGGTCCCAGGTCGTGGGCGAGCTGCCGTAGTGGGCGGTGAGGTGGGCCTCGATCGGCGCCCAGTCGGGGTCCTCGGCGGTGAGGAACTGCGCGCGACCGTGGCAGAAGACGCCCAGGTCGTCGCCCACCAGGTGGGCCGCGCTCACCGCCGGCCGGGCCCGCAGGTGGCGCGCCTTGGCCGCCGACCCGCTCGTGGTGAACACCCACCGGCCGTGCCAGAAGTGGCCGTCCACGCCGCTGACGCGGGGCTCGCCGGTGGCGGTCACGGTGGACACCGCGAGGGTCCGCATGCCGGTGAGCAGGTCACACAGCTCGCGGGCGTCCAGGGTGCGACCCGGGGTCACGATGGCGCGCAGGTGCTCGGTGGCACCGGCCAGCGAGGCGTCCAGCATCGTCTGCAGCGAGGCGAGCTCGCCCTCGGTCTCCTTCATCCGTCCACCATGCCCCCACCGTCGCCGGGCTGCCGTAGGTTTCCGGTCATGACCTGGGAGCCCGCTGACGCCCTGCGCCGCATCGCCTTCCTGCTCGAGCGCTCCCGGGCCGGCACCTACCGGGTCAAGGCGTTCCGCGGGGCGGCCGCCACGGTGCAGGCCACCGACCCGCAGGAGCTGCGCTCCCGGGCCGACGCCGGCACGCTGGCCGACCTGCCCGGCATCGGCAAGGCGACCGAGGCCGTGGTCCGCGAGGCGCTGGCCGGCGGGACGCCCACCTACCTCGCCTCCCTGGAGGAGCAGGCCGCCGAGCCGCTCACCGAGGGCGGCGAGGCGGTGCGGGCGGCCCTGCGCGGCGACCTGCACTGCCACTCCGACTGGTCCGACGGCGGGTCACCGATCCAGGAGATGGTGCTCACCGCGATCGAGCTCGGCCACGACTACCTCGTGCTGACCGACCACTCCCCCCGGCTCAAGGTGGCCAACGGCCTCTCCGTCGAGCGGCTGACCAGGCAGCTCGGCGTCATCGGGGCGATCAACGAGGCCGTCCCCGACTTCCGGCTGCTCCGGGGGATCGAGGTGGACATCCTCGACGACGGCGAGCTCGACCAGACCCCCGAGATGCTCGCGCGGCTCGACGTGGTGGTCGCCTCGGTGCACTCCAAGCTCAAGATGGCGTCCGCCCCGATGACCCGGCGGATGGTGGCCGCCGTGTCCGACCCGCGCACCAACGTGCTCGGCCACTGCACCGGCCGGCTCGTCGAGGGCGACCGCGGCACCCGCGGCCAGAGCTCGTTCGACGCCGCGGCGGTCTTCGCCGCCTGCGCCGAGCACGACGTGGCGGTCGAGATCAACTCCCGGCCCGAGCGGTGCGACCCGCCCGACGAGCTGGTCGCGATGGCGCTCGACGCCGGATGCCTCTTCTCGATCGACAGCGACGCCCACGCGCCGGGGCAGCTCGACTTCCAGATCTACGGCTGCGCCCGCGCCGAGCGGCTCGGCGTCCCGCTGGAGCGGATCGTCAACACCTGGGAGCTCGACCGCCTGCTGGAGTGGGCCCGTCCCGCCTGACCCCGCCCACCGACGTCGTGCCGGCTGCCCGGCGACTTCGGCCGGCGCTCGGCGCTGATCGCCCCCTCGTGAGCACGAAACGGGGCCTCGACAGGCCCGCGGCGGGCTCACTTTGGAGAATGGGCCTGCTCTCGCCTATGCTTCCGGTGTCCTCGACGGATCCGAGCTGCTGCTCGCTGGGCGGCGAGGGACCTCCGAGTGACATCGGATCCAGGTCCCCATCGTCTAGCGGCCTAGGACCCCGCCCTTTCACGGCGGTAGCACGGGTTCGAATCCCGTTGGGGATACGCAGTAAAGGTCTTACCCAAGGCCCCGTAGCGCAGTTGGTTAGCGCGCCGCCCTGTCACGGCGGAGGTCGCCGGTTCGAGCCCGGTCGGGGTCGCTCGAGATGACAGAACGGCCGCCCTCCGGGGCGGCCGTTCTGCGTTCCCGGGCCGGGCGCACCGACCCCGGCCGTCGCCCTGTGGCCGGCCCTCATGACCGACCGGGCAACTGTGTGCCCCGCACACACACCCCGCCCCTGGTGCCGGCCCTACTCTCGTGGCTCATGTCCTCCCCTGCCGACACCGGCGCCCGCCCCTTCGACACCGACCTCACCGGCCGCACGGCCATGGTGACCGGCGCCGCCAGCGGGATCGGCGCCGCGTGCGCCGTACGCCTGGCCGCCGCCGGGGCCCGGGTGATCGCGGTCGACCGGGACGAGGCCGGCCTCGCCGCGCTGACCCGCGGCACCGACATCGTCCCCACCCCGTGCGACCTGTCCGACCTCGACGCGGTCGCCGCCCTGCCCTCGGCCGTCGACGTCCTGGTCAACAACGCCGGCATCCAGCACGTCGCGCCGATCCAGGACTTCCCGCCGGAGCGGTTCGACCTCATCCTGCGGCTGATGCTCCAGTCCCCGTTCCGCCTGGTGCGCCAGGTGCTCCCCCACATGTACGACGCCGGCTGGGGCCGGGTCGTCAACGTGTC
This sequence comes from uncultured Actinomycetota bacterium, assembly GCA_963828995.1. GTDB lineage: Bacteria > Actinomycetota > Actinomycetes > Actinomycetales > Dermatophilaceae > CAVRTM01. The sequence goes on from CAWHHB010000008.1 coordinate 432,665, forward strand.
CAGCGCGCACGGGCTGCGGGCCAGCCCGTTCAAGTCGGCGTACGTCACGGCCAAGCACGGCCTCGAGGGCCTGAGCAAGGTGATCGCCCTGGAGGGCGCCACGCACGGCGTCACCAGCAACTGCGTGAACCCGGCCTACGTGCGCACGCCCCTGGTCGAGAAGCAGATCGCCGACCAGGCCGCCGCGCACGGCATCCCCGAGTCCGAGGTCCTCGAGCAGGTGCTGCTCGAGCCGGTCGCCGTGAAGCGGCTGATCGAGCCGGCCGAGGTCGCCGACCTGGTCGCCTTCCTCTGCGGGCCCTCCTCGGCCTCGATCACCGGCTCGTCCTTCGCGATGGACGGCGGCTGGACCGCGAGCTGAGCCGCACCACCCCGCACCACCGCCGGCGTCACCTCGCCGGATCGCACCGCACCACCCGGCCCACCGGCACACCGGCAGGGCGTCCCACCCCGTTCCCAGGAGCACGCTCATGTCCCAGACCAGCGCCCTCGCGCCGGAGACCACCCGGCGAAGGTCACCCATCGCCCGCATCGTCGGCGCGAGCCTCGTCGGCACCACCGTCGAGTGGTACGACTTCTTCCTGTACGGCGTCGCGGCCGCGGCCGTCTTCCCGCACGTGTTCTTCCCCAACGCGACCGACCCGCTGCAGGCGACGCTCCTGTCGTTCGCGACGTACTGGATCGGCTTCGTCTTCCGGCCGCTCGGTGGCCTCGTCTTCGGGCACTTCGGCGACAAGCTGGGCCGCAAGAAGCTGCTCATCGTCTCGCTGCTGATGATGGGCGTCGCGACGTTCGCGATCGGGCTGCTGCCCAGCCACGCCCAGGTCGGCGTGCTCGCGCCGGTGCTGCTGACGGTGCTGCGCTGCGTCCAGGGCTTCGCGCTCGGCGGCGAGTGGGGCGGCGCGGTCCTCATCGTCTCGGAGCACGGCCACCCGAAGCACCGCGGCTTCTGGGCCTCGTGGCCGCAGGCGGGCGCCCCGGCCGGCCAGCTGATCGCCAACGGCCTGCTGGCCTTCCTCGCCGTCTTCCAGAGCGACGAGTCGTTCCTCGCCTGGGGCTGGCGGATCCCGTTCCTGCTGTCCGCCGTGCTGGTCATCGTCGGGCTGTGGGTGCGCCTGCAGGTCGAGGAGTCCCCGCTCTTCCGTCAGGCCACCGAGCGCGCCGATGCCCGCGCCGCCGCCGGCGTCATCGACAAGATGCCGGTCCTGCTCGTGCTGCGCACCTACCCCCGCGAGATCCTCACCGCGATGGGCGCCCGGATGGCCGAGAACGTCAGCTACTACATCTTCACCATCGTCATCACGACGTACGTCACGACCCAGCTCGACCTGGGCAAGTCCTTCGCCCTCAACGCCGTCCTGATCGCCGCGGCCATCCACTTCGTCACCATCCCGATGTGGGGCGCCCTGTCGGACCGGATCGGCCGCAAGCCGGTCTACCTCTTCGGCGCCATCGGCGTCGGCGTGTGGGGCTTCGTGTTCATCGCGCTGCTCAACACCAAGAGCTTCCCGCTCGCGGTGATCGGCGTCATCGTCGGGCTGCTGTTCCACGGTGCGATGTACGGCCCGCAGTCGGCGTTCTTCTCCGAGCTGTTCGGCACCAAGGTGCGCTACTCGGGCGTCTCGATCGGCTACCAGCTGGCCTCGATCCTCGCCGGCGGCCTCGCCCCGATCATCGCGGTGAAGCTGCTCAAGAGCTACGGCAGCGGCACCCCGATCGCCATCTACGTCGCGATCTGCGCGGCGATCTCGGTGGTGGCCGTCGTCTCCTACCGCGAGACCAAGGACCGCGACCTGGCCACCGTCACCAAGGGCGAGTCCGTCTGAGCTGACCGGTCACCGTCCGCCCCCGCGCCAGTTCCACGGCGCGGGGGCGGACCTGCTTAGGATCAGCGCGATGCCCACCGACCCGAGCGCCGCCCTGCAGCTGCTGCGGCTGCTGACCGCCGGTGCGTCGACCGCCGAGATCCGGGCGGTCGAGGCCGACCCCGAGGCGCGCGACCTGGCCCTGCGGATCCGCTCGGCCTTCGACACGCGCCGCCGCCGGGAGGCCGAGCTGACCGCGCTGGTCGACACCGCCCGCGACCTGGCCGCGCTGCGGGACCCCTCGGTCATCCTCGAGGCCATCGTCCGGCGGGCCCGCACCCTGCTCGGCACCGACGTCGCCTACCTCACGCTGTACGACGCGGACGCCGGCGACACGTTCATGCGCGCCACCGACGGCTCGGTGTCGGCCCGCTTCCAGTCGGTGCGGCTCAGCCTCGGCGACGGCCTCGGCGGGCTCGTGGCCTCGACCCACCGGCCGTACTGGACCGCCGACTACTTCGCCGACCAGCGGTTCGCGCACACCGGGGTGATCGACACCGCGGTCGGCGACGAGGGCCTCGTCGCGATCTGCGGGACCCCGCTGCTGGTCGACGCCCAGTTCGTCGGGGTGCTGTTCGCCGCCAACCGGGCCCCGCGCCCCTTCTCCCGGGAGGAGGTGGCGCTGCTCGGGTCGCTGGCGGCGCTGGCCGCGGTGTCGATCCTGCAGACCCGGGCCACCGCGCGCACCGCGGAGGCGCTCGAGCGGCTCTCCGAGGCGCACGACGCCGTGCACCGGCACACCGCCGGCATCGAGCGCGCGGCGGCGGCGCACGACCGGTTCGCCGAGCTGGTGCTGGCCGGGGGCGGGCTCGACGACATCACCGCCGCGCTGGCCGAGCTGACCGGTGGCTGGGTGGTCCTGATGGACGAGACCGGTCGCCGGCTGAGCCGGACCGGCCCGGCACCGGCGCAGCTGCCGGTGCTCGAGGACGCCCGCCGCGGCGCGGGCCGCCTGGTCCACCGGCACGGCATGTGGGCCGTGACGGTCAAGGCGGCGCACGAGCAGCTCGGCTTCCTCGTGATCGGCGGGGTCGAGGACCTCGACGACCCGGACCGGCGCACGATCGAGCGCGCCGGCATGGTGACCGCTCTGCTGCTGCTGTTCGAGCGGGCCGCCACCGACGCGGAGCAGCGGATGCGCACCGACCTCGTCTCCGACCTGGTCGGCGGCCGCGGGGACGCCGCCGTACGGCAGGCGCGCGCCCGCGGCCAGGGGCTCGACCTCGGTGAGCCGCACGTGGTCCTGGTCGCGCGCGGTCACGCGGAGGCGTCCCGGCGGGCCCTGGTGATGTCGGCCCATGCGGCCGTGGGCGAGACGGCGCTCGTGGGTGAGCACGACGGCGACGTCGTCGTGCTGGTGCCGGCCGCGGACGCCCAGGAGTGCGCCGCCGTGGTCGCGGCCCGGATGAGCCGGTCGGCGGAGGTGACCGTCGGCGCCGCCGGCCCGGTGACGTCGGTGGAGGACATCCCCGCGGCACATGCCGACGCCCGCCGCACCACCGCGGCGCTGCTGGCCCTCGGGCGCTCCGGCACCGGTGGCTCGGCCCAGTCGCTCGGGTTCGCCGGGCTGGTCTCCGGCTCGGCTCCCGTCGGTGCCTACGTGGCCCACGCGCTCGGTCCGGTCCTGGACTACGACCGGACGCGCGGCACCGACCTGCTCGGCACCCTGGAGGCGTACTTCGCCGCCGGCGGCAGTCCCCGCCACGCCGCGACCCAGCTGCACGTCCACGTCAACACGGTGGCGCAGCGGCTGGAGCGGATCGGCTCGCTGCTGGGGACCGGCTGGCAGGGCCCCGAGCAGTCCCTGGAGCTCCAGCTGGCCCTGCGGCTCCGCCGCCTGATGCCCGACTGACCTCCCCTCTCCCCTCTCCCCCTTCGCACCGGACGCACCGCGCTGCCCGAATCCGGACAGCTCCTGTCCGGATTCGGGCGCTGCGGTGCGTCCGGTCGCGGTGGTGGGGGTCAGAAGACGGAGTAGCCGCCGTCGATGGTGAGGATCGAGCCGGTCATGTACGACGACGCCGGGCTGGCCAGGAACACCACCGAGGGGGCGATCTCCTCCGGGGACGCGGCCCGCTGCTGGGGCGCGTCGTCGATCCAGTAGCGCTGGAACTCCGGACGCTCGATCGGGGTCATCTCCGTGACGACGTAGCCCGGCGCGACGGCGTTGACGCGCACCCCCAGCGGCGCCCACTCGGCCGCCAGCGACCGGGTCAGGTGGTGCACGCCCGCCTTGGAGGCGTTGTACGCCGGCTGCCACTGCGGACGGTTGACGATGTCGGCCGACATCGAGCCGACGTTGACGATCACGCCGCCGCCGGCGTCGACCATGCCCCGGCCGAAGACCTGGCAGCCGTTCCAGACGCCGGTGAGGTTGACGTCGATGACCTGGTCCCACTCCTCCTCGGTGACCTCGAGCGCCGGACGGTGGATGCAGGTGCCCGCGTTGTTGATCAGGACGTCGACCCGGCCGAACCGCTCGACGATCTCGCCGGCCGCCCGCTCGATGTCGGCGCGGCGGGCCACGTCCCCCTCGAACGCGGCGGCGGTGATGCCCTTGGCGGCCAGCTCGCCGACCACCTCCTCGTTCCGGGAGGCGTTCCTGGCCAGGATGGCGACGCTGGCGCCGGCCTCGCCGAGGGCGTGGGCGAAGGCGCGTCCGAGGCCGCGGTTGCCCCCGGTCACGACGGCCACCTTCCCGGTCAGCGTGAACGTGTCGAGCACTGTCATGGCTGTCTCCTCAGGGTTCGGTACCTGCGTGTGTCCTGACGGTGTGGTGCGGTGGCGTCACGGCCGCTGCGGCAGGAGCGACCAGAAGACGTTCATGGGCTCCGCCCCCTCGGCGTGCTGGGTCGGCGAGTGGTCCTCGCCCCAGGCCTCGAGCAGCGCGCGCACGGTCTCGTTGAGCTCGACGGCCTGGTCCGGGGTGAGCCAGAGACGGTCCTTCATGATGTCGGAGGCGCCGTGGTGGTCCTCGCTCTGGTCGCGCCCGGCCCACGCCTCGACGTCCTCCAGCAGCGGGGCCATCAGGCTCGAGGCGAACGCCTTCGCGGCCACGGTGCCCGACCCCGCGTTCGCGGCGCGGGAGATCTGCAGGTTCCGCGCCGGCGCGCGCCAGGGGCGCTCCCTGCCGTCGGTCGCGCCCTCGTCACGCACGACGATGCCCCACTTCTCCAGCGCCCGGAGGTGGTAGCTCATCGCCGACGGCGTGAGGTGGCACAGCGCGGCGGCGTCCGTGGCGGTGAGCACCGCGCCGCTGTAGAGCTCGTCGATCACGCGTTGCCGCGCCGGGTGCGCGAGCGCCCGGATGGCCTTGGGATCGGTGAGCGTCAGCGTGTTCTCGAGCGCGGGACGGCGGGCCATGCCGCACACGGTAGCCCTCCCGCGGCAAAGTCTGAAACGTCAGGTTCACATTTTGGCGGCGCCCGGCGGCGACGTACGCGGGCGCCGGGCGCCACCCCGTCGCTCCGCCACGGACGCGGGCCGGACAAGCCCCTTGCCACCTGAAGCGTGAAGCACTATCTTCATAGTTATGAAGCCTCTATTTCACATTGCCGCTCGCCCCGCCGGGGCGAGCCACCGGTCAGCGAACCACTCCAGCGACGTCGCCCGGGCGGCGTGGCTCACCTCGTTCAGCCCGTGGCGCCCGGCCCCCTTCCTGCGGATGCCGCCGGTGGCCGAGGGCGCTGGTCGAGACCTCCGCAGCCGCGGGTACGACGCCGCGCCGGTGCGACGCGGCGACCTGCTCCTGCAGGCCGAGCGGCTGCGGACCCTCGGCCGGTGACCGGCCACAGCGGCGGCGCGGTGTTCACGACACCCCGGCTGACGGTGGGCACGTGGACCCACCAGGACGCCGCCACGCTCCTGGACATCTACTCGCGATGGGAGGTGGCGCGGTGGCTGGGGGCAGCGCCCCGCCCGCTCGCCAGCACCGAGGAGGCGGTGCGGCTGGCGGACCAGTGGGCGGCCCGCAGCCGGCCCGACCCGACCTTCGGCGTCTGGCGGATCACGGTGACGCAGACGGGGACTGCCGTGGGCACGGTCCTGCTCGTCCCGTTGGCCGGCGGGACGGCGGGCGAGGTCGAGGTGGGCTGGCACCTGCATCCGGACCACTGGGGCAACGGGTACGCCACCGAGGCGGCGTCCGGCGCGATCGCTCGCGGGCTGGCCGCCGGGCTGCCGGAGGTGCTGGCCGTGGTGCGTCCGGACAACGCGGCCTCCCAGGCCGTCTGCCGGCGCCTGGGCATGCAGGCGCGAGGGCTGTCCGAGCGGTACTACGGCACGACACTCGAGGTGTTCAGCGCAGCTCCGGACGGCGCAGCCGGCCCCCGCACCCGCTCGATGACGCCCCGACCCGCTCCTCGACACGGGCGAAGGTCGCGCTGCCCGACCTGACGCCGACAGCCCGCTCGGTGATGGGGTAGTCTCTTCCCGGCGCGACGGTCCCCCTGCCCGCAACACCGCAGGTCAGGTCCGCCGCGTTGGTTCATCCACGGCCAGGTAGCTCAGTTGGTACGAGCGTCCGACTGAAAATCGGAAGGTCGGCGGTTCGACCCCGCCCCTGGCCACCACGAACCCGCAGGTCAGATCGCCTCTGACCTGCGGGTTTCGTCTTTCCAGGCTCCCTGCTGTCCACCCTGAATGCCGACCTGGCCGAGAACGGCGCCCGTGCTCCGGCTCAGTGGATCGGCCGACGTGCCGGCACCGGTCCGGCAGCTGCCCGATGATGGCGCGGTGAGCGTTGATGCTGAAGCCGCGCGCGGCTCGTCCCTGCAGCTGGCAGCCATCGGCGCGCTGGCGTTCAGCGTGCTGTTCCTCCTCCACCATGTCCTGCAGGGACCCGGACCGGCCGGATCGTCGGCGGCGGAGGTTGCCGCGTACAACGTCGCGCATCGCGCCGCCCTGATCGGCAGCGAGGTCGCGCTCGGGCTGGGCCTCCTGGCGTTCATCGCCTTTCTCGCTCCGTTCACGGTGGTCATCTGGCGGGCTGGGTGCGAGACGGTGGCGGTCGCCCTCCTCGTCGCCGGCGGCCTCTTCCTCGCCCTGGGGTTCATGTCCGTGGCCGCGGAGACCGCCCTGGTCGACGTCTCCGACAAGGGCGAACCCGGCGCGGTCGATGCGTTGAACCAGCTGCAGGGCCGCACACCCGTCGTGCTGGGCCGTCACCGCCCTGGCCGTGATCACTTCACTGGCGATCCTGCGTACGGGGCTCCTGTGGCGCTGGCTCGGTCTCGGCGGGCTGGCACTGGCGGGAGTCTTCCTGTTGGCGTCCATCTCCAGCCTGGTAGGGCGCGGCGTCGAAGGTGGCTACTCGCTGATCGGGGTGGGCCTGTTCACCTTCTGGATGCTGGCCCTCTCCGCCGGGCTGTGGCGCACCGCCTCAGCCCACTCCAGGCACGTCGCGCCCAGCACGCCCGACGCCCGGGTGAACCTTCCTCCTCTGACCGACCCGTGGCTCCGTCGCCCGCGAGTGTCCGGGTCAGCCGAGGGTGGTCACGGCGTACCCCAGCGAGGCGGCGGCCAGGCCGACGGCGAGGCTGACGCCGATGTTGGCCGCGGCCTCACGCAGCGAGCCGTCCTCGAGCAGGCGCACCGTCTCGTACGTCCAGGTGCTGAAGGTCGTCAGCCCGCCGGCCAGCCCGACACCGAGCACGGTGCGCCATCGCAGGTCGAGGCCGGCGTTGACCACCAGGCCGGCCACGGCTCCCAGCAGGACCGAGCCGACGATGTTCACCACGAACGTGCCGAGGGGGAACACCATGCCGCGAGGCGCGAGGATCCTCGCCGCGACGACCTGGTCGGTCCCGTACCGCAGCATCGCGCCCACCGCCGCTGCGCCGCCCACGAGCAGCCAGAGCATCAGGGCTCGTCCCCACCGGGCGGCCATACCGACGTCCGCCTCGGCCTCGCCCTCGGCGCCCGTGGCGCTGCCACCGGCTCGGCCGGACCGAACTGGATCAGGTCCACGTCATCCACCACGGCCGTGCCCTCGGCGATCAGGTCGTCCAGCTCGGGCAGGAACGCGGCGACCCGCTCGGGGGTGTCCACGATGACGACGACCAGCGGAAGGTCCTCCGAGAGGGACAGCAGCCGCGCGGTGTGGATGTGCTCGGAGCTGCCGAAGCCCTCCCAGCCCCGGAACGCGCTGGCGCCGGCCATGCCGGCGGTGGCGGCTCGGTGGACGATCTCCGCGGCCAGCGGGTGGTGCGTGCCCTTGGCACGGTCGGACTCCCCGACGTAGATGGTCAGGCGCCGTCCCCGGCGCGTCGCTGCCGTCACTGGGTGCTCCCGTCGCTCGAGGTGGCCGGGCCCGAGGTTCGGCTGGCCGGTGTGTCGCTGCGGGGAGCGGCGGAGGGCTCGTCGGCGAGGTCCGGGATGGAGTGCTTGGCGCGGGCGGCCACCCACGACCGGCCCAGCATCCGCGCCCATGATCGCGACCATGCCGCTGGGCGTGGCGACGGCGGCTTCCTGCATGTACCGCCCGCGCGCGGCGACGAGCTTCAGGCCGTCTTCGAAGCCGAACACGCCGGCGAGGTGCAGCGCGGTGTATTCGCCGAGGCTCAGGCCCGCGTACGCGGTGACCGCGCGCCGGGTCGATCACGCCCGCGGCGTCGCGCGGCGCGGAAGCTGGCGACGCTCGTGACGTAGATCGCCGGCTGGCTGATGTCGGTCTGGTTCAGCCGCTCTTCCGGGCCGTTGAAGCAGAGCGCCGCGAGGTCGAAGCCGAGGACCTCGTTGGCGCGTGTCGAAGACGTCCTTCGCGGCGGGCGACTGCTCGAAGAAGTCCTTGCCCATGCCGACGACTTGGGCGCCTTGGCCGGGGCAGAGGATGTAAGTCGTGTTGGCATTCGTGGCATGGGCGACTCGCCCGACTGCTACAGGCGGGCGGCAGCCCGTGCTACGAGATCAGACCCGCACCACCGCGTTCGCCCACGTCAGGCCCGCGCCGAAGGCGACGAAGATGATCACGTCGCCCTGCTCGACCTTGCCCGCCGCGCCACGCTTCGTCCAGCGCGATCGGGATGCGACGCGGCCGACGTGTTGCCGTACTTGTCGATGTTCACGAACGCCTTCTCCGGCGGCCATGCCGAGCTTCTCCATCGCGCTGTCGATGATCCGCTGGTTCACCTGGTGCGGGACGATCAGCTTCACCTCGTCCGTCGTCAGCTCGCACGTCGCGCATCGCGTCTTCGATCAGCTCCTCGAACTTGCGTGCACCGCGAACTTGTAGACCTCGCGGCCGCTTGATCTTCATGAACTGCTCGTCCGTCGGCGATCATCGTCGTCGTCAGATCGGGATAGCGGCTGCCGGGCATGCACTTCATGCACGTCGCCAGCCGCTGCCGTCGGCGTGGAGCGCTGCTGTAGATCAGGCCGCGCTTCGGGTCGTTCGCTGCGCTGCAGCACGACCGCGCCGGCGCCGTCGCCGAAGAGGATGCAGCTGCTGCGGTCCTTGTAGTCGACGATGCGGCTGAGCGTCTCGGCGCCGATCGACCAGCACGTTCTTGTACTGCCCGGCCTTGATGAAGTTCGCGCCGGTGTCCAGCGCGTAGATGAACCCGCTGCACGCCGCCGACATGTCGAACGCCGGCGTCGCCGTGCATGCCCAGCGTCGGCGCCGACGAAGCAGGCGGTGCGACGGGAAGACCATCTCCGGCGTGATCGTGCGCGACAGACGATCAGGTCGATGTCCTTCGGCTCGAGCCCGGCGGCCTCGATCGCGCTGCGGCGCGGCGGCGGTGCCGAGCGTCGCGGTCGTCTCGCCGTCGCCGGCGATGCGGCGCTCGCGGATGCCGGTGCGCTGGACGATCCACTCGTCGTTGGTGTCGACCATCTTCGACAGGTCGTCGTTGGTCAGCCGCTTCTCGGGAAGGCAGCTGCCGGTGCCGGCGATGATGGCGCCGTAGTTGGACATGGTCGAGTTGCTGAGTTGCGATTGCGATTGCGGTCGAAGCGCCGGATCTGCAATCGCGAATCGCAACTGCGATCTCACTACTCGTCCTCGCCCGGGATGCTCTGCTGCGATCGCGCTCGACGATCTTCTGGTTCACGCCGCTGTTGACCAGCTGCTTGCCGACGCGGATCGCGTTCTTGATCGCCCGGGCTGTCGCTGCGGCCGTGGCAGATCAGGCAGTATCCGCCGACGCCCAGCAGCGGCGCGCCGCCGTACTCCTGCCAGTCGTGCTTGTGCGTAGATCTTCTTCATCACCGGCTTGAACTGCTCGAGCAGGTCCGGCGCGAACTCCTGCAGCTCGGCCAGGATCGTCTGGAACAGTCCTTCGGCGATGCCTTCGGTGAACTTCAGGATGATGTTGCCGACGAACCCGTCGCACACGACGACGTCGACCGACGCCCTTGAACAGGTCGCGGCCTTCGACGTTGCCGATGAAGTTGATCTGCGGCTCGTCGCGCATCAGCTTGCGCGCTTCCTTGACGAGCGCGGTGCCCTTGGCGTCTTCCTCGCCGATCGACAGCAGGCCGACGCGCGGGTTCTCGATGCCGCAGACGGCCGTCGCGTAGGCGCCGGCCATGATCGCGTACTGCTGCGAGGTGCTTGGGCTTGGGCGCGATGTTGGCGCCGACGTCGCAGATGACGACCGGCCCGTGAAACGTCGGCAGGATGACCGCGATGCCCGGCCGGCTGACGCCGGGCAGCGTCCGCATCCGCAGCTGCGCCGCGGCGACGCACGCGCCGGTGTTGCCGGCGGAGATCGACGACATCGGCCTCGCCCTTGGCGGCCAGCTTGCACATCACGGTGATCGAGCTGTCGGGCTTGCCGCGGATCGCCTCGACCGGCGAGTCGTCCATCTCGATGACCTGCGTCGTCGCGGACGATCTTGTAAGCGCTTCTTCTGCTCGGCGGTGAGCCCGCTGGCGGCGAGGCCGTCGCGGATGATCTTCTCGTCGCCGACGAGGAAGATCGACGTCGTCGCCGTCGAGCAGCGGCGCGGCCTCCCAGCAGCCCTTGAGGATGGCCGCCGGGCGCATGGTCGCCGCCCATCACGTCCACCGCAGCTCGCACCGGCTGTCCTCCGTGTCCGCGTGCACGTCGTGCAGGCGACGCTTAGGCCTGGTCCTGCTCGACCTGCAGCGCCAGCTTCGGGTTGACGTAGCCGCAGTTGTCGCAGGCAGCAGTGCGGGAGCTTGGCGTTGCCGCACTGCGGGCAGCGGACGTAGTGGATCGGCTTGAGCGCGTGATGCGAGCGGCGCTTGCGCTTGCGCGACTTGCTGATGTTTCTGGACCGGAAGCATGACGAACTCCTGCGCTCGCAGTCTTGCCGGCACGCAGCGGTCAAGTCGGCTCAATCGAAAAAAGCAACGGCGGGTAAAACCCGCCGCGCGTAGCAGGGGTCGGTACGTTATGGAGTTAAGCGACGGGTTCTGTCAAGTCCGTACGAGGGCGACGGTCGTGCATCGCGCCAGCACCGCGGACTGTCAGCCGACGGCAGTCCGGCGACTCAGCGTCGCTACTTCACAGCGCTCGTCGCGAACTCTCGCGCCGTCTCCAGCGCATCCGGCGAGCTTCGACGGATCCTTCCCGCCCGCCTGCGCCATCTGCGGCCGGCCGCCACCGCCGCCGCCGGCGACTTTCGCGGTCTCGCGGATCCAGTCGCCGGCCTTGAGACCCTTGGCGATCAGGTCGTCGCTGACGGCGGCGACGAAGCTGACCTTCCCGTCCGTCGGCCGACGCCGAGCATGACGCGCGTAGCTGCCGGCCTTCTTCTTCGAGCGAGTCGATCGCCGACGCGGAGCTGGTCGTCGCTGCGCCGGGGATCTCGCCGACGATCGAGCTTGCCGCGCGCCGAGCGTCGTGCGCTTCGGCCAGCAGCTTGCCGGCGACCGCGACGGCGTCGACGCCGGCGCCGCCGGCTGCCTTCTGCTGCGACTTTCTCCCACGCCTTGTGCTTCGCCTGCAGCTCGGCGACCGCCGCCTGCGCCGCGGCGCTTGGCGCGCAGCGGGACAGTCTCGGCCGGCCGAGCTGCTTCTGGATCGCCGCGATCGCGCCGGCGAAGCTCCGCCTCGCGGCGGCTTCGCGCGCGCTCGATCGCGCTGCGTCGAGCTGCCCGCGCCGCGGCTCGCCGCTGCCGCGGCCGCGTCGCCGGTGAGCGCGACGATTCGGCGGATGCCTTTGCTGACCGATTCTTCGGCGGTGACGACGAAGCCGTCGACGTCGCCGGTGTTCTTCAGGTGCGTGCCGCCGCAGAACTCGATGGAGTACTGCCGCCACTTCGCGTTCGCCGGGTCCTTCAGCAGGTCCGCGACCGGCACGCCGATCGACACGACGCGCACCATCGGCGGATACTTCTCGCCGAACACGGCGCGCAGGCCGTTGATCTTCAGCGCCTGCTCCTGCGGCGCGTCCTCGGCGTAGACCGGCAGCTTCTGCTCGATGCGCTCGGTCGACGAGCTGTCTCGACCCGCGCGAGCTCGTCGTCGCTCAGCGACTTGCCGTGCGAGAAGTCGAAGCGCAGCTTGTCCGGATCGACCAGCGAGCCCTTCTGCTGCACGCCTTCGCCGAGCACTTCGCGCAGCGCCCAGTTGGCCAGGTGCGTGGCGGTGTGGTTCTTCTCCGTGCGCGGCGCGCACGCCGGCGAGCGTCGCGGTGACGTGATCGCCGACGCTCAGGTGCCCCTCGATCATGCCGCCCGACGTGCAGGACGTACCCGCCGGCGCTGCGCGTGGTCGTGACGTCCATCACCGCGCCGTCTGCGATGCGCAGCTCGCCGGTGTCGCCGACCTGCCCGCCCATCTCGGCGTAGAAGTTGGTCTGGTCGAGGATGACCGCGACGCCCTGCCCCGCCGCCTCGGCGCCGTGGGTCGTGTCGATCAGCTTCGATGCCGTCCCAGATCGCCTGCACCGTCGCGCCGATCGGCGCGGCGTTGAACTTCGCCGAATCGTCCGTCGGCTTCACGCCCGCTCGCTGCAGCTTCGCCAGCACGTCCGGCGGCAGCTCGAACAGCCGCGATGTCGCCTTCCTTCCCGCCCGGCGCGCGCAGCTCGCGCGCCTCCTCCATCAGCTTCTCGTAGCCGGCGATGTCGACGGTCATCCCGCGCTCCTCGGCCATGATGCGCGTGAGGTCGATGGGGAAGCCGTAGGTGTCGTGCAGCTTGAACGCGTCCTCGCCGGAGATCGGTCTTGCCGCTTGCGCGCTCGCGCGGCCTCTTCGAACAGCTGCGATGCCGCGGTCGAGCGTCCGGCCGAAGCTGACCTCCTCGTCCTTGATCGATCTCCGCGACGCGCTGCGGGTTCTTCTTCAGCTCCGGAAACGCGCCGCCCATCGCGTCGACGACGACCGGCACGAGCGTGTGCAGGAACGGCTCGCTGCAGCTCGAGCTGCTGCCGGCCGAAGCGCACGGCGCGGCGGAGGATGCGGCGCAGGACGTAGCCGCGGCCCTCGTTGCTCGGCACCGCGCCGTCGGTCAGCGCGAACGTCAGGCAGCGGATGTGGTCGGCGATCACGCGGAACGCGATGTCGTGCCGCAGCTGCGGCGTCCGCCGCTTCGGCGACCGGGTCGGCGGCGTTGGTCTTCGGGATACTTGCCGGCGTACGTGATGCCGCTCAGCTCCGTCAGCTTCTGCCAGAACGGGTTGAACAGGTCGATGTCGTAGTTGTCGTCCTTGCCCTGCAGCACCTGGCGTGATCCGCTCGAAGCCCATGCCCGGTGTCGACGTGCTTCGCGGGCAGCGGCGTGAGCGACCGGTCCGCGTTGCGGTTGTACTGGATGAAGACGATGTTCCAGATCTCCATCACGCGCGGGTCGTCGCCGTTGACGTGCTTGCCGCCGGTCTTGTCCGGCGTGCGGTCGATGTAGATCTCGGTGCACGGGCCGCACGGGCCGGTGTCGCCCATCTCCCAGAAGTTGTCCTTCTGCCGCCGTAGTGGATGTGGTCGTCGGGCAGGCCGGCGACTTCCTTCCAGAGCTCGGCCGCCTCGTCGTCGCGCGGGACGCCGTTCGTCTGCGTCGCCCTCGAAGCACGGTGACGTGCAGCCGCGTCGGGTCGAGCTTCCAGACCTTGGTCAGCAGCTCCCACGCCCACGCGATCGCTTCGCGCTTGAAGTAGTCGCCGAAGCACCAGTTGCCGAGCATCTCGAAGAACGTGTGGTGGCCGGCGTGCTCGGCCGACGTCGTCGAGGTCGTTGTGCTTGCCGCCGGCGCGGATGCACTTCTGCGTGTTGGCGACGCGCGTGTACGGCGCGCTTCTCGGTGCCGAGGAAGATACGGCTTGAACTGGTTCATCCCGGCGTTGGTGAACAGCAGCGTCGGGTCGTCGTGCGGCACGACCGGCGAGCGACGGCACGAACGTGTGGCCGTGCTTCTGGACGAAGAAGTCGATGAACTGCTGGCGGATTTCGGAGGAGGATGCGGTCATGAACGGGCCGTGCTTCCGGTAAAAGTCCCGGATTATTCACGGACCGGGGGGGCGGTCAAGCCGCTTGCGGCTTAGCGTATGCATCCGGGAGCAGGCGACGCTAAGCCGCAAGCGGCAGTCGGAAGGCACCAGTTGAGCTCAATACGATTCCCTCGCTCGTCGACGCGATCAATTCCTGGCGCCCGGCGACTTCGAGCGCGATGCGCTCCGGGGGGACGTCGTTGACCACGCGCTGGAGGTCGGTCACGTCGTTCAGCTTACGCCGGAGATCGCCGTGATCACCGAGCCCTGGGCGACGCCCTCCTTGGCGAACGGGCTGTCGGAGTCGATGCCGATCACCAGCATCCCGCCGTCGGGGCGCTTGTTGCCGGCGCCGAAGTCCCAGCGCCGGGATCGGGCCGAGCAGCAGGCCGCGCCAGCGGAACCGGCGGCTTCTCGCGGGTCACGCCGTTGTCGCGATCTCGCGGCGGCGGAGCGTGACGTCCGCCGTCCAAGGCGGTCCTTGCGATAGACGATCGCGGCGGACGCCCTTGCCGACGGGGGCGGCGCCGACGACGCGGATGAAGTGGTCGCCGTCGCGGATCGCCTCGCCGTTGAACGACGACGATGTCGCCGCGTGCGCAGGTCCGCGGCGCCGGCGGGCGAGTCGCGGTCGACGGACTCGACGAACGCGCCGATCTCGTCGTCGATCCCCGCGGCCTTGCGCTCGCGGGCCGTCGGCGTGCTCGACTTGACGCCGAGGTAGCCGTAGACCACCTCGCGCCCCTCCTTCAGGTCGCTGGATGATCTGCCGGC
>CAWHHB010000009.1:0-89360 GCA_963828995.1 uncultured Actinomycetota bacterium
GCCGAGCGCGTGGTCCCGTTGGCTGGTGGGACGGCGGGCGAGGTCGAGGTGGGCTGGCACCTGCACCCGGACCACTGGGGCAACGGGTACGCCACCGAGGCGGCGTCCGGCGCGATCGCTCGCGGGCTGGCCGCCGGGCTGCCGGAGGTGCTGGCCGTGGTGCGTCCTGACAACGCGGCCTCCCAGGCCGTCTGCCGGCGCCTGGGCATGCAGGCGCGAGGGCTGTCCGAGCGGTACTACGGCACCGCGCTCGAGGTGTTCAGCACAGCTCCGGACGGCGCAGCGACCCCCGCGCCCGCTCGATCACGCCCACGCACCCGCTCCACGACACCGGCCGAAGGTCTGCGCTGACCGACCTGACGCCGACAGCCCGCTCGGTGATGGGGTAGTCTCTTCCCGGCGCGACGGTCCCCCTGCCCGCAACACCGCAGGTCAGGTCCGCCGCGTTGGTTCATCCACGGCCAGGTAGCTCAGTTGGTACGAGCGTCCGACTGAAAATCGGAAGGTCGGCGGTTCGACCCCGCCCCTGGCCACCACGAACCCGCAGGTCAGATCGCCTCTGGCCTGCGGGTTTCGTTGTTTTCAGGCTGGTCCACTGTCGAAGTCTGCACGCCGACCTGGTCGAGCTGCCCGATGATGGTGCGGTGAGCGTTGACGCTGAAGCCGCGCGCGGCTCGTCCCTTCAGCTGGCCGCCGTCGGCGCACTGGTGTTCAGCGTGCTGTTCCTCCTCCACCATGTCCTGCAGGGATCCGGACCGGCCGGCTCGTCGGCGGCGGAGGTTGCCGCGTACAACGTCGCGCATCGCGGCGCCCTGTTCGGCAGTGAGGTCGCGCTCGGGCTGGGCCTGGTGGCGTTCATCGCCTTTCTCGCTCCGCTCACGGTGGTCATCAGGCGGGCTGGGTGCGAGACGGTGGCGGTCGCCCTCCTGGTCGCCGGCAGCGTCTTCCTCGCCCTGGGGTTCATGTCCGTGGCCGCGGAGACCGCCCTGGTCGACGTCGCCGACACAGGGTGAGCCCGGGCGCGGTCGATGCGTTGAACCAGCTGCAGGGCCGCACACCCGTCGTGTGGGCCGTCACCGCCCTGGCCGCGATCACTGCGCTGGCGATCCTGCGTACGGGGCTCCTGTGGCGCTGGCTCGGTATCGGCGGGCTCGTACTGGCGGGAGTGCTTCCTGTTGGCGTCCATCTCCAGCCTGGTAGGGCGCGGCGTCGAGGGCGGCTACTCGCTGATCGGCGGTGGGCCTGTTCACCCTCTGGATGCTGGCCCTGTCCGCCGGGCTGTGGCGCACCGCCTCAGCCCACTCCAGGCACGTCGCGCCCAGCACTCCCGCCCCCGGGTGACCTCCCTCCGTCTGACGCGCCCGTGCCTCCGTCGCCCGCGAGTGTCCGGGTCAGACGAGGGTGGTCAGGGCGTACCCCAGCGAGGCGGCGGCCAGGCCGACGGCGAGGCTGACGCCGATGTTGGCCGCGGCCTCACGCAGCGAGCCGTCCTCGAGCAGGCGCACCGTCTCGTACGTCCAGGTGCTGAAGGTCGTCAGCCCGCCGGCCAGCCCGACACCGAGCACGGTGCGCCATCGCAGGTCGACGCCGGCGTTGACCACCAGGCCGGCCACGGCTCCCAGCAGGACCGAGCCGACGATGTTCACCACGAACGTGCCGAGGGGGAACACCATGCCGCGAGGCGCGAGGATCCTCGCCGCGACGACCTGGTCGGTCCCGTACCGCAGCATCGCGCCCACCGCCGCTGCGCCGCCCACGAGCAGCCAGAGCATCAGGGCGCGTCCCCACCGGGCGCCGTACCAGGCGCCGTACCGACCTCCGCCTCGGCGTCGCCCGCGGCGGCCGTGGCGCTGCCACCTGGCTCGGCCGGGCCGAACTGGATCAGGTCCACGTCATCCACCACGGCCGTGCCCTCGGCGATCAGGTCGTCCAGCTGGGGCAGGAACGCGGCGACCCGCTCGGGGGTGTCCACGATGACGACGACCAGCGGAAGGTCCTCCGACAGGGACAGCAGCCGCGCGGTGTGGATGTGCTCGGAGCTGCCGAAGCCCTCCCAGCCCCGGAACGCGCTGGCGCCGGCCATGCCGGCCGTGGCGGCTCGGTGGATGATCTCCGCGGCCAGCGGGTGGTGCGTGCCCTTGGCACGGTCGGACTCCCCGACGTAGATGGTCAGGCGCCGTCCCCGGCGCGTCGCTGTCGTCACTGGTGCTCCCGTCGCTCGAGGTGGGGGGGCGGGGCCGGGGCGCCCGGAGGGGAGTGCTTGGTCCGGGCGGCCACCCACGACCGGCCCAGCACGACCCCGAAGCTGGCCGCCGCGAGCCCCGCCAGGACCGAGAACCCCATGTAGGCGCAGAACAGCAGCCACTGGTCGGCCGCGGCGAACCGGTCCAGGGCGAAGGCCACTGCCGAGAAGGTCGTGAACGCGCCCAGGAAGCCGGTGCCGACCAGCGGCCGCAGCCAGGTCGGGGCCTCCCAGGCCTCCAGGATCAGCACCAGCAGCAGGGCAAGGACGAACGCGCCGGAGACGTTGATGCCGAACGTCGTCCACGGGAAGACCCCCGGCTTGTCCGGCCACGCCAGGCCCAAGGCGTAACGCGCGTCCCCGCCGGCGAACCCGCCCAGGGCGATGACCCCGTAGATCCGGCCGCGACGGCGCAGCCAGCCCCGCCAGCGATCAAGGAGGTGGTCACGCGACGCGTCATGGCTGCGTCGCCGGTGTTCGCCCCGGCTGTGGTTGAGGCTGGCACCCTGCGGGGGCGACACCTCCGGCGGCCGGTCCGGGGCACCGAGGGTCGACGGGGCAACCAGGGGCGGGCCGGGGTCGGATCGACCGTGTTCCTTGTCCACGTGACCTCCCGCACGACCGGCCCGGCTTGGAGCTGAACGACCGTACTTCGCCGACCAGCCGGGCGGCTTGCGAGGCCTCTCAAGCCCACGTTCCGGTCGATGTGAGCCTCCACGTTACGACGCCGACCTGACGCACGCGAGGGCCGCTGGGCCGGCCTCGT
Organism: uncultured Actinomycetota bacterium; assembly: GCA_963828995.1. Taxonomy (GTDB): domain Bacteria; phylum Actinomycetota; class Actinomycetes; order Actinomycetales; family Dermatophilaceae; genus CAVRTM01. The sequence continues at coordinate 3,009 of CAWHHB010000009.1, forward strand.
CCGGGGCGGTCAGATCACCGGCTGCAGGTCCTGAAGCTGCCGCGCCAGGTCGACCGGCCCACTGTTGGCGGCGCACCCGCGGGCGTAATCTGGTGCGTGGAAGCGGCGGTGGGGCTCGCCGACGGAACCGCGACCGAGGTCGCCAACAGTCCCTACCTTCGATCGACCGAGGGTAGGTGAGACATGAAAAGCCCCCAGAGGTCACCGGCAGGCATCGGCCACGCCGTCCGCGCGTCAGCACTGCTCCGTCCCTGGGTGGGCGCACCGCTGGATACGGCTGCTCCTGGAGCCGCTGCCGCCCTCTCCTTTCCCCTTCCACCCCCTGGCGGGAGCCGACCGGCCATGCCAGGTCCTCGCAACCCACGACAACGACAGGACGCCGCACCCTCACGACGTCACGGGAAGTGGACACCATGAGCACCCCTGAGCGGGCACGCCGACTCACCGTCTACGTCGGCGAGACAGACCAGTGGCACCACCGGCCGCTGTTCGTCGAGATCGTGCACCGAGCCTTCGCAGCCGGCCTCGCCGGCGCCACCGCCATCCGCGGGTTCGAGGGGTACGGCGGGACGAACCAGATCCACACGCTCCGGCTCCTCAGCCTCAGCGAGGACGTCCCCGTCGCCGTCACCATCATCGACACCCCGGAGCGCATCGACGCCTTCCTGCCCACGCTTGACGAGGTGATGACCGGCGGGATGGCCACACTCGAGGACGTCGACGTCATCCACTACTCCCGCCAGACACCGCCCCACCGGTTCAGCTGGGGTTTGAACGCTCAGCACCCGGAGGACGACCTCACCGCCTCGAAGTGACGCGCGGGGCAGCCGAGCGCCCCGCGGGGTCGTCGGACGGCAGGTTAGGTTGGCGCCCGTGACTCCTCCGGACAACCGGGACCTGATCCTCTCGGCAGCCAACGCGTTGAACCCGCACACCGTCGGCGATCGCCTCTTCGGCAACGTCGCCTCGGAGCTCATCACCTCCACCGGGACGCACTACCAGGGAGTCTGCATCGACACCGGATCCGGGACGGGCTTCTGCGCCGAGCACAGCGCCATCGCGGCCATGGTGACTGCTGCCGAGTACCGGATCGACACGATCGTCGCCGTATGGCGCGACGACCGCGGCCGCCTCTTCGTGCTGCCGCCGTGTGGACGGTGTCGTGAGTTCATCCGCCAGGTCGACCCGGCCAACATCGACACCGACGTGGTTCTCGACCTCGATCGCACCGTCGCCCTGCGCGAGCTCCTGCCGTCCCACGACTGGCCGTTGCCCCTCAACCTCGGCTGACGCCGTCGCGCGAGCGCGACAGCCCGGGGCGGGCTGCCGGAGCGTGGGCTACGGCAGGACCTTGTACAGGTCGATGGCCGTCTCCTGGGGAGGTGCCTGGAAGCCACCCTCGATCCCCTGCTGCATCCGCGGCATCAGGATGTCGTCGCGGAACCGCTCCCAGCTCTCCTTCGAGTCGTGCACCGCCATGATCGTCCAGCCACCCGAGGAGGGGCCGGCCGCATGGAAGATCTGCCCGTCGGGCAGCTGGTCGGGGCCGGGATGCACGGCGGCAAGAGACGCGTCGTACTGCTCCTTGGTGCCGTCCGGGAAGAAGTGAACGATGCCGTAGGCCATGACGGCCTCCTGTCGGTTCGCGTTCCACGCCAAGACCCTTGGGGTGGTCGAGGATGCCGTGGTCGCCCCTGCCCGCCGACCTGGTGAGGACGTCCGACGACCCGGTCACCCACTGCGGACGCTAGCCCGGTTCCCCGCTCACCGACCATCACCCTCACGGACGGTCTTTCCGGCCCCCCGCCTACGCCCACGGGCGGGTAACCCGGACGGTCCTCTGGTTCGGGCGGGGTGACCGCCCGAACCAGAGGATCACGGTCACGACCTGACCGGCACGGGCGCCACCGAACAGCGGGCCGAGAAGGTGGCCGGGCGCTCGCCCATCTCCCGGGCCGGGTTGCCGCCCCACTGGGCGCCCGGGGGGATCTCCTCGCCCTTCATCAGGAAGGAGTCGGCCAGGAGCACGGCGCCGTCGCCGATCGTCACGCCGTAGTGGACGAAGGCACCGACCCCGAGCGTGGCGCCGGCACCGACCGTGGTCCAGTCGGACTTGAAGGCGCCGTCCTCCTGCGAGTGGCACTGGATGATGCTCCCGGCGTTGAGCGTGGCGTCGTCCCCGATGCTGACGATCGTCTTCTCCGTCACCCCGCAGCCGTCGTCGAAGACCCGGCGGCCGAGCCGGACACCCAGCATCCGCCAGATCACGTTCTTGAACGGCGTGCCGTTGAAGGCCTGGAGGTAGGTCACCGCAGGCACCTTCCAGAACCGCTCGTGCCGCCAGAAGCTGACGTCGTAGATCGAGCAACCCCGCGGCTTCAGAGCCAGGAGCGACCTGACCGAACGTTCGACCAGCACCCAGTAGATGACGGTGAACAGGAGCATGCCGACGTTGGCCAGCGCGATCACCGACGGCACCGAACGACGCGTAGAGGTCTGCCGTGCGCCAGACCGACGAGGGTGAGGACGAAGGCGTAGACCCACCGGACCAGCAGGTACAGCGCCCATGGTGACGAGGTTGTGCCGGTTCTTGGCGATGAGACGACGGTGCAGCTCGTCCTCGCTCTCCAGGTCGAACCCGTGGTCCCGGTCGACCGTGCGCGGGATCTCGAAGCTGGGCGAGCCGAGCAGTCCGACGTTCTCCCGGACCTTGCCGTCGATGGGGACCATGACCTTCGTGGCGAGCAGGCAGTTGTCGCCGACCTTGCTCTGTGAGGGGTAGGCGATGTTGTTCCCGAGGAAGCTGTCTGCGCCGACCGACGTCCGGGACACGCGGAAGGACGTGCTGGAGAAGTCGGCGTTGATGAACGACAGCCCGTCGGCGACCATCGTCCCGCGGCCGACCACGCTCAGGAACGGGTTCTCGTGCTTCACCCGCTGGCCGAAGTTCGACCCGGTCTGCTGGACGTCGGAGAGGTCGTACCCGAGCCACCGCAGGTAGCGGACGATGTAGGAGCTGTCACCGAACAGGAACGCGAAGACCTTGAGGTTGGTCAGGCGCGCGATCGTCCGCTGCAGCGAGTAGTGGAAGCCGTAGAGGGGGTAGACCTTGTCCGGCGTGATGGCGCAGGTTGAGCACCCGCGGGACGGTGACGAGGAAGAGGAGGCCGACGACCATGCGAGCCGAAGAAGAGCACGAGCGAGGTGACCAGGGCGTTGAGGTAGAACGCCGCAGCTCGTGACGGCCAGGGTCGAGCGGGTCGAGGATCGCACCGAGCTGCGGGACCGCCTTGAGCAGCATGACCAGGCCGCCGACCGCGAGCGGCAGGTAGACCGCCAGCATGTTGAGCAGCTGCAGCGCCGTGTAGCCGGCCCTGCGCAGGGTGCCGCAGGCGGCGGGCTCGACCGTCCGGTACTCCGTCTCGGTCCGCTGCGCCGGGGAGCCGTGCCAGTGCTCGCCGTCGCGGCACGGCCTGCCCGACGTGCAGCGAGGACGCGTGGCCGAGCTGGGACGCCGTCGCCCATCGAGGTGTCGATGTCGATCACCGACACCTCACCGACGAAGCACGTCCTTGCCGAGGGTGACCGGTCCGGTCTGGATCATGCCGTGCGTGGGCCCGGTAGCCGTTGAGGTAGGAGTCCTTGCGGATCACGGTGCCGTCGCCGATGGTGAGCAGGTCGGTGCACACCGGCACGTTCCGGGAGAAGATCAGCGACGCCCCGCCCGATCTTCGCGCCCAGCGCCCGCAGGTACAGCGAGTACAGCGGCGAGCCGACGAACAGCAGGACCAGCGGGTTGCGCTGGACCAGCGTCTTGACGACCCAGAAGCGGACGTACGTCAGGCTCCAGACGCGGATCTGCCGGGGCTTCCACCGACCGATCAGCAGCCACTTGGCGACGATCGGCAGCGTGAACAGGAACACGAAGCAGCGCGCCGCCGACGACGACCGACCGCAGGTAGACGTCGAGCACGCCGGAGCCGGCCGAGATCCAGTCGTAGATGCCGGCGGTGACCAGGGCGGCGAGGGAGGAGTACCCGAGGAAGGTCAGCAGCTGCAGCGCCCCGGCAGACGACGTACTGCCGGGTGCTGGCCGGTGTCACCGCCTCGACCGGAGCCGGGGCCGGCTCCGGGAGCGACGTGGCGCCGGACGGGAGGACGGCGTCGGGTGCGGCCGGCCCGAGCGCCGTGGCCAGGCTGTGGATCGTGGGGTGCTGGTAGATGTCCTTCATCGACACCGACGGCAGGTCGTCCCGCTTCCGCACCCGGGCGCAGAACTGGGCCATCACCAGCGAGTCGGCACCCAGGTCGTCGAAGAAGTGCGCGTCGACCGGCACCCGATCGGCCCGGACGACGCCGGCCAGCACGTCGGCGAGGGCCCCCTCGAGGGGAGCGGGCGGGGCGACGTGGGCGGCGGCAGCCGGCTGCGCCGCCGCCAGGCGGCTGATCGTGGGGTGCTGGTAGATGTCCTTCATCGACACCGACGGCAGGTCGTCCCGCTTCCGCACCCGGGCGCAGAACTGGGCCATCACCAGCGAGTCGGCACCCAGGTCGTCGAAGAAGTGCGCATCGACCGGCACCCGCTCGACGTGCACGACGCCCGCCAGCACCTCGGCAAGGGACCCCTCGAGGCCGGTCGACGGGCCGGCGCCCCTTCCCTGGATGACTGACAGCTCGGCCAGGTCGGTGGTCATGTCCTCAACAGACTTTTTCACTGCATGAGCTCCTTGAAGCAGAGATGGGCCTCGTTTCCCTGACCTCGACTCTGCTGCCGGGACCCGGTCACCGACAGGAACCCCAGGGCTGGGATAGCCGCCACCTTGGGTCCGTCTTCTCCCACCCCGGTCCGTGGCGCGGCCGCCGCGGGTCCGAGGGGACGGCGCCTCAGGGCCGTCCCGCCACCGGCCGGCCACCGGGCGCTCGGCGGGACGGGCGAACCGCCCGGCTCAGCCCGAGATCGTGCGGCCGGACGGCGCGGCCTCGAGCGCCGCGCGGTCCCAGGCACCGAGGTCGGCCGCGGCGACGTACGTCGACTGCAGGAAAGCCAGCAGCGCCCGGTCGGGGTCGGGCGCGCTGCGCACCGCCTCGTACGGCAGCAGGAACTCGCCCAGCCCCTCGTCGTAGAACGCCCCCTCGGGCGCCACCGGCGCGTTCCGGAACCCCGCGGGCTCGGGGTAGGCGTAGGCGTAGAACACCCCCTCCTCGCCCCCACCGGGCCAGAACCCGCAGCTGCTCAGCTCGCGGGAGTAGCCCTCGACCATCACCCAGTCGGGCAGTTGGGAACGCCGCCGGGGTGCCGCGGTGCGGTCCTTCCGGAGAACCGCGTGCAGGCCAGGTCGAAGCCGCCCCAGAAGAAGTGGACCGGGCTGACCTTGCCGACGAAGCCGGAGCGGAACGCGGTGATCACCCGGGAGGCCTGCACCAGCTGCTGCCAGAACAGCCGCACGGCGGCGGCGTCGTACGACGCGTGCTCGGTGTCCTGCGCGAAGGGGATCGCGTGCACGACCTCCGTGGGGATCGGCCGGATGGCGACGTCCACCCCCAGCTCGCGCAGGGCGGCCATCGTCTCGGCGTGGAAGTCGGCGACGGACCTCGGCTCCAGCGCCACCGCGCGGGCGCCGCCGTCACTGGTGCGCAGGCGCATCGTGGAGTCGAGGAAGTCCAGCTCGATGTCGAACAGGCGCCGCCCGTCCGGGACGCCGGACGTGGTCAGCCCCCGCGGCGTGACGTACAGCGCCACCTGCCACCAGTGGTTGACCATCGGCGCCTTGGCCAGCCGGATCTTGCCGACCACCTGGGTCCACAGGTGCAGCGTGTCCCGCGTGGCCGACCAGTCCGCCCCCCGCAGCTGTGGCCAGGCGCCGGATCCGGCCGTCACCGAGTCGTTTCCCGTTGCTCCCACTGCCTTCTCGCCCTCCGTCGCTCCCGGCCACAGCATGGCGCGCGAACGGGAGCCGGACAACGCCCAGCGCGGGGAGGCTCAGCCCTCCCCGCGGACCGGGGACGGCGCCGCGCCCACGCCCGCGACCGCGGCCAGCAGGCCGGGGAACCGGGCCTCGAGCTCGTCCCGGCGCAGGCTGACCAGGCGCTCCCGCCCCTGGGGCTGGTTGCGGATCAGGCCGGCCTCGCGCAGCGTCTTGAGGTGGTGGGAGCGGGTCGACTTCGGCATCTCGGGGCCGACCTCCTGGCAGGACATCGTCGTCAGGGGGCCGGCGGCGAGCTGGCGGACGATCTCCAGGCGAGCGGGGTCGCTGAGGGCGAAGAGCACCTGGGTCAGCTCCAGGTCCTGCATGTCGGGATGGTCCAGCTCTCGCGATGTCGCCACTGTTCCATCATAGTTGAACTGTCGGGGGTCTTCGGCGTAGGCTCACTGTTCCACTTTGATGGAACCAATGAGGAGGGCCCCGTGCCCCGGCGAACCGAGAACCATCCCACCACCGCTTCACGGACGCCCGGTGTGGTGACCACCCGCCAGCGCCGCCGGGTGTCCCGGCCGGTCGCCTTCGGCTCGGTCGTCGGAGCGCTGCTGCTGCTCACCGCCGCAGCCAGCGCACCCTCACCGCTGTACGGCGTGTACCAGCAGCGGTGGGGCTTCTCCTCCACCACGCTGACCCTGGTCTTCGCCGTCTACGCGCTGGGGCTGCTGCTGGCGCTGCTGACCGTCGGCGGCCTCTCCGACCACGTCGGCCGGCGCCCGCTGCTGGCGGCCGCCCTGATCGGGGATGCCGTCGCGATGGTGGTCTTCCTGGCCGCCGACGGGGTGGGGTGGCTGGTCGCCGCGCGGGTGGTGCAGGGCCTCGCCACCGGAGCCGGCCTCGGGGTCATCGGGGCCTACCTCGTCGACCTGCAACCACCGTCCGACACGACCCTGGGCGCCCTGCTGAACAGTGTCGGGTCGAGCCTCGGGCTCGCCCTGGGCTCCCTGGGCGCCGGCCTCGTGCTGCAGCTGGTCCCCTCGCAGCCGACGACCTGGGTCTTCGCCCTCCTGACCGCCGTCCTGGTGCTGGGCGCGGCGGCGGTCCCGGCCCTGCCCGAGACCGTCGGCCGCCGACCGGGCGCCCTCGCGTCACTGCGCCCCCGGGTGGCGGTCCCGCCGCAGGCACGCACCGCGTTCACCCGCGCCGTCCCCGCGCTGCTGGCGACCTGGGCCATGGGCGGCCTGTACCTGTCCCTCGGCCCCTCGCTGGCCGCCGGGGTGCTGCACCAGCGCAACCACCTGGTCGGAGGCCTCGTCGTCACGACCCTCATGGTCGCCGCGGGGGTCGCCTCGGCGGCGGTGCGGTCGGCCCGACCGGACCGGATGATGACCGGCGGCGCCGCCGTCCTGGCCGTGGGCACGACCGCGACCCTCGTCGCGCTGGACGCCGGGTCCCTCGCCGGCTTCTTCGCCGGCAGCGCGCTGGCCGGCCTCGGCTTCGGCGCGACCTTCCTGGGCGTCATGCGCTCCCTGTCCGCCCTGGCCCGGCCGCACGAGCGCGCCGAGCTGTTCGCGTCGCTGTTCGTGGTGTCCTACCTGGCCTTCAGCCTGCCCGCCGTGGCCGCCGGGATCGAGGTGGAGCGGTTCGGCCTGCGCGCCACCGCCACGACGTACGGCGCCGGCATCGTCGCCCTGGCCGTCACGGCAGCCGTCCTCGGCTGGCGCGCCCGGCACACCACCCCGGCCCGCGCCGGGGAGCTGACGCCGCAGCGGTGCGCCGTCCGGGCGTGACCCGGACGGCGCAGGGACGGCGCAGGGGCGGCCTCGGACCAGCGCCCCTCAGCGGCGGGCGAGCATGCTCATCAGCCGGATCGTCTCGTCCTCGACGGCCGCCCGCCCCGCGCCGAGGTAGCGCCGGGTGTCCACCACGGCCGGGTCGGCTCGCAGGTGGTCCCGCACCGCGGTCGTGAACACGGTGTTGAGGTGCGTGGCGATGTTGATCTTGGTCATCCCGGCCTCGACCGCGCCGACGAGGTCGGCGTCCGGCACCCCGGAGGAACCGTGCAGCACCAGCGGCACCGGCACCGTCGCGTGGATCGCCGCCACGAGGGCGAGGTCGATCTGCGCCGTCCGGCTGGTCATCGCGTGCGACGACCCGACCGCCACCGCCAGCGCGTCGACACCGGTGTCGGCGACGAACCGGGCCGCCTCGGCCGGGTCGGTGCGCACCCCGGGGGCGTGCACCCCGTCCTTGCCGCCGATCTCGCCGAGCTCGGCCTCGACGCAGACCCCGGCCGCGTGACACCGCCGGGCGACCGCCCGGGTCCGCTCGCGGTTGGACGCGTCGTCCAGGGACGAGCCGTCGAACATCACCGACGTGAAGCCCAGCTCGACCGCCTCGTCGACCAGTGACTCACTGACGGCATGGTCCAGGTGGAGCACGCACGGCACCTCGGCCCGCTCGGCAATGGCCTTGGTGGCCAACGCGATCGGCGCCAGGGCACCGTGGTAGCGCACGGCGTTCTCGCTGATCTGCAGCACCACCGGCAGCCGCGTCGTCTCGGCGGCAGCCACCAGCGCCTCGGCGTGCTCGATCTGGACCACGTTGAAGGCGCCGACGCCCCGCCCCGCGGCGGCGGCCTCCTGCAGCACCTCGTCAAGCCGTTGCAGCGTCATCCGTCTCCTCCATCTGCACCCGCGCCTGCAGGCACGTCGCGTCATCGGGGTCGATCTCCCCGGCCACCGGCTGCCGCACCGCCGCGGCCGACCAGGCCACCGCCCTCGCCAGCGTCACCGTCCAGTCGTCGCCCGCCTCGAGGCCGACGGCGAGCGCGGCGACCATCGCGTCACCGGCCCCGGTCGGGTTGCCCGACAACGGCTCCCGCAGGCGGGCCCGCAGCGGGCGCCCGCCCGAGGGGAACAGCAGGACCCCCTCGGCGCCGTCCGACACGACCACGTCGCGGGCGCCGAGGGCACGCAGTGCCGTCACCGCGGCGGCGACGTCGGTGCAGCCGGTGGCCGACAGCAGCTCGTGCCGGTTGGGCTTGATGACCTCCGGCCCGGCCGTGACCGCGTCCCGCAGCGCCGCCCCCTCGGCGTCGACGACGACCCGGGCGCCGTGGGCGTGGGCGGTGGCGACCAGCCGGGAGTACGCGTCGGCGGGCAGACCACGCGGCAGGCTGCCCGAGAGGACCACCACACCGGCGCGCTGTTCGCGCACGAGCTCGGCCAGCCCGGCCACCACCGACGCCCAGACCCGGGCCGGGACCTCCGGGCCGGGCTCGTTGAGGACGGTGGCGTCGCCGTGCGCCGCCGAGACGACCGTGACCGTACGGCGCGAGTCCGGCGCGCCGTCCACGAACCGGTGCGCGACACCCCGGGCGTCGAGGTCGGCACGGATGTCCGCGCCGGTGCGGCCCCCGACACACCCCGTGGCGATGACCGGATGGCCCATCCGGGCCAGCACCGACGCGACGTTGACGCCCTTGCCGCCGGCGCGCCGGCGCACGGTCGTGACCCGGTTGCTGGCGTGCGGCACCAGCTCGTCGACGTCGTAGGTGGTGTCGAGGGCGGCGTTGAGGGTGACCGTGAGGATCACAGGACGTCCCACGCGAGGCAGGCGGCGCCCAGGCAGCCGGCGCGGTCGCCCAGGGCCGCCTTCGTGATGCGCGGGCGCCGCTGGAACGTCAGGCGGGTGTCGAGGTCGGCCCGCAGGGGGGCCAGCAGCGTCTCACCGCTCTCGGCGAGCCCCCCGCCCACGAGCACGAGGTCCACCCCGGTCAGGGTCACCGTGGCGGCGATCGCCGCGCCCAGCGCCGACACGGCGCGGCCCCACACCCGGCTGGCCGCGGGGTCGCCGGCCACCGCGAGCGCGGCGACCCGCTCGGCCGGGAGCCGCTCACCGGTCTCCGCCGCGTAGGCCCGCTCGACCGCGGCGGCGGACGCGAGGGTCTCCAGGCAGCCCACCGCCCCGCAGGCGCAGGGCGGCCCGGCCGGGTCGATGACCATGTGCCCCAGCTCGCCGGCCCACCCGTCGCCCGAGACCAGCACCCCCTCGAGCAGCAGGGCGCCGGCGATGCCGGTGCCCACCGGCAGGAACAGCGCGTGCCGCGCCCCGCGCGCCGCGCCGAGCCGGGTCTCGGCCAGCAGGCCGGCCCGCACGTCGTGCCCCACGACGGTGCAGACCTGCAGCCGCGCGGCCACGGCGTCGCGGACCGGCAGGTCCCGCCAGCCCAGGTTGGCCGACCACACGCCCACCCCGCGGCGCTCGTCGACGAGGCCGGGCACGACCACGCCGCAGCCGACCAGCCGCGACGGGGCGCCGTCCCGTTCGGCGGTGGCCAGCAGGCCACCCACCGCGGAGGCGAGGGTCGAGCCGATGTCGGCGCCGATGTCCGCGGGCGTCGGCACGGTGAGGGCCGCGACCACGTCGTACGACCGGTCGACCAGGGCCGCCTTGATGCGGGTGCCTCCGACGTCGACGGCGGCCACGACCTCCTGCATGGGCGGCAACGCTACCCGTGCGCGCCGGCGCCGGTGAGGACGATCGAGCGGCTCAGGTGACGAGGGTTGTCGGGGTCCACGTCGACCTGGCGGGCCTTGGCCAGGCACAGCAGGTGCACCCGCACGAGGTCGGCCATCGGGTCGATGTCGCGGTGCTCGAAGTGGGCACCGGTGGCCCGGACCTGGTCGGCCAGCCCCTCCGGCACCTCGCCGAACGCCCACGTCGCCCGTCCCGGCGCGGCGATGCTGATCGGCCCGTGCCGGTACTCCATCGCGGGGTAGGACTCGGTCCACAGCTGGGCCGACTCGCGCAGCTTCAGCCCCGCCTCCTCGGCCAGGCCCACCGTCCAGCCACGCCCCAGGAAGCTCAGCTGGCCGGCGTCGACCAGTCCGGCAAGGCCGTGCGCCTCGTCCTCGGCCAGCACCGCGCGGGCGTCGGCGACCGCAGCGGTGAGGTCCTCGCCGAGCGAGGCGCGCAGCAGCGCCAGCGCGGTCGTGGCGAACCGGGTCTGCACCACCGACTCCTCGTCGACCTCGCTGAGCAGGATCACCGTGTCGGCCAGCTCGGTCACCGGCGTCCCGGCCGTCGCGACGATCGCCGTGGTGGGCACCCCGCTGCCGCGCAGCCCGGTCAGCACGTCGATGACCTCGGTGGTCGTGCCCGAGCGGGTGATCACCAGGACCGCGTCGTACCCGCGGTGCAGCTTGTGCTCGCTGGCGGCGAAGGCGTCCGTCTCGCCCTGCCCGGCCTGCTCGCGCAGCGCGGCGAAGGCCTGGGCCATGTAGAAGGAGGTGCCGCAGCCGACGACGGCCAGACGGGCCCCGGCAGCGGGCAGGGCCGCGTGCACCTCGCCGACCCGGGAGACCACTCGCGCCCAGTCGTCGGGCTGGGTGGCGATCTCCGCCTGCAGCGAACTGTCCGGGTTGAACGGCATGGCAACTCCCTCAGAGTCGAGATCACTTACGATTGATGTGAGCGCAAAACGATCGTAATCCATCACAGCCGTGCGTGACCAGTACGGTGACACCACCACACCGCGGGAAGGGACCAGCATGGCCGCAACGCACGACCGGGCACCGCGCTGGAGCCTGCTGCTGCAGCTGCTCGCCGAGCGTGGCCGGCTGTCCGTGGCCGAGGTGTGCCAGGAGCTCGGGGTGTCCGAGGCCACCGTGCGCCGCGACTTCAACGAGCTCGCCGCGCAGCAGCTCGCGACGCGCACCCACGGCGGGGTGCTGGCCACGTCCGTGGCCTATGACCTGCCGGCCCGCTACAAGACCGCCTCGCACGACCTCGCCAAGCAGCAGATCGCGGCCGCCGCGGCGGGGCTGGTCGCCCCCGGCACGGTCGTCGGCTTCAACGGGGGCACCACGACCAGCGCCGTCGCCCGGCAGCTGGCCACCCGGCCGGAGATCACCGCCAGCGACGAGCGCCCGGCGGTCACGGTGGTCACCAACGCCCTCAACATCGCGACCGAGATGGTGCTGCGCCCGGCGGTGCGCTGCATCGGCCTGGGCGGGGTGGCCCGGTCCGAGTCCTACGAGCAGACCGGCCCGCTGGCGATCGCCGCCATGTCCCAGCTGTGGCTCGACCTGCTGATCATCGGCGTCGACGGCCTCGCCGCGAGCACCGGCGCCACCTGCCGCCACGACGACGAGGCGAGCATCAACGCGGCCATGGTCAGCCGGGCGCAGCGCGTGGTGGTGGTGACCACCGGCGAGAAGATCGGGCGCACCACCTTCGCGCGGATCTGCCAGACCGACGCGGTCGACGCGCTGATCACCGACGCGACCGCCCCGCCCGCCGGGCTGGACGCGTTGCGCGAGGCCGGCGTCGACGTCACCGTCGTCGAGGGCGGGTCCTGATGACCGGGGGCCACGCCGCCCCCGCCCCGGTGCTGCTCACCGGCCGGGTGGTCACCCCCGAGGCCGTCCTGCCCGACGGCGCCGTCGTCCTCGACGCGGGGCTGATCCGCTTCGCCGGGCCGGCCCGGGAGGTGCCCGCCGCCTGGCGGTCGGCCGCGGTCCCGGACGGCTGGACGACCGGGTGCACCCTGCTGCCGGGCGCGGTGGACGTGCACTGCCACGGCGGGGCCGGCGGCGAGTTCGGGGCCGACGCCGAGGGCGCGACGACGGCAGCCCGGCACCACCACCGCAACGGCACGACGACCCTGCTCGGCAGCCTCGTCTCGGGCAGCCGGGCGGCGCTGGTCGACGGGGTGCGCACCCTCGCCTCGCTCGTCGTCTCCGGCGAGCTGGCCGGCATCCACCTCGAGGGCCCGTTCCTGTCGCACGAGCGGCGGGGCGCGCAGGACCCGGCCGCGCTCACCGACGTCGACCCCTCGCTGCTGGACGCGCTCGCCGCGGCCGCGGAGTCCGCCGGCGCACCGCAGGCCCTGACCCAGATGACCTACGCGCCGGAGCGGCCCGGCGGTGACGCGCTGCCCGGGCTGCTCGCCGCCCTGGGCATCCTGCCGGCCCTGGGCCACACCGACGCCGACGCCGACACCGCGTGGGCCTCGCTGCGGTCCGCGCTGGACGGCGCGCCCCGGGGCGGGCGGCCGCTGGTGACCCACGTCTTCAACGGCATGCCGCCGCTGCACCACCGGGCGCCCGGGCCGGTCGCCGCCTGCCTGGCGCAGGCCGCCCGGGGCGAGGCGGTGCTCGAGGTGATCGGCGACGGGGTCCACCTCGACGCCGCCACGGTGCGGATGCTGTTCGACCTCGTCGGCGCCGACGGCATCGCCCTGGTCACCGACGCGATGGCCGCGAGCGGCATGCCCGAGGGCAGCTACACCCTCGGCGGCCGCGACGTGGTGGTGGCCGGCCGCACCGCCCGGCTCGCGGACGGCGGCTCCATCGCCGGCGGCGTCGCGACCCTGCTCGAGGTGGTCCGGTGGTGCGTCCTCGAGGCGGGCGTGCCGCTGCGCGACGCCGTCCGTGCCGCGTCCCTCACCCCGGCCCGCGCCCTGGGCCTGCCCGACGTCGGGGCCCTGCGGGCCGGGCTGCGCGCCGACGTCCTCGTCGTCGACGACGACCTGCGGCTGCGGTCGGTGCTCCGCGCGGGGCACCGGCTGAGCTGACCGCGTCCCTACTTGATCGAGCCCGCGGTGAGGCCTCCGACGAGGTGCTTCTCGATGAACGCGAACAGGATCACCACGGGGATGATCGCGAAGATCGACGCGGCGAACAGCTGGTCCCAGTGCTGCTCGTAGCCCGTGACGTACGACGTGATGCCCACGGTCAGCGGCTTCTTGCCCTCGTCCAGCATCAGCGTCAGCGCGACGACGTACTCGTTCCACGCGGCGATGAAGGTGAAGACGATGGCGGTCACGACGCCGGGCAGCGCCAGCGGCAGCATGATCCGCAGCAGGGTGCGCAGCCGGCCGCAGCCGTCGAGGTGGGCGGCCTCCTCGACCTCCTTGGGGATCGCGGAGAAGAACCCGTGCAGGATCCACACCGCGAACGCCAGGTTGAAGGCGGCGTTGGTGAGGATGAGCGCCAGGTAGGTGTTGACCAGGTTGAGGTTGAAGAACTCCCGGTAGAGCCCGACGACCAGCGAGGTCGGGGAGAACATCTGGGTGACCAGCACGAGGAACAGGAAGGCGATCCGTCCCGGGAACCGGAACCGGGCGGTGAAGTACGCCGCGGGGATCGACACGAGGATGACGATCAGCGTGGACGTGACCGCCACGAGCACGGAGGTCCGCAGCCAGCCCAGGAACCGCTCGTCGCCGAGCACCTGGGCGTACGTGGACAGCTGCCAGGTGCGCGGCAGGATGGTGGCCGGGGTCTGCACGACGTCGCTGCTGGGACGCAGCGAGTTGAGCAGCATGACGAGGTAGGGCCACAGGAAGGCCAGCGCGACGAACAGGCCGGCGACCGGCAGGACCCAGCGGCGGTGCCGCTGCCAGCCGACCTTCCGGCGGACCGGGGCGCGGACGGCGGCCCGCTCGGCCGGGTGGGCGATGGCGGCCATCAGCTCTCCTCCTCCTGCCACTTGACGGTCCGCAGGTAGATGACCACCACGGCGAGGATGAGGATCACGTTGAAGATGCCCGCTGCGGCCGACATGCCGACGTCCTTCTCCGCGCTCTTGAACGCCAGCTTGTACATGAACGTGATCGTCGTGTCGTGCGCGAACCCGGGGTTGCGGTCGTTCAGCGTCCAGATGATCGGGAACGAGTTGAAGACGTAGATGATGTTCAGCACGCTGGCCACCAGCAGCGCCGGGCGCAGCAGCGGCAGCGTCACCCGCCAGTAGGTCTGGCGGGGCGTGGCTCCGTCGATGCGGGCCGCCTCGTAGACGTCCCGGGGGATGGCGTTGAGCCCGGCCACGAAGACGTAGGCGGTGAACGGTATCGACACGAACACCCCGACGAGGATCATCGACGGCATCGTCCAGGAGTCGTTGCCGAGGAAGTCGATCGGCGTGCTGATGAGGTGCAGCTTGGTCAGCACCAGGTTCAGCGTGCCGTAGTAGTAGTTGTAGATCATCGAGAACGTCTTGGCGGTGATGACCAGGGACGCCGCCCACGGCACGATGATCGCGTAGCGCACGACCTTGCGGCCGAAGAAGTCCTTGGCGAGGAACTGGGCCACGGCGAGGCTGACCAGGACGGTCAGCGCCACGACCACCACGACCCAGACGAGGGTGTTGACCAGGACGGTGCCGAGGTCGGGGTGGTCCAGCACGTGCCGGAAGTTGCGCGGTGCCGGCGTCGCCCAGCCGCAGGCCGGTGATGGAGTAGCGGCTGAACGACGCCTTGACCAGCTCGACCGCCGGGAAGATGACGACCCCGCCGATCAGCAGCAGCGCGGGCCCGAGCCACAGCAGCGCCGCCCCCAGCGAGCTGTGGTCACGACGTCGCCGGCGGCGGGCCCGGCGGCCCGGACCGGGCGCGGGGGCCGGCGCCGCCGGCGCGGGGGCGGTGACCGTGGAGCCGGTCGCCGCGCCCGCGCCGCGCAGGTCGTCGGCCACGCTCAGCCGCCGTTCTCGGCCGTCTTCTGCAGGGCGTCGAGGGTGGCCTTGGGGTCACCGTTGATGCCAGCCCCGATGTTCTGCTGCACGGCCAGCTTGACCTTGTCCCAGGTGGGGTCGTCGGTCGGCGTCAGGTGCACGTTGGGCAGGGTGTCGAGGTAGACCTTGAGCTGGGGCGCGGACGCGAACGCCGCGAGGCCGCTCTTGGTGACCGGCAGGAAGCCCTCGGCCTTGATGAACGCGTTGACCTGGTCCTTCTGGTAGTACAGGTCGTAGAACGCCTTGACGGCCGCCTGGTTGCCCGGCTTCTTGAACGCCATGAGGTAGTCGGTCACGCCGAAGGTCTGCGGCTCGCCGCCACCCTGGACCGGCATCGGCGCGACGCCGTAGCTGACCTTCTTGTCCTTGTCGAGGTCGGCCGCCAGCGGCGAGAAGCCCACCACCATGCCGACGTTTCCGGACTTGAACAGGTTGAAGGCGTCCGCGCGGTTGGTCCTGCCCGGGTTGTTCTGGGTGACCTTGTCCTGCACGGCGAGCTTCTTCATGAAGGCCAGCGTCTCGACGTTCTTGGGCGAGTTGATCGTCCACTTGCCGCCGGACTTCCAGTCGCCGCCGTTGTTGAAGGTCCAGATCGAGAACTCGCCCTGGGCCTCCTCCGGGCCGAGCGGCATCGCGTAGCCGATGCTGCCGCCACCGAGCCCCTGGAGCTTCTTGGCGTCGGCCTCGAACTCGTCCCAGGTCTTCGGCGGGGCCGCGATCCCGGCCTTGGCGAACATGGCCTTGTTGTAGAACAGGGCCCGCGCGGACGACAGGTCCGGCATGCCGTACATCTTGCCCTGGTAGGTGCCGCTCTTGACGAAGGCCTCCAGCAGGTCGCTCTTGACCGCGGGAGAGAGCACGTCGTCGGCGCTGTAGAGCAGCTGGTCCTTGGCGTAGCTGGCGTAGGCGTTGAGGTTGAGGATGTCCGGGGCGTTGTTGTTCTGGATCATCGTGCTGCTCTGCTGGTCGATCGCGTCCCAGCTGACGATCTGGACGTCCAGGGTGGTGCCGGTCTTGGCCTTGTACTTGTCGGCGAACTGCTTCCAGAAGGCCGCGGTGTGGTCCTTGGAGTACTCCGCGGCCACCAGCTTGATGGAGGTGACCTTCTTGGCACTGTCCCCGCTGCTGGCGCCACCGGCTGCCGTGCCGCTGCCCGAGCCGCCGCTGCAGGCGGTCAGCCCGAGGGCGGCCACGGCGGCTCCCGCGACGAGGACGGTCATTCTGCGCGTCATGGTTCCTCCAGGAGCCACTCGTGAGCGATTTTGCTCGATTCTTCGCCGATTCGATTGGAAACGATAGTGCGGGCCGAATGAGGGGGTCAAGGGATTCGGCCTCTTCGTCCTGCCCCCTCCCACCGCCGGTCCCGCCTGGGCGACGGGCGTCGCCCTTCCCCGGTGAGCGCACCCTAGAACAGCCGCACCGCGAGCCTCCTGCCCGACACGGCCGCCGAGGCAGGCTGCCCACCGGCCCGGTGGCCGTGACCCACGCCGGCGCCGGCATCACGGCACCGGCGCGAAGCCCGGGACGTTCGCGCCGAGCCAGACCAGCGTGCGCGGGAGGATGGCCTGCCACAGCGCCAGCCGGTGGCCGGCGTTCTGCAGGACGATCGCGTCCACCGACAGCGGCGGCCGGGTCACCTTGAGGAACGCGGCGCTGGAGCGGTAGGAGATGGGGTCCGCGTGGGACGTCTCCAGCCAGATCGCCACCGGCGGCGGGTGACGCCTGGCCAGGGCGACCAGGTCGTAGCGGGCGGCCAGCGGGCTGCCCGGCGGGTACGGCTCGTAGAAGGGCCCGAAGTCGGGGCTGAAGTACCCGCCCATGACGATGGCGGCCGAGTACTGCGCGGGGTGCAGCATCGCCGCCATCGCCGCGCACCAGCCACCGGCCGACAGCCCGATCACGGCCCAGGAGGACCGGTCGGTCTGCACCCGGAAGGTGTGCGTGACCCACGACGGCACGTCCTGCGTGAGCCAGGTCTCGACCTGGGGGTTGCCGGGCCGGCCGTTCACGCACTCGGTGTCGACCCCACCGGGGAACTCGATCTGCGGGGAGACGATCAGCGCCGGGCGCAGGTGGTGGGCGGCCACCTCCTGGGCCATCACCCCGCCGAGGTTCATCAGGGTGATCCACAGCGCCGGGTAGCCGGAGTAGCCGTGGAAGGTCTCGATGACCGGGTAGCGCTCGGTGGCCAGGCGGGGGTTCCGGTACGTCGGCGGCAGCTGGACGACCACCGTGCCGACCAGACCGCTCGCCGGTCCGCGGACCGTGTAGGTGATCACCCCCGAGCTGCCCACCCCGGGGGGCAGCGGCGGCAGCCGGGTGGCCGCCCGGGCCGCGGCGCCGACCACCGGGCGGTGCGCCGCCCTGGCAGCGACGCCGCCGCGGGACAGGGCGGTCTGGGCCGGTGTGCCACCGAAGGCGTTGCGCAGGTCGGTCCAGTCGGCGAAGAACAGGAACGCCGCGTTGAGCTGGGTCGCCGCGGTCAGCAGCACCAGGACGTTCACCAGCAGCAGCGTCCCCACGCGGGCCGCCACCCTGCCGGGCCCCGGCCCGGAGAGGGATGGCCACACGACCACCGCCGCGACGAACGCCGCGACGGTGAGCGCCGCCACCAGGGCGAGGAAGGTCGTGCTCGTCAGGGACACCGCTGCCGCCCTTCGCGACGTCTGCCGTGCCTGCTCCGACGTCCCCCGCGACACGCGGGGCCGGCGCGGCCGGCGACTCACGCTAACCCCGGACCGCGGCGGCCGTCGAGGGCCGGCCGACCCGCATCCAGGCGCAGGCGCGACACTGGGCAGGTGACCGATTTCCTCGCCCCCGCCGCCTCGCACCTCGGTGCGGCTGCCTTCCTCGACACCCCGACCGGGAAGCCCTACGGGATCCCCGCCACCCTCGCCGCGATCGTCGCGTTCTTCGTCATCGCCCTCGGGCTGATGATCCTCGTGGGCCACCTGCGCGACCGGCACCGCCGCCGCTGAGGCGGCCGTCAGGGCACCATCCAGGACAGCACCGGGGTGGACTGCAGGTAGACCAGCACGCACATGAAGGCGAGGAACCCCAGGCTCCAGCCGAGGACCTTGCGGAAGATGTCGCCCTCGCGGCCGGACAGGCCGACCGCCGCGGCGGCGATCGCGAGGTTCTGCGGCGAGATCATCTTGCCCAGCACCCCGCCGGAGGAGTTCGCCGCCGCCATCAGGACCGGGTTGAGCCCGGTCTGGTTGGCGGCCGTGACCTGCAGGGCCCCGAACAGCGAGTTGGACGACGTGTCCGAGCCGGTCACCGCGACGCCGAGCCACCCGAGCACCGGTGAGAGGAGGGCGAACGCGGCACCGGCGCCGGCCATCCACGCGCCCAGCGTGCCGGTCTGGCCCGAGGCGTTCATCACGTAGGCGAGGGCGAGGACCGCCATCACCGTGACGATCGCGCCGGCCAGCTGGCGGTAGGTGTCGAGGTAGGCCTGCCAGGCCCGCCGCAGCGAGATGCCGATCACCGGGATGGTGATGAGTCCGGCGATGATCAGCAGGGTCCCGGCGGCCGAGAGCCAGTTGAGCTTGAACGTGGGGATGGTCGACGGCTTCCCACTGGCCGTCTGCAGCTGCAGCCCCGGCCACTGCAGCACCTTGGTCGGTGCCTCGAGCAGGTCCTTGACCACCGGGATCTGGGTGATGCCGAAGATCACGATGATGATGAGGTACGGCGCGTAGGCCTTGAGCACCTCCCGCGGCTCATCGCGCCGTCCGACGTCGCGGGCACCGAGGTCGTCGGCGGAGCCGGTGCCCGCGCCGACCGGGTGGTCGGAGCCGGAGGACCGGGTCGCGCCGCCGGCGGCGGCCACCGACCGCGCACCGCCGTCCCGGCCGTGCTCCACCGGGGCCAGCTCGGGCTCCTCGACGTAGCGGTGGGCGGGGCGCCATACGCGCAGCAGCAGCACCGTCGCGGCGGCACCGGCGAGCGAGGCGACGATGTCGGTCAGCTGCGTCGACAGGTAGTTGGACGTGGCGAACTGCGCGACGCGCGAACGCGATGCCGCAGACCAGCGTCGCCGGCAGGGTCGCCCGGACGCCGCGCCACCGGTCGATGATGAACACCAGTGCCATCGGGACGAACACCCCCAGCAGCGGCGTCTGGCGGCCCACCATCTGCGCCAGCGTGTGCTCGGGGATGGCGGTCACCGCGGCCAGCGTGGTGATCGGCACCGCCAGCGCCCCGAAGGCGACCGGCGCGGTGTTCGCGACCAGCGCCACCGTCGCGGCCTTGATCGGCTTGAACCCCAACGCGATCAGCATGACGCTCGTGATCGCGACCGGGGTGCCGAAGCCGGCCAGTGCCTCCAGCAGCGCACCGAAGCAGAACGCGATGATCACGGCCTGGATCCGCTGGTCGTCACTGACCCGCGCGAACGACCGGCGCAGGACGTCGAAGTGCCCCGTCACCACCGTCATGTTGTAGACCCAGATGGCGTTGATGACGATCCACATGATCGGGAAGAAGCCGAACGCGGCCCCCTCCGTGCCGGCCAGCAGCGCCTGGCCGACCGGCATCGGGTAGACCAGCACGGCGACGAGGAGCGCCACCAGCAGCGAGAGCAGCGCGGCCTTCCACGCATTCATGCGCAGCACGCCGAGCAGGATGAACAGCGTCAGCAGGGGCAGCATCGCGAACAGCGCGCTCAGCGCCAGCGATCCACCCAGCAGGGTCCAGGACAGGTCGGTACATGGTTCACCTCGTCGTTGAAGTGGGCGTGCCGGGAGGGTGGAACGGCTGGGGTCAGGCGCCGGGAGGTTCCCCGTCGGGCGGGACGCCGAGGTGGCCGACCCCGAGCCCACGGATCGAGGCGTCGAGCACCTCGACGGTGTGGGCGAGCGCCATCGCGCCGCCCGCACGCTCGATCGCCGACGCCACCTGCATCAGGCAGCCGGGGTTGGCGGTGACCAGCAGCTGCGCGCCGGTGCGCAGCACGGTGGCGGCCTTGCGGTCCCCGAGGTCGCGCGCCGCCCCGGGGTGGAGCAGGTTGTAGATGCCCGCCGACCCGCAGCAGAGCTCGGGGTCGGCGACCTCGCGCAGCTCGAGCCCGGGGATGCCGCGCAGCAGCTCGCGGGGCTGGCTGCGGATGCCCTGGGCGTGGCCGAGGTGGCAGGCGTCGTGGTAGGCGACCGTGACCGGCAGCGGGTGCCGCGGCGCGACCGGGCCGACCTCGACGAGGACCTCGGCCACGTCCCGGACCTTGGCCGCGAAGGCCCGCGCCCGCTGCGCGTACGACGGGTCGTCGGCGCAGCAGCTCGGCGTACTCCTTCATCGACGACCCGCACCCGGCGGAGTTGACCACGACGAAGTCGACGCCGGCCCGGTCGAGCTCGTCGATCAGCGCCCGCGCGAACCGCCTGGGCCTCGGCCTCACGCCCGCTGTGCGCCGACAGGGCCCCGCAGCACCCCTGCGAAGCCGGGGCGACGACGTCGAAGCCCTCGGCCGCCAGCACCCGCGCGGTGGCCGCGTTGACCCCGGGGAAGAACTCGCGCTGCACGCACCCGAGCAGCATCGCCACGGTGCCCCGGCGCCGGCCCTGCGCCGGCGTGCGCTGGGGCACCGGCCGGGACCGTCCCAACGGCGGCGCGATCGCCTCCATCGCGGCGATCGTCGGTGAGATCCGTTGCAGCACACCGCTCTTGCGCAGCCGCCGGGACAGCCCGGTGCCCTGGTAGAGCCGCAGCGGCCCGCGCATCAGGCGCAGCCGGCGCGGGTAGGGGAAGAGCGCGAAGATCGCAGCGCGCAGGGCCCGGTCGGCCGCGGGCCGGTCGAAGCGACGCTCCACCTGGGCCCGCGTCGCCTCGATCAGCGTGTCGTACCGGACCCCGGAGGGGCAGGCGGTGACACAGGCCATGCACCCCAGGCACGCGTCGAAGTGCTGGACCATCGCCGGGGTCATCGGCTCGCCCTGCAGCCCCTCGTTCATCAGGTAGATCCGCCCGCGGGGGGAGTCCATCTCCTCGCCCCACAGGACGTAGGTCGGGCAGGTCGGCAGGCAGAAGCCGCAGTGCACGCAGTCGGCGACCAGCTCCGCCGAGGGCGGTCGGTGCTCGTCGAACGGCGGCCTCCCCTCCGGGGCCCGGGGCGATCCGCAGCGGGCCGTCGCCGCCCAGCGTGCCCGCGGTCGAGGTGACGGGTCCGGTCGTGTGCTCGGTCATCTAGATCCCTCCCACGAAACGGCCCGGGGCGAGACGCCGCTGCGGGTCGAACCTGCTCTTCACGGCGCGCATCAGGTCGAGCGCGGCGACCGGGCCCCACACGTCCACGGCGGCCTTGACGTGCGGGGGCGCGTCGAGGACGACCACCGAGCCGCCGTACGACGCCGCCCGCTGCCGCAGCCCGGAGACCAGCCGGGCCACCGCCTCCGGCTCGGGGGTGCCGCGCACCCCGGCGAGCAGGGTGCCGACGCCGACGCTGCCGCGCCCGTCGACCAGCAGCCCGCAGGCGGCGGCGCTCTCCTGCAGCGCGGTCAGCAGCTGCCGCAGCCCGGCGATCTCGAAGGTCAGCTTCAGCGCGGTGCCGGTGCGGCCCGAACGGCTCGCGCCCCCACCACGGCGGCGGGTCGCCGGACGCGGTCGCCGCCGTCCCCAGCAGGTCCAGCGCCCGCTCGGTGCGACCCTCGACGCCCGCCGCGATCCCGTCGAGCAGCAGCGACAGGGTCCAGCCGCCGTCGGCGGGGCGGTCCAGCTCGACCGCCGTCGGGGCCAGCTGGGAGTGCACCACCCGCTGGGTGACCGCGTGCGCCTCGGCCACCGAGGCGACCGGCACGCTGACCCAGGTCCGGGTCGGCGGCAGCGGGTGCAGCCGGAAGGCCACCTCGGTGAGGACGGCCAGCGTGCCGTAGGAGCCGGTGAGCAGCTTGCCGACGTCGTAGCCCGCGACGTTCTTGACCACCTTGCCGCCGGAGTGCGCCCTCACCCCGTCGGCCCGCACCACCCTCGCGCCGATCAGCAGGTCGCGGACGGGGCCGCGCAGGTGACGCGTCGGGCCGGTGCTGGCGGTGGCCACGAGCCCGCCGAGGGTGCCGCCACGGGCCGGGTCGACGGCCAGCCACTGCCCGGCGCCGGCCAGCCGGGCCTGCAGGTCGGTGAGGCGGCAGCCGGCGCCGGCCACGACGATGAGGTCGCCCGCGGCGTGCTCGACGACGGTGTCCATCCGGCCGGTGTCGAGCAGCAGGTCGACGCGCTCGGGCGGGTGACCCCAGCCGAGCTTCGTGCCCGCCCCGCGGGCGACGACCGCCAGGTCGTGCTCGGCGGCCACCCGCATCACCGCCGACGCCTGCTCGGCGCTGCCCGGGGCGGCGACCCACCGGGCCGGTACGCCGTCGACCCCCTCGCCGTCGGCCGCGTCGCCCGCGTGGTCGGCCGTGGCCTCCAGCAGCTGCTCCAGCACGAGGTCGCCCATCAGAAGACCTCCGCCACGCCGGCCTCGGCCAGCGGGTGCGCGCCGCGGTGCCGCCCGGGCACCTCGCCGCAGAGCCTGGGCGTGGGAAACACCTTGCCGGGGTTGGAGATCGAGGCGGGGTCGAACGCGCAGCGGACCAGCTGCATGGTGTCCAGGTCGTCCTCGTCGAACATGCGCGGCATGTACTTCGCCTTGTCGGAGCCGACCCCGTGCTCGCCGGTGATCGACCCGCCGTGCTCGATGCAGAGGTCGAGGATGGCGCCGGACACCTCCTCCGCGCCGCTCGGACTCCCCCGGCACCTCGTCGTCGAAGAGGACCAGCGGGTGCAGGTTGCCGTCGCCGGCGTGGAAGACGTTGGCCACCCGCACGCCCTTCTCGGCCGAGATGGCCGAGATCCGGCGCAGCACCCCGGGCAGCGCCGTCCTCGGGATGACGCCGTCCTGCACGATGTAGTCGGGGCTGATCCGGCCGACCGCGGCGAAGGCGGACTTGCGTCCCTTCCAGAACAGCGCCCGCTCGGCGTCGTCGACGGCGATCCGGATCTCGAACGCGCCTTCGTCGCGGCAGTACCGCTCGACCTCGTCGAACTGGTGGGCCACGTCCTCGTGCGGGCCGTCCAGCTCGACGATGAGCACGGCCCCCGCACCGTCCGGGTAGCTGCAGTGCACCGCCGCCTCGGCCGCCTCGATCGCGAGCGCGTCCATCATCTCGATCGCGGCGGGGATGACCCCGGCGCCGATGATCGCCGACACCGCGGCCCCCGCGGCGTCGGTGTCCTCGAACGCGGCGAGCAGGGTGCGCACCGACTCCGGTGAGCGGGTCAGCCGCACGGTCACCTCGGTGGCGATCCCGAGCGTGCCCTCGGAGCCGACCAGCACCCCGAGCAGGTCGTAGCCCGGCGCGTCGGGCGCCTTGCCGCCCACCCGCACCACGTCGCCGCCGGGGGTGACCAGCTCGACCCCGGTGACGTGGTTGGTGGTGAAGCCGTACTTCAGGCAGTGCGCGCCGCCGGAGTTCTCCGCGACGTTGCCGCCGATGGAGCAGACCTGCTGGCTGGAGGGGTCGGGGGCGTAGTAGTACCCGAGCGGCATCGCCTCGCGGCTCAGCTGCAGGTTGATGACCCCCGGCTGCACGACCGCCCGCTGGTTGTCGGGGTCGAGCTGCAGGATGCTGCGCATCCGCGAGGTGACGATGAGGACGCCGTCGGCGTGCGGCAGGGCGCCCCCGGACAGCCCGGTGCCCGAGCCCCGGGCGACGAACGGCACCCCCTCGTCGGCGCAGGCCCGCACGACGGCAGCCACCTGCGCCGTGGTCTCCGGGAGCACCACCAGCGCCGGCGTCACCTTGTAGCTGCGCCAGGCCGTCGCACTCGTAGGTGCGCAGCCGCTGGTGGTCGGTGATGACCGCGTCGTCGCCGAGCACGGGGCGCAGCCGGTCGGCCAGACCGAGCGCGTCCATCGCTCAGGGCATCCGCTCGTACGCCGGCAGGGTCAGGAACTCGGCGAACTCGTCGGCCACGGCGACCTCGACGAAGGTGCCGCGGGCGTCGGCGTAGTCCTCGGGGTCGCCCGGGAGCTTGGCGATCTCCTCGTCGACCAGGCGCTCGACCAGCTCGCGCGTCACGACGTCGCCGGTGTCGAGCTCGATGTCGTTGTGCAGCCACTGCCAGACCTGCGAGCGCGAGATCTCCGCCGTCGCGGCGTCCTCCATGAGGTTGAAGATGCCGACCGCGCCCGAGCCCCTGAGCCAGGTGTGGAGGTACTGGATGCCGACGCTGATGTTGTTGCGCAGGCCGGCCTCGGTGACGTTGCCCGGGGTCGACCTCACGTCGAGCAGCTGCTCCGCGGTGACGTGGACGTCCTCGCGCTTCCTGTCCAGCTGGTTCGGCCGGTCGCCGAGGACCTTGGTGAAGACCTCCCGGCAGATCTCGACCATCCCGGGGTGGGCCACCCACGACCCGTCGAAGCCGTCGTCGGCCTCGCGGGTCTTGTCGTCCAGGACCTTCTGGAAGGCCGCCTCGTTGACCTCCGGGTCCTTGCTCGGGATGAACGCCGCCATGCCGCCGATGGCGTGGGCGCCGCGCTGGTGGCAGGTGCGCACCAGCAGCTCGGTGTAGGCGCGCATGAACGGCACCGTCATGGTGACCTGCGCGCGGTCCGGCAGCAGGAAGTCCCGGCCGCGGGTGCGGAACTTCTTGATGACGCTGAAGATGTAGTCCCAGCGCCCGGCGTTGAGGCCGGAGGAGTGCTCGCGCAGCTCGTAGAGGATCTCCTCCATCTCGAAGGCCGCGGGGTAGGTCTCGACCAGCACCGTGGCCCGGATGGTGCCGCGGGGGATGCCCAGCCGGTCCTGCGCCAGCAGGAACACGTCGTTCCACAGCCGCGCCTCGAGGTGGCTCTCCATCTTGGGCAGGTAGAAGTAGGGCCCCTGGCCCGCGTCGAGCTGCCGCTGGGCGCAGTGGAAGAAGTAGAGGGCGAAGTCGACCAGGCTGCCCGACATCGGCTCGCCGTCGACGGTGATGTGCTTCTCCGGCAGGTGCCAGCCGCGGGGGCGGACGACGATGGTGGCCAGGTCGTCGCCGAGCGCGTAGGTCTTGCCCTCGGGGGAGGTGAAGTCGATCGTGCGGTCGAGCGCGTCGCGCAGGTTGAGCTGGCCCTCCACGACGTTGCGCCAGGTCGGCGTCGAGGCGTCCTCGAAGTCGGCCAGCCACACCTTGGCACCGGAGTTCAGCGCGTTGATGGTCATCTTGCGGTCGGTGGGCCCGGTGATCTCGACCCGGCGGTCGACCAGGCCGGGCGCGGGCGCGGCCACCTGCCAGTCGCCCTCGCGGATCTCCCGCGTCTCGGCCAGGAAGTCCAGCGTCCCGCCGGCGGCCAGCTCGGCGTAGCGGTCCTCGCGCGCCCGGAGCAGCTCCAGCCGTCTGCCGTCGAAGGTCCGGTGGAGCTCGGCGAGGAGCTCCAGAGCCTCGGGGGTGAGCACGCTGTCGTAGCGCTCCCCCATCGCGCCGGTGACCTGGACGCCCTTCGGTGCTGCCATCAGGGAGCTCCTTCAACCAGAGAGGTTTCGCATCGTGGAAGGTCTTTTCTGAATTTGGACGCTAACCCACGGCATGGCGATGGTCAATGGGAAGCGGCCGCCCCCGCGACGCACGCCACGCGGTCGATCTCCCGCAGCCCGAACCGGCACGCCCGCCAGACCGTGTTCACCTCAGGCGGCCGGGCCGCGCACGCGATCGGCACGCCCGAGCGCGAAGGAGCCTCCGATGACCCACCACACCCCCCTCCTGGCCGGAGCTGCCGGCGTCCTGCTCGCCACCGCCGTCGCGACCGCGGCTCCCGTGGCGGCCCGGGCGGCGCCGTCCACCTTCCTCGGCCCGCTGCACACCCTGACGAAGGTGGCCAGCACCGTGCCGGGCAACGGCGACCTGAACCCCTACGGCGTCGCGGTCGTCCCGCGCACGCTGGGCCGGCTGCACCGGGGCGACGTCCTGGTGAGCAACTTCAACGACCACACCAACGCCCAGGGGACCGGCACCACCATCGTCGCCGTGTCGCCGTCCGGTGGGCGCACCCTCTTCGCCCAGGTCGACGCCCGCGGACTGCCTGGGTCCTGCCCCGGCGGCGTCGGGCTGACCACGGCCCTGGGCGTGACCACCTCGGGCTGGGTCGTCGTCGGGAGCCTCCCGTCACGCGACGGCACGGCAGCGACGGCCCGGGCCGGCTGCCTGCTCGTCCTCGACGACCGCGGGCACGTGCGGGAGACCCTCAGCGGTCACGGCATCAACGGCCCCTGGGACATGACCCTGGCCGAGCACCGCAGCCGGGTGGACCTGTTCGTCAGCAACGTGCTCAACGGCACCGTCCGCGCCAACGGCGCGGTGGTCCACCGCGGCACGGTCCTGCGCGTCACCCTGGGGCTCCGGGGCGCCCTGCCTCCGGAGCGGCTGTCGACGACCGTGGTCGGGAGCGGGTTCGCCGAGCGCAGCGACCCTGCGGCGCTGGTCGTCGGCCCCACCGGCGTGGGGCTGGGGCGGTGCGACACGCTCTACGTCGCGGACACCGTGGACAACCGGCTGTCGGCCGTGGCGGACGCCTCGGACCGCACCACCAGCGCCGGGCGGGGCCGCACGGTGAGCGTCGGCGGCGCGCTCGACGCCCCGCTCGGACTGGCCCTCGCGCCGAACGGGCACCTGGTCACGGCCAACGCCGGCAACGGCAACCTCGTCGAGACGACGCCGGCGGGCCGCCAGGTCGCCGTACGCACCGTGGACACGGAGCGGCTCCCCGCGCGGAGCGGGCGCCCTCTTCGGGCTGGCGATCCCGTCCTCGCTGTCCGCCTACCTCGTCGACGACGCCACGAACACCCTGCAGCGGCTGCACTGAGCCGCAGGCCGACCGTCCGTTCCGGTCCTTCGTCTAGAGGTGCAGCCGGTGCCACCAACGGTGGCGCGTGGCCGCCGGCGCGGTCCGCCGGGGCCGGCGACCGCGGTCGCGCACATCGACGCAGTCGGGTCGCCCGCAGACCGGCGGCTGCTCACCCATCATCAGCCGGACGGAGCGCTCGAAGTAGTCGTCGGCCAGGTCGCGGACCAGGTCCTCACGTCCCTCCGCCACGGCCGCGTTGACGTCCCACACATAGGAGTCGTGCAGCTCAGCCAGAACATCGACGGGGTCGTGCCACACCGTGATCGTCATCTCCTTGCAGACCGGAGCCCGTGTCGGCCCGCTCGCATCATCCCACCCCGGGAGGCTCGACGGTCGGCGGAGGCACGGCTCAGCTGTCTTCGGCACTGCCGTGCGGGTAGTCCTCGTCTCCGCCCACGGCCTGCCGCTGCTCGAGGACGTCGGCCTCGGAGGCGTGGTCCAGGACGGACCCACCCTCCTCGTCTCCGGCGTCCGGCAGGTCGTCGGGGTCGAGCGGCGCCTGCTGCTCGGCGGCGTCCGCCTCCGGCACCTCGGCGAGGTCGACGTCATCGTCGCGACTCATGGAGCTCTCCCTTGGCTGTGCCGGCCCGCGGTGACCGGGCCGGTCCTCGCACCATGCCACGTGAGCACCCACACGGACAGGGACTTCCGGGCCGCCGGACACGCCACGGCCGACCTGTCCGGGATCTCTTGACACCCCCCTCACCGATGGCCGATTCTGTTGCGTAGTGCGCTACCGGTTGTGCCATATGCATTGAGGTGGTTTTGAGATGTTGCTGGTCTGTCCCCTGGCGGCACTTCCCCGCGGCGACGCCCGACGCGTCGACGCGACGCCCCCGATCGCGGTGTTCCACACCGAGGAGGGCGAGCTGTTCGCCCTGGACGACACCTGCACGCACCAGGATGCCTCCCTCGCCGACGGCTGGGTCGAGGGCTGCGAGGTGGAGTGCCCCCTGCACGCCTCGAGGTTCGACCTGCGCACCGGTGCCGTGGACGCACCGCCGGCCAAGCGGCCGGTGCGGGCCCACCGGGTGGTGGTGCAGGACGACAGCATCTTCGTCGAGCTCTCCACCGCGGAGCCGAACCTGCCGCCCGGCATCGGCGCCGGCACCACCACGATCGCCAGCACGGCCGGGGCCGACAGGTGAACACCGTTGCCGTCGTGGGCGCCTCACTCGCCGGCCTCTCCGCGGCCCGCGCCCTGCGCGAGCAGGGGTTCACCGGGGAGCTGGTGGTCGTGGGCGAGGAGACGCACCGCCCGTACGACCGGCCGCCGCTGTCCAAGGAGCTCCTCGCCGGCCGGGTCACCGCCGCCGACCTGGTCCTCGAGACCGACGACGAGCAGCTGGACGCCCAGTGGCTGCTGGGCACCCGGGCCACCGGCCTCGACGCCGCCACCCGTCGACTGACCCTCTCGGACGGCACCCACCTCGACGCCGACGGCATCGTCATCGCGACCGGCGCCCGGGCGCGGACGCTGCCCGGCACCGAGACCCTCGCCGGCGTCCACACCCTGCGCACCCTGGACGACGCGCTCGCCCTGCGCGACGAGCTCCGTGCCGGGGCGCCGCCTCGTGGTGATCGGGGCCGGCTTCATCGGGGCCGAGACGGCCTCGACCGCCCACGCCCTGGGCCTGGACGTGACCGTGGTGGAGGCGATGGCCACGCCCCTGTCCGGCCCCCTCGGGGTCGAGATGGGCGCCGTCGTCTGCGGCCTGCACACCGACCACGGCGTGCGCCTGCGGTGCGGCACCGGCGTGCACCGGCTCGTGGGCAGCGACCGGGTCGAGGGGGTCGAGCTCGCCGACGGCACCCTGCTGGCCGCCGACCTCGTGCTCGTCGGGATCGGCGCGATCCCCAACATCGGCTGGCTGCAGGGCTCCGGGCTGGCGCTCGGCAACGGCGTCCTCTGCGACGCCGGCGGGCTGACCAGCCGGCCGGGCATCGCCGCCGTCGGCGACTGCGCCGCGTGGCTGGACGAGCGGTCGGGCCAGCACCAGCGGGTCGAGCACTGGACCGGCGCGCTCGAGCGACCGCGGGTCGCCGTCGCCGGCCTGCTGTCCGGAGGCGGCCCGCACGCACCGGTCGGCCCGCCGTACTTCTGGTCGGACCAGTACGACGTCCGCATCCAGTTCGCCGGCACCACCCGGCACGGCGACGAGGTCACCGTGCAGACCGGCGACCCGGCACAGCGCAGCTTCCTCGCGACCTACCACCGCGACGGCGAGCTGGTCGCCGTGCTCGGCATGAACCAGGTCCGGCAGTTCACCCGGTGGCGCCGCCAGCTCGCCGTGCCCGGCACCGGCACCCCCGCGGTCGCCCTGGAGAGCGTCGCGCCCGCCTGACCGGCCGTACTGGCCGAGGACGCCCTCCGCGCGCGTCCCGCCGCCCTACACTGCACTCGTGTAGGCACCTTCTGGCGGGCGCGGTCCAGTTGAGGGGGCATCACCATCATCAGGAAACGGCAAGCTCGGGTCCTCCCCGTCCTCGGTGCCGCCCTGGCCCTGGTGCTCACGTCCGGAGCCACCACCGTGGTGCCGCCTCGCCCTCCGTCCTACAGCACCCTCAGCATCCGCGGGGCAGACATCTCCTTCGCCCCGCAGGAGGAGGCGGCCGGGAACGTGTTCTCCGACGCCGGACAGGCCCGTCCGGTCGAACAGCTGCTCGCCGACCACGGCGCCAGCTACGTCCGTCTCCGCGTCTGGCTCTCGCCCCCAGCCGGGTACAGCGATGAGGCCTCGGCCCTGGCCCTCGCCCGTCGGGCCCGGGCGGCCGGCCTGAAGATCCTGCTGGACCTGCACTACGCGGACTTCTGGGCCGACGCGACCAGCCAGGAGACACCGGTGGCGTGGCGGGGTCAACAGCTGCCTGCCCTCGCCCACACCGTCCGCGCCTACACCTCCCGCGTGGTCGCCGACTTCGCCAGGCAGGGCACCCCGGTCGACATCGTGCAGATCGGCAACGAGATCACGGCCGGGATCCTGTGGCCGACCGGAAGGGTGTACCGCCCCGACGGCGAGCACTGGGAGCCGCTGGCCGCCCTGCTCGACGCCGGCATCACGGGGGCACGGCAGGGGAACCCCGGCAACCACAGCCTGTCCGTCATGCTGCACATCGACCGCGGAGGCGACAACGCGGGTTGCCGGTACTTCTTCGACCACATCATCAGTGCCGGCGTCACCGACTTCGACATGATCGGGCTCACGTACTACCCCTTCTGGAACGGCTCGCTCGCTGACCTGCGTGCCAACCTCGCCGACCTGGCACCGCGGTATGACCGGCCGCTGGTCATCGCCGAGACGGCCTACCCGTGGACGATGGACAGCACCGACGCGCAGATGTTCGTCCGGTCGGCCAGCCAGCTCCCGGACGCGAAGACCTACCCACCGACCGCGCAGGGGCAGGCCGCCTACTTCGCCGCCCTCCGCCGGGTCCTCGACGGGGTGCCGGGCTCCCGGGGAGCCGGGTTCCTCGACTGGGAACCGGAGTGGATCGAGGGCGTGGGCGCCAAGCCGGGCGAGGGCAACCCCTACTCCAACCTCACCATGTTCGACCGTCAGGGACGGGCACTGCCGTCCCTGGGCACCGCCTTCCAGCCGCCGCGCTGACCCGCCTCGCCGCCAGCAGCGCCCCCTGGGCCAAACGGCGTACCAGATCTTGCCACGATGAGGTGTTTTTGCGAGACCGCCTGTCCTGCAACACGTTTCGCCCCACAGTGGTGGGGCAGGGCAACATCCCGTACAGGAGGCAGTCATGCGCGTGGTTGTCACCGGCGGGGCTGGCTTTCTGGGCTCCCACCTCTGCGAACGCCTGCTCGAGCGTGGGGACCACGTGGTCTGTGTCGATGACCTGTCCACCGGGCGCCTGGACAACCTCCGCCCGTTCATGCACCGTGCTGGGTTCTCCTTCGTCGAGGCGGATGTGAGCGAGGGCCTCCCGGTCTCCGGCCCCGTGCAGGCGGTGGCGCACCTGGCCAGCCCGGCGTCGCCACGCGACTACCACAGGCTGCCGCTGGAGACCCTGGCGGTGGGCAGCCGAGGCACCGAGCACGCACTCAGGCTCACCCGGGACCACCAGGCGCGGTTCGTCCTGGCCTCGACCAGCGAGGTGTACGGCGACCCACTGGTGCACCCGCAGTCCGAGGACTACCGGGGCAACGTCAGCTCGGTGGGCCCGCGAAGCGTCTACGACGAGGCCAAGCGGTTCGCCGAGGCGATCTCGATGGGATACCAGCGAGCCCAGGGGGTCAATGTCGGCATCGTCCGGATCTTCAACACGTACGGTCCACGCATGCGCCCCGGGGACGGGCGAGTGGTGTCCACCTTCATCACCCAGGCCCTCAACGGCGCCCCCCTGACCATCTACGGGGACGGCAGCCAGACCCGGAGCTTCTGCTACGTCGACGACCTGGTCCGCGGCATCGTCGCGATGCTGGACCACCACGCCACCGGGCCGACCAACCTGGGCAACCCGGTGGAGGGCACCGTCCGCGAGCTGGCCGAGATGGTGCTGGCCATCACCGGATCCTCCTCGGCCATCGAGCAGCACCCGTTGCCCACGGACGACCCGAGACGCCGCCGGCCTGACATCACGCGGGCCTCGACCTCGCTCGGCTGGCAGCCCGTGGTCGGGACCGAGGAGGGCCTGCGGCGGACGATCGCGCACTTCCGCACGATCCCGGCCGAGGTCGCCGCCGCGGCATCCAGCGTGGGCGGCGACCAGCTCGCGGGGACCCGCGCCGCCGCGACCACGCTCCTGGCCGACACCGCCTGAGCTCCGTGAGAACGACACCGCGGCCGCCGTCAGGACGGCACGAGCCCCAGCCCACGCCCCCTGTCCCCCGGAGGACGTCGCCGGTTGCGGCCCGGTCCCGACACGAGGACGGCCGGCGTCACACCTGGCACACCGAGATCGTCACGGTGTTCAGCCGGCGACAGGAGCTCGAGTACGCGGTCCTGGTGGTGGCGTGGCTGACGTTCAGCGCCTACTTCTGGAGGTGGTGGCTGACGCCCGGCCAGGCCGGCGGCCCGGTTCTGTACGTGATGACCTCCATCTGCCTGTTCTACGGGTTCACCCTCCTGCCCTCGTTCTACCTGTTCTACCTCGGCTGGATGCGGCGACCGGTCCACGTCGACGTGGACCAGGTCGAGAAGGGGGTGATCGGTCGCGTGGCCGTCATCACCCTGACGGTGCCGGGCTCCGAGGCGCTGAGCATCGTGCGCCGTCAGCTGTCGGCCATGAGAGACCTCTCCTACCCGCACGACGACTGGGTCCTCGTCGACCGGCGGCACTCGCCCGAGATCGAGCGCCTGGCCGGGGAGCTGGGCGTGCGCTACTTCTGCCGCCATGACGAGGGGACGTGGGGGGCGACTGCGGTGGACCGGTGGAACCGGCCAGGACCCCCCTTCCAGAGCAGGACCAAGTCGGGGAACGTGAACGCCTGGCTCGATGCCCACGGGGCGGAGTACAGCCACTTCACCCAGCTCGACATCGACCACCACCCCGTGCCCGACTACCTCCAGCGTGTGCTGGGCTTCTTCCGCAACCGGAGAGTGGCGTGGGTGCAGGCCCCGAGCGTCTACGGGAACCACGAGCACTGGCCGGCCCGCGGGTCCTCGGAGCAGGAGTTCGTCCTGCAGGGTCCCCTGCAGATGGGGTTCTTCGGTTTCTGCCGGACGCCGTTCATCATCGGCAGCCACTGCACGTACGACATGGATGCGGTGCGCGAGATCGGGGGGTTCCAGCCCACTCGCGCCGAGGACCACCTCAACACCGTCCGCCTGGCGGCGATGGGCTACGAGGGCGTCTTCCTGCCGGAGGTCATCGCGGTCGGTGACGGCCCGGAGTCGTTCGACGCCTACCTCAGCCAGCAGTTCGCGTGGGCCTACTCGATGATCGAGGTGCTCTTCCACTTCACCCCCCGGCTCATCCGTCGCTACACCCCCCGCCAGGCAGTGCAGTTCCTCTTCGTCCAGACCTGGTACACGTGCTGGTCCCTGGCCACGCTCCTGCTCTTCACCACCCCGCTGCTCTCG
Organism: uncultured Actinomycetota bacterium; assembly: GCA_963828995.1. Lineage (GTDB taxonomy): Bacteria > Actinomycetota > Actinomycetes > Actinomycetales > Dermatophilaceae > CAVRTM01. The sequence goes on from CAWHHB010000009.1 coordinate 36,335, forward strand.
CTCGTGTCCAACACTCCTGTCTCGCGGGTGAGCCTGTGGCAGTTCCTCCTGCACAGCTGGCCGGCCGCGCTCACCGCCACCGCCAGCTGGGTCTGGAGCCGACCCTGGCACCACCCTCACCGACTGCGCCTCAGCTGGCGGTCCGCGGTCCTGCAGGTTGCCCGGTGGGTCACCGTTCTCAGGGCCTTCATCGCGGTGGTGCTCGGGGTCAAGAAGCCCTACATGATCACGGAGAAGGGCCTCAGCACGACCTCGGCACCTCCGTTTCGGCTGTCACTCCTCGCACCGTACGTCGGGCTGGTCCTGGCCTCGCTCGCGGCGTGCTGGTGGTACCTGCTCACCATCGGCGGGAGCACCACCCAGGGCATGCTCTTCTTCGCGCTCGAGGGCGCGCTGCTCTTCACCACGCTCATCGGGGTCGTGCTGTACCTCGACATCCGGGCGCTCGTCGCCGCGGGCGTGACGTGGCGCGAGGGCCTTCACCTGCGTTCCCGGGCGGTGACGACGGCCGCGGCGCTGACGGTGCTCGTTCTGGTGACCGTGGTGCCGTCGTCCGGTCTCATCTGGCACGCGGTCGTCGGCTGAGGTCGTCGGGTGGCTCGGCGTGCGCCGCCGGCAGGGACGCCTGACGCCCGCCCCGTCGCTCGCGGACATCTCTTGACACCGACCACCACCCGCGCGCAAAGTGTTGCGCAAGGCACGCAGTGTTGCGTAATAGACAACCTCCATCGCCCTCGCCGTCGCCCAAGGAGCGTCCGTGACCCTCACGCACACCCCGTCCAGCCTGATCCCCACGCTGCCCGGCCCGGACTACACGGACGAGGCGTTCTTCGCCGCCGAGCAGGAGCACATCTTCGAGCAGCTGTGGTTCTGCGCCGCGCGGTCCAGCGACCTGACCGGGCCCGGGGTCCTTCCGGACGGTGACCGTGGGCCGCGAGAGCGTGCTGCTCACCCGCAACCGCCGGGGGGAGGCCAGGGCCTACTTCAACGTCTGCCGCCACCGCGGCGCCAGGCTGTGCACCGAGGAGTCCGGGCAGGCGCAGCGCGCGTTCCAGTGCCCGTACCACGCCTGGACGTACGACTTCGACGGCAAGCTCATCGCCGCGCCCAACCTCACCAAGATGCCCGACATCGACCGGGTGGAGTACGGCCTGGTCACCATCTCCGTCCGCGAGTGGCTCGGCTACGTGTGGGTCTGCCTCGCGGCCGAGCCGCCGCCGTTCGAGTCCACCGTGGCCAACGCGGTGGTCGAGCGGCTCGGCGACCTCGAGTCGATCGAGCACTACGACCTCGACAGCCTGAAGGTCGGCCGGCGCATCGTCTACGACGTCAGGGCCAACTGGAAGCTCATCATCGAGAACTTCATGGAGTGCTACCACTGCGCGACCATCCACCCCGAGCTGACCGAGGTCCTGCCCGAGTTCGCCGACGGCTACGCGGCGCAGTACTTCGTCGGACACGGCGCCGAGTTCGGCGCCGACGTCAAGGGGTTCACCGTCGACGGCTCCGAGGGGGTGGAGCGGCTCCCGGGCGTCAGCGCCGAGCAGGACCGCCGCTACTACGCCATCACGATCAAGCCGCAGGTCTTCATCAACCTGGTGCCCGACCACGTGATCTTCCACCGGATGTACCCGCTGGCCGCCGACCGCACGGTCGTCGAGTGCGACTGGCTCTACCTGCCGGGAGTGGTCGAGAGCGGCGTGGACGTCAGCGCCTCGGTCGAGCTGTTCCACCGGGTCAACCAGCAGGACTTCGACGCCTGCGAGCGGTGCCAGCCGGCCATGAGCTCACGGGTCTACCGCAACGGCGGCGTCCTCGTGCCCAGCGAGCACCACATCGGGGAGTTCCACCAGTGGGTGCACGCCCAGGTGGGCCGCGACGCCTGACCGGTCGGGCCGGTCAGGCGGCCGAGGTCGGGCCGGTCAGGCGAGGTGGCCCATCCGGTCCGCGAGCCGCGCCCCGCCGCCCTTGAGCCGCTCGAGCAGGTCCTGCATCCGGCTCTTGTCCAGGCGGTAGGCGGGCCCCGAGACGCTCAGGGCCCCCACCACCGTGCCGGTGTGGTCGCGCACGGGCACCGCCATCGCGTTGAGGCCGTCCTCGTACTCCTCGAACGTCGTCGCGTAGCCCTCCGCGAGCACGATCTCGAGCTGCGCGACGAGCACCTTGCGGGCGGTGATGGTGTGGTCGGTGAAGCGGGCCAGACCGGCCTCGTCGAGCAGGGCGTCGCGCGCCTCCGGCTCGAGGTGGGCCAGCAGCACCTTGCCGCTGGAGGTGGCGTGCAGCGGCGTCAGCTGGGCGATCCAGTTCTGGGCCGCCACCGCCGCCGAGCCGTGCGCCTGGTCGACGTTGACGGCGTAGTGGGAGCGCAGCACCGCCAGGTTGACCGTCTCGTCGAACTCGGCGGCCAGCTCGTCGAGGATCGGACGCCCCTGGCGGACCAGGTCCAGCCGGCCGGGGATCGCGCTGGCCAGCCGCAGCACACCGAAGCCGAGCTGGTACTTGCCGCGGTCCTGGTTCTGCTCCACCAGGCCGCGCGCCTCCAGGGCGCCCAGCAGCCGGAAGGCGGTCGACTTGTGCACGCCGATGTCGGCGGCGACCTCGCTGACGCCGGCCCCGCCGCTGCGCGCCAGGATCTCCAGCACGCTGATCGCCCGGTCGACCGACTGCACCCCGCCGCTGCCGTCGGCGGCCTTCGCGGAGCGGGGACTCTTCGTCGAGTTGTTGCTCATGGCGCAACTATAGGCCGAAAATGCCGTCGTTGCGAATGGCGCAGGCTAGTGCGTTATACGGTACAAGCGGTACCATAGGGGCGTTCCCGTCGACCTGCGCAGCGCGCCCCGACAGAACGGAGGAAGCCGATGGCTTCCACCCGCTACGACTACGTGATCGTCGGAGGCGGCTCCGCCGGCTCCGCCCTGGCCAACCGTCTGTCGGCCGACCCGGCCAGCTCCGTGCTCGTGCTGGAAGCGGGTCGCAACGACTCCTCCTGGGACGTCTTCATCCACATGCCGGCCGCCCTGCCCTTCCCGATCGGCAGCCGCTTCTACGACTGGAAGTACGAGTCGGAGCCCGAGCCGCAGATGCACGGGCGCCGGATCTACCACGCCCGCGGCAAGGTGCTCGGCGGCTCGAGCAGCATCAACGGGATGATCTTCCAGCGCGGCAACCCGCTGGACTACGAGCGCTGGGCGGCCGACCCGGGCATGCAGACCTGGGACTACGCCCACTGCCTGCCCTACTTCAACCGGATGGAGAACTGCCTCGCGGCCGAGCCCCGCGACCCGTTCCGTGGGCACGACGGCCCCCTCGCGCTCGAGCGCGGTCCGGCCACGAACCCGCTCTTCGAGGCGTTCTTCCGCGCCGGCGAGCAGGCCGGCTACTCCCGCACCGATGACGTCAACGGCTACCGGCAGGAGGGCTTCGCCGCCTTCGACCGCAACATCCGGCACGGCCGGCGGCTGTCGGCGGCGCGGGCCTACCTCCACCCCGTGATGAGCCGCCCCAACCTCGAGGTCGTCACCCGCGCGTTCGTGTCCCGGATCCTCTTCGAGGGCAAGCGGGCGGTCGGCGTGGAGTACCAGCACGGCCGCGGGCCCGCCACGCAGGTCCGTGCCGGCACGGTCGTCCTCTGCGGCGGCGCGATCAACTCCCCCCAGCTGCTGCAGGTCTCCGGCGTCGGCAACGCCGCGGAGCTCGAGCCGCTCGGCATCGACGTCGTGCACCACCTGCCCGGGGTCGGCGAGAACCTCCAGGACCACCTCGAGGTCTACATCCAGTACGCCTGCAAGCAGAAGGTCACGATGCAGAAGTACCTCAAGCACCGGTACAAGCCGCTGATCGGTGCCGAGTGGCTGTTCCTGCACAAGGGCCCCGGAGCCACGAACCACTTCGAGGGCGGCGCGTTCGTGCGCTCCAACGAGGACGTGGCCTACCCGAACCTCATGTTCCACTTCCTGCCGATCGCGGTGCGGTACGACGGCTCGTCGCCCGAGGGCGGCGAGGGCTACCAGGTGCACGTCGGACCGATGTACTCCGACGCCCGGGGGTCGGTCAAGATCCGCAGCAAGGACCCGCGCGAGCACCCGTTCCTGCGGTTCAACTACCTCTCCACCGACCAGGACCGGCGCGAGTGGGTCGAGTCGGTCCGCGTGGCCCGGCGCATCCTCAACCAGCCCGCGTTCGAGCCGTTCAACGCCGGCGAGGTGTCCCCCGGCCCCGGGGTCGAGACCGACGAGCAGATCCTCGACTGGGTCCGCCGCGACGGCGAGACCGCGCTGCACCCCTCCTGCACGCTGAAGATGGGCGTCGACGAGATGTCCGTGGTCGACCCGCTGACGATGGGCGTGCACGGCCTCGAGGGCCTGAAGGTGGTGGACGCGTCGGTGATGCCGTACGTCACGAACGGCAACATCTACGCCCCGGTGATGATGGTGGCCGAGAAGGCCGCCGACCTCATCCTCGGCCGCACGCCCCTGCCGCCGGCCGAGGTCGAGTTCTACCGCCACCAGCCGCAGTCGGCCGGCTGAGCACCAGGACCGCTCAGCACTCCACGACGTTGACGGCCAGGCCGCCGCGCGACGTCTCCTTGTACTTCACCGACATGTCCCGCCCCGTCTCGCGCATCGTGCGGATCGCCTTGTCGAGCGAGACGTGGTGGCTGCCGTCGCCGTACAGCGCCATCCGGGCCGCGGTGATGGCCTGGACCGACGCGACCGCGTTGCGCTCGATGCAGGGGATCTGGACCAGCCCGCCGATCGGGTCGCAGGTCAGCCCGAGGTGGTGCTCGATGCCGATCTCCGCGGCGTTCTCGACCTGCTCGGGCGTCCCGCCCAGGACCTCCGCGAGGCCGCCGGCCGCCATCGAGCAGGCCGACCCGACCTCGCCCTGGCACCCCACCTCCGCGCCGCTGATCGAGGCGTTCTCCTTGAACAGCACGCCGATCGCGGCCGCGGTGAGCAGGAACCGGACGATGCCGTCGTCGTCCGCGCCGGGCACGAACCGCGCGTAGTAGTGCAGGACCGCGGGGATGATCCCGGCAGCGCCGTTGGTCGGCGCGGTGACCACCCTCCCGCCGGCGGCGTTCTCCTCGTTGACGGCCAGGGCGTAGAGGCCGACCCAGTCCAGCGTGCGCAGCGGGTCGCCGCCGTCGTCACCGGCCTCCAGGCTCGCGCGCAGCGCCGCCGCGCGGCGGCGCACCTTCAGCCCGCCGGGCAGCACACCGGTGGCCTCGCTGCCGTTCGCCACGCACTCCTGCATCACCGACCAGATGTGCAGCAGGTCGGACCGCACCTGCTCCTCGGTGCGCCAGGACAGCTCGTTCGCCATCATGATGCTGCTCACCGGCAGCCGCTCGCGCCCGCAGTGCGCCACCAGCTCCTTGCCGCTGGAGAACGGGAAGGCGACCGGTGTCGGGTCGGGCACCACGCGTGGGCCGCCGGGCTCGTCGCTCACGACGAAGCCGCCACCCACGGAGTAGTAGGTCCGGTGGTCGAGCTGGGCGCCGTCGGCGTCGAACGCCTGGAACGTCATCCCGTTCGCGTGGAACGGCAGCGTCCTGCGCCGGTGCATCACCACGTCGTCGACGGTGAAGCCGATCTCCTGCTTCCCCTTCAGCCAGAGGCGGCCGGTGTCCTGCACCCGGTCCACCCGTGGCTGCGCCGTCCGCGGGTCCACCACCTCGGGTCGCTCGCCCTCCAGCCCGAGGACCACGGCCTTGACGCTGCCGTGCCCGTGGCCGGTGGCGCCGAGCGAGCCGAACAGCTCGACCCGCACGCGCGCCGTCCGGGTCAGCAGGCCGGTGTCGTCCAGCGACCCGACGAACATCGCCGCGGCCCGCATCGGCCCGACGGTGTGCGAGCTCGACGGCCCGATCCCGACGGAGAAGAGGTCGAAGACGCTGATCGTCACGAGTCACCTTCTGCGTACTCACTGCTCGCGTCCAGGAGCCAGTCGGCCAGGTAGGTCGCGAACGAGGCACGGACGAGCAGCCAGTACGACGCGTCGTCCCCCCGCGACAGCAGCAGCACCGGCGCCTGCGCCAGCAGGGTCTGCGCGCAGGACCCCTCGCGGAAGACACTCGGGTGCAGGTCCAGGGAGCAGCCCTTGGCGAGCACCTCGCGGGCCCGGTCGCCCGCGAGCTCGACCGTCGTCCGGTGCGCCGAGACGTCGACGACGGCACCGGCCTCGGTGCCCAGCGCCAGCCGGAGCGACTTCTCCAGCTCCTCCGGCGCGCCGGGCGGGGCCACCACCAGCCACTCGTCGGGCCCGAGCCAGAGCACCGTCACGTCACCCGCGCGGACGGCCGTGTTGGACCGCGTCGGCAGCGGTGCGCCCAGCGTCTCGCCCACGGCCTCCGCCGCCGGACCGGCCGGGTCCAGGCGCAGGTTGAGCTGGGTGAGGAACGGCAGCTCGCGCAGGCGCACCGCGGCCGGGGCGGCGGCGAGGTCCGCCGCCCGGTGGCCGAGCGGGCTGCGGCGCGTGGTCGTCTCAGCCATCACGACGAGCTCCTTCGGGGTCGTAGAGCACGGGTTCGGCGACGGTCACGGCCACCAGCCGGCCGTCCACCGGCGCGTACAGCCGTCTCGCCGATCCGCTCGCGGCCGCCCTTGACCAGGGCGAGCGCGAACGTCCGGCCGAGCGCCGCGCTGCGGTAGCTGGAGGTGACGTGGCCCAGCATCGGCACCGGCGGCTCGGGCAGCTGCGGCGAGCCGACGAGCTGGGCGCCCTCGGGCAGCAGCACGTCCCGCTCCACCGGCAGCAGCGCCGACCAGGTGCTTGCGGTCCGGGCGCTGGTTCGTCCGCGCGGGCGAAGGACCGCTTGCCGATGAAGTCGGCCTTCTTCTTCGACACCACCCAGGCCATGCCGAGGTCGTGCGGGGTGACCGTGCCGTCGGTGTCCTGGCCGATGATCGGGTAGCCCTTCTCGGCCCGCAGCACGTGCATGGTCTCGGTGCCGTACGGCGTGATGTCGAGGTCGGCCCCGGCCGCCAGCAGCGCCTCCCACAGCGCCAGCGCCGTCCCAGCCGCTGACGTTGATCTCGAAGGCGAGCTCGCCGGAGAAGCTGATCCGGCAGACGCGCGCCCGCAGCCCGGCGACCGCACCGTCGCGCCAGGTCATGAACGGGAACGCGTCGTTGTCCACGGCCAGCTCGGGGGCGAGCGCGGCCGAGCACGTCGCGCGAGCGCGGGCCGACCAGGGCGACCGTGGCCCACTGCTCGGTCACCGACGTGCAGTGCACCGACAGGTCGCGGCCACTCGGTCTGCAGCCACTCCTCCATCCAGTCCAGGATCGTCGCGGCGTTGCCGGTCGTCGTGGTGACCAGGAAGCGGTCCTCGGCCAGGCGGATGACCGTGCCGTCGTCGAAGACCATGCCGTCGAGCCGGCACATGACGCCGTAGCGGATCGCGCCGACCTTCAGGGTGCTCATCAGGTTGGTGTAGAGCAGGTCGAGCAGCCGGCCCGCGTCCGGGCCCTGCACGTCGATCTTGCCGAGGGTGGAGGCGTCCATCATCGCCACGCACTGCGCGGGCGGCCCGGCACTCGCGCAGCACGGCGGCCTCCATGGTCCTCGCCCGGGCGCGGGTAGTACCACGGACGCTTCCACTGCCCGACGTTCTCGAACAGGGCGCCGTGCGCGGACGTGCCACTCGTGCAGCGGCGTGACCCGCTCCGGGTCGTGCAGGTGCCCGCGGTCACGCCCGGCCAGCGCCGCGAAGGAGACCGGCGTGTACGGCGGCCGGAACGTCGTCGTGCCCAGGTCGGCGATGCGCACGCCGAGGGCGTCGGCGACGATGCCGGTGGCAGATGATCCCCGACGTCTTGCCCTGGTCGTGGGCGGTCCCGACCGTCGTGTAGCGCTTGACGTGCTCCACCGAGCGCAGGCCGGCGCCGGTCGCGCGCAGGATGTCGGCGACCGACGACGTCGCGCTGCAGGTCGACGAACTGCGTGCTGCCGCAGTCCTGCTCGGCGGGATCGGGCACGGACCACAGCGTGAGCGACGGGCCGGCCTCCGCGTCCTCGGTGACCGGCGTCGCGGGCTCCGGCACGTCGAGGCCGCAGGCGGTCAGGGCCGACCGGCGCCACGGCGGCACCGTCGCGCGAGGCACTCCCCCAGCGTGAACCGCCCCCGCGCCGAGCCGGCCACGCCGACCCCGTCCACGTCGGTGCCGGGCACGAACGCGCCGATCGAGTCGTCGTACGACAGCCGGCCGCCGGCCTGGCTGAAGAGGTGCACGGCGGGGTTCCAGCCGCCCGAGACCAGGAGCAGGTCGCAGCCGATGCCGGTGCGGTCCCCGAGCCGGCCGTCGACCAGCTCGGCGACGTGCGCCCGGGTGACGCGCGACGTCCCGCTCGTGCCGGTGACCACCTGCCCGGCGCGCACCTCGATCCCGCGCCGCTCGCACTCTCGGGCCCAGCGCCCGGGCGCCTGCGGCCGGGCGTCGACGACCGCGGCCACCTCGACCCCGGCGTCGCTGAGGTCGAGGGCCGCCGCGTAGGCGCTGTCGTTGGTCGTGAACACGACGGCCCGGCGGCCGGACAGCACGCCGTAGCGGTGCAGGTAGGTGCGGGCGCAGGCGGCGAGCATGACGCCGGGGCGGTCGTTGTCCGCGAAGACGACCGGGCGCTCGTGCGCGCCGGTGGCCAGGACGACCTGCCGGGCCCGGATGCGCCAGACCCGCTCCCGGGACAGGTGCGCGGGGGCGGCGAGCGCCGAGGTGGTCGGTGCGCCGTTCGACCGCGAGGACGTAGTTGTCGTCGTAGAAGCCGAAGACGGTGGTGCGCTGCAGGACCCGGACCTCGGGGAAGGTCGCGAGCTCGGCGACGGCGGCGGCCACCCACTCCAGGGCGGGGCGGCCGTCGATCCGCTCGGCGGTGCCGAGCAGCGACCCGCCGGCCTCGGGCTGGTCGTCAGCGAGGATGACCCGGACGCCGGTACGGGCCGCGGTGAGGGCGGCCGCCAGGCCGGCCGGGCCGGCGCCGACCACGAGCACGTCGCAGTGCGCGTGCATGGCGTCGTAGCGCGCGGGGTCGGGCTCGGCCGCCAGCCGGCCCTGCCCCGGCAGGCCGGTCGCCACCAGCCCGTCGTACAGCTCGACCGTCGTGGCGGTGAGCATCGGCTCGGGGAACGGCGCCTCGATCTGGACGAGCGCGTTGGGCTCCTCGGGCCCGGCGGCGAAGATGCCGCGCGGGCGGCCGAGCCGGATGCTGGTCGCCACCTGGTGCACGCCGTTGGCCAGCAGGGCGGAGGCGAGGGTGTCCCCGGGGTGCCCGGTGTACGTCGCGCCGTCGAAGGTGAACGACAGGTCGACGGCGCGGTCGACCCGGCCCCCGGTGGGCAGGCGCATCGCCCCGCTCATGCGGTCACCGGCTTCGGCTCGCCGATGCGGTAGACCGCGAGCATCTCGTTGGTCGCGGTGTCGCGGACGGCGTTGAACCACCGGCGGCAGCCGGCCGCGTGGCTCCAGCGCTCGGCGAAGGCGCCCTTGGGGTTGTCGCGGAAGAAGAGGTAGCGCGCCCACTCCTCGTCGTTCAGGGCCTGCGGGGTCCTCGGGGTAGGGCACGTGCGCCTGGCCGCCGTAGTGGAACTCGACCTCGTCGCGGGGCCCGCACCACGGGCAGGGGATGAGCAGCATCTGGTCCGCTCCTGGGCTGCTCAGTGGGCCACGGCGGCGGCGCCGTGCTCGTCGACGAGCGCGCCGGTGGTGAAACGGTCGAGCGTGAACGGCGACGTCGAGCGGGTGCGGGGCGCCGTCGGCGATCGTGTGGGCGAAGCACCAGCCGACGCCCGGGGTGGCCTTGAAGCCGCCGGTGCCCCAGCCGCAGTTGAGGTACAGGTCGTCGACCGGGCGTCAGCCCGACGATCGGCGAGGCGTCGGGGGTGACGTCGACGATGCCGGCCCAGGTCCGCAGCAGGTGGGCCCGGGCGAAGACCGGGAACAGCTCGAGCGCCGCGGCCATCTGCGCGCTCGATGATGTGGAACGCGCCGCGCTGGCCGTAGCAGTTGTAGGAGTCGATGCCGGCGCCCATCACCAGCTCGCCCTTGTGCGCCTGGCTGACGTACACGTGGACGGCGTTGGACATCACGACGGTCGGGTGCACCGGCTCGAGCAGCTCGGAGACCAGGGCCTGCAGCGGGTGGCTCTGCAGCGGCAGCTCGATGCCCGACCATCGGCGGCCAGGACCGAGGTGTGGCCGGCCGCGCACAGCGCGACCCGGCCCGCCGCCGATGGTGCCCCGGGTCGTGCGCACGCCGGTGACCCGGCCGCCGACCGTGTCGATGCCGGTGACCTCGCAGTTCTGGATGAGGTCGACGCCCAGCGCGTCCGCGGCGCGGGCGAAGCCCCAGGCGACGTGGTCGTGCTTGGCGATGCCGGCGCGCGGCTGGTAGGTCGCCGCCGAGCACCGGGTAGCGCACGTCCGGGGAGATGTTGACGATCGGGCAGACCTCCTTGACCTGCTGCGCGTCGAGCCACTCGGCGTCGACGCCGTTGAGCCGGTTGGCCTCCACGCGGCGCACGCTGTCGCGGACGTCCTGCAGGCTGTGCGCGAGGTTGAGCACGCCGCGCTGGCTGAACAGGATCGGGTAGTCGAGCTCCTCGTCCAGCCCCTCCCACAGCTTGAGCGCGTGCTCGTAGATGCCGGCGCTCTCGTCCCACAGGTAGTTGGAGCGGATGATCGTGGTGTTGCGGGCCATGTTGCCGCCGGCCAGCCAGCCCTTCTCCAGCACCGCGACGTTGGTGATGCCGTGGTTCTTCGCCAGGTAGTAGGCGGTGGCGAGGCCGTGGCCGCCGCCGCCGACGATGACGACGTCGTAGGGCTTCTTCGGCTCCGACGTTGCGCCAGAGGAAGTCGGGGTGCTCGGGCAGGTCGGCCCCCGGCGTCCTCGGCGCCGTGGGGTCGGTCGAGGATGCGGCGGTCACCGTCGGGGCCCTTCGAGCGTGGGGTACAGCGGGCGCCGGGCCACGAGGGCGGACACGCGGGCCTGCAGGCCGGCGCGGGTGTCGTCGTCGAACGTGGGCCGCAGCGCCACGGCGATGATGTCGGCGACCTCGCGGAAGTCCTCGGCGTCGAAGCCGCGGGTGGCCAGCGCCGGGGTGCCGATCCGCAGGCCGGAGGTGACCATCGGCGGGCGCGGGTCGAACGGGACGGCGTTGCGGTTGACCGTGATGCCGATGTCGTGCAGCCGGTCCTCGGCCTGCTTGCCGTCCAGCTCGGAGGCCCGCAGGTCCACCAGCACGAGGTGCACGTCGGTGCCGCCGGTGAGCACGGTGACGCCGGCCTCGGTGGCGTCGGGCTGGACCAGCCGCTCGGCCAGGATCCGCGCGCCCTCCAGGGTGCGCGCCTGGCGCTCCCGGAACTCCGGCCCGGCCGCGATCTTGAACGACACCGCCTTGGCGGCGATGACGTGCTCGAGCGGGCCCCCTTGCATGCCAGGGAAGACCGCCGAGTTGATCTTCTTGGCGATGGCCGGGTCGTTGGTGAGGATCACGCCGCCGCGCGGGCCGCCGAGGGTCTTGTGGGTGGTCGTCGTGGTGACGTGCGCGTGCGGGACCGGCGACGGGTGCAGGCCGGCCGCGACCAGCCCGGCGAAGTGCGCCATGTCGACCATGAGGCAGGCGCCGACCTCGTCGGCGATCGCCCGGAAGCGCTCGAAGTCGAGCTGCCGCGGGTAGGCCGACCAGCCGGCGATGATCATCTTCGGCCGGTGCTCGCGGGCCAGCCGCTCGACCTCGTCCATGTCGACCAGGCCGTCGCTCTCGCGCACCTGGTAGGGCACGACCTCGAACATCTTGCCGGAGTAGTTGATCTTCATGCCGTGGGTGAGGTGGCCGCCGTGGGCGAGGCTGAGGCCGAGGATCGTGTCGCCCGGCTGCAGCAGGGCGAAGAACACCGCCGTGTTGGCCTGCGCGCCCGAGTGCGGCTGCACGTTGGCGAACTCGGCGCCGAACAGCGACTTCACCCGGTCGATGGCCAGCTGCTCGGTGACGTCGACGTACTCGCAGCCGCCGTAGTACCGCCGGCCCGGGTAGCCCTCGGCGTACTTGTTGGTCAGCACCGAGCCCTGCGCCTCCATCACCGCGACCGGGGCGAAGTTCTCCGACGCGATCATCTCCAGCGTCGACTGCTGGCGGTGCAGCTCGGCGGCGACGGCCGCGGCCACCTCGGGGTCGACCTCGGCCAGCGACTGGTCGAGCTGGGATCCGGCGATGACGTCCAGTGCGTTCACGGTGACCTGCCTCGGGGGAACAGCGGTGGGTGGGTGGGTTGCGAACAGGGTTGCGGCGGGACGGTGGCGGCGGCCTCAGCCGCGCAGCCGCGTCATCGCCGGGTCGAACAGCGGCTCCTCGGCGACGACCGCGTCGACCCGCTGGTCGAAGTAGCCGATGTGCACCCGGGTGCCCGGCGCGGCGAGCTCCGTCGGGCAGCCAGGCGTAGGCGATGCCCTTGCCGATGGTGTAGCCGTAGGCCGCGCTGGTGACGTAGCCGACGCAGCGGTCACCGTCGTAGACCGGCTCCTTGCCCATGACGACCGCCCCGGGTCGGCGAGGGTGAGGCAGGTCAGCCGCTGCGGTGCTGGTGTCCTTGCGGCGCTCGAGCGACCGCCTCCCGGCCGATGAAGTCACCCTTGTCGAGCTTGACCGCGAAGCCGAGCCCGGCCTCGTAGGGGTCGTGCTCGTAGGTCATGTCGGTGCCGAAGGAGCGGTAGCCCTTCTCCAGGCGCAGGCTGTTGAAGGCGCCGCGACCGGCGGCGATGACGCCGTGCGCCTGGCCGGCCTCCCACAGCAGTGTCCCACAGCTTCTGGCCCGTGGTCGGCGGTGGTGTAGAGCTCCCAGCCGAGCTCGCCGACGTAGGACAGGCGCAGCGCGGTGACCGGGACGGTGCCGATGTAGGCGCGCTCGGCCGCGGAAGTACTTCAGGCCGTCGCCCGAGAAGTCGGCGTCGGTCAGCGGCTGGAGGAGGTCGCGGGCCCGCGGGCCCCACAGGCCGATGCAGCAGGTGCCGGGGGTGATGTCGCGGACCTGGACCGTGCCGTCGGCGGGCAGGTGGCGGGTGAACCAGTCGAGGTCGAGGTTGCCGTTGGCGCCGACCTGGAAGAGGTCGCGGGCCAGCCGGGCGACGGTGACGTCGCTGCGGATGCCGCCGTCGTGGTCGAGCAGCAGGCTGTACGTCACCGAGCCGACGGACTTGTCGACGTTGCCGGTGACCAGGCCGCTGCAGGAAGGCGGCGGCCCCGCGGCCGGTCACCTCGAGCCGCTTGAGCGCCGTCATGTCGTACATCGCGACGGTCTCGCGGGTGACCTGCGCCTCGGCGCCGACGATCGGCGACCAGTACCGCGCGGCCCAGTCGTTCGGGCGTGGGGATGTCGCGGCCGTCGACCAGGCCGGCGTTGGCCTCGTACCACTGCGGGCGCTCCCAGCCGGTCGCCTCCAGGAAGACGGCGCCGAGCTCCTGCTGGCGGGCGTGGAAGGGGCTGGTGCGCAGCGGGCGCGGGTCCTCCGGCCGGCTGCAGCGGGTGCAGGATGTCGTAGACCTCGACGAAGTTCTGGCAGTCGCGGGCCAGGACGTACTCCGGGGAGAGCTGGTGCGGCTCGAACCGGTTGACGTCGCACTCGTGCAGGTCGAAGCGACGAGCAGTGGCCGTCGACGAGCCAGCTCGGCGACGGCCCGCCCGACGCCGGCGGAGTGGGTGACCCAGACCGCCTCGGCGACCCAGAAGCCCTTGACGTCCGGGGACTCGCCCGAGCAGCGGCATGTTGTCGGTGGTGAAGGAGAAGAGGCCGTTGATGCCCTCCTCGATCTTCGCCTCGCGGGTCGCGGGCAGCAGAGACTGGGTCTCGGTCCAGGCCTCCTCGAAGTCGTCCTCGGTGAACTCCAGCACCGAGGGCATCACCTCGGCCGCGTCGACGGGCAGGATGTCGTCGGCGCGGATCGGCATCGGGCGGTGGCCGTAGTAGCCGATGCCGAGGGTGTCGAAGCGCTCGCGGTAGTAGAGGTCGGCGTCCTGGTGGCGCAGGATCGGCGCACCGCCTCCTCGGTCTGCGACCCGCGAGGGCCGGCACCGGGCCGGTCCAGGCGAGCTGGTGGGCGAGCGGGGTGAGCGGCAGGTTCATGCCGACCATGCGGGCGATCATCGGGCCCCAGATGCCGGCGCAGCACACGACGATGTCGGCCGGGAGCTCGCCCTGGTCGGTGACGACGCCGGTCACCCTGCCGTCGGCCTGACCGGATGTCGAGGACCTCGTGCCGGGCGCAGGAAGCGTCACGCCGCGCTCGGTGGCCCGGCGGATCTGCGCCTCGACGGCGCGGACGGCCTTGGCCAGGCCGTCGGTGGGGACCAGCAGGCCGCCGAGGACCCCGTCGGGGTCCAGCAGCGGGTGCTGCTCGACGGCACTCCTCGGCGGCGTCCAGCAGGCGCGCCTCGACGCCCCAGGCGGTGAGCCAGCCGTGCCGGCGGTGGAGTCTCGGCGAGGCGCTCGGGGGTGGTGGCCACCTCGAGGCCGCCGACCTGCAGGAAGCAGGGCTCGCCGTCGACGTCGAGGGCGCCGAGCTTCTCGACGGTGTAGCGGGCCAGCTCGGTCATGGTCTTGGACGCGTTGGTCTGGAAGACCAGGCCGGGGGCGTGCGACGAGGAGCCGCCCGGTGGCGGGCAGCGGCGCCCTGGTCGACGACGGTGACGTCGGTCCAGCCTCGGGCGGAGAGCTCGTCCGCGAGCGCCGCCCCCACGACGCCGGCGCCGATGATGACCACGCGGGGACCTGCCATCGCCACACCTCCGATCGTCGCACCTGACGCAACGCAATGCGTTCGTTCGCAACAATCGTGTCCGACCGCCCAGATGGTGTCAAGAGGTCCGGGACGGTTCGCGGCACCGGCCGGACGGCGCCGTACGGCGGCGTGCCCGCCGCGGGAGCCGAGCGGCTCCCGCGGGCGGGCACGAGGGGGTGGGTCAGCGGGTCAGGACAGCCAGGCCTCGACCTTGTCGGGGTTGGCCTCGACCCACTTCTTGGCGGCCGCCTCGGCGCGTCATCTTGTCCTCGGCGATGTACTTGGCGACCAGGTTCTGGTCGTCGTTGGTCCAGGTGAAGTTCTTCACCAGGTCGTAGGCCGGGCTGCCCGACTGTGGCGAACTTCGCGCTGACGATCTTGTCCAGGTCGTACAGCGGGTAGTCGCAGGCGACCTTCGCCGCGTCGGCGTCGCAGCCCGTCCTTGTACGGCGGCAGGTTCACCTTGACCAGCGGCACCTCGGACATGAACCACTGCGGCTCGTAGAAGTAGCCGATCACCGGCTTCTTGTTCTTCTCGGCCTGGCGGAAGGCCTGGGATCAGCGCGGTCTCGCTGCCGGCGTACACCACCTTGTAGTTCAGCTTCAGGTTCTTCACCAGCGCCTCGTCGTTGGTGACGAACGACGGGTCGCCGTCGAGCAGCTGGCCCTTGCCGCCCGACTCCGAGGTCTTGAACATCGGCGGCGTACTTGTTGAGGTTGTTCCAGTCGGTGATGTCCGGGTGCGCCTTGGCCAGCCACGGCGGCACGTACCAGCCGATCATGCCCTTGTTGCCGGTCTGGCCGAGCGTCCACGGCGATCTTCTGCTCGGTGATGTACTTCTTCTCCAGGTCGTCGTGGCCCCAGTTCTCCAGGACGGCGTCGACCTCGCCGGTGCCGAAGCCCTGCCAGACGACCTCCTCGTTGAGGTTCTTCTTGATCACCTTGCAGCCGAGCTTGCTTCTCGGCGACGTAGCGCGACGACCGCCGCGTCCGCCTCGTAGCCGACCCAGGGGTTGACCGCGAGGTTGAAGGTGCCGCACTTGCCGGAGGAGCCGCCCGCCGGCGCTCGAGGTGGCGCCGACCTTCGCCCCGCCGCACCCGCTGGCGACCAGCCCGATGGCGGCGGCGACGACGGCGACCCGGAGCGGGCCGCGGCCCCGTCCGGTCCTGCGTGCGATCTGCATCTGGTGCCTCCCTGGCGACGAGCCGTCAGTGCTGTCAGTGCTTGTCGGTGTGCTCAGTGCGCCGGCGCATGGTGCGTCCTCGCCTCCGCCGCCGGGCGACGGCCTGGGTGATCCGGTCGAGCATGACCCCGAGCAGCACGATGGCCAGGCCGGCGGCCAGGCCCTTGCCGAACAGCTGTCCCTGCGAGAAGCCGGCCACGACGTCGTAGCCGAGGCGCGCCGGCGCCGACCAGGCCGCCGACGACCACCATCGACAGCACGTAGATCAGGCCCTGGTTGGTGGCGAGCGCCAGGGCGCTTGCGTGACATCGGCAGCTGCACCTTGGTGATGATCTGCCAGGTGCTCGACCCGGCGGCCGTCGCCGCCTCCATCGTCGTGGGTGACACCCCGGAGATCCCGTCGGCGATGATCTTGATGACGACGGGTGCGGCGTAGACGACCGCCGCGACGATCGCCGGTGAACCGGCTGGCGCGCGAAGAGCGCGAGGAACGGCACGAGGTAGACGAACGCGCGGCATGACCTGCAGCGCGTCCAGGATCGGCCGGATCACCCGGTCGACCTTGGCGCTGCGCCCCATCCAGACCCCGAGGACGACGCCGATGACCAGCACCAGCGACCGTGCCGACCAGCGTCGCCGCCAGCGTGGTCATGGCGTCCGACCACAGGCCCGTGGCGATGATGCAGGCCCAGGCAGATGGCGGCCGTGACGCCGAGCGGCGGCCGCCGAAGACACCGGCCAGGACGACGATGGCCACGGCGACCAGCCACCACGGCGAGTCGGTGAACAGCGTCTGCAACGGGTTGAACGCGTGGATGGTGAAGGAGTCCTTCACGGCGTTGGTGGTCGACCCGAGGTGCAGCTGCACCCAGTCGACCGAGTCGCTGGTGTCGCGCTGGATCGGCGTGCCGAGGTCGGCTGCGACGGGGAACTCCGCCGCCCACACGAAGGTGTACGACAGGTAGATGCAGACCGCGGTGACGGCCGCGCCGACGGCCAGCGCCACCTGGTGCAGCCGTGGGTGCCGCGGCGGGTGGCGACGCGCCAGCTCGCTGCGGACGCTGGCGGCGGTGGTCACCCGGTCGAGGACGATGGCCATGACGACGATCGCGAGACCGCCGTTGAAGGCCGTGCCGACGTCGAGGTGACTGCAGCGCCTCCAGCACGACGCGGCCGAGCCCGGGGGCGTCGATCAGCGCGGCGATGGTGACCATCGACAGGGCCGCCATGATGGTCTGGTTGATGCCCGATGACGACGGTGCGCTTGGCCATCGGCAGCAGGACCTTGAGCAGCATCTGCGGCCGCGTCGTCCCGAGCGACTCGGCCGCCTCGATCGTCGTCGCGGGGGACCTGCCGGATGCCGTGCGCGGTGATCCGGATGACCGGCGGCGCCGCGTAGATGAAGGTCGCGATCGTCGCCGAGGCCGGGCCGATGGGAAGAACAGGATCAGCGGCGCGAGGTAGACGAAGGTCGGCATGGTCTGCATGAAGTCCAGGAACGGCGTGAGGAACCGGTTGACCCGGTCGGACAGTCCCGGCCCACACCCCCAGCGGGATGCCGACACAGCAGCGAGACGAAGACCGCCGTCAGCGTCAGCGCCAGGGTGTCCATGCTCTCCTGCCACAGGCCCTGCAGGCCCGATGAAGATGAACCCGGCCGACGGCGAGCAGCGCGACCCGCCAGTTGCCCGAGCGGCCCAGGAGACGTAGCCGACGAGCGCCGACCACGCCGAGCCAGCCGATGATCGGCAGCGGCCGGTCGACGGACCGGCTGGGAGATCAGCGACTGCAGGAACGTCACGACGGTGGTCGATGACGAGGCGGATCTCGTTGAAGAAGTAGAGGAAGAGCGGGTTGCTGTCGCGGTTGGCGCCGATCGAGTCGTTGACGTCGTTGAGCCACGTGTGCAGCGGCGTGAGGTCGGCCGCCGCGAGGGTCGAGCGTGTCGCTGCCCGCGCAGGACGGCGAAGAGCACCAGCCACAGGCGACGATGATGCCGACGAGCCACCGGCGGTTGAGCCGCTGCCGCAGGCTCCGGCGGGCGGGGCGGCGGGCAGCGGCCTCACGGGTGTCGGCGACGGCCATCAGGCACCGCCTGTCGCTGTCCGGCGACGACCGCGAGGATCTCCTCGTCGCCGACGATGCCGAGCAGCTCGCCGTTCTCGACGACCCGCACCGGCTTCTCGGCGGCGAGCACCGCCCGGGTGGCGTCGCGCACCACGACGTCCGGGCCCAGCTCGGGGCCGTCCGAGGTCGTCGTCCGGTCGCGGGTCGCGCATGATCCACCGCAGGGTGAGCACGTGCGACGCGCGGGACGTCGCTGACGAAGTCGCGTACGTAGTCGTCGGCCGGCGCGCCGACGAGCTCGTCGCCGGTGCCGCACTGGACCATCTTGCCGTCGCGCATGATGAGGATCCGGTCACCCAGCTTGAGCGCCTCGGACAGGTCGTGGGTGATGAAGACCATGGTCTTGCCGACCTCGTGGTGCAGCCGGATGACCTCGTTCTGCATGTCCCGGCGGATCAGCGGGTCCAGCGCCGAGAACGGCTCGTCGAAGAGCAGGACGTCCGGGTCGCCGGCGAGCGCCCGGGCCAGCCCGACGCGCTGCTGCATGCCGCCGGAGAGCTGGTCGGGGTAGGAGTTCTCGTAGCCGGAGAGCCCCACCAGCTCGACCACCTCGGCGGCCCGCTTCGTCCGCTCGGCCTTGCCGGTGCCGCGGATCTCCAGGCCGTAGGACACGTTGTCGACGACCCGGCGGTGCGGCAGCAGCCCGAAGTGCTGGAAGACCATCGAGATCTTGTGCCGGCGCAGCTCGCGCAGCGACTTCTCGTCTGCAGTGCAGGATGTCCTCGCCCTCGAAGACGATCTCGCCCGCCGTGGGCTCGATCAGCCGGGTCAGACATCGCACCAGCGTGGACTTGCCGGAGCCGGACAGGCCCATGACGACGAAGACCTCGCCGGGGGCCACGTCGAAGCTGAGGTCGCGAGACGGCGGCGATGCAGCCGGTCTGCTCCTTGAGCTCCTTGCGGGTGCAGGGCGACCAGCTCCGGTGACTCCGGCACGCTCGCCGCCTTCGGCCCGAACACCTTCCACAGGTGGCGGACGGAGATGACCGGCTCGACCGCGGCGCCGGCCTCGAGGCCGGCCGCTCGCTCCTGGTCCTTGGTGTCGGGGGGCATCGGCGCCCCTCCTTCGCTGCTCGCGGGGACGCCCACGGGGGTGCTCAGCCGCTGAACCAGCGTTGCGCCTCCGGGCGGATGTTCTGCCAGATGTGCTTGGTCTCGCGGTACTCCGCCAGCCCGGTCGGTCCGAGCTCACGCCCCACACCGGACTGCTCGAAGCCGCCCCACTCGGCCTGCGGCACGTAGGGGTGGTAGTCGTTGATCCACACCGTGCCGTGCCGCAGCCGCCGCGCCACCCGCTGCGCCTGCCGGCGTCCTGGGTCCAGACGGCCCCGGCCAGGCCGTACGTCGTGTCGTTGGCGATGCGGACGGCGTCGTCCTCGTCGGTGAAGCGCTCCACCGTCAGCACCGGCCCGAAGGACTCGGCTCGTGCACCACGCGCATCTTGGTGTCGCACTCGTCGAGCACGGTCGGCCGGTAGAAGTACCCCTGGGCGAGGTCGCCCTCGGTGGCCCGGCTCCCGCCACAGCGCAGGACGGCGCCCTCGGCGAGGCCCGGCCTCGACGTACGCCTCGACCTTGTCCAGGTGCGCCGCGGAGATCAGCGGCCCCGGTCTCGGCGTCGTCGTCGAACGGCCCGCCGAGCCGGATCAGCTCGGCCCGGCGCACCACCTCGTCGACGAACCGGTCGTGCAGCGAGTCCTCGACGATCAGCCGCGCGCCGGCCGAGCACACCTGCCCCGAGTGCAGGAACACGGCGGTGAGCGCGTAGTCGACGGCCGTCTCGAAGTCGGCGTCGGCGAAGACGATGTTGGGGTTCTTGCCGCCCAGCTCCAGCGCGACCTTCTTCACCGTCTGCGGCGGCCGTGGCCATGATCCGCCGGCCCGTCTCGACGCCGCCGGTGAAGGAGACCAGGTCGACGCCCGGGTCCTCGGACAGCGGCGCGCCGACCTCGGGCCCGGCGCCGAGCACGAGGTTGGCGACACCGGCCGGCAGCCCGGCCTCCTCCAGCGCCCGCATCAGCAGGATCGACGGTCGACGGCGTCAGCTCGCTGGGCTTGAGGACGAACGTGTTGCCGGCCAGCAGGGCCGGAGCGACCTTCCACGACGTCTGCAGCAGCGGGTAGTTCCACGGCGTGATCAGGCCGCACACGCCGACCGGCTCGTGCACCACCCGGCTGATGGTGTCGGCGACGACCGGTGTCGATCACCCGGCCGGCGTCGGTGCCGGCCACGCCGGCGTAGTAGCGGAAGCAGGCCACCACGTCGTCGATGTCGTACTCGCTCTCGACCAGCCGCTTGCCGGTGTCCAGCGACTCGGCGCGGGCGAACGCGGCCCGGTCGCGGACCATCAGGTCGGCCGTGCGCGGCCAGCAGCTGCGCCCCGCTCCCGCTCGGGGGTGCGGGGCCAGGGGCCGTCGTCGAACGCCCGGCGGGCGGCGACGATCGCCTTCACGGTGTCGGCCCGCGTGCCCTCCGACACCACCGTGACGACGGAACCGTCTGCGGGACAACGGATCTCGCGGCGGCCCCCGTCCACGGGATCGAGCCACTCACCGTTCACGTAGAGCTCAGCCAACGCCTGCACCCTTCGGGCCGAAACGCGGAAAACCCCTGTTGCCGTTGCTCATGGCGCATCGAAATGCTCCTTGTGCAACAGAATGGTCGGGTCGCGCGCCGACTGTCAACCCTCTGGACCCAGGTCGGCACGGTCGCCGACCGCTGGATGGACGCGGGTGTCCGCACAGCGCGAACCCCCGCCGCCGACCTCTTGACCGGCGCCGCGCGGTCCCCCACGCTGTTGCGTATCACTCAGCGTGTTGTGCATGACGCATCAAGGAGACCGCATGGCCCCTCGTCCCGCGCCCGGCCACGAGTACATCCTCACGTTGTCGTGCCCCGACACCCCCGGCCTCGTCTACGCCGTGAGCAGCTTCCTCGTGCAGCAGTCGGCCAACATCCGCGAGAGCCAGCAGTTCGACGACCCGCTGACCGGCCGCTTCTTCATGCGGGTGCAGTTCAGCCTGGGCGGCAGCGACGCGTCGCGGGTGCGCGAGGCCTTCGGCCGGGTCGCCGCCGCCTTCCAGATGTCCTGGCAGGTGCACGACGCGGCCACCCCCACGCGCACCCTCCTGCTGGTGTCGCGGTTCGGCCACTGCCTCAACGACCTGCTCTTCCGCGCCAGCATCGGCGCGCTCAACGTCGAGATCCCCGCGGTCGTGTCCAACCACCGTGACTTCGAGGGGCTGGCCGCCGCCCACGGCGTGCCCTTCCACTACCTGCCGGTGACCCCCGAGACCAAGGTGGAGGCGGAGGCGCGCCTGCTCGAGCTCGTCGACGAGCTCGACATCGACCTCGTCGTGCTGGCGCGCTACATGCAGGTGCTGTCCGACGACCTGTGCACCAAGCTCGAGGGCCGGGCGATCAACATCCACCACTCGTTCCTGCCGAGCTTCAAGGGCGCCCGGCCCTACCACCAGGCGCACGCCCGGGGCGTCAAGCTGATCGGCGCCACGGCCCACTACGTGACCGCCGGACCTCGACGAGGGACCGATCATCGAGCAGGACGTCGCGCGCGCCGAGCACTCCCTGACTCCCGACGAGATGGTCGCCGCGGGGCGCGACGTCGAGGTGCAGGTCCTGGCCCGCGCGCTCGCCTGGCACACCGAGCGCCGGGTGCTGCTCGACAACAACCGGACCGTCGTCTTCCGCTGAGACGAGGGGCCGCGACGGCAGGTCCTCTCCGGGCGGCTGCCCGAAGCCGACCTGTGACCTTCGGCCGGGGGCACGTCTTGACCACCGTGCGAAAGTGGATGAGGACCCTCGTGCGTCCGATCCCGTTCGCACCATGGAGGGGTGATGAAGGGCCTCCTGCCGTTTGCCGCACTCTGTCTGTTGCCACCTGTCTTCCTCTATGGCCTGCACAAGCTGGTCGTCGTGCTGCCGGCGCGGTGGTCGCGACGGCACGGGCCGCCCGAGCCCACCGGCCCGAGCCTGCAGCGGCTCGTCCTCGACCTGCAGCGGCTCGAGCGCGAGTTCCGGAGGGTCCAGGCCTCCGACGAGCCCGGGAAGACCCGCCGCCTCGCCGCCGTGAGCCTCGCGTACGACGAGACGCTGCGCGCCTGCTGCCACAGTCTCGGCCTGGACGAACCGGCCCCCTCCCCCCTCAGCGCGATCGACCGCCTGCAGACCGAGGCTGACCTCTGCCAGCACGGCCTGATCTGGTAGCCCTCAGCCGGCCCCCGCCAGCAGCCACTCCCGCCGCGCGTCGCCGTCCCACCGGCGCACGCCCACGGCGTACCCGTCGGCCTCCCGGGGGCCGCGCACCACCGACAGCGCCACCGCGACCTGGTCGGCCGTCATCCGGTGCGCCAGGGTCACGTGCGGCACCCAGTGTCCGGCCTGCATGTACGGCAGCTCCGCGCCGGACCCCAGGACCGCCCCGAGCAGCGCCTGCCGGCGCAGCAGCTCGATGTCGGGTACGACGGCGCGCACCAGCACGAACCGGTCGCGACCGAACACCGACAGCGCGCCCAGCCGGACCGGCACCGGGAAGTCCCCGAGCGCGCGCACCATCTGCGGCTCGAGGGCCGCGTCGACGGCCTTCATCGCGGCGAGCGTGACGTGCGGGCGGTTGGACGCCGAGCGGTGCCGCCCCTGACTCGGCAGCCCGGCCACGGCCAGGGCGTCCCAGTCCGAGCGCACCAGCGCGTCGAGCCCCTCGTCGAGCAGCAGCTCCACCGACTGCGTCACCGGCCCATCGTCCCCCACGCACCCCGACTGCCGCTCCCGGTCAGGACGCCTTCGTCCCTCGCGCCCGGGACGTCGCCGCGCCGTCGCCGGCGGTGCCGACCCACAGCCCGCCGACGGCTTCGGCAAGAAATGTCGCCCCCACACCAATCCGGTTCCCGCACCGCGTCGAACCACGGTCACCAAGCAGCACCCAGGAACCCAGGGCGCATCAGCGCCCGGATTGGACCAGTCTCATGCGCACAGCAAAGACGCTCGCCACCGTCGCCCTCGGATCCGCCGTGCTCCTGCCGTTCGTCGGCGCCGGCACCGCGATGGCGGCCGACGGCGACGTGATGGCGAACCTCAAGCCGGTCGCCCTCAACGGGGTGGATGCCAGCGGCACGGCGATGGTCGAGGTGCGCGGCACCACGATCCACGTGACCATGGCGGCGATGGGCCTGCTGCCCAACGCCCCGCACGCGGCCCACATCCACTTCGCGGCGGCCGCCCGGCACGAGTGCCCGAGCGCCGGCGACGACACCAACAAGGACGGTCAGCTCAACACCACCGAGGGTGGTCCCGCCTACGGCGACATCGTCGTGTCGCTGACCAAGACCGGCGACACCAGCCCCAAGTCGGGTCTGGCGGTCGACCGGTTCGACACCGCCAAGGGCGGCAAGATCTCCTACGAGCGCGGCAGCATCGAGGTCTCCCCGGCCGTGGCCGACGCCATCGCCAAGGGCCAGTCCGTGGTGGTCGTCCACGGCGTCGACCACAACCACGACGGCAAGTACGACGGCGCGAAGAAGAGCGACCTCGACCCGAGCCTGCCGACCGAGGCGACCGACCCGGCCATCTGTGGCTCCCTGCTGGCAGCCCCGTCCGGCGGTGCCGCCACCGGTGCCGGCGGCGCCTCGAGCCCGACCAACACCGGCCTGCTCGCCCTGGGCGGTGGCCTCCTGCTCGTCGCCGCCGGCTCGGGCACCTGGTCGGCGCGTCGCGCCCGCGCCCGGAGCTGATGAACCAGCCCACCCAGCACGGTGGCCGTCGCGGAGCTCTGCTCGCCGCGGCGGCCACCGTCGTGCTGGTTCTCGTCGCCGGGGTCGTGATCACCCTCGGCCTGAGGCACCAGGGCCCACCCCAGCCCGCGGCTGCGGCTGCGGCAGCACCGGCCACGTCCCGCGCCCGCCACGCCCGCGCCGGGCCCGACCCGGTCGGGCACTGGCGCCGGGGCCGCTGCGCCCACGACGCCCAGGACACCCACGGCCAAGGCACCGGTCGCGCCGGTCGCGCCGGTCGACCTCGGCCCGATCATGCGGGGGTCGGCACCGGTGCGGCTCGACATCCCCTCGATCGGGGTGCACACCTCGACCTTCGTCGACCTCGGCCGCGCGGCGGACGGGAGCATCGAGGTCCCCACCGACTTCGCGGCCGTGGGGTTCTACACCCCCGGCCCCACCCCGGGCCAGTTCGGCCCGGCGGTGATCGCCGGCCACGTCGACAGCCACCAGGGCCCCGCCGTCTTCTACCGGCTCGGAGCCCTGAGAGCGGGGGCGCGGATCAGCGTCGGCCGCAAGGACGGCAGCACCGCCACGTTCGTCGTGGACAAGGTGGCGTCGTACTCCAAGGCGAGGTTCCCCACCACCGAGGTCTACGGCAACACGACCAGTCGCGCGGAGCTGCGGCTGATCACCTGCGGCGGGTCGTTCGACGACCGCAGCGGGCACTACGTGGACAACGTCGTCGCGTTCGCTCACCTGGTGTCGGCGGCCTGACCCGAACGCATGCCAAGGGCCCCCGGCCCGCCGACCGCGCTCAGGCGGGTCAGCGGGCCGGGGGCCCTGGTCGTGCTGGTCGACGGCGACCGGTCCCCCCGGGGCGGTCGCCGCAGGGCTCACGGCCCTTGCGGTGGTCTCAGGCGACGGTGGCCGTCGATGCCGGCGTGGCACCGGCCTGGCCGAGCAGCCCGCGGACCTCGCTCTCGCGGTATCGGCGGTGGCCGCCGAGGGTGCGCAGCGAGGTGAGCTTGCCGGCCTTGGCCCACCGGGTCACGGTCTTGGGGTCGACCCGGAAAAGGGCAGCGACCTCCGCCGGCGTCAACAGTGCCTCGGCGTCAACGGTGCGACTGGTCATGGGGTCCTCCGACCTCAGTCCTGCTGATGTGGACCTCCATTTTCGGACAACTCGCCCGTGGGGGGAACATCCGGACTAGTCATATCGACCCGCCCGAACGGACTAGTCACCCCCTGAGGCGACCGACAGTCATACGCTGAAACCGCGCGAGACCCGCGCCTGTCGTCACGAACCCGAGGAGTCACCACCGTGACTGTGCCGCCCCTGTCCCCGTCCCCGTTCAGCCACGAGCAGGTCGCCTACTGCCACGACCGGGCCACCGGGCTGCGAGCCATCATCGGCATCTACTCCACCGCGCTCGGCCCAGCGCTGGGCGGCACCCGGTTCTATCCCTATGAGTCCGAGGAGGCCGCCGTCGCCGACGTGCTGCGGCTCTCCCGGGGGATGGCCTACAAGAACGCCGTGACCGGCCTGGACCACGGCGGCGGCAAGGCGGTCATCATCGGCGACCCGGGCACCGACAAGAGCGAGGCGCTGCTGCGGGCCTACGGCCGGTTCGTGGAGAGCCTCGGCGGCCGCTACGTCACGGCCTGCGACGTCGGCACCTACGTCGCGGACATGGACGTGGTCGGCAAGGAGACCCGGTTCGCGACCGGCCGCAGCGAGGCCGACGGCGGGGCCGGCGACTCCTCGGTCCTCACCGCGTACGGCGTGTTCCAGGGCATGCGGGCCAGCGCGGAGCACGTGTGGGGCAGCCCCACCCTGGCCGGCCGCACGGTCGGGGTCGCCGGGGTCGGCAAGGTGGGACGCCTGCTGACGGCGCACCTGATCGAGGACGGCGCCCACGTCGTGGTCACCGACGTCAACGAGCAGGCGGTGGAGGCGCTGCGCGGGACCTACCCGCAGGTGGACGTGGCACCGGACGCCGAGGCGCTCGTCAAGGGCGACCTCGACGTCTACGCCCCGTGCGCCCTCGGCGGCGCCCTCGACGGCTCGACGGTCGAGTCGCTGAGCGCGGCCATCGTCTGCGGCGCGGCCAACAACCAGCTCGCCGACGAGAGTGAGCACGGGACCGCCACCCGGCTGATGGAGCGGGGCATCACCTACGCCCCCGACTTCCTCGTCAACGCCGGCGGGGTGATCCAGGTCAGCGACGAGCTGCACGGCTTCAGCTTCGAGCGGGCCCGCAGCAAGACCGCGCGCATCTTCGACCACACCGGTGCGGTCCTGCGGCTGGCGGCCGAGCGCGGCATCTCCCCCGCGGTCGCGGCCGACCGGATCGCCGAGGAGCGGATGGCGTCCGTCGGCAACCCCGGCCGGATCTGGCTCCCGTCGCGCTGATCGGGGCCGGCCACGGCGCCCGCGCTGCCGGCGACGGCGCCGTGGCCGGCGGTCTTCCGGACGAGGGAGCACCCGTGACCGCGAAAGTTGCAATCACCCTGTAGCGTTAGCACCACGAATATACGAGATTCCCGGGCTGGCTCCGAGGAAGTCGTTGCACGTCTGACGTGCGACGACTTCAGCGATGCCTCCCCGGCAGACGCGTGAGGGGGTCGACGCCATGGGGCGCGGCCGGGCCAAAGCCAAGCAGACCAAGGTTGCCCGCGAGCTGAAGTACTTCAGCCCGGACACCGACCTGAGCAAGCTTGAGCGAGAGCTTCACGGTTCGTCGTTCAGCGCACCGGAGCCTGTCTCCGACGACGCTGACGACGACAGCTACGACCAGTACGGCAAGTGGGCCTCCGGGGAGCGCTGACGCGCATCCGGGTGCCTGCACGCCTCACCACCGCCTGACCACCGGACACCGCGTCCGTGCCCGGCCCACCTCCCCCGAGGACGGGTCGGCACGGTGGCGGTGTCCGTGTGTGGCTGGCGCACTTTCGGCCGACCACCCGGTGACGCCGACCCCGCGGGCCGTCCCGTCGACGGTCCGCGCGCTCAGGCCCGCGGGTGGGTGCCGACGACCTGCACCGAGCCGCCGTTGACGCCCTTGGCGCCGTGCACGACCTCGACCCCGTCGGCGACGGCGGCGTCCGAGAGGTCGCTCACCTCACCCAGCACCCAGGCGGGCAGGCCGCGTGCGGCCGCCTCGCGCACCACGAGCTCCGCCTGGTCCGCGGGGACCATGGCCACGAAGCCGACACCGAGGTTCAGCGTCCGCTCGAGGTCGGCCACCGGCACCCGGCCGAGCTCCCGCACCACCTCGAAGATCGCCGGCGGGGTCCAGGTCGAGCGGTCCACCCGGGCGAAGCTGCCGCGCGGCAGCACCCGGGCCAGGTTCGCGGCGAGCCCACCGCCGGTGATGTGGCTGAGGGCGTGGATGTCGACCCCGTCGGCGCGGATCAGGCCGAGCAGGTCGCGGGCGTAGACCCGGGTCGGCTCGAGCAGCTCCTCACCGAGCGTGCGCCCGAGCTCCGGCACGTCGCGGTCCAGCGACCACCCGGCGGCGGCGAACACCGCACGCACCAGCGAGTAGCCGTTGGAGTGCAGCCCCGAGGACGCGAGGGCGATGACCACGTCACCGGCCACCACCCGGTGCGGTCCGAGCACGTCGTCGTACTCGACCACGCCCGTGGCCGCGCCGGCGACGTCGTACTCGTGCGGCCCGAGCAGCCCGGGGTGCTCCGCGGTCTCGCCGCCGATCAGGGCGGTGCCCGCCTGGGCGCAGGCGGCGGCGATGCCGGACACGATCGCCGCGATCCGCTCGGGGACGACCTTGCCGGTGGCGATGTAGTCGGTCATGAACAGCGGTTCGGCGCCGCTGACCACGATGTCGTCCACCACCATGCCGACCAGGTCGAAGCCGATGGTGTCGTGCACGTCCATCGCCTGCGCGATCGCGACCTTGGTGCCGACGCCGTCGGTGCTGGTGGCCAGCACCGGGCGGGTCATGCCCGACAGCGCGGAGGCGTCGAACATGCCGGCGAAGCCACCGAGGCCGCCGAGCACCTCCGGCCGCTGGGCGCGGGCCACCGACGCCTTCATCAGCTCGACCGCACGGTCGCCCGCCTCGACGTCGACCCCCGCTCCGGCGTAGGTGATCGAGGCGCCGGTGGGAACGCTGGGAGAGCTCATCGGGTACGTCGCTCCTTGCAGGGGGCCCGCACCGTCGGACGGGGCGGGGCGGCTGGGACGGGGGGCGGCTGGGGTCGGGCGGTCGTCAGGGCCGGGTGAGCGCGTCGGCGGCCCCGCCGCCGACGCCGGTGCTGACACCGTCGACGTCCAGGGCGCGGCGCGGGCCGGTGACCTCGCCCACCGGCAGCGGCGCGGACGCATCACCGGAGGCCTCGCCGTTGACCTCCAGCGGCAGCTCCAGGAGGCTCGTGCCGAGCCGGTCACGCTGGGGCAGCTCGATCGGGTAGACGCCGCTGAAGCAGGCGGTGCACAGTCGCTCGCGCGGCTGGCCGGTCGCCTCGACCATGGCCTCCTCGCTGATGTAGCCGAGGGTGTCGGCGCCGATGCTGGAGCGGACCTCCTCGACGCCGATCCCGGTGGCGATCAGCTCGGCCCGGGTGGCGAAGTCGATGCCGTAGAAACAGGGCCAGCGCACGGGCGGGGAGGAGATGCGCACGTGCACCTCGGCCGCGCCGGCCTCGCGCAGCATCCGCACCAGCGCACGCTGGGTGTTGCCGCGCACGATCGAGTCGTCCACGACGACCAGCCGCTTGCCGCGGATGACGTCCTTGAGCGGGTTGAGCTTGAGCCGGATGCCGAGCTGGCGGATGGTCTGGCTGGGGGCGATGAAGGTGCGCCCGACGTAGGAGTTCTTGACCAGGCCCTGCCCGTAGGGGATGCCGGACTCCTGGGCGTAGCCGATCGCGGCGGGGGTGCCGGACTCGGGCGTGGGGATGACCAGGTCGGCCTCGACCTGGTGCTCGCGCGCCAGCCGGCGGCCCATCTCGACCCGGGCCTCGTGCACCCCGCGGCCGTTGATCGTGGTGTCGGGACGGGCCAGGTAGACGTACTCGAAGACACAGCCCTTGGGGTCGGCCTCGGCGAACCGCTGGGTGCGCAGGCCGTCGGCGTCGATCGCGATCAGCTCGCCGGGCTCGACCTCACGGATCAGGCTGGCGCCGACGATGTCGAGGGCCGCGGTCTCGCTGGCCACCACCCAGCCGCGCTCGAGGCGGCCGAGGACCAGGGGCCGGATCCCCTGCGGGTCGCGGGCGGCGTAGAGCGTGTGCTCGTCCATGAAGACGAAGCAGAACGCGCCGCGGAGCTGGGGCAGGACGTCCAGCGCCGCCGCCTCGAGGGTGCGGTCGGGGTCGTCGGTCAGCAGCGCGGTCACCAGCGCCGTGTCGGTCGTGTTGCCCCGGCGCAGCTCGCCGCCGAGGTGGCCGGAGAACCCCTCGCCGTTGCGGGCGTCGAGCCGGTCGCGCAGCTCGGCGGAGTTGGTGAGGTTGCCGTTGTGCGCGAGCGCGACGGTGCCGGTGTCGCCGCCGCCGAGCGTCGGCTGGGCGTTCTCCCAGGTGCTGGCGCCGGTCGTGGAGTAGCGGCAGTGCCCGACCGCGAGGTGGCCCTTGAGCGAGCTCAGGCTGCGCTCGTCGAAGACCTGGGAGACCAGGCCCATGTCCTTGTAGACCAGGAGGCGCGAGCCGTCACTGGTGGCGATGCCCGCCGACTCCTGCCCGCGGTGCTGCAGCGCGTAGAGGCCGAAGTAGGTGAGCTTGGCGACCTCCTCGCCGGGAGCCCAGACCCCGAAGACGCCGCAGGCATCCTGAGGGGCCTTCTCACCGGGGATGAGGTCATGTGTCAATCGTCCGTCGCCGCCTGCCACGTGCCTCAGTCTCCCACACCGGGCAGCGGCGACCGGCCGCCGGCGACGTGCCGGGGTCAGGGCTTGCGGTCGAGC
The DNA here is from genome assembly GCA_963828995.1 of uncultured Actinomycetota bacterium. Classification (GTDB taxonomy): domain Bacteria; phylum Actinomycetota; class Actinomycetes; order Actinomycetales; family Dermatophilaceae; genus CAVRTM01. The sequence continues at coordinate 66,073 of CAWHHB010000009.1, forward strand.
AGCACGGCGAGGATGCCGCCGACGAGCACCCCGAGCGCGGCCCCGCCGAGGCCGAGGTAGGCGACCGCCGCGCCCGCGCCGTAGCGCGCGTCGTCATTGCCGAACACGCCGGCCAGCACACCGAGCACCAGCCCGATGACACCGCCGGTCAGCAGGAACGCCGGGATGTTCGCGGCCCGGCGGATCTTGGGTGACTGGCTCACGTCTCCACGGTAAGCCATCCGCCCGGGGCCCCCGCTCCGAACCACCCGCATGCCCCGACACCCCGCCCGAGACCGCCTGACCCGCTCGCTGTCGTTCGCGCTGACCGGCGTCCTCGCCGCCGTGGCCGGGATCGCGGTGGGACACCTGGTCGCCGGCCTCCTGGACCCGGCGTCCTCCCCCGTCCTCGCCGTCGGGTCCGCCGTCATCGACGCCACCCCGACCCCCGTCAAGGAGTACGCCGTCGCGCAGTTCGGCACCCGGGACAAGCCGATCCTGCTCGGCAGCGTCACCGTGGTCACCCTGCTGGCGTCGGCGGTCGCCGGCGTCCTGGCCCGTCGGCGGACCTGGCTCGGTGTCGTGTTCATCCTGCTGCTGACCGGCCTCGCCACCCTGGCCGCGCTCACCCGCCCGGTCGCGACGCCGGTCGACGCCCTGCCCGGCGTGGCCGCGGCGGTCACCGGTGTCGCGGTGCTGCTCGGCCTGCTGACGGCCCTGCGGGGACGGCGCCCCGTGACCGGCGACGCGCGGCGCGAGCTGCCGGCCACGGCGTACCCCACCGCCCACGACGGCCGGCGCACGTTCCTGCTCGGCGCCGGCGCGGTGACCCTGGGCGCGGCCGGTGCGGCGACCTTCGGGCAGCGGCTGGCCTCGACCGGCGGCCCGGCGTCGACCACCCTGCCCGCGCCGGCGATGGCCGCGCGGCCCCTCCCGCAGGGCCTGGAGCGCAAGGTCAGGGGCATCAGCCCGCTGCGCACCGGCAACGCCACGTTCTACCGCGTCGACACCAACCTCACCGTGCCCAAGGTCGACGCCGACCGCTGGAGCCTCACCGTCGACGGGATGGTCGACCGGCCGTACACGCTCTCCTACGCGGCCCTGCTGGCGATGCCGATGATGGAGCGCGACATCACCATGACCTGCGTCAGCAACGAGGTCGGCGGCGGCTACGTCGGCGCGGCCCGGTGGCTCGGGGTGCGCCTCAGCGACGTCCTCGAGCGCGCCGGCATCCGGGCCGGTGCCGACCAGCTGTTCAGCACCGCCGTCGACGGGTTCACCATCAGCACCCCGCTGGACGCACTGCGCGACGGCCGCGACGCGATGCTCGTGGTCGGCATGAACGGCGCGCCGCTGCCGGCGACGCACGGCTACCCGGCCCGGCTGGTCGTGCCGGGGCTCTACGGCTTCGTCAGCGCCACCAAGTGGGTGACCCGGCTGAGCCTGTCCACCTACGCGAAGGACAAGGCCTACTGGACCGAGCGGAGCTGGGCCACCGACGCCCCCATCAAGACCTCAGCCCGGATCGACACCCCCAAGCCGCTGTCCAGCATCAAGGCCGGCCGGACCGCGATCGGCGGCGTCGCCTGGGCACAGCACCGTGGCGTCGACGCCGTCGAGGTCAGCGTGGACGAGGGCCCGTGGCAGAAGACCACCCTCGGCCCGGACGTCGGCGTCGACTACTGGCGTCAGTGGTACCTGCCGTGGGACGCCAGGCCCGGCCGCCACAGCCTGCGGGTGCGGGCGACCGACCGCACCGGCGCCCCCCAGGTCAGCACCCGCGCGACGCCGTTCCCCAACGGCTCCAGCGGCATCCAGGAGGTCGTCGTCTTCGTGCAATGACACCGGCCCGCGGATCACCGTCCGAAAAAGGTTGCCCACCAACCAATCCGCGCCACGCACCGCCCCGAACCACTCATGTAAGACACCCCCACGCAAGGAGACCATGATGAACACCCGTCGCAAGAGCCTGATCGCCGCCCTCGCCCTCGCCGTCCCGCTCGGCCTGTCCGCCTGTGGCAGCTCCGCCAGCTCGACCGAGGCCGCGGCCCAGAGCCCCGCAGCGTCGGCCTCCGAGACGCCCAGCCCCTCGGACAGCATGACCTCCTCGGCCCCCGCGGACGCCATGAACGCCCAGTTCGGCGCCGGCTGCGCCGCGGTGCCGAAGGACGGCAAGGGCTCCTTCAAGGGCATGGCCACCGACCCGGTCGCCACGGCGGCGAGCAACAACCCGCTGCTCTCGACCCTCGTCGGCGCGGTCAAGTCCGCCGGCCTGGTCGACACCCTGAACTCGGCCCAGGACATCACCGTCTTCGCGCCGGTCAACGACGCCTTCGCCAAGGTCGACCCGGCCACCATGAAGAAGGCCATGGGCGACCCGAAGGGCCTGCTGACCAAGGTCCTCACCAACCACGTCGTCCCCGGCAAGCTGACCCCGGCCGACCTCGCGGGCACGCACAAGACCCTCGGCGGCGGCACCATCACGGTCAAGGGCTCCGGCGAGGACTTCACCGTCAACGGCAAGGCCAAGGTCATCTGCGGCAACGTGACCACCGCCAACGCGACCGTCTACATCATCGACGACGTGCTGCTGCCGACCTCCTGACCGCTCCGGCAATCGGCGTAGCGCATCATGGTGCTCATGACACTGGTCCCTCCGGGTGACACCCCGCCTGGTGGGGCCAGTGTGCCCACCGACACCGCGACACGCTCGACCGTCGAAGAGCTGCCGCACCTGCTCAAGGCCTGCGGCCGCGGCGACGAGGAGGCGTTCTCCCGCCTGTACGACGCCGTGTCCTCCCGCCTCTTCGGGCTGGTGCTGCGCGTGGTCAGGGACCGGGCGCAGGCCGAGGAGGTCACCCAGGACGCGTTCCTGGACATCTGGCGCCACTCGGCCCGCTACGACCCCGACCGGGGCAGCGCCCTCTCGTGGATGCTCACCATCGGTCACCGCAAGGCCGTGGACCGGGTCCGGTCCGCGGAGGCGCAGAGCCGCCGGGACACCGCCTACGAGGCACGCGAGCAGGACACGCCGTACGACATGACCGCCGAGGACGCTCACCGCAACCTCGACGCACAACGGGTCCGCAAGGGCATGGACACGCTGACCGAGACCCAACGGGGGGCCCTCGAGCTGGCGTACTTCGGTGGCTACACACACAGGGAGGTCGCAGTGATGCTGGATATACCTGTGGGCACCGCCAAGACCCGCATCCGGGACGGACTGATCCGCCTGCGCGACAACCTAGGACTCGAGCGATGAACGACGACATCCACAGCCTGGTCGGCGCCTACGCCGTCGACGCTGTCGACGACGCCGAGCGCGCCCGGTTCGAGGACCACCTGGCCACCTGTGCCGGGTGCCGCGCCGAGGTCGAGAGCCTGCGCGGCGCGGCCGCGCACCTGGCCGCCTCCACCGACACCGCGCCGCCCGCCTCGCTGAAGGCGTCGCTGCTGCGCGACATCCGCTCGGTCCGCCCCCTGCCCCCGGTCGTCGACGAGCAGGACGAGCTGCCCGGCGACGACGGGCAGGTCGTCGCGGGCCAGGACCCCGCGCCGGTCGCGGACCCGACCCCTGCGCCCACCGCCGAGGTGGCCGACCTGACGACCCGGCGCGAGCAGAAGGCGCCCCGCCGCCACCCCGTCGCGCGCTGGGTGGCGACCGCTGCCGCCGCCGCCGCGGTGGTCGTCGGCGGGGTCGTGTGGCAGCCCTGGGACAACGGGCCGTCGCGCCCGCCGGTCGCCGCGTCCGCGCAGCAGCAGGTGCTGCGGGCCAGCGACGCCCGCACCTACACCGACCGGTCCACCACCGTCGTGCGCTCGGCCAGCCTCAAGAAGGCGGTCGTCAAGGTCAGCCTGCCGCCGCCCCCGGCCGGCAAGGTCTACGAGGTCTGGCTGCAGCACCCGGACGGGCACATGGTCAGGGCCGGCCTCATCCCCGACGTCAGCCGCGCCAGGGACGGCGTGCTGCTCGAGGGCGACGCCGCCACCGCCATCGGCGCCGGGATCACGGTCGAGCCGGCCGGCGGCTCGAACTCACCGACGAGCGTCCCGGTCGCGCTGGTCACGTTCAGCTGAGCCGGGAGCGCCGGCCCTCGGGCGCCGGCGCAGTCAGCGCCAGCGCGGCAGGACCTGCGCGGCGACCTGCTCCAGCGTCGTGACGCTGCCGGCGTAGGGGTCCTGCGGCCGCGGCCAGTGGGTGATCACGTCGGTGAAACCCAGGTCGGCCGCCCGGCCGGTCATCTCCTCGAACGCGTCCACGCTGGACAGGGAGAACACCGGCGAGGAGTCGAGGTTGAGGTGCCGCTCGAACGCGTCGCCGTCGCGGCCCTGCGCGGCCAGCGCGTCGTCGAGCCTGGCGCCCAGGCCCTTCAGCGCGGTCCACCACTCCTCGAGCGTGTCGACCTTCGGACCGGTGGTGACCCAGCCGGCGCCGTACTGCGCAGCCAGCCGCAGCGAGCGGGGACCGTTGGCGGCCATGATGAACGGCGTCCGGGGCCGCTGCACCGGACCGGGCAGCGTGCGGGCGTCGACGGCCGAGAAGTAGGTGCCCTCGCTGGTCACGTGGTCGGTGGTGAGCAGCCGGTCCAGCAGCGCCGTGAACTCGGCCAGCCGGTCGACCCGCTCCCGCGGGGTCAGCGGCGCGCCGCCCAGGATGCGCGAGTCGAGGTCGCCGCCCGTGCCGATGCCGCACAGGATGCGGCCGCCCGAGATGTCCTCCAGCGAGAGCAGGTCACGCAGGAACGTCACCGGGTGGCGGTAGTTCGGTGACGTCACGAACGTGCCGAGCCGGATCCGCCCCGTCACCATCGCCGCGGCCGTGAGCGTGGACACCGTGCCGTACCAAGGGGAGTCGGGCAGGCCACCCCACGTCAGGTGGTCGTAGGTCCAGGCGTGGTCGAACCCGAGCTCCTCGCTGCGCCGCCACAGCGGCTCCGCGTCGGCCCAGCGGTGCTCGGGGAGGATGGTGATGCCGAACCGCATGCTCACTCCTGATCGTCGGGCTGCTCGCCCTGCTCGTCGGGCCGGTGGTGGCCGGATGGTGCCTCGCCGCCGAAGAGGGGCAGGTGCCCCGACAGGACGGCCCGCTGGCCGCTGGCGCGGACGACCCCGGCGGCCTCCGCGCGGGCCCAGTCCTGGCGCCCGGTGACGAGATCCAGCCAGGTGGTGGCGTCGGTCTCGATCACGTTGGGCGGCGTGCCGCGGGTGTGCCGCGGGCCCTCCACGCACTGCACGGCGCCGTACGGCGGCACCCGCACCTCGACCGAGCGACCCGGTGCCCGCTGCGCGAGCTCCTCCAGGGTGAACCGCACGGCGGTGGCGATCGCCGTACGCGGGGTCGCGTCGGGGTCGGCGAGCCAGACGTCCAGGGCCTGCCGTCCTTCGGGGACGGGGATGCGACGGCGGGCAGGCATGGCCCCCATGGTGCCACTGTGATCAGCACCACCCGGCGGCGGGAATGCCCCGTCGGGACCACCGGTTGGCCTCAGGTGGCATGACCAACATCTGGCACCTCACCGAGCGCCTGCACGTCGACCTCCGACGGCAGGCCAGCTGCGTCTAGCGGGCGACGGCCACGTCCCCACCTCCCCGTCACGTCGCACCCTCCCCCGGAGCCCTCGCATGCCTGCCCCGTTCTCCCTGTTCACGCGGATCCCGTTCTGGGTCCAGATCCTCGCCGGCCTCGTGCTGGGCGTCGTCCTCGGCCTCGTCGCGCGCAGCGGCGACGTCGCGTGGCTGTCCACCACCCTGACCACCGTCGGCGAGCTGTTCATCCAGCTGCTCAAGCTGGCCGTGCCGCCGCTCGTCTTCACCGCCGTCGTCGCCAGCATCGCCAACCTGCGCGGCGTGACCAACGCCGCCCGGCTGGCCGGGCGAACCCTGATGTGGTTCATGGCCACGTCCCTGCTGGCGGTCGTCGTCGGGCTCGGTCTCGGGCTGCTGACCAACCCGGGCCGCGGCGTCACGCTCGACACCGGCGCGGCTGCCGCGCCGAAGCACGTCGGGACGTGGACCGACTTCCTCACCGGGATCATCCCCACCAACCCGGTCGGCGCGTTCGTGGACGGCAACGTCCTGCAGATCGTCTTCCTCGGCGCGGTCGTGGGCGCCGCCGCCCTGCAGCTCGGGGCCAAGGCGCAGCCGTTCCTGGCGCTGAACACCTCGGTGCTGGAGCTGGTCCAGAAGGCGCTGTGGTGGGTCATCCGGCTCGCCCCGCTCGGCACGCTCGGGCTCATCGGCAAGGCGGTGTCGCAGTACGGCTGGGACCTGCTCGCGCCGCTGGCGACGTTCACCGTCGACGTCTACCTCGGGTGCCTCATCGTCCTCGGCGTGGTCTACCCCGCGCTGCTGCTCGGGTTCGGCCGGCTCAGCCCCCGCCGGTTCTACGCGGGTGCCTGGCCGGCCATCCAGCTCGCGTTCGTGTCCCGCTCCTCGGTCGGCACGATGCCGCTCACCCAGAAGGTCACCGTCGAGCGGCTCGGCGTGCCGAAGGACTTCGCGTCGTTCGCGGTGCCGTTCGGCGCCACGACCAAGATGGACGGCTGCGCCGCCGATCTACCCGGCGCTCGCGGCGATCTTCGTCGCCCAGGTCTTCGGTGTGCCGCTCGGCGTCAAGGACCTGCTGCTCATCGCGTTCGTCTCCGTCGTCGGCTCCGCGGCCACCGCGGGCCTGACCGGCGCTATCGTCATGCTGACGCTGACGCTCAGCACGCTGGGTCTGCCGCTGGCCGGCGCCGGGCTGCTGCTGGCCGTCGACCCGATCCTGGACATGATGCGCACGGCGACCAACGTCGCCGGCCAGGCCCTGGTGCCGGTCCTCGTCGCCCGGCGCGAGGGCATCCTGGACCTCGCGGTGTACGACGCGCCGAAGGGTGACCTGCCGACGTCGGAGGCCACCCGCGAGCGCGAGCCGGCGCTGGTGGGCGCCGCCTGACACCGGCGGCCCCGATCGCCCTCCTGCCCGCGGCCGACCCCCTGACCCCGTCACCAACAGAAAGGTTGTCCCTGTGAAGGCAACGACGATCCACGCCCCGTTCGACATCCGCCTCAGCGAGGTCGACGCCCCCTCGATCCTCGCCCCGACCGACGCGATCGTGCGGATCACCGCCTCGTGCATCTGCGGCTCCGACCTGTGGCCCTACCGCGGCGAGAACGACATCACCGCAGGTGCCCGGATCGGCCACGAGTTCGTCGGCATCGTCGAGGAGACCGGCTCGGAGGTCAGCACCGTCCGCCGGGGTGACTTCGTCATCGCGCCGTTCATGTTCTCCGACAACACCTGCCCCCACTGCCGGGCCGGCATCCAGTCCGCCTGCACCCACGGCGGCTTCTGGGGCGCCCAGGACCACGACGGACGCCCGGTCGACGGCGGGCAGGGCGAGTACGCCCGCGTCCCGCTCGCCGACGGCACCCTCGTCGCCACCCCCGAGGTGCCGGACGACGCCCTCGTCCCCTCGCTGCTCGCGCTCTCCGACGTCATGGGCACCGGCTGGCACGCGGCCGTGGCCGCCGGCGTGAAGCAGGGCGACACCGTGGTGGTCGTCGGCGACGGGGCCGTCGGCCTCTCCGGGGTGCTCGCCGCGTCGCGGATGGGCGCCGAGCGGGTGGTCGCCATGTCGCGTCACGCCTCACGCCAGAAGATCGCGCAGGAGTTCGGCGCCACCGACATCGTCGCCGAGCGCGGCGAGGAGGGTGAGGCGGCGATCCGCGAGCTCACCGGCGGCGTCGGCGCGGACGCGGTGCTGGAGTGCGTCGGCACCGGTCAGTCCATGAACACCGCCATCACCATCGCCCGGCCCGGCGCGACGGTCGGCTACGTCGGGGTCCCGCACGGCGTCGAGCTGCCGGTCCGGTCGATGTTCTCCCGCAACGTCGGTGTCGCCGGAGGCATCGCGCCGGTGCGCGAGTACCTCCCGCAGCTGCGCGACGAGGTGCTCTCCGGCGCGATCAACCCGGGCCTGGTCTTCGACCTCGAGCTGCCGCTGTCCGAGGTCGCCGAGGGCTACGCCGCGATGCACGAGCGCCGGGCGGTCAAGACGCTGCTGCGTCCCTGACGCCCACCCGCACCGGTTCGGGCGGCCTGCTCCCTCAGGGGAGCAGGCCGTCGACCGTCGCGGGCAGCACGGCCATGTCGGTGATGACCACGTCGGCGTCGGCGAGGTGGTGCTCGGGGGTGATGCCGCCGGCGAACCCCACGACGGCCATGCCCGCGGCGCGGGCGGCGGCGACGCCGTACCGGCTGTCCTCCACGACCACGCAGCGGGCGGGGTCGACCCGCATCGCGGCCGCGGCGTGCAGGAACAGGTCGGGCGCGGGCTTGCCGTGCTCCACCTCGGTGGCGCTGTGGATGCGCCCCTCGAACAGGTCCCACAGGCCGGTGCGGCCCAGCGTGCGACGCATCTTGTCGTGGCTGCCGCTGGAGGCCACGCAGGTACGGCGGCCCTGCCCCACCACCTGCTCGACCGCCGCCCGGACGCCCGGCACCGGCTCCAGCAGCTCGTCGAACACGCGGCGGTAGTCGGCCTCCCACGCCGCGTCCCAGTCCGACGGCAGCGGATGACCCACCTGCGCCTCGATCATCGCGACGACGTCGGCGTTGCTGCGGCCGACGAAGGTCTCGATCACCTGCTCGCGCGTCATCGGCCAGCCGGCGGCCGTCACCGCCGCGACGTCGATGTCGATGACGAGCCGCTCGCTGTCGACCAGCACCCCGTCGCAGTCGAAGATGACCAGGGTCCCCGCAGCCGTCGACATGGGCGACAACCTAGCAACGAGCGGGCGATAGCCTTGCCGACGTGTCCGCCATCGAGCTCGTGCCCGACGAGGACGGCCGGGGCGGGGTCACGGTGATGCTCGACGGCTCACCGCAGTCGCACGTGGACCTGCGCGACCCGGGGTCCCTGGCGTTCGAGTACGTCCAGCACTTCGCCGCCGTCATCGACACGCTGCCAGCCGGCCCGCTGGCCGTCACCCACGTCGGTGGCGCGGGGCTGACGCTGGCCCGCTACGTCAACGCCGAGCGGCCGGGGTCGCCGCAGATCGTGCTCGAGCCGGACGTGGCCCTCACCGAGATGGTGCGGCGCGAGCTGCCCCTGCCGCGCCAGCACCGGATCCGCGTGCGCCCGGTGGACGGGCTGACCGGGGTCGCGGCCCTGGCGGACGCGAGCGCCGACGTCGTGGTGCTCGATGCGTACGCCGGGGGCCGGGTGCCGGCCGAGCTCAGCACCGTGGAGTTCCTGCACGACGTCCGCCGGGTGCTGCGCGCGGACGGTGTCGCGCTGCTCAACCTGGCCGACGAGCCGGGGCTGCGGTTCGTCGCCCGGGTGGTCGCGGGGGTCCGCGCGGCGTTCGGCCAGGTCGCGCTCATCTCCACCCACGAGGTGCTCAAGGGCAAGCGCTTCGGCAACACCGTCGTGGTCGCGTCGGCCTCGCCGCTGGACCTGGCGGTGCTGCGGCGGCAGGTGGCGAAGATGCCGTTCCCCACCGGCCTGCGCGACGACACCGAGCTGCGCCGCCAGCTGGGCACCCCCGCCCCGTGGACGGTGGCGGACAGCAGCCCGTCACCACCGCCGCCTCCGCTCAAGGGCTGGCGCCTGCGCTGAGCCGCGCGCCGCCACCCCCACCAACCACCACCGGACGCACCGCAGCGCCCGAATCCGGACACGGAGTGTCCGGATTCGGGCTGCGCGGTGCGTCCGGTCGGGGTGTGTCAGTGACCGAAGGCGGCCGGGAGGGTGGCGGTGTGCGCGGCGCGCAGGTCGGCCAGCGGCAGGGTGAACTGCCCCTGGACGTCGAGCGCCTCGCCGACCTCGTCGACGACGCCGATGCGGGCGTGGGCGAAGCCGCGGGCCGAGCACATGTCGGTGAACCGCACCTCCTCCGAGCGCGGCACGGACACGACCGCCCGCCCGGTGGACTCGCTGAACAGGGCGGTGAACGCGTCGATCCCGTCGCGCTCGCAGACCGCGTCGAGCCAGATCCGGGCACCGACGCCGTGGCGCAGCGACGCCTCGGCGAGGGCGATGGCCAGGCCACCGTCGGACAGGTCGTGCGCGGCGTCGACGAGGCCGTCACGCGAGGCGTTGACCAGGATCTCGGCCAGCTGGCGCTCACGGTCGAGGTCGACCGCCGGCGGCAGGCCACCGAGGTGCTGGTGCTCGACGTTGGCCCACTCCGAGCCGCCGAGCTCGTCGGCGGTGGTGCCGAGCAGGTAGATCACCTGGCCGGGGGCCTTCCAGCCCGAGGGCGTGCGCCGCGCGACGTCGTCCATGACGCCGAGCACGCCGACGACGGGCGTCGGGTGGATCGCGACGTCACCGGTCTGGTTGTAGAACGACACGTTGCCGCCGGTGACCGGGATGCCGAGCTCGCGGCAGCCGTCGCTGAGCCCGCGGATGGACTCGGCGAACTGCCACATGACACCGGGGTCCTCGGGCGAGCCGAAGTTGAGGCAGTCGGTCACGGCCAACGGCACCGCGCCGGCGGTCGCGACGTTGCGGTAGGCCTCGGCCAGCGCCAGCTGGGCCCCGGTGTAGGGGTCGAGCTTGGCGAACCGGCTGTTGCAGTCGGTCGAGATGGCGACCCCGCGGCCGGTCTCCTCGTCGACCCGGACGACGCCGGCGTCGTCGGGCTGCGCGAGCGCCGTGTTGCCCATGACGTAGCGGTCGTACTGGTCGGTCACCCACGACTTGTCGCACAGGTTGGGTGAGGCGATGAGGCGCAGCAGGGTCGCCTGCAGCTCGTCACCGGTCGCCGGCCGGGCCAGCCCCTGCGGCCCGTCCGCCTGGAGCGCGTCGAGGTAGGCCGGGCGGATCGCCGGCCGCTCGTAGGTCGGCCCGTCGTGGGCGACCGAGCGCGGCGGCGCGTCGACGATGAGCTCGTCGTGCCAGAAGATCTCCAGCCGCGAGCCCTCGGTGACCTCGCCGACGACGACGGCCTCGACGTCCCAGCGGTCGGTGATCGCCATGAACTCCTCGAGCCGGCCCGGCTCGACGACGGCCATCATCCGCTCCTGCGACTCGGACATGAGGATCTCCTCGGGCCGCAGCGAGGCGTCGCGCAGCGGCACGCGGTCGAGCCAGACCCGCATGCCACCGTCACCGTTGGACGCCAGCTCGCTGGTGGCACAGGAGAGCCCGGCGCCGCCGAGGTCCTGGATGCCGTCGACGACGTGCGCGGCGTACAGGTCCAGGCAGCACTCGATCAGCACCTTCTCGGCGAACGGGTCGCCGACCTGCACGGCAGGCCGCTTCGCGGGCCCGTCGGCGTCGAAGGTCTCGGAGGCGAGGACGGAGACCCCGCCGATGCCGTCGCCGCCGGTCTTGGCGCCGAAGAGGATGACGTGGTTGCCGACGCCCGAGGCCTTGGCCAGGTGGATGTCCTCGACCCGCATCTTGCCCACCGACAGGGCGTTGACGAGCGGGTTGCCCTGGTAGCAGGGGTCGAACACGACCTCGCCGCCGATGTTGGGCAGCCCGAGGCAGTTGCCGTAGCCACCGACGCCGGCGACGATGCCGGGCAGCACCCGGGCCGTGTCGGGGTGGTCGATCGCGCCGAAGCGCAGCGGGTCCATCACGGCGATCGGGCGTGCGCCCATGCTCATGATGTCGCGGACGATGCCGCCGACGCCGGTCGCCGCGCCCTGGTAGGGCTCGACGTACGACGGGTGGTTGTGGCTCTCGACCTTGAAGGTCACCGCCCAGCCGTCGCCGATGTCGACGACGCCGGCGTTCTCGCCGATGCCGACGAGGAGCTTCTCGCGCATCTGCGGGGTCGTCTTGTCCTTGAACTGGCCCATGTAGATCTTGGACGACTTGTAGGAGCAGTGCTCGGACCACATGACCGAGTACATCGCCAGCTCGGAGCTGGTGGGGCGACGCTCGAGGATGTCGCGAATGCGTTGGTACTCATCGGGCTTCAGCCCGAGCTCGGCCCAGGGCTGCTCGACCTCGGGGCTCGAGGCGGCGGCCGAGACGGTGTCGAGCGCGCCGCGCTGCGTCTGGGCGGTCACGCGTTCACCACCTGCTTCAGGACCGAGGTGAAGAACCCGAGGCCGTCGGTGGAGGGACCGTAGAGGTCCTCGACGCAGTGCTCGGGGTGCGGCATCAGGCCGACGACGTTGCCGCGCTCGTTGGTGATGCCGGCGATCGCGCGGTAGGAGCCGTTGGGGTTGTCGCCGACGTAGCGGAACGCCACCCGGCCCTCACCCTCGAGCTCGTCCAGCGTCCGCTCGTCCGCGACGAAGCCGCCCTCGCCGTTCTTGAGGACGATGGTGATCTCCTCGCCCTCGGTGTAGTCGGACGTCCAGTCGGTCGAGGCGTTCTCGACCCGCAGCACCTGGTCCTTGCAGTTGAACTTGCGGTGGTCGTTGCGGACGAGCGCGCCGGGCAGCAGGTGCGACTCGCACAGGACCTGGAAGCCGTTGCAGATCCCGAGGACCGGCAGGCCGCCCTGGGCGGCGGGCACGAGCGCGTCCATGACGGGAGCGAAGCGGGAGATCGCCCCGGCCCGCAGGTAGTCGCCGTAGGAGAAGCCGCCGGGCAGGATGACGGCGTCCACCCCGTGCAGGTCGGCGTCGCCGTGCCAGAGCGGGACCGCGACCCCGCCGGCGATCCGCACCGCGCGCCGGGCGTCGTGGTCGTCCAGCGTGCCGGGGAAGGTCACCACCCCGATCCTCACGCCTGCGGCTCCGCCGGGTGCACCGAGACGACGTCCTCGATGACGGGGTTGGACAGCAGCTTCTCGGCCGCCTGGCGGGCGGCGGCGAGCACCTCGTCGGTGACCTCGCCGTCCACGGTCAGGACGAAGCGCTTGCCCTGCCGCACGTCGGTGAACTGGTCGAAGCCCAACCGCGGCAGGGCGCCGGCGACGGCCTGCCCCTGCGGGTCGAGAATCTCGGACTTGAGCATGACGTCGACGACGACGTTTCCCATGCGAGGTGCTCCTCAAGAGGCAGGGGTGCGCGCCCGGCCGGAGGGTCTGGCGCGTGCGGTCAGCCCAGTTTATCGGCCCGCAGGAGTCCGCCGGTCACGGCGTCCATGAGCGGTCGAGGTCGGCGGCCGCGCGCATCTGCCCGGCGGACACGACCTGCACCAGCGCCCCGCGGTCCTCGACGACGGCGGCCGGCAGCTCCACGTCGCGCAGCGGCGAGGTGGCGAACTGCTCGCGGAACTCGTCCCGGTGCAGGAAGGCCACCGGCAGCCCCAGCGAGCGGGTGAACTGGCGCCACCGGCCGGTCCATGCCGCGGACGCCGTAGGTCAGGCGGCACAGCGCGCACTCGTCGTCGGCCGGCCGGGCCACCCGCACCCAGATGTCCCGGAGCGCGTTGAGCAGGCCCCCCGTCGCGTTGTAGACGAAGACCAGGCGCTTGTCGGGGGTCTCGACGGGCAGGTCGCTCACGCGAACGTGCGCCCGGTGAGCAGCTCGTAGGCCTCGACGTAGCGCGCCCGGGTGCGCGGCGACGACGTCCTCGGGCAGCGGCGGCGGCGCCTCGCCGGAGGAGCGGTCCCAGCCGCTGGCCGGGGAGGTGAGCCAGTCGCGGACGAACTGCTTGTCGTACGACGCCTGCGCGCGCCCCGGCTCCCACTGCGCCGCCGGCCAGAACCGGGACGAGTCCGGGGTGAGCACCTCGTCGGCCAGGACGATGCGCGGGTCGGCCGTCGGCGTCCTCGGCGGCGTGGTCGAGGCCGAACTCGACCTTGGTGTCGGCCAGCAGGATGCCGCGCTCGGCGGCGACCTCGTTGCCGCGGCGCAGGATCCGGGTGGTCAGCTCGCGCACCCGGGCGGCGAGGTCGGCGCCGACCTCGGCCTCGACCTGCGCGTAGGTCATCGGCTGGTCGTGCTCACCGAGCGGCGCCTTGGTGGTCGGGGTGAAGATCGGCTCGGGCAGCGCCGAGCCGTCCTGCAGGCCGGCGGGCAGCGGGACCCCGCAGACGGAGCCGCTCTCGCGGTAGTCGGCCAGGCCGCTGCCGGTGAGGTAGGCGCGGCCGATGCACTCCACCGGCACCATCGTCGAGGCGGCGCACCAGCACGGCGCGTCCGGCGACGGCGTCCGGCACGTCGCTGGAGATCACGTGGTTGGGCACGATGTCGGCGAGCTGCTCGAACCACCACAGCGACAGCTGGGTGAGGACCTTGCCCTTGTCCGGGATCTCGCTGTCGAGGACGTGGTCGAAGGCCGAGATGCGGTCGGAGGCCACCAGCAGCAGCTGGTCCTGCGCGGGGACGGCCGGTGCCCGGGTCGAGCGGCGCGTAGAGGTCACGCACCTTGCCCGAGTAGACGTGGGCGTGGCCGGGCAGCTCCAGCGGCTGGCGCCGCGATCTCAGGGGTCATGGCGACCAGTTTCGCAGCCCGGCACCCGGCCACGGTGGGCCGAGGGCCCCTCAGCCGGCGCGCAGGCCCGGGACGGTCGACCTCGCCACGCTCGGCGGCGAGCGCGATGTCGGTGCGGTGGTGCCCGCCTTCGAGCGCGATCGTGTCCGAGGGCGGCGTAGGCCCGTTCGCGCGCCCGGTGCAGGTCCGCGCCGAGGGCCACGACCGACAGGACCCGCCCGCCGGCGGCGACCACGCGTGCCGTCGGCACCGAACGCGGTGCCGGCGTGCATCACCTCGACGCCGCGTCGCCGACGCTCGAGCGAGGCCCTCGATCGACGTCGCCGGTGCGCGGCGAGCCGGGGTAGCCGGCGGCGGCGAGGACGACGGTGACCGCGTGGTCCGTCGCTCCAGCGCAGCGGCCCGACCTCGGTCCAGCCGGCCGACCGCCGCCGCCTGCAGCAGCTGGCCGAGCGGCGTGCTGCAGCCGGGCGAGGACCACCTGGGTCTCGGGGTCGCCGAACCGCGCGTTGAACTCGATCACCCGCGGTCCGCGGGAGGTGAGGGCCAGCCCGACGTACAGGACGCCGGTGAACGGCGTGCCGCGGCGGCGCATCTCGTCGACCGTCGGCTGGGCGACGCGGGCGACGACGTCGTCGACCAGGCCGGCCGGCGCCCAGTCCAGCGGCGAGTAGGCGCCCATGCCGCCGGTGTTGGGGCCGGTGTCGCCGTCGCCGACCCGCTTGAAGTCCTGCGCCGGGGCCAGCGGGACGACGTGCTCACCGTCGGTGAGGCAGAACAGCGACACCTCGGGGCCGTCGAGGAACTCCTCGACCACCGACCTGCGAGCCCGGCCGCCAGGCACCGCGCCGCGTGCGCCAGGGCCTCGGCCCGGTCGTCGGTGACCACGACGCCCTTGCCGGCGGCCAGCCCGTCGTCCTTGACGACGTACGGCGCACCGAGCGCGTCCAGCGCGTCGGCCACCTCGCGCGGCGGTCGCGCAGACGTGGGCCAGCGCGGTGGGAACGCCGGCCGCGGCCATCACCTCCTTGGCGAAGGCCTTGCTGCCCTCGAGCTGCGCCGCCTCGCGGCCGGGGCCGAAGCAGGCGATCCCCCGGGCGCGGACGACGTCGGCGACGCCGGCCACCAGCGGGGCCTCGGGGCCGACGACGACCAGGTCGGCGCCCACCTCGACGGCCAGGTCGGCGACGCCGTCGCCGTCGAGCAGGCCCGCCGGGCAGGTCGCGGCACGAGCGCGATGGCGTCGATGCCGGGGTTGCCGGGGGCGGCGATGACGGCGTCCACGGCCGGGTCGGCGGCCAGGGCGGCCGACGATGGCGTGCTCGCGGGCACCGGATCCGAGGACGAGAACCTTCACGGGCGACAACAGTAGGTGACCGGGCTCGCGAGGCCCAGCGCCCCGGGCGGGCGGCGCAGGCCGGCCAGGCGGGGCTGACAGAGATGTGCGCGACGTCCCCGGGAGGCAGGGGGGCATTCTCCCGGGGACGCCGCGCCCTGCGCGCGGTCGCCCGGCGGGGGGACCTGCGACTCTGCGCGCGTGGCCGGTCGTAACCGACGCGCACACTCTGGCAAATGGCTGCGGGAGTCGTAAAGCCCTGACGGTGGCGGACTACAGTCAATGTCGGAAAGCCGCCACGACGGCGGCCGGAGGAGGAGGGGGACCCGATGCCTGCCGAGAACACGCCCCCGGGGGCCGGTCCGGAGCACGACGACGCGGACGCGCGGGCAGGGCCGCCCGTCCGGACCCCATCCCGGCTACCCGCGCTCATCCGACGACGAGCGCGACGTCACCGAGGCGGTGGTGACGCGGGTCTACCTCGCGCTGCTGCAGCAGACGCACGCCCAGCCGCCCGCTGCTGGTCGCCCAGGGGCTGCCCGGCACGGTCGTCGACCGCGACGCTGGCCATCCTGGACGCCCGGGGGCTGATCCGGGCGCGCGAGGGCGGCTGGGAGGTCCTGCCGCCGGACATCGCGCTGCCGGCCCTCGCGGCGGAGCTCGAACGCCGCGCCCGGGCCGCGCGAGGGGCGGCGCACGAGCTCAGCCAGGTGTTCTTCCAGGCGCGGGCCGAGACCCGCACGCCCACCGACGGGCTGCGCATCCTGACCTCCCTGGACGACCTGCACTCGGCCAGCGCCGAGATCGTCAGCGGGGCGCAGACCTCCGTCCGCGCGATGCGCGACCGCTCCCGGCGGACCGAGACGCTGTTCGCCGCGTCCCTGCGGGCCCACCGCGAGCGCTCCTACGCGGCGGACGGCACCGAGCTGGTGATGCGGACGACGTACGAGATCGCGGTGCTGGAGATCGAGGGCGCCGGGGAGGTGCTGCGGGCCCGCGCCGAGGGCGGCGAGCAGTTCCGGTTCGTGCAGGAGCTGCCGTTCTCGGTGCTGGTGGTGGACGAGACGGCGGCCGTCGTGGACGTGTCGCGGCACGCACCGGACGGCGGCGGCTCGCTGCTCGTGCGCCAGCCCGCCCTCGTCCGGGCACTCTCCGAGCTGGTCGAGACCGTGTGGCGGCTGGGCACGCCGGCCGGGCGGGCCCGGACCGCGGGGCTGGACCGGCGCGACACGGCGATCCTCACCCTGCTCGCAGCGGGCGCCTCCGACGCCACGATCGCCCGCCAGTCCGGCATCTCCCAGCGGACCGTCGAGCGCCGGGTGCGCGCCCTGATGGACCAGCTCGGCGCCGGCACCCGGTTCCAGGCCGGCGTGCAGGCGGCCCGCCGCGGCTGGCTCTGAGCGGCGCCGGCCGCCGCTCCCGGCCCGGCCCGTCCCCGGGCGTGGCGAACGTCGGACGTGGTCCGCGGCGTCGGACTAGACTCATGCGTTCGCGTGCCGCAGAGGCGCGCGCCCGAGCCCGTTTTCCTGCACGCACGATCCAGGCGGACCAGTGACCCCTTCGGACCACCCGAACCCCGAGACCCCGGCGACCCCCGATGAGGTGTCGACCGAGATCGCCGTCGAGCAGGCCCACGTCGACCGCGTGTACGACGAGCTGGCCAAGGCGGCCTCCCGGGTCGCGCTGGTCGAGGCCGAGGGCCTGGCCCGCGGCCGGACCGACCGCACCGGCGACGTCCGCGACGAGGAGATCACCGGGCTGTTCGAGCGCGATGCGCTGATGTTCAGCGCCAACCGGCGCCGCACGACCCTCGAGACGCAGTACGAGGGCCTGGTGTTCGGCCGGCTCGACCTCGAGCACGACGTCCGCGGCGACGGCGCCACCGAGCGCGAGGTGCGCTACGTCGGCCGGCTCGGTGTGCGCGACGACGAGTACGAGCCGCTGGTCATCGACTGGCGCGCACCGGCCGCGGCGCCGTTCTACCGGTCCACCCCGGTCGAGCCGATGGGCGTGCTGCGCCGCCGGGTGCTGCGGTGCAAGGGCGCGGACGTCATCGGGATCGAGGACGACCTGATGGTGCCGGAGGCGCCCGAGGACCTCGTGGTGGTCGGCGACGGCGCGCTGATGGCGGCGCTGACCCGCACCCGCGGCGCCCGCATGCGCGACATCGTCGCCACCATCCAGCGCCACCAGGACGAGGCGATCCGGGCGCCCGCGCGCGGCGTCACCGAGATCACCGGCGGGCCGGGCACCGGCAAGACCGTGGTGGCCCTGCACCGGGCGGCGTACCTGCTGTACTCCGACCGCCGCCGGTTCGAGGCCGGCGGCATCCTCGTCGTCGGCCCCTCGCAGCGCCTACACGGCCTACATCGAGCGGGTGCTGCCCTCCCTCGGCGAGGAGACGGTGACGCTGCGCTCGCTCGGCGACGTCGTGGAGGGTGTCACCACCGCACGCCTCGACCCGCCCGCGGCGGCGGCGATCAAGGGCTCGCTGCGGATCCGCCGGGTGCTGGCCCGCGCCGCCCGTGACGTCATCCCGGACGCGCCCGACCCAGCTCCGCGCGTTCGTGGCCGGCCGGGCGATCCGGCTCGAGACCGGCGTGCTCGACCGGGTGCGCAGCCAGGTCCTGCGCTCGCACCAGCGCAACCACGCCGCCGACGCCGCCCTGCAGGCCCTGGCCGAGGCGGCGTGGGCCACCCACCGGGAGGGTGAGCGGCCGGAGTTCCTCGAGCGGTTCCGCGACCACGCGGACGTCGAGGCGTTCATGGCGCGGTGGTGGCGCCCGCTGGACGCCCGCGAGGTGCTCCTGTGGCTCGCCGACGACGAGCGGGTGACCCGCTACGGCGCGGGCGTGCTGTCCCGCGACGAGGTCGACGTGCTCGTCGCGTCGATGCAGACCGCCCTGGAGACCGGCGTCTGGTCCGTGGCCGACGTCGCGCTGGTCGACGACCTCGCGGCCCGCCTCGGCGCGCCCCGGGAGGCGCCGCGCGAGGAGCGTGCGTTCTACGAGATCGAGGAGCTCGACGACGTGGCCCGCCACGGCGTCTCCGAGGTCGGCCAGCGGTACAACGCACCGCAGGGCACCGCGCGCGGCTACGAGGTGGCCCCGCACACCGCGCGCGAGCGGTTGCTGCGCGGGCGGCTGGAGGCCCCGGCGGAGTACGCCCACGTGCTCATCGACGAGGCCCAGGACTTCTCCCCGATGCAGTGGCGGATGCTCGGCCGCCGCGGCCGCTGGTCGTCGTGGACGGTCGTCGGCGACGCCGCGCAGGCCTCGTGGCCGGACGCCGCGGAGGCGCGGCAGGCCCGCGAGGAGGCGTTCGGCAGCCAGCAGCGCTCGCTGTTCCACATGGACACCAACTACCGCAACGCCCGCGAGATCTTCGACTACGCGGCCGAGGTGATCCGCGCCGAGGTGCCGGACGCCGACATCCCGCAGGCGGTGCGCGAGACCGGCGTCGAGCCGCGCGACGTCACGGTGCCCGACCGCCGAGCTCACGGCGGTGGTGACCGCCGAGCTGGAGAAGCTGCTGACGGACGTCGAGGGGTCGGTGGCCGTGATCACCCCGGCCCGCTGGGCAGCCGAGCTGGCCGGGCTGGCGGGCGGGGGCGAGACGCGGGTCGTCGTGGTGGACCCGATGTCGACCAAGGGCCTGGAGTACGACGCGACGGTCGTCGTCGACCCCGACGAGATCACCCGGCGAGTCCCCCGGTGGCGTCCGCGTCCTCTACGTCGCGCTGACCCGGGCGGCCCACCGGATGACGGTCGTCCGACCCGGCTGAGCCGTCCGGCGCCAGCCCGGCGCGCGCGAGGCTGCGCCGGGCCGGTCACGCAGCGTCGGTCACCCGGCGTCGGTCACGCGGCGCCGATGAGGTGGCGCACCCGCTCCTCGCCCACCGCGAGCAGCAGCGTGGGCAGCCGCGGGCCGGTGTCCCGGCCGACCAGCAGCCGGTAGAGCAGCGCGAAGAACGTGCCGCTGGGCGACCTTCAGCTCCGGCGTGCGGCTTGGCGTCCGGCGGCAGGCCGGCCTGGACCTTCGGCACGCCGTAGACGAGGGTGGTCAGCCCGTCCAGCGACCAGTGTCGCTCCAGGCCCTCGGCCAGCAGCCGCAGCGACTCGCGGCCCGGCTCGTCGAGCGAGCGCGAGCAGCTCGGCGTCCGGCTCGTCGCGCACGAGGGTGCGCTGCTCGGCCGGCACCTGGGTGTTGACCCAGCGCTGCGGCGCGGTCCAGCCGCGGCCGCAGCCTCGTCCAGCGAGTCGACCGGGTCGGCCGGGGTCGAGGTCGCGACAGGATGCGCAGCGTCTGCTCGTCGTGCGCCGGCGGTGATGTCGAGCGACGGAGGCGAGCGTGCGGTACGGCAGCGGCCGCGGCGTGCGCGGCAGCGTCGCCGGCCGCGGTGCCGACGGCCCGGGCGTGCGCGGCCAGCGTCCGCCGGCAGCGCCGTACCGTCGGCGACCTTGCGCGCGAGCGCGTCCCACTCGTCGTAGAGCCGCTGGATCTCCTGGTCGAAGGCGATCTTGAAGGACTGGTTGGGCCTGCGGCGGGCGTACAGCCAGCGCAGCAGCGGCGGCTCCATGATCTCCAGCGCGTCGGCCGGGGTCGGCACGCCGCCCTCGCGAGCTGCACATCTTGGCCATGCCGCTGATGCCGACGAAGGCGTACATCGGCCCGATCGGCTGCTCGCCGCCGAAGATCTCCCGACGATCTGCCCGCCGACACGAAGGACGAGCCGGGCGAGGAGTGGTCGACGCCGGACGGCTCGAAGATGACGCCCTCGTAGGCCCAGCGCATCGGCCAGTCGACCTTCCAGACCAGCTTGCCGCGGTTGAACTCGCCGAGCAGCACCGTCTCGGCGAGCCCGCAGGCGGCAGGTGTAGGTCAGCTCGGTGGTGTCGTCGTCGTAGGCGGTGACGGTGGTGAGGTCCTTGCCGCAGACGGCGCAGTACGGCTTGTACGGGAAGTACCCGGCGGCCGGCGCTGCCGTCGTCCTCGTCGGCGGCGCCGGAGCCCTCGGCGGCCTCCGAGCTCGGCCTCGTCGACCGGCTTCTGGGCCTGCTGCGGCCTTGCGCCGGCCGGCCTTCTTGGTGCGGTACGGTCGAGGATCGCGTCGATGTCGCCCGCGGTGCCGCATCGCGAGCAGGATCTGCTCGCGGTAGGCGCCGGAGGTGTACTGCGCGGTCTGGCTGATCCCGTCGTAACTCGACGCCGAGCTCGGCCAGCGCGTCGATCATCGGCGGCCTTGAAGTGCTCGGCCCAGTTCGGGTACGCGGCTGCCGGGCGGGGCCGGGCACGGAGGTCAGCGGCTTGCCGATGTGCTCGGCCCAGGACGGCGTCGACGCCGCGACGCCGCGGCACCTTGCGGTAGCCGGTCGTAGTCGTCCCAGGAGATCAGGTGGCCGCACCGTCGTGCCCGCGGCGCCGGATCTCGTCGGCGACCAGGTGCGGGGTCATGACCTCGCGCAGGTTGCCCAGGTGGATCGGGCCGGACGGGCTGAGCCCGGACGCGCACGACGACCGGTTTGCCGGGCGCGCGACGCTCCGCCTCGGCGATGACCTCGTCCGCGAAACGGGAGACCCAGTCGGCTTCTGGCACGGGAGCGTTCATCAGGATGTCCTCGGTCGTCGGGCAGGGGCGTCAGTCGAGGCCGAGCAGCGAGTGCCGCTCGATGGTCTCGTCGCGGCCGGGGCCGACGCCGATCGTGGACACGCGGGCACCGATGAGCTCCTCGACGCGCTCGACGTAGCGCCGGGCGTTGACCGGCAGCTCCTCGAACGTGCGGCAGGCGGAGATGTCCTCCCACCAGCCGGGGAGGTACTCGTAGATCGGCGTCGCGTGGTGGAAGTCGGTCTGGCTCATCGGCATCTCGTCGTGCCGCACGCCGGCCACGTCGTAGGCCACGCACACCGGCACCTGCTCGAGGCCGGTCAGCACGTCGAGCTTGGTGACGACGAAGTCGGTGACGCCGTTGATGCGGGTGGCGTAGCGGCCGACGACGGTGTCGACCCAGCCGCAGCGGCGCGGCCGGCCGGTGGTCGTGCCGTACTCCGCACCGGTCTTGCGCAGGAACTCGCCCATGTCGTCGTGCAGCTCGGTCGGGAACGGCCCCTCGCCGACCCGGGTCGAGTAGGCCTTGAGGATCGCGATGACCCGGTCGACGCGGGTCGGCGGGATGCCGGAGCCGGTGCAGGCGCCGGCCGCGGTCGCGCTCGAGGAGGTGACGAACGGGTAGGTGCCGTGGTCGACGTCCAGCAGCGTGGCCTGCCCGGCCTCGAACAGGACCGTCTTGCCCTCGTCCAGCGCGGTCGACAGCAGCAGGCCGGTGTCGACGACCATCGGGCGCAGCCGCTCGGCGTACTCGAGCAGCTCGTCCATCACCTCCTGCACCTCGATGGCGCGGCGGTTGTAGATCTTGGCGAGGACCTGGTTCTTGACCTCGAGCGCGGCCTCGACCTTCTGGCGCAGGATCGACTCGTCGTACAGGTCCTGCACGCGGATGCCGACCCGGCTCATCTTGTCGGCGTAGGTGGGGCCGATGCCGCGCCCGGTGGTGCCGAGCCGGCGCGAGCCCAGGAAGCGCTCGGTCACCTTGTCGAGCACCCGGTTGTACGGCGGGATGAGGTGGGCGTTGGCGCTGACCACCAGCCGGGACGTGTCGATCGCCGCGGGCCTCCAGCGCGTCGATCTCCTGGAAGAGCACGGCGAGGTCGATGACGACGCCGTTGCCGATGACGGGGGTGCAGCCGGGGCTGAGGATGCCGCTGGGCAGCAGGTGCAGCGCGTACTTCTCGCCGTCGACGACGATGGTGTGGCCGGCGTTGTTGCCGCCGTTGAACTTCACGACGTAGTCGACGCTGCTGCCCAGCAGGTCGGTCGCCTTGCCCTTGCCTTCGTCGCCCCACTGGGCTCCGACCAGCACGATCGCCGGCATCCGGGCCACCTTCCTCGCATCGTCGGACGGGTCGCTGCGCGACCTGCCGGGATCGTCCCGGCTCCGTCGTGGAACGAGCCCCGGCGCACTGGCGCACGGGGCTCGTGCGACCAAAGGTTAACGGCTCGACCCTCCCCGGACCGAACCGTGCACCCTCAGCGCCGGCTGCCCTCCGCCTCGAGCAGGCCCCGCTGTTGGGCGGCGACGCCCAGCTGGAAGCGGGTGTCGGCCCCCAGGGCGTCCATCAGGCCGGCGACCCGCCGACGCACGGTGCGCACCCCCCAGCCGAGGTACCGCGCGATCGCCTCGTCCTTGTAGCCCCGGGACAGCAGCGCCAGCAGCCGCCGGTCGGACTCGCTGGTCGTCAGCGCGTCCGGGGCCGGCAGGGCCGCCGCCCACGCCAGGTCGAACACCGCGGTGAACGCCTCGACCAGCATCAGGTCGCGGATGACGACGTAGTCGCCCTCGGCGGCTCCCCACTCCCCGGCCGCCATCACGGCGTCCGGGCCGAAGACGGCGAACTCGCTCGGCGGGAGTCCACCATCCGCTGCTGCTCGCCCATGGCGGCCCACGACTGCATCGACTCGTACGCTCGCCGGGTCGTCCAGGACGGCGAAGGGGTAGAGCGCGCGGTGCTCCCGACCGTCCGTGATCGCGGTCTCGGTGGCCCGCCTCGCGTCGGGGTCGACGCCGGGCCCGTGCCGACGG
>CAWHHB010000010.1:0-198345 GCA_963828995.1 uncultured Actinomycetota bacterium
CGTCACCGACCTGTATCTCGCAGCCGACCTGTGTGTGACCGACTACTCCTCGGTGATGTTCGACTTCACGGTGACGGGCAAGCCGATCCTCTTCTTCGTCCCCGACCTGAATGAGTACCGCGACGAGATCCGGGGGATGTACTTCAAGCTCGACGACGTCAGCCCCGGGCCCATGGTGGAGACCACGGCCGACCTCGCACGCGCAGTGATGTCTCTCGACAAGGTCAGCGAGCAGTACGCGGTCCGGTACAGGGACTGGCAGGCGCGGTTCAATGCCTGGGATGACGGCGGCGCGACCACACGGGCGTGCGATGCCATGTTTGCTGCAGGCGACGCGGGGTTCGGGACGCGGTGCATAACCCACTCACGCTGGTCAACCTCGCCACAAACCCGAGCTTTGAGCTCAGCGAGGGTCTGGTCGACGTCCCGGGCCTCTCCTCACCTCAGGCGGGTCTCACCGCCGTCGGCACCAGGCGGGTTGTATGTTCACAAGCACTGTGTCGCCTTCGCTTCGCGTCACTGGGCTGACTCCGGGACGGTGTCGGCGTGTGTTGTCGGGACGTCGTCCAGCAACGACACGCACATCTGCCCCGGCGGGCGAGACGGCGGTTTCGAGCTCGGGTTGCAGCCGGGCGGCACCTACTCCGCGAGCGTCGTTGTGCGCCTGGAGGCGCCACTGACGGGTGTTCTGAACCGTGACGCGTTGACGATCCGTCCCGGGGTGGACGGTCGGTGGGGTCCGGCAGTGGCGTCCCGCGCGGTCAGCGGGTGCGCCCAACGAGCCTGGAGCGCATCACCTACACGTCACGTTCACGGTGCCTACCGATGCCACCGCGGCATGGATCCGTTTGGTCAGTGGTGCACCGCAGGGTCATGGTGCCGTCTGGTGGGACTCCTTCATCCTCGTGCCAGGGGAGGTTCCTGTCGACTACTTCGACGGTGACTCGGCATCGGACGACTTTGTGTACCAGTGGAACGGTGCGGCTCTGAGTGGCACGTCAACGCGGGCGGCTTGTCGAGGTTGACGAGCGCCTGCAGGGCGTGGACGAGCAGGAGGGGATGTCGTTCATCAGGACGGCGATCGATCGCCTCGATGATGCCGGTGAGCACGGGGCGGCCGTCCACCTCCTGCAGTCCGTGATGGAGCGCAGTCCCGGTGCAGCGTGGCCGATCTACCGGCTTGCCGCGATCCACGAGGCCCGCGGGGAGAACGCAACAGCCGCCGATCTCTACCGCAGGGGTGCTGCGCTGACGCCGACGGACCCGGCCCTCGCCGGCAAGCTCGGCGAACTGGCCATCGCGGAGAAGGACTTTCCCGAAGCCGTCCGCGCCTACGAGCACGCGTTGGAGCTCGACGCAGGTGACGACCGTCATCGGCTGTTGTACGGGTTGGGCAAGGCGCTGGACCGCATGGGCGAGCAACGGAACGCGTCGCGCCGCCTTCATCCGGGGCGCCACGGAAGATCCGACGCCGCCGCCCCACCTGGTGGAGATGCTGGAGAACGAACACCGTTGGTTCGAGCTGCGCTACACGATCGCGCAATTCGTAGCCGAGAACATCGACGGCGTCCGCGAGCGCACGAGCACGATCCGGAGGACGCCGTCGCCCCGCCGGGCCCACTGCAGGTCTTCAGCTACTGGGCACAGGGCGAGCAGGCGGCACCGCCACTGGTCAAGATGTGCTTGAGCGAGTTGCGGAAGATGAACCCTGACGCGGATGTGCACGTCCTCGACCAAGATTCTTTTAGGTATTTTGTCTCAATACCAGAGGCGACGACGAGGCGCCTGGCTCGCAATCAAACACACTTCTCCGACATCTTGCGGGTGAGTCTGCTGGCGCGGTACGGCGGCGTGTGGAGTGACGCCCGACCTGCCTGGTAACAGAGTCTCTGACGAAGAATGTCCCGCCGCTGCTGACCAGCGACCTCTTCGCCTTCAGCTACTCGGGCCCGGTTATCTCGAGCTGGTTCCTGGCCAGCCAACCCGGGGGTACTGCGCATCCATGTGGAGCTCAGCGATGCTGCTGTACTGGGAGAAGCATGACCAGCTGACTGGATATTTCATGCTCCACCACATGTTCGAGTCCTTGTTCTACCAGGACGAGAAATTTCGCGACTCTTGGCTCGCTGGTGTCCGGAAAAGCTCTAGGCCGCCTCATTCTCTGCAAAGCAAGATGTTCTCGAGTCTTGGGGGAGACCGACGTCTCGCGCATCACCGCGTCGTCGTTTGTGCACAAGCTCAAGTACAAGTACGACCCGGGAACGGTGTCCGCAGATTCTGTACTCGCGCACCTGGTGCGGTCGGGCATCTGAGGCACGTCCCGCTCGCGGGACGTGCCTCAGATGGAAGAGGGCGTCGCGAACACCTGGTCGACCAGGCGCGCCGGCGGCGCCGCCGTCATCGAGGTCGAGGTAGTCCGCCTGGAAGCGCTGGTAGGCGTCCCGACGCTCCAGCTCGACGTCGTCGAGATCTGCGAGAGCTCCTGGCGACGTCGTCATGGTGTCCATCGCGAACGGACCCGGGCGCGGTGGACTGGTAGTCAAAGAGCTAGCCCCGTGCCTGGGATGTGTGTGACCGGTGGAGGATTCAGCGCACGAGGAGGATTCATCGGCTTGCCCGTGATGCGAAGTCGCAGCGCAGCGAGGAGTAGTCAGCGACGGCGACGTCGGCCGCGAGGTAGAGGTCAGCCACATCGGGGTAGCGAGTCACGTCGATGACGTTGCTGCCGGACGTGGTCGCGTCGCTTGCCCGTGCGTTGAAGGCATGACCACGCATCAGGAGCACGTAGTCGTCGCCAAGGTCCACCATCATGCGGCTCGATGTCGAGGATGTCCACGCTGGGAGCGCTGTTGTGTCGGTCGACAGGTAGTCCCGAAACGTCGGCGCCGTAGAGAATAGCGCCGTGGTCCGGCCCTGGCCGATGCCCAGCCTTGCTGTCTGACCGACCGACGGATGCTGGGTGCGGCGGAGGAACTGCAGGACGTCGTTCCGGGGGTATCCGACCTCGAGCACCTTGCCGTCGTACCGGAAGTCCCTGCGCAGCAGCAGGCGTTGCATAGGACGCCGGTGAGACGAGGTAGTCCCACTCGCGGCCCGACGGTCGAACGAGTCGATCCGTCAGACGGGTGAACTGAGCTTGCGCCAGTGCGCGTGGCCCATGAGCTTGAAGGGATAGCCATGGAAGGTCTGCACGACGACCTGATGGTGAGCCTTGGCGTGGTAGACCGGTTGGTGCATGTTGTCCATGATGTAGGTGGCTTCGCGAAGGAGCAGATACCAGCGACGCGATCCCTCGACCACCGCTACGCCCCCCTCGGGGACCGGCACGGAGAAGTCCGTGACGGCCCAGTTGACGGTGATCGGGGGTTCCGGCGACGCAGCTCCGCGTGCACCGCGCCCGCGTTGCACGCGGTGTTCTCCACCGTAGTAGGAACGGAAGAGGGCATCGTTGGGCCGCGGCGTCGGCTGAAGCTGTGGTGCCACTCCTGCAGCTCGCGCTGCTGGCGGGCTCCACGCTCGTCCGGCACACGGCCGGTCGATCGTGATCGCAGCTCACCGTGGGGGTGCGCTCGAGGCCGGCCCTTGAGCTGGTCGAGCTCGATCAGGCCGGGAGGGTGGCTTCGACCAAGGGTCCAGCTCGACGGAGACCCCGTTCCGTCGGCGTCGGTGCCGACAGCAGGTAGCGACCCCAGGCGGAAGGGGAAGGGGGGCGCGCCCCACAGGGATGCGGTGAGCGGCACCGTGCACGAGACGCTCGCCTGTCCCGAGCCGACGGTGACGGAGGGCGAGACCGGCGTACCGCTGCAGCGAGAGGCAGATCGCCCCGCGGGCCGTCCCGGGGATCTCAGCGCGAGGAGAAGGCCCTCGGAGGTGACCCGGGCGGCCGGGTGACCACGAGGAGCGAGGCGTCAGCTCCGCCAGGCCGAGGTTGCCCCAGGCGGTGCGGAAGGGCCTCAGCGTCGTGCTGGTCGGAAGGCTCGACGGCTCGGGGCTGCCGCGATGGCGACCGCGTGCGCCTGCCGGAGTCGAGCACGGCTCGCACGACCCAGGGCTTGCTGGTCCGCTGGTCGCTCGTGCCGACCCCTGCACGGGGCAGTGTCACCGTGGCCGAGCAGCGTCGCGGGCCCTGCGCGTGACGGGAGCGACCACGCTCGCTCCCTGCGGGTGGACAGCGTCAGCTGCGGACCGTCTGCCCCGTCCGGCGTGTGCATCGTCAGGGTCACCGTGCGCCCGTCGACAGCCACGCGTCCATCCACACGGGCGGTGCGGTGACTCGAGCGTGAGCTGTCCGGAGGAGCTGAGCGAGGGCATCGCGCGGAGGCGGTGGTCCTGGTCGAGCCGGGAGAGGGCACCCGCAGAGCCCCAGCGGTTGGCGCCGTTCAACGCGCCCCGGGCGGTCAGGGTGCCGGTCTCGACCGACGACGTCCACGACCCAGGTCGACGGGCCGACGAGGACGTCGCGACCAGCGTCCGCCACGTCGATGGTCGCCACGAAGCCGGACGGGCTTCGTAGTTGCACCACTTGTGCCGGGAGACGCGGCTCACCTCGGCGTCGGAGCGAGCCGCGGTGTCCATGCGGTGCACGGTGCCGTCGGAGACGTTGCGCAGCTCCACCGTGACCCGGGTCGCGCGTTCGGTCAGGTCCACGTTGTCGATGTAGGCCCAGCCCTGAGATCTCCAGCTGCGTCGCCGTCGGCCCAGCGGGCCCGGCGCAGCGCGGTGAGGAGCTCGCGTCTGCCGGGGATGACCGCGAAGCGGTGGTCCGGGATGCCGACCGCGGGGTCCTGGAAGTAGGGAAGGCGGCTGAGGATGACGCCGTCCACGACCGTCGGTGGGGAAGTTCTTGAGGTTGCCGCCACCCTGCTCGAAGAACGAGATCAGCCTGGTGCGGTCGTTCCGGAGCGCGAGCTCGTAGGCCGACCTTGGCCTGCGGCGGGATGAGGTCCCACATCCAGGGTTCGCTGCGCTCGAAGAGCTTGGTCACGCCCTCGACCAGGACGTCCCAGTAGTCCTCGTCGGCGAACACCGCCGCGGACAGGGAGAAGGGCAGGTCGTTGGCCAGCAGCTGGGAGAGCCGCTGACGCTCCAGCCCCCAGTGCCCACTCTTCGCGAGGATCTCCAGGCTCGTGAACGCGGCCTGGAGTCGGTGGACCAGATCCTCGGTGCTGCCGACCTGTTGCGAGATCGAGGAGCCGTCCTCGCGTGCGCGCCAGCGGACGGACCGGCCGCTGAGGACGTCGATCGACGTGGCTGCGGCGTAGGCAGCGGCTGACACGGGCTGGTCCTCGTACTTCACGCCCACCGGGAACACGAGGCCGGCCTCGTCCCAGAACGACCGGCGGTAGACCTTGGACCAGGCCACGGCGTTGGCGAGGAGGTGCGGGCTGGCCTGCGCGTTGGTGCCGCACGACCGCGCGTTGGTGCAGTGCGGTGATCCACGGCGCGGCGTTCCACCGGCGGGTGGAGTTGAACCGCTGGTACCCCAGGACGGCGAAGTCGGACCCGCTGGTCGTCAGGGACTCGACCGCGCGGGCGTAGGCGTCCGCTCGACCTCGTCGTCGGAGTCCAGGAAGCAGAGGAACTCTCCCCGCGCGACGGCCAGGCCGGCGTTGCGGGCGTGGCTCAGGCCGCCGTTCTCGGGCAGTTTCAGCACCCGGACGCGACTGTCCCTGGCGTGCCACTGCATGGCGATCGTCGTAGTGAGCGGTCCGGGGAGCAGTCGTCGACGACGATGACCTCGAGGTCGCGCAGCGTCTGTCTCAGGACGCTGTCCGAGGCAGGAGCCGAGGTAGGCCTCGACGTTGAAGGCCGGGACCACCACGCTGAGTCGCGGCGCCTTGGCTCGGCGGGCAGCGGGGTGAGGACCGACTAGGCGGGCCGTCTCGGGCCGGACCGGCTCGGGTCTCGGCGCGGTCAGGCGACCACGCCAGCGCTTGGCCTTGCGAAGGACCCTGTCGGTGGAGCGGTCGCTGATTCCCCATGATTCCAAACTGTCCGAGTTCTCGTCCATGACGGTCCCTGGCCCCCAGAGCCGGGCGCCACTGCGCTCAAGCAAGCGCCTCACCATAGCATCGCGTCCACCCACGGCCCGCTGAGGCGAAACGCTCCTCACGCGTGGGATCGGGACGGATCGCATCGCGGACACTAGGATCGGGGCTCGGAGCGCTCAGCTCCTGGCTGGGACCGCCCGGCCCGCCCCGGGACGTCGCTGAGCGTGGCAGGCGCCCGGCGCGACGGTCGCCACCGCAGAAGCAGAGGGAGCACGCCGCACCATGAGCATCAAGGTCACTGTCGTCGTTCCCTCGTACAACTCCGGTGACCACATCGAGCGGCTGGTGGGGTCTCTTCTCGGACAGTCGCTCCCGCCCTCGCAGTACGAGGTCATCCTGGTGGACGACGGGTCCACGGACGCGACGCCGCAGCGGTTCGACGAGCTTGCTGGCGACGTACGCGCACATCCGGACGATCCACATCCCCAACTCCGGCTGGCCCGGCCGCCCACGAACCTCGGCGCCGACGCCGCGGCGGGCGAGTACGTCTACTTCGTCGACGCCGACGACTGGCTCGAGCCGGAGGCGTTGGAGCGGATGTACGACATGGGCCGCCGGAACAGCTCCGACATCGTGATCGGCAAGGTGCAGGGCCACGGCCGGAGCGTTCCCGGGACCCTCTTCCAGAGCAACCGGGAGAGCGTGACCGTGGGTACTGCGCCCCTTGATGGAGACCCTCGACCTGCCACAAGATGTTCCGGACGCAGTTCCTCCGGGAGCACGCCATCAGGTTTCCGGAGGGGCGCCGGCGCCTCGAGGACCACGTCTTCGTCGTCGAGGCCTACCTGCGGGCGCGGCGTCGTCTCGGTGCTGTCGGACTACACCTGCTACCACCTCGACCGACGTCCTGACGGCGGGAACATCTCCCTGGAGGAGTTCGAGCCGCGGGACGTACTTCCGAGTACCTGCGGGAGGCGATCTCGGTCGCCGAGGGCCTGGCTTCCGGTGACGCTCCTGGATCGCGTCCTCCGCAGGTGGTACCGGGTCGAGATGCTGGGACGGCTGGGCGGCAAGCGGTTCCTGGGTTACCCGGAGGCCTACCGAAGGCAGATGTACGACGAGATCCGGCGGCTGGCGGTGGAGCGTTTCGCGCGATCGGACACCTGGGGTCCGATGAACACCTTCCTCAGGGTCCGGTCCGAGCTACTGCAGCAGGGCCGGTATGACGACCTGGTGCGACTGGCCGAGCACGAGACGGCTCTCGTGCTGGTTCCCCGGGTGGATGGCGTCGAGTGGGTCGACGACCACCTGAGGGTGGCTCTCAACGTGGCGGTGGGTCAGCCGGACGGCACCGTCGTCACCTGCGAGGCCACGCCGGTCGGGCGCGCGATGCGGCTCCCACTCGCTGACGTCGCGCCGGAGGCCCGGCGGGTCGCGGCGACGGTGAAGAAGGCCAAGCCGAGCGTGTTCGTCCGTCATCGCGACAGTGGCGCCGAGATCGCGCTGCCGGTGGACGGCGGGGCGGTCGACACCCCCGCGGTGGGCCTGGGGCAGCCGGCCAGCGTCATCGAGTACCGCTGCACGGCGACGTTCGACGCTTGCACCCCGGCACGCGGCGGCTACCGGCGTCTGGGACGTCTTCGTTTCGCTGTCGGGTTGGGGCGGCTCGCCGCTGCGGCGCCGCGTCGGTGCCCTGCACTCTCCCGCGCTCGCGGACCTGCCGGTCCGCGCGGTACCGGACGAGGGCACGCTGTTCCGCCCCTACTGGACCAACATGGGCAACCTGAGCATCGAGGCGAAGGCCCTGAAGGTCGAGCAACCGGCCGGGTAGGACGCGCTTGACCGGCGGGCGGGCGCACGGACCGGCTGGGACGCCCGGCTCAGCAGCGGCCGGTGCCCCAGGCGGAGCAGGCGATCCTGATGGTGTTCGGGGTGCGCAGCAGCATGTAGCCGCCGGAGTTGGTCAGCGGCGCGTACGTCTTGTTCCAGTACTGGCTCAGCCGGGTGGAGGACCCCGTGCCCATGCGGATCACCATGCGCTCGCCGGCGCGCAGGTAGCTGCCGCGCGGGAACTCGCGGGCGTTGCCGTGCGACCACAGGGTGGTGTACGAGAGGTCGTAGGTGGCCGGACCGGGGTTGCTGAGGGCGACCCACTCGCCGTTGGGGTTGGTCTGGTCGTCGCCGGGCGCGTCGTAGTTCACGGCCATCTTGATCTTGCCGGCGCGTGCGTCGGTGCAGTTCACGAGGCAGGGGAAGCTCGTGTGCGAGCGGAGGTCGCCGTCGGGGTCGAAGAGGTAGGCGCCGCTGCCGTAGGCGCCCGGCTCGTCGGAGTTCGGGAACTTGGGGGTGGAGCTGCCCCAGTAGAAGCTGGTGGCGGTGGCGGTCCCCTTGCCGACGTACAGGGTGATGAACGAGCCTGGCTGCACCACGGTGCCCTTGGGGAAGTGGAAGTAGTCCTGCGCGGCCGACCGCAGCCACCAGCCGGTCAGGGAGAGCGGGGCCGTGCCCTGGTTGAGGATGCGCACCCACTCGGTGTTCGGGTTCGTGGTCTCGTCACCGTCGCCGTCGTAGTTGACCCACACCTTGATCGGCGTGCTCTGGGCCGGTCCGGAGCCGCAGTAGTCGGTGTCCCAGAGGTTCTGGTGGGTCGCCTCGGCCTTCTGCTGGGCGAGCATGTAGGTCCGCCACCGGCTGGTCTCGTTCCCGAGGGTCAGGGCGAGCGCGTGGCCGGCGTTCAGCATGGGCAGCTGGGTGTCGGTGAAGACCGAGCCGCTCTCGGCGTCCACGTAGCGCACCGGGCGCCCCAGGCTGCGACGTGCTGGCGTAGCGCGCGGTCAGCCGCACGGTCTTGCTGGCGGCCAGCGAGGTCATCAGCTCGGTCGCCTCGGCGGCGTGGCACTGCCCGGTCTCCATCGCCTGGATGCCGGTGTTGCGGATCGTCTGCGGTGTGGTGGTGCCATCTCCCCACACGTCGACGTCGACGGTGTCCCCGTCGCGGACGCGCGTGACCTTGCCCTCGGCGGAGGTCTGGGTCTGCACCCAGGAGGCGCTGGCGGGGGTCGTCGCGAGGAGGACACCGGCCAGCGCGAGGGCAGTGGTGGCAGCGACACGACGCCGGGCGTGCCGCCGCCTGCTCACGAGGCGCTGAGCGGAGGGAGCGGGCGAGACGGGCTGACCGGGCATGGGGCTCCTCATTCGACGGCCGGGGAACAGAGGGCGATGCGGCCCCGCGCCGGTGCGTGCACCGAGGCGGGGCCTCGCATCCGCTCGCCAACGTAGGCCAGCGACGGATCTCCGTCGCCGAATGTCGCTAGCCCTTGGTGAAGCCTTTACCTTGCTGGCGTGTCTTTACCCATCTGGGGACCACTTGGTGTAGATCCGGCGACCGCCGAGTCGAGCTCGTCGCGCTCTCGAAGGGCAGCTGAGACTGATGGTGAGCGTCCGCCGGAGCCGCGGGGCGAGCGGCCGCTCCACGAGCCGGTGGATGAGCCAGGCCATGGCCAGGGTCACCGCATGACGGCCGCAGCGACGGCGCCGTACTTGCCGAGCTGCTCGTGGGTCCGGTTGATGACCCAGAAGCCCCAGTACTCGTGGACGAGGTAGAGCGGGTAGGTCAAGGCACCCGCGGCCGGCAGCCACGCCACTGGATCCGCTCAGCCCACCGTGAGCCGCAGGCGGCCACCGCGAGGAACGCCAACGTCACCAGCAGCCAGGGTCAGCGGCACGGACGCCGTGCGGTCGGTGATGTGCGTTCCGGGGCGACATGTCCGCCACCGCCAGCGGCAGGGCCAGGCACCAGTTCCACGCCACCAGGCCCCACGAGAGCCAGCTGTGGCCGTCGCGGTAGATGAGGAACAGCATCATCCCGGCGGCGAAGTACGGCGCGTAGTCGTGGACCAGCAGCGTGCGCGAGCAGGTCCTGGTCTCGTCCGCGAGGCCACCTCGGCCGAGCATCGGCCACAGGGCGCAGACCGCGACGATGCGTCGCCGGGTGATGCCGACGAGCACGAAGATGCCGATCAGCAGGTAGAAGCGCAGCTCGGTCCACAGGGTCCAGTACACGCCGTCGACGTGCGGCACGTGGTAGGCGGACTGCAGCATGGTCAGGTTGGTGAAGGCGTGCCAGGCTCGATCTGCTTGCCCTGCGGCCAGATCACCAGCGAGCAGGACGGCGGTCAGGGCGACGCTGACCCAGTACGCCGGGAACAGCCGGGTCACTCGCGAGATGGCGAACGTCTCCACCGTCCGGCCCCAGGCCGTCATCAGGATCACGAAGCCACTGATGACGAAGAACAGGTTGACGCCGAGGTAGCCGTACTGCGTCAGGCGCCCGACGCCCGGCCAGACGGCACGCGACCTTGCCGTCCCACGCGTTCGAGGTGCGGGCGGTGAAGTGGAAGGCCATCACCAGCAGCGCGGCGATCAGGCGCAGGCCGTCGAGCGCGCGCAGCCGCGGGGGTGGCGCCGGCGGCCGGTCGAGCGCCTGCGGGTTCCGGGGACTGCTGCCGGCTGGCGGCGATTTCAACCATCTGGGTGACTCCACGGTCTACGGGTGCAGCCCTGCTGCACGGACGGCGCCTGAGCCTACGCCAAATGGCGGATGCGACAGGCAGACGGCGGGGCCGGTCCGCGAAGTGCGAACCGGCCCCACCGTTCAGAGCGGAAAGCGTGCTCAGCGCACGCCGAGCGTCAGCGCTCGACGGTGCCCTGGATGAAGGCCTCGACCGAGGCGGCGCCCTCGTCGTCCGGGCGCTGCACCGGCGGGGACTTCATCAGGTAGGACGAGGCGGACAGCAGCGCGCCGCCGATGCCCCGGTCCTTGGCGATCTTGGCCGCACGGATGGCGTCGATGATGATGCCGGCCGAGTTGGGGGAGTCCCAGACCTCGAGCTTGTACTCCAGGTTCAGCGGCACGTCGCCGAACGCGCGACCCTCGAGGCGGACGTAGGCCCACTTGCGGTCGTCCAGCCACTGCACGTAGTCGCTCGGGCCGATGTGGACGTTGCGCTCGCCGAGGTCGTGGTCGATGTTGCTGGTGACGGCCTGGGTCTTGGAGATCTTCTTGGACTCGAGGCGGTCGCGCTCGAGCATGTTCTTGAAGTCCATGTTGCCGCCGACGTTCAGCTGGTACGTGCGGTCCAGCACGACACCGCGGTCCTCGAACAGCTTGGCCATGACGCGGTGGGTGATGGTGGCACCGACCTGGCTCTTGATGTCGTCACCGATGATCGGCACACCGGCGGCCTCGAACTTCGCGGCCCACTCGGGGTCGGAGGCGATGAAGACCGGCAGGGCGTTGACGAACGCCACGCCCGCGTCGATCGCGCACTGGGCGTAGTACTTGTCGGCCACCTCGGAGCCCACCGGCAGGTAGGAGACGAGCACGTCGACCTTGGCGTCCTTGAGCGTCTGGACGATGTCCACGGGCTCGGCGTCGGACTCCTCGATGGTCAGGCGGTAGTACTTGCCCAGGCCGTCGTTGGTCACGCCGCGCTGCACGGTCACGCCGGTCGGGGGGACGTCGGCGATCTTGATCGTGTTGTTCTCCGAGGCGTTGATCGCCTCGGACAGGTCGAAGCCGACCTTCTTGGCGTCCACGTCGAACGCCGCGACGAACTCGACGTCGTTGACGTGGTACTCACCGAACTTGACGTGCATCAGTCCGGGGACCTTGCCGCTCGGGTCTGCATCCTTGTAGTACTCGACTCCCTGCACCAGCGAGCTGGCGCAGTTGCCGACGCCGACGATGGCGACGCGCACGGATCCCATGGGGTTCTCCTTCTGACGGGGTATGGCGATGTTTCAGGCGGGGGTAGGTGGGGTGCCGGCGGGTCTCGTGCCGGGGGCCGGGTCAGCGGGGGGCGCCGCGGCTGGCGCCGCGACGGGAGGGGGAGCGGGGGCGGCGGGCGGCGTGGCCGAGCGCTCGGTCTCGATCAGCTCGGAGAGCCAGCGCACCTCGCGCTCGGCCGAGTCCAGGCCGTGCCGCTGCAGCTCGGCGGTGTAGAGGTCCAGGCGCTCGCGGCCCCGCGCGGCGGCGGTGCGGATCGCGTCGAGCCGCTCCTCGAGCCGGCTGCGGCGACCCTCGAGGATCCGCAGCCGGACCGCGGCCTCGGTGCGGGAGAAGAAGGCGAAGTGCACGTCGAACGTGCCGTCCTCCCAGGCGGCCGGGCCGGACTGGGAGATCAGCGACTGGAAGTGGTCCTTGCCGTCGGCGGTGAGCTCGTAGACGATGCGCGCCCGCCGGCTGCTGGGCGCCGGCGGCGCGGTCGAGCCGGTCGTGCCCGTGGCCTCGGTGATCCAGCCGCGGCCGAGCAGGTCGCGCAGGCACGGGTAGAGGGTGCCGTAGGACAGCGGGCGGAACGCCCCGAGCACCGCGTTGAGGCGCTTGCGCAGCTCGTAGCCGTGCATCGGGGTGTCGTGCAGGAGGCCGAGGATCGCCAGCTCGAGCAGGGCGCTGCGGCGGCTCATCGGCGTCCTCCTGTCGGTCGTCGGCCCGGGTGGGCGGTGGCGATGGTCCTGCGGGTCGTCCGCTGTCTGCCCCGGCGTGGTGCCCGCGACCTGACAAAGTCGGACTATGTTTGGTCAACATAACACTGGATATATCGAAGCGATATATCCAGGCGCCATCAGGCGTGGCGCGCCGCGGCCAGGACGAGGTGGCGGCGCGGCGTCGTCATACTGGACAGGTTGCCGGCGCGGCGCTCGATGCCTGCGCCACGGCTGAGCACCCTTGAGGAAAGAAGATCCGTGAACGCCCAGAACGCCCGCACGACGAAACGGCCCGCGCCGAAGGGGAAGCGTCGCTTCCTCACGCGCAAGCGCATCCTGCTCACCCTGCTGGCGCTGTTCCTGGCGGGCGTGGCCACGGTCGCGGTGGCCTGGGTGGCGATCGGCATCCCCACGCCGAACCAGCTGGCCGAGGCGCAGGCCTCGATCGTCTACTACTCCGACGGCAAGACCGAGATGGACCGGATCACCCAGATGGACGGCAACCGTGAGTCGGTGCCGCTGTCGAAGGTGCCGGTGCACGTGCAGCACGCCCTGCTCGCCGCCGAGGACCGCAGCTTCTACCAGAACAAGGGCGTCAGCCCCACCGGCATCGGCCGCGCCCTCGTCGCCGCGATCAAGGGCGGGCCGACCCAGGGTGGCTCCACGATCACCCAGCAGTACGTCAAGAACTACTTCCTCACCCAGGACCAGACCCTGACCCGCAAGGGCAAGGAGCTGATCATCTCGCTGAAGATCGACCAGCAGAAGTCCAAGTCCGAGATCCTGGCCGACTACCTCAACACCATCTACTACGGCCGCGGCGCCTACGGCATCCAGACCGCGTCCAAGGCGTACTTCGACAAGGACGTCTCCCAGCTCACGGTGAGCGAGGGTGCCCTGCTGGCGTCGGTCATCCGCGGCCCGGGCTTCTACGACCCCTCGCTCGGCGCGCAGCAGAAGAAGAACGCGCAGGCCCGGGTCAACTACGTGCTCGACGGGATGCAGGCCGAGGGCTGGCTCACGCCCGCCCAGCGCGCCAAGGCGACGTTCCCGACCGTCATCTCCCCCAAGGCCAAGAAGACCAAGGGCGGGTCGATCGGCTACATCACCGCGGACGTGCAGCAGGAGCTGCGCAGCAAGCTCAGGCTGACGGACGCCGAGCTCGACCGCGGTGGCCTGCGGATCACCACCACGATCAACAAGCAGGCGCAGGACGCCGCCGTGAAGGCCGTCCAGGACAACATGCCGACCGGCCCGGGCACCTCCACCCTGCACGCGGGCCTGGCCGCGGTCGAGCCGGGCAACGGCGCCGTCGTCGCGATGTACGGCGGCAAGGACTACACCAAGGTCCAGCTCAACTCCGCCACCGCCGCGACGATGCAGGCCGGGTCGACGTTCAAGCCGTTCGGCCTGATCGCCGCGCTCGAGCAGGGCATCAGCACGCACACCACGTTCCCCGGCTACAGCCCGCAGACCTTCCCCGAGTTCGGCAAGGGCAAGGACGGCGAGATCCACAACTTCGCCGACGAGCAGTTCGGCAACATCGACCTGCAGACCGCCACGGCGCACTCGGTCAACACCGTCTTCGCCCGGCTCAACATCGAGGTCGGCGCCGACAAGACGCGCGCGGCGGCGATCGCGGCCGGCGTGCCGGCCGGCACCCCCGGCCTGGAGGACAACCTCTCCAACATCTTCGGTACGGCGAACCCGCACGTCATCGACATGGCCAACGCCTACGCGACGATCGCGGCCAAGGGCATGCGGGCCACGCCGTACCTGGTCAAGAAGGTCACCAGCGCCGACGGCTCGGTGAACTACAAGGCCCAGAAGCAGACCAAGGTCGCCTTCGACCAGGACGTGGCCATCGACGCCACCGAGGCGATGACCCACGTCGTGACCGAGGGCACCGGCCAGCGGCGCGCTGGCGCTCGGGCGGCCCGCTGCCGGCAAGACCGGCACGACGACCGAGAACAAGGCGGTGTGGTTCGACGGGTTCACCCCCCAGCTCGCCGCCGCGGTCGGCATCTACAACGACGTCAACGGCAAGCCCGAGCCGATGCAGAACATCGCCGGCTTCGGTGAGCTGACCGGTGGCACCTTCCCGGTCAAGATCTGGACCGCCTTCATGAGCGGTGCCCTGGAGGGGACCAAGACGGTCGACTTCCCGCCGCGCACCGGTGTGGGCGACAACCAGGTGCCGACGACCACCACGGCGCCGTCGACCACGTCCGAGTCGTCGACCTCCTCGAGCAGCACGACCAGCTCGAGCAGCACGACGACGTCCACCAGCCCGACCAGCTCCAGCAGCACCACGACGTCCAGCAGCCCGACGTCGACCGGCCCCACCTCGGGCACCGAGTCGCCGTCCAGCACCTCGAAGCCGAAGCCGAAGCCGTCGAAGTCGGCGGCGCGCGGCACCGAGCGCGACCGGGGCCGCGACAGCGCTGCCCAGCAGTCCCGCGAAGCGCGTGCGGGCGGAGCCCACGCCCACCGGCACGGCGAACTAGTCTGCGACCCATGCCGGCCCCCGCGCAGCCCGTCGCCCCGCCGAGCCGGAACGACCCGCTCGTCGCGACGGCCAGTGAGGTCGTCGGCGGGCCGGTCGGCCGCTACGCCGCGACGGGACCGGGCCACAGCCGGCCCTGGCCGTGGGTGGCGTCCCTGCTCGCCGGCCTGTCCAGCTTCGTGGTCGCCCTCGGGGTCGCGCAGAAGGCGCACTGCCTGAAGGTGGGCTGGCACAGCCCCGACCAGTTCTGGCATGCCTGCTACTCCGACCTGCCGGTGACCTGGCAGAGCTCGGGCCTCTCGGGCGGCATCGCCCCCTACCTGGGTGCCGCCGGCGCGAGGGTGCTCGACCAGCCGGTGGTCTCGGGGCTGGCGATGTGGCTGGTGGGCCTCGCCGTCCCGGACGGCGGGGTGCGCGCGCAGCAGCAGTGGTACCTCGGTCTCTGGGCCGGGGTCATCGCCCTGCTCGTGGCGGTGCTGGTCTGGGTGACCGCGGCGTCGGTGCGCAGGACGCCGTGGAACGCCGCGCACGTCGCGTTCAGCCCGCTGCTGGTCCTGGTCGCCCTGGTGTCCACCGACCTGCTCGGCGTGGCGCTCGCCTCGGTCGCGCTGCTGGCCTGGAGCCGGCGGCACGTCCCGGCCGCGGGGGTGCTGCTCGGTCTGGCGGTGGCGACCCGCAGCTACGCCCTGGTCCTGCTGCTGGCGATCGGGCTGCTCGCGCTGCGCTCGGGGCGGCTGCGGTCGTTCGCGACGCTCGCGGTGACGGCCCTCGCGACCGTGCTGGTGGTGACCCTGCCGTGGCTGCTCTCGGGCGACGGCGTGCTGGGGGCCTACCGCGCCTGGTGGTCCGCGGCCGCGAGCTACGGCTCGCCGTGGATGGTGCCGGCGCTCTACGGGCACCCGCTGCCCGGCGCCCTGGTGACCACCCTCGCGGTCCTCGGCTGGGTCGCGGCGCTGGTCGCCGGGGCGGTGCTCGCGCTGAGCCCGGGCCGTCGGCCGACGGTCGCCGAGGTCGCCCTGGTGATGCTGGCGACCGTGCTGGTGACCGGCGCGGCGCTGCCGCCGCAGGCCAGCCTCTGGCTGCTGCCCCTCATCGCCCTCGTCGGCCTGCGCTGGCGCGACCACCTCATCTGGGCCGGCGTCGAGGCCGCCTCGTTCGTGGCGGTGTGGCTCTACATCGCCGGGCTGACCACGCCGGACCGTGGGCTGCCGGGGCGGACCTACGCCGTGTTCGTCCTCGCCCGGGTCGCCGCGATCCTCTACCTGGCGGTCCGGGTCTGGCTGGGCGCGGTCAGGCGTGGCCCGGTCGAGGTCGACGAGCTCGCCGGCCCGATGCGTGGCGCCCCCGACCGCGTCCTGGTCCGGCTGGACTGACCCGGCGCGACCGCACCAGCGGTGGGGCTGTGGACGGCGATTTCAGCGGGACGCTCGATTGCCGGTATCCTCCTGAACGTTCGCCGCGACACCCCCGTCCCGTCCTCGCCGGCAGCGCCCCTTCGGGCCTGTCGGTCGTTGCTGGGCAGGGTCCGGTCCGGTGGGACGCTGCAACCCTCCTGTCACGGAGAGACCGTGACCGCATAGTCCAAAGGAGGTGGGTTATCAGCATGCGTCAGTACGAACTCATGATCATCCTCGACCCCGAGCTCGAAGAGCGCACGGTCCAGCCCTCGCTCGACAAGTTCCTGTCGGTCGTCACCAAGGACGGTGGCACCGTGGACAAGGTCGACATCTGGGGCCGTCGCCGTCTGGCCTACGAGATCAAGAAGAAGTCCGAGGGCATCTACGCCGTCGTCAACATGACGGCGGAGTCGGCCACGGCCAAGGAGCTGGACCGCCAGCTCGGTCTGAACGAGTCGGTCCTGCGGACCAAGCTCCTGCGCCCCGGCGCCTGAGCAGCCACCTTCCCCGACGACACGACAGAAGCAGGGAGTCGACATGGCTGGCGACACCATCATCACCGTTATCGGCAACATCACCGGCGACCCGGAGCTGCGGTTCACCCCGTCCGGCGCCGCGGTGGCCAACTTCACCGTTGCCTCGACGCCGCGTCAGTTCGACCGGCAGAGCAACGAGTGGAAGGACGGCGAGACGCTGTTCATGCGCTGCTCGGTGTGGCGTGACGCGGCGGAGAACGTCGCCGAGTCGCTGGCACGCGGCACGCGGGTCATCGTCTCCGGCCGGCTGAAGTCGCGCTCCTACGAGACCAAGGAAGGCGAGAAGCGCACCGTGGTCGAGATGGAGGTCGACGAGGTCGGTCCGTCGCTGCGCTACGCCACGGCCAAGGTCAACCGCACCCAGCGTGGTGGCGGTGGCGGAGGCGGCGGCTTCGGTGGCCAGCAGGGCGGTGGCGGTCAGCAGGGCGGCGGCCAGCCGAGCGGTGGCCAGGGCGACAGCGACCCGTGGGCCACTGGTCCGTCGGGCGCCGGCGGCCAGGGCACCCAGGGCGGCGGCCAGGCGGGCGGCTGGGGCAACACCCCGTCGTACGACGAGCCTCCCTTCTGATCCAGCAACGGGGACCGGCGCGCAGCTGCGCCGGCCCCACCGGTGCGGTGGCTCCCTCCGTCGGAGGATCCGCCGCTCGCACCGGTCAGGCGCGAGCCTGACCAGACAGTTCCCCATCCCGGAGCGCAAACTCCGGGCTCTCACAGAACGGAGAGCACCACGATGGCCAAGCCCGTAGTGCGCAAGCCCAAGAAGAAGGCCAACCCGCTGAAGGCGGCGAAGGTCGAGAACATCGACTACAAGGACACTGCGCTCCTGCGCAAGTTCATCTCCGACCGTGGCAAGATCCGCGCGCGTCGCGTGACCGGTGTGTCCACCCAGGAGCAGCGGCTCATCGCCACGGCCGTGAAGAACGCCCGCGAGATGGCGCTGCTGCCCTACTCCAGCTCGGCTCGCTGAGTCAGCTCACTGAGTCACCAAGGAGAAGCTCGATGAAACTGATTCTCACCCACGAGGTGTCCGGTCTCGGTACCGCCGGCGAGGTCGTCGACGTCAAGGACGGCTACGCCCGCAACTTCCTGTTCCCCCGCGGGCTTGCCACGCCGTGGACCAAGGGCGGCGA
Source organism: uncultured Actinomycetota bacterium (assembly GCA_963828995.1). GTDB lineage: Bacteria > Actinomycetota > Actinomycetes > Actinomycetales > Dermatophilaceae > CAVRTM01. The sequence continues at coordinate 18,049 of CAWHHB010000010.1, forward strand.
GAAGCAGGTCGCCGCGATCCGCAAGGGTCGTGAGGTCCGCGAGGTCAAGTCGCTCGACGAGGCCAAGCAGATCAAGGGCCAGCTCGAGGCTCGCGCCGTCACGGTGCAGGCCAAGGCCGGTCAGGGTGGTCGCCTGTTCGGCGCCATCACCCAGAGCGACGTCGCCGAGGCCGTCAAGGCCTCCGGTGGCCCGCAGCTGGACCGTCGCAAGATCGAGCTCCAGCAGCCGATCAAGTCCACGGGGACGCACGAGGCGCTGGTGCGCCTGCACCCCGAGGTCCAGGCCAAGGTGAGCCTCTCCGTCGTCGCCGGCTGAGATCGCCCCACCGGGCAGGGCGCGAGCAGCGTTCTGCCACAGGGTTGCCCGAAGGGGCCCGGTTCCACGTGGAACCGGGCCCCTTCGTCGTCCGCCGGGGACGATCGGCGTGAGGCCGTACCCCTGTGCAACGACCCCGCGAGGGTGCAGGCTGGGCGGTGACGGTCTGTCCTGAGGACCCCACGGAGGTAGCACATGAGCAACTGGCACCGCCCGGCCGGATCTGCGGCCCGCCACGGGTTCGACGTGGCGCTCGGCCCCCGTGAGGCCGGCTGGGAGCACGCTGGACTGAACGTCCTGACCCTGGCGCCGGGTGAGCGCCGCCTGATCATGACCAGCGGGTGCGAGTGGCTCGTGCTGCCCTTGTCGGGCCAGTGCCGGGTCGAGTCGGACGCCGGCGACAAGGTGCTCTTCCTCGAGGGTCGCGCCGACCCGTTCGCCGGTCCGACCGACTTGGTCTACGTCCCCCGGATGTCGCGCGTCACGGTCACCAGCACGCACGGTGCCCGGCTCGCGCTGCCCCACGCGACGGCCGAGCGGTCCCTGCCGTTCCGTCGGATCCCGGCCGAGGAGTGCGTCACCGAGCTGCGGGGCGCCGGGCACTCCTCCCGCCAGGTGCGCAACTTCGGCACCCCCGACGTGCTCAACGCGGACTCCATCATCGCCTGTGAGGTGCTCACGCCGGCCGGTAACTGGTCGTCGTACCCGCCGCACAAGCACGACGAGGAGCACGAGGGCCGCGAGAGCGAGCTCGAGGAGATCTACTACTTCGAGATGCGCGGGGTCGAGGGGGCACCCGAGAACGCCCGGCCGTTCGGGTACCAGCGGGTCTACGGCACGCCCGGCCGGCCGATCAACGTGATGGCCGAGGTGCGCCACGGTGACGTGGTGCTCGTGCCGCACGGCTGGCACGGCCCCTCGATGGCGCCCCCCGGCTACGACATGTACTACCTCAACGTCATGGCCGGTCCGGGCGACCAGCGGGAGTGGCTGATCTGCGACGACCCCGACCACGCCTGGGTCCGCAGCACCTGGGAGACCGAGAAGGTCGACCCCCGGCTGCCGTTCGGGGGCCGCCGCTGACCGTCAGGCCCGCGCGACGGGTGGGGCGGTGCTCCCGCGGATGACGAGGCGCGGGGGGAGCACCACCTCGGCCGGGCGGGTCCGCTCGCCGTCCAGACGCTCGACGGCGACCGTGACCGCGTGCTCGGCCTGCGCGTGCGGGTCCTGGTTCACCGTGGTCAGGTCGACGTGCGCCAGCCGCGAGATGGTGCTGTCGTCGTACCCGACCACGGACAGCCGCTGGGGTACGGCGACGCCCGCCCGCCGGACCGCGTCCAGGAACCCGACGGCGCACCGGTCGTTCGACGAGACGACGGCCGTCGGCGGCGAGTCCGCCCCGATCAGCAGCGCTGCCGCGCGGGACCCGGCCGCCTCGGTGTGGTCACCGGGCACCACCGTGGCCCGGTCCTGCAGGCCGAGGCGCCGCATCGCCGAGCGGTAGCCGCGCCGCCGGTCGGCGGCGATCACGCCCTTGCCACCGTCGATGAACGCGATGTCGCGATGGCCCAGGCCCTCGAGGTGCTCGACCGCCAGCGCGACGCCCCGGTCGTCGGCCGTGCGGACCACGTCGACCACCGGCGAGGTCAGCCGTCGCCCCACGCAGACCACCGGCAGCTGCTCGCCGAGGTCCTCGAGCCGGGTGGGCGACGACTCCGGCCCCAGCAGGATGAGGGCGTCGCAGCGGAAGTCCAGCAGCGTCTCGACGGCGCGCCGCTCGTCCCGCGACCGGGTCAGCGTGCTCAGGACGAGGTCGTACCCGCGCGCCTCGGCGGCGTCGTGCAGGTCCTCGACCAGCTCGGCGTGGTAGCTGTTGTGCACGTCCATCAGCACGCCGAGCAGGTGCCGGCGCCGGCGGGCGAGCAGGCTGGCGGTGCGGTCCGGCCGGTAGCCCAGGGCGGCCGCCGCCTCCAGCACCCGGTCGCGGGTCTCGGCGCTCGGCCCGGCGACTCCCCGCAGCACCAGCGACACCGTCGCGCTGGACACCCCGACGCGGGCCGCGACGTCGTCCAGCCGCGGCCGGCGCGCGGGCACCACGTCGCTCACAGCCGGCCCGCGTGGTGCGCGGCCAGCAGGTCGGCACCCCAGTCGCGGCGCAGGTCGCGCCATACGGTGTGGGCGTGGTTGGCGCCGTCCTGGACGTTGTCGTACTCCAGCAGGAAGGTCGGGTGGGTGACCGCGTAGTAGTGGGCGGCGCCGGGCTCGAGACCGCCGGCCCACGCGAACGTCAGGGCCGAGAGCCCCGCCCCGTCGATCGCCTGCAGTGCCGGCCGGGCGACGGCGGACGCGACCCGTTCGACGTAGTGCCGGACGAGGACCGTCAGCGCCGTGCGCTGCGCGCCGTCCATGTCGGCGGCGGACAGACCGCGCGGGACCAGCGCCGGGTCGGCGACCGGGTCGCGCCGCGTGGCGATGTCCTGGGGCGCCACCGGGTCGGTGACGGCGACCGCCCGCTGGCCGGCGTCGAGCAGGCCGAGCAGCTCGCGGGCGAGGTCCTCCTCGAGCGGCAGCGTGCGCAGGCCCTGGTGCGGCCCGCGGGGGACGACCGCCGGGTTGGCGCCGAAGAACTGCGGGGTGCCCGCGACCTCGTCCCCCACGAGGGTCACGTGGACGGCGAGGTGGTGGCCGTTGACCCGCCAGGCCCACGGCGCCCGCGCGTCCGGGGTCCCGAGCACCCGCACCCAGAAGTGCCCGGGGTGCCGGCGCTGCCAGCCCGGCCTGCCCACCTCCCGCTCCAGGTCGCCGAGCACCTGCTCCAGAGCCATGACGTCGCGGGCCGTGGCCAGCCCCTGTTCGCTCAGCCCGGTCGCCAGCAGCCGCATGGCCAGCTCGCGCTGGGCGTCGTCCATCTCGCGCAGCGACAGCCCCGCCCGCGGGCCGGGCAGGTAGGTCCACTCGCGGTGGTCGGGGGTCTCGAACGGCGCGGTGGCTGCCGCGTGCTGCTCGGGCCCCAGCGCCGCCAGCAGCGCCGCGGCCGCCTCGCGCATCGCTGCGGCGGTCACCCGGGTGCTCGTCGACGGGCTCTGCGTCATCGGCTCTCCGATCCTCGGCCGACCCCTTGACGGTGGGCGGTGGTGCCGATCATAGTGGGTGGACTTAAAGCGCTTCAAGTGAGCGCCCCACGGATGAAGGGAAGAGCCCATGGCACGTCCAGCTCTGGGGGTGGCAGTGATCGGTGCCGGTATGGCGGGCCGTGCGCACGCCGCCGGATACCGAAGCGCCACAACGACATTCGCCAGCGACCTGCCCGAGGTGCGGTTGGTGGCCATCGCCGACGCCAACCACGACGTGGCGACGGCGACGGCCCGGCGCTACGGCTACGAGCGTGCCGAGAGCACGTGGCAGGCCATCGCCGACGCGCCGGACATCGACGTCGTCAGCGTCGTGGTCGCCAACACCCTGCACCGCGAGATCGTCGAGGGCCTGCTCGCGGCGGGCAAGCACGTGCTGTGCGAGAAGCCGATGGCCCCGACCGTCGAGGACGCCGAGGCCATGGTGGCCGCCGCCCGGGCCTCCGGACGGCAGACCGGCATCGGCTTCACCTTCCGCCGGTCACCCGCCATCGCCGCGATCGCCCGGCAGGTCGAGCTCGGCACCATCGGGACGCCGGTGCACTTCAGCGGGCACTACTGGTGCGACTACGCGGTCGACCCGGCCGGGCCGATGAGCTGGCGCTACAAGGGTGCTCCGGGCTCGGGTGCGCTGTCCGACATCGGCAGCCACCTGCTGGACGTCGCGGAGGTGGTGTGCGGGCCGATCGAGTCCATCCGCGGAGCGGTGCTCTCGACCGTCATCACCGAGCGCAACCTGCCGGCCGGCACCGCGGTGGGGCACGCCGCGGCGGAGCTGAGCGACGTCCGCGAGCCGGTCGAGAACGACGACCTCGTCACCTTCACCGCCACCTTCGCCTCGGGGGCGACCGGCACCCTGTCGGCCTCGCGCGTGGCCTTCGGCCTGGCCAACTCGCTCGGCTTCGAGCTCTTCACCACGGCCGGCGCGGCGACCTTCGACCTCGGCCGGGCCAGTGAGTTCGGCTTCTCCGACCGCAGTGCCGATCCCGCCACCAGCGGGATGCGCCAGGTCCCGATCGGGCCCGCCCACCCGTACATCACCGCCGGCCTGGCGATGGACTTCCCGGGCGTCGGCTACGGCCAGAACGACCTGTTCGTCTGGCAGGCGCGGGCCTTCCTCGACCAGGTTGCCGGGGCGGGCGCCCCGGGAGCCCTGCCACCGGTCGCGTCGTTCGAGGAAGGTCTGCGCGGCGTGCGACTGCTGCGGGCCGTCGTCGAGTCCGCGAAGTCCGGCGGCGCCGACGTCCCCGTCGTCTGACCGCAACCCCGACCACCTGCCCCACCCCGGTCACCCGCCCCACCCGGCCGACCCGGCCGGCTGGCCGACGCGAACATCCGGCACCACACCCCGCTCGTCACCCCACTGGAGAGGAACACCCGTCATGAAGCTCGGCGCCTACACCGCGTGCCTGCACGACAAGCCCCTCGCGGAGACCCTGCACACCCTGCGCGACCTCGGCCTGGACAGCGCCGAGATCAACTCCGGCGGGTTCCTGCCCGCCCCCCACCTGCCGATCGAGCAGATCCGTGCCAGTGCCGGCGCTCGTGAGGACTACCTCGGCCTGTTCGCGGAGGCCGGCGTGGCACTGACCGCGCTGAACTGCAACGGCAACCCCCTGCACCCCGACCCCGAGGTGCGCGAGAAGCACGCCCAGGACATCCGCGACGCGATCGAGGTCGCGGCGCTGCTCGGCGTGCGGCGGGTGGTGACGATGTCCGGCCTGCCCGGCACCGACTCGGGTGGGCGGCTGCCGTCCTGGACGGTCCTGCCGTGGGACAGCGCCTACCTCGACGCCCGCGACTACCAGTGGAACGAGGTCGCGCTGCCGTACTGGAGGGACATCCAGGCCCGGGCGGCCGCGGCGGACGTCAAGGTCTGCATCGAGATGCACCCGCACAACCTGGTCTACAACCCGGCCACGATGGAGCGGCTGGCCACCGAGATCCGGGCCACCCACGTCGGCGCCGAGATGGACCCCAGCCACCTCTTCTGGCAGGGCATCGACCCCGTCCTCGCCGTCCGCTCCCTCGGCGACCTCGTCTACAACGCCGCGGCCAAGGACACCCGCATCAACGAGGCGGCCAAGGTCAACGGGGTGCTGGACGACCGGTTCGGGCGGGTCGGCCCCGACGAGCCCGGTGCCATCTCCCTCGGCGGTCGCTACACGCTGAGCCGCTGGCCGCAGCAGTCCTCCTGGGACTTCGTCGCGGTCGGCCGCGGCCACGACGTGGGGTGGTGGACCGAGTTCCTCCAGGCGCTCGGCAAGGTCGACCCCGAGATGGCGGTCAACATCGAGCACGAGGACCAGGAGCTGGACCAGATGGAGGGGCTGCGCTCCGCCGCGCAGACCCTGCTGCAGGCCGCGGCCCAGGTCTAGGTCGGGCGACCTCACGGCCCGGTTGTGGGGGACTCCGCGACCCCTGGCCGGCCGCCCTCAGCGCTCGTGGACGGTGACCTCGAGGGCGTAGTGCTCGGCCCGGTAGCAGTGGTCGCCGAACTCGACCGGCTCGCCCGCGGCGTCGTACGCGCTGCGGGACATCGTCAGCAGCGGCTCGGCCTTGGTCAGACGCAGCAGCCGGCGGTCCTCGCCCCTGGCGTTGCGGGCGCCGATGGTCTGCCGTGCCACCGCCGGGCGCACGCCCCGTGCGCGCAGCAGGGCGTAGAGGCCGTCGGCCTGCAGCTGCTCGCGGGTCAGGTCGGCGAACTGGGGCGGCAGCCAGTTGCGCAGCACCGCGAGGGGGGTGTCACCGGCGTAGCGGACCCGCACCATGGCCACCAGGGGGGTGTGCGGTGGCAGCCCGAGCATCGTGGCCGCGCGCTCGTCCTGGGCGTCGGTGTCGAGGCTGAGCACCTCGGTGCGGGGGTGGCGGCCCTCGCGGGCGAGGTCCTCGTAGAGGCTGGTCAGCTCGGCCCGGCGGTGCACCATCTGCTTGGCGACGGTGGTGCCCACCCCCCGCCGCCGCACCAGCAGGCCCTGGGTCACCAGCTCGCCGATGGCCCGGCGCACGGTCGGGCGGGACAGGCCGAGCCGCTCGGCCAGGGCGAGCTCGTTCTCGAAGGCGTCGCCGGGGCTGAGCGTCCCGGTGTCGATGGCAGCGGAGAGCTGCTCGGCGAGCTGGTGGTAGAGCGGGACAGGGCTCGCGCGGTCGATCAGAACCGGGAGCTCCACTGCCATGGCCTGATGTTAGCGGAGTCACTGATTCATGTCACAACGTGCAAATGTCAGAACAAATGGTTGACAGCCGTGGTCGCCCGGTTCCACTCTGGACGGGCCGCGGGCACCCCGCCGCACGTCGCTCCCGAGAGGTCAGGGACATGGGCACCATCTGTGTGGACATCGTCAGGGTCATGTCATGAGCCGACCGTTCGCCGAGCGCATCGCCGCCGCGCCCATCTCGTGGGGCGTCTGCGAGGTGCCCGGCTGGGGGTGGCAGTACGACGTCGCCACCGTCCTGGGGCAGATGCGCGAGCTGGGCCTGGCCGCAACCGAGTTCGGGCCCGAGGGCTTCCTCCCCGACTCGGGGGTCGACCGGGCGAAGGTGCTGCGCCGAGCACGGGCTGCGCGCCGTGGGAGGGTTCGTCCCGGTGGTCCTGCACGAGCCGGGGCACGACCCCGTGCCCGCCGTCCGGGTCGCCCTCGAGGCCTTCGTCGAGTCGGGTGCGCGGACGCTGGTCCTCGCCGCCGCGACCGGGCGCGACGGCTACGACGAGCGGCCGGTGCTGGACGAGGACGGCTGGGCCGCCTTGTTGTCCAACCTCGACCGGCTGGCCCGCGCCGCGGCCGAGGTGGGCGTCACGGCCACGCTGCACCCGCACGTCGGCACCATGGTCGAGAACGCGGCGGAGGTCCGGCGGGTGCTCGACGACAGCGGTATCGGCCTCTGCCTGGACACCGGCCACCTGCTCATCGGGGGTGCCGACCCGGTCGCGTTGGCCCGCGACCACGCCGACCGGGTGCGGCACGTCCACCTCAAGGACGTCGACGCCGGGACGGCGGCCTCGGTGCGGGCCGGGCGGATCGGCTACGCCGACGCCGTCCGGGAGGGCCTGTACCGGCCGCTCGGCCAGGGCGACGTCGACATCGCCGCGATCGTCACCAGTCTCGAGCAGGCCGGGTACGACGGCTGGTACGTGCTCGAGCAGGACACCATGCTCGCCGGGCCGCCCACCGGTGTGGCCGGCGAGCCGCAGGCCGACGTCCGGGCCAGCGTGGCGCACCTGCGGGCCGTGGCCGGGGTGTCCTGAAATGTGCCGCTGTACCCGGGTCTGCCTGGCGGCCGCTGTGAGAATGTCAGAACAAACCGTTGACGCCCCTGAGGGCACCTGCTTTGATATCGCATGTGAGCCGCGTCACACCGGCGGCTCCCCGGCTGCAGGGGCCCGGCGGACCGCGATCCGACGGTAGCCGGGCCCGGCCCGCACATCGACGACGCGGCAGCGTCATCGTCATCCGCTCCTCCTGCCGAGCTCGTCCGGCGAATCCCCTCGATGCAAGGACTCCTCCCGTGAGAACCATTGAGCACTGGATCGGTGGCACCACCACCTCAGGCACGTCGACCCGCACCGCACCGGTCTGGAACCCGGCGACCGGCGAACACCAGGCGCAGGTGGTGCTGGCCAGCCGTCAGGACGTCGACGACGCGGTCCGCAGCGGACTCGCGGCGTACGACGAGTGGTCGCAGGCGTCGCTCAGCCGGCGCGCGAAGGTGCTCTTCGCGTTCCGCGAGCTGGTCAACGCGCACGTCGACGAGCTGGCCGAGCTGATCACCGACGAGCACGGCAAGGTCCTCTCGGACGCCCGCGGCGAGGTGCAGCGCGGCCTCGAGGTCGTCGAGTTCGCCTGCGGCATCCCCCACCTGCTCAAGGGTGACTACTCCGACCAGGTCTCCACCGACGTGGACACCTTCTCGTTCCGCGAGCCGCTCGGGGTCGTCGCCGGCATCACCCCGTTCAACTTCCCGGTGATGGTGCCGATGTGGATGCACCCGGTCGCCATCGCCTGCGGCAACGCGTTCGTGCTCAAGCCGAGCGAGCGCGACCCCTCGGCGTCGATGCTGGTCGCCGAGCTCTGGCAGCGCGCGGGCCTGCCGGACGGCGTGTTCAACGTCGTGCACGGCGACAAGGAGGCCGTCGACGCGCTGCTGGACCACTTCGACGTGGCGGCCGTCTCCTTCGTCGGGTCCACCCCCATCGCGCAGTACATCCACCGTCGGGCCACCGCGACCGGCAAGCGCGTCCAGGCCCTCGGTGGCGCGAAGAACCACGCGATCGTCCTGCCCGACGCGGACGTCGACTTCGCCGCCGACCACCTGGCGGCTGCCGCGTTCGGCTCCGCCGGAGAGCGCTGCATGGCGATCTCCGCCGCGGTGGCCGTCGGCTCCGCGGGCGACCGCGTGGTCGAGGCGGTGACCTCCCGGGCGAACGCCGTCAGCGTCGGGTCGGGCCGCGAGCCGGGGAGCGAGATGGGCCCGGTGATCACCCCCGAGTCCAAGGCCCGGATCGTCGACCTGATCGGGACCGGCGAGAAGCAGGGCGCCCGGCTGACCGCCGACGGCCGCGGGCTGGTCGTCCCGGGTCTGGAGAAGGGCTTCTTCGTCGGCCCCACCGTGATCGACGAGGTGACGCCCGACATGGACGTCTACACCCAGGAGATCTTCGGCCCGGTGCTCTCGGTGCTGCGGGTGGAGACGGTGGACGACGCCATCGCGATGGTCAACGCGAACCCGTACGGCAACGGCACGGCCATCTTCACCTCCAGCGGCGAGGCCGCCCGCCGGTTCCAGCGTGGCGTCAAGGTCGGGATGATCGGCATCAACGTGCCGGTGCCCGTGCCGATGGCCTACTACTCCTTCGGCGGCTGGAAGGACTCGCTGTTCGGCGACAAGCACGTGCACGGACCCGAGGGCGTCTCGTTCTACACCCGCGCCAAGGTCGTGACCTCGCGGTGGCCGCACGTCGACCACGGGTCCGAGGCGAGCTTCCACTTCCCCACGTCCAAGTGACCCGCCACCTCGAGCAGGAGACCCCATGACGACGACCCCCGCGCCCGGCGCCGACCTCTCACGGCTGCGTCTCGGCACCGCGCCCGACTCGTGGGGCGTCTGGTTCCCCGACGACCCGCACCAGGTGCCCTGGCACCAGTTCCTCGACGAGGTCGTGCAGGGCGGCTACCAGTGGATCGAGCTGGGCCCCTACGGCTACCTGCCGACCGACCCCGAGCAGCTGCGCGACGAGCTCGGCCGCCGTGGCCTCCAGCTCTCCGGCGGCGCGGTGTTCGCGGGGCTGCACCGCGGCGCGGAGGCCTACGAGCAGGCGCTGAAGGACTGCCGTGAGGAGGCGGCGCTGCTCGGTGCGCTGGGCGCCAGCCACCTCGTGCTGCTGCCCGAGCAGTACACGGACATGCACAGCGGCGACGCGCTCGAGCCGGGCGAGCTCGAGCCGGCGCAGTGGAACGACCTGGTCACGGGGATGTCCGCGCTCGGCAAGGTCCTGCAGGAGGAGTCCGGCATCTCGCTGGTCTTCCACCCGCACGCCGACAGCCACGTCGACACCCAGCCCCGGGTCGAGCGCTTCCTGCAGGACACCGACCCGCAGCAGCGTCTCGCTGTGCCTCGACACCGGTCACATCTCCTACTGCGACGGCGACAACCTCGAGATCATCCGCCGGTTCCCGACCCGCATCGGTTACGTGCACCTCAAGCAGGTGGACCCTGCCGTCGTGCGCCGGGTGCGCGAGGAGCGGCTCTCGTTCGCGGATGCCGTCAAGCTCGGCGCGATGGTGGAACCGCCCGGCGGCATCCCTGCGATGGAGCCGCTGCTCGCCGGAGCTCGGCACGCTCGACGTGGATCTCTTCGCGATCGTCGAGCAGGACCTCTACCCCTGCGAACCGGACTACCCGTTGCCGGTCGCCACTCGCACCCGCGAGTACCTCAACGGCTGTGGGCTCGGGCCCGCGCCCCGACGTCGATGACGTCACACCCTCACGGACGGCCCGGCGCCCCGCCGTCGCCACGACAGAAGGAAGGCATCATGAAGCCAGGTCCCTCGCGCAAGCGAACCACCATGCTCGTGGCCACGACGGCAGTCCTGGCGGCCGGTCTGGCCGCCTGCAGCAGCGGAGGCGCCCCCAAAACCAGCTCTGAGGGCAGCGGCGCAGCTGGGGGCGGAGGCAACTCCGGCTACACCTTCGCCATGATCACCCACGAGACACCCGGGGACACCTTCTGGGACCGCATCAAGGCCGGGGCCCAGCAGGCCTCCAAGGACACGGGGTCGACGCTGAAGTACTCGGCTGACCCCGACGCCACCAAGCAGGCAGTCCTCATCCAGAACGCCATCGACTCCAAGGTCGACGGCATCGCCACCACCCTGGTCACCCCGGACGCACTCATCCCGTCCATCAAGAAGGCGATCGATGCGGGGATTCCGGTCGACACCTTCAACTCCGGGATCGACTTCTTCCAGCAGGCCGGGGCACTCACGCACTTCGCCTCCGACGAGCGGCTCGGCGGCCAAGCCGTCGGCAAGAGGGCCGCTGCCGCGGGCGCCACGAAGATCCTGTGCACCATCCAGCAGGCCGGGTCCGTGGCGCTGGAAGACCGTTGCGCCGGCGTGAAGGACTCGTTCCCCAACACCGTGAACATGCAGGTCAACGGCGCCGACGACTCAGCCGTCACCTCCGCCATCCAGGCGAAGCTGTCCGAGGACAAGTCGATCAACTGGATCGTCACCCTCGGCGCCCCGCAGGCCCTGGACGCGATCAAGGCAAAGCAGGGCTCGGGGTCCACCGCGAAGATCGGCACGTTCGACACCAACCCGGACGCCGCTCAGGCCGTGCAGGACGGCAAGATCCAGTTCTTCGTCGACCAGCAGCCCTACCTGCAGGGCTACATGGCCATCACCCAGCTGTACCTGTTCAAGAAGAACGGCAACGTCCTCGGCGGTGGCAAGGCCGTGCTGACCGGTCCGTCGTTCGTCGACAAGAGCAACATCGCGCAGATCCTTCCGTTCGTGAAGCAGAACACCCGCTAACCCTCCTGCGGGGGCCGGGTCCAGCCGATCCGGCCCCCGCCGAACAGCACTGGAGCTGTCATGAGCACACCCGTCAGGACCGACCCACCGCCGGCGGCCCCATCCGAGGCCTCCAACCGGGTCACCCTCGGTCTGTCGAACCGGCTGCTGGGCCGCCCGGAGATCGGCGCGCTGGTCGCGGCCATCGTCATCTTCATCTTCTTCCTCATCGTCGCGCCGGCGTTCCGCAGCCTGCCTGCGCTGTTCACCGTCCTCTACCAGTCCTCCACGATCGGAATCGTCGCGGTCGGCGTGGGCATGTTGATGATCGGAGGCGAGTTCGACCTCTCCGCAGGCGTCCTGGTGACAGCTGCCGGCCTGCTGAACGGCGTCTTCTGCTATCAGCTCGGCATCAACCTCTGGGTCGGCGCCGTCCTGTCGCTCGTCTTCTGCCTTTGCCGTCGGGTTCCTCAACGGCTACCTCGTCATGAGAACGGGCATTCCCAGCTTCCTGATCACGTTGGGGACGTTCTTCGTCCTCCAGGGCGCCAACCTCGGCGTCACCAAGCTCGTCACGGGCTCGGTGTCCAGCCCCAACATCGACCAGATGCAAGGCTTCGGCTCCCTGAGCTGGATCTTCGCCCACGACTTCCAGATCGGATCCGTCACCCTGAACATCACGGTCATCTGGTGGCTGCTGTTCGCGGGGCTGTCCGCCTACGTGCTGCAGCGCACCCAGGTCGGCAACTGGATCTACGCAGTCGGCGGCAACGCCGCCTCCGCACGCGCGGTCGGTGTCCCGGTGACCCGTGTGAAGATCGGCCTGTTCATGACGGTGTCCTTCCTCGCCTGGTTCATGGGCATGCACTACCTGTACAGGTTCAGCACTCTCCAGGCCAACAACGGCGTGGGTAACGAGTTCCTCTACATCATCGCCGCGGTCGTGGGCGGCACGATGCTCACGGGCGGCTACGGCAACGCGCTCGGTGTCGCCCTCGGCGCCTTCATCTTCGGCATGACGAGCCTCTGCATCGTCTACGCCGGTTGGGACCCCAACTGGTTCAAGGCATTCCTCGGCGTCATGCTCCTGCTCGCGGTCATGGTGAATCTCTACGTCAAGAAGCTTTCAACAACACGAAAGGTGGGCTGAGATGACCGACACCATCACGGAACACGCCGATCACACCCTGCACCAGGGCGAACCGCTCGTTCAGATGATCGACATCGGCAAGAGCTATGGAGCAATCCGCGCGCTGAGCGGCATCAACCTGACGGTCAACGCCGGCGAGGTCACCTGCGTCCTCGGCGACAACGGTGCCGGCAAGTCCACGCTCATCAAGATCATCTCGGGGCTGCACCCGCACAATGACGGCACCCTCAAGGTGGACGGGCAGACGGTGAAGTTCGCATCACCGCGCGACTCCCTCGCGCACGGGATCGCCACCGTGTACCAAGACCTCGCTGTGGTCGGCCTCATGGAGGTGTGGCGCAACTTCTTCCTCGGCTCGGAGCTCGTCAGCAGCAAGGCGCCACTGTCTCCGTTGAAGGTCAACGAGATGAAAGAGATCACCGACTCCGAGCTGCGCAAGATGGGCATCGTCGTCAAGGACATCAACCAGCCGATCGGCACGCTGTCCGGTGGTCAGCGGCAGTGCGTCGCGATCGCCCGGGCCGTCTACTTCGGCGCCCGGGTGCTGATCCTCGACGAGCCGACCGCCGCGCTCGGCGTGAAGCAGTCCGGGGTCGTCCTGAAGTACACGGCGGCCGCCCGCGACGCCGGCCTCGGCGTCGTGTTCATCACCCACAACCCGCACCACGCCTACCTCGTCGGCGACCACTTCATCATCCTCAAGCTCGGGCGCTGCGTGCTGGACAAGCGGCGCTCCGAGGTCAGCCTCGAACGAGCTGACCGCCGAGATGGCCGGCGGCCAGGAGCTGGCCGAGCTCTCGCACGAGCTGAAGCGCTAGCTGTCAGAGGAAGATTCGCCGTCCCCGGCGGCCCCCACCACACCGAACCGCATCGGAAGGACCACGCACGTGACACTGAGAGTCGGAGTCATCGGCACGGGCAACATCGGAGCCGACCACGTACGGCGCCTGTCCAGGCAGGTCTCGGGGGCGCGGGTCACCGGCGTCTTCGACGTGGCGACCCAGAGGGCCCAGGACGTGGCCAGGGACGTGGGTGCCGTCGCGCACCCGGGGTGGTCCGGCCTGGTCGACGCCGAGGACGTCGACGCCGTCGTGATCGCCTCTCCGGGCCCGCTGCACGCCGAGCAGGTGCTGGCCTGCATCGACGCCGGCAAGCCGGTGCTGTGCGAGAAGCCGCTGGCGACCACCGGCGAGGACGCCCTGAAGGTGATCGAGGCCGAGGTGGCCCTCGGGCGGCGGCTCGTGCAGGTCGGCTTCATGCGCCGCTACGACCGGGCCTACCGGGTGGTCAAGGCCGCGATGGACGACGGGAGCATCGGCGAGCCGCTGCTCGCGCACATGGTCCACCGCAACGCCTCGGTGCCCGACACGTTCACCAGCGACATGTCGATGACCGACTCGGTGATCCACGAGATCGACACCATCCGCTGGCTGTTCGACCAGGAGATCGTGGCGACGACCGTGGTGGCGAGCAAGCCCAGCCCGCTGGCCGCGGCGCGCCTGCGCGACCCGCAGCTCGTGCTGTTCGAGCTCACCGACGGTGCCGTCGTCAACGTCGAGGTCTTCGTCAACTGCCGGTACGGCTACGACGTGCGCTGCGAGGTCGTCGGCTCCGAGGGCACCGTCTCGATGGACAACCCCAGCACCAACGCGCTGCTGCGGGCCGGCCGCCGGACCGAGTCGGTCCCGGCCGACTGGCGGGTCCGCTTCGACCTGGCCTACCTCGAGGAGATGCAGGAGTGGGTGGACGGCCTGGCCCGGGGCGTCGTCAGCGGTCCCAGCTCCTGGGACGGCTACGCGGCGGCGGTCGTGGCCAACCGTGCCGTGCACGCCCTGGCGGAGGGAACGCGCAGCCTGGTCGAGCTGGTGGACCGCCCCGCCCTGTACTCCTGACCGCCGCCACATCCTGCCGAGCCCCGAGGAGAGGCGCCCGTGAAGATCGCCCTTGACCCCTACATGTTCCGGACCACGCCGCTGACCGAGCTGCCCGGCGTCGTGGCCGACCTCGGCTACGACCACATCGAGCTCTCGCCGCGCGAGGACTTCATGCCGTTCTTCCTGCACCCGCGGGCCGACCGGCACACCATCGCGGCCTTCAAGGCCGCGCTCGGCGGGGCCGGGGTGCGGATCTCCTCGGTGCTCCCGCTCTACCGGTGGTCGGGTCCGGACGAGGACGAACGCCAGGCGGCGGTGCGCTACTGGAAGCGCGCGATCGAGATCACCGTCGATCTCGGCTGTTCGGTGATGAACTCGGAGTTCAACGGCCGCCCTGAGCAGGCCAGCCGCAGCGAGGGGCAGTTCTGGCGCTCGATGGAGGAGCTGCTCCCGGTGTTCGAGCGCGAGGGCGTGGAGCTGCGCCTCGAGCCGCACCCGGACGACTTCGTCGAGGACGGCAAGGTCGCGGTCGACATGGTGCGCGGCATCGACTCCCCGCTCGTGTCCTTCCTCTACTGCGCCCCGCACACCTTCCACATGGGCGGCGACATGATCGGCATCATGGAGTACGCCGGCGACCTGCTGACCCACCTGCACATCGCGGACTCCTATGACTTCCGGGCCTCCTCGGGGCTGCGGTACATCGTCAACCCGCCGGGCTCGACGGCCCGGATCCACCAGCACCTCGACATCGGCCAGGGCGAGGTGAGGTGGGACGAGTTCTTCGCGACGCTCGAACGGCTCGGCTTCGACGGCATCGCCACCGCCTGCGTCTTCGCCTGGGAGGACCGGGCCCGCGAGTCCAGCCTGTTCATGCGCGAGGAGATCGAGAAGCACCTGGTGGCGCGATGAACGCCGCCGCGGACTCGCCGCAGGTGCTGACCGTCGGCCGGATCGGCGTCGACCTCTACCCCGAGCAGACCGGGGTGCCGCTGTCGGCCGTCACGACGTTCGCGCGGTCGCTCGGTGGCACCGCCACCAACGTCGCCGTCGGCGCGACCCGCCTCGGTCACCGCGCCGCGGTGCTCACCAAGGTCGGCCCGGACGAGTTCGGCACGTACGCCCGGCAGGCGCTGGAGGGGTTCGGGGTCGACACGACGTACGTCGGCACCGCCGAGGAGCTGCTGACGCCGGTGGTGTTCTGCGCCCTCGACCCGCCCGAGGACCCGCCGCTGCTCTTCTACCGACTGCCGGTCGCGCCCGACCTCACCCTCACCAAGGACGACGTGCCGTGGGACCTCGTGCGCGACGTCCCGGTGCTGTGGGTGACCGGGACGGGCGTGTCGACCGAGCCCGCGCGCCAGACCCAGCTCGACATGCTCGCCCACCGGGGACGCCCCGACGCCGCCGACGGGCGCTTCACCGTGCTCGACCTGGACTGGCGGCCGATGTTCTGGCCGTCGCCGCAGGACGCCCGCCGCGAGTACGAGCTGATGCTCGAGCACGTCACCGTCGTGGTGGGCAACCGGGCCGAGGTCGAGGTGGCCGTCGGCACGGCGGACCCCGAGGAGGCGGCCCGCCGGCTGCTCGACCACGGGGTCGAGCTGGCCCTGGTCAAGAAGGGCGCCGAGGGGGTGCTCGTCGCCACCCGTGAAGGGGTGAGCACCGTGGCCCCGCAGCTGGTCGACGTCGTCTGCGGCCTCGGGGCCGGTGACGCGTTCGGCGGGGCGCTGGTGCACGGGCTGCTCTCGGGCTGGGACCCGGTGCGGATCGCCGAGCACGGCAACGCCGCCGGTGCGATCGTCGTCGCCCAGCTGGCCTGTGCCGACGCGATGCCCACCGTCGAGGAGCTCGAGGCGATGGTCGCCGGGCGGTGGGTCGCGCCATGAGCGCCGCCCCCGTCGCACCACACGTCAGGACCACGCTCCCGGAAGGAGCCCGATGATGCCGCAGCAGATCAGTGACGAGCAGTGGCGCCAGCTGCTGGAGACCCGCGCGACCCGGCCCGAGGCGGTCGCGGAGGCCTACGCCAACCGCAAGCGGCCGGAGGGGCTGCTCTCCGAGCGCGGCACGATCTTCCTGGTGGCGGCCGACCACCCCGCCCGGGGTGCCCTGGCCTCCGGCGCCGACGCGATGGCGATGGCCGACCGGCGCGGCCTGCTCGAACGGCTGATGACCGCGCTGTCCCGGCCGGGGGTCGACGGCGCGCTCGGGTCGCCCGACATCGTCGAGGAGCTGCTCCTGCTCGGCGGGCTCGAGGGCAAGGTGGTCGTGGGCTCGATGAACCGCGGCGGCCTCGACGGCGCCGCCTGGACGATGGACGACCGGTTCACCGGCTACGACGCCGCCAGCATCAAGGCGTGCCGGCTCGAGGGGGGCAAGATGCTGCTGCGGATCGACGACGAGGACGCGGGCACCGCGCCCACCATCCACGCCTGCGCGCAGGCCGTGACCGAGCTCGCCGAGCACGGGCTGATGGCGATGGTCGAGCCGCTGCCCTACCACCGCGACGCCTCCGGGCGGCTGTCCCTGCGCAAGGACACCGCCTCGCTGGCCCGCGCGGTGACGGTGGCCTCGGCGCTCGGCACCACGAGTGCGTGGACCTGGCTGAAGATGCCCTCGTGCGACGAGCCGGAGGTCGTGTACGGCGCGACGACGCTGCCCTGCGTGGTGCTCGGCGGCGTCCCCGGGCCCGACCCGGACGCCGACCTCGCCTCCTGGGGGCGGACGCTGCGCCAGGACGCCGTGCGCGGGCTCGTCATCGGCCGCTCGCTGCTCTACCCACCCGATGGCGACGTCGCCCGGGCCGTCGACGCCGCGGCCGCGATCCTCGCCAAGGCCGGCTCGGCCGGGGGTGGGCGATGACCCTCACCCAACCCGGGGCCGGCGGCCCCGCAGGCGCAGCGGACACCGGGACCAGCACCGGGACACCGGCCGGCACCGCCGAGGCGCCGAGGACCGTGCGGCTGACGGCGGCGCAGGCGCTGGTGCAGTGGATGGTCGCGCAGCGGTCCGAGCTGCTCGACGGCACCGAGGTGCCTTTGTTCGCAGGGGTTTTCGCGATCTTCGGGCACGGCAACGTGCTCGGGCTCGGCACCGCGCTGTACGACGTCCAGGACCAGCTGCCGACCTGGCGTGGTCAGAACGAGCAGGGCATGGCCCTGGCGGCGATCGGCTTCGCGCGGGCGATGGACCGCCGTCAGGTGATGGCGGCGACGTCCTCGGCCGGTCCGGGGGCGCTCAACATGGTGACCGCGGCCGGCCTGGCCCACGCCAACCGGCTGCCGGTGCTGCTGCTGCCCGGCGACACGTTCACCGGGCGGGGCCCCGACCCGGTGCTGCAGCAGGTCGAGCACTACGGCGACCCGACCACGAGCGTGAACGACGCGTTCCGGGCGGTCTCGCGCTACTTCGACCGGATCACCCGGCCGGAGCAGCTGCTGACGACGCTGCCGCAGGTGGCCCGCGTGCTCACCGACCCGGCCGACGCCGGGCCGGTGGTGCTGTGCCTGCCGCAGGACGTGCAGGCCGAGGAGCACGACTTCCCCGTGGCGATGTTCACCCCGCGGGTGCACCGCGTGCCGCGGCAGCGACCCGACATCAGGTCGGTCGCCGAGGCGGCGGTGATCCTGCGCTCGGCGCGCCGTCCGCTGCTCGTCTCCGGTGGCGGCGTGCGCTACTCGGGTGCCGCCGCGGCGGTGCTCGAGCTGGCCACCGCCCACGGGGTGCCCGTCGTCGAGACCGTCGCCGGCCGCACCCTGCTGCCCGAGCCGCACCCGCTCAACGCCGGCGCGCTCGGCATCATCGGCTCGACCTCGGCCAACACCATGGCCGCCGAGGCCGACGTGGTGGTGGCGATCGGCACCCGGCTGCAGGACTTCACCACGGCGTCGTGGACGCTGTTCTCGCCCGACGTGCGGATCATCGGGGTCAACGCGGCGCGCTTCGACGCCGTCAAGCGCGGGTCCCACGAGGTGGTCGGCGACGCGCGCGAGGCCGTGCGCGAGCTGCAGGCCGCGCTGCACGGGTGGTCCGCCGACCCGGCCTGGACGGCGAGGGCGGCGACCGAGAAGGCGGCCTGGGACGCGCACATCGACACGTTGCGCGGCGGGGTGGCCCCCGACGGGTCGCTGACCTACGCCCAGGTCGTCGGGGTGGTCAACGACGCCAGCAGCGCGGACGACTACGTCGTCGTGTCCTCCGGCGGCATGCCCGGCGAGCTGCACGGCGGCTGGCGCAGCGGTCCGGTGGACACCGCGGCTGCCCCCGCGGCGCACGGCACCTCGGGCTCGACGATGGACCTGGAGTACGGCTTCTCCTGCATGGGCTACGAGATCGCGGGGCCGTGGGGCGCCTCGATCGCCCGGTCCCGGACGCACCCCGGCGGGGTGGTGACGACGCTGCTGGGCGACGGCTCCTACCTCATGCTCAACTCCGAGCTCTACTCCGCCGCGTTCGCCGGGCACCCCTACGTCGCCGTGGTGTGCGACAACGGCGGCTACGCCGTGATCCACCGGCTGCAGACCGGGCAGGGGGCGCCGGGGTTCAACAACCTGCTCAGCGACGTCGCCGGGCCCGGTGGCGTCCGGGTCGACTTCGCGGCGCACGCCCGCTCGCTCGGGTGCACGGTCGAGGACGTGCCCGAGGGTGCGCCGGTCGCCGACCTCGCGGCGGCGTACGGCCGGGCCCGCGAGGCGGCGGTGCGCACGCGCCGTCCGGCGGTCGTGGTGTGCCGCACCCACCCCACCACGTGGACCGAGGCGGGCGCGTTCTGGGAGGTGGGCGTGCCGCGCTCCCTGTCCGGACGCGCGGCGTACGACGAGCACAAGGCCACCCAGGTGCGGTGGCTGCCATGAGGTCCCGGCGACCCGCGGCGACGCCGCGCCCGTTCTCCCGACGCGACCGACCCGGTCACGGCGATCCTTCCCGCTCTCCTGCGAGGTGCTCATGACGATCGTGGTCGGTTACGTCCCCACTCCCGAGGGCGAGGCGGCACTCATCCGGGCCGGCGAGGAGGCGCGGATGCGCGAGGAGAAGCTCGTGGTCGTCAGCTCGACGCGCGGGGAGTCGGGCGTGGGCCCGACGTACCCGCAGACCTCGGCCCTGTCGCGGATGGTCGCCGACATCAAGGGTGAGGGGGTGGACGTCGAGGTGCAGCACAAGGAGCAGGCCCGTGACGCGGCCGACGAGATCCTCGCCGCGGCCGACGCGGCGGGCGCCAGCCTCGTCGTCGTCGGGCTGAAGAAGCGCTCGGCGGTCGGCAAGCTGATGCTCGGCAGCACCGCCCAGACGGTGATGCTGGGGGCCAAGTGCTCGGTGCTCGGCGTCAGGGTCTGAGCGTGCCGCTGGTCGTCGTGGACCTCGTCGCCGGGCGGTCGACCGAGCAGGTCGGCGCGCTGCTCGACGCGGTCCACGCCGCGGTCGTGCAGGCCCTCGAGGTGCCCGAGCGCGACCGGTACCAGGTGGTCCACGAGCACGAGGCCTCCCGGCTGGTCGTGCAGGACACCGGGCTCGGCATCGAGCGCTCGGCCGACGTGGTGGTCATCCAGGTCACCAGCCGGCCCCGGCCCCGCGAGCAGAAGGTCGCCTTCTACCGGCTGGTCTGCGAGCAGCTCGAGCGTCGCTGCGGCATCCGGCCCGACGACGTCATGGTCACCGTCGTGGAGAACACCGACGAGGACTGGAGCTTCGGCCACGGCCGGGCGCAGTTCCTCACCGGCGAGCTGTAGCCCCGGGCAGGTCGGTCGACTCCCTCACCTCGGCCACGTCGACCGGCAGCCCGCGGTGCCGGGACAGCTCGCACGCCTCGGCGACGTAGAGCGCCTCGAGCGCCTCGGCCGGACTGCACGGGCTCGGCGTCCGGCCGGCGACGACGTCGGCGAAGCAGGTCAGCTCCGCGACGTACGCGTCGTGGAACCGCTCGAGGAACGTCGCATAGGGCGTCGCCCGCTGCCAGGAGATGGTGCGCTCGGCGGTCGGCATCGGCGCGCGGTCGTCCAGGCCCACGAACCGTGCGTCCCGTGACCCGCAGACCTCGAGCCGCACGTCGTGCCCGGCGCCGTTGTAGCGGGTGGCGGTCACCGTGCCGAGCAGGTCGTCGTCGAACCGCAGCAGGGCCACGGCGGTGTCGACGTCGCCGGACTCGGTGAAGAAGTCGGCGCCCCGGTTGGTGCCCCACGCGCTGACCGTGACGACCTCGCGGCCGGTCAGCCAGCGCAGGATGTCGAAGTCGTGGATGCTGCAGTCGCGGAACAGGCCGCCGGACGTCGGGAGGTACGCCGCCGGCGGTGGGCTCGCGTCACCGGTCACCGCCCGCACCGTGTGCAGCCAGCCGAGGTCGCCGTCCTCCAGGGCCTGCTTGGCGGCCCGGTAGCCGAGGTCGAACCGGCGCTGGAAACCCACCTGCACCGGCACGCCGCTGGCCTCGGCGTGGGCGACGACCTCGCGGGTGCCGGGGACGTCGAGGGCGACCGGCTTCTCGCAGAACACGGGGACACCGTGCTCGAGCGCCTGGTGCACGAGGGCGGCGTGGGCGCTCGTGGCCGCCGTGACCACCACCCCGTCGATCCCCTCGGCGTACAGCGCGTCGACGTCCGGCACGGCCTGGAGGCCGGCGGTCTCGGCCATCGCGCGGGCCCGACCGGCGTCGGCGTCGGCGACCAGCACCGCGTCGACACCGTCCACCGCCCGCATGGTCTCGGCGTGGAAGCCGCCGATCCGTCCCGTGCCGATCAGTCCGATCCTCATGGCTGCTCCCGGTGGTGGAGGAGGGCGGGCGCCCAGCGTCGCGGCTCGGCGCGCGCGTGTCCACCCCTCCTGCCGGAGCCCATGACCCGGGTCGGCGGGAGATGGCCGGGGTCTGTGCTGGGCCGGGGTCAGCGCGCGGCGCCGGTCACCAGCCAGGCGTCGCCGCGGGCGCGCCACCCCAGGGCCAGGCCGCGCAGCAGCATGAACGCCACCACCGCCCACCAGAGCACGGTGACGGCGTGCGCCTGCGTGGCGGCGGTGTCCGAACCGGCCAGCAGCGCGGTCTGCGAGGCACGCACCCAGAGCACCAGGGGCAGGTAGACCACGAGCACGGCCAGCTGGGCGCCGGCCAGCCACCGCCCGTCGCCGGCGCCGATGAGCACGCCGTCCAGGACGAACACGAGCCCCGACAGGGGCTGCGAGAGGGCGACGACCACGAGGGCCGCGGCGAGCGCCTGCTGCACCGCGGGGTCCGGGGTGAACAGCGGTGGCAGCACCTGGTGCAGCGCCAGCACCACCGCCCCGAGGACGGCGCCGCCGAGGACGCCCCACCACGTCATCGTCCGGGTGGCGGAGCGGGCGCTGGTGACGTCGCCGGCGCCGAGCGCCTTCCCGGTCAGGGCCTGCCCGGCGATGGCGAGGGCATCGAGGGCGAACGCGAGGAAGCTCCACACCGTCACCGACACCTGGTAGGCGGCCACCGGCACGTCGCCCAGCCCGGCGGCCACCCAGGTGGTGACGACGAACACGGCCCGCAGGGCGACCGTGCGGACCAGCAGCGGCAGGCCGTCCGTCGCCGCCCCCAGCACCCGCCCGGGGTGCGGTCGCAGGCTCGCGTCCAGCGCGCGGGCCCGGCGGGTGACCACGGCGACGAGCGCGGCCGCCATGCCGGTCTGGGCGAGGACGGTGCCGAGTGCGGAACCGGCGATGCCGAGGCCCAGGCCGTAGACCAGGACGAGGTTCAGCACGATGTTGGCGCCGAAGCCGATGACCGAGGCCAGCAGCGGCGTCCGGGTGTCCTGCAGGCCACGCAGGACACCGGTGACCGCGAGGACCACGAGCATGGCCGGGATGCCCGCGGCGGAGATTCGCAGGTAGGTCACCGCCTGGGCCAGGGCGTCCGGCGAGGCGCCGAACAGCCCGCAGATCGGCGCGGCGCACACCGCCACCAGCGCGGCGGTGGGGACGCCCAGCGCGAGGGCCAGCCAGAGGCCGTCGACCCCGGCCCCGACCGCCGCGCGTTCGGAGCCGGCGCCGAGCTGGCGGGCGACGACGCTGGTGGTGCCGTAGGCGAGGAACACGAACAGGTTGGCCGCGGTGACGAGCGCGGCGCTGGCCACGCCGAGGCCGGCCAGCGGGGCCAGGCCCAGGTGCCCGACGATCGCCGAGTCGGCCAGCAGGAAGAGCGGCTCGGCGACCAGGGCGAGGAAGGCGGGCACCGCGAGGCGCAGGATGTCGCGCTGCTGGCTGACCGATGTGCTCACCCGTGCAGCGTAGGGACCGCGGGGAGTCGTCTCCGCGCCCGCCGTCACGGTCGAGATCCGGGGGCCGTTCTCCCGCCGCTGGGGCCGCGTCACCCGAGGTGCTTGAGTGCCTCGCGGCGGGAGAGCGGGGCCATCCGGTCGCCGTACGAGCGGACCACCTGACGCACCCGGTCGGCGGCTTCGGGCCCCTCGTGGGCGTACTGGCGCAGCGCCCAGCCGATGGCCTTGGCGAGGAAGAACTCCCGGCGTTCGACGCTGGGCCCGATGCAGTCCAGCAGCAGCGACACATCGGTCGCCTCGTGGCTGCCGAGCTGGCACAGGATGGCGGTCCGGCGCACCCACAGGTCGTCGTCCCGGGCCCATGCGCGCATCCGCGCGGGCTCGGTGCCCGGGTGGGCGCGCAGGATCGGCCCGATCCGCTGGGCCGCGATCTGGTCGACGTAGTCCCACCAGGCGCCGGTGACCACGAGGTGCCGGTAGAGCGGGACGGCGTCGGGGTCCTGGTGCGCGCGGTAGAGCCGGTGGCCGGTCAGCGCCAGCGCGGCGTAGCGCTCCTCCCGGTACGACGCGCCGTCCCAGAGGGCCCGGACCGTCGCCTCCCACTCGCGCCGGGTGCCGAGCCGGTACGCCGGGTCGGCCAGGATCGGGCGCAGGGTCGCCGCGAGGCGGGGCGCGGTGATCCCGCGGAACGGCAGGGCCGACTTCATGTAGGCCTGCTGGGCCGGTGCCCTGGCCGGGTCGGCCGCGTCCGCGAGGGCGGCGCGGACCGCCTCGAGCAGCGGCGCGGAGGGGGTGGGCACGCCGCGGAGTGTAGGACCGGGGGCCGCGGCTGAGGCGCCTTAGCGTCTACGTCTTTTGCTGTAGAGGCCTGTGGACGGGACACGCCCGAACTTTTTCCCCGTCCACAGGCGGTGGATGGCGTTCCTGCACGTCGCCATGCGTGGCGGCCGCAGAATCCCTGCTCAATTCACAGGGTTGTCCCCAGGCTGTGCACACAGCACCCCGGCGCGCTGCACATCTTGTCCCCAAGTTATCCACAGGCTGTGTTTGGTGTCCGGGAGCGCGGGACCTAGCGTGGGTCCTCACCCCGATGAGGGTGGACGGCGGGTCGCCGGAGGGTGTCAGACCCTTCTGATGTGCTGTGCGACAGAGGACGCCACTGAGGTTTCGAGAGGACTGCTGCGTGTCGATCGCCGAGCTTGACGTGAGCAGCTACTCCGGACGCAGCGACGGGCCCGACGACCGGGTGCCACCCCAGGACGTCCACGCCGAGCAGAGCGTCATCGGCGGCATGCTGCTGTCCAAGGACGCCATCGCCGACTGCGTCGAGACGGTCAAGAGCAACGACTTCTACCGCCCGGCGCACGAGCTGATCTACGACGCGATCCTCGACCTCTACGGCCGCGGCGAGCCGGCCGACGCGATCACCGTCTCCGACGAGCTGACCAAGCGTGGCGACCTGTCGCGGGTCGGCGGTCAGGCCTACCTGCACCAGCTGATCGCCTCGGTCCCCACCGCGGCCAACGCCGGGTACTACGGCCAGATCGTGGCCGAGCGGGCCGTGCTGCGCCGGCTGGTCGACGCCGGCACCCGCATCGTCCAGATGGGCTACGGCCAGGGCGGCGGCGACGTCGAGGACATCGTCAACGCCGCGCAGGCCGAGATCTACCAGGTGGCCGACAAGCGTGGCGGCGAGGACTACCACATCCTCGGCGACGTGCTCGAGGCCACCGTCGACGAGATCGAGCACGCCTCGGGGTCCAGCGGCGACATGGTCGGCGTGCCCACCGGCTTCACCGACTTCGACGCCCTCACCAACGGCCTGCACCCGGGCCAGATGATCGTCGTGGCCGCGCGGCCGGCGGTCGGCAAGTCGACCTGGGCGCTCGACATCGCCCGGTCCGCGGCGATCAAGCACAAGCACGCCACCGTCGTGTTCAGCCTCGAGATGAGCCGCACCGAGATCACCATGCGTCTGCTGTCCGCCGAGGCCGGCATCCAGCTGCAGCACATGCGCAAGGGCACCATGCGCGACGAGGACTGGACCCGCCTCGCCCGCACCATGGGCGAGGTCTCCGACGCGCCCCTGTTCATCGACGACAGCCCCAACATGTCGCTGATGGAGATCCGCGCCAAGTGCCGCCGGCTCAAGCAGCGGCACAACCTCAAGCTGGTCATCATCGACTACCTGCAGCTGATGAGCTCGGGCAAGCGGGTCGAGTCGCGCCAGCAGGAGGTCTCGGAGTTCTCCCGTGCGCTCAAGCTGCTGGCCAAGGAGCTCGAGGTGCCGGTCATCGCGCTGTCCCAGCTCAACCGTGGTCCCGAGCAGCGCACCGACAAGAAGCCGCAGATGAGCGACCTGCGTGAGTCCGGCTCGATCGAGCAGGACGCCGACATGGTGATCCTGCTGCACCGCGAGTCGCTCTACGAGCGCGAGTCCCCGCGTGAGGGCGAGGCCGACCTGATCGTGGCCAAGCACCGTAACGGCCCCACCGACACGATCGTCGTCGCCTTCCAGGGCCACTACAGCCGCTTCACCAACATGGCGACCAACTTCTAGCCGACTTCCGTGTGGTGTGAAGCGACACCGGAGTGTCAGCAGGAACGACACGAAGTGTCACCACCTACGTCACGAGGTGTCACCAGGATTGAACCGCGCACCGCGCACCGCGCGTCCTTGACCGCGAACTCGGCCGGTCCTACGGTCGGGGTCCGGTATTCGGGGCGGGACCGCGGGAGGGCCTCGTGCAGGGTCGGGCGAAGAGGGTCGCGGTCGCAGCGGTTCTGGTAGTGGCTGCGTCGTCGGCCGGTGTCGCGGCGCACGCGTTCGCGCAGTCGGGACCGTCGGGGGAGCGTTCGGTTTCCTCGCAGTGTGACCTGCCGGTGGCGCAGCGCGTCGGAGGTTGGTTCTGCCCCGGGCCCGCGACCGGTGACAGCGGCGGCAGGTAGTCCGCGACTCGTGCCGGGAATACAGGGTGGCGGTGGGTTGGCCGACCACCGCTTGTCCGTCCAAGCTGCGATGCCCGACGGTGTCACCGGACGCCAGATGGGCCGACGAGCCCCCCGACTCAGGTTCACCGCCCTCATCGGCACCCTCGACGACGCCGGGCCTGCCATCGCCCCCGGACTGATCCCGACGCTGTCCGAGATCCCGCCATCAACGCGACCGCCCAGGGGTGACGGACCCGGCGCACTTCACGCCGTACGGTGCGCACGTGGATTGGCTCGGATGGCTACGCAGACACCTTCCGGAGGGGCAGCGGTACCCCTACTTCGGCGACTGCCCTGTGCGCGGGCACGGCTGGCGCGAACACATCCCGCCAGCGGACGGCACGCAAGAACGATGCTCCGAGTGCGTCCACGAGATCGAGCACGAGGATCCGTCCGTTGCCGCCTTACCATGCAAGGCGCGCCCGCCTGGGGAGGAACTGCCACCGCCGGGGGAGAGCTGAGGGTCATGTTCTGCTGACTGGCCGACGGGTGTCGGACGATTAGGCGATCATGGGGCCGTGGCAGACCCAGGGGGCGACGACTGCGCAACGACTGGCGCCCGCAGGGGTACGACGGCCGTGCTGCGCGCTGTCCCGCGGCAACAGCAAGGGGATGCCGCGGATGGCCATCAGACGGGTGCGTCGGTGAGGCGGTTGCGCCTGGCTGGTGCGGCCCTGCTCACCGGGCTCCTCGGACTGCTGCTGGGCACGGCTCCGTCGGGAATCGAACCCGGCGGGGAGTGGGTCTACTGCGGTCGTGCCCTGTTCCACGACCGGAACCTGATGCCTCATCCGGACTGCGCGGCGTCGTACGAACCGTTCGGGAGCGCCGCGATCGCCCTGCTGCTGATCTCCGTGGTCCTTCTGCTCCTCGTGCCCTTCCAGCGCGCGGACCGGACCGGCACGGTTCACCGGCAACCCGTCCAGGACGCACCGCCCCGGTGGAGGAGCCGCTTCCGGGCGTACCTGCACGGGTACCGGGAGAACGTGGATGACCTCCTCGCCTCGTCCTGGCGGGACTGGGCGTGGGACGCGGCCGTATGGGTCGGTCTGGGGGTCACGGTGATCACCGTGGTTCACCTGCTCTGGGACGGTTTCGCGTGGCGCGACGTCGTCCTCGGACTGGTGGTTTCGCCCTGGATGGGCAGCGCGATCCTGCGTCTGCTGCTCAGGCGGTGGAGCCAACGCGGATGGTCCTGGCGGCCGCCAGCGTCGACTTCATCTCCAGGACCGCCGCCAGCCGTGGGCTGATCTGCTTCGAGCCTCAGGCTGAAGCCCTGCTGTAAACGGTCGCCTGGGTCAGGACGGCTGGGGCATCGCCTGTCAGCGAGCTGAACCGGGCCGAGGCGCGCTATGCCCCGAGGCCGCGTCCCGTTCCCAGTCGTAGTCGCCAGGGTTGCGGGCGATGACCGCATCCACGGCGTGGATGGCTGCGCACACGTCGAGAAGCGCGGACGCGCTGGTCGACTCGACGTCCAGGAGTTGGTCCTCGTAGTCGGTGGTGTCAGCACCCGTGTGGACAAACGACACGAGGTCTCACCGGCGACGACCGTGGGACGACCCGCAGTTGCCGGCCCACTCGCCCGCCCGGCCGCGCTTACCGCACCGACCCCGCGGCGGGGCTCTGACTGCGAAGAGGGTCGTAGAAGCGAACGACCGGGTGCGTGCGCTCCGAGGCGCCCCCGCACGGGTGCAGGGTGCTGACCGCAACCGACGTGGTTGCCAGCGGCCGGGAGGAGGACGGGTTGCTCGGCGGGGTCAGGCAGCCCAGGAGGCGATGGGTGCCGGGGTCGCTGACACCCACGGGGTCCGGGGCGTACTCGTCCTCGTTGAACGCCTTCGTGTCCTGCTCGTCCGCCCGGATCGGTTGGTTCTCGACCCCGCGTAGGCATCGCGCGTCGTCACACCTGAACGCCTCAACGGGGGTTCGGGTGTCGTTGGTGACGGTCAACGCGTAGACGTCGCCGGGCGGGAAGTCGACGGGGACGTCGAAGCCGGCGGCGGCCACCAGGACCGCGGCGAGTACGCCGACCGGCACCAGCGCGACCGTGCAGGCGAGCACGACTCCCACGACCAGCCAGCGGTTGCGGGGCGCATGCGCCCAGAACTGGTGACCCGGTGGCGGAGGCGGCCAGGCGGGGTCAGGTCGCCACCCCTGCGGAGGGGACCACCCTTCCGGTGCGAGCGGCCAGTTCGGTGGAGCAACCCACCCAGGCCGTGAGCCTGTCCCCATACCGACCCCCCTGAGACTCGTCAGCGTGAACCATAGAGGCGTGGCGGCGACCTCGTTGTTGATCGGCGGACCAACCCGTCCGTCGGAGGCACTCAGGATCGTCGAGTACGCCGACTCGCGGCGCTTGGTTGGACCGGTAGTTTGCCGAGCGCACCCACCGGGACGGGAGCGTGACCGAGCGAGGTCCCACCCGAACCGTGTATCGCCATCGAACCTGTCAGGATCACTCCGTGGAGACGGCCCCCAGCGTGATGCGGACCGGCCTCGTGGACCGGTGCGCGTGACGGCAGCCCTGAGCTACTCCGAGGTGGGCGCGACATGCGTTGAGGATCCGACGTGGCCGTCCCGCCCGCCGGGATACCGCTCCCACGAACAGACGACCCGTATCGGGCACGGGGAACGGCACTGGGAAACCGCGGCTGCGGCAGTACAGGAGTGGGCCGTCAAGACCCGCAGCGGATTCACCGTCCAGCCCGCCGAGGGTGGCGAGGGTGCGCGAGTCAGGCAAGGGGCAGAACTACACCCTGGTGGCCTCGTTGGGCCCGTTCCGGCTCCGGGAGCCGGTGCAGGTGGTGTCAGTCGTCGAGGGTCCCGACCGGTGCGGCTTCGCCTACGGCACGCGCGCTGGGCACCCGGTGACCGGAGAGGAAGCCTTCATCGTCCATCGTCACCAGGACGGCAGCGTGTGGCTCACGTTGCGGTCCCTGACGCGACCTGGGGTTGGCCGCTGGCGGTTCGCCTTTCCCGCCGCCTTGGTGGCCCAGCGCTGGTACCGCATTCGCTACACGCGCGCCCTGGTGCAACGCTGACCGGCCGTAGGCGCTTCTCGTATCAACGGCAGACCGGCGAGATCACAAGCCGCAGCCGCGACTCAAGCCCACGCCCGGGACTCCGCCCGGGGCCGTAGGAAAGTGACGAACCCCGGTCCAAGAGCGAACCCTGGCCGGGGAGCTTGTTTGCCGGTGCCGGGTGGAACGTGCAGGCGCCGAATCAGCGGAGCTCGGCGAGGCGAGTGGGTCGGTGCTCTCTCCAGGAGTGGGTGCAGGCCTCCGCGACGAGGCTGGCCTCGACCGCGTGCTCCACGGTGCAGGGCGATGGCCGCGAGCCGGCGACGGGACGCGGTTCCCTGGCGATCGGTCGGCCCGTCGTGTCGATGAGGTGTTCTTGAGGTGTTCTCGGGGCGCCGCATGCGTCGTGCCAGGCCTAGCGTGAAAGGCATCACCTGGTACCGCGTCATCACCGGAGGCACCTCATGTCCGCTCCCCGAACCCGCATCCACGACGCCGCGAGGCTACGGGCGACCGACTGCGACCTCGACGAGCTCGTCCGGATCGTCGCGCAGCGCACCGACCCCGACGGCTTCCCTCTCGCGGTCGACGTGGTGGACAACGTCGTGGTCTACGACGCCGCTCGGCTTCGTGACGAGGTGCGGAGGCCGGACGGCGAGGAGACGGTCGCGGCCGAGCTGGTGCGCGCGCTGACCGACGGTCCCGGCGTACTGGCGATCCGGGACGCGTTCCCCGATCGTGCGGTCGTGGATCGGGCGACCGCGGCCTTCGACGCGATCATCGCCGACGAGCGCGCCGGTGGGGGACCCGTGGGCGACCACTTCGCCAAGGCCGGCGCCAACGACCGCGTCTGGAACGCGCTGGAGAAGCTGGCCGTGCGCGACCCGGACACGTTCGTCGACTACTACGCGAACGACATCCTCGCGCTCGTGTCCCGGGCGTGGCTCGGACCCGGCTACCAGGTCACGTCCCAGGTCAACGTCGTCCGCCCGGGCGGCAAGGCACAGGACCCGCACCGCGACTACCACCTGGGGTTCCTCGAGAACGACGTCGTGGAGCGCTACCCGACGCACGTGCACCTGCTGTCACCCGTGCTGACCCTGCAGGGCGCCGTCGCCCACTCGGACATGCCGGTCGAGAGCGGGCCGACGATGTACCTGCCCTACTCCCACCAGTACGTCCCCGGCTACCTCGCCTGGCGGCTCCCCGAGTTCCGCACGTACTTCGAGCAGAGCTACGTGCAGCTCCCGCTGGCCAAGGGTGACGCCGTCTTCTTCAACCCCGCGCTCTTCCACGGCGCGGGCACCAACGTGACGGCTGACATTCAGCGCGTGGCCAACCTGCTGCAGGTCTCCTCCGCGTTCGGCCGGGCGATGGAGGCGGTGGACCGGGACCGCGTGGCCCGCGCGGTCTACCCGGTGCTGCTGCAGCGGAAGGCTGCCGGCATGCCCGACGTGGCGCTCGCCAACGCTCTGGCCGCGGCCGCGGAGGGGTATCCGTTCCCCACCAACCTCGACCGGGACCAGCCCGTGGCCGGTCTCACCCCGGCCTCCCAGGCCGACATCGTGCGCGACGCCCTCGCCGCCGGCGCCACGCCCGATGACCTGGCGGCCCTGCTGGACGGGTACGCCGACCGACGCGCCTCGGCCAGCTCGCGATGAGCCTGCTCCAGGACAAGGTCGCTCTGGTCAGCGGGTAGGTGCGAGACGGAGCTCGGCGACACGAGGTGTCGGTACGCGGTCAACCCGCCACCTCCTGTCCATCGAGCCTGTCAGGATCCGCGCATGAAGTTCGTGCAGATGGTGCAGGTCTCGCTGTGAGGGTCGTCATCGCCGGGGGCGCCGGGGCGTTGGGGCGCAGGCTCTGCGACGACCTCCACGAACACGGGCACGACGTGGTGGTGTTGACCCGCCGGAAGCGTCCTGGGCGGTTCCGCCAGGTGGAGTGGGACGGCCGCACGGTGGGTGCCTGGCGCACCGAGCTCGAAGGCAGTGCGGTGGTCAACCTCGCTGGCGAGCTGGTCGACCGCCGACCCACGCCGGCGAACATCCGACTGCTGACCGAGTCACGGGTCCAGCCCACCCGCGCTCTCGTCGAGGCGAGTGCGACCCTGGCCCAGCCGGTTCCCGTCTGGGTGCAGGCCAGCACCCTGGCCATCTACGGCGATGCAGGGGACGACGTGCTGGACGAGACGGCACCGGCAGCGCAGGGCCCTGCTCAGATGGCGGGAGTGGCGACGGCGTGGGAGGCCTCGGTCACGGGAGCCCACACCGATCGCCTCGTCGTGCTGCGGACCGGCATCGTGCTTGACCGGGACACCCCGGCCCTGGACAGGCTCCTGTCGCTCGCGCGGTGGGGGCTTGGAGGCCGTGTCGGCAGTGGCAGGCAGTGGGTCAGCTGGATCCACATCGACGACTGGCTCGCGATCGTGCGACAGGCGCTTGACCCGCAGAAGCGGCCTGCCATGGAGGGTGTCATTCACGCGACCGGGCCTCACCCGGTGCGCAATACAGATCTGATGGGCGCGCTCCGCGCGGGCCTGCACCGGCCGCCGGCCCCGCCGACGCCCGTCGCGCTGGTGCGCCTGGGCGCGGTCCTGCTCCGCACCGACCCCGCCCTGGCCCTCACCGGCCGCCGCGCGGCCCCCTCACGGCTGGTGGCCCAGGGGTTTCAGTTTGCCCATCCCGACCTCGACGAAGCCCTCGCCGACCTGCTGACCCGCGGGTCCGGTCGGTAGCGAACCGACGCCGCGAGGCACGGGGGTGAGGAAGCCCCGGCGAGGCTGCGCGCAGACCCGTCCGGGTGGCCGGTTGCGCCCCTAGGATGCGGCTCATGCCTGAACTGGTCGTCCCCACCGTGCAGCTGCGCGACTCCTGGCTCGCCGCGCGTGACGACTGGGGTCCCGATGCGCACCAGGACGGAGCCGGCCTGAGCCCGGCCGACGACGTCGACACGCCTCAGGGGTTCTCGGACTGGGTGGAGCGGCTGCACCGTCAGTCGGACCGGTCCCGTCCCGTGGACGAAGGCCGCGTGCACGCGACGTACTGGTGGATCGTCGAGCAGGGTGCCGTCGTCGGAGCCATCGACCTGCGCCACGAGCTCAACGACTTCCTGCTCCACGTCGGCGGACACATCGGCTACAGCGTGCGGCCGTCATCCCGGAAGCAGGGCCTGGCCACCTGGGCACTCGGCGCCGTCCTGCCGCAGGCACGGGCGCTCGGCATGGACCGGGTCCTGCTCACCTGCGACGAGGACAACGTCGCCTCGGCGCTCACCATCGAGCGCAACGGGGGAGTGCTGGAGGACGTGCGCGACACGGACCTGGGCCGCAAGCGTCGGTACTGGATCTCGCTCCACTGAGGTCAGGCATCGCCTCTCGTTGAGGTGCTGCGGGCTGGACCGTCGTCGGACGCGAGGACTCACCCCTCACGGGGGCGCCTTCCCGGCATGCTCACCGCGGATCAACGCCCAGGCGACGTCCACCAGCTCAGCGTTGCCTGACGCGACGCGGCCGTCCGGAAGGACGAGCGTGTCCTCCAGGCCGATGCGGGTGTCCAGCCCGAGCTCGATCGCCAGTCTCAGCGCCGGCCACGCGCTGGCGCCTTCCCCGTGCAGCAGCACCGGCACGTGTGGCTCGTACCTGCCCACCGCGGAGACGAGGGAGCTCGCCCGACGCCCGATCTCGTCGACGTCACCGATGTCAGGCAGCTCGACGAGCACCCGGAGGCACCGGCTCCGAAGCGGCGACGCAACCCACGAGTCGAGCCCGGCCGTGTGCCAGATCCCGGCCTCCACGCCGACACCGCGATCGAGCAGCACCTGCGCGACGGCATCCGCGCCGTCCTCGTGCCAGTTCACCGAGGCGAAGTCCGGCAGCACCGACCACGACCGGATCGCCGCGAGGCGTTCGGTCGGTCTCGGGGCGGCCCACGCACCCGTCGTCACCCCGACCGGAACGCCCGGGCAGGCGCTCCGTACCGTCTCCACGACGGAGGCGACGGCATCGGCGGCCAGGGAGTCCTGCCCGTCCAGCCCTTTCGGGTGCACGTGAACGGCCCCGGCCCCAGCGGCCACGGCGGCTCTCGCTTCCTCAGCCAGGACGGACGTGTCCGTCGCGAGCCGCGGGTGCTCCTCG
The DNA here is from genome assembly GCA_963828995.1 of uncultured Actinomycetota bacterium. Taxonomy (GTDB): domain Bacteria; phylum Actinomycetota; class Actinomycetes; order Actinomycetales; family Dermatophilaceae; genus CAVRTM01. The sequence goes on from CAWHHB010000010.1 coordinate 50,909, forward strand.
GCGCCGCGCGCGCCGTTCACGCAGACCTTCACGATCATGACCCGACGCTAGCCGAGTGCCTCTCCACCGCATGGGTGCCGAGGGAGGTTTTCGTCCGGTCACCGACAACGAAGGGATCACGCATCCTCGAGACCTCGGACGGCATCGGCGGTCTGCTCTACCGTCCGTCCCAGTGACCGTGTCGGGCGATGAGGAGGGGTGACCGTGTCGGATCGGGAGGCCGGGTCGTTCCAGCGCTCAACCAGGATCGCGGCACTCCTGGCCGGGTGGTTGAGCATGTCCGCGTTGGTGGCTGTGGCGGCCGTGTGGGGCTGGCGGTTCGGAGTGCGCCACGGCGTGCGGATCGTGGATGGGGACAACCTGTTCAACCCTCTGATCCTGTTGGTCGACGGCATCGGCGGCAGCGTTCTCGCTGTGGCGATCCTGGCGTCTGTGGCCGCACTGATCGGCTGCGCTGTCTACCTCCTCCCCCGACGGGCCGCTCGTGTCGACCGACCCACGTCCGGACGGGCACGTGGGACCGCAGGCGTCGACGACGAGGCTCCGCGATGGCCTTGGCCACCGTGGTGAGCGGGCGGGCCAGCCGCATCAGGGCGCCATACGCCCGGGACGCCATCGCGGCAGAGCCACCCTGAGCGTGTGCATGGCGTAGGTTCGCGAGGTGCACGAGGGGGAGCTGCGGGGGGATGCGGGACGATGACGCTGCGCGATGACATCGCCGTCCTGGAGGACAGGCGGTTCCGGTGGTTCTTCATCGGGAGGGCGGTGTCGACGGTCGGGTCGTCGATGACCGCAGTGGCGCTGGCTTTCGCCGTGCTGCAGATCGGTACGGCGAAGGACCTGGGACTGGTCATGGCCGTCTTCAGCGTCTGCCAGATCGCCTTTCTCGTCATCGGGGGAGTGCTGGCGGACAGGCTGCCGCGCGCCGTGATCATCCAGTCGACGTACGCGCTCACCGCGGTGACCCAGGCAGCGGTGGCGACCCTGTTCCTGACGGGAGCGGCTTCCATCCCGCGCCTGCTCGTGCTGGAGGGCATCAACGGCGCGGCCATGGCCTTCACCATGCCCGCGATGCAGGGACTGGTGCCCCAGCTCGTCCCACACCAGCACCTGCAGCAGGCCACTGCGCTGATGTCGTTCGTCCGCAGCTCCGCCATGATCGGAGGGCCCGTCGTGGGTGGCGCACTGGTCGTGGGGCCCGGCCCGGGGTGGGCGCTCGCGGTCGACGCGCTGACGTTCGTCGTCGCCATCGCCTGCTTCTCCCGGATCCGGCTGCCGCGCGCAGCCGGCCGCACGACCTCGATGCTGGCTGACCTCCGTGCAGGATGGTCGGAGTTCACCTCTCGGACCTGGCTGTGGGTGATCGTCCTGGCGTTCGGCTTCATCAACGCGATCCACGCCGGCGCCTGGATCGTGCTGGGACCCGTGGTGGCCAGCGAGCATCCTGATGCGCTGGGCGCGCGCGGCTGGGGCATGGTCCTCAGCGCGGAGGCCGCCGGCGGCATCCTCATGACCGTGGTCCTGATGCGGCTGCGGATCGGCCGCCCGCTGCTGGTGGGCATGCTGGCAGTGAGCGTCATGGTGGTCCCGCTCAGCATCCTCGGGGTGCACCCGGCGACGGTGCCGCTGATGGTGGCGGCGCTGCTCGCCGGCGCAGGCCTGGAGATCTTCGGCACCGGCTGGAACGTCGCGATGATGGAGCACGTGCCCACCGAGGCGCTGTCCCGGGTGTCGAGCTACGACATGCTCGGGTCCTTCATCGCGATACCGCTGGGTGCCACGTTCTTCGGCTGGGTCGTCAGCGTCGCCGAACCCCGCACCGTGCTCGTGTACTCGGCCGTCGCCTACGCCCTGATCGCGCTGATGACCCTGCTCGTCCCCTCGGTCCGCACCCTCGCACGGATCAACGCTGAGCCGGCCCCGCCGCCCACCGGGTCCGACGTCACGGCATCGGGCACGTGAAGCACGAGGACATGGAGCGCGTATGGCGCGCTGACGTCGCCGTGGCCCTGGGCCGCGCGACCCGCGCTGCTCAGCGTGGGGTGTGACCAGAGGGTCATCGGCGAAGGTACTGTCGGCCCGTGCCCACCACACCGACCTTCACAGACCTGGGTGACGCCAAGTTCGTCTCCCTCACGACGTTTCGGCGATCCGGCGAGCGGGTCTCAACACCCGTGTGGGTCGCGCGCGACGGTGACGCGTTGGTCGTCACCACTCCCGAGGGAAGCGGCAAGGTCAAGCGACTCCGCCACAACCCGCGCGTCGAGATGGTCCCGTGCAGCCGCAGGGGGCGGGTGGACGAGGGCGCCGAGCCCGTCGCGGGAGTGGTCGAGATCCGCTCGGAGCCACAGGACAGGGATCGCCTGACCGGCGGCATCCGACGCAAGTACGGCCTCGAGTTCCGCATCGTGATGGCGATAGAGCGGCTCGTGAGGTCGGGGCAGGCGAGCCGTGTCGTCCTGCGCATCACGCCCGTCTGAGCCGCTGACGTCGGGGGGCTGTGATGCGGGCCGGTCGAGGCGTCTGTCGCGCCGTACGTCGCGTGGCCGACGCGGCTGCACCGATGCTCCCGGCTCACGAGTGCGTCGAACCGTCCTGCGAGTACTCACATGTCGCGAATGCGCATTATGGACAGCGCTTTTCGCCGCCGAGGCCTGTCGGTGGTCGCGGCTAGAGTGAGGTCATGGAGGGGACCTGCTTCGAGTCGGACTGGGCGGCGGTGGCCGCCGGGCTCTCGGCGTTGCGTCGGGCTGCTGGGCCGGTTGCACCAGGCCGGGTCCGACCGGTTGGGGCCGATGTTCGCCGAGCTGGACGAGCTGAAGATGCTGACGGAGGCGGCTCAGGTCGGTGTGCTGGACCAGGGGCTGTCGCGTGGGGATGTCCGGGCCTCGGATGCGGCGTCCTCGGCAGGGTGGGTGCGGCAGTGGGGACCGTCCTACCGGGCCGGTGGTGCGGCTGCGCTGGTGCGGGTGGCCGAGGGGGTTGCCAAGCCCTGCAACGGCGTGTTGCGCGAGGCGGTGCTGGGCGCGCGGGTGCCGGTGCGCAACGCGGCGGTGGCGTTGGGCGAGATGGACAAGCTGCTGCACCGGCTGACCCCGGCGTGTGCGGAGACGGTGCTGGGCGGGTTCGTGGCGATCGCGGAGTCCGACGGGCCGCGGGAGATCCGGGCGCTGCGCCCGCGGGTCATCGCGAAGTACGGGCGGTTGGCCGAGTTCCAGCGCCGCGAGGACCAGCTCAAGCACGGCCGGTCGCTGTCCCAGCCGTACGCCGATGACGGGATGGCGGAGTACCGGCTGCGGCTGGACCCCGAAGGCCGGGCGGTGCTGGAGGCGATCCTCGGGCCGCTGGCCGCACCGCAACCGTCGCACCGAGCACGGGTCGGACCTGCGCACCAGCGACCAGCGCCGGGCGGATGCCCTGGTCGAGGTCTGCCGGCGCGCCGCGGCCGCGGGCGGGTCCGCGCCGACCACCGCCAAGGCGGCGGTGGTGGTCACGATGGGCTACCAGGACCTGCTCGAGCCGCACCGGCGCCGGGACGACGCTGACCGGGGAGCTGCTCGCCCCCGAGACCGTGCGGCGGATGGCCTGCGACGCCGCGATCATCCCGGCCGTCCTCGGCTCGCAGGGCGAGGTGCTCGACCTGGGCCGGACGGTCCGGCTGGCGTCCCCGAAACAGGTGCAGGCACTGTGGATCCGGGACCAGGGGTGCACCTTCCCGGGCTGCTCGAGGCCCCCATCCTGGTGCGACGCCCATCATGTTTGGCACTGGTGCGACGGGGGCCCGACGGACCTGCTGAACCTGGCCCTGCTCTGCCCGCGGCACCACACGATCGTGCACCAGAAGGGCTACACCGCGACCGTCACCGCGACCGGGGTGACCTGGCACCTGTAGCTGCCCCGCCCCGCGACCCGCCATCCGAGGCGGGTCGCAGAGGCACGCCCGCGGGCCTGTCGAGGCGATGCCCGGCGTCGCGCAGCGACCGTCCTGCGTTCGTGGCGCCCCCCGGACGGCCGTCGCGCGAGGCTCAGGCCTGACGGCTGCCGGACGTGGCCGGCAGGGGGACGATCCGCTCCCGGTCCAGCCGCTCGAACAGGTCGAGAAGGCTGGTCAGGGTCGACCGGTAGCCGGTGAAGCCGGCGAGCCGGCTGCGGGTCATGTCCGTGAGGCACTCGATGTCGCGGCCGAGGTCGCCGTCGGCGTGCCACCACGACGCCACCCGGGTGACGTCGGTCCCCGCAGCCCTGCCCGCTCGGCCAGCGCGGTATAGACCGGACCGGCGGCGGCCATCTGCTGCTCCAGTGGCCGGGGCGCCTCGTCGAAGCCGACCGGCTCGACGCCCAGGGCGGCAGCGAGCCGCGGCCACATCCACCGCCAGCGGAAGACGTCGCCGTTGGCGATGTTGAAGGCCTGGTTGTGGGCCGCAGGGGTGGTGGCCGCCCAGAGCATCTGCTCGGCCAGGATCCCGGCGTCGGTCATGTCGGTGAGGGCGTTCCACTGCGTGGCGACCGGCGAGCCGTGAGGTCGGCCAGCACGGGAGAGCTCACCCGGGGCAGGTCGACGGGGGCACGGCGTGAGAGCCCCAGCACGCTCCAGCCGTGCTGCTGGAGCTCGTCGCAGAGAGCGCGTCCGGCGATGCCGGTGGCTCCCACGACGAGGGCGGTCGGTGGGGAGGTGGTCGTCGAGGTCGCCTCCGCCACGGTACCGACCGCGCTCCCAATGGCCGCAAGCCCCTTCCGTGCTGGTCAGGCAGGGCGTCAGCGGGACGCGCGCTCGTACGCGTCCACGACGTCGTCCGCGCTGCCGTCCATCACCAGCCGCCCCGCGTCCACCCACAGCGCCCGCTGGCAGGTGGTGCGGACCGCCTCCGGGCTGTGGCTGACGAGGAACACCGTGCCGGCCGCCTCACGCAGCTCGCGGATCCGTTCGTCGCTGCGGCGGCGGAACGCCGCGTCACCGGTCGCCAGCGCCTCGTCGATGAGCAGCACGTCGTGCGTCCTCGCCGAGGCGATGGCGAACCGCAGCCGCGCCGCCATACCCGAGGAGTAGGTGCTCATCTGCCGCGACAGCGCCTCGGCCGGGATGTCGGCGAACGCGACGATGTCCTCGTAGCGCGCCCGGGCCTGCGCCGGGGTCATCCCCATCGCGAGGCAGCCCAGCACGACGTTGCGCTCACCGCTGAGCGAGTCCATCAGGGCCGCGTTGACCCCCAGCAGGGTCGGCTGGCCGTGCGTGTAGACCGCGCCCGACGCCGGCGGCAGCAGCCCCGCGACGGCGCGCAGCAGGGTCGACTTGCCCGACCCGTTGCTGCCGACGACGCCGATCGCCTCACCCCGGTACGCCGTGAAGCTCACCCCGCGCACCGCGTGGACCTGGCTGACGTGCCGGCGGGGACGGCCCTGGGCCAGCTGCAGCAGGGCCGCCGCGGCATTGCCGCCGGCCCCTCCGCGGGCGACCCGGTAGACCACGTGCAGGTCGTCCACGACGACGGTCGGCACCGGCTCGACCTCCCGCGTCGCGGGCACGGCCACGGCGTACGTCGTCCGCGCCTCAGCCACGTCCGTACCGTTCCTCGGCGCGCCAGAAGTGGACGAACCCCGCGGCGAACGCGACCACGGCCCAGCCCGCGCCCAGCACCCACACGTGGGGCGGCACCGGGTGGGAGGCCATCAGCGCGCCCCGGACCAGCTCGATGTAGACCGCGGCCGGGTTGGCCTCCAGCAGGATGCGCACGGGCGTCGGCGCGGTGCGGGCGACGTTCTCGAGGACGAAGAACACCCCCGAGGCGTACTGCCAGGAGCGCAGCGCGAACGGCAGCAGCTGCTCCATGTCCCGGACCCGGCTGGTGACCCGTGCGAGGGCCAGCGCGAGCCCGCTGTTGAACACCGTCTGCAGGGCCAGCGCCGGCACGACCAGCAGCCAGCTGGGCGTGAGCGGCTCGCCGGTGGCGAGGACGATGGCCCCCAGCACCACCATGGCGACGAGCAGCTGCTGCAGCTCCATCACCGTGGACGCGAGCGGCAGCGTGGCCCGCGGGAAGTGCAGCGCCCGCACCAGGCCCAGGTTGGCGGCGATCGAGCGCGAGCCCGACAGCACGGCGCGTTGGGTGTAGGTGAAGACGAACACCCCGACGACGAGGAACGCGACGTAGTTGGTCACGCCCCGGCCGGTCCGGACCAGCAGCCCGAAGATGAGGTAGAACACCGCGGCGTTCAGCAGCGGTGTGAGGACCTGCCACACCTGCCCCAGCGCCGTTGCGGTGAACTGCGCCTGGTTCCGCGCCCGGGCGTACTCGAGGATGAAGTGGCGTCGCGCCCACAGCTGCCGCACGTAGGTGGGCAGCGTCGGTCGGGCGCCGCTCTGCGCCAGTCCGTGACGCAGAGCGAGGGCGTACGGCGACCCGGGCGTCGCGTGGGCTGGTGCGGCAACAGACCGGGCAGGGCTAGCGGAGCCGATGGGTCACCGACCCGGTGCTGCGGTCCGTGCGACCCTCGGTCCCGCGAACCGAGCGGACGCACCGGGACAGCCGGTGGCTGAGGAACGCCACCGGCGCCGGCGTCGGCAGGTAGGCGTCCAGCAGCGACCGCTGGCGCGAGCTGAGCCGCTCGTCCAGGTGGGCGAGCTCGGCCACGGCGACCCGGTACGCGGGCGTTCCGAAGAGCGAGGCCACGTTGAGCAGTGCGGTGCTGCTGGTGCCGAGGACGACGGCCGCACCGGCGACCTGCGGGTCCAGCTCGCCGGGCCCGGGCGCGGAGGTCACCTCGAAATCCTTGTAGCGAGAGGCGTCCTCGGCAGGGTGCGGACGCACCCGGAAGCGCAGTCCGGCCTCACCGCACGCGCCGGCCACGTCGCGCAGGTGGGCGAGATACCGTTCCTCGTCCATCAGGCCGAGGTCGACCCACGGCTGGCAGAGGTAGACGGCCGAGTCGGTTGAGGACGTGAGAACCGCTGAGGCGCGACGGAACTCGCAGGCCACCCGCGAGTCGATCTCCCAGCCCTCCGTCGTCGGCCGGTACAGGGTCCACCGCTCCCGGGTCAGCACACCGCGCGACGCGCTGACGGCGAGGGACCTGATCGTCGGCCAGGGCCCGCGGGCACCCTGACGCTTGCAGGCGTCGCGGCGGGTCCGCCAGTTCCCGTAGCTGCCGATCCCCTCGTCGATGACGACGGTGTGGATCGGTCGCAGCCCGTGCGTGTTCCTCAGCCGCAGGTAGGGCTTGATGCCGGGGGCGCCCACGCCGACGTAGACCAGCCGCTCGCCGGGCTCTGCCTGCCAGCGCTCGGCGCCCTCCGGGGCGACCACGGTGAGGCGCCGGTCCGCCGGCATGAGGTCGCGGACGTGCTGCGCAGTGACGTTGGCGCGGCCCATGAAGCGGCCGACGCCGAGGTCCACCAGGGTCACCGCACCGTGGGTGGTCGACAGGAGGTGACGCACGTACGACGCGGCGTAGACGACGTGGGTCGTGCTCTTGACGCCGGAGAGGTAGACCCGGACCGGCCGGCGGGAGTCGCCGGGGCCAGCGGTGACGCCGGTGTCGTGCGGCCAGGTCGAGGGCAGCGCACGCGACGGCGTCGGGCGGTGGGGGACGACCAGGGTGAGCGGTGCGGTCATGCCCGACAGTGTTGACGGCACGAACCGCCACGAAGGCCCCCTGCGGTGACGGCCGAGTGAACACATGGTGGCGAGGTCGGGAACGATCCACCGGCCCGTGTTCCGCGGGTGTACGGCGCCCCTCCGCGAGGTTCGTGGTCGGGCGGATCGGCTCGACCCCGGTCACGACCTGCGAAAGAGGCTGCCAGCACAGGGATTTCAAGCGCAGTGTGCCGCTCGCGGGTGCGTCGCAGGGTGTTTCTGTGTGGGCCTTCGAACCGCCGTGACCGCCCCCGGGACGGGGCGTGCGGCGGCCCGCTGGGGCCGTCCTCGGCGTCGCGTGGCTGGCCTATGCTGCTCGTCATCCAGCGGACCCAGGCAGGCTGTCTGCTGCCAGCGAAAGGACAGCGTTGCCCTCGTACCAGGTAGATCTCGCGTCCGGCACCCGCCTCATCGGCGGTGAGATGTCCGGCTGGTCCGACCTGACGGCGCAGAGCAGCGCCGGGGCCGTGACCTGTCTTCTCGACCCGGTGCTGCGCGCCGCGAGGTCCGCCCCGCGGATCCTGCTGCTCGGTCCCCGCGCCAGCCGGTTGCTCGAGGACCTGCCCGCCGATGCCGAGGTGGACGTGCTGGTGCGCGGGCTGGGCGACGCCCGGCACCTCGCCGCCCTCTCGGGGCTGCGTGCGCGGGGCGCCATCCACTGCGGCGGCCTCGACCGCTTCGCACCGCAGGGACGCTACGACGTCATCGTCAGCCTCGACGGCCCCTCCGTCCTGATGTCCCCGGACTCGCCGGGGATCGGGCACGCCGCGCTGGTGCGGCTCCTGGGCACCTGGCTCGACACCGACGGCACGCTCGTCGCGGCCGTCAGCAACGAGCTCGGCTTCGACACGCAGTTCCGGCTGAACGTCCGTGAGGCGCTGGACGCCGACGACCAGTGGCACCGTGGCGCAGCGGGGTTCGACGCCCGAGCCCTCTACCACCGCGAGCTGGACGGCGCGCTGGAGTCCGCTGCGCTGAAGCCCCTCTCGGTCTACGCCGGCTTCCCGGCCGCGGACTCGTTGTCGCTGCTGGTCGGCCGGGAGTCCGCGGACGACCCCGCGGTCAGCAGCACCGCTGCGAGCCTGGCCGCCCGGATGGAGCAGTCACACTTCTCGCGCGAGCCGTCCCTGGTCGACGCCTACGGCTTGGCGCTGCGCCTGTTCGACAGCGGGCTCACCTTCGAGTTCGCCCCGCTCTGGCTGGTGGTCGCCCGCGCGAACGGCACGGCCGGCACGGACGACGCTGACGACGCGGCTCCGGCCGGGTCGCGGCCAGCCCCGTCCGACGCGCCCGCTCTCCCGTCCCTGCCCGCGCTGGTCGCCACGGAGGACTCCGGTCGGCCGGTGTGGCGAGCGGTGACCACGGTGGAGCGCGACGGCGACCGGTGGGTGCACCGGGTCCGCCCCGTCGCCGGCACCGCCGAGATGCGCGAGCGCCGGGTGGTGCGCGACTACGCCGAGATGGGTGACGCTGCACCCGAGGGCACCCCGCTGGAGGCGCTGCTTCGCCAGGCGTGTGCGACCGGGAGCATCATCCGGGTCCGCGGCCTGGTGCAGCGCTACGCGGCGTGGCTGCGTGACGTGCGCTCGTGGCCGGGCGAGGCGGCCGGTGTGCGCGTGTTCGCGGTGCCGTCCAACGTGGTGGTCAGCGGCGACGAGCTTGCCTGCTTCGACCCGACCTGGCGCTGGACCGCGGAGCTGGACGACGACGTCGTCCTGGTCCGTGGGCTGCGCGACTTCGCGCGGCGGCTGCTGCGCTCGGGGGCCGAGCACCCGTGGAACCCCGACATCAGCCCCGACGCCCTCGCCCAGACCCTGGCCGCGATGGCGGGGATCGAGTGGGACCCGGCGCTGGTCGAGGTCGTCGCCGGCGTCGAGGCCGAGCTGGACGTGGTGGTGCACGGCGGCGACGCGACGTACGAGGGCGTCTCCTACGCCAGCAACCTCGAGGGCGGCAGCTCGCAGTTCGCGCACAGCGGCGCGCGTGGCTACCGGGAGGCGCTGGCCTCCAGCGGGCGGATGGCTCAGGCGCTGCACGAGCGCGACGGCCAGGTGAGTGGCTCGAGGCGACCCTGCGGGCCCGTGATGCGCGCGTGGGGGACCTCGACCGCACCCTGGACGCGGTGCGCGGCTCGGTGAGCTTCCGGATCGGGCGGTTCCTGACCTGGCCGGTGCGCTGGCCCGTCAGCGTGGTCGCCAGCACGTCGCGCCGGCTCGCCCTGTCGATGCTCCCGCCGGGGGCCCCGGGCAAGGTCAGGAAGCTGCTGCAGCGACTGTCGCGGTAGCGGCGTCAGCCGCCCTCCCGGGCCGTGCCGACGGTCACCAGCAGGTCGGCGGTGCGGAACGTCGCGGTGCGAACGAGACCGGGGTCGACGCGCAGGCCGCGCTGCGACAGCCACACCATGATCGGCACGTCGAGCACCTTGCAGGCGACCTCGACGGCGGTCCACCGCGGCCAGAACAGCTCGGGACGGTCGATGCCGAACCGGCGGGCCAGTGCGGGAGGCACCGGCTGGTCGGCGATCTCGGCGTCGACGGCAATCCGCAGCCCGGGCGGCAGCGGCGGGGACCACGAGACCACCCGGCCGTCGGCGAGATGGCTGCGTGCGCCGGGCGCTCCCGGCATACGGACCGCGGGTGGGGGGTCGATGACGACGTGGGCCCGCCCGAGGTCGTCGAGCGGGCCCACGTCGGGGGTCATCAGATGCTGGCGCCGCCGTCGACGGTGAGCACCTGGCCGTTGATGTTGGTGTCCTCGAACAGCAGCGTGCCCACCAGCGGCAGGATGTTGTCCGGCTCGACGAGACGGCCGGAGGGGGTGCGGCGGGTGATCGTGCCGAGCTGGTCCTGGCCGAGCACCGAGGACATCTCGGAGGCGAAGAAGCCCGGCGCGACGCTGTTGACGAGCACCCGGCCGTGCATCTCGCGGGCCAGCGTCCGGACGGCGCTGTCGAGCCCGCCCTTGGTGGCGGAGTAGGTCACCAGGCCGGAGTAGCCGCGCTGTGCGCAGACCGAGGTGACCATGACGATCCGGCCGCGCCCGCCCCGGGCCATGATGTGCCGCAGCACCGCCCGGGTCAGCAGCAGCGGCGCGGTGAGGTTGGTCGCCACGGTCGCGGCGATCTGCTCCGGTGAGGTGTGGATGTGCAGGCTGTCCTGGCCGACCGCGGCGTTGTTCACCAGCGCGTCGAGCGGGCCGAGCCGCGCGGCGGCCTCGCGGATGAAGGTGGCGATGCCCGCCGCGTCGGTCACGTCGACCGTGCCGACGTGGAGCGTGTCGGGGTGCTCGGCGGCGAGGTCCTTGAGCTCGGGGGTGAGCGTGCGGGCGAACGTCGCGACCCGCGCGCCGCGGGCGAGCGTGTCGCGCACGATCGCGAGGCCAAGCCCCCGTGACCCGCCGGAGACGAGGACGCAGCTGGCGGCGGGGATGGGGGTGAGGGGGTCAGACATCGCTCTTCAGCGTCTCCTTGATCGGGATCTCGTCCAGCAGGCGGATGCGCCGCGGGACGGCGTGGTCGGGAAGCCGGTCGGCGCACCAGCGGGTGAGCTCGGCGGTGGCGACCGGGGTGTCGAGGACGAGGTCGGCAGCCACGACGGAGCCGACGAGCGGCGCCCGCCGGGCGCGGACCTGCGCCCAGGCGACGTGGGGGTGCGCGAGCAGCACGCGGCGCACGGCCGCGGCGGAGGCCTTGGAACCACCGACGTTGATCTCGTCGCTGGCGAGTCCGGCCGGTGATGTGGACGCGGTCGCCGACCACCTCGGCCCGGTCACCGGTGCGCAACACCCCGGCGAAACCCTCGGCGCTCCAGTCGGACTCGATCAGCAGCTCGCCGTCCGCCACGGACAGCCGCGGACGTCCCGGCGCGGACCGGTCCAGCCAGGACACGGGGAAGCCGGCCCGGCCGTCGTGGACGGCGATGCTCGCGCCGGCCTCGCTGGAGGCGTAGATCCACGAGACGCGGGCGGTCGGGAAGAGGCCGGTGAGCCGGTCCAGGATCGACTGGTCCACCGGCTCGCCGCCCAGGGTGACCTGCTCGAGCGGCAGCCGCGCGACGGTCTCACCCGCCCCGAGCAGCGCCTGGCGCCAGAACGTCGGGGTGCCCGATGCGGCGGTCACGCCCTCGGCCAGGGCCAGCTCGGGCCAGGTGCCGAGCTCGTCCGGCTCGACGAACACGACGTCCTGGCCGGGGTGGGCGAGGGACAGCGTGACGACCTGCCACCACGCGTAGGAGCCCGGGGCATAGGGGCACAGCCAGCGCCGCGGCGGCTGGTCCGCGGCGACGGTCGTCAGGCTCTGCAGGGTGTGCGCGACGCGCTTGGGTCGTCCGGTGCTGCCGCTGGTCATCAGCCAGAGCCGGCCCTCGGCGGGCGGCCGGACCTCGGTCGGAGGCTGGACGCCGGAGGCGGTCGACAGGGCGAAGCCCTCCCCGCGCAGCTCGTCGGCCTGCTCCCGGTCCACGCGACCGGCGCCCACGACGAGCGTCTCGCCGGCGGTGAGAGCGTGCTCCCACGCGGCGCGGGCGGCGGTGAGGTGGCCGTCGACGAGGGCCGCGGTGACGGGCGGCAGGCCGGGGAGGGGCAGCTCGGCCCACGTGCCGCGGTAGCCGCGCGCCACCACCGTGTTGGTCGCGCCGCGGGGGAGCCTGGGCTGGGGGCTCCCGGAGGTCACGCCTGCTGCAGCTGCTCGAGGAAGTCGAGCACGTCGGCGACGGTCTCGATCGACCGGAGGCCGGGGGCGTCGAAGTTCAGCTCGGTGCCGACCTCGTCCTCGACCCGCAGGGCGAGCTCGGAGAAGTCCAGCGACCGGAAGCCGAGGTCGGTCAGCAGCGTGGCGTCGTCCGCCGGCAGCTGCTTGCCCTGGGCCTCGAGCACCTCGCCCATCATCGTCCGTACGTCGTCCTTGCTCAGTGCGCTCATCGTCCTGCCTCGACCGGGGATAGGACTTTGAAGTGTAGGGTCGCCGGCGACGGCCCGATCACCACTCATGGCCCAAACACTCTCTGTTTACTTTGTTTTCACCTCCCGGAGGTCTTTGCTGTGCTTCGTCCAGCGCTCGATTCCGACCGCGACCTCGTGCTCGCGGTGGCGCAACCACCCCGAGGTCCGCGCGGTCAGCCTGACCCAGCACGAGATCGGCGCGGACGAGCACGCCCGCTGGTGGTCGGCGGTGCAGCAGGACCCCGAGCGGGAGGTGCTGGTCTACGACCGCCGCGGCGTGCCGGCGGGTGTGGTCACCTTCTTCGACATCGACCGTGCTGCCGGGAGCGCCTGGTGGGGCTACTACCTCGACAACGCCGGGCTGAGCGCGCGCGGCGAGCTGATGCCGGCCTGGATCGACATCCAGCGCAAGGCGATCCGCTATGCGTTCGAGGAGCTGTCGGTGCGGACGCTCGAGGGGGAGGTGCTGGCCGCCAACGACGCGGTCCGGCGGCTGAACCGCCGGCACGGGTTCACCGAGGTGGGGACGACCACCCGCGACGTGGACGGCACGCCGACCGAGGTCATCCGGGTCCGGCTGCACGCGCCCGAGGTGACGGTGGGGTGAACAGGTCTGCAACTGTTGCCGAAGGGCGCCTTCTGCGGCAGGGGTGCGGGATCCGCGCGAGGACAATCAGGGGGTGATCCCTCAGAACCCCGCAACACAACGCACGGTCCGCATCGGTGGTCGCGAGGTCGGACCGGGAGCCGCCCCGTTCGTCATCGCCGAGATGTCGGGCAACCACGACGGTGACCTGGACAAGGCCCTGGCGATCGTCCGGGCAGCGGCCGAGGCCGGCGCGCACGCGGTGAAGCTGCAGACCTACACGGCTGACACCATCACCCTCGACGCCGACACCCCGGAGTTCCGCCTCTCCGCCGCGCACGAGCTCTGGGCCGACCGGCGCCTGTACGACCTCTACGAGGAGGCCCACACTCCCTGGGACTGGCACGAGCCGATCTTCGAGCTCGCCCGCGAGCTGGGCCTGCTGGCGTTCTCCAGCCCGTTCGACCCGACCGCCGTCGCGTTCCTGGAGGACCTCGACGTCCCCTGCTACAAGATCGCGTCGTCGGAGATCGTGGACCTGCCGCTCATCCGCCTGGTCGCCAGCCAGGGCAAGCCGGTCATCATCTCGACCGGCATGGCGTCGGTGGGGGAGATCGACGCGGCGGTCACGGCCGCTCGCAGCGTCGGCAACGACTCCATCGTGGTGCTGTCGTGCACGGCCAGCTACCCCGCGGACCCGAGCGACTCCAACCTGCGCGGCATCCCGGTCCTGGCTGAGGCGTTCGGCACCCTCGTGGGCCTCTCGGACCACACGCTGGGCATCGGCGCGGCCGTGGCGTCCGTGGCCCTCGGTGCGTGTGTCATCGAGAAGCACGTCACCCTCTCGCGCGACGGCGGCGGCGTCGACTCGGCGTTCTCCCTGGAGCCGGCCGAGCTGGCCGCGCTCGTGCGCGAGACCGGGACGGCGTGGCGGGCGCTGGGCGAGCCCCGGATCGGTGCCCGGGACTCCGAGGCGGAGGGGTTGCGTTTCCGCCGTTCGCTGTTCGTCACCGAGGACGTGCGGGCGGGTGACCCGGTGACCGCGGCCAACGTCCGCTCGGTGCGACCGGCCGGTGGGCTCCCCACCGACCTGTTCGACGTGGTCGAGGGCCGCACCTTCCGGCGCGACGCCGTCAGGGGCACCCCGCTGGGCTGGGACCTCCTCTAGCGCCGCCGACGCCGCACGCGCGAAGGGCCCGACCGGTGGTGAACCGGTCGGGCCCTTCGCGTCGAGCGTGGGGTCGCGGTGACGGGAACCCTGTGGCGGGAACGCTGTGGTGGTGCGGCTCCCGCTCAGTCCGCGACGCCGTCGCGCTCCATCAGCGGGCCGGCGTCGTCGGTGGGCAGGACGTCCAGCCGTCGGTGCCGTCGGCCGCGCCCCTCGTCCTCGGCGCCGTCCTCGGCCAGGTAGCCCTCGGTGTCCAGCGGACCCGCGCCGTCCTCGGCCCGGCGGGCGTGCTGCCAGCCGAGGACCGAGATCAGCTCGGGGCGGCTCAGGACCAGGTCGGTGCCCAGCTCCACGCGGGCCAGCTCGGCGGCGACGTCCCGCGGCACGGCGGGCTGGTGCAGCTCGGGCCACAGCCGCTTCTGCCGCTCCATCCCGCCGAGCACCGCACGCTCGGCCTCGAGGATCATCGGGTCGCCGTACACGCCGATCTCGCAGCCGACGGATGCGCCGTAGAAGAGCGCGCTGCCCAGCCGGTTGGACACGACCCGCTGGTGCGCCCGCAGCTCGGCCAGCTGCTTGTCCAGGAAGTCGGTGTCGGTGTCCTTCCACATGTGGCCGCGGTAGCCGTGGGAGATGACGCGGAACCCGGCCCGCTCGTAGGAGCGGCGGACCTCGGGGACGCGGTACTCGTTCCAGTAGAGGCAGACCGTGATCGGGCCGTCCTCGGTCGCGCAGGATCTCCTCGACGTAGCCGTCGTGGCTCCCGACGATGTTCTGCTGCTCCCAGCCGTGGAAGGGGTAGACGATCGTCCCCTCGCGGTGCTGCGGCTCGCGCTCCCAGGCCCGCTGCTGCTCCAGCTCGAGCAGGTAGGCCCAGGGCGAGCCGATCACCTCGTAGCCGCGCAGGCCGGCCGCCCAGCCACGCCGCGCGGGCGCCTCGGACCACACGAACTTGGGGAAGCCGGGCGCGAAGGAGGTGCCGACCGCGTAGCCGTCGTGGACGTTCCAGCCGTGCTGGACGTAGCCCCAGATGCGGGGCACCTCGGCCAGGCCGGCGTAGCGGGCGAGGACGTGGGCGTGGCCGTAGAAGTGGTTGCCGTGGTGCATCAGGGCCTCACTCTCCGACGGCCCGACGGACCTCGTCGACGACCCGGTCCTGCTCGGCCACGGTCAGGTCCGCGAACAGCGGCAACGAGATCTCCTGCTGGTAGTACGTCTCGGCGTTCGGGCACATCCCGCGACGGTAGCCGAGGTCCTCGAACACCGGGTGCCAGTAGACCGGCAGGTAGTTGACCTGGACGCCGATGCCCCGGGCCCGGAGGCGCTCGAACACCTCACGGCGCCGGCCGTCCAGCACCCGGAGCGGGTACAGGTGCCAGGTGGGGTCGACGTGGTCGCGACGGGCCGGCAGCCGTACGCCGGGCAGGTCGGCCAGGCCCTCGTCGTAGCGGCGGACGATCTCGGCACGGCGGGCCCGGAACGACTCCAGCCGGGCCAGCTGGCTCAGCCCGAGCGCACACAGCACGTCCGGGCAGCCGGTAGTTCAGGCCCAGCTCGTGGACCTCCTGGTGCCACGGGCCCTCGTCCGGGTGGCGCAGCTCGCCGCGCTCGCGGACCAGGCCGATGTTGTGGAACCGGGCGGCCCGCGTCGCCAGGACCGGGTCCGACGTGGCGACGGCGCCGCCCTCGGCCGTCGTCATGTTCTTGGTCGGGAAGAACGAGAACGTGGTCAGGTCCGCCAGCGTGCCCACCGGGCGGCCGCGGTAGCGCGAGCCGATCGAGTGCGCCGCGTCCTCCAGCAGCAGGGCCCCCGCGGAGTCGGCCACGGCACGCAGCTCGTCCATCTCGGCCGGGTGGCCGGCGTAGTCGACCGCCGCCACGACCCGGGTCCGGGCCGTCAGTGCCGCCTTGGCCGCCTGCGGGTCGAGGTTGCCGGTGTCCTCCTCCACGTCGGCGAACACGATGTGCGCGCCGAGCAGGGCGGCGGACGACGCGGTCGCCACGAACGTCAGCGGCGTCGTGACGACGTCGGTCCCGGGGCCCACGCCCGCGGCGGCGTAGGCGACGTGCAGCGCCGCCGTACCGCTGGTGGTGGTGACGACGGAGGCGGCGCCGGTGTAGTCGGCGAGGCCGCGCTCGAAGGCGGTGACCGCCGGGCCGGTGGTGAGCCAGTCACCACGCAGCACCGCGGTGACGGCCGCGACGTCGTCCTCGTCGACCGACTGGCGCCCGTACGGCAGCATCGCGCTCATACGTCGTTCTCGAGGATCTTGTTGATCTCCTCGGGGGTGAACCACTGGTCGTTGGCGTCCGAGGTGTAGGAGAAGCCCTCGTGGACCGGGATGCCGTGGCACGGGGGCTGGTAGCCCCAGGAGGCGAGGTCCGGCTGCAGCACGTAGCGGTCACCGAGGCGGATGGCCCGGCGGCCCTCCTCCGGGGAGATCATCTCCTCGTGCAGCTTCTCGCCGGGACGCAGTCCCGAGTTGTGCATCGGCGCGCCGGGCGCGACGGCCTGGGCGAGGTCGACGATCTTCATCGACGGGATGCGCGGCACGTACAGCTCGCCGCCCTGCATCAGCTCGAAGGACTCCATCACGAAGTCCACGGCCTGCGGCAGGGTGATGAGGAAGCGGGTCATCCGCAGGTCGGTGATCGGCAGCGACTGGCCCTGCTCGTGCAGCGACCGGAAGAACGGGATGACCGAGCCGCGGCTGCCCATGACGTTGCCGTACCGGACCACCGAGAAGCGGGTGGGGTAGGCGGCGGCGTAGTGGTTGCCGGTGATGAACAGCTTGTCGGCGGTCAGCTTGGTCGCGCCGTAGAGGTTGATCGGGCTGGAGGCCTTGTCCGTCGAGAGCGCCACCACCTTCTTGACGCCGGCGTCGATGCTGGCCTCGATGACGTTCTGCGAGCCGACGACGTTGGTCTGCACGAACTCCCACGGGTTGTACTCCGCGGTGTCCACCTGCTTCAGCGCGGCGGCGTGGATGACGTAGTCGACCCCGTGCATCGCCCGGTTGAGGCGGTGGCGGTCGCGGATGTCGCCGATGAACCAGCGCAGCCGGGGGTCGTTGCCGAAGAGGTTGCGGCACTCGTACTGCTTCAGCTCGTCCCGGGAGAAGACGACGACGCGCTTGGGGCCGACGGTGTCCAGCAGGTGGCGGATGACCGCCTTCCCGAACGAGCCCGTCCCTCCGGTGACGAGGATGGACGAATCTCTGAGGACACTCACGCGAACTCCCTTGTGGTTGACGACGTCTGCGCCGCCGGCGATCGCACGGGTGAACGTGGCAGCCACCTCGATGGAAGGCCGTCAGGCTGAACGGGAGACGATGAGAGGTGTACCGGGAGGTAAACCCCTGACGGCGTTATCTACGGTGCGGTGAACTGCCGCACCGATTCGACGAGGTCGAGCTCGGACCGGGGCGCGATCAGCGCCGACGCCACCCACGGGGGTGACGAGCGCAGCGCGGCGCCCCGGTCCGACCCGTCGCGGTCGGGGGGATAGAGGGAGACGACGACACCCGAGGCGGCGGCCGCTGCGAGCACCGCGTCGGCCCACCACGGATCACCTGCGGTGGCGGGCAGCTCCAGGTAGCCCAGCCCCGGCAGCCGCAGGGCGTCGTCGAGCTCCTCGCGCGTGCGCACGCGGACGCCGATCCGGTTGACCTCACCGGCATCCCGGTAGGCGCACAGCCGCTGCCAGGCGGCGCCGTCGTCGGCCAGTGCCGCGTGCGACGCTCTGGACGAGCACGACGTCGCACCGCCGTCGCCCCAGGTCGCCGAGCGCGCGCTCGAGCCCGCGCTCGAGCGCGTCGACGCCGCCGTCGACCGCCCCGCGCCGATCGGTGGCCTCCCGGGGGCCGACCCGCGTGATGGTCGAGAACCGTTGCACCACAGCCGGTTCGCTGCCCTTGCGGAAGAGTGCCTGGCCGCCCTCGCCGGCCATCCCGGTGTCGACGTGGCTGACGCCGTGCTCCTGCGCCACCTGCAGCAGCCGGCGCACCAGCGCGGCGTCGGCGTGCATCTGGTCGAGGCCCAGCACCAGCGCGGACATCCCCGACCCCTGCACGCGCACCGGCAGGTACGGCGCGTCCTCGCCGAGCTCCCCGGCCAGCTCGGCCATCAGCGTCCGCCACGGCACCTGCACCGGGTCGGTCTGCCAGGTGAACAGGCCGGACACGCGGACGTAGTCGGCGAGCACGTCCACGGTGCACCGGAACCGCCGCGGGTCCAGTCGTAGGCCGCTCGGGACGAAGAGCAGCTCGCCCAGCTCCCGCCGCAGCCAGGGGGTGACGTGCTCGCGGTCGTACGACGCCGTGGCGCGCTCCGCTGCCAGGCGCAGCGACCTCGACCGAGAAGACCTCGGCCCCCAGGCCCTCGGGCACCCGGTCGATGTCGACCCGGCCGTAGGTGTGCCCCGAGGCCTCGACCGCGGCGAGCAGCTCGTCGACGAGGTCGGCGTCGGCGACCGGGTTGTCACCGGTGAGCCGCACGACCCGGTCGGTCGGGTCGAGGTCGGCGGTGGCCAGCGACGAACCGGCCCAGCACGTCGTCCAGCGGCCCGCGCAGCACCGGCACCCCGACCGAGCGCAGGTGCTCGGCGATGCGGCCGTCGTCCCGCTCCTCGCTGGTGGCCACGACCACCTCGTGGCCGCTGCGCGACGCGCGGCGGGCCACCAGCTCGACCAGCGGCATCCCGGCCGATGGTCAGCAGCGCCTTGCCGGGCAGGCGGGACGAGCTCAGGCGGGACTGGATGACGACGCGGGTGCGGCGCACGGTGGCATCTCCTTCGTGGCGCGGGCCCGTGGCGGGGTACCGCAGGCGGAACCGGCTGAAGGGCGGGGCGAGGGTGTGCGGGACGAGCGGCTGGGGGACGGAACGGGGCGGGGCGGGCTGCGGGCGGGGAGAGGGGCGCGGACGCGGGCGGCAGCTGCAGCACCTCGACCCCTGCGGACGCGAACCGCAGCCGGGACAGCTGGGTGAGCCGGGGCGAGAGCGGTGACGCCGCCGGATCGGCGAGGAGCCACCGGACGCCGTACCGGTCCCGCAGAAGGGACATCAGGCGGGCGGTGGGTGCGACGAACGCCGCGTCGTTCAGCGCCAGCAGCCGGGGGTCGTCGAAGGGCTGGCGCTGGAAGGGCAGACCGTGCCTGCCACGCGCGGCCTGGGACTCGTCGGTGTAGCCCCAGCCCTCGAGCAGGACCCGGTGCTCACCCAGGCCGCTGACCCAGAACGACCGCGCGTCACACCCCGGGCGCGTGACCTTCTGGAGGCAGTGCACGTTGGTGGCGACGACGTCGCCGGTCGGGGCGTGGCGGGCTATCCAGCGGGCGGCTGCAGTCTCGGCGACGGTGACCGTCCGGGCGGGCGCCCCGTGGGCCGGGGCCGCCGTCCGGATCTGGCGCACCGACGTGCCGACGCCCTGGGTGAGGTAACCGGCCCACACGGCGACGGTGAGGGCCAGGGCCACACCGCCGGCCAGGCGACGACGCCCGCGGGACCGCAGCCACGCCGCGAGGCAGGCGGCGAGCAGCACCGCAGCGAGCAGCAGCCCGAGCGGCAGCGCGAGCGCGCCGGCCAGGTCGGCGGGGTCCGGCCGGCGGTCACCCAGACCGGCGGCCAGGCCGCACGCGGCGGCTGAACCGGCGACCGCGCCCGCGACCAGCCAGCGCGCCCGGTGCCGTCGACCGTCCACCGGGCTGCCGGACCCGGCGACGTGCGCGGCCCAGGCCGCGAGCACCGCGGCGACCGGTGCGGCGCTCATCAGGAAGTAGAACTCGGAGGCGGCGGCGTGGTCGATCACCAGGGTGAGGGCGCCGCCGGTCGCCACCGTCCCGAGCAACAGGCCGAGAGCGGGGTCGCTGCGCGTGGCACGGCGTCGTACGAGCCACAGGCTGGTGGCTGCCCAGCCGTGCTGGACCAGGAGGACGAGAACGAGCAGCAGGGCGACCGGTGCAGCGCCCGGGGCGCGCAGTCCCGGCACGAACCAGCCGCCGGCGGCCACGGTCGGGCCGCCGGTCACCTCCCGCCAGGGCGCCAACCAGCGCAGCGGGGCCAGCAGCTGCAGGTGTGACGCGGCACCGCCACCGGCGACCGTCGTCGCGGTGAGGGCGAGAGCGACGGTGACGGCCAGGACCAGACCAGCGCTGCCGGCCACCGGTGGGCTCGCCGTCCGCGCCCCCGGCTGGCGCTCGCGGTTCCGGCCGCGGTGGACGCACGATGTCGCGAGGGCGAGACCGGCGCCGCCGAGCAGGACCGGCAGGAGCGAGGACTTGCTGCCGCCCGCGGCGCCGAGCGCCAGCAGCAGCACGACCCACGTGCCTGCCGTGGCCCCGCCGCGGACGACGTCGACCCCCGCGTCGAGCGCCAGCAGCAGGAACACCAGCCCGAAGACCTGCGACGGGCTGAGTGGCGACAGGGCATCCGACCCGGGGAGCTCGAACCAGCCGAAGGACACCAGCGCCGCGGGCGCGGCCACCAGGAGCTGGGCCCAGGAGCCGGGCAGCAGGGCACCGCAGACCCGGCGGGTGAGGGCTGCCACGAGGGCGAGCACGAGGGCCAGCACCGGAAGCAGCCACAGCCGCAGCAGGACGGTGGGCAGCGCCACGCCGCTCATCAGCGACGACGCGGCGAGGTGCGCGTCGGCGAACCAGTGGTAGTGCAGCACGCGCTCGGCCACCTGCGGCACGTGCGGGGGCACCTCATGGGTCAGCTCGGCCGCGAGCGCCAGGTGCCAGTAGAGGTCCTGGTAGTAGAGGTTCGACCGTGGCGGCAGCGCCGCCGGTGCGAGGTGGATCACGGTGACGCGCAGCAGGACGAACAGGTAGGCCGCCGTCGACAGCCACGCCGCAACCAGGTGGCGCCCTCCCTCCCACGGCCGACGGGCCCACAGGGGGCGCGCGCGGGGCAGCACGAGAAAGGGCAGGACGACCGCCGCGGGCCACAGCCACAGGAACCGTTGGGCGTGCGCGGCGGTGAGCACCGACCACGCGACCAGCTCCAGTGCCAGGCCCGTCGCCGCACCGAGCGCGAGGTCGACGGGCAGGGTCGCCTGGCGCCCCCGCAGCGCGCGGTGCACGAGGACGCCGGGCACGAGCACACCGAGCAGCAGGTACGCCGCGTACCGCAGGACATCCAGGAGGGGCGTCTGCGTGGTGAGCAGGGCGGCCCCCGTCGCCGCCGTGGCCACAGCCGCCGGAAGCAGACCGACGAGGCCGGCACGGCTCGTCCCCCGGCGGGCCGGTGTCACCGCCGTGCCGGCGCCGCTGCCGTGGTCACGCCACGACCCGGCGAGCGACGGCCTCGCACAGCGCATCGGCGACCCGTTCGCGACCGCGGCCGTCGACCTCGGCGAGCCCCCGCACGGTCAGCCGGTCGCGGGCGCCGGTGTCGCGCACCAGGGTCCTCAGCCGGGCCGTGGCGGCGCGCCGGGTCGGCTCGTGGTCCCTGAGGGCGGCGATGTGCCCGAGCCCCTCGACCAGGCCGCGGTCGACGACCTCGCGGTAGCCGGCCTCCTGGTTGTCCGAGACGCAGACCAGCGCCGTCGGCGCGCCCAGGCACAGCAGCTCCCAGACCGACGAGCCCGCGGCGCTGATGACCAGGTCCGACTGCCTGGACGAGTGCCGGGAGGTCGTCGGCCGGCGGTTCGACGACCAGTGTCTGCCCCGGGCCGGTCTCGAGCCGCGCCAGCGCCTGCATCGTCGCAGGGGTGGAGGCGACCGCGCGCAGGTGGACCGGCTCGCCGGTGGAGAGCAGCAGTGGCGCCAGGGTGAGCACCGCGGCTGAGGGGTCGGTGCCGCCGAACACCGCGAGCACCGACGGTCACGTCGGCGGCCTTCGGGCCGCGGGGACGCGGCCCGTCGGGGCGGCGCGAGCGCACCACGTCGCGCAGCAGCACGTGCTGGAGCCCCGAGAGCATCACGGCATCGGGCGTGATGCTCGCCGGCCGGACCGCGCCGAGGTTCTGGTCGAGGTGGATCGTGGCCCGCTGGTCGGCGCCGAAGCCTCCGTCGGACAGGGCCAGCACCGGCAGGCCGCGGGCGGTCAGCGCGGTGCCGCAGCCGGGGTCGAGGTGGTAGCCGTCCAGCACGACCGCCGCCAGTCCCAGCGACACGGCCAGGTCGGCGAGGTCCTCGGGGGCGGCCGGCGCCGGGAGCAGGGGGAGCCCGCGGTCGGCCAGCTGCCGCTGCGCGAACGGCAGGCCGCCGAGGTCGCCGAGGAACACGACGCCCAGCCCGCGGCCGACGAGCTCCTCGGCGAGTGCCACGCACCGGACCAGGTGACCCACCCCGGTGGCCGGGCCCGCGTCGCAGCGCACGCCGACGGTCGGCCTGCGGTCAGCCAGGGAGGTCACGTCGGCGGGTGGGGCAGGGCGGGGGAGGACACACGGTCGCCACCCTGCTGGGCCCGGGCGCCCCGCCGGTTCCCCCGGCCTGTACGGCGGGTGTCCGCCCGGTGAACTCCGCCCGACCCGACCTCGGCGGCTGACGGGCCTCGGCCGCGGAGCGTGGTGGGACGTCTGCGTCCGATATGACGGACGTTGTCTCCGTCTTGTGCATGAGTCAGGTCAAGACTTCCTCATCAAGTTGTCCTAGTTCTATTGGCGCATCACCATGGGCGCCATGTTGCTACGTCGCCTGGGTGTCTGTGCTGCCGTCTCGCTGGGTCTGGTGGTGCCGGCCGTCGCCCTCCCCACCGCCCAGGCCGGTCCGACCACCCGCTACCAGTACGGGACCGTGACCGCCATCTCCGACGGGGACACGATCTACGTGGACATCGCCGGTGACGGCAAGGCGGTCGGGGTGCCGATCCGCAACGCCGACCTGCAGGCCACCGAGATGCACGGGGCCGACGGCCGGCCGGAGTGCGGGGCGCAGGCGGCCAAGAACCTCATGGCCCGGCTCACGCCGGTCCGCAGCAAGGTGCGGCTGGCCAGCTGGTACAACACCACGTCCGGCACGGACCCCAAGGGGGCGACCCGGCTGCTGCGCTACGTCGACGCCTACAACCCGCAGCACGGGGAAGTACGACATCGACGTGCAGCGGCGCGTGCTCGACGCCGGCCTCGGCGTCTGGGGCACCAGCACCGAGAACGCCCGGGTCACCGGCTACCACGCGGCGACCGCCCGGGCGATGACCCGGCGGGTCGGCCTGTTCAACCCCACCCTGTGCGGCGCCGGCCCGGCCGCCTCGGTGGTGTCGTGGATCCACTACGACGCCGACAACGAGGCGACCGTGGAGAACTCCGAGTACATCCGGCTGCAGAACACCTCGAGCCGTGACCTCCCGATCGCCGGCTGGCACCTGCGCGACGCGACCCACACCATGTACAAGGGCGGCACGTACTACCGCTTCCCGGCCGGGTCGGTGATCCGCGCCAAGGGCGTGGTCACGGTGTTCCCCGGCCGCGGCACGGACGACCCCGCACACGGGCGGTTCTTCCTGCAGTACACCCGCAAGCCGGTCTACCCCAACGTCACCAACAGCGCCGCCGGCTACCCGGGCCACACCACCTACCTGCAGGACCCCCGGTACAACATCCGCTCGTGGGCGGACTACCCGTGCCTGGCCGGCTGCCGCGCTCCCGCGGTCCGGATCAGCGCGGTGCAGTACCGCGGGTCGGACGAGTACGTCGACATCCGCACCAGGCCCGGGGTCACGACGGCGGTGAACCTGACCGGGGTCGAGGTCACCAACGACGGGTGGAGCAAGGAGATCAAGCCGGGCACCGTCCTGCGACCCGGGCAGACCCTGCGCGTCTACGCGCATCCGGCACGGCATCGACGCGGGCCTGGCCATGTACTGGAACCGGCGCTTCGCCGGCGGCATGTTCGAGGACACCGGTGACACCGTCCAGCTGCGCACCGCCGGATCCGAGGTCTTCAGCACCTTCCGCTGGGGCCGCGGCTGAGCCTCGGGGCGCGACGGGCCGCGGCCGTCGGTGAGTGTCCGGCCACAGCGCGCGGCGGAAAGCGGTTGACCGCCCCGGCAGAATCGACGGTGGCCGCGCGAGGCGGCCCCGCACCGACCCTCCCCGACACCGCGAGAGCCATGCAACCCCTCACCGACACCGCCATCCGACGCTCGATGGTCAACTGCTCCCGCAGCGAGGCCGCCACCATGACGATGCCGGAGGGGCTGTCGTCGCTGGACTGGGAGGCGCGCGACTTCCTCGGCTGGCGCGACCCCAGGGCGCCCCAGCGGGGCTACCTCGTCCAGTGGCGGGACGGCGCCCCGCTCGGGCTGATGCTGCGTGCCCCGGGGTCCCGGATGTCACGCGCGCGGGCGGCGATGTGCGCGCTCTGCCACTACGGGCAGTCCGCGGACAACGTGGCGCTGTTCACCGCCCGGCGCGCCGGGCAGCGGGGCCGCGACGGCAACACGGTCGGCACCTACATCTGCGCCGACCTCGCTTGCTCGGTCAACGTCCGCAGCGCGGCGAGCGCCGTCGGCGTTCACCGTCGCCCTCGGGCCAGCCGCGACCGGTCGAGCCGACCGGAGGCGGAGGAGGCCGTGCGCCGGCGGGTGGCCGAGCTCGGCGAGCGCCTCGCGGCGTTCACGGACTCGGTGCTGCGAGGGTGAGCCCGGCGTCGCGCCGTACCGGCAGGACCCGTCCGACCTCGGGTGGCGCGGGAGAATACCCTGACCCCATGGCAGATCACTATGACGTCGTCGTCCTTGGAGCCGGACCCGGAGGGTACGTCGCCGCGATCCGCGCTGCCCAGCTCGGGAAGCGTGTGGCGATCATCGAGAAGAAGTACTGGGGCGGTGTCTGCCTCAACGTCGGCTGCATCCCGTCCAAGGCGCTGCTGCGCAACGCCGAGCTGTCGCACATCTTCACGGCGCAGGCCAAGACGTTCGGCATCTCCGGTGACGTGAGCTTCGACTTCGGCGCCGCCCACTCGCGCAGCCGCAAGGTCGCCGACGGCCGCGTCAAGGGCGTGCACTTCCTGATGAAGAAGAACAAGATCACCGAGTACGACGGGCACGGCACCTTCACCGACGCCAACACCATCGAGGTGAGCCTGTCCGACGGCAGCACCGACGACGGTGACGTTCGACAACGCCATCATCTCCACCGGCAGCGTCACCAAGATGCTGCCCGGGCGTCGAGGTGTCCGACAACGTGGTGACCTACGAGGAGCAGATCCTCGACGCAGCGACCTGCCCGAGTCGATCGTCATCGTCGGCGCGGGCGCGATCGGCATGGAGTTCGCCTACGTCCACGCCAACTACGGGGTCAAGGTGACGGTCGTGGAGTTCCTCGACCGGGTGCTGCCCAACGAGGACAAGGACGTCTCGGCCGAGCTGGCCAAGCACTACAAGAAGCTCGGCGTGCAGGTGCGCACCTCGACCAGGGTCGACTCGGTCAAGGACCTCGGCGCCGAGGGCGTCGTCGTCCAGGTGAGCGACAAGGACGGCAAGAGCGAGGAGATCCGGGCCGACAAGGTGATGATCTCGGTCGGCTTCGCCCCGCGCGTCGAGGGCTACGGCCTCGAGCGCACCGGCGTCGCAGCTGACCAAGGGCGGCGCCATCGAGATCGACGAGCGGATGCGCACGTCGGTGCCGCACCTCTACGCGATCGGCGACGTCACCGCCAAGCTGCAGCTGGCCCACGTGGCCGAGGCGCAGGGCGTCGTCGCGGCCGAGACCATCGCCGGCGCCGAGACCATGGAGCTCGGCGACTACCGGATGATGCCGCGCGCGACGTTCTGCCAGCCGCAGGTCGCCAGCTTCGGCCTCACCGAGGAGCAGGCCCGCGACGAGGGCTACGACATCAAGGTCGCGACGTTCCCGCTGACCGCCAACGGCAAGGCGCACGGCCTCGGCGACGCCAGCGGCTTCGTCAAGCTGATCGCCGACAGCACGCACGGCGAGCTGCTCGGCGGGCACCTCATCGGCCACGACGTGTCCGAGCTGCTGCCCGAGCTGACCCTGGCCCAGAAGTGGGACCTCACCGCCACCGAGCTGGCCCGCAACGTGCACACCCACCCCACGCTCAGCGAGGGTGTCCAGGAGGCCATCCACGGCCTCGCGGGGCACATGATCAACTTCTGACCGAAGGCCCTGCCCGGCACCCGCGCGCTCACCGCGCGCGGGTGCCCAGCCGGGCCGAGAGGTACGCCGCGGTGCGACTCGTGCGCACCGCGGCGACCTGCTCCGGGGTGCCCTCCGCGACGACGCGGCCGCCCTCGGCGCCCGCGCCGGGCCCGAGGTCGACGACGTGGTCGGCCGTGGCGACGACGCCCATGTCGTGCTCGACGACCACGACGGTGTTGCCGGCGTCGACCAGCCCGTGCAGCTGGGCCATCAGCACCTCCACGTCGGCCGGGTGCAGGCCGGTGGTCGGCTCGTCCAGCAGGTAGAGCGTGTGCCCGCGCCGGGCCCGCTGCAGCTCGCTGGCCAGCTTGATCCGCTGCGCCTCGCCGCCGGACAGCTCGGTGGCCGGCTGCCCCAGGTGCAGGTAGCCCAGCCCGACGTCCTGCAGCGTCCGCAGGCTGCGCCCGACCGCGCGGGACGTCGGCGAAGAACGCGCTCGCCTCGTCGACCACCAGGTCCAGCACGTCGGCGATGGTGCGGCCGCGGTAGGTGACCTCGAGGGTCTCGGGGTCGTAGCGCGCGCCCGCGGCAGGTCGGGCACGGCGCGTAGGTGCCGGGCAGGAAGAGCAGCTCCACGGCCACGAACCCCTCGCCCTGGCAGGTCTCGCACCGCCCACCGGCGACGTTGAAGGAGAACCGGCCGGCGCCCCAGCCGCGGGCCCGGGCCTCGTCCGTCGCGGCGAACAGCTTGCGCACCCCGTCGAACAGGCCGGTGTAGGTCGCCAGGTTGGACCGGGGCGTGCGCCCGATCGGCTTCTGGTCGACCTGCACGAGCCGGTCGACCGCCTCCAGCCCGGTGGCCCTGACGGTACCGCGCGGGCGTCGTCGTCCGTGACGCCGCGTCGACCGGGTCGCCCTCCTCGTCGGCGGACGCCTCGAGCGGGCGGTGCGTGCCCAGGTGCACCGCGACGACGTCGGCCAGCACCTGGCTGACCAGGGTCGACTTGCCCGAGCCCGAGACGCCGGTCACCGCCGTGAGGACGCCGAGCGGGAACGCGACGTCGAGGTGGCGCACGTTGTGCCGGGTCACGTCCGACAGCCCGATGCGGCCGGTCGGCTCCCGTCGCGCGGCCGGCCCCGCGCCGGCCGGCTCGCGCCCGGCTCGGGGAAGAGGAACCGCCGGGTGGCCGAGGCCGGCACCGCCGCGCAGCCCCGCGACCGGGCCGCTGTGCAGGACCCGCCCGCCGGCGCTGCCCGCGCCCGGCCCGACGTCGACGACCCAGTCGGCGCGTCGTACGACGTCCATGTCGTGCTCGACGACGAACAGGGAGTTGCCCGCGGCCTTGAGGCGGTCGAGCACGGTGAGCAGCGGCTCGGCGTCGGCGGGGTGCAGCCCGGCCGACGGCTCGTCCAGCACGTAGACGACGCCGAACAGCCCCGAGCGCAGGGCGGTGGCCAGCCGCAGCCGCTGCAGCTCGCCGCCGGAGAGCGTCGGCGTCGACCGGCTCATGCTGAGGTAGCCCAGGCCGAGCTCGAGCAGCACCTCGATCCGCGCGACCAGGTCGGCGGTGATGGTCGCGGCCACGTCACCGGTCCGGTCCTGCGACGGGGCACCGGCCGGACCCGCGGTGCGCGCAGCACCTCGGCCAGCCCGGCCAGCGGCAGGCCGGCGAGGTCGGTGATGGGGTGTCCGGCGAACGTGACCGCGAGCGACTCGGGCGCAGCCGGTGACCGGCGCAGACCGGGCACGGCACGGTCTGCACGAACTGCAGCATCCGCTGGCGCATGGTGGCGCTGCGGGAGTCCGACAGGGTGTGCAGCACGTGCCGCCGGGCGCTCATGTACTTCCCCTGGTAGGGGCGCTGGATGCGGCCCGGCCTCGCGCTCGGGGTGGACGGTGACCACCGGCTCCTCGTCGGTGAACAGGATCCAGTCGCGGTCGGCCTGGTCCAGCTCGCGCCACGGGCGGTCGATGTCGTGGCCGAGGGTGGCCAGGATGTCGCGCAGGTTCTTGCCGAGCCAGGCACCCGGCCAGGAGGCGATCGCCCGCTCGCGGATGCTGAGCGAGGGGTCCGGGACCATCGACTCCTCGGTGGCCAGGTGCACCCGCCCGAGCCCGTGGCACTCCGGGCAGGCCCCGGCGACGGTGTTGGGGGAGAAGGCGTCGGAGTCCAGCCGTCCGCGCGCCCGGCGGGTAGGTCCCGGCGCGGGAGTACAGCATCCGCAGCGAGTTCGACAGCGTGGTCACGGTGCCGACGGTGGACCGGGCGCTCGCCGCGCCGCGCCGCTGCTGCAGGGCCACCGCCGGCGGCAGGCCGGTGATCGACTCCACCTGCGGGGCGCCCACCTGCTGGATCAGCCGGCGGGCGTACGGCGCGACGGACTCCAGGTAGCGGCGCTGCGCCTCGGCGTAGAGGGTGCCGAAGGCCAGGGAGGACTTGCCCGGACCCGGACACGCCGGTGAACACGGTGAGCGTGTCCCGCGGGACGTCCACGTCGACCGAGCGCAGGTTGTGCACGCGCGCACCCGCGCACGCGGACGAAACCGTCGAGGTGGGGCTCCGGCAGGTCGGTCAACGGGGGTCGCCTCCTGGCGTCGCGGGGCCGCGGTGAGCCTCGCGGACGGAACGCGACAAGGCTAGCCGGGCGCTCGCCCCGGCCGGCCGGGGCAACTCCCGGCGCGCGGGAGTGACAGCGCGGCACCGGGGCCCAAGACTGGGCGCGACGACCGTTCCGGACCGACGATGGAGACAGCATGGACGCCCAGACCCTGCGCGCGGCGCAGGCGCCGCTCAAGGCGCGCTACCGCGACGACCCGCCCGCGGCGCTGACCCCGTTGCACGCCAGGGCGACGTTCGAGGACGAGGGCGTGACCTGCACGGTGCAGGGATGGGCCGGCCCCGTGCGCGCCGGGCTGCACGAGGCGACGGGTGGCGACGGCAGCGACGCCTGCTCCGGCGACCTGCTGCTCGAGGCGCTGGTCGCCTGCGCGGGGGTGACGATGCGCAGCGTGGCCACGGCGATGGGGCTGGAGATCCGGTCCGCGGACCTGCGCGCCGACGGGGCGTTCGACGCCCGCGGCACGCTGGGGCTCGACCGCGAGGTGCCGGTCGGTGTCCTCGACGTGCGCGTCACCGCCGAGCTGGTCACCGACGCCGACGACGCGGCGCTCGAACGTCTCGCCGCGCTCACCGAGCGCTACTGCGTGGTGGGACAGAGCCTGGCCCGGCCCCCGCAGGTCGTCGTTCGCCGACGCGACGCGTCACGGTGACGACGGTGGCCACGACCGTCGCGCTGCTGCGCGGCATCAACGTGGGCCGCGCCAAGCGGGTGTCGATGGCCGACCTGCGCGAGGTCTTCACCGCCTCGGGTACGCCGACGTGCAGGACCGTCCTGCAGAGCGGCAACGTGGTCTTCACCGCCGAGCCGGGCGCCCGGGGCGCGGGCGGTGACCGCGATCGAGCAGGCCCTGCACGCGTCGACCGGCGTGCAGGCCTCGGTGCTGCTGCTGGCCGCCGCCGACGTCGCCGCCATCGCGGCCGCGAACCCGTTGCGCGACATCAGCACCGACCCCTCGCGGGCGTTCGTGACGTTCCTGTCGCGGCCGGTCGACCCCTCGCTGGTCCCGGCCGTCGACGCCGAGGCGCTCGCCCCGGAGGTGATGGTGGTCGCCGAACGGGCGATCTACCAGTGGTGTCCGGACGGGTCGCTCGCCACGAAGGTGCCGCCGGCGTGGTGGAAGCGGCTCGACCAGGTCGTCACCACGCGCAACCTGCGCACGGTCGAACGGCTCGTCGAGGTCGGTGGCGCCGACGGCGTGAGGGCTCGGATGTCGTTGTCGGTCAGGGCATCCGGCGGCGCAGGGTGGACCACCAGAGTCGAAGCGTCTGGCGTGCCATCGCCGCGCGACAGGGGCCGTTGAAGATGATGACGTCGTCGCGCACGTGGGCTCCGGGCCGGTCGGCCACCGCGCGTGCGGCGTCCCTCACGGCCGCGAGCTGCGCGACGCTCATCGGCAGGGGCGCCTCGTCCGGCTGCCAGGTCGACCCCCTCGGGTAGTCCCGCCCCGGCGTCCGGCTCATCTCGATGTGGCACCCCATCACCGCCGTCACCCGGCGGGAGCGGGCCAGGTCCACCAGCCGGTCCAGGCTGGCGACGTAGGACGGCATGTCGTCCACGTAGAGCCGCCCGGGGTAGACGGTGTCGCCGGTGAGGAGGAACCCGCTCCACGGGTCGAGGACGGCGATCGAGGCGGGGTGGTGGCCGGGGCAGCCGGTGACCTCGAGCACGCGGCCGCCGAGGTCGAGGCGCACGACCTCCTGCGGCCACGTGGTGAAGCCGAAGAAGGCCTGCACCGACGGCAGGTCCGGCGGCACGACGGTGGTGTCCGGACGGTCGGCCAGCTGCCCGTCGGCGGCGACGTGGTCGCCGTGGCCGTGGGAGTGCGACGACGACGAGCTCGTAGTGCTGGCGCGGGTGTTCGGCGAGCCACCCCTCCAGGATGGCGTCGACGGTGGCCCGCAGCGGGAAGTCGGCCGGGTCGCTGGTCGCCCCGGTGTCGAGCAGCAGCGCCCGCTCGTTGCCGCAGAACAGGTAGAGGAACGGCGCCTCGTAGTGGACGCTCTTGCTCTGGCGGAGGATGAACGTGTGCGGGTCGGCGGCGTGCACCTGGATCGGCCGCCCGACGTCCTCCCCGCGGCGCCTGCTGCCGTGGTCCCACGCCACGTCGAGCGAGACCGGCGACGGCGGCCCACTGGCGAAATCAACTGCGGATGATGAAGATTCGGGCACGTCAGGACTCCGTGTCCACGTAGAGGCAGAACGGGTGCCCGGCCGGGTCGAGCAGCACCCGCACGTCGTCCTGCGGTTGGTGCTCCGCCTCCTGGGCGCCGAGGTCGACCGCGTGGGCGACGGCGGCGTCGAGGTCGTCCACCTGGAAGTCGAGGTGCATCATCATCTGCTGGGCGCCGTCCGCGGACGGCCAGACCGGACGCTGGTAGCCCGGTGAGGTCTGGAAGGCCAGGTAGGCGACACCGTCGGTGGGGCCGATCGTCGCCCACGTCGGCTCCTCCCCGGCGATCTCCCAGCCGAGCAGGGTCGCGTAGAACCGGGCCAGCTCGCGGGCGTCGGGGGCGTCGAGGGCCACGCCCCACCAGTCGCGTCGCGACCACCGCGGCGTCGAGGCGTCCGAGGTCGACCGTCCACGCATGCGTGCATCCTGCCCTCCGTCGGTGTCGCTGTCACGCGCGGGCCGGTGCGACGTGGGCCTAGCCTGTGCCGCATGGACGACGACGGGGCCGGCGCGGTCACCTGCCGGCACGCGCGGCCGGGGGAGGAGGACGCGATACGGCGGGTGGTGCTCGCGGCGTTCGGTCCGGGGGAGCAGGTGGTGGCCGACCTGGTGGAGGCGCTGCGCCTGTCTCCGGCAGGGGTGGACGACCTGTCCTTCGTCGCCGAGCTCGACGGCGAGCTGGTGGGGTACGTGCTGTTCACCCGCAGCCTGCTGGACGCGCCGCGCCGCTTGGTCGAGGTGCTCGTCCTCAGCCCGCTGGGCGTGGTCCCGCAGCACCAGGGCCGGGGCATCGGCTCCGCCCTGGTGCGGCATGCCCTTGCCGCGCTGGGGCAGCGACCCGAGCCGTTGGTGTTTCTCGAGGGATCGCCTTCGTACTACTCACGACTCGGCTTCGGGCCGGCGGCTGAGCTCGGGTTCCGCAAGCCGTCGCTCCGGATCCCCGACGCGGCGTTCCAGGTGCGGACGACGTCGACGTACGAACCGTGGATGACCGGCACGCTGGTGTACGCCGAGCCGTTCTGGCGGCTCGACTGCGTGGGGCTGCGCGCCCCGGAGGCCTGACCCAGCTCCCGTGCTGGAGCGGGACGGTCAGCCAGGCGGTGTGGATCGCGTGCTGAGCACACAGAACTCGTTGCCCTCGGGGTCGGCGAGGACCACCCAGGTCTCCGAGCCGTCCTGACCGACGTCGGCCTGCGTGGCGCCGAGCGACACCAGCCGATCCACCTCGGCGTCCCGGTCATCGGGGCGGAAGTCCAGGTGCAGCCGGTTCTTCACCGACCTGGTGTCGTCCACCAGCACGAAGAGCAGGCCTGGCAACCGGTCCGGCTCGGGCCGGATCTCGAACTCGTCCTCGGCGTCGTTCACGACCTCCCACCCGAGGGCCGCGGCCCACCACCGGCCGAGCCGGGCTGGGTCGCGAGCGTCGACGACCACCTGTTCCCACTGCAGAGTCATGGCCTGACGCTACCGCCGGTGCAGGTGCGGTGCAGCCCGGACGGCTCGTGCGCCAACGGTTCACGTGACGGTCGGAAGCTCGCGCCGCCCGGCGATTTGCACCGCCCGGAGGCCTTGTGGTCCACCGGCCGCGCGGCTAGCGTCCAAGGACGGAGCGCGGTGCTGCGCAACACGGGCGCCGCTGCGGCAGCGACACGGCAGTCACCTGACGTGGTCGCCCGACGTGGGGAAGTGTTCGACATGCAGACAGCACTGTTGCGTCGTCTTCTGGCGGAGGCCGTCGGCACGGGACTGCTGGTCCTGGTGGGTGCCGGGTCGGTGGTGGCAGCGCTCACGGTCGGCCGTGGGCAGCTGGCGTACGCGGGGCTGGGGTTCGTCTCCCTCGCCTTCGGCATCGTGATCGCCGTCGTGGTCTACGCCTTCGGGCCCGTCTCCGGCGCGCACATCAACCCCGCGGTGACGATCTCGCTCGCGGTCACCCGCAGGTTCCCGTGGGCCGAGGTCGGCCCCTACATCCTGGCCCAGCTGGTCGGCGCCTTTGTCGGTGCGCTGCTGATCATCGCCGCGTTCGGCACCGGGGCGGTCGACCTCGGTCTGGGGTCCACCGCGCTCGGCCCGGGGGTGTCGTACTGGCAGGGCATCGTCGCGGAGGTGCTCGGCACGTTCCTGCTGATGTTCTCCGTGATGGCACTGGCGGTCGACTCGCGCGCGCCGCTGGGCTGGGCGGGGCTGATGATCGGGCTGGCCGTCGCGGCGGCCATCCTGCTCGTCGGCCCCGTGACCGGCGGCGCGCTCAACCCGGCACGCGCGTTCGGCCCCTACCTCGCGCTCGCGGTCGCCGGCGGCACCGTGAGCTGGAGCGAGTACCCGGTCTACGTCATCGGGCCGATCGTCGGCGCGGTCGCCGCCGCGCTGCTCTACGACTTCGTCGCCGAGACGCGCACCGCGGAGGTCGCCGCCACGGAGGAGGCCTACACCCCGAACCCCGGAGAGGCCGGGTGACCACGCCATGACACCGGCTGCCTGACGCAGCCGGACCGAGAAGGAGAACCCGCTCCTCAGCGACGAGGACGGAAAGGAAGAGCCATGACAGGTAACCGAGTCGTCGTCTACAAGGGGCCGGGCCAGGTGGCGGTGGAGTCCACCGACTACCCCAAGCTCGAGCTCCCGCAGGACGTCGTGAGCGGCCTGGGCCTCAAGCGCAGCGCCCCTCACGCCGCCATCCTCAAGCTGGTCACGACCAACATCTGCGGCAGCGACCAGCACATGGTGCGCGGCCGCACGACCGCGCCCGTCGGGCAGACCCTCGGCCACGAGATCACCGGAGAGGTGGTCGAGGTGGGCGACGACGTGCTGTTCGTCAAGGAGGGTGACATCTGTTCGGTCCCGTTCAACATCGCCTGCGGTCGCTGCCGGATGTGCAACGAGGGAAAGACCGGAATCTGCTTGAACGTCAACCCGGCCCGGGCCGGTGCCGCCTACGGGTACGTCGACATGGGGGGATGGATCGGCGGCCAGGCGGAGTACGTCATGGTCCCGTTCGCCGACTTCAACCTGCTGCGCTTCCCCGACCGTGACCAGGCCCTGGAGAAGATCCTCGACCTGACGATGCTCTCGGACATCTTCCCGACCGGCTACCACGGCGCCTACACCGCCGGGGTGACCACCGGGTCGACGACGTACGTCGCCGGTGCGGGTCCGGTCGGGCCTGGCGGCCGCGTACTCGGCGCAGCTGCTCGGCTCGTCGGTCGTCATCGTGGGTGACATGAACGCCGACCGGCTGGCGCCAGGCCGCGAGCTTCGGCTGCGAGACGGTCGACCTCAGCTCGGGCAACGAGCTGGTCGACATGATCGAGCAGATCGTCGGGCGAGCCCGAGGTCGACGCCGCCGTCGACGCGGTCGGGTTCGAGGCCACGCGGCCACGGGGCCGGTGCCGAGCGAGGCGCCGGCGACGGTGCTCAACGACATCATGACGATCTCGCGGGCCGGTGCGTCGCTGGGCATCCCCGGCCTCTACGTCACCGGTGACCCGGGCGGCATCGACGACAACGCCAAGGTCGGACAGATCGGCGTCCGGCTCGGCCTGGGCTGGGCCAAGTCGCACTCGTTCACCACCGGCCAGTGCCCGGTGAAGCGCTACAACCGCCAGCTGATGAACATGATCCTCAGCGGCAAGGCGCAGATCGCCAAGGCGGTCAACGCCGAGCGGATCAGCCTGGACGAGGCGCCCGACGCCTACCAGCGCTTCGACAAGGGCGCGGCCAAGAAGTACGTCATCGACCCGCACGGGATGGTGGCCTGACACCCCATCCCGTGCCACGCGCGTCCGGTGCCGGCCCCGCACAGTGGCCGGCACCGGCGGTGCGCCCCGGTCAGCGGGGCAGGACGTCCAGCGGGTCCTCGTCGTGCTGGCCCACCAACGGCCAGCGGCCGAGCTCGTGCCCGTCGGCGTCGAGGCTCTGGACCTGCCAGCCCTGGGTCTGCCAGACCAGCGAGCCGGGCAGGTTCCGGGTGCCGTAGCCCGCGCTGTTGACCCGGATCTCGGCCATCACCGAGGGCGGCGAGCCCGGCAGCACCCCGCCGACGATCCGCACCAGCGCGGCACCCGGCGCCACGACGCGCACCGGTGAGCTGCCGGCGTCGTCGGCCGACGCCTCGACGTAGACCACCGGGTGGTGGTCGGCGTCGGCGGCGGCCACCGGGCGCCCCTGGACGGGATAGGTCGTGTACGACGTCCCGTCGGGGAAGCGGTTCTCCACCAGGGCGGTCTGGAAGGCGGTGCCGTCCGGCAGGTGCAGCGCGACGACGAGGAACGTGCCCGCGCCGTTGCGGCCGTCGTACAGCACGTGCGGGTCGATGCCCTCGGCCGGGACCTGGTGCGAGCGGGCGAAGTCGCTGACCAGCGAGACGAGCCGGTAGTCGGCCGACGCGTAGTCGTAGACGCCGTCGTCCGGGTCCGGCTCCGCGCCGTCACGGACCTCGACGCCACCGTCGTAGCCGCCCACCTGCACCCGGGCCAGGGCCGGGCCCTTCGGCCCCGTGCGACCGGCCCAGACCCCGTTGACCAGCGGGACGGTGCGCCAGGTGCGGGTGAGCCCACCACCGTTGTCGTAGACCGGCTCGTCGGACAGGCGCGCCGAGCGGGTCGCGGAGCCGGTCAGCACGAGCAGCGGGGCGGCCGACCGTTGCTGGTGGCTCCAGGTCAGCACGGTCGCGTCGGCCAGCACGCGGGTGGGGTCTTCCTGGGCGAGGATGTCGACCGGCGCGCCGGCGCGTCCGAACAGGGCGATCACGTCACGTTGCGGGTGGTCGGCGGAGTCGCCCGCCGGTCCGATGTCCCCGGGGTCGCGCCGCTCGCGGCCGGGCGGGTCCACCAGGGCCAGGACCAGCCGGTCGGGACCCACGTCACCGGCATACAGCAGGCGGTCGACGGTGAGGTTCTCGCGGCTCAGCCGCCGGGTGGCCTCCGCCAGCGTGGCGATCGACCCGCTGAGCGAGCCGCGCACCGCCCAGGTGACCAGGGCGCCGGACGCGGCGGGGCCGGCCGCGACCCGGGCGGCGGGGTCGGGGGCGGGCGGGGTCGGGCGCAGCACGTCGACCAGCAGCACGGCGAGGGCGAGGCCCAGCAGGGCCGCGACGACGCGGGTGCGCACGACTCGCCGGTGGCGCCGGTCCTCGCGCACGCCCCTCTCGATCAGCGCCTGCGGGTCGGGGGTCGCCTCCAGCTGGTCGGCGCGCCACTGCATCGCCCGGCGGACCTCACCGGCCAGCGGGGAGTCGAGGGTGCTCACTGCCGGTGCTCCTCGCCCCGGCGCTCGGGGGCCACGGCCACCTCGAGCCGCGACAGTCCCTCGCTCACCAGCCCGGAGACGGCGGGTACGGGGCACCTCAGGGCGAGGGCGGTGTCGCCCTCGGACAGCTCGTCGAAGAGGCGCAGCACCAGCGCGGCGCGCACCCGCGGCGGCAGCGCGACGACCGCCGCGGCCAGGCGCTCGCTGCGCGGCGCCGGACCGGTGGGCGGCCGGTGGAGCGGCCGGTGTCCGGGGCCGCGTCCGGCGGCGCGGGTGTGAGCCCGGCGGTTGCCGGCCCGGCGCCGTCGAGCGACAGCCGCACCAGCACCGAGCGGGCCCACGCCTCGGGAGCGGCCCGACGGTCGCTGTGCTCCCAGTCCCGGTGCACGAGCACGAGGGTCCGCTGCACCAGCAGCTCGGCACGGCGCTGGTCCGACGACAGCAGGATCGCGGTGCGCAGCAGGGTCGGCCACCGCGCCAGCGCGAACTCGCGGAACTGCTCCTGCTGCTGCCGGTCCACCCGTCCTCCGCCCGTCGGCGACGTCCACCTCCTCCCGACTCTGCCACGCGGCAGGACGCTGGGCGCATGACCTCCGGCCCCGGTCAGGTGGCCGTCGCGACCGGCACCGCGTAGACGACGACGTTGTCCGAGTAGTGCCGCGTCGCCGGGTCGAAGTCCCCGCCGCAGGTCACCAGCAGCAGCCGTGCCTCGACGTCCTGCCGGAACAGGTCGCGCCACGGCAGGTCGTCCTTGGCGAACCGGCGGCGGGCCTGCACGACGTACGTCGCGTCACCGTCGCGCCCGCTGACCACGACACGCGCCCCCAGGGGTGCCCGCGCCAGCGGGAACAGCGCGCCGGCTCCCTGCTGCTCGCTGTCGACGTGACCGGCGAGCACGATCGTGCCCAGGGGTGCGCCGGGGGCGGCGCCGGCGCCCCACCAGCCGACGGTGCGCGGGTCCTCCGGCAGCGCCAGCGCTCCACCGTCGTCGACCGACTCGCGGACGACCGGCGGCGTCCACGCCCAGCGCCGCCACCCGCACCCGGTCGGGGACGAAGGAGGCGTCGGGGCGGATGCCCGGCCGCGGCGATGCCGGTACGCCGGGGTGCCGGTGCGGGCCGGGGCGCTGCCGCCGGCGCCGGCCGGGGCGGCTGCCGGCGCGCGGGGTCGGGGAGGCTGCGGCGGCGGATGCCGGCGGGACGGCACGGTCCCCGCGGCCGTGAACGCGGTCCGGTCACCGTCCTGCACCACGCCGATGCCGGAGACCACGAGCAGCACGGCGCCGACGGCGAGACCGGCACGGTCCCGCCGTCGACGCCATGGCGAGGTGGTCGTCCGGCTCAGCGGCTGCGAGGCCCCGGACCGGCGCAGGCTCAGGCCGAAACCGAGCACGAGCGCGGCACCGGCCAACCCGGCCAGCGCCGGTGCCCAGGCCGACGCCGCTGGGGTCGGCGGCCAGGCCACCGGAGCCGGCGTTGACCGAGCTGGGCGCCTGACCGCTGCCGGAGTAGGTCTGCGCGACGGCGGTGAGGTTCTTGTCGGCGAGGCTGCCCACGGCGTACACGATGGTGGTCGAGCCGCTGGCGAGGTCGAGCGGGACCGGGCCGATGACCGGGGTGGTGGTGCCGGCCGCGGCGACCGACGCGGACAGGGACCCGGCCGGGACCATCAGCATCTTCTCGTTCGGGTTGGTCAGCGCCGGAGATCACCGGCTTGCCGCCGGCGAGGACGTCCACGGCGGGGGCCGCGGCGGTGTGCCGGACCACGAGGCGCGCCATGCCGTCCGGCACCGAGCTGGTCGGGTTGACGAACGGGGTGAGGGTCGGCTTGCCGGCCGGCGGTCAGGTTGGCCACCACGGTGGCGTTCGCGCCCGCCGGGCAGGGACGGGTTGGCGGTGAGGATCGGGGCGGCACTGGCCGGGTCACCGGCCTTGCGCACCGCGATCGCGTGGGCGCCGGCCGGGAGGCTGATCGGGTCGGTGACGGTCTTGAAGGTGAAGTCGGACAGGGCCTTGGAGCCGTCGACGTAGACGTCGACCGGGGTGTCGGGGATGCCGTGGACGACGGTCACGGTGGCGTTGCCGTCGGCAGCGGTGGCGCTCGTCGCCGCGAGGGCGGCGGCCGGGACGGCGAGCGTCAGGGCCAGGGCGAGCCGGGTGATCAGACGGTGGGCGGGTCGGGTTCGCACGGTGTCTCCTTCCGGAGGGGCTGGATGTGCGGTACTTCGGCCGCGGGAGCCGAGCGCGGTTGCACCGCCGACGCGGTTGCACAGGTTTGCACCAGCGGCACGCAACCGGAGGCGGGGCGCGACACGAAGATGAGGTGTGGACCATGGACAGGACATCGGCGTCCGCCTCGCCCGAGGCGACGACGACGCGCTGGAGGAGTGCTACGCGCTCTACGGCTCCTCGGTGCTCGCCTACCTGCGCCGCCTGGTCGGGCCGGGACGAGGCGGAGGACGTCCTGCAGCGCACGTTCCTGGACCTGTGGCGGCACGCCGACCGCTACGACCCGGCGCAGAGCTTCTCCGGCTGGCTGTTCACGATCGCCCATCGTCGGGCGGTGGACCACCTGCGCGGCCGGCGGCCGACCGTCATCCCGGTGGAGGTCCTGCGGGAGGTGATGGGCGACGACGGGCGGGAGACCGCCGAGCGGTTCGCCTGGGCCGCGGACGTGCGGGCCGCCCTGACCCAGCTGCCCCAGGAGCAGCGCGAGACGATCGAGATGGCCTACTTCGGCGACCGGACCCAGCGCGAGATCTCCCGCGAGCTCGCCGTGCCGCTCGGCACGGTCAAGGCGAGGATGGCCCGCGGGACCAGGGCGCTCGGCACCCTGCTGCGCGCCCGCGAGGTCGTCCCCGGCGGCACGACGACCGGAAGGGGTGGGCCGTGATGCACGACCAGATCGTCATCGACCTGCCCGCGCTGCTGCGCGGTGAGCTGGGCCGCGCCCGGCTGGCCGAGGTCGTCGAGCACCTCGAGACCTGCGACGAGTGCCGCCTCGAGCTGGTCGCGGCCGCGCGAGGGGCACAGCGCCGTCACGGCCGCGGTGCGCACCCTGCGACCGGAGAGCGGCCCGGTGACGCCGCCGGGAGCTCCCGACGCCGCCGTGCCGGAGCTGCCGCCGCTCACCCGCCACCGCCGCCGTTGGCCGCGGTGGCAGCAGGGGCTCGTCGCTGCCGCGGCCGCCGTGGCGCTCGGCGCCGCCGTGCTGATCGGGCTGGACCGCGACAGGCCCGCGCCGTCCGTGCCGGTGCAGACCGCGCGGCTGTCGGCCGTCACCGGCGCCGGCAGCGGCGAGGTGACCATGCGCTCGCCCGGGCGCAGCACGTACATGACCGTCCGCACCACCGGCCTCGGCGCGGCCGGGCCCGGGGCACTTCTACTACGCGTGGCTGCTGGACCCGGCGACCAACAAGATGCTGCCGCTGGGACAGGTGGGGGCCGACGGCACGGCGACCTTCGAGGTGGACTCGGGCATCGTCGCGTCGTACCACGCGGTCGACGTCAGCCTGCAGAGCGACAACGGCAACCCCGGGCACTCCGACACCTCGGTGCTGCGGGCGCAGTACTGACCAACGCTGCGGCGGGTGGCAGGTGCTGACCGCGCACACGGCGCGGTGACCGGCGAGCGGTCCTCTACGGTGGCCGGCATGGACGAGCCGACCAGCGTCGAGGTGACCGTGTCCGCGCCGGCCGAGGTCGTGTGGCGGTGGCTGCGCGACCCGGACCTGCTGGAGCAGTGGCACGGCTGGCAGGCGCCCGGCCTGGCCGGGGAGATCCGGCGGACCTTCCGCGACGGGGCCGTCGAGGACGCGGCAGCCCGACGGCTGGTGCTCGAGGGTGGGGACACGGTCGTCGTGCTGCCGCAGGGCGACCGGTCGATGGTGCGCCTGGTGCGCGGGTCGCGGACCCCGCAGGAGGGTGCGGAGGGCGAGCCGGCGGACGACCGCGACGACGTCGACGACCCCACGCAGGACGCGCAGGCTCCTGACGACGAGGTCACCGAGAGCTGGCGCACGTTCCTGCAGCAGCTGCGGTTCGCGGTCGAGCGCCACCCCGCCGACCGGCGCCGCACGCTCCACCTCGACGGTGCGTCCACCGGTGCCGGACCGGTGGCCGAGGAGCTGCACCTGGACGACCTGTCCAGCGCGCCCGGGGCCAGCCGGTACGACGAGCACGTGGTCGACGAGCGGCTGCACGGTCGGGTGTGGTTCAGCAGCGCGACCCAGCTGGGGCTCGTCGTCGACGCGTGGGGCGACGGGCTGCTCGTGCTGCGGCACCGGCCGGCCTCGGCCGCGGAGCCGCACGGCGGTGCGACGGCGGTCCTGTCGACCTACGGGCTGCCGGACGCGGACTTCGCCGACCTGCAGGGGCGCTGGCGGCAGTGGTGGGGGCAGCGGTACGCCGGCGCCGACCTGCCGTAGTCCCGGTCAGTCCCCGCCGCCGATGTCGACCGCCCAGGCCTCGTAGAGCAGGTCCGAACCCCGCTGCCGGTGTCGCACCAGCCGGCCGAGCAGCCGGGTCAGCCCGTCGCGCAGCTGCTCGGCCGGGGTGTCGTCGGGCGTGTCCAGCTCGTCGAGCAGCTGGTTGATGAGCGCGGCGAGCTCGACGTGCTCGTTGTTCAGCCGCTGGACGGCCTTGGCCAGCCGCGGCTGGGACCGCACCGCCCGGGCGTTGATGCCGTCCGGCGCCTCGGCGATGGCCACGTGCTCGCGGAAGTCGGCCGACAGCTCCATCAGGGCGGCGCGCACCCGCTCGGTCCACCGCGTCAGACGGCCCGGTGCGGGTGCGGCGAGGGCGCTCTCCAGGGCGCTCATGGAGTCGCGCAGCTCGGCCCGGCGACGGCGGATGCCCTCCAGGTCTTCCAGGGTCGTGGACGGGGTGCTCTCCATGCTGCCTCCACAGGGCACGTTGTCACCCATGGTGGTCGCCCGGACGGCGGCCGTCCACCGTCCGGGCGAAGGGGTCCCGGTCGGGGCCAGGCGCCGGTAGCGTCGCCGGCATGGGGCACCCGCACGACGCCGGCACCGGACGGGGTGGTTCACCGCGTCCGCGCCCGCGGGTACGGCGGCGCGGTGAGTGAGCGGGCGCGCGACCGGCTGCGGCAGGCCTGCCTGCGGATGCCGGAGACGCAGGAGCGGGTCAGCCACGGCGAGCCGACGTGGTTCGCCGGGGGCCGCAGGGCGTTCGTGATGCTGGCCGACCACCACCACGACGACCGCTTCGGGTTCTGGGCGGCCGCGCCCGAGGGGGTCCAGGGCCGGCTCGTCGCCGAGGACCCGGACCGCTACTTCGTCCCGCCGTACGTCGGGGGTCGTGGCTGGGTCGGCGTCCGGCTGGACGGGCCGGACGTCGACTGGGACCGCGTGGACCAGATCGTGCAGGACGCCTTCCGGACCGTCGCCACGAAGACCCTGCTGGCCCGGCTCGAGCAGCCCGGTCGGTGACCCGCCGGGTCAGGCCGTGCCGTTCTGCTCCTCGGGGGTGGCCCGGCGGACGACGAGACGGGTCCAGGCGCCGACGTAGATCCGGTCGTCCTCGTCCAGCTCGCTGGCGCTGGCCGGGCGGCAGCGGCGTCGCTCGGCAGCGGTCCGCTGGCCGGACCCGACGTAGGTGCCGTTGGCGGACTGCAGGTCCTCGACCCACCAGCGCTGGCCGTCGGTGGTCAGCTGGGCCTGGCGCCGGCTCACCCCGATGTCGCCGCGAGCAGTCGACGTCGGGGTGGATGCTGCGGCTGACCGACGGGCGGCCGATCAGGACGCTCTGCCGGGACAGCGGCACGACCACCGGCAGCCCCGGCGACGGGCACGGCTCCTCGCTCTCCTGCACGGCGTACCAGTCGGGGTCGACCCACACCTCGGTCACCCACTCGACCGGCACCGCGGGCGCGACCGGGGCCGCCGCCTCGGGCGCCGCGGCAGGCGCGGCGTCCGGTGCGACCGGTGCCGGTGACGGGGGTGCTGGTGAGGCGGGTGGCGCGGGCGCGCCCGCCGGGCCCAGGTCGAGGGCGCTGGGTGCGCCGTCGCCGTCCGGGGGCCGCGGCATGGTGCCGGTGGTGAAGTCGTAGCCGCAGGCCTCGCAGAAGAGCGACCCCGCCGGGTTGTCGGTGGAGCAGTGCGGGCAGGTCACCGCGCCGGTGGCCGGTGGCGCGTCGGGCGCCGCGCCGGGGGTGGGCCCGGTCGACGGGGCCGGAGCCGCGGGAGGGCCGGCGTCCGCGCCGCCGGCGCCGGCGGCCGCGATCGGCGCGCCGCAGGTGTCGCAGTAGTCGTCGGCCGTGGAGTCGTGCCCGTTGGGGCAGGGGTAGGTGGTCATCGCGCTCACTTCTTGACCCGGGTGGTCTTGGTCGAGGCGGTGTCGAGCGCCATCTCGTCCAGCTTGTCGACCCCCCGGCGCAGCCGCACCGTGCCGGTGCCCGGGTCCTCGATGTCGACGACCTTGCGCAGCCGGGAGGTCGCCTCGTCGTTGCCGGTCTCGGCCGCGAGCTGGACCGCCCGGCCCAGCTTGGCCGTGGCCGTGTCGTCGTCGCCGGCCGCCTTGGCGGCCAGGCCGTCCTGGATCGCCTCGGCCAGCTCGGCCTGGCCGGTGTAGTGCGCGACCTCCGGGTTGATCCGGGTGGTGAGCGTGTCGTCGTTGGACCACAGCGCCTTGACCAGGCCCTGCGCGACGACCTGGTCGCCGACCACCAGCTGCACCCGGGCGGCGAGCTGCTCCTGGCCGACTCCCTTGGCGGCAAGCCGGACGGCGACGTGGTAGTCGCGGGACTCGTCGCCCCACGAGCCGGTCGGGTAGGCGCCGGTCAGCGGGTTGACCACCTGGCGGCGCGCCGTCAGGTCCTCGACCGTCGGGGCGACCTGGCGGACGAACAGCACCTGGGCGCCCTGCGGCGCCCAGACCCGCAGGGTCGGCCGAGGCGACGCCGCGGCCCATCGCGGTCGCGCATCAGCTTCTCGAACTCCTCCGCCATCTGGTCCGGCGCGCGGGATGAGGTCGACCGTGCCGAGCAGCGCGGTGGCGATGCGGCGCACCTCGTCGACCTCCCAGTCGGCGCCGACACCGCGGCAGTCGCACTGGAACCGGCCCGCGGCGCGCCGGCGATGGCCGCGGACAGCGCCTCGGGCGTCTCGTGCTGGTTCTCGCCGTCGGTCAGCAGGATGGCGTGCTTCTGGGTGGCGCCGGGCACGGAGGCGAAGACCCGCGCGGCCAGCGTCAGCCAGGTGCCCATCGCCGTGCCGCCGTCGGCGCGGAAGCGGGACACGGCGCGCCTTGGCCGCGGCCGGGTGGCTGTCGTCCATCCGCACCATGCCGGCTCGCGGGCCGCCGCGGGGTAGGCCAGCCGGGCCTCGTGGCTGCCGGCGATCACGGCGAACCACGTGCCGTCCAGGATCTGGTCGAGCGCCGCCTTGGCCGCCGTCTGCGGCCGCCGCGATCTTGTCGGTGCCCATCGAGCCGGAGGTGTCGACGATGATGATCTCGGCCGCGTCGCCCTCGCCCGAGCTGCCCGGCCTCACCGGCGCCGGTGCAGGTGACCGTGACGATGGCGTGCACGTCGGTGCCGCCGTCGGGCAGGAACTCGTTCTGGTAGACGTCGGCGGTGAACTGGGCCATCGCGCGGGACTTCCTCTCGGTCGTCGGTCGGTGCGTCGTCGGTCGGGCGGGGTCGGCGGGTCAGCGGTCGGCGGGGTCGAGGCGGGCGAGCGCGACGGTGATGTTGTCGTGGCCGCCCTGGGCGTTGGCCCAGTCGACCAGCGCACCGGCGAGCGCGACCGGCTCGCCCCCGCTCTGCCGCGCAGTCTGCCGGACCAGGTCGCGCCGCGGTCCGCCGCCTCGGAGCAGTAGTTCCACAGGCCGTCGGAGCACACCAGGACCCAGCCCGGCCGTGGCCAGCTCGACGGGCGGCCGTCCGCGGCGTGTGGTCGGGGGCGTCCACGCCGAGCCAGCGGGTGATGGCGTGCGCGTGCGGGCCGGTCTCGGCCTCCTCCCGCGGCACGCCGTGCGCGATCTGCTCGGCCGCCCACGAGTCGTCCACCGTGAGCGCGCTCGCGGCGGCCCTCGTCGGGCAGCCAGTAGGCGCGGCTGTCCCCGACCCAGCCGACCACGAGCAGGCCGCCGTCCAGGACGCCGGCCACGAAGGTGCAGGACGCCGGGCTGGGCGAGCCCTCGGCCGTGGCGGCGAGGACGGCGGCGCTGGCCGCGTCGGCCGCCTTCGCGAGCCGTCGCGGCGATCAGCCCGCACCCGGGCCGAGGTCGGTGCCCATGCCGCGCGGGTGCGAGGCGGCGAGCACGTCACGGGCGGCGCGGGCACCGGCCAGGCTGGCCACGTCGGAGTCGATGGAGCTCGACACCCCGTCGCAGACGACCAGCACGGCGCGGGTGCCCGGCTCGGGGTCGGCGGCGATGGCCACCGCGTCCTCGTTGCGGGGGTGCCGGATGCCCCGGTCGCACACGGCGGCCACCCACGGGCGCCGGCTGCTCGACGAAGTGGTCGCGCGGGCCTGGCCGCCCTGGTGCCGCAGGTCTCGCAGTAGCCGTCGGCGG
Organism: uncultured Actinomycetota bacterium; assembly: GCA_963828995.1. Classification (GTDB taxonomy): domain Bacteria; phylum Actinomycetota; class Actinomycetes; order Actinomycetales; family Dermatophilaceae; genus CAVRTM01. The sequence continues at coordinate 95,852 of CAWHHB010000010.1, forward strand.
CGACCGTGCCGCCGCAGGCGGGCAGACGGCCGCCTCCACCGGTGCCTGCGCTGCCGCCTCGACCGTCGGCCGTGTCCGGCGGCGCCGCAGCGGTGGGCGTCGGCGGTCGCGGCCGGGTCGCCACCGGGGGTGAGCGTCGGCGCCGCACGCCTCGCAGAACCGCTCGCGCGTCGGTCGACCGTGGTCGCGCAGGACGGGCAGGTGCTCATCGCAGACTCCATCGTCGTACGGCGTTGGCCTCGTCGACCAGGCGCACGCGCTCGGCCGGGTGGGGGCGTGGGCGGCCAGCTCGCGGTAGGCGGCCTCGAGCCCGTCGCGCAGGGCCGGCTCCACCGCCGGCCGCCCGGCGATCGAGATGTCCGGCTCGGGGCCGTCGGCCAGCACCTCGCCCAGCGCCGCCCGCAGCACGTCGGCGGCCAGGCGTGGCCCGGTCCACCGGCTCGATGGTGAGGGAGTCGATGCTGCCCATCGCCTCGGCGAGGGCGGGCAGCCCCCGGCCCGAGTCGGCCAGCAGCCCGGCCCGCTGGCGCCGGGCCGAGGTGAAGGCGCGGCTGGTCGGCGGCACCAGGTCGAGCGCGGCCAGCGCGCCGTCGAGGTCGCCGCGGCGGCCGCGGATCCGGGCCAGGCCGAACGCCGCCGGGGCGATGTAGTTGGCGTCGGTGCGCGCGCAGGTGGCGTAGAGCGACTCGGCCACGTCGAGCTCGCCGCTGGTCTCGCAGGCCAGGGCCAGCGCCAGCTTGGGGGCCAGCTCGCCGGGCACCTGGCCGTAGACGGCGTTGAACGCGGCCTGGGCGCCCGCCGCGTCGTCGGCGCCGAGCGCGGCCAGCCCGGACAGCCAGACGGCGCGCCACTCCCACGGGTCGTCGGCGAGCATGTCGCGCACCACCGCGGCGACGATGTCGGTGCGGCCGGCCTCGAGCGCGGCGCGGCCGGTGGCCAGCAGCACCTCGGCGGAGGACGTGCGGCGCCGCCTGCGAGCACGGCCAGCCGGGCGACCGGGTCGTCGACGCTGACGGTGCGCAGCCAGCCGGCCTGCGGGTCGCTGTCGTCGACCCGCAGCGTGGGCAGGTGGCCCCAGACCAGCGGCTCGTCGGTGACCGCGCGGCGAGTCGAACAGCAGGGACGACGTCGAGTGCTGGGCCGCGCCGGTCTGCCCGTCGCCGGCCGCGACCACCTCGCGCAGCACGCCGAGCAGCTGCACGCGCAGCTCGTCGGCCGAGGCGAACCGGTCGGCCGGGTCGGGCGCGCAGGCCTTGGCCAGCAGCCGGTAGAGCGAGTCGTGCTGCTGGAACAGCGGCGTCGCGGACACCGGCGGCAGCGAGGCGACGTACGTGCACTGGTAGCCGCGGAACTCCATCGCCAGCACCATCAGCGTGCGGCCGATGGTGTAGATGTCGGAGGCCACCGACGGGCCGACCCGGGGCACCTCGGGCGCCTGGTAGCCGACGGTGCCGTAGATCGGGGAGTCGAGGTCGTCGATCCGGCGCACGCCGCCGAGGTCGATCAGCTTGACCGCGTCACCGACCTGGATGATGTTGTCCGGCTTGAAGTCGCAGTAGACCAGGCCCATGTCGTGCAGGTACTGGAACGCCGGCAGGATCTCGATGACGTAGGCGATCGCCTGGTCGACCGGCAGCGGGTCGTAGCGGCCGCCCGCCGCCGCGCATCCGCTCCTTGAGCAGCGCCTTCAGCGACGTGCCGCCGACGTACTCCATGACGATGTAGCCGGCGCCCTCGTGCGTGACGAAGTTGTAGATCTCGACGATCAGCGGGTGCTCGACCTGGGCCAGGAACTGCTGCTCGGCGATCGCGGCGGCCACGGCGTCGGGGTCGCCGGAGTTGAGCAGGCCCTTGAGCACGACCCAGCGGTCGGAGACGTTGCGGTCGCGGGCCAGGTAGATCCAGCCGAGGCCGCCGTGGGCGAGGCGCCGGCCACCTCGTACTGGCCGCCGACCAGGTCACCGGCCTGCAGCTTCGGGGTGAACGAGAACGGGTTGCGGCACTGCGGGCAGAAGCCCTCGGTGCGCCCGGGCTGGCCGTCGCGGGAGCGCCCGACCGCGGCGCCGCAGGACGGGCAGACCCGCTTGTCCTCGGGGACCTGCGGGTTCTTCAGGATCGCCTTGGCCGCGTCGACCGCGGGGATCGCCGGGACGGTGGTCAGCCCGGCGCCGAGCCGCGCGCCGCGCAGCCGGGTGGAGGAGGTGCCGATCCGGCGGGTGACGCCGCCGCCGCGCCGCGCCGCCCGGGCGGACCCGAGGGCGGTGGAGGCCAGCCGGTTGGACGCGCGGGAGACGGTCGAGGGTGCGTCGCCGAGCCCGGCCGCGGACGTCGCGACGGAGCCGGCGCCGCCCGCTGCCGGGGCGCCGTCCGGGCTGCCGTGCGAGGCGCCGGTCGGGGGCCGTCGGCGGCGGGGCGAGCGACGGCGGGCTGCCGCAGACGTCGCAGTAGCCGTCCAGGATGTGGCCGGTGCAGCCCGGCTGGGTGCAGGCGTGGGTCGTCATGGGGTCCCTCCCCGGGCCGGGCGAGCGGGCCCGCTGCCCAGATAGGCCTGGTACGCCGCCAGCAGCGCCTCGGCGCGGGTCAGGTCGGCGGGGGCGCGGTCCAGGACCTCGCGGGCCCGGCGGTAGAGCTCGGCCAGGTCGGCGCGTCGTCCCTCGGCGGCCGCCGTACCGACGCCGGCCGGAGCCGCCGTGGCGGTGCCGGCGGCCTTGGCGCGGTAGGCCTCGAGCCGGCCGCTGAGCTCGTCCCGGCGCTCGAGCGCACCGGCGTACGCCGCCTGGGCCAGGGTCATCGCCCGGCCGACGGTCTCGAGCCGGGCCAGGTAGGCGTCGACCGCCGTCCGGCGCCTGCGGGCACCGGCCCGAGCGCGGCCACCTCGGGAACGGCGAAGCGGGGCGCCGGCTGCACCGCCGCCACGCAGCGGGCGGCCAGGTCGCGCAGGGCCGCCCCGCGGGCCTCGAGCTCGGTGCGCAGGGCCCGGGCCCGGGCCTCGTCCTGGGCGTCCTCGCGGCGGTGCGCGGCGCCCGACGATGAGGTCGCGCTCGGCCAGCGCGGCCTCGCCCTCCAGCGGCCCGAGCAGGCCGCCGACGTCGGCGCCGCGCTGCGCCCGCGCGGTGAGGTCGGCGACCCGGCCGTCGAGCCGGCGCAGCAGCCGGTCGGCCCGCGTCGCGGGCGCTCCCCGGCCGGCTCCGCCGCGACGAGGTCGCGGATCCGCTCGACCTGGGCCCGCAGCGACCGCACCCGTGCGGTCACGTCGGCGTCCGCGGGGTCCACCGACAGCCGCACCCGCAGCGAGGCGGCGAGGGCGTCGGAGAGCCGGCACGCCTCCGGCAGCGACACCGCGAGCGCGCTGCCGCTGCCGGGCACGCCGTTGCTGGTCGCGGCGCCGGCCAGGCGCGGGTCGAGGCTGGTGTCGAGCCGGCCCCAGACCAGGGTGGCGAGGCGCTCGCGCTCGCGCGACGCCGACCCGGCCGGAGTCCCAGGTGGCGCAGGAGCAGGTCGTGCCGGTCGGCGACGGCCTTCCACAGCGCCATCGACAGCAGGATGTCGGCGGTGAACGCGTCGGGGTCGGGGCTGGCCAGGGCCGCCTCGTCCAGCCGGTCGAGCTCGGCCCGCCGCTGGTCGCGCCAGGTGCCGAGCGCGTCGAGGTAGTGCAGCGCCTCCCGCGGCGTCGAGCGGCGCGCCGAGGCGGCCCGGCGCCCGCGGGGCGGTGGCGGTGGCGATGGGGGTGGCCATGGCGGGTCATGGGCGTCCGTAGACGGGGGTCGGCGGGGCGGGTGCCGGGCCCAGCGCCGGCTTGAGCCACCGGTCGTACGACGGCCGTCAGCCGGCCGTCCCTGCGCATCTGCTCGAGCACGCCGTTGACGAACCGGACCAGGTCGACGTCCTTGCTGTTGAAGCCCAGACCGTAGGGCTCGGCGGTGAACGCGCGGCCGACCACCTTGGCGTAGGGGTCCTGCGCGGCCAGCCCGGCCAGCACGGTGTCGTCACCGGTGATGGCGTCGACCTTGCCCTGCTGGAACAGCACCAGGCAGCCGGTGTGGGTGTCGGCCGGGACGGGGATGACGCCGCCGTACTGCGCGCAGCTTGTCCAGGCTGGTCGACCCGTCGGCGCGCAGACCCTCTTGCCCTTCAGGTCGTCCAGCCCGGTGGCCGTGCGAGCCGAGCGGCACGAGCACCTTCTGGCCGGCGCGGTAGTACTCGGCGCAGAAGGCGATCTGCTTCCAGCGGTCGCAGGTGATCGTCATGTTGCGGGCGACGATGTCGACGCTGCCGTCCTGCAGCAGCGGGATGCGGTCGGCGGCGGTGATCACCCGCAGCTCGACCTTGTCGGGGTCGCCGAAGATCGCCTCCGCGACGGCCTGCAGCACGTCGATGTCGAAGCCCTCGATCTGGCCGGTGACCGGGTTGCGGGCGCCGAGCAGCAGCGTGTCGGCCGAGACGCCGGCGATCAGCCGGCCGCGCTTGCGGATCTTCGCCATCGTGCTGCCGGCCGGCAGCGCGCCGGGGCCGGGCAGCGCACCCTGCGGGGCGTAGGACTGCAGGCAGTTGGCCGCGGTGACCGCCGCCCCGGTCGCCGCCGGGGCCGGGGTCGCCGTGCCGGGGTTGGCGGTGGGCCGGGGCTGCGTGGCGCGGCGGCGACCGGGGTGGGTGCGTAGGCGCCGGACCCGCAGCCGGCCACGGTGGCCAGGACGAGGACGGCGCCGGCGAGGGCGGCGGGCAGGCGGCGCGTCACCGGTACTCCTCCAGCCGCTGGGAGACGCCCCACCAGGAGCCGCGGCGGCCAGCAGGCCGATGAGCAGCCCGATCGCGCCGGCCAGGGCGAGCCAGCCGTCGGGCGCGGCGAGGCGCCTGCTGGCCGTCGTCGCGCTGGTCGCGGCGAGCAGGTCGGCCGACGCCGTTGTCGAACGCGTCGAACGGTCGCGTCGGTGCTGGCCGGGCTCGTGCCGCCGCGGCTCGGTCGCCGCGGCCACCGCCTGCTCCCAGCTTGCCGCTCGTCGTCGAGCGTGCGCAGCGCCTTGTGCGCGCTCGCGTAGCCGGCCCACCGCAGGTCCGCGCCCGGTGAGCTCGGTGGCCTCGCCGGCTGTCGTCCGCCACCTGGTCGGACGACGCTGCCAGGCCTTCTCGAAGCCGCCGCCGGACCCGCGCGCGATCAGCGTCAGGCTCTCGTTGGCCTTGGCGTCGAACGCCGCGATCCGGGCCTGCGCGGTGGCCAGGGCGGCGGCGTACGGGCCGGTCGCGCACCTGCTCGACCCGCGCCGACGACGCCTCGCCAGCACCAGCCAGCCGGCGACCAGGCCGACCAGGACGGCGACCGCGGCACCGGCGAGCGGGAGGTTGACGTAGCGGTGGGTGCGCCGGGCCAGCCAGACCAGCGCGCCGGCGAGCACGACGAGGGCGAGCAGACCCCGGGCACGGCGAGCCACAGCAGGGCCCGCCCGACGGCGTCGAACTCGGTCTGCACCCGCTCGGCGTTGGCGCTGACGAGCGTCCGAGAGCTGGCAGGGCGCCGCCCGTGGCGCGCAGGCCGGCGCTGGCGTCGCGTGAGGTACTGCGCGCCCACCGGCAGGCCCTGCCGGTTGTTGGCCCGGGCCTGCTCCACGCCGCTGGTGTAGGTGACCAGGTCGGCGTTCAGCGCGGCCAGGGCGGCGCCGTCGGCCGGCTGGGCCCGGCGCCGCCTGCGCGATCAGCTGCGGCGGCGCTGGCGATCGCCGGCGTCGTAGGTCGCGCGCTGGTCCGGCGGCTCGAGCCCGCCGACGAGGAACGCGTTGGTCGCGTCGGCGTCGGCGCCGCACCAGGTTGGTGTGGATGTCCTGCACCCGGACCACCTGGGCCGCGTTGGCGTCGGCGCGCTCGAGGGCGCCGGAGGCCGAGCGGAACGCCTGCCCGGCCCCGAGCCCGAAGACCAGGCGTCACCACCACCGCGAGCGCCGCGACCACCCGCATCCGGCCGGGCGTGCCGGCCAGGCCGCGGCGCACCGAGGCGGTGCAGGGCGCCGTACCGGCCGGGTGCCGCTGCGGGTGCGGTGGCCGGGTGGGCGGTCGGGGTTGCGCGGCAGGGCGGCGGCCCCCACGACGCCCGGGGCGGCGGCCACGCCGGTGCTCTGGCTCACGGTGCCCCTCCTGGCGCTGCGGCGGGTGCGGTCGGACGGGTCGCACGGGTCAGCCGGGTCGGCGTCGTCCTCGAGGTCGGCTCGGCGAGCAGCTGACGCAGCTGGTCGGTGGTCGGCGCCTCGACGTCGCGCAGCCGCCAGGCGTGCCGGCCGATCGCGGCCTCCAGGACGTTGCGGGCGAACCGGCCGTTGCCGAACGAGCGGCCCCGCGGGGTCGCGGCGAGGATCTCGCGGAACCGCACCAGCGCCTCCGGGACCAGCTCGTAGTCGGCGCCGGCGGCGAGGCGGACGAGGATCTGCTCGAGCTCGTCGTCGGTGTAGTCCTCGAACTCGATCGTGGTGCGGAACCGGCTGGCCAGGCCCGGGTTGGCCGCGACGAACGTCGCCATCGGCGCGGGGTAGCCGGCGACGATGACGACGAGGTCGTCGCGGCGGTCCTCCATCTCCTTGACCAGGGTGTCGACCGCCTCGGTGCCGTACTGGTCGCCGGCCAGGCTGTAGGCCTCGTCGATGAACAGCACCCCGCCGGCGGCGGACGGCGACCACCTCGGCGGTCTTCACCGCGGTCTGCCCGAGGTAGCCCGCGACCAGCTCGGAGCGGTCGACCTCGACCAGCTGCCCCTTGCTGAGCAGGCCGAGCGCGTGGTAGATGCCGGCCACGAGCCGGGCCACGGTGGTCTTGCCGGTGCCGGGGTTGCCGATGAAGACCAGGTGCCGGGTGATGGTCGGGCTGCGCAGGCCGGCCTCGGCGCGCAGCTTCTCCACCCGCAGCAGCGGCGACCTGCCGGTGCACCTCGCGCTTGACCGTCCGCCAGCCCGATCAGCGCGTCGAGCTCGTCGAGCAGCTCCTGCACCGGCCGGGCCGGTGCGGGCGGGCTCTCCTGCGCCGGTGCGGGCACGGTCGCCGGCGCGTCCGTCGCGACCGGGTCTGCGGTGCCGTCTCCCCGGCGGGCGAGGCGGGTGGCACGACCCGCGCCGGCCCCGCCGCGCGCGTGACGTCCACCAGGGAGCCCGCCGTACGGAGCTCGCCGGCGGCCTGCAGCTGGGCGGCGGCGGCGACCGAGGCGTTGCCGATCACCCGCATCGTCGGCTCGCCGAGGCTGCACGCGGCCGACGCGACCTCGGTCAGCGCCCGCGCGTAGGCCGCCGCGGCGGGCGACCCGGCGGCGACGAGCAGGGTCAGGGTGGCGGTCGGGGACGCGCGCCAGCGACGACCGCGGACGGCGGCGTCGAAGAAGTCCTGGGTGCGGCCGCCGCCCAGGGCGAGCGGCCCAGTCGGCGGGTGCACCGGGGGCCGACTCGGCCACCGCCGCGGCCAGCGCGGCGCCCTCGGCCCGCGCCACGTCGGCCGCGACCCCGGCGCCGGCGGCGACCGCCACCAGCGCCTCCAGGGCGTCCCCGAGCGAGGTCACCTGCCCGGTGCCGGTGCTCACGGCGTGCCCGGCGACTCGGCGGGAGGCTGCAGCCGGCCCTGCGCCGAGGGGTCGGGGGCGATGACCGTCTCCGGCGGGAGCGCCAGCGCCCCGCCGCCGGAGGCGTGGCCGAACTTCTCGGCGAGGAACCGGCCGTGCGCCACCAGCGCGGCGGCGTCGGCACGGTAGACGGCGTCGAACACCTGGTCCATCGTCGCGGCGAGCAGGTCGAGCTGGTCGATGAGCACCATCAGCGAGGTCTTGCCGCGGTCGACCGGCCGGCTGTCGGCGAACTCGCGCGGCAGCCGCAGGTAGCCGCCGACCGCCTCGGGCAGGTAGTCGGTCGCGGTCGCCATCACCGAGTAGGCCTGCGGGCTGCCCGAGCCGAGGCTCTGCAGGCGGGGGATGGTGTCGCGCACGGTGCGGCACACCCGGGTCGACCCGGGAGGCGACGACCGCCGGTACGGCGCCCCCGGCGACCATCGCCTCGACCCGGTCGAGCGCCGCCAGCAGGTCGTCGGCGGTCGGGACGCGGGGCAGCTCGACCTCGGGGCGCTCGGGCTCGGAGCGCCGTCCGAAGAGTCGCTCGAGGAAGCCGGCCGCCGGCCGCGCAGTTGCCATGTCCCAGTCTCTCCCGGGCGGCGCCTCAGCGCCGCGATCCGGGGGTCAGGCCGAGGTCGAGGGAGCCGTGGGCCACCCGCTGGTCCTGCTGCTGACACGCGCTCGAGGTAGCTGCGGGACTTGCCGACCTCGGTCTCCAGCGTGCCGATGGTGGCGGCCATGTTGTCCAGCGCCTGCACCTTGAAGGTGTCGATCGCGTCCATGGTCGCGTAGATGTTGGCGAACGCGGCCTGCAGCTGGGGCAGCCCGATCGTGGCCGACGCCGCCTGCTGCTGGATCGCGACCGAGTTGTCGCGCAGCATCTCGGAGGTGCGCTCGATCATCGCGGAGGTCGTGGTGTTCAGGGCGGTGATCTGGTCGAGCACCAGCTTCTGGTTGCCCAGCGCCTGGGCCACGATGACGGCGGTGCGCAGCGCGGAGACCGTGGTGGTGGAGGCGCGGTCGACGCCCTTGATCAGCTCGATGTTGTTCTTGATGACGATGTCGATCGCCAGGTAGTTCTGGATCGACACGGCCAGCTGGGTCAGCAGGTCCTGGTGCTTCTGCCGGACGTAGAACAGCACGTCCTCGCGCAGCGCCTTGGCCCGCTCGGGGTCGGTGACCTCGAGGTCGGCGAACGCCGCGGCGAGCCGGGCGTCCAGCCGCTCGGCGATGTAGACGTACTGGTTGAGCCGGCCCATCGCCTCCCACAGCTGCTGCTTCTCCAGGTTGAGCGCGGCGTTGTCCTTGCCCAGCTCGTCCTGGCCGTCGCGCAGCGCGTGCAGGATGGCGTCGAGGTGGCTCTGGGCGCTCTGGTACTTGCGGAAGTAGTCGTTGAGCTTGTCCCCGAACGGGATCATCCCGAGCAGCTTCTTGACCCGGGTGGCCTCGGCCGGGTCGAGGTCCTCGACCGTGCGGCGCAGCTCGAGCAGCGTCGACCCGACCTTCGAGCCCTCGGACAGCCCGCCCTCCTGCAGCGCCTTGACCGGCGAGCTGAGCAGCCGGTTGCTGCTCTCGGCGGCCCGGCGGATGTCGACGTCGCCCATGGTGCGCACGTCGGTGGCCTTGGCGGCGAACTCCGGCGACCGCGGCTCGACGCTCATCAGCGACCCGAGGTAGTCCTCGACCTTGGCGTCCAGCCCCGGCAGGGCCGCGGGGTCCACCGCCGGCGCGATCGTGGGCGCGGCGGTCGTGGCGACCGCGGTCACCGGGGCGGGCGCCGTCAGCGTCAGCAGCGGCTCCGAGGGCGCGGTGGCGGTCGGCGGCTGCAGCGGCTGCGCCGCGGTGCTCTGGTCGTTCATCTGGCCTGACACTCTCCTCGCACGACTACCCCCGGGCCCCGGACCCCCGCTGACCCTCTTGACGCGCGGCCAATCTACTTCGTTCCCACGTGTCCGGGTCCACCTCTTTGGGATAGTCGTCGGGGCCGTCGTCGCCGGGACGGGCCGGTCGCTCCGGCCCATGGCGTCGGGCCGGGATCGGGGCCAGACTGTGGCCCTGCGGCCCGCCGTACGGGCCCGGCGAGACCCCTCCGTCACCCAAGGAGCCGAGCGTGAACCGATATGAGTTCCTCAAGGGCCTGCACCGGGTCTACCGTCCGCGGACCTACCTCGAGATCGGCGTGAACGACGGCCGCAGCCTCGCCCTGTCGCGCACCCGCACCATCGCGGTCGACCCGGCCTTCAAGGTGACCGCGGCGCTGCACTGCGACCTCGAGCTGGTCAAGGCGACCAGCGACGACTTCTTCGCCCGGCCCCGGCCGATGCGCTCGCTGCGCCGCGGGGTGGTGGACCTGGCCTTCATCGACGGGCTGCACCTGTTCGAGTACGCCCTGCGCGACCTGTTCCACACCGAGCGGCACACCCGCTGGACCAGCGTCATGGTCCTGGACGACATGCTGCCCCGCTCGGTGGACGAGGCGGCCCGCGACCGGCACACCGACGCCTGGACCGGTGACGTCTACAAGGTGGCGGCCGCCCTGGCGGAGTACCGCCCCGACCTGCTCTGCGTCGCGGTCGACACGACGCCGACCGGCCAGCTGCTGGTCTTCGGCGCCGACTCCCGCAACCGGGTGCTCTCCCGCTCCTACGACGAGATCTACGCCAAGTACGTCGTGCCGGACCCCCAGCAGGTGCCGCAGGACATCCTCACCCGGCGCGACGCCGTCGACCCCGTGGCGTTCCTGGCCGCGGACTTCTGGCACGAGCTCACCCACGCCCGCGACCGGGTCCTGCGCCGGGGTGGCGGTTTCGAGCAGCTGCGCCCGCAGATCGAGGCGGCCGTGAGGTCCTGCGCCCGGGTCTCCGTACCCGGCTGAGTCGCGGGCCGCGGTTCAGGCGTGGCCGCGGGTGAGGCGGTGCGCGAGGGCCTGGACCGGCCGGCGGAGGCGCGGGGGCAGTCGCCGGACGCCCGCCCGGGCCCACGGCCGCAGCGTGTGGCGGGCGCGACCGGTCAGGCGCGCCACCAGCAGCCCCGCGGGCGACGGCGTGCCCTCGATCGGCTCGGGCGTGGCCACCAGCACGGGCTGCCGGCCACGGGGTCGCAGGAGGCAGGCGTCCAGGGCCGTCCACGGCGCGCCGTCGCGCTCGGTCAGCCGGACGGCCAGCCGCCACGGCACGGCCCGGATGGCACCGGACTCCATGCTCCAGTCGAGGGTCGCCGCGCCCGGGGGTGCGGGGACGAGCCGGCCCGGTCGGGTGAGCGTCACCTGCTCGCGGCCGGTCGAGGTCAACCGCACCGATGCCGGCACCGGCTCGCCCAGCTGCAGCGGCAGGTGCAGCGAGGCCTGCAGCTCGCCGCCGTGGGTGTGCACCGCCGAGCGCTCGGGGTCGGGCCTGAGGGCGGCGGCGGTCTTGCGGGTGGACTGGTCGACGTCGAGGGCGAGGTTGCCGGGCTCGGTCCAGTACGGCGTCACGACCAGCGGGGGCGTGCCGACCAGCGCCGGTCGGACCGCGGCCGAGACCCCCGGGGCGCGGTAGATGCCCACCCGGGTCGCCCGCTCCCAGCCGTAGGCCCGCACCTTGACCCAGACGTCCCAGATGCCGCGGGCCAGCGGCTGGCCACCGGAGACGGCGGCCGGGTCGACCGCCGCGTCCACGCTCCCGCCGACGGCCGCGCCGTCGCCGCCGTCGCCGCCGTGGCCGCCGTCGCTCGCGACCGTGGCGCTGGCCGTGGCGAGGAAGCGCTCGTCGCCGCTGCGTGCGGTGGCGCAGGCTGAGGTCGACCAGGGTGCGGCCGTCGGAGAAGTCCAGCGCCTCCGGCGGCAGCGCGGCCAGCGTGGTCTCGGGCAGCGGGACCACCAGGTGCCCGTCGCGCAGCGTGACCGGGGTGCCGTCGTCACCCACGAGGGCGGCGCTCGCCGTCAGGCGCAGCGTGGGGCCGTCCCACGCCAGCCGCTCCAGGGTGGCCTGGACGGCGGTGGTGGTCTCCCACTCGGCCAGCGCCATCAGGCCCTCGAGGTCGCCCTCCCTGGCCAGCTCGGCGACCAGCCGCTGCGAGGGTGCCAGCCCCGCGGCGACGCCCGGCGCGAAGTACTCGGCCATCACCTTGCGGATCTCCTCGAGCAGCTCGGCCCGGTAGTCCGGGGCCGCCCTCAGCAGCGTCTGGCCGCGCAGCCGTCCCACCATCTCGACCCGCAGCCAGCGCCGGTGCAGCCGGTCACGCAGCGGCACCCGGCTCGGTCAGGGCGTCCACCGCGTCGAGGGCGTCGCGCAGGTTGGCGAAGTAGCCGACCGGCTCCAGGGGGCGGAAGCCGGCGTTGCCCCCGTCGTCGCGGGCGGTGTGGAAGTAGCACGGGTAGTCCGACAGGACCGAGATGGTGCGGGCGTGCAGGTAGGCCGAGACGACGAAGACGTGGTCCTCGAGCCGGCGGCGGCCCTCGGGGAAGGTGAGGTCGTGCTCGGCGAGGAACGCCCGCCGGAACATCTTGTGGGGCGTCAGGCTGTCCATCAGCGACGTCTTCGCCAGCGTCGCGTGCGGGACGTTGCTGCGGAACAGCTGCTTGGGCACCGAGCGGCCGCCGACCCCCACCATCTTGCCGATCACGATGTCGGCGTCGTTGGCGACGGCATAGGCGTGCAGCCGCTCCAGCGCCTCGTCGCCGAGCCAGTCGTCCTGGTCGACCAGCTGCACGTAGTCGCCGGTCGCCACCCGGATGCCGGCGTTGCGGGGCGCGCCGGCCCAGCCCGAGTTCGCCTGGTGCAGGACCCGCACGTGGTCGTGCTCGGCGGCCAGCCGGTCGAGCAGCGCCGGGCTGTCGTCGGTCGAGCCGTCGTCGACGAAGATCAGCTCGAGCCGGTCGGCCGGCATCGTCTGGCGCAGGAGCGAGTCGATGCACGGCTGGAGGTGCTTGCCGGGGTTGTAGACCGGCACCACGACGCTGACGGAGACGGACACGAGGATCCCTTCACCCGGGGGCAGCTCAGCGCTCACCGTAGCGGCCGTCTCTGGGAGGCGGTGAGGATTTCCCCAGACCCCGCGGTCAGGGGCGAGGGCCGGCGTCGACGGTCGTCGGGGGCTCGGTGACCGAGGTCCGCGCGAGCCCCGTTCCCTCCGCGCAGCTGCGGGTGGAGCCCGTGGAGCCCGTAGCGCCCTCAGAGCCCTGGATGGGCTGGCTGGATCGTGCTGCCGTTGATGACCTGCACGTCGTCGTACGCCGGACGGCCCTGGATGAGGTTGCGGTAGGTGTAGCGGGTGAGCGACGTCAGGGTGCAGCTCCGACCGAACACGGCGATGTCGAACGCGTAGGGCTGACCCGCGAGCTCGCCCTCGTCACCCGTGCCGGACTTCTCGGCGTCCTGCACGAAGTGGCTGACCGTGCCGCCGCCGGTGAAGGTGCCGACCCCGATCCGGTTGCCCTCGAGCTGGTCGGTGTGCAGGTGGCCGTTGACGAGGACGCCCGCGGACTCGACCTTCTCGACCGCGCCCGGCTCGTGGGAGACCACGACGTCGGGCACGTGCCGGCCGGCGTACGCCCGGTTGAACGCCTCGGCGGCGGGTGTCTGCTTGGCCGCGTTGTCCTTGTTGTCGTCGCCGAACCAGCGGGGGTCGTTGAAGCCGGCGATGGTCACGCCGTTGACGCTCGCCTGGGTGTAGTCGCCCGGCGCCCCCTCCAGCAGGACGACGTTGCGCAGGCGGGACATCCGCTGCAGCAGCGCCTGGTCGTCCGGGCTGCCGGCGTCGTGGTTGCCCCGGACGAAGAGGTACGGCACGCCCAGCCCCGCGATCGAGGAGAACAGGCCGGCCGCCTCGGCCTCGGCCACGCTGCCGAAGTTGAGCAGGTCACCGGCGTCGATGACCGCGTCGATCTGCTCGTCGGCGATGATCCGCTTCATCACGGGGTACTGGTTGGCGCCGTGGACGTCGGACACCAGCAGGATCCGGGCCGCCGTCGGCTGGTTGATCTCGCCCGGCACGAACTTCTCCTGCAGCGCCTGCGACAGCGCGAGCAGGTTGCGCACGTACGGCGTCGCCTGCTGCGCCCGCGTCTCCACGTCCGAGAGCAGGCCGGCGTTGCGGCGCAGCGTGCCGAGCAGCCCGGTCGTGCTGAAGCTCTCGAGCTTGCTCGGCTGGTAGCTCTGCCAGGCGCCGAGGCCGGTGCCGAGGACGGCGGTGGTGACGGCCAGCCCGGCGGCCAGCACGTGGTGCACCGGTCGGGCGACGGCGCCGGCCGTAGGCGAGCGCCCCCAGCGACCAGCACCATCGCGAGCACGGCGCCTGCGGTGAACCGCAGGGCCAGCTTCCCCAGCGCCGACGAGATGGCCCGGCCCACCTCGCCGTCGGTGGGCTGCAGCGCCTGGATCGAGATCCGGCGCTCGTCGAAGAGCGCGGTGATGTTCTCGCGGACGCCCACCGTGGCATCGACACCCGGCGCCGGGAGCAGGCTGCGGAAGGTCAGGTTGATGTCGCCGAGGGACGTCGGGCTGTGGATGGTCGAGGTGAGCGTGGGGGCGGGGGTCAGCCGCACCTGGGCGGTGTAGTTGGTCGTCGTCACCGTGGTGGGAAAGAGGCTGGTCGCCCCGATCCCGCCGACGTACGCCGCCGCGGTCAGGGCGAGGAAGCCGGCCGTCCGGCGGACCCACACCCGCTTCGGGGCGCGCCAACGGGTGCGCTGCGGTGGGGCGGACTGCTCCGGCATGGTGCACCCATCGTAGGAGGTCGGCGGGGCTGCAGGCCCGGGCCGCGGGCCAGCCCTGCGCGCCGCCGGGGAGGCCGGCTAGGTTGAGGCCGCCGTACGGTCTCGACGCGGGGGGTTCCATGGCGCACACCGATGTCATCGTCGTCGGGGCGGGCCTGTCCGGCCTCGTCGCGACGGCCGAGCTGGTCGCCGCCGGTCGCCGGGTCCTGCTGGTCGACCAGGAGTCGGCGGCCAACCTCGGCGGACAGGCGTTCTGGTCCTTCGGCGGGCTGTTCCTCGTCGACTCGCCCGAGCAGCGCCGGATGGGCGTCAGGGACAGCCTCGACCTGGCCTGGCAGGACTGGGAGGGCACGGCCGGGTTCGACCGGGAGGACGAGGACCGTGGGCCCGGCGCTGGGCCCGCGCCTACGTCGAGTTCGCCGCCGGAGAGAAGCGGGCCTGGCTGCGTGAGCGCGGGGTGCGGTTCTTCCCGGTCGTGGGCTGGGCCGAGCGCGGCGACGGGCGGGCGCGGGGGCACGGCAACTCGGTGCCCCGGTTCCACATCACCTGGGGCACCGGGCCGGGCGTGCTGGAGCCGTTCGTCCGACGGGTGCGCGATGCCGTCCGGGACGGTCAGGTGTCCGTGCGGTTCCGCCACCGGGTGGACGAGCTGGTGACCGACGGCGGCGCCGTCGTCGGGGTGCGCGGCCGGGTGCTGGCCCCCGCCACGCGAGGCTCGCGGCGTGCCCACCAACCGCGAGCCGACCGGGGACTTCGACCTCCGGGCCCAGGCCGTGGTCGTCACCTCCGGCGGCATCGGCGCCAACCACGACCTGGTCCGGGCCGAGCTGGCCGGCCCGCCTGGGCAGCCCGCCACGGGAGATGGTCACCGGGGTGCCCGCCTACGTCGACGGCCGGATGCTGGGGATCGCCCAGGACGCCGGCGCCCGGCTGGTCAACCCCGACCGGATGTGGCACTACGTCGAGGGGCTGCGGAACTGGGACCCGATCTGGCCCGGCCACGGCATCCGCATCCTGCCCGGCCCCTCGTCGATGTGGTTCGACGCGGTCGGCCGGCGGTTGCCGGCCCCGCTCTTCCCCGGCTTCGACACCCTCGGCACGCTGGCCCACCTGCGGGCGACCGGGCACGACCACTCCTGGTTCGTCCTCACCCGGGCCATCATCGAGAAGGAGCTGGCCCTGTCGGGGTCGGAGCAGAACCCGGACCTGACCGGGCGCAGCATCCGGCAGGTGATGTCGCGGGTGCGGCCGGGCGCACCCGGCCCGGTCGCGGCGTTCCTGCGGCACGGCGCCGACTTCGTCGTCGCCCGGTCGGTGCCCGAGCTGGTCGCCGGCATGAACCGGCTGACGCCCGAGCCGCTGCTGGACGCCGCCGACCTCGAGCGCGAGATCGTCGCGCGCGACCGCGAGGTCGCCAACCCCTTCTCCAAGGACGCCCAGCTCACGGCGGTCCGCGGCGCCCGCACGCTACCGCGGCGACCGGCTCATCCGCACCGCCGCACCGCACCGCCTGCTCGACCCCGCCAAGGGCCCGCTCATCGCGATCCAGCTGCGCGTGCTCACCCGCAAGACCCTCGGCGGCCTGCAGACCGACCTCGGCTCCCGGGTGCTGCGGGCGGACGGCACGGTGCTGCCCGGCCTGTACGCCGCCGGCGAGGTGGCCGGCTTCGGCGGCGGCGGCATGCACGGCTACCGCTCGCTGGAGGGCACCTTCCTCGGTGGCTGCC
Source organism: uncultured Actinomycetota bacterium (assembly GCA_963828995.1). Classification (GTDB taxonomy): domain Bacteria; phylum Actinomycetota; class Actinomycetes; order Actinomycetales; family Dermatophilaceae; genus CAVRTM01. The sequence goes on from CAWHHB010000010.1 coordinate 111,840, forward strand.
TGTTCTCCGGCCGGGCGGCGGGTCGGGCGGCCGCTGCCGACATCGCCTGAGGTCGTCGCCGAGCGGGCTCAGGACCGCCGGCGCGGCGCGGACTCGTGCCGCAGCAGCAGCACCACGACCAGCGGCCACAGCGCCTGCAGCGCGGCGGCGCACCGCTCGGCCAGCCCGCCCGTCCCGGAGCCGAGCTGCAGGACGAACCACGCCAGCGTGCCGAGCAGCACTGCGGCTGCGGCGAGGCGCGGTGCCGTGCCCAGGACCCCGCCGGCCCGTCCGTCCCGACGCCACGCGAGCAGCGGCCAGCAGGCCAGGGCGCCGAACGCCACCGAGGCCGCCGCGGTGTGCGCGCCCGACGACCCTGCCGCCGGCAGGGGGTTCGCCGCCACCAGGAGCGTGGCCACCCCGCCGAGTGCCAGGACCGCGCGGCCGGGCACGGCCACCGGCCGCAGCGCCGCGGCGGTGACGCCGTGGCAGAGGCCCACGCCGAGCAGCGCGAAGGTCATCACCCACCGGTGCGGGGCACCGACCGCGGCGAGATCGCTGATCGTGCGCCGCATCGGGTCGTAGGCGTCCGGGCGCAGCGCGGCGGCCACCGACCAGCCGCCGACCAGCAGCAGGGGCGCGAGCAGGGCGGACAGGACGCCCCAGCGGGGCACGGTGGTCATGGCCGTCACGCTAGGCGCCTTCCGGGCCGCGCCGGTCCGGCCCCCTGCAGGACGGCGCCGGGTCCGCGGGGCGTCAGGGCGTGGCGGGGGAGGTGTCGGCTGAGCCGGACCGGGCCGCGGGCTCGAGCAGGCTGGGCATCCGCCGCAGCGCCAGGGACAGCCCGAGGCCGACCAGGACGAGGACCAGCGAGAGCAGGACGACGGGACTCCAGCCGCCGGCGCCCCAGGCGGTCCCGGCGACGCCACCGAACACCGACGACCCGAGGTAGTAGGCGAACAGGTACAGCGAGGCCGCCTGGCCCGTGCCGCCGACGCCGAGGTGGGCGCGGGTGGCGACCCAGCCGCTGGCGACCCCGTGCGCGGCGAAGAAGCCGACGGTCATCACCGCCAGGCCCAGCACCACCACCGGCAGGGGGCGGGCCAGCGTGACGACCACGCCGACCGCGGTGACCGCGCAGGCCACCGGGACGACGACCCGGCGCCCGTGCCGGTCCGCGAGCCGGCCGGCGTACGCCGAGCTGAGCGAGCCCAGGGGGTAGACGCAGAAGACGAGACCGGAGACGCCGAGGCTCAGGGCGTACGGCGCGGCGGCCAGGCGGAAGCCCATGACGTTGTAGACCGCGACGAACGCACCCATCATCGTCGCGGCGATGCCGTAGAGGGCCAGCAGCGCCGGCTCGCGGACCAGCCGGCCGGTCGTGGCGAGCAGGTCCCGCGGACGTGGCGGCGCGGCGACGAAGCGGCGGGAGGCCGGCAGCAGCCACCGGGCCAGGCCGGCGCAGACCAGGGCGAGCGCCCCGATGCCGCCGAGCGCCAGCCGCCAGCCGCCGAGGTCGGCCAGCCCGCCGGCGACCAGGCGCCCGGCCATCCCGCCGAGGGCGGTGCCGCCGATGTAGAGGCCGGTCGCCTTGGCGTGGCTGTCCTCGTGCACCTCCTCGCGCAGGTAGGCCACGGCAACGGCCGGCAGGCCGGCGAGGGTGATCCCGAGCAGGGCGCGCAGTCCCAGCAGCACCGGCCAGCTCGGCGCCACCGCGCACAGCAGCGCGACCACCGCCGAGCTCCACAGCGAGGCGTGGATCAGGACCGTCCGGCCGAGCACCTCGGAGACCGGGCCGGCCACGAGCAGGGCCAGGCCGAGGCCGACGGTGCACAGCGACACCGACAGCGCGCTCTGGCCGGCCGTCAGGTGGAAGTCCCGGGCGAGCGCCGGCAGCAGCGGCTGGGTGCTGTAGAGCAGCGCGAACGTCGCCAGGCCGGCGGCGAACAGGGCGACCGAGATGCGCCGGTACTCCGGGCCGCCGAGCCGGTAGCCCCCGGCCGGAGTCGGCAGGGGTGACGTGGCCGGGCGGACGGGAGGGTGGCGGGGCGGGCAGCTGGGCACACCGACACCGTGACAGGCCCGGCGTCATACGTGAAATGACGTCAGCGACGCAGAACGATTCGAAAAGCGTATGGTCGGCGGATGCATGTCGACGACCTGCGCCGGTTCGTGACGCTGGCCCGCGCCGAGCACCTCACGGCGGCGGCGGACGAGCTCGGCATCCCGCAGCCCAGCCTGTCCCGCTCGCTGCGGCGGGTCGAGGAGGCCTTCGGCGCCCGCCTGTTCGAGCGCGAGCACCGCGGGCTCCGGCTGAACCCGCACGGCCGGCTGGTCCTCGCCGCGGCCGCCGACGCGACGGCGGCGCTGGACGCGGCCCGCGAGCAGATCGCGCAGCTGGACGACCCCGAGTCCGGCACGGTGCGGCTGGCGTTCCTGCACTCGGTCGCCACCACCCTCGTCCCGCAGCTGCTCCGGGCCTACCGCCGGGAGGCGCCCGGCGTGCGCTTCGCGCTGCGCCAGGAGGCCTCGCCGACCATCGAGGACGACCTGGACTCCGGTGCGGCGGAGCTGGCGATCACCGGGCCGCGGCCGGCCGACCCCGGCATGGGGTGGTGCGTCCTGGAGCGTCAGCGGCTGTGTCTCGTCCTGCCGGCGGCGCACCCGCTGGCGGCGCAGCGGTCGGTGCGGCTGGCCGACGCGGCCGGGGAGGACTTCATCGTGCTGCAGCCCGGCTTCGGCTTCCGCGCGCTGACCGACCGGCTCTGCCGGGCGGCCGGGTTCACCCCGCGCACGGCCTTCGAGAGCACCGACCTCGCCACGATCGAGGGGCTGGTCGGTGCCGGGCTCGGGGTGGCGGTGCTGCCGGCGCCGACGGGGGCGGGCCGCACGGTCGAGGGCGACGCGGTGTTCGTGCCGCTGCGCGACGCCGGCGCCCGCCGCGACATCGGCCTCGTCTGGCGCCGCGGTGCCGCCCTCTCCCCGGCCGCCGCACGGTTCCGGGACTTCGTCGTGGCCTCCGGCGCCGGCGCCGGCCCGGCCTGAGCCGTCAGCGAGCCGGCTCGGCGCGGCGGTCCGGATCCTCCAGCCGCGGCGCGTAGTGGGCCGCGACGGCGGCCTGCAACCGCCCGGCGTCGCCCGACGTCGCGGCCTCGACGATCGCGACGTGGGTGAGCGCGGCACGGGAGGACGCCGCGTGGCCCGGCGCGGCCAGCGCCGCATCGACGTCGCCGAACGCCCCGGCCAGCTCGCTCAGCAGCCCGTTGCGCAGCGGCTCGGACAGCAGCAGGTGGAAGGCTCGGTGCTCCTGCCCGGCGGGGGCACCGCGGGCGGCGAGGTCCTTCATCTGCTGCGCCAGCGCCTCCAGGCGCTCCAGCAGCGTGGCCCGCTCGGCCTCGTCCAGGGCGAGCAGGGCCGCGCCGGCCGCCTGGTCGAGCCGCTGGCGGACCTCGACCACCTCCCGCCGCACCCCGGAGCCGTCACTGCGGTCGAGCCGGCCCCGGAACGCCACGCTCTGCACGAGCGGGTCCATCGACATCCGGCCCACGTAGGTGCCGTGCCCGTGCCGCACCTCGACGAGGTCGAGCGCGCACAGGGTCCGGATCGCCTCCCGCACGCTGGAGCGGCTGGCCCCGACCGCCTCGCACAGGTCCACCTCGGTGGGCAGCGGGTCGCCGGGCCGGAGCCGGTTGCGCGCGATGACGTCCTGCACCCGCTGGACGACGTCCTGCGGGCGCCGGCCGGTCACGGCGGGGACCATCGTCTGCCCTCCTCCGGGTCCGTGGTCAGGACCCGGTCAGAGGTACTGGCCGGTCGGGCCGCCATCGGTGGCGGGGCCCGGGTGCGTGCCGGGCGTCCCGGCGCGCCCGGCCGGCCGGCGTGGTCGGGGTGCGCCGGGTGCCCGGCCGGCAGCGCGCGCATCTGCTGCAGCTGGGCCTGGGCCGCCATCTGCTGGGCGAACAGCGCCGTCTGGATGCCGTGGAAGAGGCCCTCGAGCCACCCCACGAGCTGGGCCTGGGCGATCCGCAGCTCGGCGTCGGAGGGTGCCTGGTCCGTGAACGGCAGCACGATCCGGTCCAGCTCCTCGATCAGCTCGGGGGCCAGGCCCTGCTTCAGCTCGGCGATCGAGCGCCGGTGGATCTCGGCGAGGCGGGTCCGCCCGGCCTCGTCGAGCGGGGCGTTGCGCACCTCCTCGAGCAGCTGCTTGATCATCGAGCCGATCCGCATCACCTTGGCCGGCTGCGCCACCAGGTCGGCGAGGGCGGTGGCGCCGTCCTCGTCCTCCACCTCGCCCGGCGACGCCCGTGCCGTCCTGGGTCACCACGACGAAGCGCTGGGGGTCCTGCTCGGCGTCGGTCCTGGGGCCGCGGCCCGGGTGGGTGCTCATGCGGCCCATCCTGCCAACAGCGCCATGGCCCCGCACGGTCGCGGGCCCGCAAACCGGTTGCCCGGCGCGTCCGCCCGCTGCGACCCTGCCGTCATGTCCGCGCCCGTGACCCCGTCCGCCGCCGCGCTGCCCCGGCCGCTGGCCTCCCGGTACCGCGTCGACCCGGTCACGGCCGGGGACGCGGCCGCGGTCTACCGGCTGGTCTGCGACTGCGACACCGCGGTGCTCGGCCACCCGGACTGGAGCCCGGAGGACGTCGAGTCCGACATCGGCCCGCTCGCCGGCGGCGCCGAGCGGGCCCAGGCGCTGGTCCGGGACCGCGGCACCGGCCGGGTCGTGGCGTGGTGGTGGACCGACCCGCGCGAGGGCCGGGCCGCCTTCAGCGCCGACGTCTACACCGAGGTGACCCTGCCCGAACCCGACGGTGACGCGCTCGCGGACGCCGGCTGGGCCGTCGTGGAGGGCTGGGCGCGGCGGTGGGCCGCCGCGCGCGGCGTCGGCGGCACCTTCCTCGACGTGGGGTCGCTGCACGGTGACACCGCCGTCGAGCGGCGGCTCACCGCGGCCGGCTTCGCCCGGGTGCGGACCTTCTGGCGGATGAGCGGCGACGTGCCGCGCGAGCCGACGGCTGCCCCGGCCGTGCCGGGGCTGGACATCGAGCCGGCGACCGACACCGCCCTCGTGCACACGCTCTACGAGGCGTCGTTCGCCGGGCACTGGGGGCACGAGCCGGACTCCCACGACGCCTGGCTGGAGCGGACCCGACGCCGACCCGGCCACGACCCGTCGCTGTGGTGGGTGGCCCGCATCGACGGGGAGCCCGCGGGGCTGCTCCTCGCCACCCGGCAGATGCAGCAGGAGGACGCGCTGTACGTCGCCACCGTGGGCACGCTCGCGCCGTACCGCCGGCGGGGTGTGGCCGCGGCCCTGCTGCACCACGCGTTCGAGGTGGCCCGGCGGGAGGGTCTGGCGCAGGTGCGGCTGGGGGTGGACAGCGACAACCCGACCGGCGCGCCGACGGTCTACCGGCGCGCCGGGCTGGAGGTGCTGTTCGCGATGCACGCCTGGCGCAAGGACCTGACGTGACGGTGCGCTGCTGGGGTCAGCGGGGCGCCATCCGGGCCCTGAGCATGTCGCGCTTGTCCTCGAAGCGCAGCGCCTGCTTCTCGAGGTCCTCCATCAGCCCGGCCAGCTCGGTGCGGGCCTGCTCGCCCTCGTCGGAGAGGCCCTCGATCTCGAAGACCTTCCAGAACCGCAGCACCGGGGCGACGACGTCGTCGCGGTGCTGGCGGATGTCGTAGATGCCCGCGACGGCCATCTCGACCGCCTTGCGCTGGAACCCCGGGATGCCGGTGCCGGGCATCTCGAACGTCTTGACCACGTCGGTGATGGCCCGCATCGTCTGGTCCGGGGCGATCTGCAGCGCCGCGTTCAGCAGGTTGCGGTAGAAGATCATGTGCAGGTTCTCGTCCGCCGCGATGCGACCGAGCAGCTGGTCGGCCATCGGGTCGTCGGTGAACTTGCCGGTGTTGCGGTGCGAGACGCGGGTCGCCAGCTCCTGGAAGGAGACGTAGGCCAGCGAGCGGACCAGGTCGGCGCTGTGCGCGGACTGGTAGCCCTCGCCCATGTGCTTCATCCGGAACCGCTCGAGGGCGACCGGGTCGACCAGGCGCTTGACCATCATGTAGTCGCGCATGGCGATGCCGTGCCGGCCCTCCTCGGCCGTCCACCGGTGCACCCACTCACCCCAGGCCGCCTCGCGGCCGAAGATGATCGCGATCTCGTGGTGGTAGCTCGGGAGGTTGTCCTCGGTGAGCAGGTTGACGATCAGCGCCGAGCGCGCGACGTCGCTGATGTCCGAGTCCGACTCGGACCAGGGCTCACCGCCCATCAGGCCGTCGAAGTTGCGGCCGTCGCTCCACGGGATGTAGTCGTGCGGGAACCACTCCTTGGCGACCTTCTCGTGCCGGTTCAGCTCGCCCTCGACGACCTGCTCCAGCTCTCGCAGCAGCTCCTCTTGCGTGAATGTCGTTGCTCATCGGTCCATCCTCCTACCGGGGGTACTACCTACGCTTACGTAGGTTACGCGAGCGTAGGTTCCGGGTCGAGTGCCCGCGTCTCCCGGTGAGCATGACACCGGTCACTGTCACCCGCACCACCGGACGGCCGGTGGGGCGGCCACGGTCGTCGAGGAACCCGCGGCGGCTGGGCCTACTGGGGGAGCATGATCCCGTAGTCGTGGATCTTGCGGTAGATCGTCGCCCGGGACATCCCGAGGGAGCGTGCGGCCCGGGTCTTGTCACCGCCGGCGTCGGCCAGGGCCCGCACGACCGCGTCGCGCTGCATGGCCTCGATGAGGCTGAGATGGCGACGGCTCACCGCGCGCACGCTCGGCGGCAGGTCGTCCGGCGCGATGGCTGCCGGTACGTCGGTGCCGCACCACCTCGCGGAGCACCTCGAGCACCTCTCGCGCGTTGCCCGGCCAGGTCCCCCGCGTCATCGTCCCCATCGCCTCCGGCGAGCAGCTCAGGTGGCCGCTGGGGCCGAGCTGGCCGAGGAAGAACGACACCAGCGCGGGCAGGTCGCCCAGGTGGAGGCGCAGGGGCGGCACCTCGACGGTCCTCGGGAACAGCCGCAGCAGGGGCGCCGTGTCGGGGTCGTCGTTCACCCGGCTCACGGTGACGGCGACCCAGGGCGGGCTGCCGTCAGTGGACCGACGGGCACTGCCCAGGGCGGAGACGAGCTCGCGGAGCAGGACCCGGTCGAGGGTGTCGACGTGCCGGATGACGACGCTGGGGTGAGGAGCGGCCAGGGCGTCCCGGAGCGACCGGAACCAGCCCGGGGTGGAGCCGGCGTCCGCGGCGTCGAGGACCTCGAGGTGCCGGATCGGCTGGCGCCGCAGCTGGACCGCCTGGACCAGGGCCAGCTTGCCGACCCCCGGCTCGCCGGAGACCACCAGCCACTCGCCCGAGCGCGAGGCCGCCTCGACCTGTCGGCAGGCGCGCAGCCACACCGGGTCCGAGCCGACCAGGCCCGGCAGGGGCATCCGGGGCGTCGCGGCGGGGGAGCTGTGCTCGCGCCGGGGGGTCGGGTCCAGCTTGACGTGGACCACGGCACCCGTCCCCCGCGGCCCGTCGCCCACCGGGTGGCAGTACATCTGCGCTGCGGCGCCCGACGGGCAGCTCGACGCGGACGGACCGTCGGCGGTCGCTCGTCAGCGACTCGCCGGCGTGGGCGAGCAGGGCGGTCTGGTCGGCCGGGTCGAGCGCCCGGCGGGCCTGGTCGTTGAGGATCACGGTGTCGCCGGCGACGGCGAACACGATGCCGGGAAGGCGACGGCACGTGCGCAGGTACTCCTGCAGCAGCTCCAGCTGCTGGGCTCCGGCACCGGCGAGGAGCGCCTGCCGGATCTGCTCGGCGGTGTTCTTGGCCAGGGTCAGCAGCAGCGGTCCGGCGTCCTTGGCCCAGCAGGTGAGGTCGATCGCGCCGACGGTCCGACCGGCGATGGGGTCGCGGATCGGGACGCCGGCGCAGGAGAGCCCCTCGAGGTCCTCGGCGTAGTGCTCGTGGCCGAAGACGTAGGCCGGGCCGCCGACCTCCAGCGCCGTACCGATGCCGTTGGTCCCGACGTTCTCCTCGGCGTAGCGGAAGCCGGGGGCCAGCTGGACGCGGTCGAGGCAGCGGTCGAGCTCGCGGTCCCCGCTCTGCCGCGTCAGCACGAGCCCGGTCGGGTCGGTCAGGATGATGCTCATGGGCTGGTCGTCCAGCTGCACCCGCAGGTTCTTCAGGACCGGCTGCGCGCTGCGGGTCAGGGGGGTGTCGAGGTCGATCTGGGGGGTGTAGTCCTGCTGGATCCGGTCAGCCGCGACGTCGAGGTCGCGGGAGCGCTGCCAGGAGGCGAGGATGGGGCCCCGCACGTGCCTGGGGTCGAGCGGCTCGGCAGTCAGGAAGCGCAACCGGTCCTGGGCGACGAGGTCCTCCGCCTGGTGTCGCGCTCGTGGTCGGGCTGTCGGTGCCGCCATAGTCACCTGTCTCCGCGGCCACCCTGGCCGCCCGTCGTCGTTGACTGTCGACCTCACCGCCGCGGTGCCGCACCGCGGGGGCGATCTCCTTGCGAGCGTAGGCACAGGCCCCCCTCTTCGGAGTGTCTCAGACTGAGACGCCGTTGTTCCATGCTTCGGGATAGACCGGTTCTACGGCCTCTGTCGGGCGCCGCACCGAGTGGCGCGGTGCCTGCGGGGGCGACCGAGAAGCCCACGACGTGGAGCGGAGCCCATGGACGATCCCAGGAGCTCAGAGCCCGAGACGTACAACCCCTGGACCGTGGTGCACGTGGTGTTCAGCCACCTGGCCGAGCAGGGCCTGCACCCGGTTCTCGGTGAGGCCGGCGACCCCGGACCGCCCGCACGCGCCCTCCTGCTGGCTCTGGGCATCGAGCCGGCGGCGGAGGGCAACCGTGAGGTCATGCGTGAGGTGCGGGCGCATCTCGAGCAGCTGCGCATCGCCGTGTTCGAGGACCAGTGAGGCCCGCCGGGGCGGTCGGAGCCGGACCCCACCGGTCCGGGCCTCGTCTCAACGTGAGACCTCAGCCGATCGCCGGACTGTGTTGTCTGGCCATCACCGGCACCGAGGTGTCGCGCCGTTCTTTCCCTAGCTCAACCAAGGAGTGCTGATGAGTCGCCAAAGCGTGGCCAAGGCTCACGAGAAGATCCAGGAGCTCGCCTGGGAGCCGCTCTACCACGAGCCGGTGTCCCAGTACGGGACGGACTACACCTTCGAGAAGTCCAAGAAGAAGGACCCGCTCAAGCAGGTGCTGCGGTCCTACTTCCCCATGCAGGAGGAGAAGGACCACCGGGTGTACGGCGCCTCCGACGGCGCCATCCGGGGGAACATGTTCCGCCAGGTCGAGGAGCGGTGGCTGGAGTGGCAGAAGCTGTTCCTCAGCATCATCCCGCTGCCGGAGATCTCGGCGGCGAGGGCCATGCCGCTGCTCTTCCGGAACGTGCCGAACCCCGAGCTGCACAACGGGCAGGCCATCCAGATGATCGACGAGGTACGCCACTCGACGATCCAGCAGAACCTCAAGCGCCTGTACATGAACAACTACATCGACCCCGCCGGGTTCAACAGCAGCCTCCGGAGCTTCCAGAACGACTACTGCGGCACCATCGGGCGCCAGTTCGCCGAGGGGTTCATCACCGGTGACGCGATCACCGCCGCGAGCATCTACCTCACCATCGTGGCCGAGACCGCGTTCACCAACACCCTGTTCGTCGCCATGCCGGCCGAGGCGGCCGCCAACGGCGACTACCTCCTGCCGACCGTCTTCCACTCGGTCCAGTCGGATGAGTCGCGGCACATCAGCAACGGCTACGCCACGCTGCTGATGGCCCTGGCGGACGAGGGCAACCACCAGCTCCTCGAGCGCGACCTGCGCTACGCGTGGTGGAACAACCACCGCGTCGTGGACGCCGCGATCGGCACCTTCATCGAGTACGGCACCAAGGACCGGCGCAAGGACCGCGAGAGCTATGCGGAGATGTGGCGGCGGTGGATCTACGACGACTACTACCGCAGCTACCTCGTCCCCCTGGAGAAGTACGGCCTGGTCATCCCGCACGACCTGATCGAGGAGGCCTGGAACCAGATCTGGAACAAGGGCTACGTGCACGAGGTGGCGCAGTTCTTCTGCACCGGGTGGCTGGCCAACTACTGGCGCATGGACCCGATGACGGACAAGGACTTCGAGTGGTTCGAGTACAAGTACCCGGGCTGGTACGACAAGTACGGCGCCTGGTGGGAGAACTACAACCGGCTCTCGATGCCGAACGGGCACCACCCGATCGTCGCCGAGGACGTCAACTACCAGTACCCGCACCGCTGCTGGACCTGCATGGTGCCGTGCCTCGTGCGCGAGGACATGGTGATGGCCGAGGTCGACGGCCAGATGCGGACGTACTGCCACGAGGCCTGCCGCTGGACCGACGTCGAGGCGTTCCGGCCGACCTACCAGGGCCGGCAGACGCCGAACATGGGCCAGCTCATCGGCAAGCGCGAGTGGGAGACGCTCTACCACGGCTGGAACTGGGCCGACGTCGTCTCCGACATGGGCAACGTGCGCGAGGACGGGAAGACCCTCGTCGCCCAGCCGCACCTGAACCTGGACCCGAAGAAGATGTGGACGCTGGACCACCTGCGCCGGATGGCGCCGCTGCAGAGCCCCAACGTGCTGCTCAACGAGATGACCCCCGAGGAGCAGCAGGCGTTCCACGCCGACTACATCCGCGGTGGGCCCGCCGGGCGCCCGGCACCTGCACAGAGCTGAGACCCGACCGCGAAGGCAACGGAGGAGGAGGCGCGGCCGCAGACGCCGCGCCGCCTCTTCCGCCCTTCCCGACCGCACGGCAGAGGGAACCATGGCCGACACCCACAAGGTGCGTTTCGAGCCGGTAGGCATCGAGATCGACGTCGACGAGGAGAAGACGGTCCTGCGTGCAGCGACCGAGCAGGGGCTCATGCTCATGCACGGCTGCAAGGAAGGGCAGTGCGCGGCCTGCAAGTCCTTCGTCCTCGACGGCGACGACATCGAGCTCGACCGCTACTCGACCTTCGCCCTGCCGGACTACGAGAAGGAGGAGGGCTACACCCTCCTGTGCCGGGCCCACGTCTACGAGGACGTGACGATCGAGCTGCTCAACTACGACGAGGAGATGATCCACTCCGGCCTGCCGATCCAGACGGTCCACGCCGAGGTGGTCTCGAACGAGCTCGTCACGCCGGACATGCACAGCCTGGTCCTGCGCCTGGTGGAGCCCACCGAGCTGGTGTTCTTCCCCGGCCAGTACGTCGACCTCACCGTCCCGGGCACGGAGACGACGCGGTCCTTCTCCATCGCCAACACCTCCTCCAAGGAGAGCGGGCAGCTCGAGTTCGTCATCAGGGCCTACCCCGACGGCGAGTTCTCCCGGCTCCTGGAGGGCGGGCTGGCCGTCGGCGCGCAGATCGACGTCGTCGGCCCGTTCGGGGCGTTCACCCTGCGGGAGAGCCGCACGTGCGACCTGGTGTTCGTCGGCGGCGGCGCGGGGATGGCGCCGATCCTGTCCATCCTGCGCACCCTCGCCGAGCGGGGCAGCCCCCGAAAGGCCACCTACTACTACGGCGCCCGGCGCCGCCGCGACCTCTGCTTCGAGAAGGAGCTCTCCGAGCTCGAGGCACTCCTGCCCGACTTCCACTTCGTGCCGGCCCTCTCCGAGCCGGACGAGGAGGCCTGGGAGGGGGAGGTCGGCCTCATCACCGACGTCCTGCGCCGTCACGAGACGGACCTCAGCGACGTCGACTGCTACGTCTGCGGGCCGCCGCCCATGGTCGAGGCGGCCATGGAGACGCTCAGCAACCTGGGGGCGTCCGACAAGCGCATCTACTACGACAAGTTCACGACGACCGCACCGTCCTGATCAGACCACCACAGAGAGGCGGGTCAGCGATGACCACCACCCCGGAGCGCAGTCTTCCCCATCCGCACTTCACCGATGCCGAGGCCGGTGCGAAGGAGTTCCCCGACTCGACCGCGCGCACCTTCAACTACTTCACCCCGAAGAAGCGCCGGCAGTCGCACTACGAGGACGTGACCGTCGAGGTGCAGCCCGACCCCCGGCACTACCTGAGCCAGGGGTGGCTCTACGGCTTCTCGAACGGCGTGGGGGGCTACCCGCTGGAGTGGACCGCCCTCAAGGCGTGGGGCTCGGACCGGCCGGAGCCCAAGCGGTTCCCCGGGTCCGGCGGCAAGGGCTACCCGTGGCCGGCCACCGGGTGGCACGAGTTCCGCGACCCCAACGAGGAGTGGGAGCTCACGCTCTACCGCTACAACGCCAACGTGGTGCGCCAGATCAACCAGAACATCGAGACGGCCCGTCAGACCAAGGCGTTCGAGCAGTGGAACCCCAACTGGGTCCGTTCGTGGAGCGGCACATCGGCGCGTGGATGCACGTCGAGCAGGGGCTCGGGCTGTACCTGTTCGCCAACGCCAACCGTCGCGCGCCCACGAACATGCACAACAACGCCATCTCGGTGAACAGCATGCACCGCATCCGCTTCGCCCAGGACCTGGCGCTCTACAACCTCACGCTGAGCGAGGAGATCGAGGCGTTCGACGGCGAGGCGCACATCGAGACGTGGAACAGCGACCCGGTCTGGCAGGGCGTGCGCGAGGTGGCCGAGCAGCTGACCGCGGTCGACGACTGGGCCGAGGCGATCTTCGCCGCCAACGTCATCTTCGAGCCGCTGGTCGGCGAGCTCTTCCGCAGCGGGCTGGTCCAGCAGGCCTCACCGCGCAACGGCGACTTCGTGACGCCGACGGTGGTGGGTGCGGGCGAGTACGACTACGCCCAGCGCGACCTGATCTACACCATCGCCATGTTCGAACCGCTGGTGACCGACAAGGAGTTCGCGGAGCACAACACCGCGCTCATGGAGGGCTGGCTGCGGGAGTGGGTGCCCCGGTGCATCCGCGCCAGTCGCACCCTGCAGCCGCTGTGGTCGCTGCCGGACCACAAGCCGCCACGGTTCGAGGACAGCCTCACCCAGGCCAAGCGGCGCTTCAGCGCCGTCCTGGCCGACCTTCGCCTCAACGACCCAGAGGAGCTGACGCTGTGAGCACGTTCACGACTGCCGAGAGCCCGTTCAAGGTGGACAACACCGCCTCGAACCGGTGCGGCGTGACGCTGATGAACAACCAGGTGGGCGCCGTCGTCGCGGAGGTGATGCGCCGCAAGCCCAACGTCACCGTGACCCCCCTGCCGTCCATGATCCGTGTGGATGCGGACGGTCGGATGGACTTCGTCTACGACGAGATCTCCGAGGCGCTCGGCGAGGAGCCCGGCTTCTTCGACTCGGCGGAGTTCGAGGAGAACATGTCGACCCACTACGGCCGGATGATCCACGAGGACGACCGGACGATCATGTTCGCCAACCCCGAGGACGCCGCCGACCTCATCGGCTTCGACCTCAAGGCCTCGACGAGCTGACGGCACCACCCACTTCGTTCGTCCCGCGACCCATCAGGAGGACCCATGTATGAGAAGGATGGACACAGGTACTTCGTCGTCGACAGCCACATGCACCACTGGGACGCCAGCCCCGAGAACTGGGTGGCCGGCCAGGAGAACTACGCCAAGGGCTGGATCGAGTGCTTCCACGCGTACCAGGGCCTGGGGCCGCCGGCGACCCACTGGTCGATCGAGCACTTCATGAAGAGCTCGGAGGACGACCTGATGAAGGACGTCTTCGAGGACGGGCACGTGGACGTGGCGATCTTCCAGCCCACGTACCTCAAGGAGTGGTACCGCACCGGCTTCAACACGACCGAGCAGAACGGCGTGGTGGCCGAGCGGCACCCCGGTCAGTTCATCGTCAACACCCGGTGGGACCCCCGTGAGGGTGACGCGGGCCTGAAGGAGCTCGAGGAGAACGTGGCCCGCTGGGGCTCCACGGGCGTCAAGCTCTACACCGCGGAGTGGCGGGAGGGGTCACGCGGCTGGACGATGAAGGACCCTGAGGCGTACCGGTACCTGGAGAAGTGCCAGGAGCTGGGGATCAAGAACATCCACATGCACAAGGGCCCGACGATCTGGCCGCTGGACAAGGACGCCTTCGACGTCGCCGACGTCGACCACGCCGCGACGGACTTCCCCGACCTGAACTTCATCGTCGAGCACGTCGGTCTGCCGCGGATCGAGGACTTCTGCTTCCTGGCGACGCAGGAGCCCAACGTCTACGCCGGGCTGTCGGTGGCCATCGGCGGCCTGATGTACGCCCGGCCGAAGTTCTTCGCCAAGGTGATGGGCGAGCTGCTGTTCTGGGTCGGCGAGGACAAGATGACCTTCGGCAGCGACTACAGCATCTGGGAGCCGAAGTGGCAGGTCGAGGGCTTCGTCGACTGGGACTACCCCGATGAGGAGCAGTTCTCCGACTACCCCCGGGTCAACGTCAACTCGAAGAAGAAGATCCTCGGGCTGAACGCCGCCAAGCTCTACGGCCTGGAGGTCCCCGCGGGGTGCGAGCTCGAGGGCGAGACCGGCACGCCCGCCGCCCAGGACGACGCGAAGCTCGTCGAGGACGGAGGTACACGGGTGTGACAGCCCCCGAGGAGGTGCTGGCCGCCCTCGACGCGGTGCGCGACCCCGAGCTCGACGAACCGGTGACCTCGTTGGGCTTCGTGGCGTCGTGCACCGTCTCGGCGGACGGGGTGGCCTCCGTCCGCCTCCGGCTGCCGACGTACTTCTGCGCACCCAACTTCGCCTACCTCATGGTGGCCGACGCCTTCGACGCCGTCAGCGCGGTCGAGGGCGTGCGTGAGGCGGACGTGGTCCTGGTGGACCACTTCGCCTCCGACACGATCAACGCCGGCGTCGCCGCCCGCTCCGGCTTCGTGCGGTCCTTCGAGGGCGAGGCGGTGGACGAGCTCGACGGGCTGCGGGCCGACTTCGTGCGCAAGGCCGTGCTGGCGGGCACGGACCGGGTGTGCCGGCCGCTGCTCGCGGCCGGCGTCACGACGGACGAGCTCGCCGCGCTCACCCTGGGGCAGGTGCCCGCGACGCCGGACCGCGAGCGTCTTCGCAGCCGGCGGGCCGAGCTCGGCCTGCCCAGCGGGGACGACGCCCCGCTGCTGGTGGACGCCACGACCGGCGAGGCCGTCGGCGCCGAGGTGCTGCCGATGCACCTGGCGCGCACGCGCCTGACCAGGGTCAGCGTCGAGGCCAACAGCGGGGTGTGCCGGGGGCTGCTGCGCGAGCGCTACCCCGCGGCCGTCGGCCAGGGCCAGACCCAGGAGCGCCCATGACGCAGGCCCGACCGCACGGGCTCGGCTGGTAGACCACCGCACCACACACGGCACCACACCGACATCAGGAGGACGCATGGCAAAAGATCTGCGATTCGGCGAGGACGCCCGGGTGCTGCTGCAGTCCGGAGTCGACCAGCTCGCTGAGGCGGTCAAGTCGACGCTGGGCCCCAAGGGCCGCAACGTCATCCTCGAGAAGATCACCGGCTCGCCGGTGGTGACCAACGACGGGGTCACGATCGCCCGCGAGATCCACCTGAGGGACCAGTTCGAGAACATGGGCGCCCAGCTGGTCAAGGAAGCGGCGATCAAGACCAACGACATCGTCGGGGACGGCACCACGACGGCCACGGTCATCGCCCAGGCCATCGTCCGCGAGGGGATGAAGGCCATCGGGGACGGCGGCAACCCGGTCCTGGTCAAGCGCGGCATCGACATCGCCGTCGGCGCGCTGGTGGCGCACCTGCGCAAGGTCGCCCACCCCATCACCAGCAGGGCGGACTACGCCCGCGTCGCCGCGATCTCGGCCAACAACGACGACGAGGTCGGCGCGGTGCTGGCCGAGGCGCTGCACACCGTCGGTGACGGCGGGATCGTCACCGTGGAGGAGTCCGTCACCCACGGGATGAGCGTCGAGTTCGTCGAGGGGTTCGAGTACGACAACGGCTACCTCTCGCCGTACCTCGTGACCCACCCGGCCAGCCTGGAGGCCGTCCTCGACGACCCGTACATCCTGCTGTGCAGCGAGAAGATCACCAAGGTCCAGGAGCTGATGCCGATCCTGGACAGGGTGATGCGGGCGCCCCG
The DNA here is from genome assembly GCA_963828995.1 of uncultured Actinomycetota bacterium. Classification (GTDB taxonomy): domain Bacteria; phylum Actinomycetota; class Actinomycetes; order Actinomycetales; family Dermatophilaceae; genus CAVRTM01. Next base: position 127,850 of record CAWHHB010000010.1, read on the forward strand.
GCCCCTCGTCGTGATCGCCGAGAACGTCGAGGGGTCTGCGCTCAGCATGCTGGTGCACAACCACGTCAACGGCGTGTTCCAGGCGTGCGCGACCAGGGCGCCGGGGTTCGGGGACAGGAGGCTGCGCAAGCTCGAGGACATCGCCACCATCACCGGCGGCCAGGTCTACAGCCGGCACGCGGGGTTCAGCCTGGAGAACATGACCCTCGACATGCTGGGCCGGGCCCGGCAGGTCCGGGTCACCGCGGACCGCACGACCATCATCGACGGGGCCGGCTCGGCCGAAGAGGTGGAGTTCCGGGTGGCGCAGCTGCGCGCCGAGCTGGAGCGGGCCACCTTCGGCATCGACGAGGACGTGCTCACCGAGCGGATCGGCTCGCTGTCCGGGAAGGTGGCCGTCGTCAGGGTCGGCGCACCGACCAACGCCGAGCTGGCCGAGCTGCAGCACCGCGTGGAGGACGCCCTGTCCGCCACCCGTGCGGCGATGGCCGAGGGGATCGTCGCCGGCGGTGGCGTGGCCCTCATGCACGCGGCGCCGGCACTGGACGCCCTGGAGCTGAAGGACGACTACGCGGTCGGGGTGGAGATCGTGCGCCGCTCCCTGACCGAGCCGACGTACCTCATCGCCGCCAACGCGGGGTACGACGGGAAGGACGTGGTGGCCGAGGTCGCGCAGATGGGCCTGCACGAGGGGTTCGACGCGCTCGAGGGCCGCTACGGCGACATGTTCGAGATGGGCATCATCGACCCGCTGCGGGTCTGCCGGTCGGCGCTGGAGAACGGCGCCTCGGTGGCGGGGCTGCTGCTCACGACCAACACCCTCATCGCGGAGGAGCAGACGCCCTGGGGCGGCAGCCGGGCGCTGATGACCGAGTTCGGGGCGCTGGACGAGGGACTCCACCAGCCCTCTCCGGACTCGAGCACGCCGCAGTCGCTGGGCCTCGGGCCCTCGGTCGGATGATGGGGCGCCGGCGCGAGGCTCAGGTGGGTCGAGGATGACCGCGAACGGCACGCACACCGAGCCGCCCCCGTCGTTGCGCCGGCTCGAGTCGCCGGCGGCGAGCGGGCTGGCCGTCCTGTGCGCGACCTTCGAGGACCTGCAGACGGTGCTGCGGTGCTGTGAGCTCCTGGTCGGCTTCCTCGCGCCCCCGGAGGGGGAGGAGGCCACCCACGACGCCACCGACCCGGTGGTCGTCGAGGCCGTGTGGACCGCGGCCCTGCTCTCCTACGCCCGCTGCTTCGTTGCGGGCATGGGAGGGCAGGACGGCGGGGCGGCGGCACCCCTCACCGAGGACGACGTGGCCGCGACGCACCCCGGTGCCGAGGTGCTCGAGTGGCACCGGGTCATCCTCCGGCTGCGCGACCACTACGCCGACCGGGCGGTGAACCCCCGGGAGCGGTTCTCGGTCGGCGTCGCGCAGGACGCCGACGGCGCGGCGACGGGGGTGGCGGTCACCTCGATCCGGCAGCCCCTGGTCGACGAGCTCACGGTGCGCCAGCTGGGCGGGATCGTCTACGCGCTCAGCGAGGTGGTCGACGCGCGGATCGCGGCCGGGCAGGCGGAGCTCTTCACCGAGGTCCAGGACGTGTCGCCCGCAGACCTGGCCAAGCTCACGGTCCTCGACCTCGCTGCGGCCGACGCGCCCCGGGAGTGACCGGGGACCCGTCGGGCCGGACCGGCCCCACCCGCCACGAGTCGGCAACGAGAGCGAGGAGACGGTCGGTGCACCAGCACAGGACCTTTCGACCGGCCACCGCGGTCGCGTTCGTCCGTGGCCCGCTGCCCCTGCTCGGGCCTGCCTTCGTGGCCGCGATCGCCTACGTCGACCCCGGCAACTTCGCCACCAACATCACCGCCGGCTCGACCTACGGCTACCTGCTGCTGTGGGTGCTGATCGTCAGCAACCTCATGGCCATGCTCATCCAGTACCTCTCGGCCAAGGCCGGCATCGCCACCGGCAAGAGCCTGGCCGAGCTCTGCCGTGACGCCTACCCCCGCGGGGTCACCTACGGCCTGTGGGCCCAGGCCGAGATCGTCGCCATCGCGACGGACCTGGCCGAGGTGCTGGGCGGGGCGCTGGCGCTGCGGCTGCTCTTCGGGCTGCCGCTGCTCGTCGGCGGCCTGATCACCGCGGTCGTGGCCTTTGCCCTGCTCGGGCTGCAGAGCCGGGGCGCGCGCCCGCTCGAGGTGGCGGTCACCGGCCTCCTGCTGGTCGTGCTGTCCGGTTTCGTCTACAGCCTGGTGGCGGGCGGGGTGGATCCGGCAGCGGTCGCCTCGGGGCTCGAGCCCCGCTTCGAGGGCGTGAGCAGCCTGCTGCTGGCCACGGGGATGCTCGGCGCGACGGTGATGCCGCACGTGATCTACCTGCACGGCTCGCTCACCCAGAACCGCTACGCGCGGGCCACCGAGCAGCAACGCCTCGGCCTGATGCGGAGCCAGCGTCTCGACGTCATCTCCGCGATGACCCTGGCCGGCGCGGTCAACGTCATCATGCTCGTCGTCGCGGCCCGGGTGCTGTCCAGCGGTTCGGCCCCCGTCACGACGATCGAGGCGGCCCACCAGGGACTGGGAGCGGCGCTCGGGTCGACCGCGGCGGTGCTGTTCGGGCTGGCGCTGCTCGCCTCGGGTTTCGCGGCGTCCGGGGTCGGGACGCTCTCGGGGCAGGTCATCATGCAGGGCTTCCTGCGGCGGCGGATCCCCCTGGTCGTGCGGCGCCTCGTCACCCTGGCCCCCGCGCTGGCCGTGATCGCGGTGGGGGTCGACGTCACGAAGGCGCTGGTGTTCTCCCAGGTGGTGCTGTCGTTCGGCATCCCGTTCGCCCTGGTCCCCCTGGTCATGGTGACCCGCCGCCGAACCCTGATGGGGGCGCTCGTCAACCGCCGGGTCACGACCGCTGTCGCCGGGCTGGTGGCAGCCGTCATCATCGCGCTCAACCTCACCCTGATCGGGCTGACGCTCGCGGCCTGACACCGGCCGACCGGTCGATGCCGGCTGCCACCGGCAGACACCGGCAGACGCCAGCACGGTCGGTCAGCAGGCGCGGGCCGGGCCGGGGACCATGTCGGTCACCCGCGCGACCTCGACCGCACCGAGGGAGGCGGCCAGGTGGGACGCTGCCAACGAGGGGACGGCGACGCAGGCGCGCATGCCCCGGGCGCGGGCGCGGGCGATCCCGGTCTCGACCAGGAGCCGGCCCAGGCCCTGCCGGCGGGCGCCGGGCAGCACGCCGAGGTGGTAGAGCACGCACGACGCCGTCGGCGGAGGCCAGGCTGAGCACGCCGCAGGGGCGACCGCCGACCACCGCCAGCAGGGAGAAGGACGACGGCGTCCGCGGCGCCGCGGTCAACACGGCGCGGGCGGCCGGTGGCACGTCGAGCGCCCGGCCGTGCACCGCCGCCCAGTCGCGCAGGTCCCGCGCCGAGCCGACGTCACGCACCTGGGTGCCCGGGGGGCAGTGCGGCGCCAGGACCGGCCCCGAGAGGTCCAGCCAGACCACGGGGCGGCTCGACTGGACGAGGAAGCCGCGCCCCTCCAGCTGGGAGCGCAGGACGTCGCCGCCGAGGTGGTCCCACACCCTCACCGTCCACGGCGCGTCGCTGGTCGACATCACCGCCAGGCAGGTGTCGAGCTCGCGCTCGCTGTCGGGCCCGGCGAAGCCCCGGGCGTCGTAGCGCAGCACCCCGCTGGCCCCGGGGTAGGGCACCGAGGTCAGGCTCCAGGTGGCCCGGCCGGTGTCCTGGACGCTGCCGTCGGGCAGCAGGGGGATGAGCCGCGACTGGACCATGGTCAGCACCGCATCCGCCCGGCTGGCCCGTCCTGTCGCGTCGCACACATCAGCGAGCGCCGGCATGGCGCCCACCCTAGGAACGGAAGCGGGTCCTGCGATCCGCCAAAAGACCGAACATCGGCAGGTGCGAGCACCCGCAAGTAACTAGTCCCCTCGGCGCGCCGTCCGGGGACCGGCTCTCACGGCGTGAGCAGCACCTTGCCGATGTGCGAGCTGGCCTCCAGCTCGCGGTGGGCGTCGGCGGCTGCCGCCAGCGGGTAGGTGCCGTGGACGATCGGGCGCACCCGCCCGGACTCGATCAGCGGCCAGACGTGCTCGCGCACGGCGGCCACGATGGTCGCCTTCTCGGCTGCGGGGCGGGCGCGCAGCGAGGTGGCGATCACGGCCGCCCGCTTGCGCATGCAGGAGCGCCCAGGTCGACCTCGGCCCGGGTCCCTCCCTGCATGCCGATGACGACGAGCCGGCCGCCCGTGGCCAGTGCGTCGATGTTGCGGGCGAGGTACTTGGCGCCCATGTTGTCCAGGATGACGTCGGCGCCGGCGCCACCGGTGTGCTCGCGCAGCACCTCGACGAAGTCCTGCTCGCGGTAGTTGATCAGGATCTCCGCCCCCAGCTCGCGGCAGGCCTCGAGCTTGGCCGCGCTCCCCGCGGTGACCGCGACGTGGGCGCCGACCTCACGGGCGAGCTGGATGGCCATGGTGCCGATGCCGCTGGAGCCGCCGTGGACGAGCAGCGTCTGCCCCGTCTGCAGGCTGGCGGTGAGGAAGACGTTGGACCAGACCGTGCTGACCACCTCGGGCAGCGCCGCGGCGTCGCGCAGCGACACCCCGGCCGGCACCGGCAGCAGCTGCCCGGCCGGGACGGCCACCTGCTCGGCGTAGCCGCCACCGGACAGCAGCGCGCACACCTCGTCGCCGACGGACCAGCCCTCGACCTGCTCGCCGACGGCGGCGACCGTGCCGCTGACCTCGAGCCCGGGGTACGGCGACGCGCCCGGCGGCGGGTCGTAGAAGCCCTGGCGCTGCATCAGGTCGGCCCGGTTGACGCCGGCGGCGGCGACCGTCACCAGCACGTCGGTGGGGCCGAGCTCGGGCACGGGCACGTCGTCGAGCACGAGGGCGTCGGCGTCGCCGGGGACGGGGATCGTGATGGCCTTCATGGCCTCGACCCTAGGCGCGCGCCGTCGACCCCGCTCGCGCGGCTCCGGGGCCGGCCCCCGCCCCTCGCGGGTCGCGGCCGCGGATCCGGCGGGACAGCTCGTGGGCTGCCGCCGCGACCCGCGTGGCCAGCGGTCCCCGGTCCGCCTCGGTCACCTCGTGCACCGGGTAGGTCACCGCGACGCCGGCGACCGGGTGGCCGGAGTGGTCCAGCACGGCCGACGCCACCGACGCGAAGCCGGGGGTGACCGAGCCGTCCTCGTGGGCGAAGCCGTCGCGTCGTACCCGCGTGAGCTCCTGGCGCAGGGCGGGCAGCGACCCGGGCCCGATGCCGTGGCGCTGCACGAAGGCGGCGCGGGACGGGAACAGGGCCCGGACCTGCGCCGGCGGCAGGGCGGCGAGCATGGCCAGGCCGCTGGCCGTCAGGTGGGCCGGCAGCCGCACCCCGACGTCGGTCACCAGCGGCGGCCGGCCGGCCGCGCGCTCCTCGACGACGTAGAGCACGTCGCGCCCGTGCAGCACGGCCAGGTGCGCGTTGTGCGTGGTCGCGTCGACCAGCCGGGCGAGGACCGGCCGGGCGATCCGCTGCAGCGGCTCCTGGCGGGTGTACGCCGAGCCCAGCTCGAAGGCGGCCACGCCCAGGCCGTAGCGGCGCTCCTCGGGCAGGTGGGTCACGAAGCCCTCGCGGCGCAGCACCGCCAGCAGGTGGTAGACGCTCGAGCGGGGCAGGCCCAGGTCGCGGGCGATCGCGGCGGCGGGCACCGGCTCGGGGTGTCGCGCGATGTGCTGCAGGACGGCGAGGGCCTGCCCGGCGGCGGCGGCGTTGGGCACGGTCCACTGTCTCAGATGAGAGACACAAACGACCACCGGTGGGTGTGCCCGGCCGTCGCCGCACGCTGGAATGGATGGCATGAGCTCCTCGCCCGCCACCATCGCCCCGCCGTCCCCCGCAGCCACCGTCGTCGTGGGCACCGGTCCCGTCTCGTTCGCCGACGTCGTCGACGTCGCCCGGCACGGCGCGACCGTGGTGCTGTCGGCGGACGCGCTGGCCGAGGTCCGCCGTACCCGCGCCGTGATCGAGGGCCTGGCCGACGACGTGGAGCCGCACTACGGCGTGTCCACCGGCTTCGGCGCCCTGGCCACCCGGCACATCCCCACCGAGCTGCGGGCCCAGCTGCAGCGCAGCCTCGTGCGCAGCCACGCGGCCGGCTCGGGCGCCGAGGTCGAGCCCGAGGTGGTCCGTGCGCTGATGCTGCTGCGCCTGTCCACCCTGGCCACCGGCCGCACCGGGGTGCGCGAGGAGGTCGCCACCACCTACGCGGCGCTGCTCAACGCGGGCCTGACCCCGGTGGTGCACGAGTACGGCAGCCTCGGCTGCTCGGGCGACCTCGCGCCGCTGGCGCACTGCGCGCTCGCGCTGATGGGCGAGGGCAGGGTGCGCGACGCCTCGGGCACGCTGCTCGACGCGGGCGACGCGCTCGCCGCGCACGGCATCACCCCGGTCGTCCTGCGCGAGAAGGAGGGGCTCGCCCTGATCAACGGCACCGACGGCATGCTCGGCATGCTGGTGCTGGCGATCGAGGACCTGCGGCTGCTGCTCACCACGGCCGACATCACCGCCGCGATGAGCGTCGAGGGGCTGCTCGGCACCGACGCCGTCTTCGCCGACGACCTGCAGGCGCTGCGCCCGCACCCGGGCCAGGCCGCGTCCGCGGCGAACCTGCGGACGCTGCTGGCCGGCAGCCCGATCATGGAGAGCCACCGCGGTCCGGAGTGCACCCGCGTCCAGGACGCCTACTCGCTGCGCTGTGCCCCCCAGGTCGCCGGCGGCGTCCGCGACACGGTCGAGCACGCGGCGATGGTGGCCGGGCGCGAGCTGGCCGCCGCCGTCGACAACCCGGTCGTGACGCGCGACGGGCGGGTGGAGTCCAACGGGAACTTCCACGGCGCTCCGGTCGCCTACGTCCTGGACTTCCTCGCGATCGTCGCCGCCGACCTGGCCAGCATGTCCGAGCGCCGCACCGACCGGTTCCTGGACGTCTCGCGCAACCACGGCCTGCACGCGTTCCTCGCCGACGACCCGGGCGTGGACTCCGGGCACATGATCGCGCAGTACACCCAGGCCGCGATCGTCTCGGAGATGAAGCGGCTCGCCGTGCCCTCCAGCGTGGACTCGATCCCGAGCTCGGCGATGCAGGAGGACCACGTCTCGATGGGCTGGTCGGGCGCGCGCAAGCTGCGCCGCGCCGTCGACGGGCTCACCCGCGTGCTCGCGGTCGAGCTGCTCACCGCCGCGCGTGGCCTGCAGCTGCGGGCGCCGCTCGAGCCCGCCCCCGCCACCGGCGCGGTCGTGCAGGCGCTGCGCCGGACGACGCCCGGGCCCGGCACCGACCGCTACCTCGCCCCGGAGATCGAGGCGGCCGTCGCGTTCGTCGCCTCCGGCGCCGCCGTCGCGGCAGCCGAGTCGGTCACCGGCCCGCTCCGCTGACCCCCCGGCACCCACCACCCACCCTCGAACCACCCGTACTGGCAAGGAGACCCGTCATGGAAGGCGCTCGCCCCGTCCGTGCCCCGCGCGGCACCACCCTCACCGCGAAGTCGTGGCAGACCGAGGCCCCGCTGCGGATGCTGATGAACAACCTCGACCCGGAGAACGCCGAGCGTCCCGACGACCTGGTCGTCTACGGCGGCACCGGCAAGGCGGCCCGCGACTGGCGCTCGTACGACGCGATGGTGCGCACGCTGACCACGCTCGAGAAGGACGAGACGATGCTGGTGCAGTCCGGCCGGCCGGTCGGCGTCATGCGCACGCACGAGTGGGCGCCCCGGGTCATCCTCGCCAACTCCAACCTGGTCGGTGACTGGGCGACGTGGCCGGAGTTCCGCCGGCTCGAGCACCTCGGCCTGACCATGTACGGGCAGATGACCGCCGGGTCGTGGATCTACATCGGCACCCAGGGCATCCTGCAGGGCACCTACGAGACGTTCGCGGCGGTCGCCGAGAAGCGTTTCGGCGGAACGCTGGCCGGCACCCTGACCCTCACCGGTGGGTGCGGCGGCATGGGCGGCGCGCAGCCGCTGGCCGTGACGCTGAACGAGGGCGTCTGCCTGGTCGTCGACGTCGACGAGTCGCGGCTGCGGCGCCGGGTCGAGCACCGCTACCTCGACGAGGTGGCCCCCGACCTCGACACCGCGGTGGAGTCGGCGCTGCGGGCCAAGGCCGAGCGCCGGGCGTGGTCGGTGGGTGTCGTCGGCAACTGCGCCACGGTGTTCCCCGAGCTGCTGCGCCGCGGCGTCGACATCGACGTCGTCACCGACCAGACCAGCGCCCACGACCCGCTGTCCTACCTGCCCGAGGGCGTGGACCTCGCCGACTGGCACGACTACGCCGAGCGCAAGCCCGAGGAGTTCACCGACCGGGCGCGCGCGTCGATGGCCAAGCACGTCGAGGCCATGGTCGGCTTCCTCGACGGCGGCGCCGAGGTGTTCGACTACGGCAACTCCATCCGCGACGAGGCCCGGCTCGGCGGCTACGACAGGGCGTTCGACTTCCCGGGGTTCGTCCCGGCGTACATCCGCCCCCTGTTCTGCGAGGGCAAGGGCCCGTTCCGGTGGGCCGCGCTCTCGGGCAACCCCAAGGACATCCACGCCACCGACCGGGCCGTGATGGACCTGTTCCCGGACAACGACCGGCTGCAGAAGTGGATGCGCGCCGCGGGGGAGCGGGTGGCGTTCCAGGGGCTGCCGGCGCGGATCTGCTGGCTGGGCTACGGCGAGCGGGACGTGGCCGGGCTGCGGTTCAACGAGATGGTGGCCTCCGGCGAGCTGGAGGCGCCGATCGTCATCGGCCGTGACCACCTGGACTGCGGCTCGGTCGCCTCGCCGTACCGCGAGACCGAGTCGATGCTCGACGGCTCCGACGCGATCGCCGACTGGCCGCTGCTCAACGCCCTGGTCAACACCGCGTCCGGCGCCTCCTGGGTGTCCATCCACCACGGCGGCGGCGTGGGCATCGGCCGGTCGATCCACGCCGGTCAGGTCTCGCTGGCCGACGGCACCGCGCTGGCCGCGGAGAAGCTGGCCCGGGTGCTGACCAACGACCCCGGCATGGGGGTCATCCGGCACGTCGACGCCGGCTACGACCGCGCGCTGGAGGTCGCCGGGGAGCGCGGCGTGCGCATCCCCATGCGCGAGGGATGACCGCCCGGTCAGCCCAGCGGGTCGGTCACGTCCGCCAGCCGGGCGTCCAGCGCCCGGACGACGTCGCTGCCGTCGACCGTGACCGCCAGCCCGTGCTCGCCGGCGCCGAGGGAGATGGTGCGCCCGGCGACGGTCGCGTCGGCGACGACCGGCCAGGCGCGGGTGGAGCCGAACGGCGTGATGGTGCCCCGCTCGTAGCCGGTCACCTCCCGGGCCGTCGCGGCGTCCGGCATCGAGATGCGGTTGACGCCGAGCAGGGCCCGCAGCTTCGGCCACGAGATCTCGCGGTCGCCGGGGACGAGGACGAAGAGGAAGTCGTCGTCGGCCCGGCGGACGACGAGCGTCTTGATGATGTCGCCGGGCTGCACGCCGCGGGCGGCAGCGGCCTCCGCGAGGCTGCCGACCGGCCCGTGACGGGTGACCGTGTGCGCGATGCCGGCGGCGTCGAGCGCGAGCAGGGCCGGATTCTGGGCTGCATCCACGACGACCACCCTAGGTTGGAGCCATGAGCTTTGACGCGATGTGGTCGGCGCTCGAGAGCGTCGGCCGGCACCCCCGCACCGGCGGCTACCGGCGGTTCGCCTGGACCCGTGACGACACGACCCTGCGGGAGTGGTTCGCCGGCGAGGCCGCCGCGCGTGGCCTCGACCTCACCCAGGACCGCGCCGGCAACCAGTGGGCGTGGTGGGGCGACCCGGACGCCGCGGTGGCGGCCGGCCGGCCCGGGCTGGTCCTCGGCTCGCACCTGGACTCCGTCCCCGACGGCGGCGCGTACGACGGCCCGCTCGGGGTCGTGTCCGCCTTCGCCGCGCTCGACCTGCTGGTGGCGCGGGGGTTCACGCCGGCCCGGCCGATCGGCATCGCCAGCTTCGCCGACGAGGAGGGTGCCCGCTTCGGCATCGCCTGCGCGGGGTCGCGGCTGCTGACCGGCCAGCTCGACCCCGACCGGGCCCGGGCGCTGCGCGACACCGACGGCGTCACCCTGGCCGAGGCGATGGCCGAGGCCGGGCACGACCCGGCCCACCTCGGCCCCGACCCCGAGACGCTGCGCCGGATCGGCACGTTCGTCGAGCTGCACGTCGAGCAGGGCCGGGCCCTGGTCGACCTCGGCCACCCGGTCGGCGTCGGGTCGGCGATCTGGCCGCACGGCCGGTGGCGGCTCGACCTGGAGGGCGAGGCCAACCACGCGGGCACCACCCGGCTGGAGGACCGCCGCGACCCGATGCTGGGGCTCGCCGCGGCCGTGCTCGCCGCGCGCGTCGACCGCGCGGGCGCACGACTGCCTCGCGACCGTGGGCAAGGTGCTGGTGGAGCCGGGCGGCGTCAACGCCATCCCGTCCCGGGTGACCGCGTGGCTCGACGCCCGCGGGCCGGTCGACCTCGACGTGCGCGCGGTGGTCGCCGGGGTCGGCGCGCAGGCCGGGGTGGAGCCGGTCGAGGAGTCGTGGACCCCCGAGACCGCGTTCGACGGCGCGCTCGCCGGTGACCTCGCCCGGGTGCTCGACGGGGCGCCGCTGCTGTCCACCGGCGCCGGGCACGACGCCGGCGTGCTGGCCACCGCGGGGCTCTCGACCGCGATGCTGTTCGTCCGCAACCCGACCGGGGTCTCCCACTCACCCCGGGAGCACGCCGAGCCGGACGACTGCCACCGCGGGCGTCGAGGCGCTGGCGCGGGTCGCCCGCGAGCTGGCCGGATGAGCGCCGGTTCGCCGAGGCGCTGGCTCGCCGAGCACGCCCTGCTGCCGTCGGGGCCCGCGCGCGCCGTGCTGCTCGAGGTGGCCGACGGGCGGTTCACCGCGGTCACCCCGGACAGCCCCGCCGGCGACGCCGAACGGCTGGCCGGTGTGGTGCTGCCCGGCCTGGCCGACGCGCACAGCCACGCCTTCCACCGCGCCCTGCGCGGTCGCACGCACGGCGGCGGCGGCACGTTCTGGACCTGGCGCGAGGGCATGTACGCCGTCGCCGCGCGGCTCGACCCGGACTCCTACCTCGCGCTGGCGCGGGCGACGTTCGCGGAGATGGCCCTCGCCGGCGTGACCTGCGTGGGCGAGTTCCACTACCTGCACCACCGGCCGGGCGGCGGCGCGTACGACGACCCGAACGCGATGGGCGAGGCGCTGCGCCAGGCCGCCGCGGAGGCGGGGATCCGGATCACCCTGCTGGACGCGTGCTACCTCGCCGGCGGGCTCACCGCCGACGGCCACACCCCGCTGGACGAGCGGCAGCGCCGGTTCGGCGACGGCACCGTCGAGCGCTGGGCCGAGCGCCTGCACGCGCTGCGCCCGTCGCCGGGGATGCGCGTCGGTGCGGCGATCCACTCGGTGAGGGCGGTGCCGCGCGAGAGCATCGGTGCCGTGGTCCGGGCCGCCGAGGGCCTGCCGCTGCACGTGCACCTCTCGGAGCAGCCGGCGGAGAACGACGCCTGCCTGGGCTTCTACGGCGTGACCCCGACCGGGCTGCTCGACGCCGAGGGGGCCCTCGGCCCGCGGACCACGGCGGTCCACGCCACGCACCTGACGCCGGGCGACCTCGCCACGCTCGGCCGCACCGGCACCACCTGCTGCTTCTGCCCCACCACCGAGCGCGACCTCGCCGACGGCGTCGGCCCGGCCCGTGCCCTGCTCGACGCCGGGTCGCCGCTGTCCCTCGGCTCCGACCAGCACGCGGTCGTCGACCTGCTCGAGGAGGCGCGCGCGCTGGAGATGCACGAGCGGCTGGTCTCGCTGCAGCGCGGCCGGTTCCGGCCCGCCGAGCTGCTCGCCGCGGCCACCGCGCACGCGAGCCTGGGCTGGGCGGACGCCGGCCGGATCGAGGTCGGCGCCCGCGCCGACCTGGTGGCCGTCCGGCTGGACTCACCCCGCACCGCCGGGTCCGACCCGGCCCAGGTGCTGCTGTCGGCGTCCGCGTCGGACATCCACACCGTCGTGGTCGACGGCGCCGTCGTCGTCACCGGGGGCCGGCACCGTCTGGGCGACGTCGGCACGCTGCTCCAGGACGCCATCGCCCCGCTCTGGGAGGACGCATGACCACCACGCTCGTGACCGGGATCGCCGAGCTGGTCACCTTCGACGACACGCTCGAGGGGGCCGAGCACGCCGAGGGACTCGGGCTGCTGCACGACGCCGCGGTCGTGGTCGACGACGGCCGGGTCCTGTGGACCGGGCCGGCGTCGCGGGCGCCGGACGCCGACGAGCGGCGCGACCTGGCGGGCCGAGCCGTCGATCCCGGGGTTCGTCGACTCCCACGCCCACCTGGTGTTCGCCGGGGACCGGTCGGCCGAGTTCGCCGCGCGCATGTCCGGCACGCCGTACGACGGCGGTGGCATCGCCACCTCGGTGCGGGCGACGCGGGCGGCGACCGACGACCAGCTGCGCTCCCTGCTGGCGGCGCGGGTCCGCGAGATGCGGGCGCAGGGCACGACCACGGTCGAGGTCAAGAGCGGCTACGGGCTCACGGTCGCGGACGAGGCCCGCGCGCTGCGCATCGCCCGGGAGCAGACCGACGAGACGACGTTCCTCGGGGCGCACGTCGTGCCCGAGGAGTACGCCGGCCGCCGCGACGAGTACGTCGACCTGGTCACCGGGCCGATGCTGCGCGCCTGTGCGCCGCACGCCCGGTGGGTCGACGTCTTCTGCGAGCCGCACAGCGCGCACGCGTTCACCGAGGAGGAGGCGCGGCGGGTGCTCGCCGCGGGACGCGAGGCGGGTCTCGGCCTGCGGGTGCACGGCAACCAGCTCGGCCCCGGCCCCGGTGTGCGGCTGGCCGTCGAGCACGAGGCGGCCAGCGTGGACCACTGCACCTACCTCAGCGAGGACGACGTCGAGGCGCTGGTCGCGGCGGCCGGCACCACGGTGGCGACGCTGCTGCCGGGGGTGGAGTTCTCGACCCGGTCGCCCTACCCGGACGCCCGGCACCTGGTGGACGCCGGGGTCTCGGTGGCGCTCGCGACCGACTGCAACCCGGGCACCTGCTACTCGTCGTCGATGCCGTTCGTGGTCGCCCTCGCCGTCCGCGAGATGCACCTGACCCCGGGTGAGGCGCTGCGCGCGGCGACGGTCGGCGGCGCGAAGGCACTGCGCCGGGACGACATCGGCCGGATCGTGCCCGGTGGGCGCGCCGACCTGACGGTGCTGGACGCGCCGTCGTACCTGCACCTGTCCTACCGCGCGGGCGTGCCGATCGCGCGGGCGCTGGAGCTGACGGCCGGTCCCTGACCCGGGCCGGCGACCGGGCCGGCCGGTCCCTGACGGGACCGGCCGCCCGTCAGGTCACCAGATCCGGACGCGCGCCTCGGGGGCGAGCCAGAGCTCGTCGCCCTCCTTGACGTCGAACGCCTCGTAGAACTCCTCGAGGTTGCGCACGACGTTGGCGCGGAACTCCGGCGGGGAGTGCGGGTCGACCGACAGCCGGCGCACGGCCTCCTCCTCGCGGGCCTTGGTGCGCCAGCAGGTGGCCCACCCGGCGAACAGCCGCTGCGCGCCGGTCAGCCCGTCGAGCACCGGCGGCTCCTCGCCGGCGCAGGCGATCCGCCACGCCTGGTAGGCGATCGTGACGCCGCCGAGGTCGCCGATGTTCTCGCCGACGGTGAGCGCGCCGTTGACGTGCCGACCGGGCAGGTCGCGCGGCTCGAACGCGTCGTACTGGGCGATGAGGGCCTGCGTCAGCGCGTCGAAGCGCTCGCGGTCCTGCTCGGTCCACCAGTCGCTGAGGTTGCCCTCGCCGTCGTACCGCGAGCCCTGGTCGTCGAACCCGTGACCGATCTCGTGGCCGATGACCGCACCGATCGCGCCGTAGTTGACGGAGTCCTCGGCCTCGAGGTCGAAGAACGGCGGCCGCAGGATGCCGGCGGGGAAGACGATCTCGTTCATCCCCGGGTTGTAGTAGGCGTTGACCGTCTGCGGCGTCATGTGCCACTCGGTGCGGTCGACCGGGCCGCCGAGCTTGCCCAGCTCGCGGTCGGTCTCGAACGCCGCGCCGGCCCGGACGCTGCCGAGCAGGTCGTCGCGGTCCACCTGCAGCGCTGGAGTAGTCGCGCCACTGGTCGGGGTAGCCGATCTTGGGCATGAACCGCGCCAGCTTCTCCTCGGCGCGCACCTTGGTCTCGGCGCTCATCCAGTCCAGCTGCGTCGATGTTGCGGCGGTAGGCCTCGACCAGGTTGGCCACGAGCGTCGTCATCCGCTCCTTGGCCTCCGGCGGGAAGTGCCGCTCGACGTACAGCTGGCCGACCGCCTCACCGAGGGCCGACTCCACCGTGTCGATGCCGCGCTTCCAGCGCTCCTTCTGCTCGGGTGCGCCGGTGAGGGTGCGGCCGTAGAAGGCGAAGCTCTCGTCGGCCACGTCGTCACCGAGGTACGGCGCGCTGCCGCTGAGGACGCGCCAGGCCAGCCAGAGCCCCCAGTCCCCGATCGGGACGGCGTCGAGGGCCTGGGCGAGGGCCGCGAGGAAGTCCGGCTGGCGCACGACGACCTCGTCGAGCACCGACGCCGGGGCCTCGACGCCCTCGAGCCACGCGGCCCAGTCGAGGCCGGGAGCCAGCTCCTGCAGGCCGTCCCGGTCGAGCAGCGTGTACGTCGCGACGGCGTCCCGGCTGCGGACCCGGTCCCAGTGGGCCGAGGCGAGGCGGGTCTCGAGCGCCATGATCCGCTCGGGCGCGCCGTCGGCGTCGATGCCGGCGAGCGAGAGCATCCGGCCGATGTGGGCGACGTACTCCTGCCGGATCGCGGCGAACGACTCGTCGCGGTAGTAGGACTCGTCGGGCAGGCCCAGGCCGGACTGCTCGAGGTAGGGCAGGTAGCGGGTGGAGTTCCGCTTGTCGGTCATGACGTAGAGCTCGACCGCGCCCTGGACGCCCCGGCGCTGCAGGCGGCCGAGCTGTCGCATCAGGTCGCTCGTGGTGGGGACGGCCAGCGCGGCGTCGAGGTCGCCCTGCACCGGGGCGAGCCCGAGCTCGCGGACGCGGTCCACGTCCATGAACGCGGCGTAGAGGTCGCCGACCTTGCGGGTGGGCGTCCCCGGCTCGGCGTCAGCGGCGGCGGCCTCCTCGACGATGGCCCGGAGGTGCTGCTCGGCGTCGTCCGCCAGGATGCGGAAGGTGCCGTGCAGGGCCCGGTCGGAGGGGATCTGGGTGCGCGCGACCCACCCGCCGTTGACGTAGCCGAACAGGTCGTCCTGCGGGCGGACCTCGCGGTCCATGTCCTCCACCGATATCCCAGATCTCATGGCGCCGATCGTAGGTGGTGGTGCCTCGCGGGGTCGGGAGGTTGGACCGGCCGGGCTGCGTCGCCTGCAGCCTCGCGAGACGGGACCTGGCGATAGTGATTCCGGCTGTGGACATCCCTTTCCAGTGCCTCGCTTGGCCGGTAGAATCGAACACATGATCGAACGACTCGAGCGGGCGTTGGCGGTGGTGCAGGAGGTGTTCGCCGACGCGACCGCGCGCGGGTCCTCGGTCGACCTGGGCGCTCTGGACCTGGGCGAGCTGGCGGGGGTGGTGCTGGCGGCGCAGCGGGTGGTGAATGCGGCGTCGGCGGTGCAGGCGGTCGGGTTGGCCGGGATCGCGGCCCGGGACGAGGTGCGGGCCGGTGATGGGTCGTGGGTGGCGGTGGATCGGGGGGCGGGGTTCGTCGGGGAGTTCGCGGCGGTGTCGGTGGCGCCGATGCTGGGGCTGACGTCCCGGGGTGCGGAGGAGCGGGTGCGGACCGCGGCGGGGCTGGTGTCCCGGTTGCCGGGGGTGTTGGCGGCGATGGGCGCCGGTGAGCTGGACGCCTGGCGGGCCTCGATCGTGGTGGCCGAGACGGCCGAGACCACGCCTGAGGCGTGCGCCCGGGTGGAGGCGATGGTGCTGCCGCGGATCTGCGCCGAGACCGGGGGCCGGGTGCGGGCCCGGGTCCGGCGGGCGCTGGTGCGGGTGGACGCCGACGCGGTCCGGGTCCGGGCGGCCAAGGCCCGGCTGGAGCGGTCGGTGCGGGTGTTCCCCTCCCACGTGGTCGGGCTGAGTGAGTGGGTGGCGGTGCTGCCGGCGCACGAGTCGGCGCTGTGCAAGGCGGCGGTGGAGGACCACGCCTGCGCGCTGCGGGCCGAGGACCCGGACCTGTCCGCGGACCAGGCCCGGGCCGACGCGCTGGTGGACCTGGTCCTGGCCCGGGTCGAGGTGACCACCACGGTCCACCTGACGATGCCGGTGGAGACGCTGACCGTGGACGCCCCGGTCGACGAGATGCGTACGGACGAGGAGGGGGTGGTGGTCGGCCCGTCCTGGCAGCAGGTCTGCGCGATGGGCTATCAGATCCCCGGCGTCGGGGTCATCCCCGGGGACGTGGTGGCCGGGATCTGTGAGCGGTTCGACACCCGGATCCGCCGGGTGCTGCTCGACCCAGGCCTCGGGGACCACGGTGGAGACCGGCGCCGCCGGGTACACCCCCTCGCCGGCGGTCCGCCGGTTCGTCACCCACCGGGACGGGACCTGCCGGGCCCCGGGCTGCGCCCGGGCGGCCCGGTTCTGCGACCTGGACCACGTCATCCCCTGGCCGCTGGGCCGGACCGTCGGGTCGAACCTGCTGACGTTGTGCCGGCGGCATCACCGGATGAAGCACACCACCAGGTGGCAGGTGGTGATGGACGCCGGCGGGGTGTGCACCTGGACCGACCCGTTCGGCCAGCAGTTCGCTCACCCACCCGGTCAACCACCACGACACCCTCGCCGCCTGAGCGCCTGAGCGCCTGAGCGCCTGAGCGCCTGAGCGCCTGAGCGCCTGAGCGCCTGAGGCCGGTCGGCGGACAGCGTCTGAGCTGTCCGCCGACTGCCGTCGTCAGAGGTCGGCGAGGAGGGCGACCGGCCGCTCGACACCGTCGGCCACGAACCGCAGGAAGCCGCCGGCCGTGCCGCCGTCGCACACCCGGTGGTCGAAGGTGAACGACAGCTGGGTCACCTTGCGCAGCGCGAGCTGCGCCCTCGTGCGCCCACGGCTTGTCGATGATCCGCCCGACGCCGAGCATGGCCGCCTCCGGGTGGTTGATGATCGGCGTGGAACCGTCGACGCCGAACACGCCGTAGTTGTTCAGCGTGAAGGTCCCTCCGGTCATCTGCGCCGGAGTGAGCGCGCCCCGGCGGGCGAGGTCGGTGAGCTCGCGCAGCGCGCCGGCCAGCTCGGACGTCGTCATCGAGCCGGCGTCGTGGACGACCGGTACGACGAGGCCGCGCGGGGACTGGGCGGCGAAGCCCAGGTTGACCCGCGCGAGCTGCACGATCTCCTCGCGCTCGGTGTCGACCCGGGCGTTCAGCTCCGGGAAGCGGTGCAGCCCGGCCACGACGATGCGGGCCATCAGCGCCAGCACGCCGATGCCCGCGTCGGGGCGCAGTGCCCGGATCGCGTCCTTGGCCTCCATCAGCGCGGTCGCGTCGGCGTCGACCCAGGTGGTCGCGTCGGGGATCTCGCGACGGCTGGTGGTCATCCTGTCGGCGATGGTCCGACGCACGCCCCGCAGCGGGATGTGCAGGTCGTCCGCGGCACCGGCCGGCCGCGGACGGGCGGCGACGGGTGCGGCACTCGACGCGTCCGCCACGCTCGGGCCCGCGGTGGCGGAGGTCGGCGGGCGAGGTGCGCGCGAGGTGGCGGGGAGGTGACAGCGGCGGAGGTGGGAGCGGGGGAGGCGTGCGACGACTGGGCGATCGCTGCCTCCACGTCGCGGCGGCGCAGGATCTCGTCGGGCGACCCGGGAGTGAGGGTCGACAGGTCGACGCCGTGCTCGCGGGCGAGGCGCCGCACGATCGGCGAGATGACCTGGACCGCCCGCGCGGCCGTGCGTGCGCGGGGCGCTGTGCGGGAGCCGGCTGGACGGTCGGCGGGCCGGTGGCGGCTGCCGCGCCGACCCGGCGGCGGCGGGTGCGCTTGCTCTCGGCGGTGCCGTACCCGATCAGCACGGCGCCCGAACCGGCCTGCTCCTCCTCGCGGTACTGCGCGAGGGCGCCCGGCTCCTCGCCGTTGCGCTCACCGGCGACCGCGTCCGGGCCGTCGGAGACAACAGTCGGGGCGAGGGTCGAGCCGGCGGTCGCCACGGACAGCAGCGGGGCGCCGACGGCCAGCATCTGCCCCGGCTCACCGTGCAGCCGGTGCACCCGGCCGGCGTGCGGGCAGGGCAGGTCGACCGTGGCCTTGGCCGTCTCGACCGCGACCACGACCTGGTCGACGACGACCTCGTCACCGACGGCGACGTGCCACTCCATGACCTCGGCCTCGGTCAGGCCCTCGCCGAGGTCGGGCAGCAGGAACGCCTCGGCGTACGGCGCGGTGGCGACGCTCATGCCGCACCACCCACGGCGAAGCGCAGGTCGGGGGCGTCGTCCCACTGCAGCCGGGCGACCGCGTCGAGCACCCGGTCGACACCGGGCAGGTGGAGGTGCTCGAGCTTCGGCGCCGGGTAGGGGATGTCGAGCCCGCTGACCCGCAGCACCGGGGCGTGCAGCGCGTGGAAGCAGCGCTCCTGCACCCGCGCGGCGATCTCGGCGCCGACACCGCCGAAGCCCTGTGCCTCCTGGATCACGACGCACCGTCCGGTCCGCCGCACCGAGGCCACGACCGTCTCGTCGTCGAACGGCACGATGGTGCGCAGGTCGACCACCTCGACGTCCCAGCCCTCGTCCTTCGCGGCCTCGGCGGCCTCGAGGGCGACCGGGACGCTCGGCCCGTAGGCGACGAGGGTGACGTCGCGACCCTCGCGCCGCACCGCGGCGGTGCCGAACGGCGCGCCGCTGACCGGCAGCTCGACCTCGGCCTTGCTCCAGTAGAGCCGCTTGGGCTCCATGAAGATCACCGGGTCGGGGTCGGCGATCGCCTCGCGCAGCAGCGAGTAGGCGTCCTCGACCGTCGCCGGCGTGACGACCTTCAGGCCCGGGGTGTGGGCGTAGTAGGCCTCGCTGGAGTCGCAGTGGTGCTCGACGCCGCCGATGCCGCCGGCGTACGGCACCCGGATGACGATCGGCAGGTTGACCGCGCCGCGGGTGCGGTTGCGCATCTTGGCCACGTGCGAGGCGATCTGCTCGAACGCCGGGTAGGCGAACGCGTCGAACTGCATCTCGACGACCGGCCGGAAGCCGGCCATGGCCATGCCGACCGCGAAGCCGACGATGCCGGACTCGGCCAGCGGCGTGTCGAAGCAGCGCTGCTCGCCGAAGTCGCGGGCCAGGCCGTCGGTGACCCGGAAGACACCGCCGAGCGTGCCGACGTCCTCGCCGAAGACGAGCACGTCGTCGTCGGCCGTCATCGCGTCGCGCAGGGCGCGGTTGAGCGCCTCCGCCATGGTCAGGGTCGGGCCGGCCATCAGCGGCTCTCCTTCTGGGTCGTGGCGGCGTCGGCGGAGTCGGCCTCCGCCTCCAGCTCGGCCTGCACCATGGCCCGCTGCTCGCGCAGCTGCGGGGTGGGCGTCGGCGTAGACGTGGTCGAACAGGGCCAGGGGGTCGACCTCGACGTCGGCGTTCATGCGGGTGCGCACGTCGGCGGCGACCGCCTCGGCCTCGGCCGCGACCGCCGCGACCGCCTCGTCGTCGAGCAGGCCCTGGGCGCGCAGGTAGGCCTCCAGCCGGGCGATCGGGTCGCGCCGCAGCCAGCCGGTCGACCTCGTCCTCGTCGCGGTAGCGGGTGGCGTCGTCGGCGTTGGTGTGGGCGTCCAGGCGGTAGGTGTGCACCTCGACGAGCACCGGGCCGTTGCCCGAACGCGCATGGGCCGCCGCCTTGTTCAGCACCGCGAGCACGGCCATCGGGTCGTTGCCGTCGACCTGCTCCGACGCGATGCCGTAGCCGATCCCCTTGTACGACAGCGACGGAGCCGCGGTCTGCTTCGAGAGCGGGACGCTGATCGCGTACTTGTTGTTCTGGACGACGAACACGACCGGCGCCTTGAACACGGCGGCGAAGTTGAGCGCCTCGTGGAAGTCGCCCTCGCTGGTCGCGCCGTCACCGACGAACGCCAGGGCGACGGAGCCGCGGCCCTTGCGCGTCTCGCCGTGCGCGAGGCCCGCGGCGTGGATGAGCTGGGTGGCCAGCGGCGTGCACTGGGGCGCCGTCCTCGTCGCCACCGGGTCGTAGCCGCAGTGCCCGTCACCGCGCAGCAGGGTCAGCACCTCGATCGGGTCGATGCCGCGGGTGACCAGCGCGACGGAGTCGCGGTAGGTCGGGAAGACCCAGTCGCCGGGCTGCAGCGCCAGCATCGCGCCGACCTGGCAGGCCTCCTGGCCGCGCGAGGAGGGGTAGACCGCGAGGCGGCCCTGCTTGGTCAGCGCGGTGGCCTGGATGTCGAACCGGCGGCCGATGACCATCCGGCGGTAGGCCTCGACCAGCTGCTCGGGCGCCGGCTCGGCGTAGTCGTCGACGATCGTCTGCACCCGCCGGCCGTCGTCGTCCAGGAACCGGACCGGCAGCGGCGCGGGCATCAGCCCGCGCGAGAACGGTGAGCCCGGGTCGGTGCTCGAGGTGGTGTCGGGTTCGCTGGTGTGCGTCGTCATCGAAGCGGTGACCTCCTGGGCGATGTGTCCCCGAATCGTGGCCGAACCGGCCATGCGACACAATGACCGCGGCAAAGCAGAGACGATCGGCCACGAGGAGCGGGCATGCCGGACCAGACGTCCAGCAACAAGGCGGGCGCGGGTGGGGCGCGCCGGACGACCGGTCCGGGCGCTGGACGACGCCGACCGCGCGCATCCTCGGCGAGCTGGTCCGCGACGCCCGCACCTCCATCCGCACCCTCGCCGAGCGCATCCACATCTCCCGCGCCAACGCCTACGCGCGGGTCGACCGGCTGCTCGCCGACGGCGTGATCACCGGCTTCTCCGCCCGGATCGCGCCCGAGCGCGCGGGCCTGGGCACCTCGGCGTACGTCAGCCTCTCGATCGAGCAGAACTCGTGGCGGGAGGTCTCCGCCCACCTGCGCGAGCTGCCGTTCGTGGAGCACGCCGCGATGCTCGGAGCCGACTTCGACGTGCTCGTGCTGGTGCGCGCGCCGGACAACGCGGCGCTGCGCGAGGTGGTCCTGGAGCAGATCCAGGGCGTGCCCGGCATCAAGGCCACGCGCACGTGGCTGGTGTTCGACGAGTTCGAGGGCCGCGGCGCCGACTGGTCCTGACGCCGCGGCCCCTCGTGGCTCAGCTGACCTCGTTGAGGCCCTTCGGCGCGTGCCCGGCGGACTTGCGGTAGTAGGCCGCGGCCTTGCGGGTGGCCAGCAGGCGGGCCACGCCGACGATGGCGCCGGAGACGACGGCCCAGCCGATCGCCTCCTTCCACGTCACCTCGGGGTCCTCCGGGTTCACCGGCGGCTCGTGGCCGGTGCCGAGCTTCCAGCTGGCCGTCGCCAGCTTCTTGGCGAGGATGCCGGCACCGATCGCCGCACCCGTCCCCATGACCTTCCAGACCGCTTCGCCCACGCCTGCACTCCTTCGTCGCACCACCGCTTCGCCGGGCCGGTCGACCGGCCCCGCTTCGCCTCGAGCCTGTCACGAGCCAGGGTGTAACGTCATCCCAGAACGACAGGGGAGCGCCCCACAGCGCTGAGAGTGCGGTCCGCCGCAGACCCTCGAACCTGCTCCGGTTAGCACCGGCGAAGGGAGTCGGGACATCTCAGGTGCGCTCTCGCCGTACCCCTCCGCGGGCGACCGCGGGCGGAGACGTCGAGAGCGCGCCACATCCCCCTATGGAATTGCAGCGTCACTTTCCACGGGAGCAGGGACAGCAATGAGCACACACCACCGCACCGGACGCGCCGCGTCGCCGTCCGGCAACCCGCCTCGCACCATCCTCGCCTCGGGACGCCTCCTGTCCTGGCGCGGCATCGACCTGATCACCGCGGCCATGCTGGCGGTCGCGTTCGGGGTCGTCTTCTGGGGTTTCGACACGTTCGTCTACCCCGTCGTCAGCGCCGCCACCGCCGGCTTCCCGCCGCTGGGTGAGCTCAGCCTCGGGGTGTGGCTGGTCCCGGCCGTCGTCGGCGGGCTCGTCGTACGACGTCCCGGCGCCGCCCTGTTCACCGAGCTGGTCGCCGCCAACGTCGAGCTGTTCCTCGGCAACAGGTGGGGCCTGGCCGTCCTGCTCTCGGGGCTGCTGCAGGGCCTCGGCGTCGAGCTGGTGCTGGCCGCCACCCGCTGGCGCCGGTTCGGCCGGGTGACCGCCGTGCTCGGTGGCGTCGCGGCCGCCGTCCTCGAGATCGTCGGGTACGAGTGGTGGGCCTACACCCCGGACTACTCCCCGGCCTGGAAGGTCATCTACCTGCTGTGCGGCGTCGTGTCCGGTGCCGTGGTCGCGGGCCTCGGCGGGTGGGCGCTGGTGCGCTACCTGGCCCGCGCCGGAGCCCTGGGCGCGTTCCCGGCCGGTCAGGAAGTCCGTGAGTCTCCCGCTGCCCGCTGAGGCGGGCTCACCGCCGGCCACCGCAGCGGGACGGCCCGCGGCCGGGCGCTCCGCCGGTGCGCGCATCGAGGTCGACGGGCTGGTCTGGCGGCCGTTCGGCCGGGCCGCCCCGGTCCTGCCCGGCCTCGACCTCACGATCCTTCCCGGTGAGCGGGTCCTGCTCGCCGGGCCGAGCGGCTCGGGCAAGTCCACCCTGCTGCGCGCGCTGGCCGGGGTCCTCACGACGACCGAGAGCGGTGACCTGAGCGGCGCGGTCCGGGTCGACGGCCACGACCCGGGCGACGGCGGCACCCACGTGGGCCTGCTCGTGCAGGACCCGGCCGACGCGGCGGTCGCCGGGCGGGTCGGGCGCGACGTCGCGTTCGGGCCGGAGAACCTCGGGCTGCCCCGGGACCGGATCTGGTCCACCGTGCGCGACACCCTCGCGGCCGTGCGCTTCCCCTACGGCGTGGACCACCCGGTCCACGCCCTCTCCGGCGGTGAGGCGCAGCGGCTCGCCCTCGCCGGCGTCCTCGCGCTGGGCCCGCGCCTGGTCCTGCTCGACGAGCCCACCGCGATGCTGGACCCCCGCGCCGCCGAGGCCGTACGCCGGTCGGTCACCGACGCCGCGCGGGAGGCCGGAGCCACCATGGTGCTCGTCGAGCACCGGCTCGGGCCGTGGGTCGAGGACGTCGACCGGCTGGTCGTGCTGGACGCCGCCGGGAGGGTGGCCGCCGACGGCCCGGTGGCGGCGACGCTGCACGCCCAGGCCGCCGACCTGGCCGCCCACGGTGTCTGGGTGCCGGGTGTCGAGCCGCCACGCCCGCTGCCGGTGCCCCCGCGGCTGTGCGCCCCGACGGTGCCGCCGCCGGTGCCGCCGCCGGTGCCGCCGCGGTGCCGGCGACCGCGGGGGAGGCCGGTCCGGTCGCGGTCCGCGCCGAGGCGGTGGGTGTCGTCCGCCGGCCCGCCGTCGGCCTCACCGCCGCCCGCACGTCCGCCGCCGCCGACCGTCGCCCTGAGCGAGGTCGACGTGGCGGTCCGCGCCGGCGAGGTCCTGGCGGTCGTCGGTGCCAGCGGGGCCGGCAAGTCCACCCTCACCGCCCTGCTGGCCGGCGTGGACTCGCCGACCAGCGGGGCCGTCACGGCCGGGGACTGGCTGCGTGGCGGCGCCGGGCCCGCGCCCGGCGGGTGGTCCTCACCCGAGCTCGCCCGGCGGGTGGGCTGGGTGCCGCAGCAGGCCGAGCTCGCGGTCGTCTCGCGCACGGTGCGCGAGGACGTCCTGAGCACCAGTCGGGTCCTCGGGCTGGACGACGACACCGCGCAGGCAACGCGTCGACGCGCTGCTGCGAGGCGCTCGGTCTGGACTCCCTCGCCGACGTCGACCCGCACCACCTCTCCGGCGGCGAGATGCGCCGGCTCGCGCTCGCCGGGGCCGTCGCCCACGGGCCCGGCCTGCTGGTGCTCGACGAGCCCACGGTGGGTCAGGACCGGCTCACCTGGTCGGCCGTCGCCGGCGTCGTCGCGGCGGCCCGGTCGGCGGGTGTCGCCGTGGTCCTCGCCACCCACGACCCGCTGCTGGCCGGGCTCGCCGACCGGACCGTCCGGCTGGAGCGGGGACGCGTCGTCCCCGGGCCCTCGGCCGGGCACCCCGCCGCTGCGGTCCCCTCGCCGGCCCCGGACGTCTCCCGCCGGTCCGTCGGCCTCGCCGGTGCCTGCGGTCCGCTCTCGCTGCTCGGCGCGTCGGCGTTGCTGCTGCTCGGCGCGCTGTTCGTGCGCGACCTGCCGGTCGCGCTCGCCGGGACCGGTGTCGAGCTGCTGCTGGCGCCGCTGGTCCTCGGGTGGGGCCGGCCCTCGCTGCGCCGGCTGGCTCCCGGCCTGCTCGCCGTGCTCTCGGTGGCCTTCTCCAACTGGCTGCTCAGCCCGGGTCACGACGTCGCCGCCGGCGCCACGGCCGGTCTGCGGGTCGCGTTCTTCGTGCTGCCCGGGGTGCTGCTCGCGGCCCGGGTCGACCCGTTCGCGCTCGGCGACCACCTCGGCCAGCGGCTGCACCTGCCCGCGCGGCCGGTCGTCGCGGCGGTCGCCGCGCTGCAGCGGTTCGAGAGCCTGGACACCCAGTGGCACCAGCTGCGCCGTACCCGCCGGGTCCGCGGCCTGGACGGCGGGCGCTCGCCGGTGGCCCGGGCCCGGCAGGTCGCGGCCCTCACCGTCGGCCTGCTCGTGCAGTCGCTGCGCCAGGCCGGGCGGATGGCGGTGGCGATGGAGGCCCGCGGCTTCTCCGCACCGCTCGCGCAGGGACGGCGGCGCACGTGGGCCGAGCCGGCCCCGTGGCTGCGCGCCGACTCCCTGATGACCGCGCTGGGACTGGCCGTGGCCGCCGTACCGGCGGTCCTGGTCTGGGCTCGCTGAGCGTGGCCTCCCGCGTGGTGACCCGCAGGTAATGTCAGCCCGTGCCTGCGACGACCCAGACCTCCGCGACCGCCGTGACCCGATGGTGGCGCGAGGAGACGCCTCCCGCCAACCTCGCCCAGATCGTCGTGGAGAACGCCCGCCGCACCCCCGACCGGGTGGTCATCAACCGGCGTGAGGGCGCGACGTGGACGCCGGTCACGGCGGCCGGGTTCGCGGCCGAGGTCGACCGGCTCGCGCTCGGGTTCGTCGCCGCGGGTGTCGCTCCGGGCGACCGGGTCGGGCTGATGGCCAAGACGCGGTACGAGTGGACCCTCGTCGACGTCGCGCTGTGGACCGTGGGCGCGGTGACCGTGCCGGTCTACGAGACCTCCTCGGCCGAGCAGCTGCGCTGGATCCTGGCCGACTCCGGCGCGGTGGGCGTCGTCGTCGAGACCCGCGGGCACGCCGCGCTGCTCGCCGGTGTCGCGGCGGACCTGCCCGACCTGCGCGGCACCTGGACGATCGAGCCGGTGCCGGGTCACCGGAGCCTCGCCGACGTGGTCGCGGACGGCGAGGGCCAGGACCCGGCCGAGCTCACCCGGCGCCGCGCGGCCATGACCCCCGGCGACGCTGGCCACCATCATCTACACCTCCGGCACCACCGGCCGGCCCAAGGGCTGCGAGCTGACCCACGGCAACTTCCTGGCCGAGGTCTTCAGCGCGATCGACTTCCTGCCCGAGCTGTTCGAGGACGAGGACGCGGCGACGCTGCTGTTCCTGCCGCTGGCGCACGTGTTCGGCCGGATGATCCAGGTCGCCGTCCTGCTCGCCGGGGTGCGCACCGGGCACAGCGACATCGCCCGGATCGCCAAGGACCTGCCGGCGTTCCAGCCGACCTTCGTCCTGGCGGTGCCGCGGGTCTTCGAGCGGATCTACGACACCGCCCAGCGCAAGGCCGCGGCGGGCGGCAAGGAGCGGATCTTCGCCCTGGCCACCGACACCGCGATCGCCTACAGCCAGGCGCTCGAGCGCGGCCGGCCCGGCCTGCTGCTGCGCACCCGCCGGGCCGTGTTCGACCGGCTCGTCTACGGCAAGGTCAAGGCGGCCTTCGGCGGGCAGCTGCGCTGGGCCGTCTCCGGCGGCGCCCCGCTCGGGGCCCGGCTCGGGCACTTCTTCCGCGGGGTCGGGGTCACCGTGCTCGAGGGCTACGGCCTCACCGAGACGACGGCGGCCACGACGGTCAACACCCGTGCCGGCACGCGGGTCGGCACCGTCGGCCGGCCGCTGCCCGGCTTCGAGGTGCGCATCGCCGACGACGGCGTGATCCACGTCCGCGGCGGGCACGTCTTCAGCGGCTACTGGCGCAACCCCGTGGCCACGGCCGCCGCGCTCGACGCCGACGGCTGGTTCGACACCGGCGACCTCGGCTCGTTCGAGGACGGCTACCTGACCATCACCGGCCGGGCCAAGGAGATCCTCGTGACCTCCTCGGGCAAGAACGTCTCGCCGGCACCGCTGGAGGACGTGATCCGCGGGCACGCGCTGGTCAGCCAGGCCGTCGTCGTGGGTGACGCGCGGCCGGCCGTCGGCGCGCTGGTCACCCTCGACCCCGAGTCGGTCGAGGCCTGGCTGCACGACCACCACCGCCCGCCGACCCCGGTCGCCGACCTCGTCGACGACCCGGAGGTGCTCGCGCACGTGCAGGCCGCGGTCGACGCCGCGAACGCGACGGTCTCCGCGGCCGAGGGCATCAAGCGGTTCCGGATCCTGCCGGTCGACCTCACCGAGGCCAGCGGTCACCTGACCCCGACCCTGAAGATCAAGCGCGCCGTGGTGCTCAGCGACTTCGCGGACGACCTCGAGGCGCTCTACGCGCCCCGCTGAGGGCGACGGCAGGCGTCGCAGCGCGGCCGGAAGGCCGGGGAACAAGCGGCACCCTCCCGAAGTTGAGCCAGGTGAACGCAAGTTTGCGGAGTGCGGGTTTGACAAGTCAGACCCGTCGGCGCAGATTGTGCGTCGGACCTGAACACCTCAACACCTGTGGGAGATCACCATGGCTCGTGCGGTCGGCATCGACCTCGGCACCACCAACTCGGCAGTCGCCGTCCTCGAGGGCGGTGAGCCCACGATCATCGCGAACGCTGAAGGCGGCCGGACGACGCCCTCCGTCGTCGCGTTCTCCAAGAGCGGCGAGGTCCTCGTCGGCGAGATCGCCAAGCGGCAGGCGGTCACCAACGTCGACCGGACCATCCGCTCGGTCAAGCGCCACATGGGCACCGACTGGTCGCAGGAGATCGACGGCAAGAAGTACACCGCCCAGGAGATCAGCGCCCGCATCCTGCAGAAGCTCAAGCGCGACTCCGAGGCCTACCTCGGCGAGCCGGTCACCGACGCCGTCATCACCGTCCCGGCGTACTTCGACGACGCGGAGCGCCAGGCGACCAAGGAGGCCGGCGAGATCGCGGGCCTGAACGTCCTGCGCATCATCAACGAGCCCACCGCGGCCGCGCTGGCCTACGGCCTCGACAAGGGCAAGGAGGACGAGCTCATCCTCGTCTTCGACCTCGGCGGCGGCACCTTCGACGTCTCCCTGCTGGAGGTCGGCAAGGACCCCGAGGACAACTTCTCGACCATCCAGGTCCGCGCCACCAACGGTGACAACAAGCTCGGTGGCGACGACTGGGACGAGCGGATCGTCAACCACCTGCTGACCACGGTGAAGAACACCGCCGGCGTCGACCTGTCCAAGGACCGGATCGCCATGCAGCGTCTGCGCGACGCCGCGGAGCAGGCCAAGAAGGAGCTGTCCACCGCGACCAGCACCAACCTCAGCCTGCAGTACCTCTCGATGTCCGAGAACGGCCCGATCCACCTGGACGAGACCCTCTCCCGGGCGCAGTTCGAGCAGCTCACCCGCGACCTGCTCGACCGCACCAAGGCGCCGTTCCACCAGGTCATCAAGGACGCCGGCATCAACGTCAGCGAGATCGACCACGTGGTCCTCGTCGGCGGCTCGACCCGCATGCCGGCCGTCACCTCCGTGGTCAAGGAGCTGACCGGCGGCAAGGAGCCCAACAAGGGCGTCAACCCCGACGAGGTCGTCGCCATCGGCGCCAGCCTCCAGGCCGGTGTCCTCAAGGGCGAGCGCAAGGACGTCCTGCTCATCGACGTCACCCCGCTCTCGCTCGGCATCGAGACCAAGGGCGGCCTGATGACCAAGCTCATCGAGCGCAACACGGCCATCCCGACCAAGCGCTCCGAGGTCTTCACCACGGCCGACGACAACCAGCCCAGCGTGCTGATCCAGGTCTTCCAGGGTGAGCGCGAGCTCGCGGCCCACAACAAGCCGCTCGGCACGTTCGAGCTGACCGGGATCGCCCCGGCCCCGCGCGGTGTGCCGCAGGTCGAGGTCACCTTCGACATCGACGCCAACGGCATCGTCCACGTCTCCGCCAAGGACCGTGGCACCGGCAAGGAGCAGTCGATGACGATCTCCGGTGGCTCCGCGCTGCCGAAGGAGGAGATCGACCGGATGGTCAAGGACGCCGAGGCGCACGCCGCGGAGGACAAGACCCGCCGCGAGGAGACCGAGGCCCGCAACACGGCCGAGCAGCTGGTCTACTCCACCGAGAAGTTCCTGGTCGACAGCGCCGACAAGATCCCCGCCGACGGCCGCGGTGACGTCGACGCCGCGCTCGCGGACCTCAAGGAGGCCCTCAAGGACGGCTCCGGCGCGACCCCCGACGACATCGCGACGAAGTCGGCCAAGCTGTCCGAGGAGTCCCAGAAGCTGGGCACGGCGATGTACGCCGCCGCGTCCGCCGAGGGTGCCGGTGCGCCCGGTGGTGACGGTGCCCCGCACGACGGGCCGACCGGTGCGGCGCCGGATGACGACGTCATCGACGCCGAGGTCGTCGACGACGACGAGACCCAGGACAAGAAGTGACCCAGCACGACGACAGCACGGCCGCGGGGCCGGCGGGGCAGCGCTCCGACGGCCCCCCGGAGCCGGTGGTCCGCGACAAGCGCCGGATCGACCCCGAGACCGGCGAGGTGCGTGCCCCCCAGGACGCACCCCGCGGCGAGGCCGAGGTGGCCGACGACTCCGTCGGGGCCGCGGCGGCGGGGTCGGCGGAGCCGGCCGAGCCGGCCGCCCTGCCCGAGGTGGAGGTGCCCGCTCCCGGTGAGGACGTGCACCCCGACACCAGCCTCGCGGCCGAGCGGCTGCGCGACCTGCAGCGGCTGCAGGCCGAGTACGTCAACTACAAGCGCCGCGTGGACCGTGACCGCGAGGTGCACCGCGACGTGGCGGTCGGCAGCGTGATCGAGGCGATGCTGCCCGTGCTGGACGACATCCACCTCGCCCGCCAGCACGGTGACCTCGAGGGCGGCCCGTTCGCGGCGATCGCCGACAAGCTCGAGGGCGTGCT
The DNA here is from genome assembly GCA_963828995.1 of uncultured Actinomycetota bacterium. GTDB lineage: Bacteria > Actinomycetota > Actinomycetes > Actinomycetales > Dermatophilaceae > CAVRTM01. Next base: position 157,181 of record CAWHHB010000010.1, read on the forward strand.
GTCCAAGTTCGGGGTGTCCCGTTTCGGTGAGCCGGGCGAGGCCTTCGACCCGGTGCACCACGAGGCCCTGATGCACGTCCAGGCCGAGCTGGCCGAGGGCACCACGACGACCACGGTCGTCCAGGTGCTCCAGCCCGGCTACCGGATCGGCGAGCGGGTGATCCGCGCGGCCCGGGTGGCCGTGGCCGACCCGGAGTAGCTCCGGATCGGGAGAGAATGGCGTGCCGGGTGCTGCGGCACCCGGCACGCCCTTCATCTCCGCCCAGCAGGACCCGCTCCGCAGACCAGTCGAGAACAGGAGGGACGCCGATGGCCAGCCAGGACTGGTTCGAGAAGGACTTCTACGCGATCCTCGGCGTCCCGGTCGACGCCGACGCCGCGGCGATCAAGAAGGCCTACCGCAAGCTCGCGCGCACGCTGCACCCCGACGCCAAGCCCGGGGACGCCGAGGCCGAGCAGCGGTTCAAGGAGATCGGTGAGGCCTACGCCGTCCTGTCCGACCCCGAGGAGCGCAAGCAGTACGACGCGATCCGCTCGATGAGCCACGGCGGCGCCCGGTTCACCGCCGGCGGCCCCGGTGGCGCGGGCGGCGCGGCCGGCTTCGAGGACCTCTTCGGCGGCCTGTTCGGCCAGGGCCGCGGCGCCGGCCCGGGCAACGTCCGCTACACGACGTCGGGCGGGGCCGGCCAGCCCGACCTCGAGGACCTGCTCGGCATGTTCGGGCAGGGCGGGGCCGGTGCCCCCCGCGGCGGCGGCTTCGGTGGGTTCGGCGCACCGTCCGGCCCGCGGCGCGGCGCCGACGTCACGGCGCACACGACCCTCAGCTTCCGCCAGGCGGCCCAGGGCGACACGGTCACGCTCGGCGTCAACGGCTCCCGGGTGACCACCCGCATCCCCCCGGGCGTCCGCGACGGCCAGACCATCCGGCTGCGCGGCAAGGGCGCCCCCGGCGACCAGGGCGCACCGGGCGGCGACCTGCTGCTCACGGTGCGGGTCGAGCCGCACCCCGTCTTCGGCCGTGACGGCCACCACCTCACCGTCGACCTGCCGGTCACCTTCGCCGAGGCCGCCCTCGGCGCGACGGTGCCCGTGCCCACGCTCTCCGGCGACCCGGTCAAGGTGCGCATCGCCCCGGGCACGCCCAGCGGCCGGGTGCTGCGGGTCAAGGGCCGGGGCATCGCCGACAAGGCCGGCCAGGGCGACCTGCTGGCCAAGGTGACGGTCGTCGTGCCGCACCGGCTGTCCGACGCGGCCCGCAAGGCGGTCGAGGTGCTGCGCGACGAGGAGGCCGGGGCCGACCCGCGCGCCGACCTGTTCGCCCGGGCCCGGAGGGACTGAGCCCCATGGCAGCCGTCGGTGGTTTCGCCCCCCGCGACGAGGACCCGGTCTTCGTCATCTCCGTCGCTGCCCAGCTCGCCGGCATGCACGCGCAGACGCTGCGCCAGTACGACCGGCTCGGGCTCGTCTCCCCCTCGCGCACCCGCGGCGGCGGCCGGCGCTACTCCGCCCGCGACGTGGCCCGGCTGCGCGAGGTGCAGCGGCTGTCCCAGGACGAGGGCATCAGCCTCGCCGGCATCCAGCGCATCCTCGAGCTGCGAGAACCAGGTCGTGGCGCTGCAGTCCCGTGTCGGCGAGCTGACCGCCGAGGTCGAGCGCGCCCGGGCCGCGCTGGCCACCGGCTCGCGCGTGTTCGCCGCCGGTCGGGGCGGCGACGTCGTCGCCGTCCGCGCCGGTCAGCGGCCCTCCCGCACCGTCAGCCGGTCGCAGTCCCTGGTCGTCTGGCGCCCCGGCACCTGAGGCCCGCGCGCCGGGCCTCCCGCGCCGGGCCCAACGACCCTTCCCACCTCGAAGTTGAGCGGAATAGACTCAACTTTGGCCGGTGTTGACCGGACGAGACCATCCGCACACCCCGAGGGAGCTCCATGGACCTTCAGCTGACCACCAAGGCGCAGGAGGCCTTCTCGGCCGCCGCCCGCGACGCCGCGGCCTCCGGCCACCCCAACGTCGAGCCGGCGCCACCTGCTGCTGGCGCTGACCCAGCAGACCGACACCACCACCGGTCCGCTGCTGCAGGCGACCGGGTCCTCCGCCTCGGCCGCCGCGGACGCCGCCCGGGCGGCGCTGCGGTCGCTGCCGACCACCAGTGGGGCGTCGGTCAGCCCTCCGGCCCTGTCCCGCAACGCCCTGGCCGTGATCGAGCAGGCCCGGCAGGCGATGGAGTCGATGGGCGACGCCTACGTCTCCACCGACCACCTGCTGCTCGCCCTGGCCCGCACCACCGCCTTCGGCCTGGACGCCGACGCGATCGCCGGTGAGATCCCCCGGCTGCGCGGCGGCGCCAAGGTCACCACCGCCGACCCCGAGGCGACGTACGACGCCCTGCTCAAGTACGGCACCGACCTCACCCAGGCGGCCCGCGAGGGCAAGCTCGACCCGGTGATCGGCCGCGACGCCGAGATCCGCCGCGTCGTCCAGGTGCTGTCGCGTCGTACCAAGAACAACCCCGTCCTCATCGGCGAGCCGGGCGTCGGCAAGACCGCCGTGGTCGAGGGCCTGGCCCAGCGGATCGTCGCCGGCGACGTGCCCGAGTCGCTGCGCGACAAGCGCCTGGTCAGCCTCGACCTGGCCGCGATGGTCGCCGGCGCGAAGTACCGGGGCGAGTTCGAGGAGCGGCTCAAGGCCGTCCTGGAGGAGATCCGCAGCTCCGGCGGCCAGGTCGTCACGTTCATCGACGAGCTGCACACGGTCGTCGGCGCCGGCGCCACGGGCGAGGGGGCCATGGACGCGGGCAACATGCTCAAGCCGCTGCTGGCCCGCGGCGAGCTGCGGCTGGTCGGCGCCACCACCCTGGACGAGTACCGCAAGCACATCGAGAAGGACGCCGCCCTCGAGCGGCGCTTCCAGCAGGTCTTCGTCGGCGAGCCCAGCGTCGAGGACACCATCGCCATCCTGCGCGGCCTGAAGGAGCGCTACGAGGCGCACCACAAGGTCACCATCGCCGACAGCGCCCTGGTGGCCGCCGCGGCGCTGTCCGACCGCTACATCAGCGGGCGCCAGCTGCCGGACAAGGCGATCGACCTGATCGACGAGGCCGCCTCCCGGCTGCGGATGGAGATCGACTCCTCCCCGGTCGAGATCGACGAGCTGCGCCGCGCCGTCGACCGGCTGAAGATGGAGGAGCTGGCCCTCGAGCACGAGACCGACCCGGCCTCCCGCGAGCGCCTCGAGCGCCTGCGCAAGGACCTGGCCGACCGCTCCGAGCAGCTGGCCGCGCTGACCGCGCGCTGGGAGCAGGAGAAGGCCGGGCTCAACCGCGTCGGCGACCTCAAGGCGCAGCTGGACGACCTGCGCAGCCAGGCCGAGCGGATGCAGCGCGAGGGCGACCTCGCCGGCGCCTCCCAGCTGCTCTACGGGTCGATCCCGGCCCTGGAGCGCGAGCTCAGCGAGGCGAGCGCCGCCGAGGCGACCAGCTCCACGGCCGGCGGCGAGGCGCCGATGGTCAAGGAGGAGGTCGGCCCGGACGACATCGCCGACGTCATCAGCGCCTGGACCGGCATCCCCGCCGGTCGGCTGCTCGAGGGCGAGACCGAGAAGCTGCTGCGGATGGAGGAGTTCCTCGGCGCCCGCCTGATCGGCCAGAAGACCGCGGTCCGCGCGGTCAGCGACGCCGTACGCCGCAGCCGCGCCGGGATCGCCGACCCCGACCGGCCGACCGGGTCGTTCCTGTTCCTCGGCCCCACCGGCGTCGGCAAGACCGAGCTGGCCAAGTCGCTGGCCGACTTCCTCTTCGACGACGAGCGGGCGATGGTCCGCATCGACATGAGCGAGTACAGCGAGCGGCACAGCGTCGCCCGGCTGATCGGGGCGCCCCCCGGCTACGTCGGCTACGACGAGGGCGGCCAGCTCACCGAGGCGGTCCGCCGCCGGCCCTACTCGGTCGTGCTGCTGGACGAGGTGGAGAAGGCCCACCCCGAGACGTTCGACATCCTGCTGCAGGTGCTCGACGACGGGCGGCTGACCGACGGCCACGGCCGCACGGTCGACTTCCGCAACGTCATCCTCGTGCTGACCTCCAACCTGGGGTCGCAGTACCTCATCGACCCGATGCTGGGCGACGAGGCCAAGCACGAGGCGGTCATGGCGGCGGTGCGCGCCGCCTTCAAGCCGGAGTTCCTCAACCGGCTCGACGAGGTCGTCGTCTTCGACGCCCTGACCACGGAGGAGCTCAGCAGCATCGTCGAGCTGCAGGTCGCCGGGCTGGCCCGTCGCCTGGCCGACCGCCGGATCACCCTGGAGGTCACCGAGGCCGCGCGCGAGTGGCTGGCCGTGACCGGCTACGACCCGGCGTACGGCGCGCGGCCGCTGCGCCGGCTGGTGCAGCGCGAGATCGGCGACCGGCTGGCCAAGGCGCTGCTGGCCGGGGAGGTCCGCGACGGCGACACGGTCACGGTGGACCGTGACGGCGAGGCCAACGCGCTCGCCCTGCGACCGGTCGAGACCGAGCGGGTCTGACGGGCCTGCGCCCTCACCTGCGTCCGCGGCCGCCCCACCTCGCGGGTGTGGGCGGCCGCGGCGTGGGTACCGGTGCAGGCATGGGTGACTACGAGAAGTCCACGACCATCGCCATCGCACCGGCTGAGCTGTTCGGTTACCTCTCCGACGTGCGCAACCTCCCGGCGTACATGCCGCGGCTGACCTCCGCCCGGCCGCAGCCGGACGGCACGGTCGACGTGACCGCGCACATCAACCCGGCCGACGGTCCCGAGCGGGACGTCGAGGGTGAGGCGTGGATCAAGGTCAAGGAGGAGGGCCGCACGCTGCAGTGGGGTGCGGCGGGGCCGCACGACTACCACGGCGAGCTCGACGTCGACCCGGGCGGTGAGGACGGCACCTCGACGCTGACCGTGCGTCTGCACACCGAGCGGGCCGAGGGCGAGGACATCGACCGGGGCGTCCAGGAGACCGTCGACGGCATCAAGCGCGCCGTCGAGGAGCACGCCGGCCGGTAGCCACCCGGGTCGCCAGGTCGGCGGGATAGGTTTCGGCGCATGCGCCTTCGCAGCCTCACCGCCGGTCTGACGCTCCTGTTCGCCCTGACGGCGTGCAGCGGCGGTGCCGGCTCGGCGGCGCCGGCACCCGCGACACCCGCCGACCGGCTCGCCGCGGCGAAGGTGGCGATGGACCGGGCGGCGTCCGTGCACCTGGTGCTGACCTCGCGGGACGTGCCGGCCGCGGCCGACGGCGTGCTCGGCGCCGACGGTGTGGGCACCCACGCGCCGGCGTTCAAGGGCCGGCTCGACGCGCGGATCAGCGGCATCCAGGCCGCGGTCGACGTCGTGTCGGTGGGCAGCGCGCTCTACCTGAAGCTGCCGTTCACCAGCCGGTTCGTGCGCACCGACCCCAAGACCTACCAGGCGCCCGACCCGGCCACCCTGTTCGCCACCGACGGGGGGATCAGCTCGCTGCTGACCCGGACCACCGGTCCCCGTCTCGGTGACCGCACCCGCAGCGGCTCCACCGTGCTGCAGACGGTGACCGGCTCGCTGCCCGGGCGTGACATCGCGGGGCTGCTCGCGATCGGTGACCCGGCTGCCACCTTCGCTGTCACCTACGGCCTGACCGACCCGGGCAACGAGCTGCGCACGGTGACGCTGACCGGGCCGTTCTTCCGCGGCTCGACCTCGACCTACGCCCTCACCCTCGACCGCTACGGCGACCCGGTTGAGATCCGCCAGCCCTAGGGCGCTGCTCGGCGCCGCCTCGGTCGCGGTCGCGCTCGCCGCCGCCGACACCTACGTCGTCGTGCTCGCGCTGCCCGACATGATGTCGGGGGTCGGGCTGGGCATCGAGTCCCTGCAACGGGCGACCCCCGTCGTCTCGGGCTTCCTGCTCGGCTACGTCGCCGTGCTGCCGCTGGTCGGCCGGCTCGCCGACCTCCTGCCCCGGCAGCGGGTGCTGCTGGGTGCCCTGGCGGTGTTCGTCGTCGGCTCGGTGGTGACCGCGTGCGCGGTGGAGCTGCCGGTGCTGGTCGCGGGCCGGGTGCTGCAGGGCGTGGGCGGCGGCGGGCTGGTGCCGGCGACGCTCGCCCTGGTGGCCGACCTGTGGCCGCCGCGACGCCGCGGCACGCCGCTCGGCGTGGTCGGCGCGGTGCAGGAGCTCGGCAGCGTGCTCGGGCCGCTGCTGGGAGCGGCGGTCCTCGCGGTGGCCGACTGGCGGGCGATCTTCTGGCTCAACGCGGTGCTCGGCGTCGTCCTGGCCGCGGCGATCCGGGTCACCGGCGGCCCGCCGTCCCGCCGGCGCACCCGACCCGGCCCTGCCACGGTGCTCGGTGTCCTGGTCCTCGTGCTCGGCCTGCTCACCCTGCTCGCCCCCGCCCGGCTGACCACCGGGGTCACCACCGGCATCCCGTTCATCCCGCTGGTGGGCAGCTCGCGCGTGGCGACGCCGATCGGGGTCCTGACCCTGGCGCTGGTCGGCGTGCTCGCGCTGGTCACCGCCCGCCGGTGGTGGCCCGTGCTGCGGGCCGCCGACGCGCCGGGCGCCGTCCTCGTCGCGGTGGCCCTCGGCTCGCTGGTGCTCACCTTCGCCTCGGCCGACCCCGAGCGCGAGGTCGTCGGTCCCTCGGGTCTCGTCCTGCTGCCCGTCGGCGCGGCAGCGGTGGTCCTCTACCTGTGGCACGCGCGCACGGCCGCACACCCCCTCGTGCCGCGCGGCGTCGTCCGTGGCCGGGTGCCGGCCGCGCTGCTGGTCAGCCTCCTCGTCGGCGCGGCCCTGGTGACCGTCCTCGTCGACGTGCCGCTGCTCGCGCGGCTGACCCTGACCGGCTCGCAGACCACGGCCGCCCTCGTCCTGGTGCGGTTCCTGGTCGCGGTGCCCGTCGGTGCCCTGCTCGGCGGTGCGCTGCTGCGGCGGCTCGGCCCCGGCGCGGTCGCCGCGCCGGGGCTGGCGCTCGCCGCGGCCGGGCTCGCCGTCATGGCGACCTGGGGCCCGGGCTCGCTCGCGGCGGCGCCCGCCACGGTGGTGCTGGTCCTGGTCGGCCTCGGCACCGGACTGGCCGTCGCCCCCGTCAACGCCGCCGCGCTCGCCGACGCGCCGGCCTCGGCCCACGGTGTCGCCAGCTCGCTGGTCGTCGTCGCCCGCATGGTCGGCATGGTGGTGGGGCTGGCCCTGCTGACGGCGGTCGGGCTCCGCCGCTTCTACGAGGCGGCGGCGCTGCTGCCCGACCCGACCGACGCGGCCGCGCTGGTGCGCGCCGGGGTGGTGCAGGTGCAGACCGTCCTCGCCGGCGGCGCGGGGGCCGCGGCCCTGGCCGCCGTACTGGCGCTGCGGCTCGGGCTACGGCCTCAGACCGGCCAGGACTCCCGGCGCCACGCCGCGTCCCAGAACATCCACTCGTAGCGCGCCGCGGTCGTGAAGGCCTCGCGCATCCGGTCGACCGTCCCCGGGTCCTGACCCTCGGCCACCCGGTCGAGGACGGCCCTGGCCGCCTGCGTCGATGCGGCGAAGGCCGGGTCGCCGTAGGTGGCGATCCAGTCGCCGTACGGGTGCCGGGTCAGGTCACCGACCCGCGCGCGCAGCCGGCGACCCACGTCGTCGTAGATCCAGAAGCACGGCAGCACCCCGGCCACCAGCACCGGGTAGCAGCCCAGCGTGGTCAGCGAGAGCAGGTACGAGCCGTACGCCGTGCAGGTGGGCGACCGCTGCCACGCCCCGATGTCGCGGACGTGGCGCTCGTGCAGCTCGCGCTCGACGGCCACGGCGGTCTGGGCGCTGCCGGCCCACAGCAGCAGATCGTCGGCGGTGTCCGCCTGGGCGGCCGCCAGGGCCAGGACCCGGCCGTAGTCGGCAAGGTAGTGGGCGTCCTGGGCCAGGTAGGAGGTGAAGACCTCGCGGGGCAGCGTGCCGTCGGCCAGGCCGGCGAGGAACGGCAGGTCGTCGATCGCCTTGCGCAGGACCGCGGTCGACTCCCACATCCGGTCACTGAACGTCACGGGGTGCTCCAGAGCTCGTGGAAGTGGTGCACCGGGCCGTGGCCCCGGCCGATCTCGAGGCTGTCCGCGGCGGCGAGGGCGCCGGTCAGCCAGGTCTTCGCGTCCTGCGCGGTCTCCTCCCAGTCCCGGCGCTGCGGGCGCAGGGCGGCCAGGGCCGAGGACAGGCTGCAGCCGGTGCCGTGGGTGTTGGTGGTGTCGATGCGGGGCCCGGCCAGGAGCCTCACCCCGTCCGGGCCGACGAGCACGTCGACCGCCTCGTCGCCGCCCGGCAGGTGGCCACCCTTGAGCAGCACCCGGGCGGCGCCGGCCGCCCGGAGCCGGTGCGCCTGGGCGACCATCTCCTCCACCGACGTGGCCACCGGCTCCTGCAGCAGCGTCGCCGCCTCGGCCAGGTTGGGGGTGACGACGGAGGCGAGCGGGAGCAGCCGGCGTACCGCCTCGACCGCGTCGTCGGCCAGCAGCCGGTCACCGCTGGTGGCGACCATGACCGGGTCGAGGACGACCACGTCGCACGCCTGCCGCTCCAGGAAGGCGGCCACCGCGTCGGCCACCGCCGCGGTGGCGAGCATGCCGATCTTCACCGCGTCGATGCGTACGTCGGCGGCCAGGGTGTCCAGCTGGCGGGTGACGAACTCGGGCGGTACGACGTGCACGCCGGTCACCCCCTGGGTGCTCTGGGCGGTGAGCGCCACGATCACCGACGTGCCGTAGGCGCCGAGGGCGCTGAAGGTCTTCAGGTCCGCCTGGATGCCGGCGCCACCCGAGGGGTCGCTGCCGGCGATGGTCAGCGCCACCGGCGGACGGCGGCGGCGCACCGGGCGGGTGTCCATCAGGACGCCCCGTCCCACGCGGCCCGCAGTGCGCGGGCGGCCGCGGCCACGTCCGGCTGGCCGCAGATGGCGCTGACGACGGCGACCCCGGCGACCCCGGTCCCGCGTACGACCCGGGCGCGCTCGACGTCGATCCCGCCGATCGCCACGCACGGCCACGGGCTGGCCGCCCCGATCTCCCGCAGCCGCTCGACCCCGCCCGGCTCGGCGGCGTCGGGCTTGGTGACCTGCGGCCAGACCGGGCCCACCCCGAGGTAGTCCAGGGTGCCCACGCCGCGGGCCCGCGCGGCGGCCACGTGCTCGAGGGTCTGGGCCGACAGGCCGAGGTAGGCCCTCGGGCCGAGGACCTCGCGCGCCGCCGCGGGGTCGAGGTCGGACTGGCCGATGTGGGCGCCGTCGGCGCCGATCGCGTCGACGAGGTGGACCCGGTCGTTGACCAGCAGCGGCACCCCGGTGCCGCGCAGCGCCACGAGGACGGCCCGGCCGAGGGCGACCAGCTCGTCGTCGCTCGCCGCGGGGTCGCGCAGCTGCACCGCCGTGACGCCGGCCCGGGCCGCCGCGGCGACGGTCGCCGGCACCCCCTTCAGCCCGCAGAGGGTCGTGTCCGTGACGAGGTAGACGGACAGGTCCAGCGAGGGCCGGCGCACCGGTCAGCTCACCCGTGCGGCGTCGCCCAGCCCCGCGGGGGAGAGGGCGGCGAGGTCGTCCAGCAGCGCGACGGCGAAGGAGCCGGGGCCGCGGCTCCTCGCCGCGGCGCTCTCGGCGGCGACCGTGAGGGTCGTCGTCGCGGCGGTGGCCGCGAGCAGCGGGTCGGGAACGACGGCGGCGAAGGCAGCCACCAGTGCGCCGAGCGCGCAGCCGACGCCGGTGACCTGGGTGAGCCACGGGTGCCCGTTGTGGACCCGCACCACGCGCTCGCCGTCGGTGAGGTGGTCGACCGGGCCGCTCACGGCGACGACCGTGCGGTGCTCGAGCGCCAGGGCCCGGGCGGCGTCCAGGGCGGCCTCCGGGGTGTGCGCGGAGTCGACGCCCTTGCCGCCGGCGCCGCCGGTCAGGGCCAGGATCTCCGAGGCGTTGCCGCGGATGACGGCCGGACGGCCGAGCGCGAGCAGGTCCAGGGCCAGCGTGGTGCGCCACTGCAGGGCGCCGGCGGCCACCGGGTCGAGCACCCACGGGGTGCCGTGGTCGGCGGCCGCGGCCACCGCCTGCTCCATGGCGAGGGCCGTGTCGTCGTACGGCGTGCCCAGGTTGACCAGCACCGCGCCGGCGATCCGCGCAAACGCGGCGGCCTCGCGCGGGTTGTCGACCATGGCCGGCGCGGCGCCGACGGCCAGCAGCACGTTGGCGGTCCACTGGGCGACCACGATGTTGGTCAGCGACTGCACGAGCGGGGGCCGTTCGCGCAGGGCCTCGAGCGCCGCGGCGCAGTCGGCGGCGGTGAGGGCCGGACGGTCGGTGGTGGCAGAGGTCGCACCCATGGCGCTGACGTCCCTTCGCTAGTGCGAGCTAGATCAGGTTCGACGGGTGTGATCTCAGCCGTCCGGGTCGAGCCCGGGTGGCACCCCGCGTCAAGGACGACCCTAGCCCAGTCGCCGGTAGCGGCCGATCTCGCGGGCGCTGACCCGGCGCACGACCCCCGGCGCCAGGCGCTCGGCCAGCGCGCCGAGCCGGCCGAGCACCCGCGGCGCGACGATGATCTCGGGGTTGCGGGGCAGCGCGGCGAGCACGATGGCGGCGACCTGCTCGGGCTGGAGGGTCCGGCGCTGCGCCCGGCGGCCCAGGGCCGCCCCCATCCGGTTGGCCCCGGTCGGTGCGGTGCCGGGGTTGATGTTCCCGAGCATGGGGGTCTGCACGAACGCCGGGCACAGGGCGGAGACCCGGACACCGGAGGCGGCGGCCTCGAGCCGCAGCACCCGGGCGAGGGCGACCACCGCGTGCTTGGTCACGGTGTAGGGGCCGAGCAGCGGCACGGGGATCAGCCCGGCCAGCGACGCGGTGATGACGATGTGCCCGTGACCCTGGGCCCGCATGACCGGGTAGACCGCCTCGACGCCGTGGATCACGCCGCGCAGGTTGACGTCGATGGCGCTGTCCCAGTGCTCCGGCGTGAGCTCCTCGATGCCCCCGGCGACCGCGATCCCGGCGTTGTCGTAGAACACGTCGATCCGGCCGTGCCGGTCCACCACCGCGCGCGCCACGGCCGCGAACGCCTCCCGGTCGCGCACGTCGAGCAGCACGTGGGAGGGGTCGCGGGGGTGGAGGTCGGCCACCACCACGGTGTCGCCGGCCATGACGTGGGCGGTGGCCAGCGCGGCGCCGATCCCGCTGGCGCCGCCGGAGACGAGGACGACCCGGCTCATGACGCGCCCTCCCGTCGGCTCAGTGGTCGGCGAGGTCGACGATGACCGGGGCGTGGTCGCTGGCGCCCTTGCCCTTGCGCTCCTCACGGTCGATGGACGCGGCCTCCACCCGGCCGGCGAGGGCCGGCGAGCCGAGCACGAAGTCGATCCGCATGCCCTGCCGCTTCGGGAAGCGCAGCTGGGTGTAGTCCCAGTAGGTGTAGGTGCCCGGGCCCGGGGTGTGCGGGCGGACGACGTCGGTGTAGCCGGCGTCGAGCACCGCCTGGAACGCCGCGCGCTCGGGCGCGGACACGTGGGTCTTGCCCTCGAAGAAGGCCATGTCCCAGACGTCCTCGTCCTGCGGGGCGACGTTCCAGTCACCGACGAGCGCCACCGGCCGGGACGGGTCCTCGGCGACCCACGTGGTCGCCGTCGCGCGCAGGCGCTCCAGCCACTCCAGCTTGTAGTCCATGTGCGGGTCGCCGAGCGCGCGCCCGTTGGGGACGTAGAGCGACCAGATGCGCACCCCGCCGCAGGTGCCGCCGAGGGCCCGCGCCTCCGAGGCGAGCGGGTCGCCGAAGTGCGGCATCCCCTCGAACCCGACCTGCACGTCCTCGAGGCCGACCCGGGAGATCAGCGCGACCCCGTTCCACTGCGACAGGCCGTGGTGGGCCACCTCGTACCCCAGGGCGGTCAGCCGGTCCTCGGGGAACTGGTCGTCCTTGCACTTGGTCTCCTGCAGGGCGAGCACGTCGACGTCCTGACGCTGCAGGAAGGCCTCGACGCGGTCGATGCGGGAGCGGATGGAGTTGACGTTCCAGGTAGCGATGCGCACCGGCCGAGTCTAGGGAGGGGCCCTAGGCTGCCCGGCATGAGTACCGCACTGGTCACCGGCGCCACGGCCGGCATCGGCCTCGCCTTCTGCCGCGAGCTGGCCGAGCGGGGGCACGACCTCGTGCTCGTGGCCCGCGACCGGGTCCGGCTGGAGAACGTGTCCGACGAGCTCAGCGCGACGTACAAGGTCGGCGCCGAGATCCTCGCGGCGGACCTGTCGGACCGGGCGCAGGTGCAGCGGGTGGCCGACCGGCTCGCCGACGCCACCCGCCCGGTGGACCTGCTGGTCAACAACGCCGGCTTCGGTATGTCGCACAGCTTCCTCGGCGGTGAGCTGGCCGACGAGGAGCGGATGCTCGACGTGCTCTGCCGCGCGGTGCTCGTGCTCTCGCACGCCGCCGCGCTGCCGATGCGGGCGCGCGGCCACGGGGCGATCGTCAACGTGTCGTCGGTCGCCGGGTTCGTGCCGATGGGCACCTACGCCGCGGCCAAGGCGTGGTGCACCGCGTTCACCGAGGTCCTCGCCAGTGAGCTGGCCGGCTCGGGGGTCACCGCGACGGCGCTCTGCCCGGGGTTCACCCACACCGAGCTGCACGCCCGCGCCGACCTCGACATGTCGCGGCTGCCGGACTTCCTGTGGCTCGAGGCCGACCGGCTGGTGCGCGACTGCCTCGACGACGTGAGCGCCGGCAAGGTGGTCAGCGTGCCGGGTGCGCAGTACAAGCTGCTGGTCGGAGCGCTGCAGGTGCTGCCCCGGGGCCTCGTACGTCGCGCCTCGGGCACCGTGGCGTCCGTGCGCCGCCGCCGCGGCTGACCAGCACCCTCGCGCCCGGCATGAAATAGGCTCGGGTCTCGTGACCGAGACCTCCGCTGCCCCGTCCGCCACCGACTCCCGCCAGCAGCTGCTCGAGCTGATCAAGGCCCACGCCATCGTGCACGGCAGGGTGACGCTGTCCTCGGGCAAGGAGGCGGACTTCTACGTCGACCTGCGCCGGATCACGCTCAGCGGCCAGGCCGCGCCCCTGGTCGGCGAGGTCATGCTGGACCTCACCGCCGACCTGGACTTCGACGCCGTCGGCGGCCTCACCATGGGGGCCGACCCGGTCGCCGCCGCCATGCTGCACGCGGCCGCCCGCCGCGGCCGGAGCCTGGACGCGTTCGTGGTCCGCAAGGCCGAGAAGGCGCACGGCCTGCAGCAGCGGATCGAGGGCCCCTCCATCTCGGGCCGTCGGGTCGTCGTGGTCGAGGACACCTCCACGACGGGCGGGTCGCCGCTGGCCGCGGTGGAGGCCGCCCGTGAGGCCGGTGCCGAGGTCGTGGCCGTGGCCGTGATCGCCGACCGGGCCAGTGGCGCCCAGGAGAAGATCGAGGCGCAGTCCCTGCCCTACGTCGCGGCGTACAGCGTCGCCGAGCTCGGCCTGGCCTGAGCGCTCGGCGCGGGGCCGACCGCGGGCTAGGGTGGCCAAAACCGTCTACCGCCGGGAGCTCGCCATGACCGCCCTCATCGTCGTCCTCGTGCTGGTGGTGCTGCTGGCCCTGTGGGGCGTCACCAGCTACAACCGGCTGATCAGGCTGCGCAACCTGGTGCAGGAGGCCTGGCGGCAGATCGACGTCGAGCTCACCCGCCGGCACGACCTGATCCCCAACCTGGTCGAGACGGTCAAGGGCTACGCGTCGCACGAGCGCGGCACGCTCGAGGACGTGATGAAGGCGCGGTCGGCCGCGATGTCCGGCGGCCAGAGCCCGGCCGACCTGGCCCAGAACGAGAACGTCCTGACCCAGGCCCTCGGCCGGCTGTTCGCCGTGGCCGAGGCCTACCCCGACCTCAAGGCCAACCAGAACTTCCTCGCCCTCCAGCAGGAGCTCGCCTCGACCGAGGACCGCATCGCCTCCGGCCGGCGCTACTACAACGCCAACGTCCGCGAGCTCAACACCAAGGTCGAGTCGGTCCCCTCCAACATCGTCGCCGGCCTGGCCCACATCGGCCGCGCCGAGTACTTCGAGGCCGAGGGCGCCGAGCGCGAGGCCCCGCAGGTCAGCTTCGGTGGGCCCGGCGCGGGCACCGGCCAGATCGGGCCGGGGGGCAGCACCGCCCCGACCACCCCGGCCGGTCCGCAGGACACCATCCGCCCGGCCGCCCCGGTCGACCCGCCCCAGGGCTCCTGACCACTGCCCCGATCGGGTGACAGCCGGGCACCCGGGGCCGCAAGATGGGGGGATGGCGCGATACCAGGTCACGGTGGATGTCGAGAAGGGGCCACGGCTGCACCGCACCCTCCGTGCCCGCAGCGCCCAGGCCGCCTACCAGTCGGTCCGCAGCACGCTGATCGAGCAGGGGGTGGACCCGCGGGCGCACTGCCTGGCCAGCGTCCGCCGCCGGCGACGGTTCCGGCCGTCGGTGCTGATCGCGGGTGGCCCCTGGGCGGATGGGGGTGACGACGGCTCCGCCGGCGTCCGTGAGCCGCGCCGGCCGCTGCCGTCGCCGCCGAGCCTGAGCGCCCGGCTCCTCCCTCCGCGCGACCGCTGAGCGCGCCACTCTCGACCGGACGCACGCGAGGTCCCGAATTCGGACAGCCGATGTCCGGATTCGGGACCTCCGGTGCGTCCGGTGGGGTGTGCGCGGTGGGCCGGGTGTTGACGCGGTCTTTCTGAAGGAATACCTTCACAGTTTATGAAGCAGATCCTTCGCAAAGGGTTCGTCCGCCTCCCGTTCCCGCGTCAGCCGGGCCGGCCCTCGCTGTGGCGGCACCGCGACCTGCGGCTGGTGGTCCCGGCCCGCACCCTGTCCTACGTCGGTGACACGCTGGCGATGATCGCCCTGACCCTGCGGGTGCACGACCAGGGCGGGGGAGCCGTCGGCATCGCGCTGCTGATGGCCGCGTTCGCGCTCCCCTCCGTGCTGATGATGGGGGTGGCCGGCGCGGTGGCCGACCGCTTCGACTCCCGCACGGTGCTCCTGGTCTCGACCGCGGTGCAGGTCCTCGCCTGCGCCGGGCTGGCCCTCGTGGCCGGCGCCGGCCCGACGTACCTGCTGGTCGTCGTGCTCCAGTGCGGCCAGGCGGTGGCGGGCCCCACCTGGGGCGCCCTGATCCCGCGCATCGTCGGCGACGACGAGGTCGGCCGCGTGCTGGCGCTGCAGCAGAGCCTGCTCGCGGTCACCGCCGTGGCCGGTGCGGCGCTCGCCGGCCTGGTCGTCGGCGCGCACGGCAGCGCCGCGGCGCTCTGGCTGGACGCGGCGACCTTCGGCGGGCTGCTGGCCGCCGCCGCCCTCGTCCGCACCCGCCGCGGCGGGCGCGTCGGCCGACCGGACGGCGGGCCGCGCCCCCGCGACCGCGCACCCTCGACGGCCTGCGGGTGCTGCGCCGGGACCGGCTGGTGTGGCTCGTCTTCGCCTGGACGGTGCCGTTCGTGATCGTGCTGGAGGGCGTCAACGTCGTGGAGGTCTTCCTGGTCCGCGACGACCTGGGGGCGAGCGCGACGTCGTACGGCGTGCTGCAGGGGTTCTTCGGCGCCGGCGCCGTCGGCGGGTCGTGGCTGGCCGGGCGCTGCGTGGGCGACGGGCAGCGGGTGCGCGCCCTGCTGCTCGGACTCGGCGGTACGGCGGTCGCGATCGCCCTGGCGGGGGTGTCGCCCACGGTGGCGTTCCTCGCGGCGGTGCTGGTCGTCCAAGGGGTGTCCAACGGTGCGGTCAACGCCGCCCTGGGCCCGCTCTACGTCGTGCGGACCGCCGAGGCCGAGCGGGGCCGGGTGCTCGCCGCGGTGACAGGCGTCTCGCGCACCGGCTCGGTCCTCGCGCTCGGCCTCGGCGGCCTGGTCGGCGGGGTGCTGGGCGCCCGGCAGACGTTCGTGGTCAGCGGTGGGCTCGCGCTGCTGGTCGTGGTCGCGCTGGTGTGGTCGCTGCGCGGCGTCGAGCGGACCGCACCGGCAGGGACGGCCGCTCGAGCCGGCGCTCGCGACGTGAGCGCCGGCGGTCAGGCGACCGGCGGTCAGCGCTTCCCGATGTCCTCTGCCGCGTCGGCGGCCTCGTCCGCCATCGCGTGCACCCGGCGACGGTGCCGGAGGTACTCGACCAGCGCCGGGACCAGCGACACGGCCACGATGGCCAGCACCGCCAGCTCGAGCTTGTCCTGCAGCACCGGGAAGGCCTGGCCGAGGAAGTACCCGAGCAGGGTGATCCCGGTGGCCCACAGCACGGCGCCGACCAGGCTCCAGGTGAAGAACCGGCGCCGGTCCATCTTGCCGACACCGGCCACCACGGTGATGAACGTGCGGACGACCGGCACGAAGCGCCCGATCACGAGGGCCTTGTTGCCGTGGTGCTCGAAGAACGCCGTGGTCTGGTCGAAGTACTTCTGCCTGAGCACCCGGCCGTCCCGGTCGTACAGCGGCGTGCCGGCCGCGCGGCCGATCTCGTAGCCGACGACGTTGCCGAGGAAGGCCGCGGCCGACAGCACGACGCAGGCCACGGCGATGTTGACGTGGACCTGCCCGGTGGAGATGAACAGGCCGACCGCGAACAGCAGCGAGTCGCCCGGCAGGATCGGGAACAGCAGCCCGCACTCGATGAAGACGATCAGGGCGCTGAACCAGAAGAACTGCGACCCGAAGGTCGACAGCAGGTACTGGGGGTCCATCCACTGGGGACCGAGCGAGTGCATCACGGGGTAGAGGCTACGTGAACCGCATCTGTCACAGTGGCGTCGTGAGCCAGCAGGAGCAGGTGGGCGTCGGCCCGTGGCAGGGCCCGTGGCCGACGACGCAGGAGCACCACCCGTACGACGAGGAGCTGCTCGCCGCGGGCGACCGGCGCAACGTGGTGGACCGGTTACCGCTACTGGCGGCACGACGCGATCGTCAGCGACCTCGACACGCGGCGGCACGACTTCCACGTCGCGGTGGAGAACTGGGGTCACGACTTCAACATCGGCTCGGTCATCCGCACCGCCAACGCGTTCAACGCCAAGGCCTTCCACATCGTCGGTCGCCGCCGCTGGAACCGGCGCGGTGCGATGGTCACCGACCGCTACCAGCACGAGTACCACCACGAGTCCGTCGCGGCCCTGGTCGAGTGGGCCGCGGGGCACGACGGCGGGCTGCCGCTGGTGGGCATCGACAACCTGCCGGGGTCGGTGCCGCTGGAGTCCTACGACCTGCCGCGGCGGTGCATCCTGCTCTTCGGCCAGGAGGGGCCGGGCCTGTCCGAGCCGGCCCGCGAGGCGTGCGTGGCGGTGCTCGACATCGCCCAGTTCGGGTCGACCCGCTCGATCAACGCCGGCGCCGCGGCGGCGGTGGCGATGCACGCCTGGGTCCGCCGGCACGTCTTCACCCAGGTCCCGCCCGGCTGACGTCGCGGCGCACGGCGGTGTCCGGAGCGCCGCCCCGCGCAGCGCCGGGCGAGGGGGTCGCCGCGCGGTGGGGGACGTGCAAGGATCGGCTGCACGCACGCCCGGGGCCGTCCCGCGGGCGCCTCCGTCGATCGAGCACGAGGAGTTTCCATGCCCATCGCGACCCCCGAGGTCTACGCCGACATGCTGGACCGGGCGAAGGCCGGCTCCTTCGCCTACCCGGCCATCAACGTCTCGTCCTCGCAGACCCTGAACGCCGCGATCCGCGGGTTCGCCGAGGCCGGCAGCGACGGCATCATCCAGGTCTCCACCGGCGGTGCGGAGTACCTCTCCGGGCCGACCGTCAAGAACATGGTCAGCGGGTCCCTGGCCCTGGCCGCCTACGCGCACGAGGTGGCCAAGGGCTACGACGTGCACATCGCGCTGCACACCGACCACTGCCCCAAGGACAAGCTGGACGGCTTCGTCCGGCCGCTGCTCGCGGCGTCCACCGAGCGGGTCAAGGCCGGCGGCACCCCCTGGTTCCAGTCGCACATGTGGGACGGCTCGGCGGTGCCGCTGGAGGAGAACCTCGAGATCGCCCGCGACCTGCTGGCCCTGGCCAAGGCGGCCGACGTGATCCTCGAGATCGAGGTCGGTGTGGTCGGCGGCGAGGAGGACGGCGTCGTGGGCGGCGGCGGCGAGCAGCTGTACTCCACCCCCGAGGACGCGCTGGCCACCGTCGAGGCGCTGGGCCTGGGCGAGAACGGCCGCTACCTCACGGCGCTGACCTTCGGCAACGTCCACGGCGTCTACAAGCCGGGCAACGTCAAGCTGCGCCCCGAGATCCTCAAGGCGGCGCAGGAGGCGGTGGTCAAGGCCAAGGGCCTCGCGGCCGACGCCAAGCCGTTCGACCTGGTCTTCCACGGCGGCTCGGGCTCGCTGGCCGAGGAGATCTCCGCCGCGGTCGACTACGGCGTGGTCAAGATGAACGTCGACACCGACACCCAGTACGCCTTCACCCGCCCGGTGGCCGGCTACATGTTCACCCACTACGACGGTGTGCTCAAGGTCGACGGCGAGGTGGGCAACAAGAAGCAGTACGACCCCCGCGCCTGGGGCAAGGCGGCCGAGGAGGGGATGGCCCAGCGGGTCGTCCAGGCCTGCGAGAACCTGCGCAGCGCCGGGACGCACGCCTGATGAGCGAGAACCTGCTCGGCATCCCCGAGACCCTGCTGCAGCCCGACCCCGCCGCCGCGCTGCTGGACCAGGGCGAGGACCCCCGGTCGGTGGCCGCCCAGCACCCGTCGTCCTCCCTCGTGTGGGCCGTCCTCGCCGAGGACGCGCTCGCCGACGGCCGCACGATCGAGGGCTACGCCTTCGCCCGCACCGGCTACCACCGGGCGCTGGACTCGCTGCGCAAGAGCGGCTGGCGCGGCCAGGGGCCGGTGCCGTGGTCGCACGAGCCCAACCGTGGCTTCCTGCGCTCGCTCGCGGCGCTCAGCCGGGCCGCCGGGGCGATCTCCGAGACGCCGGAGCAGCGCCGGTGCGCCGACTTCCTGCGCGACTCCTCCCGCGAGGGAGCCGAGGCGCTCGGCCTCTGACCATGCGGGCCATGCGCGCCATGGTGCTGGCGGTCGTGACCGGCGCACTGGCGCTCGGGCCGGCGGGGTGCGCGTCGACCCCGTCCGGCCCGTCGCGGCCGCCGTCGTCGGCGCCCGGCGACGTCGTCCCGGACCACGCCGTCCCCGACCTCCGGGACCACGCTCGACCCCGAGCGCCCGCCCGCCGACCGGCCCCGCGCGACGTCCACCCGGACGACGCCGGCCTCCGGCCGGCTCCGTCCGCCGCCGACGCCCGACCCCGTCGTCCCTCGTCCCGCACCGCCTCGCCGCCGCCTCGCTCGACCGCAGCGCCCGGCGCCCGCCCCGGCGCGGCCGAGGTGGCCTACCGGCGGCTGACGCGCGCGCAGCGGGTCGGGCAGCTGTTCATGGCCGGCACCCCCGCGACCGTCGCGAGCGCGACGACGCTGCGGGTGGTCGCCCGCCAGCACGTGGGGTCGGTCATCCTCACCGGCCGCAGCCACGCCGGCGCGGCGGCGACGCGGGCGGTGACCCGCCGGTTGCAGGCCGCGGCGACCACCGCGGCCACCGGCGGCGTCCCGCTGGTCGTGTCGGCCGACCAGGAGGGCGGCAACGTGCAGGTCCTGCAGGGGCCCGGGTTCTCGCGCATGCCCACCGCGCTGACCCAGGGCGGCTGGGACCCCGGCGGCGCTGAAGCGCGCGTCGAGGGTCTGGGGCCGCCAGCTCGCCGGGGCGGGCGTCAACCTCAACCTCGCGCCGGTGATGGACACGGTCCCCAGCGCCGCCGCCGCGAGGACGAACCCGCCGATCGGCTACTACCGGCGCGAGTTCGGCTACACGCCCGCCACCGTCGCCACGCCACGGCACCGCGTTCCTCGCCGGTATGGCGTCCTCGCGCGTCGCCACCTCGGTCAAGCACTTCCCCGGGCTGGGGCGGGTCCGGGCCAACACCGACACCAGCGCCGGGGTGACCGACACCGTCACCACCGCGCACGACGCCTACCTCGCGCCGTTCGCCGCCGGCGTCCGCGCCGGCACCCTGTTCCTCATGCCGTCCACGGCGTACTACTCCCGCATCGACCCCCGGCACCCGGCCGCGTTCTCCGCCACGGTGCTGCAGGGCCTGGTCCGCCGGCAGCTCGGCTTCCGCGGCGTCATCGTCAGCGACGACCTCGGCAGCGCCAAGCAGGTCGCGAGGTGGACGCCGGGCCAGCGGGCCACCATGTTCATCGACGCCGGCGGCGACATGGTGCTGACGGTGGACGCCTCGGTCATCCCCGCGATGGTCCAGGCGGTGACGGCCAGGATGGCCAGCAGCCCCGCGTTCGCGCGCAAGGTCGACGCGGCGGCGCTGCGGGTGCTGACGGCGAAGCAGCGGATGGGCCTGCTGCGCTGAGCCGGCCGCGCACGGGGTGGCACGATGCCGTCATGCGCAGCCGGAGCGAGAACGACGAGCAACGCGCCTTCCGCCAGTCGGTGCGGGCCTTCCTCACCGAGAAGGTCGCCCCGCACGCCGAGACGTGGGAGCGCGAGGGCCTGGTGCCGCGGAGCCTGTACGCCGGGTTCGGCGACCTGGGCGTGACCGGGATGCAGGTCCCCGAGGCGTACGGCGGCGGCGGACAGACCTCGTTCGCCTACAACGCCATCCTCACCGAGGAGATCGCCGCGTCCGGGGCGGCGACCGGTGCGCTCCTGCTGCACCTCAACGTCGTCCTGCCCTACTTCCTCACCTACGGCACCCCCGAGCAGCTGGACCGCTGGTGCCCCGGGTTCGTCTCCGGCGAGCTGATGACCGCGATCGCGATGACCGAGCCCGGCACCGGGTCGGACCTCGCCGGCATCACCGCGACGGCCGTCCGCGACGGCGACCACTACGTCCTGGACGGCGCCAAGACCTTCATCACCGGGGGTGTCCAGGCCGACCTGGTCGTGGTCGTGGCGCGGACCTCCCGCGACGCCGCGGACCGCCGCGGCGGGCTGACCCTGCTGGTCGTCGAGGACGGCATGCCCGGGTTCACCCGCGGCCGCAAGCTGGAGAAGCTCGGCCTGCGCTCGCAGGACACCGCCGAGCTGTTCTTCGACGGCGTGCGCGTCCCGGTCGCCAACCGGCTGGGTGAGGAGGGCGGGGCGTTCGGCTACCTCGGCGCCAACCTGTCCGCAGGAGCGGATGGCGATCGCGGTCGGCTCCCAGGCCGCCTGCGAGCGGGCGATCGCGCTGACCCTCGACTACGTGCGCGAGCGGACGGCGTTCGGCACGCCCGTCGCGTCGTTCCAGAACACGAAGTTCGTGCTGGCCGGCCTCTCGGCCAGGGTGGCCGCCGGCCGCCAGCTCGTCGACGCGGCCCTCGCCGACCTCGAGGACGGCGTGCTGTCCGCGGCCGACGCCGCGCGGACCAAGCTCTTCACCACCGAGCTGCAGGCCGAGGTGGTCGACGCGTGCCTGCAGCTGCACGGCGGCTACGGCTACATGCTGGAGTACCCGATCGCCCGCCTGTACGCCGACGCCCGCGTCTCGCGGATCTACGGCGGGTCCAGCGAGATCATGAAGGTGATCATCGCCAAGGACCTCGGCCTCTGAACCGCCGCCGGGTCGCCGGCGGCACGGGTCGCCGGTGGCGCCGGCTCGCCGGTGGCACGATGAGCGGGTCAGCACACACCGGGTCGGGGAGATGAGCGCATGCGCGATGCCGTGGTCGTCGAGGCGGTCCGGACGCCGGTCGGCCGGCGCGGGGGAGCCCTCGCCGGCGCCCACCCGGTCGACCTCAGCGCGGTGGTGCTGCGCGCCCTGGCCGACCGGGTCGGCGTCGACCCGGCGCTGGTCGACGACGTCATCTGGGGCTGCGTGTCGCAGGTCGGCGAGCAGGCGCTGAACGTGGGCCGCAACGCGGTGCTGGCGGCGGGCTGGCCCGACGTCGGTGCCCGCCACGACCCTGGACCGCCAGTGCGGGTCGTCCCAGCAGGCCCTGCACTTCGCCGCCGCGGGGGTGGTCAGTGGCCAGTACGACGTCGCGGTGGCCGGCGGGGTCGAGTCGATGACGCGGGTGGCGATGGGCGCGAGCTTCCGGGGTGGGCCGGGGCTGCCGTTCGGGCCGGCGATGACCGCGCCGCTACGCGGGGGTGGACTTCAACCAGGGCGTGAGCGCCGAGATGGTCGCCCGGCAGTGGGGGCTGCGCCGCGAGGACGTCGACCGGTTCAGCGTGCAGTCCCACCAGCGGGCCGCCGCCGCGCGCGAGTCCGGGCGCGTTCGCCGACGAGATCGTCCCGGTGGTCCTGGACGCGGACGGCGCCGTGCTGCTCGCGGTGCGGCCGAGGGCGAGGGCGCCGTGACCGTGTCGCAGGACGAGGGGATCCGGCCGGGCACGACGCGGAGGTGCTGGCGGGGCTGCGGCCGGCGTTCGAGGAGGGTGGCACCGTCACCGCGGGCAACGCCTCGCAGATCTCCGACGGGGCCGCGGCGATGCTCGTCACCACCAGCGAGGTGGCGGCGGCGCACGGCTGGCGTCCGCTGGCCCGGGTGCACGCGGTCGCGCTGGCGGCGGTCGACCCGGTGCTGATGCTGACCGGCCCCATCCCCGCCACGCCGGCGCGTGCTGCAGCGGGCGGGCCTCGACCTCGCCGACATCGACACCTTCGAGGTCAACGAGGCGTTCGCCTCGGTGCCGCTCGCCTGGCTGGCCGAGACCGGCGCCGACCCGGCCCGGCTGAACCCCGACGGCGGGGCGATCGCCCTCGGCCACCCGCTCGGTGGCTCCGGTGCGCGGCTCACCGCCACGCTGCTGCACCGGATGCGGCGCACCGGCGCGCGCTACGGGTTGCAGACGATGTGCGAGGGCGGCGGGATGGCCAACGCGACGGTGCTGGAACGGTGGTGAGGAGTGGGCCGGGAGCCGGGACCATGTGGTGCCCGGCCCCCGGCATTCGCCCCCTGCAGTGGTCCCGTCTGCTCTCCCCCAGCAGGGTCGGGACCGTCCGACCGCCGTGGGATTGTCCCCTGTGCACCGCGGTCATGGTGAATCTTGCCGCACGAGTGGCGCCGAAAGTGGCACTACTCTGCCAATGGCCTTAACCTGCCACCGATGAATTCTTTCGCCGTCGGCAGAGCGCGGGTCGGTCGTCCGACCCGGGTTGTCCGATGAGTCCGTATCTGTCTGCTTTTCGGATCCCGGACACCGCCGAGGTGCTCTACCGGCGGGTGCTGCGTTCGGCCACGATGGGCGTCGCGGCCCACGCCGCCGAGCTCGGCTGGACGGTCTCCGAGACCATGGTGGCGCTGCAGTCGCTCATCTCCACCCGCCTGGTCCGGCTGACCGGCGACGGCCAGGTGCTGGTCGAGGACCCCCGGCTCGCGCTCGAACGGCTGATCGACGGCGAGGAGGCCAAGCTCGAGTCCCGGCGGCGGACGCTGGCCGAGGCCCGCGGGGCGATCAACCAGTTCAGCGCCGAGCGCCGCCTCGGTCAGGCCGACGTGGTCAACGGGGTGCGCCGCACCGCGTGGGAGGTCGTGGTCGCCGACGTCGCGCCGGGGCTGGTCCAGCACCTCACCCGCAGCACCCACGGCGCCATCCGCAGCTCCGTCCTCACCGTCGGCACGGGGCCCGGCGTCGACCCCGAGGCCAGGCGGGCCACCGAGACCGCCATCGCGGGCGGTCGGGAGTACCGCGCGCTCTACCCCTTCGCCGTCCTGGACGACCCGGCGGCGTACGAGTCGATGCAGTCGTGGGCCGCCATGGGCCAGCAGCAGCGGATGGTGGACTCCCCGCCGAGCGAGTTCGCCGTCTTCGGCCAGGACGCCGTGATGGCCGCCGGGGAGTGGGGAGCCGCCGAGGGCGACTACGTCGTCATCCGCGACCTGATGCTGGTCGAGGCGTTCACCGCGGTGTTCGACCTGGCGTGGGCGGCGGCCCTGCCGGCCCCGGACGCGCTGACCACCAGCGAGTCCGACCGCCGGCTGCTGGCGCTGCTGTCCCGGGGCTACAAGGACGAGGCGATCGCGCGGTACCTCGGCTGGGGGGTGCGCACCGTGCGGCGGCGGGTCGCCGGCCTGATGGACGCCCTGGGGGCCGACACCCGCTTCCAGCTGGGCGTCGCCGCCCAGCAGCGGGGCCTGCTCGAGGTGGAGGGCAGCCGGCGCTGAGGGTGCACGGTTCGGTCCGGGGAGGGTCGAGCCGTTAACCTTTGGTCGCACGAGCCCCGTGCGCCAGTGCGCCGGGGCTCGTCCCACGACGGAGCCGGGACGATCCCGGCAGGTCGCGCAGCGACCCGTCCGACGATGCGAGGAAGGTGGCCCGGATGCCGGCGATCGTGCTGGTCGGAGCCCAGTGGGGCGACGAAGGCAAGGGCAAGGCGACCGACCTGCTGGGCAGCAGCGTCGACTACGTCGTGAAGTTCAACGGGGGCAACAACGCCGGCCACACCATCGTCGTCGACGGCGAGAAGTACGCCCTGCACCTGCTGCCCGAGCGGCATCCTCAGCCCCGGCTGCACCCCCGTCATCGGCAACGGCGTCGTCATCGACCTCGCGGTGCTCTTCCAGGAGATCGACGCGCTGGAGGCCCGCGGGATCGACACGTCCCGGCTGGTGGTCAGCGCCAACGCCCACCTCATCCCGCCGTACAACCGGGTGCTCGACAAGGTGACCGAGCGCTTCCTGGGCTCGCGCCGGCTCGGCACCACCGGGCGCGGCATCGGCCCCACCTACGCCGACAAGATGAGCCGGGTCGGCATCCGCGTGCAGGACCTGTACGACGAGTCGATCCTGCGCCAGAAGGTCGAGGCCGCGCTCGAGGTCAAGAACCAGGTCCTCGCCAAGATCTACAACCGCCGCGCCATCGAGGTGCAGGAGGTGATGGACGAGCTGCTGCCAGCACGCCGAGCGGCTGCGCCCGATGGTCGTCGACACCGGCCTGCTGCTGTCGACCGCGCTGGACGAGGGCAAGACGGTCCTGTTCGAGGCAGGGCAGGCCACGCTGCTGGACGTCGACCACGGCACCTACCCGTTCGTCACCTCCTCGAGCGCGACCGCGGCCGGCGCCTGCACCGGCTCGGGCGTCCCGCCGACGCGCGTCGACCGGGTCATCGCGATCCTCAAGGCCTACTCGACCCGGGTCGGCGAGGGGCCGTTCCCGACCGAGCTGCACGACGACATGGGCGAGTTCCTGCGCAAGACCGGTGCGGAGTACGGCACGACCACCGGCCGGCCGCGCCGCTGCGGCTGGGTCGACACGGTGGTCGGCCGCTACGCCACCCGGATCAACGGGGTCACCGACTTCGTCGTCACCAAGCTCGACGTGCTGACCGGCCTCGACCAGGTGCCGGTGTGCGTGGCCTACGACGTGGCCGGCGTCCGGCACGACGAGATGCCGATGAGCCAGAGCGACTTCCACCACGCGACGCCGATCTACGAGTACCTCCCCGGCTGGTGGGAGGACATCTCCGCCTGCCGCACGTTCGAGGAGCTGCCGGTCAACGCCCGGCGCTACGTCGAGCGCGTCGAGGAGCTCATCGGTGCCCGCGTGTCCACGATCGGCGTCGGCCCCGGCCGGGACGAGACGATCGAGCGGCACTCGCTGCTCGGCCTCGACTGACGCCCCTGCCCGACGACCGGAGGACATCCTGATGAACGCTCCCGTGCCAGAAGCCGACTGGGTCTCGCGCCTGGCCGACGAGGTCCTCGCCGAGGCGCGCCGCCGCGCGCCCGGGCAAGCCGGTCGTCTGCGCCTCGGGGCTGAGCCCGTCCGGCCCGATCCACCTGGGCAACCTGCGCGAGGTGATGATCCCGCACCTGGTCGCCGACGAGATCCGGCGCCGGGGGATCGAGGCCGACCACCTGATCAGCTGGGACGACTACGACCGGTTCCGCAAGGTCCCGGCCGGCATCGACCCGTCGTGGGCCGAGCACATCGGCAAGCCGCTGACCGCCGTGCCGGCCCCGCCCGGCAGCCCGCACGCCAGCTGGGCCGACCACTTCCGGGCCCAGCTGGTCGAGTCGCTGGCCGAGCTCGGCATCGACTTCCGCGGGATCAGCCAGACCGCGCAGTACACCTCCGGGGCCTACCGCGAGCAGATCCTCTTCGCCATGCGCGAGCGGGCGCACATCGACGCCGTCCTGGACCGCTACCGCACCCACCCCGGCCAGCAGGCCGGCCGGGGCAAGGCCGCCCGAAGGCCCAGAAGCTGGACGAGCAGGAGGCCGCCGCCGCCGCGGAGGCGGCCGAGGGCTCCGGCGCGGCGAGCGAGGAGGACGGGTCGGTCTCGGCCACCGGCTACTACCCCTACAAGCCGTACTGCACCGTCTGCGGCACCGACTTCACCACCGTCACGGCCTACGACGACGACACCACCGCACTCACCTACGACTGCCGCTGCGGGCACACCGAGACGGTGCTGCTCTCGGAGTTCAACGGCGGCAAGCTGGTCTGGAAGGTCGACTGGCCGATGCGCTGGGCCTACGAGGGGGTCATCTTCGAGCCCTCCGGCGTCGACCACCAGTCGCCCGGCTCGTCCTGGGTCGTCGGCGGCCAGCTGGTCGAGGAGGTCTTCGGCGGCACCAGGCCGATCGGGCCGATGTACGCCTTCGTCGGCATCAAGGGCATGGCCAAGATGAGCAGCTCGCGCGGCGGGGTCCCCACCCCGGCCGACGCGCTGGAGATCATGGAGCCCGCGCTGGTCCGGTGGCTCTACTCGCGCCGCAAGCCGGCGCAGTCCTTCAACGTCGCCTTCGACGGCGAGGTCCACCGGATGTACGACGAGTGGGACTCGCTCTCGCGCAAGGTCGCCGACGGTACGGCGCAGCCGGCGGACCTGGCGGCCCACACCCGGGCCACGACCACGGCGGGCGGCGTCCTGCCCGCCACGCCGCGGCCGCTGCCCTACCGCACGCTCGCCTCGGTCCTCGACATCACCACCGGCGACGACGAGCAGACGCTGCGGATCCTGTCCGACCTCGACCCCAGCCGGCCGGTCGACTCGCTGGACGAGCTGCGCCCCCGGCTGACCTGCGCGCAGCACTGGGTCGACACCCAGATGCCGGTCGAGGACCGCACCCACGTGCGGACCGAGCCGGACACCGAGCTGCTCAGCCTCGCTGGACGAGCCGGCGCCGCGAGTCGCTGCGGCTGCTGGCCGAGGGCCTGAAGGACGGCTGGTCGCTGGACGGGCTCACCTCCCTGGTCTACGCCGTGCCGAAGGTCCAGGCCGGCCTGCCGCCGGAGGCCAAGGCGGCCACGCCGGAGCTGAAGGCGGCCCAGCGGCAGTTCTTCGTGCTGCTGTACCGGCTGCTGATCGGCAAGGACACCGGCCCCCGGCTGCCCACGCTGCTGCTCGCCGTGGGCGAGGAGCGGCTGCGGCACCTCATCGCCGCCGGGTGACCGACGTCGCGCTGGTGTCCACCAAGTGGGTCGATCGGCCGCACTGGGAGGCGTCGCTGCCGCGACTCGGCGTCGACCGGCACGGCTCGTGGTTGGGCGGCCCCGCCGGCATCACCTTCCGCCGGCCGGGTGCGCAGTACGACACGTCCTGTGCCGTCGCAGTGCTCGTGCCGCACGACCGACCCTGGCTGGCGAGCTTCTACGCCGAGGGAGCGGGGTTCGAGAAGGACGTCCGCGTCTACGTCGACATGACGACGCCACCGGTGTGGTCCGCCGACGGCGCGACGGTGACGATGGTGGACCTGGACCTCGACGTGGTGGTCCGCGAGGACGGCTCCGTGGCGGTGGACGACGAGGACGAGTTCGCCGTCCACCAGCGGCGTTTCGCCTACCCGCCGGAGATCGTGCAGCTGGCGCGCAGCTCGTGCACGGAGGTGCTCGCCGCGATCGAGGGCCGCGCCGCGCCGTTCGATGGCACCGGCGACACCTGGCTGTCCCGCATCGGCTGAGCAGCGCCGGCCGCCGAGACGACCGGCGCGGCCGGCGGCTCAGCCGGGTCGGACGACGGTCATCCGGTGGGCCGCCCGGGTCAGCGCGACGTAGAGGACGCGGACCCCACCGGGGGACTCCCGGGTGATCTCGTCGGGGTCGACGACGACCGTCGCGTCGTACTCCAGGCCCTTGGTCGACATCGGGTCCACCACGCAGCCAGCCGAGCCGATCGCAGCGCGGCCGCGGCGGAGTGGCAGTCGCGGACCTCCTGCGCCATGCCCCATCTCCAGAACTCCAGCGCGGCGTCATCGACAGCGGCGGCCGCACGCACCACCTCACCCAGCGGTGCTGCCCGGACGTGCACGTCGGTGACGGCATCCACGAATCCGCGCCAGCAGCGTCGGCCCGTCGGCGGCGTGCAGGGCGGCGTCGAAATCGGACCGCTCCAGCAATGGTCGGTCCGACCCGCCACGATGACGTGCAAGGCCCCCTGCCGCAGCAATTCGGCCTTGCTGCCGAAGATATTGAACAGCGTCTTTTCGGTGACGCCGCCGACCGCCGCCAGCTCACGCGTACTCGACCCCGCGAAACCCTTGGCCAGAAACACATCGACGCTGCGTTCGAGCACCCGGAGTCTGGTGGCCGCCGCCTGCTGGGCCCGCGTCAGCGGCACCGGTTCTCGCTCGGACAAATCCCTGGACCCCTTGCTCACTTCAGCGCTACTGTAATCACTTGGGCGCGGCCGCGGGGAGCGCGCTCCAACCTTGCCGATGATAGGTGGCGCCATGGCCCTGAGATCCTTCGTCGCACGGGCGTTCATCCTCGCCGTCGCCGGAGCGATTGCCCTGGCCCTCCCGGCGGCCGCCGCAGGCAGGGATCGGAGGCCGCCGCCTCGATCGGCGGCCCCGATCGACGCCGCACCGAGTCCGACGCCGCCCTCGATGCCTACCTCAAGGCCCAACTCGATCAGCTTGGGCTGCCGGGCATCTCCGCCGCCGTCGTCCGAGATGGCGTGATCGAACATCTGGTGGCGCTCGGCGAGGCCGACGACACCGGCCGCCCCATGACGCCGCAGACCCCCGTCCACGTCGCGTCGCTGAGCAAGGGCTTCGCCGCCCTGGCGGTCATGCAACTCGTCGAGGCGGGAGCGGTCGATCTGGACGCCCCGGTCCGGCGGTACCTCCCGTGGTTCCGGGTGGCCGACGAGGCCGCGTCCGCGCAGATCACCGTGGCCCAGTGCCTGCACCACACCAGCGGAATTTCGCACGACGACGATTTCCAGATCCGACTGGCGACCGAGGGCATCACCGGGCCGACCTCCGTCGAACAGGGCGTTCGGGCGCTGTCGGCGGTCAGCCCTGCGGGACGCCCCCGGCGCGTCATTCCAGTACACCAATCTCGGCTACAACATCGTGGGCGCGATCGTCGAGGCCGTGTCGGGACAGCCCTACGCGGACTACCTGGCCGCGCACGTCTTCGGTCCGCTGCAGATGACCCACACCTTCAGCACCATCGACCAGGCCCGATCCGGCGGACTCGCCGAAGGCTTCAGCACGGTGTTCGGCGCGTACTGGCAGCGCCCGGTGTCGACCCCGGAGGCCCTGCAACCGTCGGCGACGACGTTCTCCAGCGCCGAGGATCTCGCCCACGAGATCGAGATGTACCTGGCCGCCGGCAGCTACCACGGGACCCCGTTGATCAGTCCGGACACCGAAAAGGCGCTGCACGCAGGGACTCCGGTCAACGATGAGGTGTCGTACAGCATGGGTTGGTGGCTGCGGCCGCAGTGGGAACTCTCCACCGACCCCGGCAATGCAAGTGCCGACGCCGCAGTGGCAACCGTCATCGAACACGGCGGCGACTGGGACAACACCTCCACCTACATGGGGTACGTGCCGTCCACCGGCGAGGGCCTGGTGGTGCTGATCAACGCCAACAGCTCCACCGAGGGATCCGAAATCGCGCGCGATTCCGGGCAATGCCTGGCGCGTGCTGCTCGGTGTACCCGCCGAGCCGGTGGTGCCGCAGGAGGATTTCCTGCAGAGATTCGGCTGGCAGATCGCCGCGGCCATCGTCTCTGCTGCAGGTGCTCGTGGCCGTTGGCACGGTCTGGGCGATCCGGCGCCGGTCGCGGCGGATTCCTTCCGGAGTTGATCGCCGGCGCAGATGGCTGCTCGGGCTGCCGCTGATCCTCGACGGCGGGGTGCTATTCCTGGGTTTGGTCCTGATCCCGGCGCATTTCGACTCCCAGTTCCTGGACCCTGCTGTCCGACTCGCCGCCGGACGTTGCGGGCCTGGTGGTCGCGGCCATCGCGATCGCGGTGACCAGCGCGGTGACGCGGATTGTGTTGCTGGTTCGCGACCGGAAGGGCCGGCCCGCCGACCGGGACAACACCGTCTGGCGACGGCCGAGGCGCCGGATCTCGGTGATCGTCAGTAGTGCTCGCGACCAGGTCACCAGCGCCTCGGCACGCGACCGGATCATCGGCCGGTGCACCGCGACGACGACCGGATCGACCGATCTGTACAGAGGCGTACAGTCCTGTACATGTCCACGTACACCGTCACCGACGCGCGAGCGAACCTGCCCGAGATACTCGATCGCGTCGAGGCCGGCGACGAGGTGACACTGACCCGGCACGGCCGGCCGGTCGCAGTGATCGTCCGACCCGCCGCGCTGCGCACCCGGCGGGCGGCACAGACCCTGGCGGAGAGTGAACAGATCAGCCAATCGCTGGTGGACCTGAAGGATCAGCCACGGCCGGATGGCTCGCTCAGCAACGACCGGGCCGAGGAACTCGTTGCCGCGGTCCGGGCCGACCGCGATCGAGCCTGAGTGGACGCCTTCGACGCCGATTGTCTGATCTACGCGGCGGCCGGCGGCCATCCGTTGGGGGTTCGGGTCGCGACGCTGCTGGACGCCGAACCATCACTGGCCGGTGTCAACATCGGTTCCACCGTTCTGATCCCCGAGTTGTTGAGCAAGCCAATCCGGGAGGAACGGACCGCCGAGATCAGCCAGCTGACGTTCATCCTCGCGCGCTTGGATGGGCGACGGCGGCTCTTCGACGTCGGCATCCCGGAGGTGCGCCGGGCGCTGGACGCCGGCGCCGTCCCGGCGCATCCCATCCGGGTCACCGGGGCGGTCGACAGACGGTGCAGCCCACCCAGATCACGGTGGAGAGCTGGAACACCCGCGTGGATCGAGCAACCGTCAGCGCGTACACCGTCACCGGGGCGAGGACTTCGCCGAGGCCGTGATGGCCTACATCAACGACGCGCGGTCCTCGCGGCGCGGAGTCCCGTCCGCTTCCACTTGTGAGTCCCACCGGGCCAGTTGGCTGCCGTTCCTGCGCAGCAGGCCGCCGGTCGGGGACTTCCCGGCACCGACCGGTCCCGGGCGGCTCGCCTGAGCGACGCAACAGAACGCGCCGCCGCCGCGAAGAATTCTCGCAGCGACGGCGCGTCGTCGATCCGATGGATCAGAGGATGTAGAGCATCTCCTGGTAGGTCGGCAGCGGCCACAGGTCGTCGGCCACCACACCCTCGAGGACGTCCGCCGCGGCCCGCACCGCGGCCATGGCCGGCAGCAGCGAGTCCTTGGCGTATTCGGCCTCGGCCAACGGGGTCGAGCCGTGGTCGGCGGCAATGGCAGCGCCCAGCGTGTTGAGCGCGGCGCGGAGGTCCGCCAACGGCACCGACACCGAATCGAGCGACGTCCGGTCGGCCTCGACGCCGGCCGCCAGCAGCGCCTGCAGGTTCAGCGCCAGCTCCGTCTGGTACCGGACCGCCGCCGGCAGCACCTTGGTGCTGCCGATCTCGAGCGTCAGCTTGGCCTCGACACCGACGGTGAGCACGTACTGCTCGAGGCCGATCTCGTAGCGGGAGTGCATCTCGCGGTGGTTGAAGACCTTGTACTTCTCGAACAGCTCCATGGCGTCCTCGGAGATCAGCTCCGGCAGGGCGTCCAGGGTGGTCTTCAGGTTCGGCAGTCCGCGCTCGGCGGCCTCGATCTGCCAGTTGTCGGAGTATCCGTCGCCGTTGAAGACGACCGCACCGTGGTTGGTGATGATCTCCGTCAGCAGCTCCTGCACCGCGGTGTCGAAGTCGATGCCGTCGCCGACGGCCGTCTCCAACTCGGTGGCGATGTAGTCCAGCGCCTCGGCCATGATCGTGTTGATCACGACCATCGGGCCGCCGACGGACTGCAGCGAACCCGGCGCGCGGAACTCGAACCGGTTGCCGGTGAACGCGAACGGGCTGGTCCGGTTCCGGTCGCCCGGGTCGGTCGGCAGGATCGGCAGGGTGTCGACGCCGATCATCATGGTGCCCTTGCCCTTCGACGAGGTCGCCGCGCCCTTGGCGATCTGCTCGAAGACGCCGGCCAGCTGGTCGCCCAGGAAGATCGAGATGATCGCCGGCGGGGCCTCGTTGGCGCCGAGCCGGTGGTCGTTGGTGGCCGAGGCGACGGACGCCCGGAGCAGGCCACCGTACTTGTGCACGGCGCGGATCACCGCGGCACAGAACACCAGGAACTGCGCGTTCTCGTGCGGGGTGTCACCGGGCAGCAGCAGGTTGCCCTCGGTGGCGTTGCCCAGCGAGAAGTTGACGTGCTTGCCGGAGCCGTTGACGCCCTCGAACGGCTTCTCGTGGAACAGGCACTCCATGCCGTGCTTCTTGGCGATCGTCTTGAACGTCGTCATCAGCAGCTGCTGGTGGTCGGCCGCGACGTTGGCGCGCTCGAACATCGGCGCGATCTCGAACTGGCCGGGGGCGACCTCGTTGTGCCGGGTCTTGGCCGGGATGCCGAGCTTGAACAGCTCCCGCTCGGTGTCCATCATGAAGCCGAGGACCCGCTCCGGGATGGCACCGAAGTAGTGGTCGTCGAACTCCTGGCCCTTCGGCGGCTTGATGCCGAACAGGGTGCGGCCGGAGTTGAGCAGGTCGGGCCGGGCCAGGAAGAAGTGCCGGTCGACCAGGAAGTACTCCTGCTCGGCGCCGCAGAACGACACCACCCGGGCCGGCTGGTGGCCGAACAGCTTCAGCACCCGCTCGGCGTTGTCGGCCATCGCCTGCTGCGAACGCAGCAGCGGGGTCTTGTGGTCCAGCGCCTCACCGGTCATCGAGACGAAAACCGTTGGGATGCAAAGGGTGTTGCCGTTCGGGTTCTCCAGCACGTACGCCGGGCTGGTGACGTCCCAGCCGGTGTAGCCGCGGGCCTCGAAGGTGTTGCGCAGGCCGCCGCTGGGGAAGCTGGAGGCATCCGGCTCACCCTGGACGAGCGTCTTGCCGGCGAATTCGGCCAGCGCGGAACCGTCGCCGACCGGCTCGAGGAAGCTGTCGTGCTTCTCCGCGGTGAGCCCGGTCAACGGGTAGAAGACGTGGGCGTAGTGGGTGGCGCCCTTCTCCAGCGCCCAGTCCTTCATGGCCGACGCGACGGCGTCGGCGACGGCGGGATCAAGGGGCGCGGCGTTCTCGATGGTGGCGATGACCGACTTGAAGACCGACTTGGGCAGCCGCTTCTGCATGACGGACTTACTGAAGACGTTCGCACCGAAGATTTCTCCGGGGGCCTCGCCGACGTCAAAGCTGGCGGCGGGCGGCACATACGCTTCGACATCTCTGATCGCCTGCAGGCGAACGTTGCTTCCTGTCACTGATGCATCCCTAGAACGACGCTGCGTTTCATGCAGCTGGCGGCAGACCGGACCTCGGCAACGTAGCGCCGCCACTGTTTCGGGCGTATCGGTCGTGTTTCGATGCCGTGAACACTGGCAGTGAACGAACGGGCCGTCAGACCGGAATGCACTCGACCTTGCGGGGCCAGGAATGCAACGCTGCGTGAGGACAGCAGCGGCTGCAGCGAGGGGAGCACGATGCCTTCAGCGATTCTGTGCAGCATGCCGGCCCAGGGCCACGTCCGGCCGATGCTCGCCGTCGCGACCGGGCTGCTCGCCCGCGGCTGGCGGGTGCGGTTCCTGACCGGTGCGGCATTCGAAGAGAAGGTGCGGACGGCAGGTGTGGAGTTTCTGGAACTGCCGGCCGAAGCCGACAGCCTGCACAGGCGCGCCGGCGACGAACGCCACTCGGGCATCGCCTCGCTGAACCACGGCATCAAGCAGATCTTCTTCGATCCGGCACCGGCCGAGTTCCGCGCCGCTCCGCGCCGCGCTCCGGGCCGAACCCGCCGATGCCGTCCTGCACGACACGACATTCCTTGGCACGGCGGGACTTCGCGGCTGGCCCTTCGCCACACACCCTGCGGCACGCCACGGCCGTCCACCTATCGGAATCGGGCACCGACCTGGCCGTCATCGCTCTCTTGGCTCGGGCACGCCGGCCCGAGTACCACGCACCAATACCCTGAAGTGGGCTGCCCCGTCCTGTGGTGTTTCAAGGAGTTCGTTGAGAGCCTCCTGCGGGAGTCGGTGACACACTTGCGGTATTCCACCGGCATATATTGGGTACCGGGGCCTCGGCATAATCCGAGTGGAAAATACAGCCGTCTTTCAGGTCGAGCCGGCGCGGCACACCCCACCATCACACGGGTGGAAGCTACGACCGACCCGCACACCGCTCCGCTCACCAGATCCCCCGAAAGATAGCTGACTCAATGCTTGCGCTATCGGTAATTGATGCGCCGCGACGAATTACCGTCCGGCAATTTCGTTGATACGCGCTTTCCAATAGAGGCGTGGTGAGTATCAGAGCCAGTCCTTGCGGTGGAACAGCAAATACAGGCCGCCGGCGATGACAGCGATGACAGCGGTGGAAAACACGAAACCCCATTGGGTGCCGTACCCGGGGTAGAGCACGTTCTGACCGAAGTACCCGGTGATGGCGGTGGGGACAGCGATGATGGCCGCCCATGCCGTGAGCTTCTTCATCACCGTGTTCAGGCGAGCGTCCTGCAGCGACAGATTGGTCTCGAAGATGGTGGTAATCATGTCCCGCAACGACTCGGTCCATTCGGCGACTCGAAGGACGTGGTCGTACAGGTCGTCGTAGGAGCTGTTCAGGTCCATCGCGCCGGACTCGTTCCCGGTTTCCCGACGGTGCCGCAGCACGGTGTTGACCAGCTCCCGCATCGGCAGGGTGACCCTTCGGAATTGGACGAGGTCCTTGCGGATCTGGTAGGTGCGACGCTGCACGGCGGCGGTGCGTGATTGTTCGTCGAACAGGCCGTCTTCGAGGTCTTCGATCGCGTCGTCGAGGGCCTGAACGGCGTCGAAGTGTCCGTCGACGATGACGTCGAGCAGGCCGTGGACGAGCGCGCCGACCCCGTGCTTGAGCAGATCTCCGTTGTCCTGCCACCGCTGGACGACCTGGGCCATGTCGAAACCGGAATGTTGGCGGAGGTGACGATGCCCCGCGGCAGAATGAACACCGAGATCCGATCGAGCCGTAGCGTCGAGCGGGGAGCGAGCGAACCCGGTTCACCCGGCATCAGACCGACGGCGACGGGTGGCGGTTCTGGTTCGTCGTTGGTCTCCAGTCGGGTGGCGTAGGCAGTCAGGACGGTGTACTTGCCGTATCGGATCGCCTTGGTGCGTTCCAGGTGCGCGACGGCGTCCTCGATCGCGAGCGGATGGAGGTTCAGTTCCCGGGCCAGTGTCGACACTTGGTCATGGTTCGGGTCGCACAGGTCGATCCAGACCAGGCAGCCCTGCTCGTCGAGGAAGCCCGGGACGAGCTCGGCCGCGCAGTTGTCCAGCGCCACGATGCCGTTCCGCCACACCCGACTCGTCACCGTGCCCGCCTCACCGTCCATACCATGCAGTCTGCGCCCCTGCGTTTCGAACGTCTGCCTCTCGCCCCGCAGCGACGCCCATGGGTACCGACTGTGATCGGGGCTCCGGCGGGTGCGGTCCCACGACAGTTCCTTGCCGATCGTCGGTCACGGGGTCAACCCCTGCTGGATCAGTGTCCAGGTGCGACAGGACCATTCGGGCGGTTCGGCGTCCGGCTCATCGAGGCTGCCGCACCCCAGGCAGACCGGCCAGGGGCACGAGGGTTCGATCACCGGGCGGCGCAGGGTCCGCACGGCGCGCAGGATCGGGTCATCGGTAGCGGCCAACACCTGGGCGGCCTGACGTCCAGTTCGGCTCGTCGAGCGGCGTCCCGGTCGTAGTCGGCTCTCGGGTGGGTCCGCAGCTCACGCAGAAATGACCGGGTCATGCTGTGCTGCATGTTGCCCTCCTGCAGTGGTCTTGGCTGCTGTTGGTTGGGTTGCGACGGCGTGCCCGGGCTGGGCTTGGGTCAGCCGAAGCGACCGGAGATGTAGTCCTCGGTGGTCTTTTCAGAGGGGGCGGAGAAGATCTGTGTCTGGTGTCGCCGTATTCCACGAGCCGGCCCGGCTGGCCGACACCGGTGAGGTTGAAGAACGCGGTGCGGTCGGAGATTCGGGCGGCCTGCTGCATGTTGTGGGTGACGATGACGATGGTGTAGCTGGCCTTCAGTTCGCCGATCAGGTCTTCGATGGCCAGGGTGGAGATCGGGTCCAGGGCGGAGCAGGGCTCGTCCATCAGCAGCACGGTGGGTTCGACGGCGATGGCTCGGGCAATGCACAGCCGCTGCTGCTGACCGCCGGACAGCGCCGGCGCCGGGACGGTGGAGCCGGTGCTTGACCTCTTCCCACAGGTTCGCCCGCTTCAGGGAGCTCTCGACGATGCCGTCCATGTCGTTCTTGGATTTCCGGATCCCGGCGAGCTGGTAGCCGGCGGCGACGTTGTCGTACACGGTCATGGTCGGGAACGGGTTGGGTTGCTGGAACACCATCCCGACCGTGCGGCGGACGTTGACCGGGTCGACGCCGGCCCGTACAGGTCCGTGACCGTCCAGCCGCACGGAACCGGTGATCCAGCCGCCGATGATCACCTCGTGCATCCGGTTGAGGGTGCGCAGGACGGTCGATTTCCCGCACCCGGATGGTCCGATGAACGCGGTCACGGTGAGCGGCGCCATGGTGATCGACGCGCCCTCGACCGCCAGGAAATCACCGTAGTAGACATTCAAGTCTTCGACATCGATGCGCATAGTCAATGAATTGACACCCTCAATGAGAATGAGACCCACCGCAAGCAACCTTGCAAATGTTGGCCCGTACATGGAACGAACTGACTCGGGGCCGACGCGCCAACCGCACTGAACGCGCGGGAGCGCCGCGATGACCCGCCATCGACACCCAGACCCCAATCGCCACACCGGGCATTCGTTGCGACGGTCCTCACCCGACGCTACTGACTGCAGGTGAACGGAACGTGGCCAGCAAAGGATTCCCGCGTGCCGATTCTCTGCCCTGCCCGCCGTATCCGATGCACATCAGACTCAAACGGTGGTGATCGCGATCACCCAGACCTGACCCCCTTTGCCGGGACCGCAAAACGCTCGGCGACGGTCGGCAGGTACCGGCGGGTGATCGACCCGCGGTCGAGAAGTCGTTCTCGACCAGGAAAGCCAGTTGGCCGGCACGCCTGGATGAAGCACCACCTCGGCGGGGCGAAGGTGGCCCTGCCCGACAATTCGCGGGCTCCCGCCCCCCCCAACAGAGCTCGCGTAGCCAACGTCTCTGAACGAAATTCCATAGGGCCGCGGA
The DNA here is from genome assembly GCA_963828995.1 of uncultured Actinomycetota bacterium. Classification (GTDB taxonomy): domain Bacteria; phylum Actinomycetota; class Actinomycetes; order Actinomycetales; family Dermatophilaceae; genus CAVRTM01. The sequence continues at coordinate 194,536 of CAWHHB010000010.1, forward strand.
CCTCCGGAGATCGCTTCGAGGCGGCGTTCCCACTTTCGGGTCACATGGCAATCACGACCGAGCGTGTTCCGTCGATCCGGGATGACCTCAAGGGGCGCCCGATCGCGCCGCAGAAGCAGGCCGACAGCCGTTGGGTCGAGGGGATGTTGTTCTGCTGGTCGAGCCGTGGTGGGGGCCCTGGGTGTCAGCCGTCACGGGGGGCGCGGACGTGGGGGTAGGGGTCCGTCGTTGAGGGTGCGGATGGTCGGGGACGGCCGGCGGCGGATTTGATTCGGCTGGTCTGCGTCGTCAGTGTGCAGAGCGACTGGTAGGGCAACGGCCCTCCCGCGCCTGCAGGTCCTGGCAGACACGTCGCGGGAGGGCCGTGCGATGGCGCACGGAGGCACCGGTGTTGACGGTAGCGGCGACGGCTGCGGTTGTGGAATCCCACCTGGAATCGGGTGCGCTGGCGTGCCCGGGGTGCGGGGGTCGGCTGGCGCCGTGGGGTCACGCCCGGGTCCGGTCGGTCCGGGGACCCGGCGGTGGTGAGCGGGTCCGGCCGCGGCGGTCGCGGTGTTCGGGGTGCCGGGCGACGCACGTGTTGTTGCCGGTGTTTTGCCTGCTCCGACGGGCGTACTCGGTGACGGTGATCGGCGCGGCGTTGGCGGCGAAGGCGGCGTTGGGGCTGGGTCACCGGCCGGCCGCGGCGAGGTTGGGGGTGCCGGCGGGCACGGTCCGGGGCTGGTTGCGGCGGTTCACCGCCCGGGCGGAGGCGGTGCGGGTGTTCTTCACCGGGTTGGCCATCGCGACCGGGGTGGACGTGGCGCCGCCGGGCCCGGCCGGGCCGGGGATCGCCGATGCGGTGGCCGCGGTCGGGCTGTTGCTGACCGCTGCGCGGCAACGGTTCGCCGGGGCCGGTCTGCTCGGCGCGGTGACGGGATGGGAGGTGGCCTCCGCGGCCAGCGGTGGCCGGTTGTTGTCCCCGGGGTGGCCGCCGGCGACGGCCGGGCCGGTCCGCAACACGAGTTGTCCCTGACGCCGCCCGGTTTCGGCCGGTCATCCTTCAGCCCGGTTGCCCGGGAACAGGTCCCGGGCCGTTGAGTCATGGGAGAGATGCGGGATGGGTAACGGCAGTGCCGATGAGCAGGACCGGGTCCGGTTGGAGAAGGCGCAGGCGATCGGGCTTGTTCCGGTTCCAATTGATCAGCCCGGCGATCGATGATCAGCTCTCCACCCGGGCCCGGGGCCAGCTGGTCCGGCAGGTCGCGCAGGGCTGGCACAGCGACCCGTTCGGGAACCGGGTGCGGTACTCCAGGGACACCCTGGATCGCTGGATCAGGGCGTGGCGGCAGGGCGGGTTCGCGGCGTTGGTGCCCTCACCGCGGCAGACCGCGTTGCGCACCGACGCCGACATCCTGGCGGTCGCGGCGGCGTTGAAACGGGAGAACCCGGCCCGCACCGCCGCGCAGGTGCAGCGGATCCTGGTCGACGGCGAAAGGGTGGGCGCCGTCGCAGTCGACGCTGCTGCGGTTGTTCCACCGCCTGGAGCTACCCGGCGCGGACGGCCGCACCGGCGGTGATGCGGTGTTCGGCCGGTTCGAGGCCGGCGACCCGAACGAATTATGGACCGGCGACGCGTTACACGGCCGGCGGATCGGTGGCCGGAAAACGTATTTGTTCGCTTTCATCGACGATCATTCCCGGTTGGTTGTCGGGCACCGGTGGGGTTTCGCCGAGGACACCGTCCGGTTGGCCGCGGCGTTGCGGCCCGCTCTGGGATCCCGCGGGATACCCCGAAATGTGTACGTGGACAACGGGTCTGCGTTCGTTGATGCGTGGCTGCTGCGGGCCTGCGCGAAACTCGGTATCCGGTTGACGCATTCCACGCCAGGTCGCCCGCAAGGACGCGGAAAAATAGAAAGATTCTTTCGCACCGTTAACGAACAGTTCCTGGTGGAAATCCCGGACACCACCGCCGAGGAACTCACCGCGAACAATACCTCCCCGGCGGCGGCGTTGCTGGAACTGAACAGGCTGTTCACCGGGTGGGTCGAAACCGTCTACCACCAACGGGTGCACACCGAAACCGAGCAGCAACCGCTGCACCGGTGGACCACCGGGTGGGAACGCACCGGTCGCCGCCCGCAGATACCCGGCACCGACGACCTGGCCGAGGCGTTCCGCTGGGCAGAGTTCCGGACAGTGACGAAAACCGCGACGGTGTCACTGTTCTCCAACACCTACCAGGTCGACCCGTCGCTGACCGGGCGGCGGGTCGAGTTGGTGTTCGACCCGTTCGACATGACCGACATCGCCGTCCGGCACCACGGCGCAACCCTTCGGGAAGGCCACCCCGCACACCGTGACCCGGCATTCCCACCCCAAGGCCCGACCCGAAACCGTCGACGCACCGCCGGCCCCGACCGGTATCGACTACCTCAACCTGGTCGCCGGTCAGCACCACGGCCGCGCCGGGCAGGCCATCAACTTCCACGCCCTGACCACCGACGCCACCCCCACCCCGGCACCGGAACCGACGCCGGCACCGGCGCCGGTCAGCCGAACCCGGGCAGGTCCCCGGCCAGCTCCCCCTGCCCGACATGCCCACCCCGAACATGAAAGGTGTTGAACAGCAGTGAGTGTCTCGCTCATGCAAACCTACTTCGGGTTCACCAGGATGCCGTTCGGCCGGGACCTCGCCCCCGGGATGCTGCACCGCCACCGCTCCCACGCCGAAGCCGTCGCCCGGATCACCTGGTGCATCGAACAACACCACATCGGGGTCATCACCGGTGAGGTCGGCGCCGGGAAAACCGTCGCGATCCGCGCCGCGACCACCGCGTTGGACGCCTCCCGGCACGTCACCATCTACCTCGCCAACCCCGTCGTCGGGGTCCGCGGGATCCTGCACCACATCGTCGCCGCCCTCGGCGGAGTCCCCAGCTTCTACACCTCCACCCTCGTCGCCCAGGCCGCCGACGCCCTCGCCGGGGAACAAGCAGAACGGGGACGCACCCCCGTCCTGGTCATCGACGAGAGCCACCTGCTCCAGCACGAACAAATGGAAGCCATCCGAATGCTCACCAGCCATGACATGGACTCAGGGTCACCGTTCGCGGTGCTCCTCGTCGGGCAACCCACCCTCCGGCAACGGATGCGCCTCGGCGTCCTGGCCGCCCTGGACCAACGCATCGGCATGCGCTACGCCATGCCCCCGATGACCGACCAGGAAACCGCCGACTACATCGGGCACCACACCACCATCGCCGGCCGCTCCGACACCCTGTTCACCGCCGACGCCGTCACCGTCATCCACAACGCCGGCCGCGGCTACCCCCGCGCGATCAACAACCTCGGCGTCCACGCCCTCACCGCCGCCTACGCCGCCGGCAACCCCGTCGTCGACGAAAAAGCCGCCCGCGCCGCGCTCACCGAAACCGCCACCGACTAACCGGACCCGTCACCACCCCGACGACCACAACGTCACCCCGCAGACCAAACGGCCCCACCGGCACCACCGGTGGGGCCGTTCCACATCCCCAGAATCCGCACCATCAACGACGCCTACATCCGCACGGTCAATGACGGTCCACACCTGGGCCGCATCGGGGAACGACTGATCGGTGCGATTCCGGAGTTGGCGGCGGCCGGCATGGCCGACGAGTGGTCGCCGGTGACCAGGAACACCACCCGCTGCTGGTCGTCGAGGAGCGTGCCCTGCGCTTCCATTGCCTGGACCAGTGTGATGTCACGGTCCCGCAGCAACGGGTAGTCGCTGTTTGCTGTGAATTACCGAACGGTTGATATTCCCGTCGATTCATCGATCCTTGA
>CAWHHB010000011.1:0-11968 GCA_963828995.1 uncultured Actinomycetota bacterium
GGGGTTGGCGTCCAGCGGCAACGAGTCGCCGTAGAGCTGGGTTCCTTCGAACGCCGCCAACCGGATCAGCTCACCGGAGCGCGACGCCTCACCGCGGGCCTCGGTGATGGCCTTGCCGGCCTCCGCGCTGATGGTCTGCGCGATCGCCTCCGCCCGCTGATCCGCCAACGCGGCCGCCTCCAACAGGATCCGCATCCGCTGATGGGCCGGGGTGCGCCGCCAGACCTTGGCCCCCTCGGTTGCCGCGGCGAGAGCAGCATCGACATCCTCAAGACCAGCCAGGGAGACCGACCCGACGGCCGACCCGTCGAAGGGCGAGGTCACCTCCTCCTGACGTCCCGAGAAAGCCTCGACCCACTGGCCACCGATCAACAGCTTCACGCTGAGCTCCATCCATCGAGAGTGAGGGCGGCCGCTGGGCGATTCACTCGCAGAGCCGCCGGTCAACCTCCCTCAGCGTGACGGTCACGATCCTGACCGGTCAAGCATTGAGACCCATCAAAAACACCTCAACGTTGAGGGGTCTGGCAGCACGCTGACGGCTACCTACCGCTGCGCGCCGCATTGCCATGCCCATCACGTATCCATCAGAATGAGGGCATGTCACACGCGTACCCGATCCGTGAGATCGCCCGCCAGTCCGGCCTGAGCGAGGCGACCGTCGACCGCGTGCTGAACAAGCGACCCGGTGTGCGGCCCAGCACCGCAGCGAACGTCGCACAGGCGATCACCGATCTCGACCGGCAGCGCAGCCAGCTTCGTCTCAACGGCCGCACCTTCATCGTCGACCTCGTCATGCAGACTCCCGACCGGTTCTCCGCCGCCGTCAAGTCCGCCCTGGAGCTCGAGCTGCCCATGCTCCGGCCGGCAGTCGTGAGATCGAGATTCGACTTCCGGGAGAAGGCGCGGCCCGGCGAGCTGGTGAGAACCCTCGACGACATCCGCCACCGCGGTTCGATGGGGGTCATCCTCAAGGCACCGGACGAGCCCGAGATCAGTGATGCGATCGGACGGCTGCACGACGCCGGGATTCCGGTGGTCACGCTGGTCACCGACATCCCCTTGAGCCAGCGAGTCGCCTATGTCGGCATCGACAACCGGGCCGCCGGCGCGACCGCGGCGTACCTCATGGACCAGTGGCTCACCGCAGACGACGACGCGATCCTGATGGCGTTGAGCCGTAGCGCGTTTCGCGGTGAGGAGGAGCGCGAGATGGGTTTCCGAACCACGATGCGGGAACGGGCTGCTGGCCGCGCCCTCATCGAAGCCACCGACACCGACGGGATCGACACGGCCGTCCGCGACCAGACCATCTCCCTTCTTCGCGAACACCCCCAGATCACCGCGGTCTACTCCATCGGCGGAGGAAACAAGGCGATCCTGGACGCCTTCGAGCTCGTGGACCGGCGGTGCCGCGTGTTCATCGCCCACGATCTTGACCGGGACAACCTGTCGCTGATCCAGAACCGGCGGATCACCGCAGTTCTCCACCACGATCTGCGGCACGACATGCGCCGCGCCTGTCACGTGATCATGCAAGCCAGCGGGGCCATTGACGGACCCATCGAGTCCGTCCCGTCACAGATCAATGTCATCACGCCCTACAACGTTCCCTCTTTGCCCGTTCGCTAGGACCCGAGGATCGCCGGAGGAGGGTCCCGACCGATGCGGGTCCTGGCTCCGCAAGCACGGCTACCCCCACGGCTTCCAGACCCTGTGCCGCTCCTGCAACCTCGGGAGGAGGCGAGCGACCTGGTGAGCGCGAAGTATCGTTTCGGTATCGCGAGGCCGTTCTCAGGGGGCAAAGAGAAGCGCCCCGGGCCTCTGACCTGCAGAGACTCGGGGCGCCATCTGTGCGCGAGGGGGGATTTGAACCCCCACGCCCTTTCGGACACTGGCACCTGAAGCCAGCGCGTCTGCCGTTCCGCCACTCGCGCGCGCTCACACAGTGTGGAGTACGACGGCCCATAACTCAAAACCGGCCCGTCGCGAGCTCCGTCCACCTGAGCGATGCAGGCTAACACGCGGCGTTGACACCAAGGCTTGGCAGTTACGATCGGAGCGCCAACGCCAAGGAGGAACCACCTGTGGGACTGTTCGACCGTGTCGAGCGACGCCTCGAGCGAGCCGTCAACGGCGCATTCGCGCGGGCGTTCAAGGCGGAGGTGCAACCCGTCGAGATCGCGGCGGCGATGCGCCGCGCGATGGACGACCGGGCCGCTGTGCTCGGCCACGGCCGCACCATCGTGCCCAACCTGTTCACCGTCGAGCTCGCGCCGAGCGACTACGAGCGCCTCGACGCCTACTCCGAGGTGCTCTCGGACGAGCTCGTGGCCTCCGCGCAGGAGCACGCCGAGTCGCAGCGCTACCAGCCCGGCGGCCCGATCGCGGTGCACTTCACCCCGCACGACGACCTCGAGACCGGGGTCTTCCGGGTGCGCACGGCCACCGCGCGCGCGCGCCGAGGCGCAGGCCTCCACGCCGGCTCCCGCGCCCCGCCCCGGCACCGGTGCGCGAGCACCGTCCCGCGCCGCCCGCCGCCGTACCGGCACAGCCCGCCCCGGCCGCCGCACCGCGCGCGGTCCCCGCGACGCCGGACCCGGACGCGACCCGCGCCCACACCCCGGCGCCGGCGCGCGCGTTCGGCGACCCCACGAAGCGGCCCTGGCTGGACATCGACGGCGAGAACTACCCCCTGCTCAGCGCGATCACGGTGCTCGGCCGCGACGACACCGCCGACGTGATCCTCGACGACCCGGGCATCTCGCGGCGGCACACCGAGATCCGGGTCACCAGCGACGGGCCGCACCTGGTCACGAGCATCCGCGACCTCGGCTCCACCAACGGCACCTTCGTCAACAGCGAGCGGATCACCAGCCAGCGGCTCGAGGACGGCGACCGGCTGACCGTCGGGCGGACCACGCTGACCTTCCGCGCCGGGCGGCGGTGAACCGGACCCATGAGTGAACTCACCCTCACGGTGATCCGTCTCGGCCTGCTCGCCCTGCTCTGGATCTTCATCTTCAGCGTCGTCGGCGTGCTGCGGGGCGACCTGTACGGCACCCGCGTCGTCAGCCGCAGCGCGAAGAAGAGCGGCCGTGGCGACAGCCGCGGCCTGAACCCCGCCACCCCGCCGCAGCCGATGAAGGTGCCCGAGCCCAAGCTGCCCCGCGGCGCCGCCAAGCGGATCCCGACCTCGCTGACCGTCACCGAGGGGCCGCTGGCCGGCACCTCGCTGCCGCTCAAGGCCTCCGGCGTCATGCTCGGCCGCAACCCCGAGTGCACGCTCGTGCTGGACGACGACTTCGCCTCCGGCCGGCACGCCCGCATCTACCAGCGCCCCGAGGGCTGGTACGTCGAGGACCTCGGCTCGACCAACGGCACCTTCCTGGGCAGCAGCCGCCTCACCGACCCGACCCTCGTCGAGGTCGGGGCGACGCTGCGCATCGGCAAGACCGTCCTCGAGCTGCGGAGGTAGGTCCGATGGCGATCGCCCTGCGCTACGCCGCCCGCTCCAACGTGGGCCTCGGCGTCAAGAGCCGCAACGAGGACTCCGCCTACGCCGGGCCGCACCTGCTCGTCCTCGCCGACGGCATGGGCGGGCACGCCGCCGGTGACGTCGCCAGCTCCCTCGTGGTGGGCGAGCTGGTCGCACCTCGACGGCGAGAGCCACGGCGGCGACGACTCCCTGCAGCTGCTGGCCGGCAGCCTGCACGCGGCCAACCTGGGTCTGCGCGAGGCGATGGAGGGCAACGCCGAGCTCGACGGGATGGGCACCACCGTGGTCGCCATGCTGCGCACCGGCAGCAAGATGGCCCTGGCCAACATCGGCGACTCCCGCGGCTACCTCCTGCGCGACGGCACCCTCACCCAGATCACCCGCGACCACTCCTACGTGCAGAGCCTGCTCGACGAGGGCCGGATCAGCGCGCAGGAGGCCGAGCACCACCCCCAGCGGTCCCTGGTCACCCGCGTCCTCACCGGTCACGAGGGCGACGAGCCGGACCTGTCGATGCGCGAGGCGCGTCCCGGCGACCGCTACCTGCATCTGCTCCGACGGGCTGTCCGACTTCGTGGCCGCCGACACCATCGAGGAGGTCCTCACCGAGGGCCTCGGCACCGCCGCCACCGCGGAGCGGCTGATCGAGATCGCCCTGCGGGCCGGCACGAGGGACAACGTCACCGTCATCGTCGGCGACGTCGTCGACCTCGGGACCGGTGACGCCCCCTCCACCACCCCGGAGGTGGTCGGCGCCGCGGCCGACCGCCGCTCGCCCGCGACGCAGGCGATACCGACCAGCCCGGCGGAGAAGGCCGCGGCACTGTCCCGCACCGTCGCCGGCGCGGACCAGGAGGACGGCGACGAGGTCGAGCTCGCCGAGAGCGGCCCGTCGTCGACGCGGCTGACCTGGCTGCGCCGTACCGGCCTGATCGTCCTGATCCTGGCCGTGCTCGCCGGCGGCGCCTACGCGGCGTACGACTGGTCGCAGCGGCAGTACTTCGTCGGCGCGGCCGGTGACCGGGTCGCGATCTACCAGGGCGTGTCCCAGGACATCGGGCCCTGGCGGCTGTCCCACGTCAGCACCGAGACCGACGTCATGCTGGCCGACCTGCCCGACTACTTCCGCGAGCGCGTCAACGCCACCATGAGCCAGTCCTCGGCGGCCGAGGCCGACGCGCTGGTCACCGACCTGCGCACCGCCGCGCTCGTCTGCCAGAGCCAGAAGGCCAGCGGCCGCCCCTGCGGGTCGGCCCTCACCATCCCGTCGCTCACCTCACCGTCGAGCACCGCCACGCCCTCGATCCACCCCAGCACGCCGAGTCGCCCGACCACCCCCGCGCCCACGAAGCGACCGAGCGCCACCCCCACGTCATGACCACCATCACCTCGTTCCGCCCCCGCACCCGCCGCAACGTCGAGCTGCTGCTGTTGCTGCTGGCCGTCGGCATCGTGCTCGTCGCCTACCTCAACGTCGGTCTGGCGATGAACGGCGCGTTCCCGCCGGACATGCTCAGCTACGGCGCCGGCCTGCTCGGCATCGCCGGCGCGTTCCACCTGGTCCTGCGCTGGCGGGCGTCGTACGCCGACCCGCTGCTGCTGCCGATCGCGACCCTGCTCAACGGCCTGGGCCTGGTGATGATCCACCGCCTCGACCTGGCCTACAACCGCACCGGCATGGACGCCCTGGCGCTCAAGCAGCTGGTCTGGAGCGCGCTGAGCGTGGTCATCGCCGCCGCGGTCATCATCACGCTGCGCGACCACCGGCGGCTGCGGCGCTACACCTTCACCGCCATGGCGGCCGGCCTGGTGCTGCTGCTGCTGCCGCTGGTCCCCGGCCTGGGCCGCAGCGTGCTGGGCTCCCGGATCTGGATCGGCCTCGGCCCGTTCACCTTCCAGCCCGGTGAGGTGGCCAAGATCCTGCTGGCGATCTTCTTCGCCGGCTACCTGGTGCAGACCCGCGACGTGCTCGCCCTCGTCGGGCGCCGGTTCGTGGGCATCGCGCTGCCCCGGGCCCGCGACCTCGGCCCCATCCTCATCGCCTGGCTGGCCAGCCTGGGTGTCCTCGTCTTCGAGAAGGACCTCGGCTCCTCGCTGCTGTTCTTCGGCCTGTTCGTCGCCATGCTGTACGTCGCCACGGAGCGGCGCTCGTGGATCGCCATCGGCATGGTGCTGTTCTGCGGCGGCGCCTACCTGGCCTACCTGATGTTCGGTCACGTCCAGCAGCGCGTCCTGCTGTGGCTGCACCCGTTCTCCGAGCGGGCCCTGGAGACCAGCGACCAGCTGGTCAAGGGCCTGATGGGCATGGCCTCGGGCGGGCTGTTCGGCACCGGCCTGGGCCGCGGGCACCCCGAGCTGACCTACTTCCCGGAGAGCGACTTCATCATCCCCAGCTTCGGGGAGGAGATCGGCCTGGTCGGCGTCTTCGCCCTGCTGGTGCTCTACGCGCTGATCATCGAGCGCGGCCTGCGCACCGCCCTCGGCGTCCGGGACGGCTTCGGCAAGCTGCTCGCGGTCGGCCTGTCCTTCTCGATGGCCCTGCAGTGCTTCGTCGTCGTCGGTGGCGTCACCCGCGTCATCCCGCTGACCGGCCTGACCATGCCGTTCCTGTCCTACGGCGGGTCCTCCCTGCTGGCCAACTGGTCCCTGGTCGCGCTGCTGCTGCGGATCAGCGACCAGGCCCGCCGCCCCCTGCCCGACGTCTCGCCGACCGACGTGAGCCCCCAGGCCTCTGCGCACACCGAGGTCGTGAGGATCCGATGAACGCACCGATCCGCCGCCTGTCCACGATCGTGGCGCTGCTGTTCTGCGCGCTGCTGCTCTCCACCACCTGGATCCAGTTCGTCCAGGCCAAGGAGCTGCACGACCGCCCCGACAACCGCCGCACCCTGCTGGCCAGCTACTCCCGCGAGCGCGGCGCGATCCTCGTCGGCGGCAACCCGGTCGCCAAGTCGGTGCCCACCCGCGACGAGCTGAAGTTCGTCCGCACCTACCCCCAGGGCAAGCTCTACTCCCAGGTCACCGGCTACTACTCCTTCACGTACGGCGCCGGCGGCGGCGTCGAGGGGGCCGAGGACGGCCTGCTCTCCGGCCAGTCCGACAAGCTCTTCTACCGCCGCGTCGTCGACATGGTCACCGGCAAGGTGCCGGGCGGCGCCAGCCTGGAGCTGACCATCAACCCGGCCGCGCAGAAGGCCGCCGACGAGGCCCTGGGCAACCAGCGCGGCGCCGTCGTCGCGCTCGACCCCCGCACCGGCGCGATCCTGGCGATGGTCAGCCACCCGCAGTACGACCCGGCGACCCTGGCCAGCCACAACCTGGACTCGGTCGAGAACGCCTGGAAGAAGCTCAACGCCAACCCGGGCCGGCCCGCGGTCAACCGCGCCATCGCCGGCGACCTCTACCCCCCGGGCTCGACCTTCAAGCTGGTCACGGCCGCGGCCGCGCTCTCCTCCGGCAAGTACACCGAGGACTCCGTCGTGCCCGGCCCGGCCCGCCTGGACCTGCCGCTGACCAAGACCGACCTGCCCAACGACGACGGCCTGCCCTGCGGCCCCGGCAACCAGTCCACCCTGACCCACGCGCTCGAGATCTCCTGCAACACCAGCTTCGGCGGCCTGGGCCTGAAGCTCGGCGCCGACGCCCTGCGCACGCAGGCCGCGAAGTTCGGCTTCGGCGACGTGCTGCGGGTGCCCATGCGGGTCAGCCCCAGCTCGGTCCCCGCCAACCTCAACGCCCCGCAGCTGGCCCAGTCGGCCATCGGCCAGTACGACGTGCGCGTCACCCCGCTGCAGATGGCCATGGTCAGCGCGGCCATCGCCAACCGCGGCGTGGTGATGAGCCCCTACCTGGTGCAGACCGTCCGCGGCTCCAACCTGGACGTCATCGACCGCACCAGCCCGGAGCAGATCTCGCAGGCGGTCACCCCCGAGGTGGCCGCGCAGCTGACCCGGATGATGGAGAAGGTCGTCACCTCCGGGACCGGCACCGCCGCCCAGATCCCCGGGGTGAGCGTCGCCGGCAAGACCGGCACCGCCCAGAGCGCGAAGGGCGCCGCGCCGCACGCGTGGTTCACCTCCTTCGCCCCCGCCGACGACCCCAAGGTCGCCGTGGCCGTGGTGGTCGAGGACGGCGGCAACGCCGGCAACGAGGCGTTCGGTGGCCGGGTCGCGGCGCCCATCGCGCGGGACGTCATCAAGGCGGTGATCGGTCAATGAGCCCCCTGACCGCACCGCACGCACCGGTATCCGGCCCTCCTCCCCGCACGCACCTGACCGCCCCCGGACACCGGGGACCGGGGCGGCACGGCGCGTGGACGACGACAGGCAGCAAGAAGGGCTCGACGTGAACGGCACACCACGACTGCTGGGCGGTCGCTACGAGGTCGGTGACCTGATCGGCCGTGGCGGGATGGCCGAGGTGCACGCCGGTCACGACACCCGGCTCGGGCGCACCGTCGCGATCAAGATGCTGCGCTCGGACCTGGCCCGCGACCCCGCGTTCCTGGCCCGGTTCCGGCGCGAGGCGCAGTCCGCGGCGGGGCTGAACCACCCGGCGATCGTCGCGGTCTACGACTCCGGTGAGGACTCGGCGGTCGAGTCCGGGGGCGCCCGGGTCGCCGCTCCCCTACATCGTCATGGAGCTCGTCGAGGGCCGGACGCTGCGCGAGGTCCTCAACGAGCAGACCGCGATGGACCCCGGCGAGGCGGCCTCGCTGACCGAGGGCATCCTGGCGGCTCTGGACTACAGCCACCGGATGGGCATCGTCCACCGCGACATCAAGCCGGCCAACGTGATGCTCACCGACCGCGGCGACGTCAAGGTGATGGACTTCGGCATCGCCCGTGCCGTGGCCGACACCGCAGCCACGATGACCCAGACCCAGTCCGTCGTCGGTACGGCGCAGTACCTCTCCCCCGAGCAGGCGCAGGGCACCACCGTGGACGCCCGCTCCGACCTCTACTCCACCGGCTGCCTGCTCTACGAGCTGCTCACCGGCCGGACGCCGTTCGTCGGCGACTCCCCGGTGTCCATCGCCTACCAGCACGTCGGCGAGCCGCCGCAGCCCCCGTCGCTGCACCGTCCCGAGATCAGCCCCGCCCTGGATGCGGTCGTGCTGCACGCGCTGGTCAAGGACCGCGAGGCCCGCTACCAGGACGCCGGGATGTTCGAGGCCGACGTGCAGGCCGCCCGCACCGGCCACCCGATCAGCACGGCGGCGCGGGGCACCGCGGCCGGCAGCGAGGCCACCCGGGCCGTCTCCCACGGGGGCGACGCGACCATGGCCCTGAGCACCGCCGCCGCGACGCAGGCGGTCGGGCGCGGCAACGGCAACGGCGCGGGCGGCGGCCCGGGCGGCGACGGGCCCGGCGGCCCCTTCGCGTCCGGCCACACCGCGGACCTGCCGATCGTCGGACGTGACCCCGACGACGACCAGCGCCGGCGTCACGGCGCCAGCTACGTGCTGCTCACCCTCGCCGTCGTCGCGGCGCTCGTCCTCGTCGGGCTCGCGGGCAAGGCGCTGATGGGCGACAACACCCCGCCGGTGCAGACCACCCCCGTGCCCAACGTCGTGGACATGACCCGTGACCAGGCGATCACCAAGCTCAAGGCGGCCGGGTTCACCCCGGTGGTGTCGACCCGCACCGACAACTCGGCCGAGAACACCGTCTTCGACCAGGACCCGCCGGCCGGCGAGCGGCGCCCGGCCGACGCGCAGGTGACCATCGTGGTGTCCTCCGGGCCGGGCCAGGTGGAGCTGCCCGACCTGCGGAACTTCAGCGAGGCCGCCGCGCGGGAGGCACTGCGCAGCCAGGGGCTGACCGTGCGCGACACCAAGACCGTCGACGACCCCGACGTCGACAAGGGCAACGTCGTGCGGACGACGCCCGCGGCGCACAGCACCGTGGCCGAGGGCTCGTCGGTGGTCCTGGACATCTCCAGCGGCAAGGTCGAGGTGCCGGACGTGGTCGACAAGGACTGGTCCGAGGCCAAGAACATCCTGGCCGACGCGCGGCTGCGCACCGAGACGAAGTTCCAGGAGAGCGACCAGCCCGAGAACACCGTCCTGGCCCAGACCCGGGCCGGCGACAAGGTCGATGTCGGCACCCTGATCACGCTCACGGTGGCCCAGCCGATCCCGCCGAAGCCCACCCCGACGCCGACACCCACCCCGACCGAGACCGCGACGCCGACGCCGACGGAGACCCAGACGCCGACGGAGACCCCGTCGGCCACCCCGCCCGGGACCCCGAGCCCGACGCCGACCGGGAGCCCGTCCGCCAGCCCGACGACGACCTCGAGGTGACCCAGCCGGCCGGAGGCGCCGTCGGAGCGCCGGGGGCGCTGCCCGACGCGCTGCCGGAGGAGGCCCGCCGGTGGGTGGCCGCCCAGGTGTCGGCCCACGGTGGTGAGGTGACCTCCGTCGGGGAGGTGCACCACCGCCGGATCTGGTCGGGGGCGGTCGCGTTCGGCACCACGCTGGGCCCGGTGTGGTTCAAGGTCAACGCCGCGGGCACCCGCCACGAGCCGCGGCTGCACCGGCAGCTGGTGCGGTGGGTGCCCGAGCTGGTGCCCGACCTGCTGGCCGTGGACGAGCAGCGGGGGTGGTCGCTGCAGCGCGACGCCGGGCCCACGCTGCGTGTCCTCGCGGCCCCGACCGACCAGGAGCCCTGGTGGGTGCGGCTGCTGCCCCGCTACGCCGAGGCGCAGCTGAGCCTGGCCGGCCACCACGACGAGCTGGTGGCGATCGGGGTCCCGTCGCGCTCACCGGCCACCCTGCCGGGGCAGGCGGCGGAGCTCGTCCGCGAGCTCGCCGGGGTCGACGAGGCGCGGGGCGGCCTGGGCCCGGACCGGCGCGCCGCCCTGGAGGCCCGGCTGCCGGCGTACCGGCGCTGGTGTGCCGCGCTGGCCGCCTCCGGCATCCCGGACACGCTGCAGCACGACGACCTGCACTCGGCCAACGTCTGCGTGCAGGGCAGCCGCGTGCGGGTGCTCGACTGGGGCGATGCGAGCCTCGGTCACCCGTTCGGGACCATGCTGGCGACGCTGAACTCGATCGCGCACCACGCCGGGGTGGGCCCCGACGACCCGCTCGTCCGCCGGGCGCGCGACGCCTACCTCGAGCCGTTCACGCCGTACGGCGACCGCCGCGACCTCGTGCAGCTGGTCGTCTGGGCGCGGCAGGCCGGGCGGGTCACCCGGGCGCTGGCCTGGCGGGCGGCACTCGTCACCGCGCCGCCCGAGGCGCACGCGGAGTGGGACTTCCCCGTCCGCGGCTGGCTCGAGGAGATCCTCGAGGACTGACCCGCGCCACCCCCCGGCTCAGACCCACTTCGTGCTCCCTGCTCGGCGAAATCCGGCCGGCAGCGCCCCCTTTCCCCGAGCAACCGGCACAGAGTGGGCCCTGGGAGAGGACTACGGCCGGTGGTGGCCGGTGGCCCAGGTGGTCAGCTGGCGCTGGGCGCGCTCGGGGTCGACCGCGCGGACGAGCACCCCCTCGTACGCGTGCAGCCGTCGCGGCGGCCGGATCCGGCCCACCCCACCTGGCAGGACCCACGACCAGAACCAGTTGCCCCAGGGTCCGGAGCGGGCGACCAGGCACAGCACCGGCCCGTCGAAGGTGATCCGCAGGTTCCACGGCTCGGCGCACGGGCTGAGCCCGAACTCGCCCCGGCCGACGGTGGGGTGGGGCACGTCCAGGACTGCGACCGCACGCACCTGCGGCCGCAGCACGTCGAACGCGCGGTAGAGCACCCGGCCGTCCCACATCAGCAGCGCGTCCTCGGTCAGCTCGATCACCGGGCGCGCCCGCAGCGCCCGCAGCACCCCCACGACGAGGGCGGTGCTGAGCACCAGCGTCGCCACCGCCAGGCCGCCGTACAGCCACCGGCCGCCCGGACGGTCCACGGCCGCCCACAGCGTGAACGCCTGGAACGCCAGCACCACGACCGCGACGACCGCCACCCGGCCCAGCCAGCCCCGCGGGCTCGCGACCTCCACCCGCTCGACGACGGCTGCCGGGCCCGCGGCGGCCACTAGCCTGCGGCAACCATGCGGGCGACCCCCTCGGCGTCGTGCACCAGCGGGCTCAGGCCCTCGGCCCGCTGGACGGCGTCGGCCTGGCCGCAGGTGACCAGCCAGTTGGCCAGCAGCCGGTGACCGCCCTCGGTGAGCACGCTCTCGGGGTGGAACTGCACGCCCTCCAGCGGCAGCGACACGTGGCGGACCGCCATGATCACGCCCGACTCGGTGTGCGCAGTCGCGACCAGCTGGTCGGTCATCGTGTCGGGGTCGATCGTCAGCGAGTGGTAGCGCGTGGCGGTGAACGGCGACGGGAGCCCGGCGAGCACGCCGCTGCCGTCGTGGGCGCACGACCGACGTCTTGCCGTGCAGGAGCTCGGGCGCCCGGCCGACCGTGGCGCCGTAGACCACGCCCAGCGCCTGGTGCCCGAGGCAGATGCCGAGCAT